>JARFTZ010000048.1 GCA_029289235.1 Gammaproteobacteria bacterium
GTCCGAACGAAGGCCAAATTACATGCTGCAGCAACCAACCACATGGCTTTCATCGAAACAAATCCCGAACGCGTGAAATCCTACTTTCAGGATCCCCGCGTCAAATACGCCGCATGAAAACTTCTTACTGCCGGATCAATAGGGCAAGAGCCAAAGATCGTCGAGCACGTGGCCTCGTTGGATATGATGCATACGCTGGTAGCAGCTGGCTATGGCGTTGGCTTTACAACTGCGACGAGAGTAGCGATCTGCCAATATCCCGACATTGTGATCCGGCCCCTGGCAATCGAGTCAGCAGAAGTCACAACCTACTTGCTTAGGTTGGACAATGATAGGTCATCCATACCGTTGGAGCGACTTACAGCGCGCCTGCACTCCCAGAAGAAAAACTGATCGCGTACTTGGCAGTAATGTGACTCACATCTTCTTCAGACCTAAGCGCAGATTGTTTTCTGTCGCGGCCATCAGGTCCGCAGCGCTCTTGTTCAAGGCCACGGCGATCCTGAGAATCAGCGCCAGCGTAGGCATATGCTCGCCACGCTCAATCTTCCCCAGATGTGAGCGCTCGATACCCGCGAGAGATGCCAATTCCTCTTGGGCTATACCTTGCTCCATGCGCTCTGCACGTACCGCAAGACCGAAGGCCATTGCGGGCTCAGCTTCATAGGTAGTCGTACCTGCGGGGCGGCCTCGTTGGACAGTGCGCTTTTGCATCAGCAAAAGCGTCGAGCATCACCGGTATTTAAACCACGTTAAATTTAACTCTTGGTATGATATTTAGCCTACTTTCAACGAACAGCTTATCTCCGATAGGGCGCCCATGAACAACGCGTGTAGCCCCTTGATTCTCAAGCTTGCCGTTTCGTCTGCAGCCATGTCCCCGCAACTAGCAGCCCTGCTTGCGCTACAACGTGCGGAAGAACCCGAGACGCGGGTTGTGATATCAGAGGGCTCCTCAATCGATCTATTTAGAGGCTTGGACAAGGGTGACTACGACGTCGGAATCACCAGTGAGACTTCAACGGCGTTCACCGTGAGCATTCAGCAGCTGTGGCGTGTTGAACTGGCCGTGGCCCTGCCGTTACGATCGCCGCTGCTTGCCCACCGCACAATTCCTTTGGAAGCGCTCCGGCCGGCCCCTCTGATCTACGGATTTCCCCCGACCTTAGAGGTACTGAGTCGATTAGCGGACACCGTCGTCGACAATCAAGATCGCGCATTCAGCAGAATCATGTCCTTCGAGCTGATGACCGGCATGGTTGCGGCAGGCTACGGCATAGGGATCGCTCCTCAAGCACGTATCCTCCAAGCCCGAGGTTCAGGCATTGTGATGCGTCCTTTTGCGGAAGGCCCCATCGTGTTAGGAACGGGCTTGTTTCGAGCTGCTGGAAACACCGCACCTGCCATCGAGCGCTTCGCTAGACGAGCGCATGCAGTCGCGGAATCTGATTATCGAAATACTCCTCTTTCGCGTGCAGCGCACCGCATACCAAATGAATGGCAACGTACAGATTCTCTGATGTCAGCGCCTCGATAGGGGACTGCCCACCAAATAGCTCGTATGGCCGCACGAGCGCATGATAGATATCCCATGAATTCACGCTACGGGTCGTCTCTTTAAGAATGGCCTGGACCAGATGTCGCTTGAGAGGGTCAAGTTGCCAATCAGGCACGCGCTGGCCCCGATTACCCAAGCTGATCGAAAGCAGGTTGCCGGCTTGGATTTCGTAGGTGATCCAGCGGCGCGACTTGCCAGCCAACTTGGCATAGTCGGCAACAGACAGGTTGTGGGGAGCCTCTAGGATGTCGAGAAGGATCATCCGCTCGCGCTGGAAGTTTGAGATGGCTGGCTGTCGGGTAATTGGCGCTCGTACAGCAGACATGCGTTGCACCGAAGACAACGCCATCGCGTTTTGGGGTTGGGACATAACCAGCGTTGGCGCGGCCGTGGCCGTTGCCGAGGACTGCCCGGTCCGCTCGCTAGTGGCCACAGAGCTACTATCCAGATGTAGGGTCAGAAGCGTGCTGGCAGCTTCAACCTGCCCCTGCTCGAACAAGTCCAGTCGGTCAGCCCAGTCCTGCATCATGCGTCGGCGTTGTTCAATATACTCAGCGTGGTTGTAGGTCGCGCGAACCTGGTTGGGATCGACGTGTGAGAGCTGCGCATCAACCCACTTGTCGGGATAGCCTAGCTCGTGAAGGGCGGTCGAAATGGTGCCGCGGATGCCGTGGCCTGTCAGCCGCCCCTCGTATCCCAAGCGATGCAACGCCATGTTGAGAGTGTTCTCGCTGATGCGCTGCTTCAGGCTCTTTTCCCCCGGGAACAGGTACATCTGGGCTGGCTTGAACTGGTCGAGCATGTGTCGAACGATCTCGATCGCTTGCACAGATAGCGGCACGATATAGGGAGGAATGTCCTCCGGCCGAATGTTCTCCTTCTGCATCTTCAATTCCAATTGTTTCACCACCTCCGGCGGGATGATCCACAGACCATCGTCAAGGTGGAACTGGTCTGGCGTTGCCAGGCGCAGTTCCCCGGTCCGCACGCCGGTTAACAACAGCAGGCGGAGGCCAAGTTGCGTTTTCAACTTGCCAGGGTACTTGCGGAGAAACTTCAAGAACGCAGGCAATTCGGGCATGCGCAGAAAGGGGTTGTGGCGTACCGGCGGCTGGGGCATGGCGACCACATCCAGGTCGGAGGCCGGGTTCTGCTCCAGGCCCGGCACGATCACGAGGGCATACCGGAAGAGCTGGTTGAACCAGGTGCGCACCTTCTCGGCGATTGACGGCGCGCCGCGCTTCTCGATGCGGCCGACGATTTCAAGTAGGTCGGCGCGGGTGATCTCATAGATCGAACGCTTGCGTAGGCTCGGCAGGATGTCGTTAGTGAAGATGCGCGGAATCATCGACAGCGTGGTCTGCCGGCCTTTCTTGAGGCGCCCCTGCGCCCGGAAGACGAGCCACTTGTCGTACACCGCCTCAAACGTATTCTGCTCGGCCTGGGTGGCGATGCGCCGATCCTTCTTTCGCTGCCGCTGGGGGTTGATGCCCTTGGCCACCAATGCCCGCGCGTTGTCGCGGCGCTCGCGCGCTTCGCGCAGGCTGATCTCCGGGTACGTCCCCAGAGACATCCGCTTTTGTCGGCCCAGCCAAGTGTAGCGAAAGTGCCAGGACTTGGCGCCCTTGTCCGATACGGCCAACGAGAGGCCATCGAAATCTGGGATCGTGTAGTCCTTTCCGGTGGCCTTGGCCTGCCGGACGAACATGTCGGTGAGTGCCATGTTTGCTCCTGAACAGATTCAGGAGTCAGATGCTCATCCCGGCACCCGCTCGGTCCCAGGAACAATCCGGACTCGAACCCAACCGCTTTGATGGACTGCCGGATGGACTAATTTAGTCCAGCAGTGGGTGGATTTCGGCGGATCTCACTGGAACGTTGCCTAGCGAAAGACTCTTTGCTGACAACGGCTTATGGAACTCAGTGGATTTCCATGGAAGCTAAATTGGAGCGGGTGAAGGGAATCGAACCCTCGTATGCAGCTTGGGAAGCTGCCGTTCTACCATTGAACTACACCCGCGAAGGCGCACATTTTATGCGTTTGAGCGCAAGTCTTCAATCCGGATCGGAAAAATAAAGGCTCATGCGATCGCCGCTCGAGAAAACGCGGAACAGCACTTGGCTGAGAAGGCATAAAGCGTAGAATGAAACCGTTGTGTTGGATCATGCGTAATCGGTAGCTCGACTCAGGGTATTGCCGTATTTGCACCCCACGTCGAGCATTTTCAAAAGAACTGGGGGAAAACATGGGTCAGAACAACACGGTCAACCTTCGTACTGTAGCCATTGTCGGCCATGGCGCTGCCGGCAAGACTTCACTTGTCGAAACACTGCTCGCCGCGGCCGGCGCGATTCCCAGCAAAGGCTCTGTAGAAAAAGGAAACACAACTTGTGACCATGACCCGCTGGAACGGGAACTCGGTCACTCCATCCAGTCCGCGATCGCCTCCCTGAACTGGCTTGATGCACAAATCCATGTAATCGACACGCCGGGATACCCCGACTTCGCAGGACAGGCCATCGGCGCGCTGGCCGCCGTCGATACCGCGCTCGTTGTGATCAACGCGCAAAACGGCATCGAACTGTCGACCGAGCGGATGATGAAACTGGCGGCCGCGCGCAATCTGTGCCGGATGATCGTGATCAACAAGATCGACGCGGAAAACGTCGACCTCCCGAAGCTTGTCGGCGAGATCCGCGAGCGCTTCGGCCGCGAGTGCATGCTTCTCGATTTGCCCGCGCACCACGGCCAGGATGTCGTCGAAGTGCTCGGACACGATGACGGAGAAAGTGATTTCGAATCGGTCGCCGCGATGCATCGCGCGCTGATCGACCAAATCGTCGAAGAGGACGAGGATCTGCTCGCACGCTATCTGGATGAAGGCACCGACCCTTCCGTCGAAGAGCTGCATGCCCCCTTCGAAAAAGCGCTGCGGGCCGGCCACCTGATTCCGATCCTGTTCGTCTCGGCGAAAACCGGCGCCGGGGTTCCGCAATTGCTCGACGCCCTGGCCAGACTGGCACCGAACCCGGCGGAGGGCAACCCTCCCCCGTTCTTCAGCGGCGAACCCGACGATCCGGAGGCTGCAGGGTTCGATTCCGTTCCCGATCCCGGGAAGCACGTGCTGGCACACGTGTTCAAGATCGTCAGCGATCCGTTCGTCGGAAAGCTCGGTATTTTCCGCGTGCACCAGGGAACGATCCGGAAGGACACGCAACTCTTTGTTGGCGATGCGAAACGTGCGTTCAAGGTCGGGCACCTTTATCGCCTGCAAGGCAAGGAGTACGTCGAGGTCGACACCCTCGTTCCAGGCGATATCGGCGCCGTGGCCAAGGTGGACGAAATCGAATTCGACGCGGTGCTGCACGATTCGCACGATGAAGACCACATTCATCTGAAGCCGCTCGAGTTCCCCGAACCGATGCAGGGCCTGGCGGTAGAGACCAAGCGCAAGGCTGACGAGCAGCGGCTTTTCGACGTGTTGCACAAGCTCGAGATTGAAGACCCCTGCTTCAAGGTCGAGCGTCACCCGACCACGAATGAAACCGTCATTCGCGGCTTGGGTGAGATTCACCTGCGCACCAAACTGGCCCGACTGGCACAGCAATACAAGATTGAACTGGCGACACGGCCGCCGCAAATCGCCTACCGGGAAACGATCACCAAGAAAGCCGAAGGACACTGCCGCCACAAGAAGCAAACCGGCGGCGCCGGTCAGTTCGGAGAGGTGATGCTGCGCGTGGAGCCGCTGGAACGCGGGAGCGGGTTCGAATTCGTCGACATGGTCAAGGGCGGCGTAATCCCCGGCGTATTCATGGCCTCGGTCGAGAAGGGCGTCCGCCAGGCGCTCGCCGACGGCGTCGTCGGCGGATTCCCGGTGCACGATATCCGGGTTGTTGTCCATGACGGGAAATCCCATTCGGTGGACAGCAAGGATATTGCCTTCTTCACCGCCGGACGGAAAGCAACGATTCAGGCCATCCAGGCCGCAACGCCGATCATCCTCGAACCCGTGGTCGATATCGAAGTCCTGGCTCCGGAAGACAGCGTAGGCGACCTGTCGGGAGACTTGTCCAGCAAGCGCGGTCAGGTCACGGGAACCCAGCCTCGCGGCTCAGGGACAATGGCTATCAACGGCAAGGTGCCGCTCGCCGAACTCGACGATTACCAAGGCCGCTTGAAGTCACTCACAGGTGGCCAGGGTTCATACAGCATCGCGTTCTCGCACTACGCCGCAGTCCCGCCCGGCACGCAACAGCAACTGGCAGCGCAACACAAAACGGTCGGACTGGAGGACGATTGAATTAGTCGCCTGGTCGAGAAGCCAGCCTGCCCTCATGAGGGGCGGGCTGGCGGAGTCGGCCAGCGCGGAATTCAGGCGCTGGATTCCGGAGTAGTGCGCTGGCGGACCGCCTTTTCCATGCGTGCCTTTTCCGCCAATACCTTGTTCGCGTAACCGCTCTCAGGATCGGACGAGCCGGCATATTGTTGCAGTCCCGGAACCAACCCGCCACGGCGCTTGATCGCCTCCTCGAGCACGCCAACGCCAACACGGATATTCACTGCCGGGTCGAAAAGATGGCGACTACCCAGCCCGGCCGGGAATTTGTCCATGTGGAAACGCGGGATAACCTGCATCAGCCCGCGTGCGCCCAACGAACTCTCGGCGAACGGGTTGAACCCCGATTCGATGCCGATGATCGCCAGAATCAGCAAGGGATCGATACGACGCTCCCTGCCGATCAATTCCGCGACCTCGACGATGGGCATGACTGCCTCGGGCGAAACACGGTAGCGACGCTTCAAGTAGTCAAGAACAGCCGCGAACTGAGGCTTGGCCTCGGGGACAGCACGACGCGCAAGACTGTCGCCCGCCAATGGAACGACGGCGGAAACGGAAGCATCCGCAACTGGCGCAGGAACCGGTGTGTCAACCGACTCGCCCTGCTCGTCAAGAAAATGACCGACGGTGCCGAGGACAAACAACAACCCGACAATCATCACTGCGTACTGGGTAAAGCTGGAGACGGCATCCAGACTGCGTGCCATCGATTTTTTGAGCGTTACAGCGACAGACATGCTCTCTCCTTTCACTGTTGTCATCGCGCAAACAGAAAAACTTGCCGTGCGACAAACGGTTATAGGCGGGTGCATTGCCCGGAAGCGGCGAGAGGAAGGAGTGCCGCAGGGCAAAACTACTTCAGGAACTGAACGTCGTCAGTAGTAGAGTCAAAGAAACAAGACAAGTTCCGCGCTGCGCCGCTCCTGAACAACGGCCTCTGCAGCGCGGGAGAGCCCGAACTCTATTCATCGAGACAAATTTTGTCAACCTCATGACTTTTCTGGGAAAAATTCATGACGACGGCCTCCGCCGAGGTTTGGCAAAGATAGAATCACTTCTACTCGACATTCCACGCACGACAATGGCCGCAGGAAAACCATCCACTCACGCATCTGCGGAGTCCTCTTCACAAGCCCCGCCCTGGCGCTTGCCGCGCTATCTGGCAGGCTGCTACCTCCTTCTTGTCGTCTACGCCAGCCTTCACCCTTTTTCCGGCTGGCAGTCGCCGGGACTCTCGCCGTTCGTCTTTCTGGAGGCCGCCTGGCCCCGTTACTGGACGGGTTTCGATCTGGCGATCAATATCGCTGCCTACCTGCCGCTCGGGTTTCTTCTGGCCCCTGCGCTCAAGACCAGACACGGCCAGGCCTTCGCCGCGCTGCAGGCCTTCATGTGGGGAACGCTCACCAGTTTCAGCATCGAAACCCTGCAGTCGTTCCTTCCGAGCCGCGTTCCTTCATCCCTCGACCTGCTCTGCAACGCGATCGGAACCGGCCTCGGCGCCATTCTGGCAACGTGGTATGGCGCAACATTTTTCGCGTCGACCAACAACCTTCAGAGGCAATTCCTGGCGCGCCTCCCCCTCAGCGAGTACGGTCTCGTCTTGACCGGCCTGTGGATGATTACCCAGCTATCTCCGGAAACCGTCCTGTTCGGTTCAGGGGATTTGCGCCAGCTATTCAGCATCGTTCCACCGGTTCCGTACGCCGCCCGCTCCTTCTTCGCCATGGAAACCGGGATCATCATCTGCAACATGCTCGCGGTCGGTCTGCTGATACGCACCCTTCTCTTGCCAAAAGCCAACGCCTATCTGGCCATGCTCGGGTTTTTCCTCTGCGCCCTGTTCATCCGCACGTTGGGCGCCATCATCCTGATCGGGCCTCAAAGTGCGTTTGCCTGGCTGTCACCCGGTGCCGGCCTGGGCCTCATGCTCGGCGGAGCCCTGCTGCTGGGATCTCAACTTCTGCCACGTCCTGCGCGCATTGCGCTTGCCGGACTCGCACTCATGGCGGGAACGGTGCTTGTGAACATTACCCCGTTCAATCCTTACTCTGTCGCCGCGCTGACTGCCTGGCGCCAGGGGCACTTTCTCAATTTCAACGGTCTCACTCGATTGACCGCCAGTTTCTGGCCGTTTTTGTCGCTTCCTTACCTGATTCTGCTCGGGCGGCGCATTTAGCCCGACGAGAAATACTTACCGGAGGATCGGATCATGAGCTATTTCAAACACCATGTCTTTTTTTGCTGCAACCAGCGGGAAAATGGTGAAAGTTGCTGTAATAACCTTGGCGCAAGCAACGCGCAGACTTACGCGAAAGACCGGATTGCCGAACTGAAGCTCAAGGGGAAAGGGAAAGTTCGCATCAACAAGGCGGGGTGTCTGGATCGGTGCGACGACGGCCCCGTTCTCGTCGTCTATCCAGAGGCGGTGTGGTATCAGTACGTTGACACCGACGATATCGAGGAAATCATCCAGGAACACCTGATCCATGGGCGTGTCGTCGAACGCCTGAAGATCTAGCCCCGACCGCATGAAGCCAAGCACCCGAACGATCGCCATCGACGGCCCGGCAGGCGTTATCGAGACACGCGTCGATTCGCCGGAAAATCCGCTGGGCATCGCCTTGGTATGCCATCCGCACCCGCTTTTCGGTGGCACCAACGAAAACAAGGTGGTACGCACCGTAGCCAATACACTGACGCGGCTCGGATATGCCGTGTTCAGCCCGAATTTCCGCGGGACAGGCGCCAGCGAAAGTGTCCACGACGAGGGGCGCGGAGAAACCGAGGACATGCTGGTGGTCCTCGATGAGGCCAGACGTGCCTTCGGCGAACTGCCGGTCGTGCTTGCCGGCTTTTCGTTCGGCGCCTACGTCCAATCACGCGTTGCCGAAGCACTGGCCAACGCTGGCCAGCCGGCCCGAAGGCTCATCCTGATCGGCACCGCCGCCGGCCATGTAGAAGGCGCCCGGCACTATGCCACGGCCGCGGTCGCCAAGAACACGCTGGTCATCCATGGCTCGGCAGATACCACGGTTCCGCTCAGCAACGTTCTCGCCTGGGCCGAGCCACTCGATCTTCCGGTCGTCGTCATTCCCGGCGCAGACCATTTCTTCCACCGCAAGCTGCATGTCATTCGCGACATCATCCTGCGTGCATGGGGTGACTGAAAACATGACGGCAGCACCTTGACCCGCCCCGGACGGTCGAGGACAATGTGCGCTCCATTCGGTTCGACGAAACGGAACACGGTGCAAATCCGTGGCGGGCCCGCCGCTGTATCCGGGGACGAACGCTGCACGGTCGGCAACGACCAGCCACTGACGGAGATCACTCCGCCGGGAAGGCGCGGCGCTTAGGCTGATCCGGGAGCCAGAAGACGTGTCGAACTGAAGCGGAGCTTTGGCAGGGGCTCCGGCTGAAGGCATGCACCCGCGTGCCTTCAGCCGGAGCCCTTTGTATTTTTCATTTTCCCGAGGAGAGGATCATGTCGCAAACCATTCAAACGCAACCCCGGCAAGCCGCCCGGCCCGCTCAATCAGCCGCCCCGACCATCGCCCTCCGCAAGAGCTGCAACCCGGACGGCATCGGCCTGTCGCACTACGTGCTGATGGACAGAAAAGCGGCCAAGTAAGATGACCGACGCCACTTTCGCGCGGGCCGCTTCCGCCGGCCCGCTGATTCCCGTGGACATCGGCCACGACATCTACGCCGCCGTCACCGACCCCAACACCGCTTTCTGGGCGCTTGTCGACAAGACGCGCATCGCCGAATCGACAGCCGAGAGCACGCCGCTGATGCAGGACTTCCGTACCAAGGCCGAAAGCTTCGCCCGCGAGCTGCACGCATTGCGCTTCGGGTTGACGCCGTCCGGCGTCTACCTCAATCCGACCGAACGCTGCAACCTCAATTGCACCTACTGCTACCTGCCAGACAAGCAACGCAGCGGCGGCCAGCACATGTCGGAGGACCGGCTGATCGGCGCGCTCGGCAAGCTGCGCGACTATTTCCGCTCGGTGATGCCGGAGGGCCGCACACCGCGCGCCATCTTCCACGGCGCCGAACCGCTGATGAACAAGGCGGCGGTCTTCGCGGCGATCGAGGCGTTCGGCGACGACTTCGCCTTCGGCATCCAGACCAACGGCACGCTGCTCGACCGGGAAGCCGTCGATTTCCTGACGTCGCGCAACGTCAGCATCGGTCTTTCGCTCGACGGCCCGGTCGCCGGCATCACCGATGCCACGCGCCTGACGTGGGGCGGCAAGAGCGTCCACGACAAGGTCCTGAAGGCGATGGACGCGCTGCGCGGCTACGGTTCATGGAGCGTGATCACCACCTGCACAACCGAGAATCTGGCGCACCTGACGCGGATGGTCGAACTGTTCCACGCGCATGAAGTACCGACCTGCATGCTCAATACGCTGCGCTGCACGCTGCCCGGCGCGCGCGGCGTCAAGCCGGCCGACGCCGACATGGGCAAGGCCCTCTTCGCCGCGCTCGACCGCACGCACGCGTTGTACCGCGCAACCGGCCGCAAGCTGGTGGTCGCCAACTTCGCCAACATCCTGCTCGCCATCCTGGCGCCGACGGCGCGACGGCTGATGTGCGATATCTCGCCGTGCGGTGGCGGACGCGCCTTCTTCGCCCTGGCCGCCGACGGCAGCCTGTATCCGTGCAGCGAGTTCATCGGTCTGCCACGCTTCAACGGTGGCAACCTGTTCGACGAGGGCGGCGTCAATGCGGCGCTGGCATCCGGCGCTTTCCGCACCGTCACCGCGCGCGACGTCGACACCTTCGCCCCGTGCGACGACTGCGCGATCCGCCATTTCTGCGGCTCGCCATGCCCGGCCGAAGCGCACGAGATGAACGGCGGCATGGACAGGATCGGCGCCTTCTGCGAGTTCTACAAGGAGCAGGTCAACTACGCCCTGCGCCTGATCGCCGACGGCAAGGCCGACGATTTCCTGTGGGATGGCTGGGACGCGGACACCGAGACCACCTTCCTGATGCAGTAAGGCTACATTCAAAAAAAAACGGGGCAGTGACTCGCGTCACCGCCCCGTTCAACTTCACGCAACGAGGATCAGTTGTTTTCCGGCACCATGTTGATCGCGCCGCACGGGCATTCCGACACGCAGAGGCCGCAGCCCTTGCAGTAGTCGTAGTTGAACTGGAAGCCCTTGCCCGGGCCGAGCTTGATCACCGCATTGTCCGGACAGACGCCGTAGCAGTTGTCGCACTCGAAGCAGTTGCCGCATGACAGGCAACGGCGTGCCTCGAACAGCGCATTGGTTTCGTCAAGCCCGCCCTGGACTTCCTCGAACGTCGATTGACGACGGATGATGTCAAGCATCGGCCGCACGGTTTTCGGCGCATCCGAGTAATACCAGGTATTGAGGCGTTCGAATGTGGCAACCGGCGGCTTCGGCGGCGCGACGTAGGTGATCCCGCGCAGCCAGGCGTCAATGTTCTTCGCCGCTTTCTTGCCGTGGCCGACGCCGACCGTGATGTTGCGCTCGGTCGGCACCATGTCGCCGCCAGCGAAGATGCCGGCATGACCGGTCATCATGTTGGCGTCGACCTTGACCACGCCGTCGGTAACCTCCAGGCCCGGGACGCCTTCAAGCAGTCCGAGGTCGACGTCCTGACCAAGAGCCAGAACGACCGAGTCGGCTTCGAGCGTCTCGATTTCGCCGGTCGGCTGCGGGAAGCCGTTGGCGTCGAGCTCCATCTTCTCGACGGTGATCGAAGCGTCGCCGGCTTTCTTGATCGTGGACAACCACTTGATCATCACACCCTCCTGCATCGCCTCTTCGACCTCGAAGTCGTGTGCCGGCATCTTGTCGCGGGTGCGGCGATAGACGATGATCGGCTCGGCGCCCATGCGCTTGGCCGTACGCGCCACGTCGATGGCCGTGTTGCCGCCGCCGTAGACCACCACGCGGCGGCCGAGCATCGGCTTCTCTTCGCCTTCCATGCTGCGCAACACCGAAACCGCGTCGACGATCTTCGAGACCGCGCCGGCCGGGATGTTGGTCCGCTTGCCGATATGCGCGCCGACGGCCAGGAAGGCCGCATCGAAGTTGCCGGCCTTCATCGTTTCCTGGATGTTATCGACCTTGGCATTGAGCTTCACCTCGACGCCCATCTCGACCACGCGCTGCATTTCAGCGTCAAGCACTTCACGCGGCAGGCGGTACTTGGGAATCCCGAAGCGCATCATCCCGCCGAGCATCGGCCCGGCTTCATACACGGTCACGCGGTGGCCGAGACGGCGCAGGTGGTAGGCCGCCGACATGCCCGACGGGCCGCCGCCGACGATCAGCACGTGCTTGCCCGATTCGGCAGCAGGTTGGACCAGTTTCCACTTGCGCTTGATTGCCTCGTCACCGAGGAAGCGCTCGACAGAGTTGATCCCCACCGCCGAATCGAGGTTGGCGCGGTTGCAGGCACCCTCGCAGGTGTGATAGCAGACCCGGCCCATGATCGCCGGGAAGGGATTGTCCTTGGTCAGATGCTGCCAGGCTTTTTCATAGTTGCCTGACTCGGCGTGGAACAGCCAGCCCTGGATATCTTCGCCCGCCGGGCACTGGTTGTTGCAGGGAGGCAGGCGGTTCACGTAAACCGGCCGCTCGGTACGCCACGTGCCGGTACGGTTGGCGAGCGACGAGCCCGGGTCCAGGGTAATGGCAAAAGGCTTGTTCATCAGTTCGCCTCCTTCTCAAGCAAATCGTATTTGCGGATGTTCTTGTCGGCTATCGCTTGCAGCCGGGCGATGGTATCGACGGCCGGCGTCTTGCCGAACAGGTGGGCAAAGCGCTTCTGCGGCCGCAGATATTCTTCAACCGGCAGCAAGCGGCGGATCTTGGTCGAGTGGGTCAGTTCGCCCCGTTCGGCTTCGAAGACCGGGAACAACCCGGTTTCCTTGGCGAGACGCGACATGCGCAGCGTCTCGTCGGACGCGGTTCCCCAGCCAAGCGGGCACGGCACGAGGATATGAATGTAGCGCGCGCCGCGGAAGGTCATCGCCTTGCGCACCTTGTATTCGAGATCGCGCAGGTCGGCCACCGTCGCCGTCGCCACGTAGGGAATCTCGTGCGCCATGGCGATCGCCGGGACGAACTTGCCTTGCCCGAACGGGTTGCCGGGCTCCGGGCCGACCGGCATGGTCGTCGCCGTGCGCGCCGCCGGCGGCGTCGCCGAGCTGCGCTGGATGCCGGTGTTCATGTAGCCGCCGTTGTCGTAACAGATGTACAGCACATCGTCGTTGCGCTCGAACATCCCGGACAGGCAGCCGAAACCGATGTCGGTCGTGCCGCCGTCGCCGCCCTGGGCGACGACACGCACATCGCCCGAGACGCCCTTCTGACGCTTGACCTTCAGCGCGGCCGAGACGCCCGTGGCCACTGCAGCTGCGTTGCCGAACAGCGAGTGAATCCAGGGCACCTGCCACGAAGTTTCCGGATACGGGGTGGAAAACACCTCCAGGCAACCGGTGGCGTTGACGGCGACCATCTGCTTGTCGGTCGCGTGCATTGCCGCATCGATCGCGTAGCGTGCACCCAGCGCCTCGCCGCAGCCCTGGCAGGCGCGGTGGCCGGAGTTCAGGGAGTTGGTCCGCTCCATGTTGGCTTGCACGCTGCGCTGATCCGGCGCCAGCAAACGGTTGCCGACAGTGAAGGTACCGGTCTGGTAGAACTTGACGGGTTGAAAACTCATGGTCGTGTCCTCAGCTGTGTTGGGCGACATGGCTGCTGCCGACGTCGCGCAGGATGTTCTCGGCAACCGGGCCGGAACGGCGCTTCTGGCGCTCGCGTTCCAACTGCTTGTTGACGATGTTCCAGTCCAGGTCAAGGAAGGTCAGCGGCGGAAGCTCGTCGCCCAACGCCTTGTCGAAGATGGCCCGCAGGGATTTCTTGAGGATCGGACGCCCGCCCAGGCCGGCGATGACCGTGTAATCCTTGACGCTGAGACCATCCATCGCCGTCCGAACGTCGGTCGCAACGACACCGCCGATGCCGACCGAAAACGCCTTCTCGACGACGACGATGCGCTTGGCACCTTTCAGGGCCTCGCGCACCGCTTCCAGCGGGAAGGGACGGAAGGAGATGATGCCGAGAACGCCGATCTTCACGCCCTGCTCGCGCATTTCGTCGACGGTGTCCTTGATCGTGCCGAGCACGGAGCCCATCGCGATGACGACCGTTTCCGCGTCCTCGAGACAGTAGCCGCGCACCAGACCACCGGAGTCGCGGCCGAACCCCGCCTTGAATTCCTCGGCGATTTTCGGGATCAACCCCAGGGCGCGGAGCTGCTTCTCGTGCTCCAGATAGCGCACTTCCGCGAACGCTTCCGGCCCGACCATCGCCCCGATCGACACCGGATCGGCCGGGTCGAGCACCTGACGCGGTTCGTACGGCGGCAGGAAGGCATCGACCTGCTCCTGCGTCGGGATATCGACACGCTCGTAGGCGTGGGTGAGGATGAAACCGTCCATGCACACCATCACCGGCAAGCTCAACTCCTCGGCCAGCTTGAAGGCCTGGATGTGCAGATCGAGCGCTTCCTGGTTGGTCTCGGCAAAAAGCTGGAGCCAGCCACTGTCGCGCTGCGAGATCGAATCCGAATGATCGTTCCAGATGTTGATCGGCGCGCCGATCGCCCGGTTGGCCACCGTCATCACGATCGGCAAACCGAGACCGGACGCGTTGTAAACCGCTTCGACCATGAACAGCAAACCTTGCGACGCGGTGGCGGTGTAGGTTCGCGCACCGGCGGCCGAGGAACCGATCGCCACGCTCATGGCCGCAAATTCGGATTCAACGTTGATGAATTCGCAATTCTGCACCTCGCCCGCCTTGACCATCTCGCCGATGCCTTCGACGATGTGCGTCTGCGGGGAAATCGGATAGGCGCAGATCACTTCCGGCCGGCACAGCGCGACCGCCTCGGCAACGGCGTGCGAGCCCTCGATTTGCTTAAGCATTGGCAACCTCCTTGCTGAGGTCCTTGGCACGCGCCAGGACCATGTTGAACGCCTCCGTCGCCGCTGCGACGTTGCCTTGCGCGACCTTTCCGGAGAATTTGGCGTTGATCGCCTTGCACACCGATTCCAGCTTCAGCATCCCGGAAAGCGCGGCGAACCCGGCCAGCAGCGGCACGTTCGGCACGGGGCGGCCGACGTGCTTGAGCCCCAAGTCGATCGCCGGCAGCGTGCACAGGCGATTGGCAGGGAAGTCACGCACCAAGTCCGCGATGCCCAATTCTTCAAACGTGTGCTTGGTGTTGATCAGGACGAAACCATCCTTCTTCAGGCCGGCGAACACATCGATCTGACGAAGCAAGGTCGGATCCTGGATGATCAAGGCATCCGGCATCATGATCGGCTCACGCAAGCGGATCTCGCGATCAGCGACACGGCAGAAAGCCACCACCGGCGCTCCTGTCCGCTCCGAACCAAAACTCGGGAAGGCTTGTGCATGACGCCCTTCCTCGAATGCGGCGATCGACAACATTTCCGCCGCCGTCACCACCCCCTGGCCTCCGCGGCCGTGAATACGCACTTCGAACATACACTCTCCGATCCGTTGATTATCGAAGCCACCCCACCCACAACCCACCGACTTGATGAGTTAATGGAACTAAACGATGATGGTTAAGAACTAATTGTACAACTGGAATTCCGAATTGTGAAACGATATTTCAATTATCAAAATCCGATCGAAACAGTGCGGTATTTCGTGGCGCCACGCGCATAAAAAGACGCCCCGGCCATGGCCGGGGCGTCTTAGCGGAGAAACGAAAAACTGGCGGGTCAGACGACTTCGAGGTGACCAATCCCCGAATTGAGGTCGCGGTCCTTCGATTCCTTGCTGTGCAGCTTGATCTGCAGGCGCAGGTCGTTGATCGAATCGGCGTTCCGCAGCGCATCCTCGTAGGTGATGCGCCCGGCCTCGTAAAGATCGAAAAGAGCCTGATCGAACGTTTGCATTCCGAGTTCGCGGGAACGCTTCATGACTTCCTTGATTTCGTGCACCTCCCCCTTGAAGATGAGATCGGAAATCAGCGGCGAGTTGAGCATGACTTCGACAGCCGCCACGCGCCCCTTGCCGTCCTTTTTCGGCAACAAGCGTTGCGAAACAAGCGCGCGAAGGTTCAGCGAGAGGTCCATCAACAGCTGATGGCGGCGTTCCTCAGGGAAAAAGTTGATGATCCGGTCGATCGCCTGGTTCGTGCTGTTGGCATGCAGCGTGGCAAGGCACAGATGCCCCGTCTCGGCGAAGGCGACTCCGTAGTCCATGGTGTCCCGGTCCCGGATTTCACCCATCAGGATGACGTCCGGCGCCTGCCGCAGGGAATTCTTCAGGGCGGCTTCCCAGGAATCGGTATCCACCCCTACCTCGCGTTGCGTGACGATGCAGCCCTTGTGCTCGTGGACGAATTCGATCGGGTCTTCGACCGTGATGATGTGCCCCTGGCTGTTCCTGTTGCGATGATCGACCAGGGCGGCCAGCGATGTCGTCTTACCCGTCCCGGTGCCGCCGACGAAAATCACCAGTCCGCGCTTGGCCATGGCGATGTCCTTGAGCACCGTCGGCAAGCCGAGTTCATCGAGCGTCGGAATCGTCTGGTTGATGGTCCGGCAGACCACGGCCACCCGCCCTTGCTGGATCAGCGCATTGACCCGGAAGCGCCCGATCCCCGACGGCGAAATGGCGAAGTTGCATTCTTTCGTCGCCTCGAACTCCGCCGCCTGACGATCGTTCATGATCGAGCGGGCCAACTCGGCCGTATGCTGCGCCGTCAGCGCCTGGTTCGAGACCGGCGTCACCCGCCCATCGACCTTGATTGCCGGCGGGAAATTCGCCGTGATGAAGAGGTCCGACCCGTTTTTCTGCGTCATCAGACGCAGCAGGTCTTGCATGAATTTCAAAGCCTGATCGCGTTCCATGGTGTTCCTCTATGCAGATGTTCAAGCGCCCGGGAAGGAATCCTTGTTCGCCGCGCGCGCGCGCGCTTCGGCGCCCGAAACGACATTGCGGCGAACAAGTTCGAGAAGGCTTTGATCAAGCGTTTGCATGCCGAGTTGCGCGCTGGTCTGGATCACCGAATACATCTGCGCCACCTTGTTCTCGCGGATCAGGTTGCGGATGGCCGGGGTGCCGATCATGATCTCGTGCGCCGCCGTCCGGCCCATGCCGTCCTTGGTCTTGAGCAGCGTCTGCGAAATGACCGCGCGCAGCGACTCGGAGAGCATCGAGCGCACCATTTCCTTCTCCGCCGCCGGAAACACGTCGACCACCCGGTCGATGGTCTTGGCCGCGCTGGAGGTATGCAAGGTGCCGAAGACGAGGTGGCCGGTTTCCGCGGCCGTCAGGGCGAGGCGGATCGTCTCCAGATCGCGCATTTCGCCGACGAGGATGACATCCGGATCCTCCCGCAGCGCCGAGCGCAAGGCATTGGCGAACGACAGGGTGTGCGGACCGACCTCGCGCTGGTTGATCAGGCACTTCTTCGACTCATGCACGAATTCGATCGGATCCTCGACCGTGAGGATGTGCGCGTGATCGTTCTCGTTGATGTGATTGATCATGGCGGCCAAGGTCGTGGACTTGCCCGAACCTGTCGGCCCGGTCACCAGAACGACCCCGCGCGGATACTCCGAAATCTCCTTGAAAATGCGCGGACAACCAAGATCCTCGAGGGTGAGCACCTTGGACGGAATCGTCCGGAAGACAGCACCGGCACCGCGATTCTGCACGAAGGCGTTAACCCGGAAACGCGCAAGGTTGGGAATCTCGAACGAGAAGTCGCACTCCAGCGTTTCCTCGTAATGCTTGCGTTGCGCATCGTTCATGATGTCATACACCATGGCGTGCACATCCTTGTGCTCCATCGCCGGCAGGTTGATCCGGCGAACGTCGCCATGCACGCGGATCATCGGCGGCAACCCTGAGGACAGATGCAGGTCGGAAGCCTTGTTCTTGACGCTGAAAGCGAGCAGTTCGGTAATGTCCATCAGGGTGCATCCTCAAGGGAAATCGGGGGGTGTTATACTTCCGGGCCGCTCCGAGCGAAGCCGATTATGACAACAATCTCTGCCAACCTGCAAGCCGTTCTGGCACGGATCCGCAGCGCCGCGCAGTGTTGCGGACGGTCGCCCGACGACGTGCGTTTGGTCGCTGTCAGCAAGACGCAGCCCGCCGCGTTCGTGCGCGAGGCAGCGGCGGCTGGCCAGCTTGCCTTCGGCGAGAACTACGTGCAGGAAGGCGTGACCAAAATCACCGCGGTCGGCTTGCCCAATCTGGAGTGGCACTTCATCGGCCCGTTGCAGGGCAACAAGACACGCCCGATCGCCGAGGCATTCCACTGGGTACACTCGGTCGACCGTCTCAGGATCGCGGAGCGTTTGTCAGCGCAGCGCCCCGAAACGTTGCCACCGCTGCAGGCATGCCTGCAAATCAACATCAGCGGAGAAAAGACCAAGAGCGGAATTGCGCCCGACGACGCCCTGTCATTGGCCACACGGATTGCTCAACTGCCCCGCCTCAAACTGCGCGGCCTGATGACAATCCCCGAGGCCTGCGACGATTTCGCGCAGCAGCGGCAACCCTTTCGACAGTTGCGCGAATTGTTCGACCATCTCAACAATCACGGTCTTGCACTGGACACGCTCTCCATGGGCATGTCAAATGATCTTGAAGCCGCCATCGCGGAAGGCGCCACACTGGTCCGCGTGGGAACGGCACTCTTTGGGGAAAGACACACATCATGAAAATCACCTTCCTTGGCGGCGGCAACATGGCCACCGCCCTTATTGGCGGCCTTCTGAACAATGGCTTCCCGGCCAATGAAATCGCCGTCATCGAGATCAACGAGGAAAACCGCGCCAATCTCGAACGCTCGTTCAGCATTCGCGCCCATGCCAAGGCGGATGCCGCCGCGCTCAGCTGCGACGCCCTGCTGCTCGCGGTCAAGCCCCAGCACATGCGCGAAGCGTGCATTCCGCTGCAACCGTTCATCGACCAGCAGCTTGTCATCAGCGTCGCCGCCGGCCTCCGGCTCAGTGATCTGTCTCGCTGGCTCGGCGGGCATGATCGCCTGATCCGCGCGATGCCGAACACCCCGGCCCTGATTGGCGCCGGTGTCACCGGACTCTACGCCCTGCCCGGCGTTTCCGAAGCGGAGCGCCTTGGCGCAGAACGCATCATGCACGCCGTCGGCAGCACGGTCTGGGTGAACGAGGAGTCGCAAATCGATGCGCTGACGGCGATTTCCGGCAGCGGCCCGGCCTATGTCTTCTACTTCATCGAATCGCTGTACCAGGCAGCGACCGAACTCGGCTTCACCCCGAAACAAGCCCGCCAGTTATCGATCGAAACCGTCCTCGGGGCAGCGCGGCTCGCCGCCCTCTCGGAAGAACCCGCCAGCGTCTTGCGCGAGCGTGTCACCTCGAAAGGCGGGACGACCGAGGCAGCGCTGCGCACCATGGCCGAGCATGGACTGAAAGAGGCAATCATCGCGGGCACCAAGGCAGCCAACGCCCGGGGCGGTGAACTCGCCGACCTGCTGGGCAAGGACTGAGATGGCCGGCCCCTTGATCCAGGCACTGCTGCTGATCGTAAACTCCGTCGTCGGTTTTTTCTCGATTATTCTGCTGGCGCGATTCTTCATGCAGATGCGACGCGTTCCGTTCAACACGCCGGCCGCCTCTTTTGTGCTCAAGCTGACCAACTGGCTGGTTCTGCCGCTGCGCAAGGCCATTCCCGCTGTCTTCGGACTCGATTCGGCCAGCCTGGTCGGCGCGTACCTCCTGCAGATTCTTGCGCTTTCTGTCCTGCTGCTTCTCCAGTCAAGGCTGATCCCTCCCAACCCGGCCGAAATCGCCATCTTCATTCTTTTTCAGGGAATGCTGTCCGTCCTGCGCCTCTGCGTTTATTTGTTCATCGGATTGCTTATTGCGCAGGCCATTCTGTCCTGGGTCAATCCGTATTCGCCCCTCAGCCGCCCGATCGGTGCGATGACCGATCCGCTTCTGCGGCCGCTGCGACGAATCATTCCTCCGATCGCCAACGTCGACCTGACACCGCTGATCGCCATCCTCGCAGCCCAAGTGGTGTTGCTGTTCCTCTGACACGGCTATGCCCGAGTGGCTTCATCACCACGGCACGCGCACGACGCTGACGCTGCACGTCCAGCCGGGAGCGAAGAAAACGGAGATCGCCGGCCCCCATGGCGACGCGTTGAAAATCCGCCTCCTGGCGCCACCCGTCGACGGCAAGGCCAATGCAGCCCTGCTGGATTTCCTGGCAAAGCGACTTGGCGTGGCCAAATCGAAAATCGCGCTGATCAGCGGCCAAGCCTCACGACGAAAAGTGGTCGAAATCGACGAAAACGTCGCCGATCTGGAAAAGCTCCTGCTCGCCCGAGCCTGACGCTCAGATTGAGAAGACGACGCGCCCGCCCACGAGGGTTGTGCGCACCCGCCCGGACAATTCCCAGCCGAGGAACGGCGTATTTTTCCCCTGGCTGTGCAGTGCCTCCGGCCTCACGCACCAGGGCTCTTCGGGGTCAAAGACGCAGATATCGGCGCGCTGCCCGACGCCAAGCGAACCGGCATCGACACCCAGAGCCACGGCAGGATCGCTGGTCACGCGGGCAATCGCCGCAGCCAATGGAACACCGTCCTCAGCCGCCCATTTGCAAACCAGAGGCAACAGCAATTCCAGTCCGACGGCGCCGGGCGTCGCTTCGGCGAACGGCAACTGCTTTCCATCCTCGTCAACCGGCGTGTGGTCGGAACAAACCGCCGCCACCCCTTCGGCAACCGCAGCGCGCAGTGCAGCACGGTCGCTACTGGCGCGGAGCGGGGGATCGAAGCGGGCGTGGCTATCGAAATAGCCGACATCCGTCTCCGAAAGATGCAGGTGGTGAATCGCCACGTCGCAGGTGACGTTCACGCCGCCCGCCCTGGCCTCGCGAATCAACGCAATTCCGGCCGCCGAGGAGATCTTGGAAAGATGCAGGCGCACCCCGGTCTCGCGCGCGAGATGCAGCGCCGTAGAAATCGCCAGCGTTTCCGCGCACACCGGAATGGCAGCCAAGCCAAGCCGCGACGCCACTTCGCCGTCATGCGCGACGCCGTTGAGCGCGAGGTAATGATCCTGAGGCTGCAGGCGGATCGCGAAACCGAAGGTTGCCGCATATTGCATGGCGCGAAACAGGATCTGGGTATCGAAAATGGGGCGGGTGGCCTGCGAGAAGGCGATACAGCCCGCCCGCGACAACCCCGCCATTTCCGCGAGTTTTTCGCCGGCAAGTTGCTGCGTCAGCGCACCCACCGGAAATACGCGGGCAAGGCCGATCGACTCGCTGCGCTGCACGAGCCGCTCGACGAGACTGTGCTCATCCAGCGGCGGCTTTGTGTCTGGGGGACAGGCAACCGACGTCACACCCCCGGCGACTGCCGCGAGAAGCTCCGCGTCGAGATTGGTCAATCGCGCGGAAAGATCGACCAAGCCGGGACACACGATACAACCGGCGGCATCGATCGTGCTGTCCGCGGCAAAACCCAGCGGAGCATCTCCGACCGCGCAGACCACCCCGTTGGCCACGAACACATCGGCTTGCGCATCGATGCTGTTTCGCGGATCGATCAGCCGGCCGCCTTTGATATGGATGCTTTGCTCTTGCATTGCTCAGTTCCCCGCCAGAATGCTCATCACTGCCATACGCACGGCAATGCCGAAGGTTACCTGCGACAGGATCACCGCCTGCGGCCCGTCCGCCACTTCAGAATCGATCTCCACCCCACGGTTCATCGGCCCCGGGTGCATCACGATGGCATCCGGCCTGGCCAGCGCGAGCACCTCGGGCGTCAGGCCATAGGACCTGAAATACTCCTTGGCCGAAGGCAACAGCGCCCCGTTCATTCGTTCGTTCTGCAGACGCAGCATGATCACCACATCGCAGTCGCGGACACCTTCGCGCAAATCGTAAAACACGCGCGCGCCCATTTGCTCGATATCCGTCGGCAACAAGGTTCTCGGCCCAACGGCACGAACTTCCGCCGCGCCGAGAGCCCCAAGCGCCTGGATATCCGAGCGCGCAACCCGGGAATGCAGGATGTCGCCGACAATCGCCACCTTCAGCCCCGAAAAATCCTTCTTGAAGTGACGGATCGTGTACATGTCCAGCAAGCCCTGCGTCGGATGGGCATGTCGCCCGTCGCCCGCGTTAACCACGTGCACATCGTCACGACCGGTCCGCCGCAGGTGGTCGGCAATCAGGTAAGGCGCGCCGGACGACGCATGCCGCACCACGAACATGTCCGCATGCATCGAAACGAGGTTGTCGACGGTATCGAGCAGCGTTTCGCCCTTGGCCGTCGACGAACGCGCCACGTCCAGATTGATGACATCGGCGGAAAGGCGCTTGGCGGCGATTTCGAAGGTCGTGCGCGTCCGGGTCGAGTTTTCGAAGAACAGGTTGAACACGCTTTTCCCGCGGAGCAGCGGCACCTTCTTCACGTCCCGGTCGGAGACCTCGAGAAAGCTGGAGGCCGTATCGAGAATGTGCACCAGCACATCGCGCGGCAACCCGTCGATCGACAGCAGGTGGGTCAACTCACCGTGGGCATTGAGCTGCGGGTTATGCATGATCGACATACCTCCATTGCAGACGACCGGAAGCGTCGGGCTCAAGCACCAGTTCCCGGGAATCGGCCAACTCGACCTGCCACGCGCAGAACTCCGCGTAGATGGGCAATTCGCGCCCGCCCCGGTCTGCCAGAACAGCCAGGCGAACACTGGCCGGGCGACCGTAATCGAACAGCTCGTTGATCGCCGCCCGGGTCGTCCGCCCCGTGTAGAGCACGTCATCGACAAGAATCAGTGGCCGCCCTTCGACTTCGAATGGAATGCTTGTCGGCTTGACCTGCGGATGCAGCCCTTTCTCGCCGAAGTCGTCACGATAGAACGAGACGTCGATCAACCCGATCTCGCCCGGCAGGCCGAGCAGTTCGCTCAGCCGGCGAGCGATCCACGCCCCGCCGCTATGAATACCGACCAGCATGGTTCCGGGTTGCAGGTTCGGGCGAATCATCTCCGCAAGCGCAACGCATTGCGCTTCGGCATCAGGTAAGGTCGGGAGAGACATGGCAAGAGGAATCCGTAGGGTTTTCAGAAATTCTTTGGAAGAAGGACTGCAGAATGACCTGCGCGGCCACGGCATCCAGGTGCTCCTTGGCACCCCTCGCATTGTAGCCACTTTCACGCAGCCTTTCCTCGGCCTCGGCCGAGGAAAGGCGCTCGTCGGCGTAATCGACGGGAATCCTGAAGCGGCCGCGCAACTGGTTGGCGAAGCGGGTACAGCGAGCCGTCATCGCATGCGGCGAACCGTCGAGCGCAACCGGGAGCCCGACGACCAGCCCCGCCGGCTTCCATTCAGCGATCAGCGCGGCGATGGCCGAAAAGCGCTCGTCGGTGCGTTCGCTGCGGATCGTTTTCAACGGGTGCGCCAATCCGAGCGGCCACTCGCCGACTGCGACGCCGATCCGTTTTTCTCCGAAATCGAAAGCCAGGTACGTGCCGCGCCTGGACGCGCCGCCCTCAGGCATGACCCGCATGACCGGCCAGGTTGGCCGGATCGATTCCGAGGAGCTGGAGTGCCGAAGAAAATTTCTGCTCGTGCGGCAATTCGAAAAGAATCCGCGGATCGGCGGGAACGGTAAGCCAGGCATTCTGGGCGAGTTCATGTTCGAGCTGCCCCGCCCCCCACCCGGAATAACCCAGCGTGATCACCATATCGCGCGGCGAGCCCGCCAGCCCGAGCGACTGGAGAACGTCGCGCGAGGTCGTGAGCCCGATATCGCTGCTGACCGCGAGGGTAGACTGCCAGGTTCCCAGCGGACGGTGGAGGACAAACCCCCGGTCCGTCTGCACCGGTCCGCCAAAAAGCACGGGCGAATCGCCGAGCCCTCCCGCGTCCAGCGGCACATCAATCTTCCGGAACAAGGTCGCCAGGCTCATGTCGATCGGTCGATTGACAATCACGCCGAGCGCGCCTTCATCGTTATGTTCGGCCACGAACACCAGCGATTTGGCAAAATAGGGATCCTCCATCGTCGGCATGGCGATGAGGAAATGATTGGTTAGACTCAGGCTGGCCATGGTGGCGCGTATTTTATCGCTCTATCGCTGCAACCTGATGCAAAAAAGGGGACGTTCGTGCTCGATTCCGTTCTGGTCTGGTTCCGACGCGATCTGCGGGACAACGATCATGTCGCGCTCGCCGAAGCCACACGGCGCGCGCGCAAGGTCTATTGCGCGTTCGTGTTCGACCGGCAAATCCTCGACCCGCTGCGCGGAACCACCGACCGCCGGGTCGAGTTCATTCGCGAGTCACTCGTCGAACTCGATTCCGCCTTGAAGAAGAAGGGCGGCGGAGTGATCGTTCGGCACGGATTCGCCACGGAAGAAATTCCGCGCCTGGCGAGAGAGCTCGGCGTTGCAGCGGTGTTCGCCAACCGCGACTACGAACCGGCCGCCAAGCACCGGGACTCGATGGTCACGACGAGGTTGCGCGAGCACGGGATCGCTTCCGAAACCTTCAAGGACCAGTCGGTGTTTGAGCACCCCGAAGTACTCACCGCCACCGGCCGTCCCTTCGGCGTCTACACGCCCTACAAGAACGCCTGGCTAAAACGACTGACCGAGGAGGATATCGGCTGTTTCACGCCCGCGCCGGGAAAGTTCGTCCCGACACGGGCCCCCGACCCGGTTCCGACACTCGACGAACTGGGGTTCCTGCCGACCAATCTCCACCAACTCGGCATCGAGCCGGGGATGGGCGGGGCGCATCGCTTGCTCGACGATTTTCAGCAACGCATGGCGCAATACGCAACCGCTCGTGACTACCCGGCGGTCAAGGGGGTCTCCTACCTGTCCGTGCATCTGCGCTTCGGGACGATCTCGATCCGTGAATTGATCAGGGCCGCAACGACGGCCAGTGCGCGGACGGGGGACAGCGGCGCCGCCATCTGGCTGTCGGAACTGATCTGGCGGGATTTCTATTTCATGATTCTCGATTGCTTCCCGCACGTGGCGGAACGCGCCTTTAAAGCCGAGTTTGACCGCATCGAATGGGAAAGCGGCGAACTCGCCGAGGTCCGCCTCGAGGCCTGGCGAAACGGCACGACGGGCTACCCGCTGGTCGATGCGGCCATGCGTCAGCTGAACAGTACGGGATACATGCACAACCGGCTTCGCATGGTTGCCGCATCATTCCTGATCAAGGATCTGGGCATCGACTGGCGTCGCGGCGAGGCCTTTTTTGCCCGTCAATTGAACGACTTCGACCTGTCCGCCAACAACGGGGGCTGGCAATGGGCTGCGTCGAGCGGTTGCGATGCGCAACCCTATTTCCGGATATTCAACCCGGTCACCCAATCGGAACGCTTCGATCCGCAAGGAAAGTTCATCCGGCGCTATCTTCCGGAACTGGCCGCGGTTCCGGACCGCTTCATTCATGCCCCCTGGCGAATGACCCTGCAGCAACAAAGGGCCTGCAAGGTCATTGTTGGCAGCGACACCCCGGCGCCCATCGTCGATCACGATGAGGCGCGGCGCCGGACACTGGAACGTTACGCGGTCGTCAAGAAACCTGGCGGCGCCTAGCCACGTGATCGGCAACAAGTTTCAGGAGTTCCTCTTCCTGGTACGGCTTGCCGAGGTAGTGGTTCACGCCGATCTCGAAGGCGTAGCTGCGGTGCTTTTCCGCGGTTCGTGACGTGATCATGATGATCGGCACATCCTTCAAGCGCGCGTCAGCGCGGATGTTGCGGGTCAGGTCGAAACCGTCCATGCGCGGCATTTCGATATCCGCCAGGATCACGTCGGGCACGACATCAAGCAGTTGTTCCAGGGCTTCGACACCATCCTTGGCGACAAGCACCTGATACCCCTCCCGCGCCAACAAACGCCCGGTGATCTTGCGCACGGTCAGCGAGTCGTCGACGACCATCACGGTCGGCAAGGTCGCCTGCGCCGCTTCTCCCGGCTGCGCTTCCAATGGAGGCTCGTCCGGCGCCGGCTGCGCCGGGATCGCTGCGTCCACCACGGCACGCGTGCTCAGGGCCACAGGATTCAGGATCAGCACGACCTGGCCATTGCCCAGAACGGTTGCGCCATCCACCCCAAGAACACGGGCAAGCTGCGGGCCGATGTTCTTGACAACGATTTCCTCGTTGCCGAGTAACTCATCCACCTGGACCGACAGGCGCCTTGCCCCGCTGCGCAGCAACAGGGTCCAGTACTGGCGATGCTGTTCGGGAAGCGCCTGGCGCTCGCCGAGCAGGTGAGGAAGGTAGCTGAACGGATAACGGTGGCCCATCCACTCGGCGCTGCCGGCATCACGGATCCGCTTGAGGGCCGGCTCCTTCAGGTCAAGTACCTGTTCGATCATCACCGACGGGATAGCGTAGGTCTTGCTTCCGGCACGGACCAGCAAGGCTTTGGTGACGGCCAGCGTCAGCGGAATGATGAGCCTGAATTCGCTGCCACTCCCCGGGGTCGAGAATATCTCGACACGCCCGCCGAGGCTATTGACCTCCGTTTTCACCACGTCCATCCCGACGCCGCGACCGGCAATCTGCGAGACCTCCTCCGCCGTCGAGAAGCCCGGCGCAAAAATCAGTTCGGCCAAGCTCTCCGGAGAAACATCGTCCGCCGCCTTGATCAAACCGGCGGCAATCCCCCGCGAACGGATGCGTTCGTAATCAAGCCCGGCGCCATCGTCCGCGAGCGCCAGGACGATTTCATTGCCCTCCTGCTTGAGGGACAGGGCAATATCCCCGATCTCGGGCTTGCCCCTGGCGCGCCGGGTTTCGCGATCTTCCAGACCGTGGGCAATGGCGTTGCGAAGCATGTGTTCAAGCGGTGCGGCGATTTTCTCCAGCACACTCCGATCGAGCTCGACCTGCCCGCCCTTGATCTCAAGGTTGGCACGCTTGTTCAACTCCTTCGACGTCTGCCGGACGATCCGGTACATGCGGTCGGCCAGACTGTTGAACGGCACCATGCGCACCGACATCAGCTCCTGCTGCACTTCGCGGTTGAGGCGCGCCTGGGCAATAAGCGCCGCGTTGGCATCGTCGAGATTCTTGAGCAGGTTCTGCTGGACCGTAGCCACGTCGTTGACCGACTCCGCCATCATCCGGGTCAGTTCCTGGAACTGGGTAAACCGGTCAAACTCCAGTGGATCGAAACCTGCATGCCGCGCATCCGCCAGGGCTTCGCGTGACTGCATCTGCGACTCGGCTTGGATCTCGATGTCCCTGAGCTGCCGACGCAAGCGAATGACGTTCTCGGTCAGATCGAGCAGGGAGTCTTTCAGGCTGCGCATTTCCCCTTCGATACGCGAACGGGCAATCGCCAACTCCCCCGCCTCGTTGACCAGGCGATCGATGACCCCGGCGCGAACGCGAAGGATTGCCTGCTGCGGTGCTGCGTCGCTTTCAACATCAACCGGACCCTCACCAAGCCGTGAACAGTCGGCACGGCGCTCGACAAACCCCTGAGCCGGTGGCTTGCCCGTCGACTCCGGTTGTTGCCAGGCAGGCGCGACCGGCACGGCAGGCGCCGAAGCGTCGGAAGCCATGTCGCGCTCAGCACCAAGATCTTCGCCTCGCTCCAGACGCTCGACAATTTGTCTGATCGCCTCGAAGGCACTCTCGATCTCGTCAATGGTGTCGGCCGAAGCCCCCCCTGTCTTGGCCACTTCGCCAATCCGGGTCTCCAGCGCGTGGGCGATCTCGCCGAGCGTCATGGCCCCCGCCATCCGCGCACTGCCCTTCAGGGTATGCATCTGGCGGGCGAGTATGCGTACGATCTCGGCACTCTCGGGATCATCGCGCCACGCACGCAATTGCGCAGAAATTCCCTGATTGAGCTCCGCCGCTTCCTCGAGGAAGATCGGCAACAGTTGCTCGTCAATCTCGTCATTCAGCAAGGGAACCGTCGGAAGCAGGGAAGCTCTCGCCTCCGGCACGGCAGCCAAGACCGGCGCCTCGGGCGATGCGTCCTGGGCCGGAGGAGGCGACTCACCCGATTCGCACGGGGACTCGACAGGAGACTCCGATGGTACCGCCGCAGTAACGACGCTGGCGGCAAAAAGCCCGTCGAGATCGTCGATCAACCCGGGGGGAGCACTGATTTCCTGCCGCTGAGCAAGGGCGGAAAGCATCAGTTCCAGTTCTCCCACCGCTCTTCTGATGACCCCCAGCGCTTCCGCACTACCCGGGTTCTCTGAATGGTCGCGCCGCAACAAGGCATGTTCCAGCGCGTACCCCAACTGGTTGATCGGGGTGAGACCAACCGTGGCAGAAATTCCCGCCAGGGTATGCGCGGCACGGTACATGTTTTGCGGCGTCGGAACCGTATCCGCACTCTCCAGGGCCGGCAGTTCCCGACGCAGGGTCTGCAGATGAGTTTGCGCCTCTTCCGAGAAAATCTCGAACAACGCCGGAGAAATACTGAGGCGTTGCTGAGGCTTTGCCACCTCGGGACTGCCCAATTCGGGCTGCCCACCTGCGGCTACCTCAGGGGGTTCGCCGACGCCGGACGCCGGCTGTTCGCCCGTATCAGAAGCTTCGCTCTCCGGTTCCTCGCTGGGCATGAAAGCAGGTACTTCTTCCAGCGCAACAGGTGCCGCGGAGGAAAAATCAACATGAATTATCTCTGCCGTTGAATCCGGTGAGTTCCTCGGCTCCGTCTCTGCCGGCAAGCCTTCTTCGACCGGAACGAGTTCAATGGCCTGGCTTTCTCCGACCTCCGCGTCCGTCGTTGCCGCTACAGGCAACTCCTCCGGCTCTTTCTGCGCGGCACTTTCAGTCCCTGATCGCAACGCCTCCGCGCGGGCAATCATCTCGGCCGGATCCGGGGCACACCCCTCGCCGGTCTCCAGATAGCGAACCCATTCCGAGAAAACGCCGGACGCCTGATCGAGCAAATCGAGCAATCCCCCGCTGACAGGCATTTCCAGGCGCAACCAGAGGTTGAGCGTCTGTTCGATCGCCCATGCCGCCTCTCCCACATCCTTGAGGCCGACCATCCGGCCACTCCCCTTGAGTGTGTGGAACGACCGGCGAATGACCGTCAAATGCTCCTGGTTGTGCATTTGCGCTTTGAGCGCGGTCAGATTCTCCCTGATGGTGCCGAGAACCTCGTTCGCCTCTTCCAGGAAGATCCCCAGCAACTCGGCATCGATCTCCTCGTTGCTGGCCTGTGACAGTTGCACGGTGTCTTGCGAAGGCTGCAGATCATCTGCGGCAGGCGCCAGCATGGCCATCGCCTGCTCGATCTGCGGCGCGGCCTCGGCATCTCCGTCGAGCACCGACAGGATCGCCTTGGTCTGCTCCCCCAACGCGGAATCGGCGACAAGATCGGCGTCGTTTCTCAGTGTGACGAGACTCTGCCGGAGTTCCTCGCGCAACCCCGCATCCTGCGGCTGTTCCTTGAGCGCGCTCAGCAAGGCCTGGGTTTCGCGCTTGCTCTGCTGGACCTCTTGCTCGACAGAAAGCTCATGGGCGCATTCCTCGCTCTCGGAAGCATCCTCTGGCGTCCTCGACTGCATCCGGCGGACGAAGCCATCGTAGTCGCTCTCGCCTTGCGGCAGGGCCTCGACGAAGAACCCGAGCATCGACAGACGCCCCGCCAGGCTTTCGAAGTCCGCTTCCTGAGGCGTGTAATCCTGCGACGAAAACCGCCGGACATCCTCCAGGCATTCCTCCAGCACGGCGACAGCTCCGTCATGGCGCAGCATGGTCAACACGCCGATGATCTGCTTGAACGGGGTATCCAGGCTGGCCAGATCCTGGCGCCGCTCGACGTCGCGGAAAAAACCATCGAGAACCTGCTCGATCTGAACCAGATTGCTCTGGATTTCCTTCGCCACTTGCGCAACCAGCAGTTTTTCCTGAGCCTGCCGCGACATTTCGTCGAGAAGAGGAATCTCGGATCCCGCCTGTGGCGGCCTGCCTGCGATACACGCATGTATCCGTTCGACGGTCACATCGACCTGATGCGCGAAATCCTGACCGAGACGACCGATATTTTTCGCAGCACTCTGTGTCAACAGGATCGCAGTGGCGATCTCCATGGCCAAGGCGTCCGAATGGCGTCCGGCATCCTCGGCCAGCCAATTTGCCGCGGCGACGATCGACTTTACCAGGCGGCGGAAATCCGTGCTCCCCAGCGGCTCCACGAGCCCGGACAAGGCACCGGCTTTTTCTGTAAACGCCTCGATGGACGACGGGCTTCCCGCGCAGTACTTGTTCCACGCCTCTTCGAGTGCCTCGATGACATCGCGCAATCGCCCCGACACCGCGAAATCCGTCTCGCCATCATCCGCGCCAGCCGCGGCCGGCATCGACTCGTCCAGACGGTAAACCCTCTTGATCTGCCGGATCGACGGACTGTCGCTTTCGGCGCTGCCAATCAGGAACAAGGCATCACGCATCAAGCGCTCAGCCACATTCCTTGACCCTTCGAGCAGGCGACGAATTTGCAGGTCAATCCGCGCGCACAGTTGCCGGGCGGCCGCTGTGTCGAAGACAACCCCGTCGGACAAAGCAGCGAGCAGGCCGGCCGCAACCCACCAGAACGAGCGCGCAGAACTCGTCTCTTGCGTCGCTTCGATATGCTGGACAGCGGCGAGCATTTCCCTGGGGCCGGCACGATCGTCGGGAACGCGCAGCCACGTCAGGAGTCCTTTCTGGAAACGGACACGCTCGTGCTTCAAAAACTGCGGGTAGTCCTCCGGAGCAAACCTTTTCACCTGCCCCGCCGGCCGGGGGGGGCGCACCGACAGATCAGGAAAAAACAGATCAACCGCGGCAACGCGCTCGACACCGCGCGCCGACTGAATCTCCTGATAGAGCGGCAACAACCGCAAGGGCTGATTCGGCTGTCCGTTGATCAACCCTTCGAGATAGCGTCCAATCGCCCCCAGCCCCCGCTTTGCCAGAGCGACAGCAACCTCGGCACCGGGACAATCCCCTTGCTCGATTCTCTCCAGCAGCCCTTCGAGGGCTTCCGCGAAGCGGGTTACTCCGTCAAGGCCGACGATGGTCAACGCACCGTGGACTTGATGCAGGTGCGTCCGGCAGAACTTGACCTGAGTGGAATCCCCCTGCCCAGCGGGGGCCGACGCATAGTCATCAAGCGCTTTAACGGCGCGCGCCAGCGCAAGGTCAATCTCGCTTTTGACCCAGGTCAGCGGGCCGGTATCAAATTCGGTCACGACACTCATCCAGGGAAATATCTCCGATCCGGGCAGAGAACGATCAGCCGACCTTGAAGCCCGCGACGGATCCTTTGAGTTCCGTCGCAAGACTCGCCAGTTCGCCGACCGCCAACGCGGTCTTCTGCGTACCCACCGTGGTTTGTTCAGTCACACGCAGAATATCCTGCATCTTGCCGGCGACGCCGGTAGCGGCATCGGCCTGTTTCCGCGTCGCGTCGGAGATGTTCTCGATCAGTTCCGCCAGGCTCTGCGACACGTGCCCGATCTCGGCAAGCGCCTGCCCGGCCGCGTCGGACAGCTTCGCACCTTCGACCACCCCGCGCGTCGATTCTTCCATCGCGGAGACAGCCCCCTGCGTATCCGTCTGAATCGTTTTCACAATGGCGGCGATCTGCTTGGTCGCCTCGGCGGAACGTTCTGCCAGCCGCTGCACCTCTTCGGCAACCACGGTGAAGCCGCGCCCCGCGTCTCCCGCCGAAGCCGCCTGAATCGCCGCATTCAAGGCCAGCACGTTGGTTTGCTCGGTAATGTCGGAAATCAGTTCAACGATTTCACCAATCTCCTGCGAGGACTCGCCAAGGCGCTTGATCCGCTTGGAGGTTTCCTGAATCTGCTCGCGGATCTCGTTCATGCCCTTGATCGAATCCTGCACCGCCTGCGTACCCTTGCCCGCGGCGGCAAGCGATTGACGCGCCACCTGCGCCGACTGGTCCGCTTCGCCCGAGACCCGGGTCATCGAGCTCGCCATTTCCAGGACCGAATGCCCCGCTTCCTGGATTTCGCGCGACTGACGCTCCGCGGCGTCAAGCAGCTCTTCGGAAGTCTGCTGGGCGATTTCGGTTGCCGAAGTCACGCGCCCCGCCGCGTCATTGATTCGTCCGACCAGGACGCGCAGTTCCTCAACCGTGTAGTTGATCGAATCCGCGATAGCGCCGGTAATGTCTTCGGAAACCGTTGCCATGACCGTCAGGTCACCATCCGCCAGGTCACCGAGTTCGTTCATCAGCCGCAGAATGGCATCCTGATTCTGCCGATTGATCGCCTCGGTATCCCGTCGGCTCTGCTCGGCCAGCGCGGCCTGCCGCCGCGTATCGTCGAGATAGACCTTGGCCATCATGGCCAGCACGGCCAGCGCGAGAACGATGAAGACAGTCAGCGAGACCACATATACCGTCCGCTCGGTTGTACCGCCCTGGTAGGCGCTCGCCAGCGAGTCGGCGGCATCGAGGAGGGCCTCGTTATCGACGAAGATTCTCGCGCCGGCCTGCTTGGCGAAGACCAGTTCCTGCATCCCCGAGAGAATGTCACCGACAGCGCCCTGATAGTCCTTGAAGGCCGTTTCCAGTTCGCCGACGACACGCCGCGTCTCGCCATCGGCCGCCGGCATGATGCGCAGTTCTTCGCTACCCTTGGCGAAGGCCGTCAGGAACTCGCGAAAGGTGTTGGTATCCTTGCCGAGCTGGAACGCGATTTCCGGACTGATGGCATCACCGATCCGCAATGCGGCAACGTTCTTGGCGATTCGCTGGGTCAGCATCACCAACTGGTTTGCCGCGGCGATCTCGCGGACGTTCGCGCCTGTCTGCAACTTGTGCGCCGCCAGCTGCTCGGTGAGATCGAGCAGCAACGCGTTGTTCTCACCAATGGAGAAAGTGCGCATCCCGAAGATCACCATCTTCTTTTCCAGCCCGAGCAGCTGGGTCGTGTTGCGGTCGGTCACCTCCCAGTTGGTTTCCAGGTTGCGAAGCTGCGGCCCCACGCGCTCCGGCGACGGAGGAACGTTCAACCCGAACAACTCGCCACCGTTTTTCAGGCGATCCATGTTGAACGCGAACTTGCCATGCGAATCGCGAAGCAGCATGAAAGCGAATGGATCCCCTTGGAGGGCAAGGCTGGACGCCTTGGCGAGACGCTGCGAGAGCATGCGTAACTCACCCGCCGTCGCAACATAGGCCGTGTTGTAGGCCGATGCCCGGTTGTCCTGATACACCAGACCCGCGATAACGCCCATGAGCAGAACCAGTGTCAGGCCGAGAATCTGCAACTGCCGGGTAACCGGATACTTCGCCAGAAAACCGAACCCCACGGCCTCCGGTACCCTGGCTGGGGAATCCGGAACACCCGAGGGGGACTGAATGGTTACAGTCTGATCGTCAGAACTCCCACTGCCCCTCTTGAACTTGGGCAGACTCAACTTGAAAGACATATAAATCTCCGGTTTCAACCACTTGATGAGACGGGTTGTCGACAGCACTCACAAAGACCAGAAACCAACTCAACCTCAGCCAGACAGACCGATATCCATAAACGCCTCGTCTGCCAGCAACGCCTTGACATCAAGGAACTTCCAGCGGCGACCTTCCTTGTCCGTAAAGGCCTGCGCGGCCCATTCCGGGGCACCGACGTCAGGCGCAGCCGATGCCAGGTCGTCCCTGTTGCGCAGACCCAGCATGCGGTTGACCAACAATGCCGCATTGTTCCCGTATCGCGTCCCGATCAGCAGCAGACGGGAAGCGGCATTCTGCGGCGTGCTTTCCTTGCCTTGAAAGGCCGAGAAGTCAGTCACCGCGTAAAGATTCCCGCGAATGTTCGCCATGCCGACGAACCATGGTTTCGTCAAAGGCACTTCCGTCAACGGCGGCAGGGGAACCACCTCACCGGAATCGGCAAGGTTGATCAGCCAGTATTCGGCCCCGGATTGCACACCAAGCAATCCCGCGGCGCTACTACCCGCCACGCCGGCGAGACGCGCCGCCAGATGCGCCTGAAACTCCCGCAAACGTCCTTTGGTGGCCATGAGCTATCCGCGGGTCAAAGCGCGGCGATTTTCGCCAGAAGATCCTCGCCGTTGACCGGCTTGACGATGTAGTCGAGAGCCCCCTGCCGCAGCCCCCAGATCCGGTCGGTTTCCTGCCCCTTGGAAGTGCAGACGATGATCGGAATGTGCTTGGTCGTGTCGTCACGAGTCAGCGTCCGGGTCGCCTGATAGCCGTTAAGCCCCGGCATGACGACATCCATCAAGATCAGGTCGGGCAATTCCCGCCGCGCTTTCTCGATCCCTTCCTCTCCATTCTCGGCGGTAATAACCTGATAGCCGTTCCTGCTGAGAAGTTCGACGAGAACATGTCGTTCGGTCGGCGAATCATCAACGACGAGAACTGTTTTAACCGGCATGATATCTACTCCCTTATTGCTTCAATTCAATTCAAAAACAACAGATCGTCGGACAACCTAGGCGCGTTGAGCCGCCAGCGTGGCGACCGACTGCAGCAGGCTGTCCTTGGTGAAAGGCTTGGTCAGATACTGATCGGAACCCACCATGCGCCCCCGCGCACGGTCGAACAAACCGTCCTTGGATGACAGCATCACGACGGGCGTGGCGCGGAATCGCGGGTTCTTCTTGATCAGGGAACAGGTTTGGTAGCCGTCAAGACGCGGCATCATGATGTCGCAGAAAATGATATCCGGCTGATGATCCGCGATCTTGGCCAAGGCATCGAACCCGTCTTCGGCAAGGATCACCTGACAACCGGCCTGCACGAGGAATATCTCCGCGCTGCGCCGGATCGTGTTGCTATCGTCGATGATCATCACCTTGATGCCGCCCAGGCTTGCAACATTCGCCAATCGCCACCTCCCGAGTATTTGCGGAAAGAGCACTCCGCAGACCATTGAACTGCGCACGTCTCCGCTTATTCCGCGGAGCACTATACATCAATCACATATATTTCAACCACTTCTGCCGACCTCCTGAGGCTTTGATTCAAAAAGCCGAACCCGACCGCGCCAGGCGATCCCGTCACTCCTGGACCGTATGACACCGCAGCATTTCGGTTAGAATCCGGCGAAGACAAGCGCCCGATTCTAGCCAACGCCAGTTGAGGATGCCAAGCGTTTCTTGCTATGGGCATGCGTATTCCATGACACGCACCAATTCATAGCGGTTAAGCCGAACAGGCCAGGAGTGAGAAAAAACAGCATGGCACGCAGATCGTTTTCCGGACTATATGCAATCACGCCAGACGGGCTTGACGAGCGCGACTTGCTTGCCCGGGTTGAGGCATCGTTGCGCGGCGGCGTGCGGATTCTCCAGTATCGCGACAAGAGCGGCGATGCCCAACGGCAATCCCGCATTGCGCGGGAATTGCGCGCGCAATGCACACAGTTTGGAGCCTCCCTGATCATCAACGACAACGTCCCGCTCGCCATCGCCGTCGACGCCGACGGAGTCCATCTGGGCGCGACGGACGGCGACCTCGCGGCCGCCCGGGCAGCCCTTGGTGCGGACAGGATACTGGGCGCCTCATGCTACGCCAGCTTTGACCTCGCCGTTGCTGCGGCAAAAGCCGGAGCCGACTATGTTGCGTTCGGCGCCGTCTTCGCATCGCCAACCAAGCCCTTCGCCGTTCGGGCCGACCTGGCGCTGTTCGAACGCTGCAGGAAGGAATTGTCGATCCCGGCGTGTGCGATCGGGGGAATCACCCTGACGAACGCGCCGGCCGTCGTCGCCGCCGGCGCAGACCTGCTGGCTGTCATTACCGACCTTTTCGAGGCAGCCGACATCGAAGGTCGCGCCCGCGATTTCCAGGCCATCTTTCCGGAGGGACCATCCCGTGAACACTCGTAGCGAAGATTTATTCGAACGTGCCCAGCGGCACATCCCCGGCGGGGTCAACTCACCGGTCCGCGCGTTCCGCTCGGTCGGCGGAACGCCCTGTTTTTTCGCCAGCGGCAATGGCGCCAGGATCACCGACGTCGACGGCAAGGCGTATCTGGACTACGTCGGATCATGGGGACCGCTGATTCTCGGACACGCGCATCCCGAGGTCGTGGCCGCGGTCCGCGAGGCCGCCGGCAAAGGCCTCTCCTTCGGCGCCCCGACCGAGATGGAAGTCGAAATGGCCGACCTGCTGTGCAAGCTGTTGCCGTCGCTCGACATGGTCCGACTGGTCAGTTCCGGAACCGAGGCGACGATGAGCGCCATCCGCCTGGCCCGGGGCTACACCGGGCGGGATCTCCTGATCAAGTTTGAAGGTTGCTACCACGGGCACAGCGACAGCCTGCTGGTCAAGGCGGGGTCGGGATTGCTGACGTTCGGCAACCCCAGTTCCGGGGGCGTCCCGGCCGATCTCGCGCAGCACACCCTCGTCCTCGACTACAACGACGCCGAACAAGTCGAACAGGCCTTTGCCCGTCACGGCGACCGCATCGCCGCGGTGATCGTCGAGCCGGTGGCCGGAAACATGAACCTGGTCGCGCCGGACGCCGAGTTCCTGCAGACACTGCGCACCGAATGCACCCGGCATGGCAGCGTGTTGATCTTCGATGAGGTGATGACCGGATTCCGCGTCGGCCCGACCTGCGCGCAAGGCCTCTACAGCATCACCCCGGACCTGACCACCCTCGGCAAGGTCATCGGCGGCGGCATGCCGGTCGCCGCGTTCGGCGGCAAACGGGAGATCATGGAAAAAATCGCGCCGCTCGGCCCGGTTTATCAGGCAGGAACGCTGTCCGGCAACCCGGTCGCAGTCGCCGCCGGCCTGGCGACGCTCAAACTGATCCAGACACCGGGCTTGTTCCCGGAACTCGAACGCAAGACCGAACTGCTCTGCGACGGGCTGAGCGCTGCGGCCGTGAAGCATGGCATCGCCTTCTCCGCCCAGTCGGTTGGCGGGATGTTCGGCCTGTACTTCCGGGCGCATTGCCCGCGCAACTTCGGCGAAGTCATGCAGTGCGACACTGCGGCATTCAACCGATTCTTCCACGCCATGCTGGCGGCCGGGCATTACTTCGCGCCATCGGCCTACGAGGCCGGGTTCGTTTCGGCGGCGCACAGCGAAGCGGACATCACGGCGACGATCGACGCCGCCGCAGCGGTTTTCCGCAACTGGCAATAGCCGCAGCCACAAGAAGGGCTGCCGGATCAGCGCAGCCAGCCCTTCTTGTGGAAGAACCAGAACGGCACGGCAATCGAAACCAGCATCAGGCCAAGCGAGAACGGGTAGCCGTACTTCCAGTGGATTTCCGGGAACCACTCCTGGAAATTCATCCCGTAGATACTGGCAATCAGGGTCGGCGGCAACATGGCTACCGAGGCCACCGAGAAGATCTTGATGATCTTGTTCTGGTTGATGTTGATGAAGCCGACGGTTGCATCCATCAGGAAGTTGATTTTCCCGAACAGGAAGGACGTGTGCCCGTCGAGCGATTCAATGTCGCGCAGGATCTGGCGCGCATCATCGAGCTGGTTGGGCGTTAGCGATTTACCCCGGATCAGGAAGGAAACCGCCCGCCGTGTATCGTGCACGTTGCGCCGGATCCGCCCGTTCAGATCCTCCTCGCTGGCGATGTCGGCAAGAATCTTCGCCGCCTCGGCATCGGTGATCTGCGTTCCGAGCACGCGCCGGCTGGCCTGCTCAAGCGACGCATAGACGTCTTCGAGCGCATCCGCCGAGTATTCCGCGTCCGCGGCATAGAGGTCCAGCAGCACGTCCTTGCCGTCGGTCACGTAACCGGGCTGCGTGCGGGCCCGCAAACGCTGCAGGCGGAATACCGGCAATTCCTCGGTCCGCACCGAGAACAGCACGTCGCGATGCAGGATCAGCGCCACCGCGACGTTGCGCGACTCCTCCTTGGTGTCCAGCAGGAAGTCCGAGTGCAGGTGGATTTCGCCGTTGTCCTCGACGTAGAAGCGCGCACTGGCCTCGAGGTCGGTCAGGCTGCTGGGATTCGGCAATTCGACATCGTAGAAGCGGCCGACCCAGGCACGAATCTCCGGCGTCGGTGCGACGAGGTCGATCCAGATAGGCTTCAGGCATTTCAGGTCGTACGGCGTCGTCACGCTGATCTGGCTGAGGCGGCCGTTGCGCAATTCGAAGGCGGTGACCGACGTTTTTTCGTTGCGCAAATGGCTGTCGCAGATCAGGTCTTCGCGAATCTCGTCGGAGAGAATCTCGAGGATGGCCTCGCCACGCTCCTCGCGCACCTCGTACCAGGCGACCAGCCGTTCCTCGGGCTCAAGCACCTCGAGAATCTTGGCAATCTCCGCCAAAGGCACCCGCTCAAGCAGACTGCGCAGGTCGGACAGGTGTTGCTTGTGCAAATCCCCGTCGCCGGAGTCCTCCGATCGCGGCGCCTGCTCTTCCACGAGCTTTTGTTTGGCGAGCAGTTCACGCACGCTGCCCAGATAATCAGGGCTGTTTTTTTCTTCGCTCATCGGGAGTCTCTCCCCAGGACCAGGTGTTCACGATCGGGCCGGCGGAATGCGCAAGCACCCGGCCGCGCACAAAAACCGGGGGCGATTCTAGCACGCCGGCGCGCTACGGCAGGTGGACCTCAGGGGATTCTGGCGGCCGGCATCCGCGACAGGATCAGCGCCGACTTGCGCGCCAGCCCGGGCGCGTCGCGATGGCGATCATAAAAACGCGGGCTGGGCACCATGCCGGCCAGACGGGCAGCCTGTTCAGGCGAGAGTTGCCCTGCACCAATGCCGTAGTAATGACGGGCCGCGGCCTCGGCGCCGAACACCCCGTTCCCCCACTCGATCACGTTCAGATAGACCTCGAAGATGCGCTGCTTGCTCCACACCGTCTCGATCATCAACGTCACCACGGCTTCCTGAAGTTTGCGCCACGGCGTCTTTTGCGGCGACAGGAAAAGATTCTTCGCCAGTTGCTGGGAGATGGTCGACCCGCCCGCGACGATCTTGCCGCGCCGCAAGTTTTTCTCCATCGCCCGCTGGATGCCATCCCAGTCGAAGCCGTCGTGCTGGGTGAACAGGTCGTCCTCGGCGACGATCAGAGCCCGCTTAAGATGCGCGGAAATTCGCGGATAGTCGAGCCAGCGCTTCTTCAATTGCGCGCGCGGCTCTTTGACCTGCAGTTCGGCCAACCGGATTTCCATGAACCGGGTCATGTCCGGATTGACCCAGTTCCACAAGACGACCCAGCCGAACAGCCATAGCTGGTAGAGCAACAGCAGGCCGACCAGGGCCGCCAGCCCCCGCTTGAGCCAGCGGAGAAAAAAAGCGATCGCTGCGCGCGCCGCGCCGGTCATGCCTTCTTCTGGAGCAACTCCGCAACCGGCCGAACGTCGGGACGCACCCCGCGCCACACGTAGAACGACTCGGCGGCCTGTTCGAGCAGCATGCCCAGCCCCTCGGAGATCATCCCGGCGCCCTGATTGCGCGCAAAGACGCGGAACGGCGTGTCGCCCAGGCCATACATCATCTTGTACGCCAGGCTTCCCGGCGCGAAGATACCTTCCGGCAACGGCGGCATCGTGCCGCTGAGGCTGGCCGAGGTGGCATTGATCACGACGTCGAAGACCTGGCCGGCCAGATCCTCGTAGCCGCAACCGCTGACCGGCCCGAGCGAGGCAAAATGCTCGGCCAGCGAGCGGGCGCGCACCACGGTACGGTTGGCGATGACCAGCGTCGCCGGATGCTCGCCAAGCAACGGCCCGACGACGCCGCGCGCCGCACCGCCCGCCCCCAGCAGCAGGATGCGCTTGCCCCTGATCGGATAGTTCAGGTTGACCATGATGTCGCGCAGCAGACCGACGCCGTCCGTGTTGTCGCCCACCACTTCGTTATCGTTGAACACCAGGGTATTCACCGCACCGGCCTGCTCGGCGCGCAGGGTCAGCCGTGTTGCCAGCTGGAAGGCTTCCTGCTTGAACGGCAGCGTCACGTTGGCGCCCTTGCCGCCCTCGGCAATGAAGGCGTCCACGGCATCGGCAAACCCGTCCGTCGGAGCAAGGATCGCGCGGTACTCGATGTCCTGTCCGGTCTGGCGGGCAAACGCCATCTGGATGATCGGCGACTTGCTGTGGCCGATGGGGTTGCCGAAAACGCAGTATTTGTCGGTCATTTCAATTGCCTCGGGGTGATGAAAGCGGTGAAAGTCAGTTGGTCGTAGCCACCTGACTGCCTTTGGTAAACGTCCAGGTCCGGGTGATTTCGAGAATGTCGAAATCACGGGCGATATCGGGCGGAAAGTTGGCAAAGGGTTCCGCCATGCGCACGACGCGCCGCGCGGCATCGTCCAGTACCCGGCTGCCCGAAGAACGATCGATCTCGATCCGTTCGACACTGCCATCTTTCCTTATCCGCACGGTCAGCACCAGATTGCCGTAGATCTTCCCGCGCGCGGCCTCGGGGTAGTTCAGCGTTCCAATACGCTCAATCTTTTCTCTCCAAGCATCAACGTAAGGAGCAAACCGATACTCCCTGACGCGCGCGCTGGTCAGGCGCCCCACGCGCGGACGCTTGTTGTATTCCTCTGTTTGCCGCGCGATCTCCCCCTCCAGGCGCGCCATCTGCAGCGACTTGCTCACCAGGTCCAGCCCGCTCGGCTCGGCTTCCGCAACCGGTGGCGCCTCGACCTCGGCGGATTCCTTGACGGCGGCCTTCGGCTTGCCCTTGGCCTGGGCGATCAGCTGCTTTTGCCGGGCTTCCAGGGTCCGCACGCGCTTCTGCGCCTGTTCAAGGTCGTTGCCCGCCTGCTGACGATTCGATGGCGGCAGCGGCGTCTTGACCCGGCGATCCTGCTCGCTGTTGCCGCCGCCGTCCAGATTGGCCTGAGCCAAGGCCTGGGCATCATTCGGTTTTCTTGCCGACTTGGCGTTGACCAGGATGATGTCCAGCGCTTTTTCCTGAAACGCCCGCGAGGCGTCCGGATATTTGAAGTGCAGCGACAACAATACGGCGTGCAGGGCCAGGGAAATGCCCAGTGCGATCGCGAAATTGCGCTCGCTCGACGACGGCATCGCCGTCGTCATTCTCAACGCCATCGCCCCGCTCATTTCAACTGGCCGTTCCTGCGCTTTCCGCGCTTTCAGCACTTTCCCCTTCTTGTTCTGTTGCTGCGTCTTCATCGAACTCGCCATCCTGCATCAAAACCGTTTCCAGTGTTTCGAGATAGCGGCAGCCAAGTTCGAGCGTCAGCAAGTCGATCGTCTCCACCGACAGACGCACACGCTGACCCGGCGCCAGGTCGGGCACGGAAGGCACCCGCTGCAACAAGGGCAGATGGTCGAGTTTAACCAGATTCTCCCGGCGGAGGGTGGCTTCGATCGTCTGCACGCCCTCCTGCTGCAGCCAGCGCAGGCACCAGTAGCGCTCCATCTGGCGCTGGAAGTCGGCGTAGGCGCTGTAGGTCAGGTCGAAGTCGCGCATCGCGGCGAACAGCAGCTCGGACTTGGGCTTGAACGGCGGCGCGACGCCTTCGAGGCAGGCGATCAGCTGCCACTGGTTGATCAGGTCGACATAACGGCGCAGCGGCGACGACGACCAGGCGTACTGTTCGACGCCGAGTCCGTCGTGCGGCAGCGGCGAGGTGGTCATGCGCACCTTGCCCCCGGTCTGCGCCCGGTAGATCGCCGGAACGCCCTTCTCGGCCAGCAGGCCGCCCCACGTGCTGTTGGCGACAATCATCAGTTCCGAGACCAGCTTGTCGAGCGGACTGCCGCGCTTCCTTTCGCTGATTTCCACCCGGCACTTCTCCGGGTCGGCCAGGTCACCGTCGATGGAGAAATTGTAGTCGTTGACGCCCTGGACGGCCGAGGGCTTGCCACGCCGCCCTTCGCAGGCGTTCGCCAGCTGCCACAGGGTCTTCAGCTCGTCGCGAAACGGAAACTCGGGCAGCCCGTCGGCCAGCGTCTGTTCGTTGAACACCGGCTCGACATCATGGTGGCGCAGGTTGGCGGCGATCGGCACGATTTCGACGCGCGATTCGTGCGCGGTGATCTCGTACTCCGGCGTCACTGTCAGGTACAGCGACACGGCCGGACAGTCGCGCCCCTCGGCCAGGGTAAAGTTGGCCACGGCCGCGTCGGGCAGCATGGTGATCTTGTTGCCCGGCATGTAGACCGTCGACAAGCGCGCCCGGGCAATCAGGTCGAGCGGCGAATGCAAGGCAAAACCGAGCCCCGGCGCGGCGATGTGGATGCCGACCCGCCAACCGATGCCCGGCAGCTCCTGCAGCGAAAAGGCGTCGTCGATTTCGGTGGTCGCCGCGTCGTCGATCGAAAATGCCCGCACGTCCGCCCGCGGCAGATCGTCGGGAATGGCCGGCGCGTCGACTTCGGGGAAGGCGATACCACGCGGGAACTGTTCGCGCAGGAAACGCTGATAGTGAAAGGCGTACGCCGACGGGATGGCGCCGCACTTTTCCAGCAGATGCGGCGCCGACAGTCCGGTTTCCGCACACGCGGCTTCGAGCGCCTTGGTCTCCGGCCGGTTGCGGTCGGGCTGGTAAAGCAGCTGGTCGAGCAGCGGCATGAACTCTTGCGGCAGGACGAACGCCTTGAGTTCGCCGACCATGCGCTCGACGGCTAGCGCCTGCTGACGCTTCTTTTCAAGACCGGCCAGAGCGGCTGCGAGAATGTCGGGAGGCGCCTTGCGGAAGCGCCCTTTGCCTTTGCGATGAAAATAGACGGGCGCTGCGTGCAGGGCCAGCAGCAGCGCAGCCGCCTCGCCCGCGGAAGCCTTCTGTCCGCTGCCGCCGAAGTAGTCGTCGGCAAGATCACAAAAAGAAAACTCGCCATCGGCCGCGCACTCCCAAAGGAATTCGGTTTCGACCCCCGCCGCCAGTTCTTCGGCGCGCGCCAGCAGTTCGCTCGGCGCCGGCTCCTTGAAGCGCAGCAGGACATTCGACGACTTGATCTTGGCGCGCTTGCCGGAGGCCATCTCGACCTGCAACGAGGTGTCGTTGTCGGCCAGAACCGTCCCTGCCTTGAAGGCGCCTTCTTCTTCAAACAATACGTGCATCGCGTGGATTATAACCGGCAAAATTCAATGAGTTGCGGCAAAAATTCGGGGAACCGCGAGAAGCTGTGATCGCCGCCGTCGAGCACGATCTGGCGGCACCCGGCGTAGCGCGCCACCGCCTGCCGGTAGTCGAGCACCTCGTCGCCGGTCTCCACCAGCAGCAGATAGCGCGACGGCGTTACCTCCGGCACCTCCAGCGCACGCAACCGGTCGATGTGCTCGGTGGTGAACTCGAACGATTCACCCGTATGCAGGTTCGTCTGCGTGCCGAGGTACTTTTCCAGCGAGATCGGTGCGACGACCGCCGGATTGACCAGCACCGCGCGCAAGTCGAACTTCTCGGCCAGCCAAGTGGCGTAAAAGCCGCCGAGCGAACTGCCGACGACGGTCAGCGGCCCGGTTTGGCGCGCAATGATCGCCTCGGCCTGGCGGATGGCCTCGTCCGGTACCGGCGAGAGAAAGGGGCAGAACAGCCGTTCGCTTTGCCCTCTGGCAGCAAGGGCATCGGCCAGCAGCCGCGCCTTCCACGACTGCGGCGACGAGCAGAAGCCGTGCAGATACAGGATGCCGGCACTCACGAGACGGTCCACTCGACCAGGTCGAACTGCCAGGTCAGCAGGACGACGATGCCGAAGGCGATCCGGTACCAGGCGAACGGCGTGAAATCGTGCGATGAGATGAAGCGCAGCAGCCAGCGCACGCAGAGGAACGCCGAGACGAATGCCGCGATGAAGCCGACCGCCCACATGGCGAGGTCATCGGCGCTGAGCAGTGCGCGTTCCTTGTAGAGCTTGTAGAAGGTCGCCACGATCAGCGTCGGAATCGCCAGAAAGAAGGAAAATTCGGTCGCCGCCCGGCGCGACAAGCCGAAGAGCAGGCCGCCGATGATCGTCGCCCCCGAACGCGAGGTGCCGGGAATCAGCGCCAGCGCCTGCGCGAAACCGAGCTTGAGCGCATCGAGCGGCGTCATGTCGTCGACCGATTGCACCCGGATCACATGCTCGCGCCGCTCCGCCCACAAAATGAGCAACGCACCGATGATGAACGCCGCGGCCACCGGCAGGGGTTTGAACAGATGCGCCTCGATGGCCGACTTGAACAGCAGCCCGAGGATGGCCAGCGGCAGGAAGGCGATGAACAGGTTGAGGACGAAACGATTGGCTCCGGGGTCGCGCCCGAACCCTCTGGCCACGCGGGCGATCCGTTCGCGATACTCCCAGACGACGGCGAGAATGGCGCCCGACTGAATCACAATCGAAAACAGTTTCCCCCGATCGTCATTGAAGTCGAGCAGGTCGCCGACCAGAATCAGGTGGCCTGTGGAGGAAATCGGCAGGAACTCGGTCAGTCCTTCGACGATACCGAGAATCAGGGCCTTGAGGAGAAGCAGCGCGTCCACGGGCACATCCGGAAAAAAGATGACGATTCTATCAGGCTACGCCACGCACACTTCCAACCGCTAAAAACACGGCCCGGCAATCATCATCGTACGGGTGCCCCGGACGGTATACTGGGTTCCTTCCCGCCGCCCTATCGAGAGCCGATTCATGAAAGTTCCTTCGTTCGCCCTGGCCGCGCTTCTCGCCAGCCTGTTGCCTCCCGCGGCTTACGCCGAAGTCATCAACATCGACAACGCCGAACTGGCCCGCCTGACGGCCAAGGGCGTGCCGGTCATCGACATCCGCACCGCCGGCGAGTGGAAGAGCTCCGGCGTCATTCCGGGCGCCAAACTGCTGACCTTCTTCGACGAACGCGGCAACGCCGACCCGACGCAATGGCTGGCCTCGGCCAGGGGCATCGCCAAGCCCGACCAGCCGGTGATCCTGATCTGCCGCAGCGGCAACCGCACGCGCGCCGCCACCCAGTTCCTCTCCGAGCAGGCCGGCTACAAGACGGTCTACAACGTCACCCACGGCATGAACGGCTGGATGGCGGAGAAGCGCGCGATCGTTCCGCCGACGCAGACGATGACCTGCGCGCCGGGACTCCCCTGTTGAATTCGACCGAGGCGCCGGCCTCCTTCGCCCACCTCCTCGCCCAGCGCCCCTTCGTCCTCTTCTGGCTGGCGCGCCTGTTCGGCACCCTCGCCAACCAGATGCTGATGGTCGCCGTTGCCTGGCAGATGTACGACATCACCGGCAGCGCCTGGGATCTCGGGCTGGTCGGGCTGTTCCAGTTCGTGCCGCAGCTGGCGATGACCCTGCCGGCCGGGCATCTTGTAGACCGGCTGCACCGCGGCCGCGTCTTCGCCGCGTGCATGGCCGCCCAGACGCTGGTTGCCCTCCTGCTGCTCGCGGCCATTCCCGGCGGCTTCGCCACGCGCGGCCTGCTGCTCGGCATTTCGATCGTCTTCGGCATTTCCCGCGCGTTCCAGATGCCGGCGCAACAGGCGCTCATCCCGCAACTGGTCCCGCCCCTGCTCCTCGTGCGCGCGATCGCGCTGTCGACCAGCGGCATCCAGGCCGCGATCATCTGCGGCCCGGCATTGGGAGGCGTGCTGTACACCGTCGGCGTGATCACCGTCTACGGCACGGGAGCCGCCCTGCTGGCGCTCGCCTTCGCGCTCACGCTGGCAGTGCGCTACGAGCACCGGCCGTCGAACTCGGCGAATACCCTGCGCAGCGTCTTCGCCGGCGTGTCCTTCGTCTGGTCGCACAAGATCCTGCTTGGCGCCATGTCGCTCGACCTCTTCGCCGTGCTGCTCGGCGGCGCCACCGCGCTGCTGCCGATCTTCGCCCGCGACATCCTGCACACCGGACCGGTCGGGCTGGGACTGCTGCGCGCCGCCCCCGCGGTCGGTGCGCTGACCATGTCGCTGGCGCTGGCCCGCTGGCCGCTGGAGAACCGCGTCGGCTTCCGCATGCTGGCCTGCGTCGCGGCTTTCGGCGTGTGCATGATCGTTTTCGGCCTGTCGTCGAACTTCACGCTCTCATTGCTGGCGCTGGCGATTTCGGGGGCGGTCGACAACGTCAGCGTGGTGATCCGCCTGACCCTGATGCAGCTCGAAACGCCGGACGAGATGCGCGGCCGCGTCGCGGCCGTCAACACCATCTTCATCGGCGCCTCGAACCAGCTTGGCGAATTCGAATCCGGCGCCACCGCCGCGCTGTTCGGCCCGGTCGGCTCGGTGGTTCTCGGCGGCATCGGCACCCTGCTCGTCGCCGCCGGCTGGATCCGGCTGTTCCCGGCGCTGGCGACGCGGGACAGGATGAAATAGCTCCCTCTCTGCCCGTTAGCAGGCTGTTGAAATTCTCCGACGAGCGATGACAAATCCGGCGAAAACGTTTTCGAATCACTGACAGAGGCACAAACCGAGTCGCTCAAGTGGCTTGTAAGCGAGATACGAGAAACACTGAACGTCCCGTTAGCCGAGATATACAGGCACCCGGTCGTCTCCTACAAGAACAAGACAGAGGCGCAGTCGGCACCATGGCAAGACGCTCCCATTTCGTCCCGTTGATACTGAGCAGCTTGATCTTCAGCGCTTGCGCGACCAGAGAAGCGAGAATTGCTGACACGCGAGTGGCTGTGAAAACTGTCCTTATCCAAGAAAACGCGGCCTGGGCAGATGACGTCAGTTCGGACGAGCCACCCGAGTCGGGTTCGGATTTCATCCTTGAGGAAAAGGACGTTCGGGAATTCTTCAAGGTTGCTCGCAAGGCAACTCACACCGAGTACAACCACGACCTGCTGATGTCCCGATGCTACGCCGGAGGCCTGGTGATACTCCAGGATGGATCTGAAGGCTTTTGGCGGATTGACAGGGCTCGTCGCGGAAAAATTGTATTCCCCGACAAAAGCGTCCTGTTCTTCTTTTGCGCGGAGTGTCGCAGCGAAGCGTACGGAGAAGCCTGCGATATCGACTGCATCCATGCAGACTAGCAGCGCATTGAGGCGGGCAGGACTGATTCTCCTGCGAGCAACCGAGAACTAGCGACCATCGGTCGTCCCGAGGTTACCGAAAGGTGCGACGCCGGCCTATCACCCCGGCCAGCGCAAGCGCACTTCGAGACCGCCGCCTTCGCGGTTGGCAAGTTCGAGGAGGGCGCCGTGCAGTTCTGCGATGCGACCGACGATGGTCAGGCCAAGGCCGCTGCCCTCGGCGGAAACCGACGAACCGCGGTAGAAGCGTTCCAGCAGGCGCGGCAATTCGTCGGCGGGAACGCCGGGGCCGTTGTCCTGCACCGACAGCACCCGCCCGCCAACGCTTTTCTCCACGACCACGCGCACTTCGCTGCCGGCCTGCGAGTAGCGGATGGCGTTGTCGAGCAGGTTGCGCAAAGCCACTTCCAATAATTCAGGATCGCCGTCAACAGGCGGCACGTCGTCCGCCAGCAGGAGCCTAACTCGAGCCGCGGGCATCGCGTCCTGCACACCAGCGGCGACGCGCTGCGCCAGTTCGACGAGGCTGACCGGCCGGGACTGCGGCAACTGCCCGAGCGGATCGAGGCGGGCGAGGCGCAGCATCTGTTCGACGAGACGCGTGGCGCGGTCGAGGCCGGCGACGGTCTGCGCCAGCGCATGCGCCCGCTGCTCCGGCTTTTCCGCGATCTGCGCGACTTGCGCCTGAATACGCGCGGCGGCGAGCGGCGTGCGCAGTTCGTGCGCCGCATCCGCGGTGAAGCGCCGCTCGTTTTCGAGCGCCGAATCGAGGCGGTAGAAAACCCGGTTGATCGCCGCGACCAGCGGCTGCGCTTCGCGCGGGACGGCGCGCGCGGCCAGCGGCGAAAGGTTGTCCGGCGAGCGGGTGGCGACTTCCGACGCCAGATCGTCGAGCGGCTTGAGGCCGCGCCGCACGGAAAAATAGATGGCCAGCAGCAGCAGCGGCAGGGTCAGCCACAGCGGCTTGGCGGTCTTGACCGCGATCTCCAGCGCTTCCTTGTCGCGCACGGGGATCGACTCGGCGATCTGCACGCGGATCGTCCGGTCGGCGGATTCGAGCGTCAAGGTCCGCCAGCTCTCGCCCTCGGCACCGAATGTGGCATAGCCGAGCGGCCCGCTCACCACCGCGGCGGGTGCGTTCGGCGAGCGTGCCAGCACGACGCCGTCCGCCCTGGCGATCTGATACTCGAGCGTAAGCTGGTTGCGCCGCGACTTCAGCCCGCGGATGCCGGCGATCCGTGCCGGCAGGTCGGACAAATGATCATCCCCGGTCTGGGCCTGGGCAAGTACCAGCTGCGCGGTCTTGGCCAGCTGATCGTCCATCAGCTCCTGCACTTCGTGGCGCGCACGCCGGTAACTCATCGCTGACGCCAGGACCAGAACGACCAGCGAGGAAATCGAAACCAGAAGCAGGAGCCGCCAGCGCAGCGACGGCGCGCGACTGCTGTTGAGGGCTGCGTTCAAACTCCGTCCCCCAGTTGGTAGCCGAGGCCGCGCACGGTGCGGATGAAGTCGGCACCGAATTTCTTGCGCAGGTGGTGGACGTACACCTCGACGGTGTTGCTGCCGGTTTCCTCGCCCCAGGCGTAGAGCCCTTCCTCCAGCTGGGCGCGGGTGCGGATGTGGTTTTTGTGGCGCAGGAAGTCTTCGAGCAGGGCGAATTCGCGCGCCGAAAGCGCCACTGGCTGGCTGTTGAAGGTCACTTGCCGGGCGCCCGGATCGAGGACGACACCGGCATGTTCGAGCGTCGGCCGTGCCTCGCCCGCTGCGCGCCGCACCAGCGCCCGCAGTCGGGCCAGCAATTCTGGCAGATCGAAGGGTTTGGTCAGGTAATCGTCGGCGCCGGCGTCGAGCCCGGCCACCTTGTCGGCGCTGGCGTCGCGCGCCGTCAGCACCAGCACCGGCAGGCGACTGCCGCGCTCACGCAACGCCTTGAGTACGGAGAGGCCGTCGCGCTTCGGCAAGCCGAGGTCGAGGACGCACGCGTCATACTCGTGATCGAGCAGCGCGAGATGCGCCGCCTCGCCGTCACGCACCCAATCCACCGCATGGTCCGCCAGTTTCAGTCCGGCATGGATGCCGTCGCCCAGCAGGGCATCGTCCTCGACAAGCAACAGTCGCACTCAGTTCGCCTCTTTGTTCAGTCGTTCGAGCAGCGCCCGAATCTCTTCGCGACGGCCCTTGTCCGCCAGTTCGCGGCCGGGACGCGGCGCGGCCTTCAACGCCTTTTCCAGGAATTGACGCGCTTCCGCGTTGCGGTCGCGCTCGGCCAGATACTCCGCATAAAAGAAGTTCGGGTCAATCCCGTCCGGATTGATCGCCAGCGACTTCCTGAAATACGTTTCCGCCTTTTCCTTGTCGCCGAAGCCGATCGGCCAGCCCGGAACCTTGGCGTACAGCGTCGCGAGGCTGGTGTAGGCCGAGCCCTGCAAGGCCTTGTCGTTGATCTTCAATGCCTCTTCGAAGCGCTGTTTTGCATCCTTGGCCAGCGACAGCGCCCCCAGGCCGCCGCGTGCGCCGGCCTCGCTGGAGAGCACGATGCCGTCCCAGACCAGCACTTCCGCCACGCCGGGATTGGCGTCAACGAGTTGACGGCTTTTCTGCGCCAGTTGTTCATAGCGGTCAGCCTGCTGCTTTTCCGGAACGCGGTATTTGATTTCGGCCCACTGATCCTGCACCGGGCGGATCACCTCGTCGGGCGTCGCGGCAAGCAGCGGCGAGGAAAGCAGAAGGGCAAGGACAAGACTCGAAAAAGTTTTCGTGAGTGAGCGCATGGGAATTCCTTTCAGGCAGGTTGACGGTACGCCGCGTGGCGCTTGACGATCGGCAGCTTGCCGGCCAGACCGCGATCGATCAGGCCGGGAGCAAAGCCGTTGAGCCAGGCGAAGAAGCGCTCGGGAAAGCCGAGATGCACTTCGCGCGCGTTGCGCACCAGCGCCGCGACGATCTCGCAGGCCACGGCGTCCGGAGCGTCGCTCTCGCTCTTCAACGCGCGATTGAGCGCGGTAACGGCCTCCCCGTTCATCGCCGTGTCGATCGCCCGTGGGGCGATGTGCACCACCGCCACGCGAGTATCGGCCAGTTCGCGGCGCAAAGCCTGCGAGAAGGCGCGCAGCCCGGCCTTGGCGGCGGAGTAGGTGGTGAAGCCGGCGAACGGCAGGCTGCCGAACATCGAGCCGACATTCACGATGACCGCCTCCGGCAAGGCCTTGAACCACGGCAGCAGCGCCTGTGTCAGGCAGATCGGCGCTTCCAGGCAGGTCGCCAGAACCTGCTCGATGCTCGCCCGCGGCTGGTTTTCGAGCAAGCCGAAGGCGCTGGCGCCGGCGTTGTTGATCAGCACGTTGACCTTGAAGTCGCGCGCGACGCGCGCGACCAGCGCGACACCCTCGGCACGGGTCAGGTCGGCGGCGACCACCGCGCAGCGCGGGCCAAGCGTGGCGCGCAACGCTTCGAGCTTCGCCACGTCGCGTCCCGCGAGCAACAGCGATGCGCCAGAGGCGTGGAGCTGCTTCGCCAGTTCGTGCCCCAGACCGCCGGCCGCGCCGGTAAGCAGGATGCGGGCATTTTCGAGTTTCATAAGCACCTCCTCAAAGCGGCAAGGCGCGGAAGATTTCGGCGTAAAGACGGAAGAAGACCCGGGCGCAGCGGATTACTTCCTGCTGATCGTCCGGCGTCATCTTCTCCAGCAAATCGGCCAGATGGCGCGTGTGCTCCTGGTCAAGCGTGCCGTGCGAGCGCAGATAGGAGAACGCCGCGTCGGGCAAAGCCAGCGCCTGCTGGATTCTGTCGGCGGCGTTCAGCGCCATGGCCACGCTCGTCCCTTCGAGCACAAAGACCATCCCGAAAAACCCGGCGGGATTGCCACGATTAACCAGATCGTAGGCATACGCCACCATCACCTCGGCGGGCAGATCGGGGCGGCTATTGCGTACCGCCCCGGCGTCGCCACCGGCCGCGGCGATGTCGTTGAGAATCCACTCCTCGTGGCCGATTTCCTCTTCGATGTACTCGGCCACTGCCCGACGCAACCAGGCCAGCCGCTCGGGCAGGCGTCCACCCAGCAACATCAGCAGCGGCGTGGTGTGACGCACGTGATGGAAGGCCTGGCCGAGGAAGGCTAGGTAGCTCGCTCGCGTCACTTCACCGCTCATGCATTTGGTGATGATCGGCGACGACAGCAGGTAGTCGCGTTCGCTGGCCGTCGCTGCGGCGAGTTGTTCATGGAAGGACATCGGTGGTCTCCTTGTCGGGATGGCGTTCATAAAGCGACGCCAGGACGGCGCCGTAGCGCTCGAGGATGGCGGCGCGGACGGGCCGGCCGTTGCCGGTCAACGTGCCGCTCTGCGGCGAAAAAGGTTCGGCCTCGATCCAGCCGGCGAGGCGCGCGTAGTCGGGCAGCGCGGCAGTCGCCCGCCCGACCGCCGCGGCGAGTTGCTTGCGGCCAACGCCCGGAAACGGCACGAGTACCGCCGCCAGCGCCGGACGGCCGTCGCCGACGACGACGGCCTGGGCAATTTCCGGCTGCGCGAGCAGCAACGATTCGACCCACTCCGGCGACACGTTGCGGCCGAACGAGGTAATCAGCAGGTTCCTTTTCCGGCCGGCGAGATGCAGATGGCCGTCAGCATCAAAATGGCCGAGGTCGCCGGTGGCGTAGTCGGCAGCGGAGCGCGTGCCGGCGTCGCCGAGGTAGCCGAGGAAGGCTCGCGAGCGGACGACCACCTCGCCGTCGTTGATGCTCACCGCGACGTGCGGCAGCGGCCGCCCGACCCCGTCCCGGTCGTCACCCGGCACGTTCAGGCTCACCACCGAACCGCATTCGGTCAGGCCATAGCCCTGATACGCCGGCAGCCCATAGTCACGAGCGGTAGCCAGCAACCCCGGCTCGACGCGCGCACCGCCGACGGCGGCGAAACTTAGGCTCTCCGGAGCGCGCATGCCCGAGTGTTCAATCAACAGTGTCCACGCCTTGAGCAGTTCCGGTACGAGGATGACGCTGTTGGCGCCAACCGCCGCCACCTGCTGCTGCAACAGACACGGATCGAAGCCGCTCATGCCCTGCCAGCCAAGTTCGGCCAACCCCGGAAGATGCACCTCCGCACCGCGCAGCAGCGGCGCATAAATGCCGGCGCTGTTCTCCAGCAGCAGCGACAACGGCAGGACGCAGAGATGGCGTTCGATGGGCAAATCGGCCAGTCGCGACTTCAGCGCCCGCGCCGTATCGAGCAGCCCCTCCGCTGACAGGCAGACGCCCTTCGGTGCGCCTGTGCTACCCGAGGTGAAGGATATCTTCGCCGTCCCCGCCGGCAGCGCCACCGGCTTGATGCCGCGACCCAGCCAGACCAGGCCGCGCCGTTGCTCGCCAATTTCAAAACCGAGACCGAGTCCCAGAATGCGCTCAGGCTGGTCGGTCAGCACCGTATCGGCACCGGTCTGCTCCAGCGCGTGGGCCAGTTGCGCGGCGGTGAAGAACGGCGGCAGCGGCAGGACCGGCGTTCCGGTACGCAGCGCGGCCAGATCGGCCATCGCCCAGTCCGGCGAATTGTCGGCGAGGATGGCAAGGACACGCACCTCCGCCAGGCGCTGCGCGAGCGATGCCACTTCTTCGGCCACGTCCCGCGCGCGCCATTCGAACGACGAACCGTGAAATACGACACTGTCGGGATGGCAGGCGGACAGCGCCGAGAACAGGGCCTCGGTACTCATGCCGCCACCCGCTCAAGCCCGAGACGGATGCGCCCGGCGACCACCACCGGTTGCGTATCGTAATACCGCCCCCACGCCGCCGCCTCGTCGCCCAGACGAGCCGGATCGGCCTTGGCCAGCGCCAGCAGCGGCAAGCCGAGGCGGGTAAACAGCCGCACCAGTTCGCGCGTCGCCGTGAACACCACCCACTCGTAGCCGGCCTGCGCCAGATGACGCGCCAACGCGACGATGACGTGCAGGCTGGCGCCGGGCTTCTCCGAGGCCAGATGTCCCACTTCGACGACACGCTCGCGCGAGAGAGACTGGCCGGTCAGCCGTGCCAGCAGCACGTCCACCGGCTCGTCGAGATAGCGCTCGAGAAACAACGGCTGCTCGCCGGCACCGCGCCAGCCGGCGGCAGCCAGTACCTGCCCCGGTGTCTCGACCAATAGCAGTTGCGGCGCAAAGGAACTCACGCGAGCCGCATGGTGACGCAGAAAAACGGAATGAATGAACTCTTCCGCCTCGTCCCGACGTGGCGAGTCCGTGTCGACCTGCACGGCGCGGACAGCGCCCGTTACAACCTCTGTTGCGGCGGAATCCAGAAAATGCTTGGCAGCAAGCGGCATGCGCGCTCCATCAACGTTATCGATGGAACGCAGTATCGCGACGTTCTCTTAAGCGGGCCTTAACTCAACCAGGCGAGGCGGACCGGCTCAATTGTCCCGCAATAATCCTTCGCGGATCGCATAGCGGGTGAGGCCGGCCACCGTGAAAATCTGCAGCTTGCGGCGGATGTTGCGGCGATGCACTTCGACAGTGGCCAAGGCGATGCCGAGCCTCTCGGCGATTTCAGCGGAACGCTCTCCTGAGACGATTCGCAGGAGCACTTCCTTCTCACGCGGCGTCAGGCGCGGTCCGTTCTCGTCAACGCCATCCGTTGCGCTGCCGGCCGTGACGGCCAGGCTGGTCACTTCGGGTGAAAGGAAGACATGGCCGGCATTGACCGCGCGGATGGCGCGAATGAGTTCCTTCGAGCCGGACGACTTGAGGACGAAGGCCCTGGCGCCGGCCTTGAGCGATTCGACAACGAAGGAGCGGTCGGCGAAGCCTGACAGCACGACCATCCTGATGTCCGGATACGCCCCGCCAATCCGGCGGGCGACTTCGATACCGTTGAGATCGGGCAAGGCCACGTCGAGGAGCAGGATATCCGGCCGGATTTCTTCGACGAGGCGCAACGTCTCCTTGCCGCTGCCCGACTCGGCGACGACTACCAGATCAGGCTGCTTCTCCAGGATGACCCGCAGGGCCTCGCGGAACATCTGGTGGTCGTCGGTCAGCATGATGCGCAGCGGCATTGGCATTCCCCCGGTTTCGTACGGTGCGGTCACGCGACACCGCTTCCTGCGAGTTCGCCCAGCAGCGGCAGGAGAAACTCGACTCGGAAGCCGCCACGGCGCGACTCATCGACCCGGAACAAACCGCCAAGCAGCAGCACGCGCTCGCGCAGGCTGCTCAAGCCGAACCCTTTGCCGCCTGACACCGTCGCAACGGGAGACGTGCTGCCGCCACCGCCGTCCTCGACGACAACCTTGACGAAACTGCCGTTCGAGCGCACGAGGAGCAACGCCTGGTCGATCCTCGCGTGCCGCGTCACGTTGATCAGCAGTTCTCGAATGCCGCGAAACAGGACCGAATCCACCGCTGACGGCAACCCGGAAGGCAGGGAATCGATGTCGGCGGTGACGGCGAGGCCGTACCCCCGTTCCATCTCGTCGCACAGCCAGCGCAGGGCGTTGCACAAGCCGAGTTCTTCAAGAACGCGCGAGCCGAGCTGACTGGTCAGGGTGCGAACCTGCCAGCTCGCGTGATCAAGCATCGCATCGATTTCCTGCAGTTCACCGGCGTCACCCGCCTTCACCGCTTCGATCTTCAACTTCATGACGTGCAGCAACTGGCCGAGATCGTCGTGCAGATCGTGGGCGATTCTCCGCCGTTCCCGATCTTCGGAAACGGTGATCTGCATCGCCAACTGCCGCAGCTCGCGCGTTCGCTCGGCAACACGGAACTCGAGAAACTCCTGGGCATGTTGCGATGAAACCTCGATGCGCCGGCGGTCATCAACGTCACGGGCAACCGTCTGGAACTCGGCCAACCGGCCGTCGGCATCGAAAACGCCGGTCACCGCGCATTGCATCCAGACCCGCGCCCCATTCGCCGCGCGCAGGTGGCGTTCGCCGGTCACGCGCGGCCGCTCGGGGGTCAGGGCGGAAACCAGGTCGTCCAGCGACTCGTCGTCGGACGGCGTCTCGGGAGATTGCGGCCGCCCTGTGCTGCCGGGCAGTTCTTCGACGCGGCGACCGAAAAACCGGCAGTACGCCACGTTTGCGAACAGGATGCGTCCGTCGTGCCGCCGCCGGCACACGAGGTCGCTCTGCCGATCGAGGATGTCGCGCAGCAGGCTGCCGCCATCCTGGCTCAGCAGGTCATCTGTCTCGTTTACCAGTTCTTCGCTACACAACTGCATGCGGCACGTCACTCCACTCAACGGTGTAAATCAATCCGCCCGGATCGCCCCGCCGGGACCCCGGCACCGTACGTGAGGAAAAGAGCGATGGTAACGGAAAGTGATAGCCGGAAAGACGAATCGCTCGCATATACACACGCGCTTCCACCCTCACGCCAGCCACCTCAGGATCGTTGCGAAAAAGACATCGAAGTCAAACGGTTTGGCAATGAAATCGTTCATTCCGGCGGCGAGGCAGCGACCACGATCCTCGGCAAAGGCATTCGCCGTCAGGGCCAGAATCGGCGTATCCCGATGCCCGGGCAATTCGCGGATCATCCGCGTTGCGCCAAGGCCGTCAAGACCGGGCAGACGGATATCCATCAGGATCAGCGCATAGGCCGATGCCCCGGCCCGGCGCACCGCCTGCTCGCCATCGGCCACGGCGTCGACGAGCAGGCCGGCGTCTTCGAGCAGAAAACGGGCGATCTCCAGATTGGCAGGATCATCGTCGACCAGCAACACGCGCCGTCCGCCATGCACCTCGCGCAGCAGGCGTTCGGCGTCGGCCACCGCGGCAATCGTCGCATCGTCGCCCGCATTGGCCCGCTTGCGCAGACGGGCGGTCAACCAGAACAGGCTGCCGAGTCCCGGCGTACTCTCCACGCCGACGTCGCCGCCCATCAGCTCAGCCAACTTCCGGTTGATCGACAACCCGAGGCCGCTGCCACCGTGGGTTCGCGCCGTCGCCGGACTCCCCTGTTCATAAGCCTGGAACAGGCGCGGCAGGACGGCAGGCTCGACGCCGACCCCGGTATCCTCGACCTCAAAACGGATCACGCCCCAGGTAGCGGCCTCCTCCTGGAGCCGCGCGCGCAAGGTCACGCTGCCGCGTTCCGTAAACTTCACGGCATTGGCGGCGTAGTTCAGCATCGCCTGCTGCAGCCGTCCGGGATCGCCGTACAGACCGGCAGGAAGGCCCTCGGTCTCGACACGAAGGGCCAGCCCCTTCGCCCTGGCCCGCTCGGATACGATCGTGCAAACGTTTTCCAACAGCGTGGCGATGTCGACCGGCACTTCCTCCAGCACGAACTTCCCCGCCTCGGCCCGCGAAAGATCGAGCACGTCATTGACCACCTCGAGCAGGTGCGCGGCGGCGGTATCGATCTTGTTCAGATACTCCGATTGCAGCGGCGTCAGGCCGGCGCGCCGCAGCAGGTTGGCCAGCCCCAGCACGGCATGCATCGGCGTGCGGATCTCGTGGCTCACGGTCGCCAGGAAACGGCTCTTGGCCAGGCTCGCCGACTCGGCAGACTCCTTCGCCGCCGCGAGTTCCGCGGTCCTCCGAACGACGAGATCGGCCAGGTGATGGCGATACTCGGCGAGTTCCTGCTCCGCGCGCAGCCGCTCGCTGAGATCGAGGCCGATCCCGATCAGATAGCGTCGCCCGCCCTGTTCGAAGCGGATGCCGCTCAGCGCAAAGGGGATGCGGCGCCCATCACGGGCGAGCAAGCGCTCCTCCAGCAACGACTGACCGCAAGCCATCGCCTCGTCCACGGCGGCGAGCACCTGCGCGCGCGCTTCCGGCGCAAACCATTCGGCGAGGTGACGCCCCTTGAGATCCTCGGCGGCGTAGCCGAGCAGATCTTCGTGCTGCCGGTTCCACAACTCCAGCCGCAGCCCGGGGTAGCTGTACAGATAGAAAATGCCGGGAAGGTTCTCGATCAGCAACCGGAAGAACTGCTGTTCCTGGCGCAGCGCCGCATCGCAGCGACTGCGCTCGGAGACGTCGTCGAGCATCAGGGCGATACGGGCGGCGGACAGGCGAAAGACTCGCGCCTCGAACCGGCGATCACTGTCCCCGAAGGGAACCTCGAAACGCATCGCGCAACCGCTGCGCGCAACGTCGGTCAACTGTGCAAAGACCGCGCAGCCGAGCCGCGGCAACGCTTCCCGCAAACGCCGCCCGGCCAGCGTTCCGCCGGCCGCCTCGAACAGCGCCTCGAACGCAGGATTGACTGCAGCCAGCACAAAATCCGTCTCCGCCGACGGCGTTTCGACGGCTTCGAGGAGCGCCAGCCCCTGGTGCATTTCGCTGAACAAGGCGCGGTATCCGGCGGCACCATCCTCCAGACGCCGGCGGGCCGATGCCAGCTCATCGAGCACGCCGTCAAGGCCGCTGGCGAGTTCGCGCAGGGCGCGTCCGGCACCCTCCGTCCGAGGGACGAAGCGCCCGCAGCACTCCCCGGTGCGCACCTGAGCGGCTCCCCGGGCAGCCGCTTCGCTCAAGCGACGCACGGGCTCGATGAAACGGCGTCGAAAAAGCCTCGCCAGCACGGTGACATACACCAGCCCTGCGACCAGCGACACGCCCCACGGCACGACCCCGGGCCAACGATGGCCGACAAGCAGGGCGAGGAGCAACGGCAGCATGCTCGCAGCCACGAGGAGCTCCGCACGCCAGCCGACCGGGATGCCGGAAGCGGCAGTGCTCGCACCGGGCAGCCCGGAATCGTTCGACATTCGGTTCGTGCTCCACTGTTCGCCCGCGGCCGAACCGGCGGGCATCGCTATTGTTCTTGTCCTGAGGCCAGACGAAACGGGAAATGCGCAAAACTGTTGCGCCCGTCCGACAATCGGCAAAAATACGACAAAGTGCACCCTGGCGATATTCCCGAAGATCAGTACCCGGACTACCGGTAAACAGGTACCTTCTCGATCAGGCGGCAGTGGCGTCAGCGGCCTGTTGCGCGCCGGCGCGCAGCCAGTGCAGGATCACGGCGTACAGCCGCGCCTCGTCGACAGGCTTGGCGATGTGCTCGTTCATCCCGGCCTCGAAGCAGCGCTGCCGGTCCTCGGCGTAAGCGTTGGCCGTCAGTGCGACGATCGGAACAGCCGCCATCCCGGGCAGGCTGCGGATCGCCCGCGCGGCATCGAGCCCGCCCATCACCGGCATCTGCAGATCCAGGAGAATCAACGCACAGTCGCCCTGGCGCGCACGCCTGACGGCATCCCGGCCGTTGTCGACGACGACAGGAGACAGGCCGGCCGCGTCCAGCAGCAGGCGGACGACCTCCTGGTTCATCGGATCGTCCTCGGCGACGAGCACCCGCGCGCCGGCAAAGTCGCGCAGTCCTGCGACAGCCAGCTCTGCCGACATGCCGTCGACCGGTTCGCGCGCGGAGGAACGCGTCATCCGTTTCAGGCTCACGCACGCCCAGAACGTGCTGCCGCGGCCAACCTCGCTGTCCACCCCGGCATCGCCGCCCATCAGCAGCGCCAGGCGCCGCGAAATGAACAGGCCAAGGCCGGAGCCGCCGAACTTGCGCGTCGACGAGTCATCGACCTGGGTGAAGGCGGAAAACAAGCGTGCCTGCTGTTCGCGCGGGATGCCGATCCCCTGGTCGGCCACCTCGAGGCGCAGCCGCACCTGCTCGCCATCGTCCTCTTCCGCCAGAACGCGCACGGCAATGGTCCCGCGCTCGGAGAACTTCACGGCGTTGCCGAGGAAATTGAGCAGAATCTGCTTGACGCGCAACGCATCGCCGACCAGCTCGTCGGGCACCGCCGGGTCGATGCTCGACTCAAGGACCAGCCCTTTGGCCCGCAACGCTTCGTTGTGCATGGCGACACCGTCCTGCACCAGCTGCCGGAGCGAGAACGGCGCGTCGTCGAGGACCAGCCGGTCGGCCTCGATCCGGGCAATGTCGAGAATGTCGTCGATCAGCCCGAGCAAATGCTGCGACGCCCTGATCGCCTTGGCGAGGTAGTCGCTCTGGTGCAGGTCGCTGGCTTGGCGCTGCGCCAGGGTGGTCATCCCGAGGATGGCGTTCATCGGCGTGCGCAGTTCGTGGCTCATGTTCGCCAGGAAGGCGCTCTTTGCCCGGTTGGCGGCTTCCGCCGCGTCGCGCGACGCCGCCAGTTCGGTCGTGCGTTCGACCACCAGGTCCTCCAGGTGGGCGCGATACTCGGCGAGTTCCAGTTCCGCACGCTTGCGCGCATCGATGTTCCGGGCGATCCGCCGATAGCCGCCCGTCTTGCCTGCGCCGAGAAGCTCCGGCGTCGCCAGAATCTCCATCCACAGCGGCGAGCCCTCCTTGCCGACCAGCCGCGCCTCGATCAGGTGCGCGTTGTCCGGCCCTGCGGCATCGAACGCAGCGGCGCCCTCGGCAGCGAGCAGCGACGCCAGCGGCCGCCCGACGACATCGTCAGGCGCGAAGCCGGTCACCTTCGAGAAGGCCGGATTGATCGAGACGACCCGGTTCGCCGCGTCGGTGACCAGGATGGCCTCGTTGCTGGCGTCGAAGACCGTGGCGTTGATCCGCTGCAGGCGGTCCGCCTCGGCTGCCTGGGCGATCGCCTGCCGCTGGCGTGCATAGAACGCGACCGCCAGGATGCTGAGCGCCACCAGCGCCAGCGCCACATTGCCGGCCAGCGTCCGGGCCTCCGCCTGCCAATGGCGCAGGACGCCGGCACGCTCCAGGCGCACGACGACGACCAGCGGATAAAGGCGCGAGGTGCGGAACGCCGTCAGTTCGACGCGCCCGTCGGCCGCTCGCTCGAAGCGGCCGATCTCGGTTTCAGCCAGGCGCTCGCCGCCCGTGGCATTCCGTCGCAGGATGCCCGGCGCAAGTTCCGGGTCGCTGGACAGCAGCAGGGTCCCGTCGTAACGCAGCACATCAACTGCCCCGGCGGACGGATCGATTTGCTGCGCCAAATGATTGATGAAGTAATCCGGATTGAGCGCGACGAGCAGATCCACGCGGCGATCGCCAACTGCTTGCGAATACACCACCGGGACGAACCCCGGCGCGTCGGGCGCGGCCGGCTGTTCCGGGCCGGCCGGGCGGCCGCTGGCGAAGTCGCGTCCGCTCCATGGCCGGCCGATGCGCAGACTCTCCAGAGCGGGGAGCGCCGGCGGCAGATAGTCGTCGACCGTGACGGACAGGCCGACGTTGCGCGGATCCGAACTGGCGACGATGCGTTCCCGCGCGTCGAGCAGCGAAACCGAGCGCAGGTACGGTGCCCGCCCGAGCGCGGCCCTGAACGCCCGTTGCAACAATTCAGCACTGTTTCGTTCCGCTGCCAGCTCAACGCTGTTGTTCGCCAGCAGTTCCGTCACGTGCAGGCTCTGGGTGAGCAGGTCCTCCACCGCGTGGGCGTGCATCGCCGCGGTCTCCAGGCCGTTGGCGATGGCGTCGGCCCGCAGCCGCGACAGCGTATAGGCAGTAATCGCCAGAAGGATGCCGGCGAGCAGCAGCACGGCAACCAGGAGGGTACGACGCAGCCGGCGGGGATCGTTGATCATGGCACGACAATCGCTTCCAGCTTGTTGCGCCGTGCCGCCTCGCGCAGGCGGCCATCGCGCTTGATGTCGGCGACGAAGCGCTCCAGGCGCGCGTGCCATGCGTCATCGCCCGGCTTGAGCGCGTAGGCATAGGGGGTGACGTGGTAGCTCACCGACGGCGCGACCAGGCGCGCCCAGTCGACATTGGCCAGGAAGCGCTGGCTGTAGGGGTAGTCGGTGATGAACACATCGGCTCGTCCCGACTGGACTTCCTGCTCGCGGGCGAAGGGGGTGTCGAGCAGCACCAGCTGCGCCGCCTTGAGCCGTTCGCGCATCACCGGTTCGTGCAAGGTCCCCTTGGCCACCGCGACCACCGTCCCGGGCGTGTCGATGTCGTCCCAGTTCTTGATCCGGCGATTGGTCCGCGAGGTCACGGCGTAGATGTCGCTGGCCAGGTGCGGCGCGGTGAAGCGCAGTTTTTCCGCTCGCGCCGGGGTGATGCCGATGGCGAACATCGCCACGTCGCACCGCTCGCCGGTCACGTCGTCGATCAGCCGTGAGAAGGCGCTGTCGACGAACTGGACGGCCACCCCGAGATCGGCCCCCAGCGCGTTCGCCATGGCGATGTCGATCCCCGCCAATTCCTGCGTCTTGGGATTGCGGAAGGTGATCCCGTAATAGTCCGGCCAGATGCACACGCGCACCAGCTGGTCGGCCAGCACCCGGTCAAGCCGGCTGCCCTCGGCCGTGGCGCCACCGACGAATCCGATCACGCCCGCCAGCACCATCACTCCCTTTCTCCAGCACATCGACCCCTCCCTTTTCCCCTCACGCGTGCGGCACGGTGAGCGCCTGCAAGACTGCCCGGAACAACTGCCCGGCCAGCACCGGTTTGAGCAGGATACCGTTCATCCCGCCCCTCGTGCACTCCGCCCGTGTCGTTTCCGAGGCGCTGGCCGTCAGCACGAGGATCGGCGTCCGGGCATGACGCGGCAGTTTCCGGATACGCCGCGCAGCCTCGATCCCGTCGAGCCGCGGCAACAGCATATCCATCAGGATCAGGTCGAAGTCGGCCGCCTCGGCCTGCTCGACGGCGACCTGGCCGTCGCCGGCGAACACCGGGACCAGCCCGGCTTCGGCGAGCAGTCCCATGACGAACTCGCGATGGATCGGCTCGTCCTCGACCACCAGGATGCGCGCACCGGGAAAACGCCGGCGCAGTTCAGCCTCGTCATCAACCGCCGAAGCCTCCAGCGGCTGAGCCTTCCACGCGACCGACGGCGACCGGTCGGACGGCGCCAGCCGCACCGTAAACCAGAACACGGCACCGCGCCCCGGCGCGCTTTCGACACCGACCTCCCCGCCCATCAACTCGATCAACCGCTTGCTGATCGCCAGCCCCAGACCGATGCCGCCGTAGCGGCGGGACAGCGACGCGTCGGCCTGCCCGAAGGCGGTGAAGAGGCGCTGCTGCTCCTCCGCGGCAATGCCGATCCCTGTATCGCGCACGGCGAAGCGAACGGTGACACTCCCTGGAGTCTCGCCGATGAGCTCCGCCTGCACGTCGATGCTGCCGGCGGAAGTGAACTTGATGGCGTTGCCGGTCAGGTTGAGCAGAATCTGTTCAAGACGCACCGGATCCCCGTACAGGGTGCGCCGGGCGAGCGCCGGCGGCACGTCGATGCTCAGCGCCAGCCCCTTCTCCCGCGCCGCATCGCCAAGCAGCCCGCGCAGCGAGTCAACCAGCGCCTGCAGGGTGAACTCGGTCTCTTCGAGGACGATCCTGCCGGCTTCGATGCGGGAGATGTCGAGCAGGTCGTTGATGATCGCGCGCAGATGCCGCGAGGCCTGCATGACTTTCTCCAGCCGCGCGCGCAGCGCCGGGTCCGGCAGCTTGCGCTGCACCAGCTGGGTCATGCCCATGATGCCGTTGAGCGGCGTGCGCAACTCGTGGCTGACGTTGGCCAGGAAGGCATCCTTGGCACGGTTCGCCGCTTCCGCCTGGCGCGCACGGAAAGCCAGTTCGTCGTTGAGCTTGCGATGCTCGCCGAGCATGAATTCGAGCATTTCGACCGTCCGCTTCTTCTCGGTAACGTCTCGCGCCGAGGCCACGACGAATTCCTCGCTGCCCAGCCGGAACCGGGACAGGTTGACATCGACGTCCCGCATCGCGCCGTTGGCCTGCCGGTAGCGCGTGGCAAACTGCCGCACCTGCCCGGGCGCGCAGCCGCCAGCCGCGGCGCCGGTAACCATGCCGGCCTCCGTGCCAGGATCCCAGTCGCCAACCCGCAGGTTTCCGCCATCATTCTCGTCACGCCCGATGAGCGCGAAGAACGCCGGATTGGCAAGCACCAGCCGCCCCTGCCGGTCGAGCACATGGATGCCGTCGGCCGATGTGCGCAACACCGTCTGGAAACGCTCCGCCTCGGCTGCCAGCGCCTGCCCGACCGCCGCCTGCTGCCGCGACAGGCGGTAAAGTGCCGCCAGGACAAGCAACACGGTGAGCAGCAGTGCGCCGGAAAAGACGCCGATCAGCGCGGTATTGCGCCGCCAGTCACCGAGGAAGTCCTCGGTGGCCATGCCGACCAGCACGTAGAACGGATAGCCTTCGACGGGGCGATAGGCGTTGCTGCGCTCGATGCCGTCCAGCGCCGTCGACGCGACGAACTCGCCTCCGCCGGGAGCCTCTGCAGCGGCCCGGCGCAATTGATCGGAAACATTGCGGCCGCCAATATCCGCCAGTTCGGGGCGGGGGTTGCGATAGACCAGCGCCAGATCGGCGGTGCGGACGGTCGCGGCGCCGTGTCTGCCGAGATCGGCGCGCGTCAGCACGCCGTGGAAATACTCTGACGACAATGCAGCGAAGACCACCCCGGCGAACCGCCCGTCTGCGTCGCGCAGAGGATAGGAAAAGACGACGACCGGGCGCTGACTCAAACGAGAGCGGAACGGGCCATCGACGATCAGGCCGCGATGCGGGTTTTCCCGGGCGGCCGTGAAATACGTCCGATCGGAAAAGTCGCCGCCACGCCCCGAGGGAAACGGCCGGGCCTGCTGCAGCACGCCCTGATGATCGAGCACACCGAGACTCTCCAGCTCCGGAAACAAGGCACCCAAGAGGTCGACCGCGCGTTCGAGGCGCGCGCTCGAAACGCCCCCCTGGCGCGCGTCGCGCATGTACTCGACGGCAAAATTGGCGATCGCCAGATCGACCCGGCGAAAGTCGCCGGCCAGTTTTGCTTCGAGCAGCGCGGTGACGTTCTGCGTCGCGACGCGCGCCCGCTCCCGGTAACGATCACGTTCCAGGAAAAACGACACCGACGCCAGCGCAACGACCGCCACCACTACCAGCAACGCCGAGGCGACGAACAGACAGCGCCCCTGAGCACAGCGCCGGAGCAGCCGCTCGAGCCGCGACATGACGGGGGGTACCCCGGGATCAGCGGCCGGCATAATCACCAAGGGGAAGAGCGCGCGCGTCCAAAGCAATCGACTCCTGTCCGAGAACAATGCGCGGCGAATGCGTCACGACGGGCCGCATCGTTTCAATGACGGTGATTTGCGCGTCGGGAACGCTTCATTCCAAGGCCGGGCGTACCGGCCGGGCCATTCTTGCTTCAACTCTGCCGCACGGCATCGATGGCCAGCACGCCCGCATCCTCCGCGCCGTAGCCTGAAGCGATCAGCTGATCCATCCGCGCGGCGACCGAACGCAGCGCGGCCAACGGCAGCTCGCCCGCGGTGTCCAGCATCAATTGCACATCCTTGCGCGCCATCGCCAGTTCGAAGGTCGGCTTGAAATTGCAGGAGGCCATGGTCGTGCCGCGCGCGGCGACCACGGCATTCAGGTCGAGCGTTCCCAGCAGCTTGATGGCGTCCTCCGGTGCGACGCCACCGGCCTTGGCCAGCGTAAGGATGTCCGCCATGACCGCCCAGAGGCCGATGAACATGGCGTTGCCGAACAGCTTGTGGAGCGCCGCGAGGTCCGGGCGTTCGCCGAGGTAGTCGAGTCGCCCGGTCATTCGGGCAAGCTCCGCCTTGACGCCATTGAAGATCGCTTCCGGCCCGCTGACCAGCATGCTGCCCTGGGCATTTCGGGCCGCCGAGGGCCCCATGAAGACGGGGCAATGCAGATAGCGGATGCCCTCGGCGCCAAGCCGCGCAGCACGTTCCGCCGTGAGCTGCGGCTGCGTGGTGCTGTGGTCGATCACCACCGCATCGGCGGCGAGTCCCGGGCGCGCGGCCGCAATGACCTCCGCCACGACAGCATCGTCCTTGAGGATCAGGTGGACCCGCTCGGCGCCCCGTACCGCGTCGGCGGGGGTGGCGGCAGCCTTGACGCCGAACGGCGCCAGGGCCAGGAGCTTGTCCGGCGAACGGTTCCATGCGGTGACGGCGTCCCCGCGCCTGGAGGCGGCTTCCGCGAATGCGCTGCCGAGCAGCCCGGTACCGAGAAAGGTGATGGTGGCCATGGTAGTTATCCTCAAAGGGTGGCTTCGCGTTGGCACGCGAAGGATCGAATCATCTTACCCGCAACCCGTGGCAGGTTTCACGCCTTTGATCATGCAATCAGCGCAACGGCGCCAAACAGGGCCATCGTTCTTGTGCACTTGTTTCCTCTTCGACGCCCCGAAACAAATTGCAACGAAGACTCCCGCGAGCGAAATCCTTTGCAACGGCGCACTCCGGAGAATGGCGACATCAGCAAGGCAACGGAAACGGACAAGCCGGCTGACCCCCTCAATTCGCAAAGGAGACCCGCATCATGAAAACACGCTTTTCCCCCCGCCTGCTGATCGCCGCCCTGACCCTCTCGCTCGGACTTGCCGCCGGCGGTACGGCACTGGCCCGCGGCAAGGATTTCGGCCCCGAGCAAGGCAAGCCCGGTCATCACCTGGTCATGCATGAAAGGGCGATGAGTCGCTTGTACGGAGAGCTCAAGCTCGATGAGAAGCAGGACACGCTGTGGAAGGTGGCCGAGAAATACAGTCGCGACCACCGCGAAACGATGCGCGAGCGCTTCCAGAAGGAGCGTGCGGAAATCAAGGGAATGCTCGACCAGCCGGGTGCCGATCTGCGCGCTGTTGCCAAACGGATGGACGATCTGAAGACCGAAGCCGCGAAGGAACGTGACAGTGTCCGCGAGCGCTGGCTGACGGTTTATGACTCGCTCAATGCCGAGCAGAAGGAAAAGGCGCGGGTGTTCTTCAAGTCGGGATTCGAGCGAATGGAGCGCGCGGGCGATCACCGGCGCTCGCACGGCAAGGATCGTCCGGGACGCAACCAGCCGCGCGAGATGCCGGCACCGGCGCCGCAAGGGTGATCCTGTCCTCCCGACCATGCTGCGCCGTCACCGGATGGCGTGGCATGGCTACGCCTTAACCCGCATTTACCGAACCCAGATTCCTTTTCTGTCGCGATTTTGCGGCAAGCTGGCCGATAATTCCGGCTTGCCCGTTACCACGTTGTCCGAAAACACCCCGTGTCCTCCCCTTTCCGCACGTTGCCACTCGTCGCCCTGGGCCTCGTCCTTGGCGGTTGCGCCACGCTCGACCAGCGCCTGGAGGCGCTTGCTTCTGCCCACCGCGTCAGCGTGCCGCCGGCCTGGAGTGCTTCGGCGCAGGCGGCGCGTCCCGTCGATGCAGGTGAACTCGCCCGCTGGTGGCGCCAGCTCGGCGACCCGCTGCTCGAACAGTTGATCGACACGGCGTTGACCGCCGCGCCCGATCTGCGCAGCGCCCAGGCAAAACTGCGCCAGTCGCGCGCAACGCGGGACCTGGCCGTGGCCAACCTCTACCCGAGCCTCGGCGTTTCCGCCGGCGCGACACGCTCGCGTACCGGGGTCGAGGCCGGGGGCAGCAACCAGTCGCAAACACTTTACACTGCCGGCTTCGACGCCAGCTGGGAGCCGTCGATCTTCGGCGGTCTGCGCGATGCGGCGACGGGTGCGGAAGCCGATGCCGCCGCGATGGCCGCGACGCTCGAATCCACCCGCGCTTCGCTGGCCGCCGAGGTCGCGCTCGAATACGTCAGCCTGCGCGCCAGCCAGCAGCGGCTGGGCATCGCCCGCGCCAACGTCGCCAGCCAGGCCGAGACCCTGCAGATCGCCGAGTGGCGCGAGCTGGCCGGCCTCGTCACCGCACTCGACGTGGCGCAGGCGCGCACCAATCTCGAACAGACCCGGGCGTCGATGCCCGCCCTTGAAAACAGTCGCGCCGCGGCCGAGAACCGTCTCGCGCTGCTTAGCGGCCGCCCGCCCGACAGCCTGCGCGAAACGTTGCAGGAAATCCGGCCGCTGCCGGCGGCGCCGGAGACCATTGCTGTCGGCATTCCGGCCGATACCCTGCGCCAGCGCCCGGACGTGCAGGCGGCCGAACTGACGCTGAAGGCCGAAATCGCCCGCACTGCCGAACGCGAGGCCGACCGCTACCCGACGCTCACACTGAGCGGTTCGTTGGGCTGGAAAGCACTCGGCCTGTCGGCGCTCGGCGGCAGCGACGGGCTCGTGCGTTCGCTGGCCGCCAGCCTTGCCACGACCTTGTTCGACGGTGGCCGCATCCGCAGCCGGATCGCCGTGCAGAACGCGGTACAGGAACAGGCGCTGATCGCTTGGGAAAAGAGCGTGCTGACCGCGCTTGAAGACGTCGAGAACGCGATGAGCGCCTACGCCACCGGACGCGAACGCACCGAAGCGCGACGCCGTGCCGCCGCGTCGGCCGCGACGGCCGCCGAACTCGCCCGCGCCCAGTATCAGGCAGGGTTGGCCGACTTCCAGAACGTCCTAGAAACCGAACGTACCCTGCTCGCCGCGCAGGACAACCTGGCCAGTGCCAACGCCGACGTGCTGACCGCCGTCATTCAGCTGTACAAGGCCCTGGGCGGTGGCTGGCAGGCCGTTCCCGTCACCACGGAATCCGACAAATCATGACCGCGCTCGAACAACGCCCCGACAACGCCCTCCCCGATTTCCTCCAGGCAGGAGGACGATCCGCCACCTTTCTCGGCCGCTCGAAGCGCTTCTGGGTCATTGCCGGGCTTGGAACAGTCGCCGTGTTGCTCGCGCTGGCTTTCTCCGGCAGCGGCAACGGGGGGGCTGGGCAGTTTCTGACCGAAGAGGCACTCACCGGCAACCTCGTCGTCAGCATTTCCGCGAGCGGCACCCTGGCGCCGACGCGCTCGGTCGATGTCGGCAGCGAACTCTCCGGTACCCTCGAGGCAGTGCTCGCCAACGAGAACGACAAGGTGACGAAGGGGCAGGTGGTGGCCCGCCTCGACACCGCCAAGCTGCGCGACGCCGTTGCCAAGTCGCAGGCGGCGGTACAGGCCGCCGAAGCGGTCGTCGCGCAGACGGAAGCGACCGTCGCCGAAGCGCGCGCCAACCTGAACCGCCTCAAACACGTCGCCGAACTCTCCGGCGGCAAGGTGCCGTCGAAGAGCGAACTGGAAACCGCCGAGGCAACGTATCAGCGCGCCGTCGCCAATCTCGCCAGCGCCAGGGCCGAGGTGGCGCAAGCCCGGGCGACGCTGAAGACCGACCAGACCAACATCGAGAAGGCGGTCATCCGCTCGCCGATCAACGGTGTCGTGCTCACGCGCAGCGTGGAACCGGGCCAGACCGTTGCCGCGCAAATGACGACCCCCGTGTTGTTCGTAATTGCCGAAGACCTGACCAAGATGGAACTGCAGGTGAAAGTCGACGAGGCTGATGTTGCCGCAGTCCAGCTTGGGCAACCCGCGAGCTTCAACGTTTCCGCGTGGCCGGGGCGCAACTTCCCGGCGACGATTCAGCGCGTCGGCCTCGGCTCGACGACGACGGACAACGTGGTGACCTACAAGACCGTGCTGACCGTCGCCAATGACGATCTGGCGCTGCGTCCCGGCATGACGGCGACGGCGCGCATCATCACCGCGCAGCGCGACAGCGTGCTGCTCGTGCCGAACGCGGCGCTGCGCTTTTCTCCCCCGGCCGTCGGCGCCAAGCCCGAGGGCAGTATCCTCTCCCGCCTGATTCCGCGCCCGCCGCGACCGCAGAACCGCAAGCCGCAAGCCGCTAACGGGGAGAGCAAGCAGGTCTGGATCCTGCGCGACGGCCAGCCAGTGTCGATCCCGGTGCAGACCGGCGCCAGCAACGGCCGGCAGACCGAGATCACCGGCGGCGAACTGGAACCGGGCGCAGCGGTGATCGTCGACTACCAGGAAAAAGCCAAGTGACCGAGGGGCCGCTGATTTCCCTGCGCGCCATCACCAAGACGTATGGGCAGGGCGCGGCGGCCTTCCAGGCACTGAAGGGCGTTGACCTCGACATCCCGCGCGGCCAGTTCGTCGCGATCATGGGACCGAGCGGTTCCGGCAAGTCGACGGCGCTGAACATCCTCGGTTGCCTCGACGGGCCGAGCAGCGGCGCGTTCCGCTTCAAGGACATCGCCGTCGAAGACCTGAGTCGCAACCAGCGCGCGCTGCTGCGCCGGCACTATCTAGGTTTTGTATTTCAGGGCTTCAACCTGCTCTCGCGCACCTCGGCGCAGGAAAACGTCGAACTGCCGCTGCTCTACCGCGGCGCCGAAACGGCACAGCGGCATGCCGCCGCCCGCGAGGCGCTGGCGCAGGTCGGCCTGACCGGCTGGGAACATCACACGCCGGCCGAACTCTCCGGCGGCCAGCAGCAGCGCGTGGCCATCGCCCGCGCCATCGTCACCCGTCCGCTGGTGCTGCTCGCCGACGAGCCGACCGGCAACCTCGACAGCCAGCGCGGCCACGAAATCATGGACCTGCTCGTCTCGCTCAACCGCGAGCAGGGCATCACCATCATCATGGTCACGCACGAACCGGAGATGGCGCATTACGCCGACCGGGTCGTCAAGTTCGTCGACGGGCTGGTGGCCAGTGACGAGCGGAGGGAGCGCGCATGATCCAGATGCTGCTCAACGCCCTGCTGCTCGCCCTGCGCGCGATCCGCCGCAACCTGATGCGCTCGTTCCTGACCGTGCTCGGCGTGGTCATCGGCGTCGCCGCGGTGATCACCATGGTTACGCTCGGCAATGGCGCGACGCGCATGGTCTCCGACCAGATCTCCAGCCTCGGCAGCAACCTGCTGATCCTGCGACCCGGCCAACGACTCGGTCCGGGCCGCGACAGCGCGGGGGCGGCGAGCTTCAAGCTGACCGACGTCGATGCCATTCAGGCGCAGATTCCCGCGCTCAAGGCGGTCGCCCCCGTCGTCGGCAGTTCGGTGACGCTCGTTGCCGGCAACCAGAACTGGCAGTCGCAGGTGAGCGGTACGAGCAACGCCTATTTCGTCGCCGGCAACTGGCAGATTGCTTCCGGGCGCCAGTTCGAGGATGACGAAGAGGCCGCTGGCAAGGCCGTGTGCATCATCGGCGCGACGGTGAAGAAGCAGCTTTTCCCGAGAGGCTCGCCGATCGGCGACGAAATCCGCGTCAAGAATTTCAGTTGCGAGATCATCGGCGTGCTGCAGGGCAAGGGGCAGGGCGCGATGGGCCAGGACCAGGACGACGTGGTGCTGATGCCGATCCGTACCGCGCAGCGGCGGCTGACCGGCAAGGTGAACGACGTGTCGACGCTGATGCTTTCGTTGCGCGATGGCGTCGCTGCCGACCCGGTGATGGAGCAGATCCGCAAGCTGATGCGCGAACGGCGCAAGCTCCCGGAAAACGCCGACGACGATTTCAACGTGATGGACACCAAGCAGATCGCCGAAACGCTGTCCGGAACGATCCGCACGATGACCGGCCTGCTGGGGGCGGTGGCCGCGGTCAGCCTGCTCGTCGGCGGCATCGGCATCATGAACATCATGCTCGTCTCGGTCACCGAGCGGACGCGCGAGATCGGCATCCGGCTAGCGATCGGCGCGCTCGAACACGAAGTCCTGCTGCAGTTCCTGATCGAGGCCGTGGTGCTCTCGGCGCTCGGTGGCCTTGTCGGCATCGCGCTCGCGCTGTTCGTCTGCCTCGGCCTGACGGCCCTGATGGGCATGCCCTTCCTGTTTAATCCGGGGATCAACCTGCTGGCCTTCGCCTTCTCCGGCCTGATCGGCATCGTCTTCGGCTACATGCCGGCGCGGCGCGCAGCGCGCCTCGATCCGATCGTCGCGCTACGGTTTGAATAGAAACTGGCCGTGTGGTCAGGCCAATAAATACCGCGCGCGGCGATGTAAACGCCCGGCGTCTTTCGCCGCCCGGATGAGGCCGGTCGACTGACCAAGCCAATCGAAAAAAATCGATTTTCCCTGAATAATCAAACCGTTTCACAAAACCAACAGGCACCGGGAAAAGCGGCCGGATTTCACCGGCAGGCCGTGCGACCTCGCGCCAGCAGGACTACAATGTGGCCTTCGGCATTCCATCAGGAAAAAAATGCCGAGCCAACAACAAGAAAACCAAGCCACCCACTTCAGGAGATTTGCATCAATGAATCAGCGCTTCACCCAGACCTTCCTTGTCGTTCCCGCACGACAAGGCGTGGGTCTAACCTCCGTTACCCTGGGGATTGTGCGTGCCCTGCAGCGTCACGGCGTCGAGGTTCGCTTCGCCAAGCCCGTGGCGCAGGAGATCGGCGACACGTCGGTCCATTTCGCCCGCGAAATTTTCCCGGTTACCGTCCCGGAAGCGATTCCGCTGCAGGACGTCGCCGAGCAGGTCGCCGCCAACCAGTCGAACGAGCTGATGGAGGAGATCGTCACACTGTGCATGAATGCCGGGGAAGGTGCCAGCGTCCTGGTGGTCGAGGGACTGCACACCGATCCGGCACATCCGTTCACCTCCCAGCTGAACGTCGACATGGCACGCAGCCTCAAGGCGGAAGTCGTCGTCGTGGCCGACGCCAAGGCGTCCAACGCCACGGGCGATCTGCGCCTGACGATCAGCCAGTACGCCAACGAGGGCTGCAAGGTAGCTGGCGCCATCCTGAATATGGCGCCGGAGGACTATGTTGCCGACGACCTGAAGCGGCGCCTCGGCAACGTGCCGCTGTGGGGCGTCGTCCATGACACGCCGCTCCTGCAGGCGCCACGCATGGTCGACGTGGCCCGCCACCTGAACGCGGAAATCATCCTTCCCGGCGAAATGGCCACGCGCCGCGTCACCGACACGATCATCACCACCCGTTCGGCCGCGGCGTTCATCCCGCGCCTGCGTCCGGGCACGCTGGTCATCGCCGCCGGTGACCGCGACGACATCGTGATGGCCGTGGCATTGGCCGCCAGCCGTGGCATTCCACTCGCCGGGCTGCTCCTCACCCACAACAGTTCGATCGCGCCGGAACTGATGGACCTCGCCGGCCCGGCGCTGAACACCGGCCTGCCGATCCTGCGTACCCAGGGCGACAGCTACGTCATCGCCCGCGCCGTGAGCAAGATCCCCAACGACGTCCCCAGCGACGACACCGAACGCATGAACGCCGTGCTGGATACCGTGGCCGAGCATCTGGACATCAACGCGATCACCGGGTCGTTCCACATTCCCGAATCGGTCAAGCTCTCGCCGCCGGCGTTCCGCTACCAGCTCATCCAGAAGGCGCGTTCCGCGCACAAGCGCATCGTGCTGCCCGAGGGCGACGAGCCGCGCACCGTGCGCGCCGCGGCGATCTGCGCCGAGAAGGGTATCGCCCACTGCGTGCTGCTCGGCAAGCGCGATGCCATCGAGACGGTCGCCGCCTCGCAGGGCATCACGCTGCCAACAAAGAATCTGGAAATCCTCGATCCGGACAGCATCCGCGAGCAGTACATCCCGCCGATGGTCGAACTGCGCAAATCCAAGGGGCTGACGCCGCAGATGGCCGCCGCGCAACTCGAAGACACCGTGGTGCTCGGCACGATGATGCTGGCCGTGAATGAAGTCGACGGCCTCGTTTCCGGCGCCGTGCATACCACGGCCAATACCGTCCGCCCCGCGCTGCAGCTGATCAAGACCGCGCCGGGCTCGTCGATCGTCTCGTCGGTGTTCTTCATGCTGATGCCCGACCAGGTGCTGGCCTACGCCGACTGCGCGATCAACCCGAACCCGACCGCCGAGGAACTGGCGCAGATCGCCAAGCAGAGCGCCGACAGCGCGGCCGCCTTCGGCATCACCCCGAAGGTGGCGATGATCAGCTACAGCACCGGCAGCTCCGGAGCAGGACAGGACGTCGAAAAGGTGCGCCAGGCGACCGAGATCGCCCACGCGCAATTCCCCGACCTCGTCCTCGACGGCCCGATGCAGTACGACGCCGCGTCGGTCTACGAAGTCGGCAAGCAGAAGGCGCCGAACAGCCCGGTCGCCGGCCAGGCCACGGTGTTCATCTTCCCCGACCTGAACACCGGCAACACGACTTACAAGGCCGTGCAGCGCAGCGCCAACGTCCTGTCCGTCGGCCCGATGCTGCAGGGCCTGCGCAAGCCGGTTAACGACCTGTCGCGCGGCGCACTGGTCGACGACATCGTGTTCACCATCGCCCTCACGGCGATCCAGGCCGCCTCGGCGCCGCAGGGCTGAGCGTCCTGCACGGAAAGACGGGCTGCGCCTCGCGGGGGCGCAGCCCGTCTTCCTTTATTACGCCTCGTTACAAAATCGTCGGGCCTTTGGCCGGGGTGGGGAAAAAGCGGTTGTTATAATCATTTCCTTTGCAATTTCTTCCGGATTTTCGCCCCATGACCATGCTCCGTTCGTTGTTCCTGTCCTTCCTGCTCCTGCCGCTGCTGGCCTTCGCCCAGCAGATGCCGACCCCGCCCGCGCTGGCGGCCAAGTCCTGGCTGCTGATCGAGTCGGCCTCCGGTCAGGAACTCGCGGCCCAGGCTGCCGACGAGCGTCTGGAACCGGCCTCGCTGACCAAGCTGATGACCGCCTACCTCACCTTCGCCGCGATCAAGCAGGGCACGATCAAGATCGACCAGACCGTGCCGGTCTCGGAAAAGGCCTGGAAATCCCAAGGCTCGCGCATGTTCATCAAGGTCAATACCCAGGTATCGGTGGAAGACCTGATCAAGGGCATGATCGTCCAGTCGGGGAATGACGCCTGCGTTGCGCTGGCCGAGGCGATCGCCGGCAGCGAGGACAATTTCGCGCAGATGATGAACCGCGAGGCGCAGCGTCTGGGCATGAAGAATTCGAACTTCCGCAATGCCGCCGGGATGCCCGACCCGCAGCACTACACCACGGCACGCGACCTGGCGATCCTCACCGGCGCACTGATCCGCGATTTCCCCGAGGAATACGCCAAGTACTACTCGATCAAGGAATTCCGCTACAACAACATCACCCAGCCGAACCGCAACCGGTTGCTGTGGATCGACCCGACTGTCGATGGCGTCAAGACCGGACACACCGAAGCCGCCGGCTACTGCCTGATCTCCTCGGCCCGGCGCGGCGACCGCCGCTTGCTCTCGATCGTTCTCGGCACGGCATCCGATTCGGTGCGGACGCAGGAATCGCTCAAACTCCTCAACTACGGTTTCCAGTTCTACGAAGCCGTGCGCCTGTATGCCAAGGATCAGGCGGTGTCGAACCTGAAGGTCTGGAAGGGTTCTTCGCCGACGGTGAAAGCCGGCTTCCAGAACGACTTCGTCATTTCCATTCCCAAGGGTTTTTCTTCCCGCCTGACCACCGAACTGGTCTCGCAGCAGCCGCTGATGGCGCCGGTCGCCGCCGGCCAGCCGATCGGCACACTCAAGGTGCTGCTCGACGGCAAGCCCTTCGGCGAGTATCCGGTGGTCGCCGTCGAGTCGGTGTCGGCCGCCGGCATCTTCGGGCGAGCCATCGACAGCATCCGTCTGTGGTTCAACTAGGAGCGCTCGCATGAAGGCGTACCTGAACGGGCAGTTCCTGCCCCTTTCCGAGGCGCGCATATCGCCGCTCGACCGCGGCTTTCTCTACTCCGACGGAGTCTATGAGTTCATCCCCGTCTATTCGCGTTGCCCATTCCGCATCGACGAGCACCTGCGCCGGCTACAGGATTCGCTCGACGGCATCCGGTTGGCGAACCCACTCAGCGACACCGAATGGAAGAGGATCATCCTGCGCCTGATCGCTGAAACCGAGTTTGCCGACCAGACCGTGTACATCCAGGTCACCCGCGGCGCCGACGTCAAGCGCGATCCATGCTTCCCGCCCGGCGTCACGCCGACGGTCTTCCTGTTCAGCGCGCCGCTGGTCGGGCCGTCCGCCGCCCTGCGCGAGCAGGGCGTCGCGGCGATCACCGCGCCGGACCTCCGCTGGGCGCGCTGCGATATCAAGACCATCGCGTTGCTGCCGAACGTCCTGACCCGTCAGCTCTCCGCCGATAGCGGCGCGGCCGAGACGATCATGCTGCGCGACGGCTACCTGACCGAGGGAACGTCCACCAACGTGTTCGTCGTGCGCGACGGCGTCATCCTCACGCCGCCACAGGACCGGCACATCCTGCCCGGCATTACCTGCGACGTGGTGCTCGAACTCGCGGAGAAGCACAAGGCGCCGTACGAAGTCCGGCCGGTCAGCGAAGACGAACTGCGTAACGCGGACGAGGTGTGGCTGACCTCGTCGACCAAGGAAGTGCTGGCGGTGGTCACGCTCGACGGCCGACCGGTCGGCCACGGTGAAAACGCCGGCAAGCCCGGCCCGGTGACGAAGCGAATGCACGCGTGGTTTTGCACCTTCCGTGAAGACGTGATGAGGCGATGCGATGCCTGAGCAGAAGGAAACCCTCCTCGAGTTCCCCTGCGCCTTCCCGCTGAAGATCATGGGGCTGGCCGGCGGCGCGCTGGCGCAGGCGGTGCTGGAGATCGTCCGCCGCCACGCGCCGGATTTCGACGGCGCGACGATGGAAATGCGCGCCTCGTCGGGCGGCAAGTACGTCAGCCTGACCTGCACGATCAACGCCACCTCGAAAGCCCAGCTCGACGCGCTGTACCGCGAACTGAGCGGGCATCCCCTGGTCAAGGTCGTGCTGTAGGCAGCGGATGCCCGACGCCGCGATCGCCGTCCGCCAACTCGGCCGGGTCGACTACGAACCGACCTGGCGGGCGATGATCGACTTCACCGTCGCCCGCAATGAAGCCACCGCCGACGAACTCTGGGTCTGCGAGCACCCGCCGGTCTACACGCTCGGCCAGGCCGGCAAGCCCGAGCACCTGCTCGCCGACAACGGCATCCCGCTGGTGAAGATCGACCGCGGCGGGCAGATCACCTACCACGGCCCCGGCCAGGTGGTCATCTACCTGCTGCTCGACCTCAACCGGCGCGGCCTCAAGGTGCGCGAACTGGTCGACCGCATGGAGCAGGCGATCATCGACCTGCTCGCGGAGTTCGAGGTGGCAGCAACCCGCCTCGACGGCGCGCCGGGCGTCTATGTGCCGCAGGGCGGCAACGCCGACTACCCGGCCAAAATCGCCGCGCTCGGCCTGCGCATCCGCCGCGGTTGCAGTTACCACGGCCTTGCGCTCAACGTCGACATGGAACTCGCGCCGTTTTCGGCGATCAACCCCTGCGGCTACGCCGGCATGCCCGTCACGCAACTGCGCGACCTCGGCGTTCGAATCTCGCCAGCGCAGGCTGCCGACGCACTCACCCGACACCTGATCCAATTACTGTAAAACTCGCTCGAAACCCCGCTGGAAACCTCATGACCGAAACCACCACGCCATCCGCCACGAAAATCGCCGGCGTCAAGCAGAAAGGCGAACTGAAGACCGCACGCATCCCGATCAAGATCGTTCCCGTCGATACGCCGTTGAAGAAGCCGGCGTGGATCCGCGTCAAGGCCGGCAACGAGGTCGGGCGCTTCGGCGAAATCAAGCGCATGCTGCGCGAACAGAAGCTGCACACCGTCTGCGAGGAAGCCGCCTGCCCGAACATCGGCGAATGCTTCGGGCGCGGCACGGCGACCTTCATGATCCTCGGCGACATCTGCACGCGCCGCTGCCCGTTCTGCGACGTCGGCCACGGCAAGCCGCTGCCGCCCGATCCCGACGAGCCGGCCAACCTCGCCGAGAGTGTGTCGAATCTCAAGCTGCGTTACGTGGTGATCACCAGCGTCGACCGCGACGACCTGCGCGACGGTGGCGCCGGTCACTTCGCCGACGTCATCGCGGCGGTGCGCGAGAAGTCCCCGGCGACGACCATCGAAACGCTGGTGCCCGACTTCCGCGGGCGCATGGAGGTGGCCATCGACGTGCTCGGCCGCGCCCTGCCCGACGTGCTCAACCACAACCTCGAAACCGTGCCGCGCCTGTACAAGCAGGCCCGCCCCGGCGCCGACTACACGCACTCGCTGGAATTCCTCAGGCAGTTCAAGGCGCGCTACCCGCAGATCCCGACCAAGTCCGGCCTGATGGTCGGCCTCGGCGAGACCGACGAGGAAATCCTGGAAGTCATGCGCGACCTGCGCGCCCACGGCGTCGAAATGCTGACCATCGGCCAGTACCTCGCGCCGTCGACGCACCACCTGCCGGTCACCCGCTACGTGCATCCGGACACCTTCAAGATGTACGAGGACGAAGCGAAGAAGATGGGCTTCTCCGGTGCCGCCTGCGGGCCGATGGTGCGCAGCAGCTACTGGGCCGACAAGCAGGCACACAGCGCGGGCGTCGCCTGATGTTCAACATCGGCTGTCACCTGTCAACGGCCAACGGCTTCCTCGGCATGGGCCGCGACGCGCTGGCGATCGGCGCCAACACCTTCCAGTTCTTCACGCGCAACCCGCGCGGCGGCAAGGCCAAGGATCTCGACCAGGGCGACATCGACGCCTTTCTCGCACTGGCGGCGGAACACGGTTTCGGCAAGCTGCTGGCGCACGCTCCCTACACGCTCAACCCGTGTTCGGCCGACGCGAAAACGCGCAATTTCGCGCTGGAAACGATGCTTGACGACCTGGCGCGCATGGAGCGGCTGCCGGGCAATCTATACAACTTTCACCCCGGCAGCCACGTCGGACAGGGCGAAGAGGCGGGCATCGCGCTGATCGTCGACCAGCTCAACGCGGTGCTGACGCCGGAGTTGCACACGACGGTGCTGCTCGAAACGATGGCCGGCAAGGGCAGCGAGGTCGGGCGCAGTTTCGAGGAGCTCCGCCGCATCCTCGACGGCGTGGCGCTACAGGAGAAGATGGGCGTCTGCCTCGACACCTGCCACCTGCACGACGCCGGCTACGACCTGGTCGACGACCTCGACGGGGTGCTGGAACACTTCGACCGGGTGATCGGTCTCGGCCGTCTGCACGCCATCCACCTCAACGACAGCATGAATCCGCGCGGCGCCCGCAAGGACCGCCACGAGCGCATCGGCCACGGACACCTCGGCCTGGAAGCGATCGGGCGCGTCATCAACCACCCGGCGCTGCGCCACCTGCCCTTCCTGCTGGAAACGCCGAACGAACTGCCCGGTTTTGCCGCGGAAATCGCCCTGCTGCGCGGCCTCTACAAGAACTAGAAAACCTTCAGCCCGTGCAGCAACACGATGCCGATCAGTAGCGGCGAGACGTAGCGCACCAGGAAGAAGACCGCCCTGACCAGCACGCCGTTGGGCAGTTTGCCGTCATTGCCGAGCTGCTTCTGCAATTGCGGCAAACCATAGACCCAGCCGGCGAACAGGCAGATCAGGATACCGCCGAGCGGCAGCATTACGTTAGAGCTTAGGAAATCGTAAAGATCGAATGGGTTCATCCCGAAAATCTTCGTCTCTGCCGTCAGGCTCTGCGAAAGCGCGGCCGGCGCGCCGACAAGGGCAATCGCCAGGATGGTGTAGAGCGAAGCGCGCTTACGCCCGCAGCCGAATCGTTCGGAGAGAATCGCGACCGGCACCTCCAGCAGCGAGAGAATGGCGCCGACGCTGGCCACCGCAGTGAGCACGAAAAAGATGGTCATGAACACCGTCCCGCCCGGCATCGAGGTGAATACCGCCGGGATGGTCATGAACACCAGCGACGGGCCGGCCGCCGGCTCGAAACCGAAGGCGAACACGGCGGGAAAGATGGCGATGCCGGCGAGCAGCGAAACCGACAGGTCGGCGAGCATGACCCGCGTTGCCGTCGCCGGAATGTTCTGGTCGTCGCGGAAGTAGCTGCCGTAGGTCAGCATGCAGCCCATGCCGATCGACAGCTTGAAGAAGGCCAGACCGAGCGCGGTGAGGATCACGGCCGGGGTGATCTTGGCGAGGTCCGGGCTGAACAGGAAGGTCAGCCCCGGCACCGCGCCGCCGGGCAGCGTCAGGCTGCGCACGCAGAGCACGAGCAGCAGGATGAACAGCAGCGGCATCAGCTTGCGCGCGACCGCCTCGATGCCCTTCGCCACGCCGAGCATGATGATGCTGCCGGTGAGGCCGAGCACGACCCACTGCCAGACGAGCGAGGTAACGGGATTCGATACCAGCGCGCCGAACGTGGCGCCGGCGGCCTTCGGATCGGTCGTCGAAATCGCGCCGGCCGCCGCCTTGAAGACGTAGGCATAGACCCAGCCGGCCACTTCCGAATAGAAGGACATGATGAAGAGCGCCGCGAGGAAACCCATCCAGCCGATGATTTGCCACCACCATTGCCCGCGCGGGGCCACGCGCTCGAAGGTGGTGATGGCGTTGGCGCGCGCCGCGCGTCCGAGCATCGTTTCGACGATCATCACCGGCAAGCCGATCAACAAGGTTGCCAGCAGGTAGACCAGGAGGAAGCCGGCGCCGCCGTTCATCCCGGTCAATGAGGGGAATTTCCAGATGTTGCCGAGGCCGACGGCTGAGCCGAGGGTGGCGAGCAAGACGCCGAAGGTGCTGGTGAATCCGTCGCGCGAGGTTTTGTTCATGTTTTCCGACCTTCCCGAATCGAGCTTCTGTTTGTTATTTGCGAGAAACGATTTCGACGCAGATCGGATCGTCGCCAGTGGCCTGACGATACCGCGCGTCGACCCGGCCGGAATGCCGGTCGACCTCGTACACCGTGAGGTGCCCCGACAACTGGCCGGCGACCACCAGCCAGCGGCCGGAAGGATCGATCGCCATCCCGCGCGGCTGCGTCTCCGTCGCATGGCTGCCGAGCAATGCAAGCTGCCCCTCGGTCGACAGGACCGCCAGCGTACTCGATCGGCGGTCCGTCGCGAAGAGCAGGCGGCCATCGGGACTCGCGCGCAGTTCAGCGGCCCAAGGCGCATCGCTGAATCCCGCCGGCAGCATGCTCACCGAATGCAGCCGGCGCAGTTCGCCCCGCTCGGCATCGAAAGCCAACTGTTCGACGCTGCCGTCCAGTTCGTTCAGGCAGTACACATGGCGATTGTCCGACGAAATCACCAGATGGCGCGGCCCGCTCCCGGCGCGCGCGCGCGCCACCGAATGCGGCGCAGTGCACCCGTCGCTGCCAAGCGCGAAGACTCTGACCTCATCGGCGCCGAGCAAGGGCACCAGCAGCCAGCGGTTGCTCCGGTCGGTCAGCGCGGCATGGGCACGCGGCAATGCCGGCTTCACCTGGCCCGGGGCGGTCGGCACGCCGCTGGCGTCAAGCGGGAAAGTGGCCAGCAGGTTGCCGTGGTAGGAGGCCACGAAGGCAACCCGCCGCGCGGCGTCGCAGCTCACGTAGGTCGGCACGCCCGGCGAAGGAGCTCCGCCCAGGCAGGCCAGTTCGCCGCTGTCAGCGTCAATCGCGTACGCCAGCAATGCATCCTCGGCGCGGGTGCCGACGTACAGGCGGGAGCCGTCCCGACTGGCGTACAGCGGCAAGGGGCTGCCGGCGACCGGCACGCGCTGGCGCGGGGTCGGCGCACCGCTGTCGGAGTCGAGGGCGAAGACGTCGATGTGGCAACTTCCGGCACAGGAAACGTAAATGAAGGTCTGAGTCGTCATGGCAAGTTCGCAAATGCTGAAGCTGCTAGTGTAAGTTACGGCGCTGCAATCGCGAGAAAAGGAGGGGAGATGAACATGAAGTGCGTAAGTCTTGTCGGCGCGCCAGCCGATGTCGGTGCCGGCATACCAGGCGCCCGGCTGGGACCGGATGCCTTGCGCGTCGCCGGGTTGGCCGAGGCCATCGCGCGCTTCGGCTTCGACGTGAGCGATACCGGCAACGTCGTCGGGCCGCCCAATCCGCAGCGGGCCGCGGAAAACGGTTTTCGCCACCTGCCCGAGGTCGTCGCCTGGAACCGCGCCGTCCATGCGGCGATCCACGCCGAGCTGGAGCGCGGCTCCCTGCCCATCCTCCTCGGCGGCGACCACTCGCTGGCGATCGGCTCGATCAGCGCCGTGGCCCGCCATTGCCGGGAAAGGGGCAAGAAGCTGCGGGTATTGTGGCTCGACGCCCACGCGGACTTCAACACGGCGGCGCTGACGCCGAGCGGCAACCTGCACGGCATGCCGGTCGCCTGCCTGTGCGGCGATGGCCCGCGAGAGCTGGTGGACATGGCGGGGAGCGGCCCGGCGTTAAGGCCGAAGGAAATCCGCCAGATTGGCATCCGCAGCGTTGATCCCGGCGAGAAACGGCTGGTGCACGACGCCGGTATCGAGGTCTTCGACATGCGCTTCATCGACGAAACCGGGATGCGCCAGACGATGGAACTGGCCCTGGCCCTGGTTGGGCCGGACACCCATCTGCACGTCAGCCTCGACGTTGACTTCCTCGACCCCGACATCGCCCCGGGCGTCGGCACGGCGGTGCGCGGCGGCCCGACCTATCGCGAGGCGCAGCTATGCATGGAGATGATCGCCGACACCGGCCGGCTGGGGTCGCTCGACGTGGTCGAGCTCAATCCGGCGCTGGATGTGCGCAATCGCACCGCTGAACTGGCCGTCGACCTGATCGAAAGCCTGTTCGGGAAGAGCACGCTGATGCGCACCGGACGGCACGCCGGATGATCCGTTGCCAGAACGATCAGGACGCAGCCGCCAGCGGCGGATCGATCGTCCATTCGTCATGCAGGAAGTCGAGTCCTGCGCCATGCACCTTGAGGCTGTCGAGCGTCTGGTGCAGCAGCACGGCCGGCGCGTTGACGCGCGGACACTGCCGCAGTTTGCCGATCTGGCGAAAACCGAAGCGGGTCTTGTAGAAGCGCACATGGCGCGGATTGACCTCGATGACCGCATCGCTGGCGCGATACGCCGCCTTTCCGTAGAGCAGCGCCGTATAAAAAAGCGCGTTGAGCATGTCGGGCGAACTGAAATCCGGATGCACAGCCAGGCGGGTTACTTCGCAAACCAGGCGGCCCGGATGGCGCAACCCGACGAGTTCTCCAGCATAAAGCCCGTCGGCCAGCAGACCCTCGGGCGAATCGCGGCCGATCGTCAAGGTGGCCAAGGCCTCCTTGTCCTGCCAGACGGCCAGGGTCATCCGGTTCGGATCGCCAAGCGGATACGCCGATGGCTGGAGGCTGTAGCCGCGCCAGGAGTACATCCGGCGCACCAGGCTGCTGACTGCGCCATGCTGCGCCGCCGTACGCGCCAGGCGAATGTCGTAGCCGCCCGACTCCGGTCTGTCCGGCACCCGGCGATGTGCGTCGAACGGCACGACGATCTCCGCCGATCCCGACCGGCTCGTCGCTGGCGCGTCTCCCTGAATTGTTGTTGTGTTTGCTTGCATGGTTTAAAAATAATGGCACAGGAAAAACGACTTAGCCAAGAAAATCTGCAACGCCCCGGACCAGGGCTTCCGCACCCCGCAGGGCGATGGCGACTGCCACGCCGCAGCCCACCGCCCACGCCCGGTGCCACGCAGCGCAATGGTTCAGCCGAACCGCCAGGCGCAGGCGGCGACTAGCCGGCTGCCGCATTGAGCACTACGGGCGCCTCGCTGCCCGCCTTCGATTTTGCTGCACCGTTCGGCGTGAGCACGGCGATATCCCCGCACAACTCGCAGCCTTCGTCGGCCATCAGGCGACCGTAGCGAATCGTCCCTTTCACGCGTCCGGTGGAATGGATGATCAGTTGGGAGCGCGCGGTCAACTCACCCTCGAACGAACCGTGGATCTCGGCAATGTCGATGCTGACTTTCCCGACAAAGGCGCCGTGCTCGGCGATGCGCACCACCCGGCTGTCCATCGTCGCTTCGACGCGGCCTTCGACCACCAGCGTGTCGCAATCCAGAATCTCCGCCCCCTTGAGCTTGACCTCGGGACCGACGATCAGGCGGGCGCCCAGGCCCGTGTCCGCAGCGGATTCGGCGGTGGCCGGCGCTTTCGCCTCGACGGATGTTGACGATGCCATGGCCGAATCAACCGGCGCTGCCACCGATGGCGCGGGACTTGCCGTCGCTGACAAAGGAATTTCCTTGACAGAAGCGGCTGGACGCCCTCCTGTACTCTCTGCCGGCGGCGTCTGACGCGTGCTGCCGGGCGTGGCCGGAGTACTCTCGCGGCGCGAGACGGGATCGTTGCGATTGAACAGGGTCGATTTGTTGAACACGGCTACTCCTTCGTGGGATCAGAAACACCGGCAGGCAATAGCGATATCCGTGCCATACAAAAGTTTTTCCTAATAAACAGCGAAGTAGAAAAAGCATCGGAGAATCGGGGTGAAGACCAAGGGGCTTTATGTCGCAAATCAACGACAGAACTTCAATCTTTTCGGCATAACCTCGGAGTATCAATGCGTTGCAGAGTCGCCGAATGGCGACATCGCCCCGGTTCGTTCGATTCCCGGCGCTTGACTGGCCGTTTTTCGGATCGCATTCTGCTACGCTTGCACATCTCCTGATGCGCGCCAAAACATCTTTCCCCATGATCCGTGTGTCGTTTCGACAGAGCATGCTGGCAGGTCTTCTGCTGATCGTCGCGTTGCTCGGCGGTGCGAGCGTGCGCAGCTGGTATCTGCTTGAACACTTTGCCGCCCAGAGTCGGGCCAACGGAGCGCTCGCCTTGCGCATCAGCGCTTCGACGCAGGAACTGGCAGAACGCACGACGGAGCTCGAACGCAGCGCCCGGCAATACATGGTGCTCGGCGACCCGGGCGTGCTGGCGCGTTTTGACGCGCAGCTGACCCATGCCCTCGGCGCCATCGGCAACCTCGACTCACTCCCCGGGCAGCCGCTGGCATCGCAGCCCGTCGACTGGCGGCGAGCGGTCGATGAACTCGGCACATCACTGCATCGCAAGGATGCCGAGGACAACCTCGCCAACGCCCTGACCCGGCTCGCGACGATCAATGCCGCCCTGGACGCCCAGGGCAAGCGCTGGATCGAGAACCAGCATGGCGCGCTGCTCGGCGAGCTCGAGGAAAACCGGCTGCGTCTCGGCACTCTGGTGGTCGCCGCGATTGCCACGGCGTTCCTGATCGCTCTGGCGATGAGCTGGTGGCTGTCCCGCCCCATCGATACCATCGAGGAGGCCATCGAACGCCTGGGGGAAAGCCGCCTGGGCGATCCGGTCGAAGTCGGCGGCCCCGCCGATCTGCGCCAGATCGGCAAGCGGCTCGACTGGCTGCGGGTACGCCTCGGCGAACTCGAGGCCGAGCGGGAAAAGACGCTGCGCCATGTCTCGCACGAGCTGAAGACGCCGTTGACCGCCCTCCGCGAGGGAGTTGCGTTGCTGCAGGAAGAGATCGCCGGGCCGCTGACGGCGGCGCAACGCGAAGTGGCGGACATCCTCGACGCCAACGCCAGATCGCTGCAAGGGCACATTGAAAGCCTGCTGCGACTGAACGCCGTGTCATTGGGTACGCGGCGCGTCCATCGGCGGCCGGTGAACCTCAAGCGGCTACTCGGTGAAGTCGTTCAGGAACGGGAACTGCAGGTCCAGGCGCGGCGCGTACAGATCCAGTGCAACGCGCCTTCGACCCCCGGCCTGGAGGATGCGGACAAGCTGCGCGTGATCATCGACAACCTGCTCTCGAATGCCATCGATTTCAGCCCGGACGGCGGTGTCGTGCGTCTGGATGCGAGAATTGACGGACCAAGGCTGCGTCTTTCGTGCATCGACCAGGGTCCAGGCGTCGCCGCGGAAGATGCCCAGAGGATTTTTTCCCCGTTTGTTCAGGGTCTGCGCCCCGCACCGGTTCCCCGGCAAGGCAGCGGGGTAGGCTTGTCGATCGTGCGTGAACTCGTCACGGTCATGGGCGGCAGGATCGAGCTTGTCACGCCGGGAAGCTCCGGCGCCCATTTCGAGATCGAATTGCCATGGACCCCCGCCAGTTGAACTCCGCCATGAAGACGAACCGTCCACTGCTCCGCCGCTGGCCATTGCTGGCACTGACTGGTTTGCTCACAGCCTGTGCCGCACTTCCACCGGAAGGGGAGCAGGCTCCCGTGATTCCTCCCGCCACCGCAATCCAGGTCAATGAAATGGCGATGCTGCCGCTGCTTGGCTACTACCACCTGCTGCAGCGGATGACGCCGGGAGAGCTGACAAGGGAACGCCAGACGCTCGCCAGGCTGCCGTCGTCACCGTCGGTGCAACTCCGGCAGGCGTTGCTCTACGGCATGCCGCGAGCCACCACCGACCTGGCGCGCGCGCAAACGATTCTTGAGGCCGTCCTGCGCTCGAACGCGCCGGAGGCGGCCAGCCTGCATCCGCTGGCCAAGCTGCTCGCGACGCAATATCAGGAACGCCTCCGTAGCGAAACCCAGAACGAACGCCTGAGCCAGCAGCTCAAGGAAACCCAGCGCAAGCGCGACGAACTGCAGGAGAAGATCGACGCGCTGACCGACATCGAGCGCTCGATACCCATTCGCCCCAACGCCGACAAACCGGCATTCTGACCGCCCTATGAACGACTTGCCCAAGCTTTTTCCCGCCCATGTCCTGGTCATCGACGATGACCCGGACATCCTGCGCCTGCTGTCCATGCGCCTGCGCGCGTGGGACATCCGCGTCTCGACCGCGCTGTCGGCCGAAGAGGGGCTGTCGCGCATCGCCGTCGAGCAACCCCAGCTGGTCATCAGCGACATCCGCCTCCCCGGCAAGGACGGGCTGACCTTCTTCCGGGAAGTCCATGCATCCCTGCCCTCGCTGCCGGTCATTCTTCTCACCGCCCACGGCACGATCCCCGACGCGGTGCAGGCCATGTCCGAGGGCGTCTTCGGCTACCTGACCAAGCCCTTCGACAGCAAGCTGTTGTTCGAGAAGGTGCAGCAGGCGCTGCGCATCTCGCCGACCGCCCGCCATGCCGAGGGCGGCACGGACGGCAGTTGGCACGCCGGCCTCGTTTTTCGCAGCCAGCGCATGGCGGAGCTGATGGAGGAGGCGCGCGTCGTCGCGGCCACCGACGCCAGCATCCTGATCCGCGGCGAAAGCGGCACCGGCAAGGAGGTGCTGGCCCGCGCCATCCACCGCGCAAGTCCCCGCAGCAAGGCGCCTTTCGTCGCCATCAATTGCGGCGCGATCCCGGAGCAGCTGCTCGAGTCGGAACTGTTCGGACACGTGCGCGGCGCCTTCACCGGCGCGACCAGCGAACACACCGGCCTGTTCAAGGCGGCCGACGGCGGCACGCTGTTCCTCGACGAGATCGGCGACATGCCGCTGGCCTTGCAGGTCAAGCTGTTGCGCGTTCTCCAGGACCAGGCCGTGCGCCCGGTCGGCGCGTTGCGCGCCGATCCGGTCGATGTGCGTGTGCTTTCCGCCACCCACCGCGACCTGGAAGCGGCGATGAGCGAGGGCCTCTTCCGCGAAGACCTGTACTACCGCCTGGACGTCGTCACCCTGACCCTGCCGCGCCTCGACGAACGACGGGAGGATATATCGCTGCTGGCCAGCCACTTCATGCAGCTGCTGATCAAGAAGTACGACAAGGGCATCACCGGTATCGCGCCGGACGCGCTGGAGGCACTGTCCACCGCCAGCTGGCCCGGCAACGTCCGGCAGTTGTACAACGTCATCGAGCAATGCTGCGCCCTGGCGACGACCTCGCTGATCACCCTGCCGCTGGTCCAGCGCGCGCTGCGCATGCCGGCGACCGAAACCTTGACCTACGCCGAGGCGAAACAGCGTTTCGAGCGCAATTATCTGACCCAGTTGCTGAAGATGACCGACGGCAACGTCGCCGATGCGGCACGCATCGCCGACCGCAACCGCACCGAGTTCTATCGCCTGCTGCAAAAGTATGACCTCACGCCACGCCTGTTCCGCAGCGGCGAAGTCGCCAACGACACAGGAATCTGATTCATCCGGCGCGACGCACTTGTCCGCAGCCCGGGCAACGGAGTAAGGTGAGGCATTGCCCCGAACGGAGACTTGCCATGCAATTCGTTTCGCCCGTCATCAAGACGCTGCTCAACCTGACGCTGACCTTTGCCCTTGTTCTCGGCGGCCAGGCCATGGCCGCGGGTATCGACAGCCTGTCGAACAGCGATACCGCCTCGGGCCTCAAGGAAGCGCTGACGCGTGGCGCCGAAATCGCCGTCGGCCAGCTCGGCAAGAAGGACGGCTTCCTCGGCGACAAGCGTGTGCGTATCCCGCTGCCCGATTCGCTGCGTTCGGTGGAAAAGGCGATGCGTACCTTCGGCATGAAGAAACAGGCCGACGAATTGATCGAGACGATGAACCGCGCAGCGGAGATGGCCGTGCTCGAAGCCAAGCCGATCCTGACCAACGCCGTGAAGTCGATGAGCTTCGACGACGCGCGCGGCATCCTCACCGGCGGTGACGATGCGGCCACACAATATTTCAAGCGCACGACGTCGAAGGACATCGCCGCCAAATTCCTGCCGATCGTCAAGCAGGCCACCGCCAAGGTCAATCTGGCCGCACAGTACAACCAGTACGCCGGGCAGGCGTCCAAGCTCGGCTTGCTCGACGAGAAGGATGCCGACCTCGACACCTATGTCACGCACAAGGCCATGGACGGGCTGTTCAAGATGATCGCCGAACAGGAAAAATCGATCCGCAAGGATCCGGTCGGAACCGGCTCGGCGATGCTCAGGAAAGTCTTCGGCGCCCTGAAGTAGACCAACCAATGTCGAGGAAACTGCTCGTGGGATTCTTCTCCGGACTTCTCGCCTTCCTCCTGCCGGGCTGCGACAGCGTCAAGCTTGAGAAGCTCCAGCCCGGCATCACCACCATGGCGCAAACGCGCGAGGTCATGGGGCCGCCGACGATGGAGTGGCTGGACAGCGACGGATCGGTCAGCTGGGAATACCCGCGCACGCCGAACGGCGTTGTCAATTACATGATCGACTTCGGCCCGGACCGGATCCTGCGCGAGGTCCGGCAGGTGCTGACCAAGGAGAATTTTGCCCGGGTGAAGGAAGGGATGACCCGCGAGCAGATCCGCCGCCTGCTCGGCCAGCCCGCCAGCGAACAATATTTCTCGCTGAAGCGGGAATACGTCTGGGACTGGAAGACGAAATCGGAAAACTCCTACGACTACTTCTTCGACGTGTATTTCGATGAGCAGGGCCATGTCACCCGGACGGGCACCCATTACAAGCCGATTTCTGGCAACTGATATCCCCGTGGCTACCCCCGTTAATATTGACAATCAAGGGCTTGGCGCGTAGATTCGGGCCTCTTTCCGGCTCGTCGCCGGGACCGCGCCGATTTGAAGTTCAGCTTGCAGGCGCGTTACAAATCTGGCTAAAGCGGGCGCGATTCGATGACTTTGCCGAAACCCGTTCGCTGACTGTGCTGAACGGGTTTTTTCTTTTCGAGGTTTTTCCATGCAGCCAGACCGCTCCGCCGAACTCATTTCCCTGTTGCAGCAACGCTTGCTCATCCTCGACGGCGCGATGGGGACGATGATCCAGCGACACAACCTGCAGGAGGCCGACTATCGCGGCACACGCTTCGCCGGGCATCCGCACGACCTGAAGGGTAACAACGATCTGCTGCTGCTGACCCGGCCCGAGGTCATCCGTGGCATCCACTCCGAATACCTTGCCGCCGGAGCCGACATCCTCGAAACCTGCACCTTCAACGCCACCTCGCTGTCGCAGGCCGACTATCACCTTGAATCAATCGTCTACGAACTGAACGTCACCGGCGCGAAGCTGGCGCGCGAGGTCTGCGACGAGTTCACCGCGAAAGACCCGAAGAAACCACGGTTTGTCGCCGGCGTTCTCGGCCCAACGTCACGCACGGCGTCGATTTCACCGGATGTCAACGATCCGGGTTATCGCAATGTGACGTTCGACGATCTGGTGACCTCCTACACCGAGGCGATTCGCGGCCTGACCGACGGCGGCGCCGACATCCTGCTCGTCGAAACCGTGTTCGACACACTCAACGCCAAGGCGGCGCTGTTCGCCATCGAGCAGTTCTTCGAGACGACCGGCCGCCGCTGGCCGGTGATGATCTCGGGCACGATCACCGACGCCTCGGGCCGCACGCTCTCCGGGCAAACGGCCGAGGCGTTCTGGAATTCCTTGTCGCACATCCAGCCGCTATCGTTCGGCCTCAACTGCGCGCTCGGCGCCAAGGAATTGCGCCAGTACGTCGAGGAACTTGCGCGTGTCTGCGACTGCTACGTCTCGGCGCACCCGAACGCCGGCCTGCCGAACGCCTTCGGCGGCTACGACGAAACGCCGGACATGCTCGCCGACGAGATCGCCGACTGGGCGAAGCACGGCTTCGTGAACATCGTCGGCGGCTGTTGCGGGACCTCGCCCGACCATATCGCCGCGATTGCGCGCAAGGTCGCCACGATCAAGCCGCGCGCCATTCCAGCCATCGAGAAGAAGCTGCGTCTTTCCGGCCTGGAGCCGTTCAACGTCGGGCCGGAATCGCTGTTCGTGAACGTCGGCGAGCGCACCAACGTCACCGGCTCGCGCGTCTTCGCGCGCATGATCCTCGAAGGGCGCTTCGACGACGCGCTGGCCGTCGCCCGCCAGCAGGTCGAGAACGGCGCGCAGGTGATCGACATCAACATGGACGAGGCGATGCTCGATTCGGTCGCCGCGATGGACCGCTTCCTCAAGTTGATCGCGTCGGAACCGGATATCTCGCGCGTGCCGATCATGCTCGATTCGTCGAAGTGGGAAGTCATCGAAGCCGGCCTCAAGTGCATCCAGGGCAAGGGCATCGTCAATTCGATCTCGATGAAGGAAGGCGAAGCGAAGTTTCTTGAGCAGGCCGGGCTGGCGCGGCGTTACGGCGCGGCGGTGATCGTCATGGCCTTCGACGAAAAGGGCCAGGCCGATACCTACGCGCGCAAGATCGAGATCTGCGAACGCGCCTACAAGCTGCTCACCGGGATCGGATTTCCCGCCGAAGACATCATCTTCGACCCGAACATCTTCGCCATCGCCACCGGCATCGAGGAACACAACAACTACGCCGTCGATTTCATCGAAGCCTGCCGCTGGATTCGCGCCCACCTGCCGCATGCGCAGATTTCCGGAGGCGTCTCCAACGTTTCCTTCAGTTTCCGCGGCAACGACCCGGTGCGCGAGGCAATCCACACTGTCTTCCTCTACCATGCGGTGAAGGCCGGGCTGTCGATGGGCATCGTCAACGCCGGCATGGTCGGCATCTACGACGATCTCGACCCGGTGCTGCGAGAGAAGGTGGAAGCTGTCGTACTCAACCAGTCGCCCGACGCCGGCGAGCAACTCGTCGAGTTCGCGCAGACGGTGAAGGAAGGCAAGGCCAAGGACGCCGGACCGGATCTGTCGTGGCGCGAACTGTCGGTCGAGAAGCGCCTCGAACATGCCCTGGTCAAGGGCATTACCGACTTCGTCGTCGCCGACACCGAGGAATGCCGCGCCGCGCTGGCAGCCGCCGGCAAGCCGCCGCTGTCGGTCATCGAAGGTCCGCTGATGGGCGGCATGAACGTCGTCGGCGACCTGTTCGGCGCAGGCAAGATGTTCCTGCCGCAGGTGGTCAAGTCGGCGCGCGTCATGAAGCAGGCCGTCGCCCACCTGATCCCGTACATCGAAGAGGAAAAGCGGCGTACCGGCGCGGCGAGCAAGGGGAAGGTGATCATGGCCACGGTCAAGGGCGACGTGCACGACATCGGCAAGAACATCGTCGGCGTCGTGCTCGGCTGCAACGGCTACGAGGTCATCGACATCGGCGTCATGGTCTCCTGCGACAAGATCCTGCACGCGGCCAAGGAACACGGCGCGCAGGCGATCGGCCTCTCCGGCCTGATTACCCCGTCTCTGGAGGAAATGAGCCACGTCGCCGCAGAAATGCAGCGGCAGGGTTTTGACGTGCCGCTGCTGATCGGCGGCGCAACGACCAGCCGCGCGCACACGGCGATCAAGATCGCGCCGAACTACGAAGGCACCGTCGTCTACGTGCCGGACGCCTCGCGCGCCGTCGGCGTCGTCACCCGGTTGCTGTCCGCCGAACAGTCGGCGGGGTACAAGCAGGAGATCGCCGCCGACTACGCCCGCGTGCGCGAACAGCACGCGGGCAAGAAGGCGACCCCGCTGGTCGCGCTCGACGCCGCCCGGGCCAACCGTTTTGTCTGGAACGCCGATCCGGCGTATGTTCCGGCCGCTCCAGCCAGGCCGGGCTTGCACGTGCTGCGCGAGGTCGATCTGGCGACGCTGGCCGGGTACATCGACTGGGGCCCGTTTTTCCAGACCTGGGATCTCGCCGGTGCCTTCCCGAAAATTCTCGACGATGAAATCGTCGGCGAAACGGCGCGTTCGGTCTTCGCCGACGGCAAGGCCATGCTGGAGAAGATCGTCAAGGAGAAGTGGCTGGCCGCCAACGCCGTATTCGGCCTCTATCCCGCCAACGCGGTCGGCGACGACATCGAGATCTACGCCGGCGAATCGCGGCAGCAGGTGCAGATGGTCTGGCACAACCTGCGGCAGCAGCACGAGCGCCCGTCCGGCAAGCCGCATTACTGCCTTACCGACTTCGTCGCTGATAAAGGCACGCCCGACTGGGTCGGCGCCTTCGCCGTCACCGCCGGGATCGGCATCGAGAAAAAGCTCGCCGAATTCGAGGCGGCGCACGACGACTACCGCGCGATCATGCTCAAGGCGCTCGCCGACCGCCTCGCCGAAGCCTGCGCCGAATGGCTGCACCGCGAAGTGCGCACGAACTACTGGGGCTATGCGGCTGACGAAAGCCTGGACAACGCGGCGCTGATCCGTGAGCAATACCGCGGCATCCGCCCGGCGCCCGGCTACCCGGCCTGCCCGGACCACACCGCCAAGGGCGAGCTGTTCCGGCTGCTCGACGCGCCGGCCAATGCCGACATGGGGCTGACCGAACACTTCGCGATGACTCCTGCCGCGTCGGTCTCCGGCTTCTATTTCGCCCATCCGCAGGCGCAATACTTCGCCGTCAGCAAGATCGGCCGTGACCAGCTGGAAGACTGGGCCAGGCGTACCGGCATGAGCGTCGCCGAGGCTGAACGCTGGCTGGCGCCGGTACTCTGACGATGCGTTCGGCGAGTTGTTGGCCCTGGCCCGACTTCGTCGAGCGCGAGGCCAATCTCAGCCAGCGCAACACGCTGGCCTTGCGGGCGCATGCCGCGTTGTATGCGCGGGTATTGTCTGTCGAGCAGTTGGCAACGCTGGCCGAGTTCTACGCGCCCGGCGATTGTCGGTTCTTCATCCTCGGCGGCGGCAGCAACCTGGTGCTCACCGGCGACTTCGACGGTCTCGTGCTGCATATCGCTCTTTCCGGCCGGGCGCTGGTTGGCGAAGATGACGAGGCGTGGTACGTGCGCGCCGGCGCCGGCGAGAACTGGCACGACTTCGTGCAATGGACGCTGGCGCAGGGCTGGCCGGGGCTGGAAAATCTCTCGCTGATTCCCGGCACGGTCGGCGCCGCGCCGATCCAGAACATCGGCGCCTACGGGCTGGAAGCCGGCGAGCGATTCCATGCGCTGACGGCGTTCGACCTGCAGACCGGCGAGACGGTCCGCTTCGACCGTGCGGCCTGCCGTTTCGGCTATCGCGACAGTGTCTTCAAACAGGAAGGCTGGCATCTCGATGGACGCTTCGTCATCATCGACGTCACCTTCCGCCTGCCGAAGCGCTGGCAGCCGCTGACCGGTTACGCCGACATTGCCCGTGAACTGGCGGAGCACGATCCGCACGGCAGTGCCAGACCGACCGCCCGCCAGATCGCCGACGCCGTCATCGCGGTACGTCAGCGCAAGCTGCCCGATCCGGCGCGGATTCCGAACACCGGCAGTTTCTTTCACAACCCCGTCGTCGAGGCCGATACGGCCAGGCGTTTGTTGTCTGCGTATCCGGCGTTGCCGCACTACCCGCAGCCCGACGGCCGGATGAAGTTCGCCGCCGGCTGGCTGATCGAGCAGGCCGGCTGGAAGGGCCGCGATCTCGGCGCGGTCGGCATGTTCGAGAAGCAGGCGCTGGTGCTGGTCAATCGCGGCGGCGCGACGGGAGCCGATGTCATCGCGCTGATGCAGGCCGTGCAGCGCGACGTCAGGGAAAAATTCGGTGTCGAGCTGATGCCAGAGCCCGTATTTCTGTAGGTCTTTAGTCGGCCTCGATCCGTTCGAAACGGACCTGCCCGTACATTTCCGGACTGCTCGTCGCGATCCAGTAAGCGGCCTCGGACTCGGCCCGTTCCCAGGTTGCCGCGCGCAAGGGAACATCGAGCAACTCCCCGTTCGCCTTCGGCCAGCACAGCATGAAACTGCGCACGCCGGCGCGCTCGCGGAGCCGGATCTCCCGCGTCCATCGCGGCGCCTCGCGCTTCAGGGTGGAAAAGAACGGATCCAGGCAAAGCTCATAGCGGGGCCCCTTGCCCCTATGTTGTACGACGAAGGCACTCCCTGGCGTAACTTCCTCGACAACCAGCCAATCGCGGCAGCCCTCGATAATTGCCTTGCTCAGCCCGCCATCGTCATCCTTGATGACCTCGGCAGTGACGACATGCTCTTCCTGTCCTTCAACCAGGTCATGCCAGGGCAGGCCGTTTCGGGTCGGCGGCGGAAACGGCAACGGCCGCTTCCCGTCGCGGATTCGGGCGAACAGCGAGGACTTGAGCACGTCCTCAAGGTCGACATGCGGAAAATCGGTGCGCGGCTGAGCGGGAAAGCTCGCCGACCCCATGTACCCGACGTCCCAGAGCGTTTTCAGCCATTCCGCGGCGTCCAGCGCCACTTGCGCCAACCGGGTGTCGAGTTCGCTCCCGCTGTCAGCGAATGGTGTATCGGCCTCCGTTACATTCTCCAGCAACTGCGCTTCGTGCATCCGCGCCCGCAGGCATTCCTGGAACAGCCGGCCAACCCATTCGGCATCGGCCGGCGGCAACGCCTCGAGGCGGTCGCCCATCAGCATCAATTCCTCGGCGTCCAGCGGCGCGTCGTCATCGTCCATCATGTCCTCACTGGCAGATTCTCATCGTTGGCGAGTCTACGCGTTTGCGTAACGCGTCGGATCGGAAACGCCGGCAGCGACGAAGCCTTCGTGCCGCAACCGGCACGAGTCGCAGACGCCGCAGGCGCGTCCCTGCTTGTCAGCCTGATAGCAGGAAATGGTGATCCCGTAATCGACGCCGAGCGCATGGCCCTTGCGAATGATCTCGGCCTTGGTCAGGTTGATCAACGGGGCATGAACGGTCAACCGGCGCCCTTCGACGCCGGCCTTGGTGGCGAGGTTGGCAAGGTTTTCGAAAGCCGCGACGAATTCCGGCCGGCAGTCCGGATAGCCGGAGTAATCGACGGCATTGACGCCGACGAAGATGTCGCTGCTTCGCAAAACCTCGGCCCAGGCCAGCGCCAGGGAAAGCATGATGGTGTTGCGGGCCGGGACGTAGGTGACCGGAATGCCGGGCCCGACGCCTTCGGTCGGCACCGCGATGTTCTCATCGGTGAGCGCGGAACCGCCGAAAGCGGTCAGGTCGAGGCGCAGGGTACGGTGTTCCCTGGCGCCGAGAGCGTGAGCGACGCGATGGGCGGCGTCGAGTTCGGTCCGGTGGCGTTGTCCGTAGTCGAGGGACAGGCAGTAGCAATCGAATCCGGCATCGCGGGCGATAGCCAGGCTGGTCGCAGAATCCAGCCCGCCGGAAAGCAGGACGACGGCGCTTCGGGACGATGAAATGGTGGATGTGGGCATGAGGATCGGGCGGCGTAATCTGCCGGCAAAAGTGGCTGACGGGCTGCATTTTAACGATTTTCCGTAGCGGACCCTGGCGTGGATATCTGCGACAGGTTCAATCCGGCGCTCAAACACCTCTACGGCAAGCCGGGCGGAGCGTTACCACTGACGCTGCAGGATTCGGTCGCGACCGGTGCGCTTGGCTTCGTACATCAGGGAATCCGCCTGACCGATCAGGGTGTCGAAGTCACTCGGCGCAACCTGAAAGCTGGCGACACCGATGCTGAAGGTCACCGGCCAGCCCTTGTCGTTCATTGCGGACAACAGTTGTTTCTGCAGTTTCTCGACATAGCTGGAGGCGCCGTGGGCGTTCATGTTCGGCAGCAGCAGCGCGAATTCGTCGCCCCCCAGCCGCCCGGGAATATCGCTGGCGCGAACGTGGGCGCGAATGGTCTGGGCCACCGCAGTCAGCAGTTCGTCGCCGATGGCATGACCATGGCAGTCGTTAACTTCCTTGAACCGATCTAGATCGATGAACACTGCGGTGAAGGGAGCTCCCTGCCGCTGTGCCTGGGCAAAAGCCTGCTGCCCGCGTTCGCGGAACTCGCGACGGTTCGGCAAGCCGGTCAACGCGTCTTCACGCGCGAGCCGGGATTCGCGCAGCAGCACGCGGCGCATTTCGGCCACCAGCCACGCGCCGTAGAGGAAAATCACCAAACGCATGATCGTGTTGAAGACGAGCGGCAGCAGATTCACCTGTGTCCCGGCCAGCGCAAAATCGGCAACAAACCACTCGGCTGCAGCGAGTGCAGCAAGCGCATAGCCGGTGCGCCTTCCGACGAACCAGCTGACCGTCAGGACGGGCAGGATGAAAAAGATGTGGAATTCGTAATCCAGCCCGGTCAATGCGTGCAGATAGCCGACCAACAGCGTTGCAAGGACGCTGGCGAAGACGATGCCGGCACGGACGAGGAGGGGGGGTGTCCAGACCAGCGGCTCACGCGGCATCACGTTCTTGCCTCCTTGTTGTTGTGCAGCAGGCTCAGCATATCCCCCGGCGGCGGCGCCCACGGGCGGATGCCACGCCGGATTACCCACCAGACGATGACCGCGCCGACCGCCAGCGGAGCGGATGCGGCGAACATGGCCTCTGCCGTTGTCACACCGGTCGCCGTGCCGTGCGGACTGATCCACCAAGGCAGGGCGACGCCCGAAGGTACGAGCGCCAGCCAGGGCAGAGCCAGGCCGGAAGGTGACACAGCGTGGGCTTTCTTCAGACTCACCAGCCAGAGCAGGCGCGCCATTAGCAGCGTTGTTCCAAGCGCGGCCAGCGGCAACAGCCAGGCCAGTACCGACGGCCACGGCCAGGACAGGTCGAGAGCTGTCTTCAACGTCCACTTCGCAAGCAGCCCGCTCGTCCCCGGTGCACCTGCCAGCGCGAGCGCCGGGAGCGCAAGGCCGGCGAACACCCAGGGCCGCGCACCGTACGCCTGCGCCACACCGACACCGAGAAACAGCGCGCTTTTGCCTAGTGCATGATGCAGCGCATAAAAGGTCACCGCCGGCAGCAGCCCGGGCCAGGCGGACGGTTGCGCCAGTCCGGCGCCGACGCCGAGGCTGAGGAATCCCATCTGGCTGACGCTGGAATAGGCCAGCAGCACCTTGACGTCGCGCTGACCCACGCCAAACGCGATGCCGAGGAACATCCCGGCAAATCCCGCAATCATCAGCACTGTGCCGGCCACTGGCCAGGCCTCGTTGCCGAGCGGCAGCAAGCGCAGCCAACCGATCAGCCCGGCCTTGAGGATCAGGCCGGACAGCACCGCCGAGGCTGGCACCGGAGCGACCGGATGGGCGAGCGGTAGCCACATGTGCAGCAGGGGCACGCCGACCTTGATGCCGAATCCGGCTATCAACAGGGTGATCGCTGCCGTCGGCAACGGCGTGCGCACGATGTCAGCGAGCAGCAGGGAGCCCGCCGCATGACTTGCCATCATCATGCCTGCAGCGAGCAGCGCCTCGCCGAGCAGGGCCATGGCCAGATAGACGTTGGCGGCGCGATGAGCTTCCGGCTTGCCGGAATGGATCACCAATCCGTAGGCGGCGAAGGTCATCAACGCGAAAAAGAAATAGAAACTCACGGCGTCCCCTGCAATGCAGACCCCCAGATGTCCGGCCTGGGTGGCGAGAAAAAAAGCGCCGAAGACGGACCGCCGCGAATCGCTTCGCAGATAGGCTCGCGCATAAAGGGCGGTGACGAACCAGACGAGCGCGCTGAAGCCAAGGAAGGTTCGTCCGGTGTCGTCTAGGACGATGCGCGTACCGAGCAGCAGCCAGGGAATATCCAACGCGGCTCGCGACGGCGCGAGGACGAGCGATGCCAGAGCAGAAAGGGACAGTAGAAGACTCAGGGCGACCATGTCTGATACTCACGCGAGGTGATGAGACGGGCCCAGGCCAGGGGGCTGAACTCCGTCATCGCCAGCATGCCGGCCAGAAGGGTCAGGCCGGCGGTGAAGAGCGGGGGAAGCAGCAGCAGGAGCGTTGTCTCGCGGCTCCCTCTTGGCAAGATGTTCCCCTCCGGCCAAGCGGCGGGGGGCGGCAGGAACCAGGCGCGATAGAGCACCGGCAGGAAATAGGCCGCATTGAGCAGGCTGGAAGCAGCGAGCACGGCCAGCACCCAGGGCAAGCCGGCGGCCAGGGCACCTTGTCCGAGATACCACTTGCTGACGAAACCGGCGGTAGCCGGCACGCCGATCAGCCCCAGCGCGGCGATCGAAAACGCCAGCGTCGTCAGCGGCATCCGGTGCCCGGCGCCGCCCATCTCACTCACCTTGTGGATGCCCAGCGTTTCGGCGTAATTGCCGGCACAGAAAAACAGTGTGATTTTCATGATTCCCTGATGCACCAGATGGATGAGGCCGCCGATGGTGCCGATCGGGCCGAACAGGGCGACACCGAGAGCAATGTAGGAAACCTGGCTGACAGTGGAGAAGGCGAGGCGCTTCTTCAGGTCGTCCTGGTACAGAGCCCGGACACTTCCCCAGACGATGGTCAGGGAGGCGAAGGCGGCCAGCGGGGCGAGCAGGCCGAGCGACGCGGCAAGCTCGATGCCATAGATGTCATAGACGATGCGCACGATGCCGAACGCACCGGCCTTGACCACGGCGACCGCGTGCAGAAGCGCCGACACAGGCGCGGGTGCGACCATTGCCTGCGGCAACCAGCCATGCAGCGGCACAATGGCTGCCTTGACGCCGACACCGGTCATCAGGAGCAGGAAGATGGCCTTTAGCTGTCCGGCGTTCTCCCCGGCGAGTGCCGCGACGATGCCCGTGTGGGCGAATTCCGTATGGCCTAGCAGATGATGCAGCCAGACGATGCCGGCGAGGAGCACGGTTCCGCCGCTCAGCGTGTAGGCCAGATAGACCCGGCCTCCCTTCATCGCCTTGTCGGTGCCGCGATGCACCACCAGCGGAAAGGTCGACAGCGTCAGCAGCTCGTAGAAGATGAAGAAAGTGAACAGGTTGGACGCCATCGCGATGCCCACGGTCGCCGTGACGCACAGGCTGAAGAAGCCGAAGAAACGGCTGCGGCAAGGCGAGCCTTCAAGGTAACCGATGGCATAGAGCGTCGTGAACAGCCACAGTACCGCCGACAGGCTGATGAACAGCAATCCCAGCGCATCGGCCTTCAGTGCCAGGTCGAGGCCCGGCAGCACGGCGAAGCGAGCGCTGTACTCCTTACCCGAAGCCACCCCGCGCAGCAGAACACCGACGAGAACAAGCTTGGTGCCAGCGCCGGCCAGGTTGAGTGTCGTGCGTAGCGCGATCCTGCGTTCCGGCAGGACGAAGATGAGCAACCCCGGCAGCAGCGAGGAAGCCAGCAAGGCGAGCGGCAACCATTCGTTCGTTGTCATGCGTTCCCGCGTGGCGGCATCGCTATGTCACGGAACGCCCGCGCCAGAATGTCTTCTCAAGTTCTACCGCCAAGAACACGACGACACCGGCCAGCACGACGCGCGACCAGGTGGCCGCATCAAGGTGGTCGGTGCCGAACAGCCCCTGCTTGAACGGCAAATGGGTCATCGCCAGTTGCAGCACGACGAGTATCGCTACGGCTTTCAGCGCCACGGTATTGCCGAGCAGGCCGTCCTTCGAAAACACCGATCCGGTGAGCCGGCGGCAGTTGAAAAGATAGACGATCTGCCCCATAACCAGCGTGTTTACGGCTGCGGTGCGAGCGAATTCCAGATCCATCCCGCGCTCGAGTTCCCACAGGAACAGGCTGAACGACGTGGCGACCAGCAACAGGGTGACGAAGGCGATGCGCCAGAGCATGAAACCGTTGACCAAGGGTTCCCTGGGGTCGCGCGGCGGTCGCGCCATCAGGCCCGGTTCAGGGCGCTCGAAGGCGATGGCCAGCGAGAGCGTCACGGCGGTTACCATGTTGACCCAGAGAATCTGCACCGGCGTGATCGGCAACGTCATGCCCAACAGCACCGCGATCAGCACCATGGCAGCCTGACCGACACTGGTCGGCAGCACGTAGACGACCGCCTTGCGCAGGTTGTCATAAACCGTTCGACCCTCCTCGACGGCGGCGGCAATCGAAGCGAAATTGTCGTCGGCCAGCACCATCTCGGCCGCTTCCTTGGCAGCTTCGGTCCCTTTGTACCCCATTGCCACCCCGACGTCGGCCCGCTTCAGCGCCGGCGCGTCATTGACGCCATCGCCGGTCATTGCCGCGACTTCGCCGTTGGCCTGCATGGCCTCGACGAGGCGCAGCTTGTGCTCGGGACTGGCGCGCGCGAAAACGTCGACGTCACGTACCGCCCGATGCAGGCCGGTGTCGTCCATCGCCTCGATCTCTGCCCCGGTCATCGCCTGGCCGCCGCCACGGGCCAGACCCATCGAGCGGGCAATGGCCGCGGCGGTGAGCGCGTGGTCGCCGGTGATCATCTTGACGCGAATCCCTGCGGCGTGACAGCTGGCGACGGCGCGGATCGCCTCGTCCCGCGGCGGATCCATGATGCCGGCCAGCCCAATCAGGATCAGCTCCGCCTCGACGTCGGCGAACGACAGCTCCCGCGTGCCGGACTCCATCGGCCGGGTCGCCAGGGCAAGCACACGGAAGCCTTTCGCGGCGAGTTGCTCGATCTTGCCCTGCCAGAAAGCGGTGTCGATGGGCTGTTCCTGTCCGTTGGCGCGTTGCCGGGAGCACATACCGATGACGCGTTCGGGCGCCCCCTTGACGAAGACGAGCGCATGGCCGGCATGATCGTGGTGCAGCGTGGCCATGAAGCGGTGTTCGGATTCGAAGGGAATGACGTCGATGCGCGGTAGCGCCTCGGCCTCGAAGTGCGGATCAAGGCCGCACTTGAGCGCCAGCGTCAGCAGGGCGCCTTCGGTCGGATCGCCCTCAAGCTTCCACTCTCCGCCGGTTTCCCGCAGGCTGGCGTCGTTGCAAAGCAACGCGATACGGCCGATGTCGGCCAGCGCCGCCGGATCCACGTCGCGGCCGTCGGCGGTGAAGCCGCCGTGCGGCGCGTAGCCAACGCCGCTGACCTCGATGAATTGGTCCGCCATCACCAGGCGCTGTACCGTCATCTCGTTCTTGGTCAGCGTACCGGTCTTGTCGGAGCAGATGGTCGTGACCGCGCCGAGCGTTTCCACCGCCGGCATGCGGCGAATGATCGCGTTGCGGCCCGCCATACGCTGCACGCCGATCGCCAGCGTGATGGTCATGATCGCCGGCAACCCCTCGGGAATCGCCGCGACCGCCAGACCGACGGCAGCCAGGAACATCTCCCCGGCCGACTGCCCATGCACCAGCATCCCGAAGGCAATGGTCAACGCGGCGAGGGCAAGGACGCCCGCCGTCAACCAACGGCCGAAGACGGCCATCTGCTTGAGCAGCGGGGTGTCGACCGATTCGACTTCGGCCAGCATGCGGCCGATGCGGCCGATTTCGGTGACATCTCCCGTAGCGACGACGACTCCCCTGCCCTGACCGAAGACCACCAGCGTGCCCGAGTAGGCCATGCCGGTTCGATCGCCGATCGGGGCATTCTCCGCCACCGCGTCCGGCGATTTCTCGACCGGTTCCGATTCGCCGGTCAACGCCGCTTCCTCGATGCGCAGATTGCGCGTCTCGACCAAGCGCAAGTCGGCCGGCACCTTGTCGCCGGAGGCGAGCAGGACGATGTCGCCGGGCACAAGTTCTTCCGCGGCGATCTCGACGCGCCGGCCGTCACGCGTCACCGTGGCCGAGAGGGACAGCATGCTGCGGATCACGTCGAGCGACTTTTCGGCCTTGCCTTCCTGGATGAAGCCGATCAGGGCGTTGATGACGACGACGCCGATGATTACCGTGGTGTCGACCACTTCGCCCAGCACCGCGGTAACCACGGCGGCGCCGAGCAGCACGTAAATCAGCACGTTATGGAACTGCAGCAGGAAACGCACGAGCGGGCCGCGTTTCTTGGGGGGCGTCAGCCGGTTCGGGCCATGCGCGGCGAGTCGCCGAGAGGCTTCAGCGGCGTTCAGGCCGGCGGCGGTCACCTCGTGCGCGGCAAGAACTTGTTCGGACTCGGTGGCGTGCCAGACGGGGTTCGTCATGATGCTCTTCCTTGGACATCGTTTCACGAAACCTGCAGCGCGTCGCAGACTGCCGACGAGGTAGTACTTCAGTCGGCGATCAGTGCCGACAGTTCGCGTTCGAGCAGCGCCGGGTCTCCAAGGTTCAATTCGACGAGGCGCCGCAGGTGCGTCACGCTGTCGAGGTCTATCGACAGACAGTTCAAGCCAGCGTAGCGGCCCTCCACGTGGGCGACGCGGGCCGCCATGTCGATGCCGGTTTGCGTGTTGCTAAGGTGAACGCGCAGCCGGCAATCGGTCTGCTCGACGGCATCCACGCCCGCGGGCAGGCGCACCAGCGCCCCCTTGAGCGACAGATCGAGAACGACCGTGTCGATCGTCAACTCCGGGAAAATCAGCGTTGCAGGGGTGTGGAAGGCGATGCGGGAGTGCTTGCGGCGTTCCTCGGACATTTGGCACGACCTCCGGGAAAGGGGGTGAGGGTCATTTCCCCCGCATGTTACCCCAAAGCACCTTGTGCAGCTGTAGCTGGAAGCGTACCGGCAGCCGGTCGGCAAGGATCCACGCCGCCAGGTCCGTCGGTGGCAGAGCTCCCTGCACGGGAGAGAAAAGGAGCGGGCAGCGCTTGTCCAGCGCGTGTTCGACAACGACACCTTTCGCCCATTCGTAATCGGCGCGATCGGCAAGGACGAACTTCAACTCGTCCCGGCTGGTGAGAAACGGGAGGTTTTCCCAGCGGTTTCGTGCTGCCTCTCCCGATCCGGGCGCCTTCAAATCGACAATGCGCGAGACGCGGGGATCGACGCCGGAAATATCCAGAGCCCCCGACGTTTCCAGCGACACATCGTAACCGGCGTCGCAAAGCGCGGACAGCAGCGGCAGGCAGGATTTTTGCGCCAGGGGCTCGCCGCCTGTTACGCAGACGACGCGTGTGCCGAAGGCAGCTACCTGCGCCAGGATCTCGGGAACGCTCCGGCGTTCGCCGCCGGAAAAGGCGTGCTCGGTGTCGCACCAGGTACAACGCAGCGGGCAGCCGGTCAGGCGAATAAATACGGTCGGCAGCCCGACGCGGGAGCTTTCCCCCTGCAGGGAATGGAAAATCTCGTTGATGATCAACGAGGGAAAATCACCTCGCCTGGTCATCGGCCTATTTTTTCAGGCGTTGCTTGGCCGTGGATGCTGCCGGGCTGTCGGGATATTTGATGACGACGGCTTCCAGGGTCGTGCGGGCGCTCTTTGCGTCGCCCAGTTCCTGCTGACAGGAAGCGACACCGATCAGCGCATCGGGGGCCTTGGAATTCTGCGGCCACTTGGTGGTGACAATACGGTAGACATCAATGGCGCGCTTGCAGTCGCGTTGTGCGGCCAGCGCGTTAGCCTGCCAGTAGTAAGCATTCGGGGTCAGGGTGCTCTCGGGGTAAGCCTTGGCGAAGGCTTCGAAGGCGTTGCCCGCCTCCTTGAGCTTGTTGGCCTTGAACAGGTTGAGTGCCGCTTCGTAGCCGCGGGTTTCTGCGGCGGGATCGGCGGGTGGCGGCTTGGCCGGATCACTGGCGGCGTCGCCGGGCGCCACGGTTTCCGCTGGCTGCGCAGGGATCGTTTCAAGTTTGCGCAGGCGTCCGTCCAGATCGACGTAGAAATCCTGTTGCCGCTTCTTGGCCGATTCGAGTTCGTATTGAAGAGTTTCCACCTGCCCGCGCAACCTGGCGTTCTCCTCGCGCAAGGATTGAATCTGGTTAACCAGTTCAATCTGCGCCCGGGAGAGCGTATCGACGCGTTCGTTCATCTTGATCGACAGATCGCTGATCTGCCGGCGAGCTTCCTCGTCATCGAACAACGCTGCATGCGCCTGCTGGGCACCGAACAGGGCAATCAGCAGGGCGGCAACGGTGAATGCCGGGCGAAAGCGCGGGCGGTGGGCTGGCATCTTAGAACTCGCCGCTGTAGAGCATGTCGCCGCGGCGGTTTTCAGCCCAAGCGGCATCGTTCTGGCCAGGGTTCTTCGGCTTCTCTTCGCCGAGGCTCACCGACTCGACCTGGTCTTCACGGGCGCCGAGGAGAACCAGTTGCTTCTTGATCGCGTCGGCGCGCTTCTGGCCGAGCGCGAGGTTGTATTCGCGGCTGCCGCGCTCGTCGGTGTTGCCCTGGATCAGCATCTTGAACTGGCGATGGCCGGTCAGGAATTTGGCGTGGGCGGCAACCAGATCACGGTACTCGGGTTTGATGTCGAACTTGTCATAATCGAAATAGATACTGCGCTTCGACAGGATGTTCTTCGGATCGGTCAGTTCGGGCGGCAGCTTGCGGCTGTCCATGTTGCCGGCGGTCACGGTAGCGACCTTGCCGTCGTTGCCACGGGAATCGACCGGCGCAGCGGCCTGGTCGGCGTCGGGAGTCGAACTGCAGCCGACGATCAGAAGAGCGAGCAGAGCGGGAATTGCGAGGCGTTTCATTTCGGAGAATCTCCAGCGTCAAAAATAAAAAATGTCCGGTTGTTCAACGGTCCGTTACCGAAGGTAGGGGCCCCAGGCCGGCTCACGGACGTCGCCAGCCGGGATTGAAAGGCGCTGCTTGATGCGCCCGTCGACCGAAACCGCCGACAGGACGCCGCGACCGCCGAGTTCGGTGGCGATCAGGATCATGCGGCCGTTGGGCGCGAAGGACGGCGATTCGTCCTTGTGGGAATCGGTCAGCACCTGCACCTGGCGGCTGGCGAGGTCCATCACCGCCAGGCGGAAGCCGCCGTCACGGCGGCTGATGAAGGCCATCGTCTTGCCGTCCGGCGAGATGCGCGGGGACACGTTGTAGCTGCCTTCGAAGGTAACGCGCTGGACGTCTCCTCCGTTGACACCGGTACGATAAATTTGCGGGCTGCCGCCGCGATCGGAGGTGAAATACAGCGATTGCCCGTCGGGTGCGAAGAACGGCTCGGTATTGATCCCCGAGTTCGTGGTCAGGCGCTGGACGCCGGAACCGTCGGCGTTGATCGTGAAGATCTGCGAACCGCCGTCTTTCGACAGGGTGACCGCCAGCTTCTGTCCGTCCGGGGACCATGCCGGCGCCGAGTTGGAGCCCTTGAAGTTGGCGATGACGGTCCGCTTGCCGCTGGCCAGGGAATGGACGTAGATGACCGGCTTCTTGTTTTCGAACGAGACGTACGCCAGGCGCGAGCCATCCGGCGACCAGGACGCCGAGATGATCGGCTCGCGCGAGATCAGTGCCGCCTGGGCATTCTGTCCGTCGGCGTCGGCGATGTGCAATTCGTAGCGCGCCGGGCCATTCTTGACGACATAGGCGATCCGGGTGGCGAAGACGCCGGATTCGCCGGTCAGCTTCTCGTAGATGAAATCGGCGATGCGGTGGCCGGCGGCGCGCAACATCGCCGTCGACGTGGTGAACGCGGCGCCGCCGAGCGAAGTCTGCCGGTTGATGTCGTAAAGGCGGACACGCGCCTCCTGCCGACCGTTGACCGGACTGACGCTGCCGGCGGCCAGCGCGTCGGCGCCACGGTTCTTCCAGTCGGCGAAGGCCGGGGCCGTGTTCTCTGTCAAGGCCGCGCCGGCCGGGTCGATCAACTGGAAGAGGCCGCTGCGTTCGAGATCGCTGCGCACGACCGTGGTGATGGCACGGGCGGAGCCAAGGTCGCCGCCGAAGTCGGCGATGGCGACCGGGATACGGTTGGCTCCCGCACCGGTGATTTCGATGGTCAGTTCGGCATGCGCCGACGACAGGGCCAGGCTGGCCAGAACGCTGCATGCGATCAGGCTCAGGCCACGCAAAGAGAGCGGGGTTCGAAACATGGGACGCAGGCTTCCTCGAAAGAATGGGCGATTATATCGCCTTGGTGAAAGATGGACTTGTAACGAAAGGTAATTCGGATAAATTCAGCTCGCCACTATTCATTAAAAGGCTTGTATTTGAGTTCAAGTACGCGCTCGAAAAGACCGGGCTGGTCGGGTAGCGGGAGCGGGTCCGATTTTCGGATAGCCCGCTCGATTGCATCGTCAAGTGCTTTGTTGCCACTCGACTTGCTGAGCTTGACATCAATGATCTGACCGGAGGGCAGTTGCGTAACTTTGAAAACGGCTTCAGGGTTGCCCTTGATGCCAGGCGGAAGTGCTGTATTGCCGCGAATCTTGTCGCGAATTTTCCCGATGTAAGCGTTTTTGCCTGCACTACCTTTTGCTCCCGAACTGCTGCCAGTCGGCGATCCGCTCGGTGATCCGCGCAGGCCTTTTAACTCGGCGTCAATCGCAGAATCATAGCTGCGGACAGCTGCACTGCTGCGTTGTTGCTGGGCGTGCTTGAGGTCGCGTTCGAGTTCTTTTGCCAACTCGGCTGCTCGGCGCGCCTCTTTCTCCTGCTGCTCGCGCTTTTTCTTTTCTTCCTCTTCCTTCCGGGCTCTTTCCTTTTCCTCTTTTTCTTTCCGGATGGCTTCTTCTTTCTGTTTTTGTTCCTCTTCCAGCTTTTGCTTCTTCAGTTTTTCGGCCTCTTCCTTCTCGAGGCGTTCTTTTTCAAGCTTCGCTTTCTCCTCCTTTTCGCGACGCTCCTTGTCCTTGATGGCGATTTGTGGATCGATCTGCGGAGGCTCGACAACTTTGGGCTCGGGTATTGGGAATGGCTTCTGTTCCGGAATGGGCTCAGGTTTCGGTTCGGGCTGTGGCTCAGGGACAGGTCGTGGCGGCGGAAGCGTGGCGGCTGGATTGCCGAAATAGACGTCTACGGGTGTGCCGCCCGGTTGCTCGTTCTTCCACTGAACACCGAAGAACAGTGCTGCGATGAGCAACGCGTGCACCGCGGCGGAGAGGGCGAGAGCCGTCTTGTTCGTCGGTTCGTCGTATTGCGGAGGTTGTTGGCTGTTCACGTGCTTGGGTTTTGCCTATTTGCCAGGTTGCACGACCAAGCTAACGTTCTTGACGTTCTGCTTACGGAGTGTATCCATGGCGTGTACCACGACCTCGTATTTCAGCTCTTTGTGGGCCGAGATCAGAACGGGCTGTTCGGGGTTCTTGTCCATCGCGTCGGCAATGGTTTTAAACGCGGTTGTCTCGCTTATGTTGCCGCTGGTTTTGCCGTTTACCGTGAGTGAGAAAGCCTTGTCTGCATCGATGTTGAGATAGATCGCATCGATCGGCGCTTGCTTTGTCTTTCCAGCAGATGGCACGTCGATGCTCGCAGTCGTGATCATCGGCGCGGTGACCATGAAGATCACCAGCAGCACGAGCATGACGTCGATGTAGGGGACGACGTTGATTTCGTTTTTCAGGCGGCGTTCGCGCATGGTGCCTCCCGCTTAGCGCATCTGGCGCTGGAGAATGTTCGAGAACTCTTCCATGAACGACTCGAAGCGGGTGGCCAGCCGGTCGATTTCATGGGAGAAGCGGTTGTAGGCAACGACCGCCGGAATCGCGGCGAAAAGGCCGATGGCGGTGGCGACCAGCGCTTCGGCGATGCCCGGCGCGACGGCCGAAAGCGTGGCCTGGCCGACGTTGGACAGGCCGCGGAACGAGTGCATGATCCCCCACACAGTGCCGAACAGGCCGACGTAGGGGCTGACCGAACCGACCGAGGCGAGGAACGCGAGGTGGGCGTCGATGTTGTCGATCTCGCGCTGGTAGGTGGCGCGCATCGCGCGGCGCGAGCCGTCGATGATGTCCTTGGGATCGAGGTTCTTCTGGCTGCGCAGTTTGGCAAATTCGCGGAAGCCGGCTTCGAAGATGCGTTCCATACTGCCGGCCCCGTGGCGGTCGTTAACTGCACTCTGGTACAGGCTGTTCAGATCGCCGCCGCTCCAGAAGTCGCGCTCGAACTGCTCGGTCTGCGACTTGGCCTGCTTGACGGTGAACCATTTGCGGAAGATGTAGTACCAGGACATGAAGGAGACGCTGGCGAGCATCGCCATGACGACCTGGACGACGGCACTGGCGTTGAGGATCAGGTGCAGGATGGAGAGGTCTTGCGAGACGTTCATTGGATGGCTTCCAGTTGAGCCCGCATCGGCGCGGGAATGGAGGTGACTTTCATCTGGCCCGCGCCGCTATCCACGCTGACGCAGACGATCTGGATCTTGCCGCTGATCAGCTCGTCCCAGCCATCTTCGGCCAGCGGGTTGCCGCGCCGGATGTGCTGGCGGAAGAAGATCTGCGAGCGGGATATCTTCTCGACTTCGAGGCTGACGGTCAGCAGGTCGTCGAGCCGGGCCGGTTTCAGATACTCGAGGCTGACACTGCGCACGACGAAGGCGATGCCGGCATCGCGCAGCAGATCACCCTGCTCATGCCCGATCGAGCGCAGCCATTCGGTGCGGCAGCGCTCCAGGAATTTCAGGTAGTTGGCGTAATACACCACGCCACCGGCGTCGGTGTCTTCGTAATAGATGCGAACAGGAATCGTGAAGGCGTTCGGCTTCTGCTCGTGTTTCATGGCGGGATTCTAGTTCTGCGCTGAAGACTTTGATGTAAGAAATTGTGACAAGCTCTTGTTTTATGGCTTTTTCATTGGCTACGCCAGAGGTCGCCCTGGCTGTTGGAAGCCGGTGATTCAAGGCCGAGGTGGCGGTAGATCGCCGCCGTGGCGATGCGCCCGCGCGGCGTGCGCTGGAGAAAGCCCTGCTGGATCAGGAAGGGTTCCAGGACGTCCTCGATAGTGTCGCGGGCTTCACCGATGGCTGCAGCGAGGTTATCCACGCCGACTGGGCCACCGCCGAACTTGTCGATCACCGCGGAGAGCAGCTTGCGGTCCATGATGTCCAGACCACCGTGATCGACATCGAGCATCGAGAGGGCTTCGTCAGCGACCGTGCGGGTGATGTGGCCCGAAGCCTTGACCTCGGCGAAGTCGCGGACGCGACGCAGCAGGCGGTTGGCGATGCGCGGCGTGCCGCGCGAGCGGCGGGCGATCTCCAGAGCGCCGGCAGCATCGGCGGGCACCTTGAGCAGTTGTGAGGAACGCGTGACGATGTGCGTGAGTTCTTCCGGCGTGTAGAACTCCAAGCGGGCGACGATCCCGAAGCGGTCGCGCAGCGGGTTGGTCAGCATCCCGGCGCGGGTGGTGGCGCCGACCAGCGTAAACGGCGGCAGATCGAGTTTCACCGAGCGCGCGGCCGGACCTTCGCCGATCATGATGTCGATCTGGAAGTCTTCCATCGCCGGATAGAGGATTTCCTCGACGACCGGCGAGAGGCGGTGGATTTCGTCGATGAACAGCACGTCGTGCGGTTCGAGGTTGGTGAGCATCGCGGCGAGGTCGCCGGCGCGCTCCAGCACCGGCCCGGAGGTCTGGCGGAGGTTGACGCCCATCTCGGCGGCGATGATGTGCGCCAGCGTGGTCTTGCCCAGACCGGGCGGGCCGAAGAGAAGGACGTGGTCGAGCGTGTCCTTGCGGCGCTTGGCGGCTTCGATGAAAATGCCCAACTGCTCGCGGATTTTCGCCTGGCCGACGTAGTCGGCGAGCCGCTTCGGGCGCAGGGCACGCTCGATCGCGTCTTCCTGGCTCGATTTCGATTCGGGCGAAATCAGCCGGTCGAGCGGAGCGTCGTTGAACGCCTCGAAGGAATCGGTCTCGATCATATGGACGGCTGCTCTTCGTATTCGGTCAGCGCCAGCCACTCGCGGATCAGCACCTGGCCAAGAGCCAGCAGCATCGGACCGAGGAACAGGCCGATGAAGCCGAAGACGAGGACGCCGCCGAAGATGCCGACGACGATCAGCAACAACGGCAGGCTGGACGTGCGCGAGATCAGGATCGGCTTGACGAAATTGTCGACGCTGCTGATCCCGAACATGCCCCACAACACCATGAAGATCGCCCAGCCGGTCTGCCCGCTGTCGTAGAGCCACACGGCGGCGCCAAGCCAGATCAGGGTCGCGCCGATGACCGGAACCATCGAGAAGATGAAGGTGGTGAAGGTGAGCATGGCCACGCCGGGAACGCCGGCGATGGCGTAGCCGATCATGGCGACGAGCGCCTGCGCGGCGGCTGTGCCGACGATGCCGACCATCACGCCGGTAACCGTGCCTTCGGCCAGTTTGAGCATCCGCTGGCCGAGGTCGCCAGCGATCTTGCGTGCACCGTTGCGCATCGCGGCCGCATACTTCTCGGCGTCGCGGAAAATGAAGAAGACGAAGAAGATGACCAGCATCAACTGGATCAGCCCCTGGCCGAGCAATGAGACCGTGGCGACCGCCATCTTGCGGGTCGGGTCGATCAACTGGCGCAGGAGATTGTTCATCTCTTCGCGGCTGGCAGCGAGTTCGTGCCAGTACGTGTCGATGACGTTGCCGATAACCGGCCAGTTGCTCATCCATGCGGGCGGGTCGGCCGGCAGTCCGGTTTCGAGCATCGGGCGGAAATAGCGCAGCGCCGTTTCGATGCCCTGGGCCAAGGTGCCGGAGAGCACAGCCAGCGGCGCAAGCAACAGAAGAACGAGCAGAATCGACATCAGCAACGCGGCAAGGTGGCTGCGTCCGCGACAAAACGTCACCATGCGGTCGCGTAGCGGTGCAGTGGTGACGCAGATGACCACCGCGAACAAGAGCGTCCCGGTGAACGGCAGCAGCACCGCGATACACCCCACGAGCAGCAAGGCGACGATGGCGATCTGGATGATCTGTTTCTGGGCGGAGGTGATCTGGTGCATTTACGCTTTGGACAAAAGTTTGAGGGCCTGGCGAATGCCGTCCGACGTTGAGAGACCCGGTGGCAGCTGCTTCATGACCGCCGAAGCTTCGCGGTCATTGTATCCCAGCGCCAGCAGGGCGTTGATGATGTCGTGCTGGCTGTCCTCGATGGCGCGATGGGCGGTTGGCAGCGCGTCGGCAAGCTTTCCCTTGAGTTCGAGCAGCAACCGCTCGGCGGTCTTCTTGCCGATGCCCGGAACCTTGGTGAGGCGACCAACTTCCTGGCGCGCAATGGCTTCAGCCAGTTCGCCGACCGACAGCCCGGACAGCACGGCGAGCGCGGTGCGCGCGCCGATGCCGGAAATCTTCAGCAGTTGCCGGAAGGCGAAACGTTCTCCTTCCGTGCCGAAGCCGAAAAGGAACTGGCCGTCCTCGCGGACCGCGAAGTGAGTGAACAGGGTCGTCTTTTCGCCGATGCCCGGCAGATTGAAGAAGGTGCTCATCGGGACATCGACCTCGTAGCCGATGCCATGCACATCGATCACCACTTGCGGTGGAGTCTTTTCCAGCAGTATTCCCGTCAATCGCCCGATCATCCGTTCTTCGCCTCGCTCAGTTTGCCCAGGATCATCCGGCCGTTGCGAATCCGGAATCCCTTCGTTGACATGCTCCCCAACCCCTGCCCGCCATGCGCGTGGGCGATGGCGCAAGCCAGCGCGTCGGCGGCGTCGGGGCTCGGTTCGCCGGGCAGCGACAGCAGCCGGCGAACCATGTGCTGAACCTGTGTCTTGTCCGCATGCCCGTTGCCGACGACCGCCTGCTTGACCTGCAGCGCGGTGTACTCGGCGACCTCGACGCCGCCGGCGACCAGCGTGGTGATTGCCGCTCCGCGCGCCTGCCCCAGCAACAACGTCGATTGGGGGTTAACGTTCACGAAGACGATTTCGATGACAGCCTGATCGGGCTCGTACTTTTTCAGCAGTTGGTTGATTCCCGTGTTGATCGTGCCCAGTCGCGCCGGGAGCGAGGTCGTGGCGTCGGTGCGGATGCAGCCGCTGGCGATGTATGTCAGCCGGTTGCCGAGCTTCTCGATGACGCCGAAGCCGGTGACGCGCAGGCCCGGATCGATGCCGAGAATGCGGATGGGAGAGAGTGTCGTCGAGGGCAACGTCGGAGGCTCGTGGTGACGGCGGGCTGGCGATGGAGGCGCACAGTATACCGAGTCCGGGTTGCGCAGCGTGTTTGAATGGCGCTGAAAGTGGTGCTGCCCGAATGCTTCGGGCAGCACCATCCGTGCCGGCGGGACGGTCAGGCCGGCAGGGCGTTCCCGCTCTTCTTGGCGGCCAGGTACTGGATTGCCAGCAGCAGGGCCAGGGCGGCCAGGCCGATCATGTCGGAGTAAACACCGCTGTCGATCAGCGCCAGTGCGCCGAGCGCAGCGACGAACCGCACGAGCATGTTCGCCCTGGTGAAGAGATAGCCTTCAACCGCGACGCTGATCATGAAGACGCCGACGCAGGCGCCAGCAGCGACCCGCAGTCCTTCGAGGAAAGTCGTGTTGATGAGGAGCAGTTGCGGCGAGTATACGAACATGAACGGCACGATGAATCCGGCGATGGCCAGCTTGACCGCGGCGAAACCGGTCTTCATCGGGTCGCCTCCCGATACGCCGGCCGCCGCGAAGGCCGCCAGTGCGACCGGCGGCGTGAGGTTGGCGAACATGGCGTAGTAGAAGGAGAACATGTGCGCGGCGATCACCGGGATGCCCAGTTTGGCCAGAGCCGGAGCGGCGACCGTAGCGGTGATGATATAGGCCGGAATCGACGGCACGCCCATGCCCAGGATCATGCAGGTGATCATGGTGAAGATGAGCGTAATGACCAGGCTCTTGCCGCCGAGCGTGATGATGGTGTTCGCCATCGTCAGCCCGAAGCCGGTCTTCGAGGTGACGCCGATGATGATGCCCACGCAGGCGCAGGCGATGGCCACCGCCACGGTCTGTGTCGCACCGTCGGCGAACGCGTCGCAGATGTCCTTGAAGCTCATCCGGGTGCTCTTCTTCAAGGACGCCACGACGATGGTCGCGACGATGGTGATCACCGCCGAGAAGACGACCGTGGTGCCCGAGAAGAGCAGCAGGTAGAGCAGGAGGAAGATCGGGATCAGCAGATGCCCCTTGTCCTTCATGACGTCCTTGACGAGCGGCAGGCGATCCTTCGGCAGGCCGACCAGGTTGGTCTTTCCGGCACGCAACTGCACCTGGACGATGATCCCGAGGTAGTACAGCAAGGCGGGAATCGCGGCGTGGACGATGATGGTCGAATAGGGAACGCTCAGTATCTCGGCCATGATGAAGGCCGCCGCGCCCATGACCGGCGGGAGCAACTGTCCGCCGACCGACGAGGATGCTTCCACCGCACCGGCGAAATCCTTCGAATAGCCGGTTTTCTTCATCAGCGGAATGGTGAAGGCGCCGGTGGTCACCACGTTGGCTACCGCGGAGCCGTTGATCGAGCCAAGCAGTCCAGACGACATGACCGCGACCTTTGCCGGCCCGCCCTTGGTGTGTCCGGCCAGCGCCATGGCCAGATCATTGAAGAAGGCCCCCATCCCCGACTTGCCCATCACGGCACCGAACAGGATGAACAGGAAGATGTAGCTCGCCGCGACGCTGACCGAGGTGCCGAAAATGCCTTCGGTATTGGCGAAGAAGTGGTTGGAAAGCTGCATCCAGGTGTAGCCGCGGTGCCCGAAGACGCCGGGAACGCTCCGCCCGAACAGGCCGTAGGCGATGAACAGCAGGCTCAGGACGGGGAGCGCCCAGCCAGCGGAGCGTCTCGCGGCTTCGAGAACCAGCACGGTCAGCAGGGTCGCCACGACGAGGTCGGGGGTGTTAGGCATCCCCGCCCGTTCGACCACGCCGAGATAGTCGGCCCAGACATACGCCGCCACGGAGATGGACAAAACGACGAGCAGCCAATCCCACCAGGAAACGTGCTTGAAGTTGCTCCGCTTGCTGAACGGATACATGACGAAGCAGAGGCCGAGCATCATCGAGACGTGCAGCGAGCGATGCTCGAGCACGACCGGTGTGCCGACCAGCGAAGTGATGAAGTGGTACAGCGTCACCCCGATGCAGGCCAGGTAGAACAGCTTGGCGATCCACGGCGTCGCCAGCTTGCGCACGCTGGACTCCTTGTCCAGGTCCTTGATCAGATTCAGTTGTTCTTCGGTCAGTTCGCCGGCCATGGCCTTGGCGATGGCCTCGTCCGAGCCGTCCTGGCCGGTATCGGCGCGCAGGCCGTCGCCGGTATTTTTATCGTCTTGCTTCATTTCCGCCATTTTGGTTCACCTTTGTCCGCTTTTTCGATAACGAGCCGCAATCGGGTGTGCTCGGGAAGTTCGCTGCCACGCGTGATCCGAATACCGTCGAGCACCAGTTCGCGTGTTGAAAAGTGCGAGTTAAGCCACACAAGTTCGGCAAACGACTGATCGATGCCCTGCATGTGGATCAGCCCGTCCTTGATGAAAGTGACGCGCCCCTTGTCTTCCGGAATCCCCGCCCCGAACGCCGGGAACGTGATCTCGTCGAGGATCAGGTTGAGGTGCTCGTCGACGTGGTAGTACTCGTTCCAGGGAATCTTCTCCAGGGAGTGTACCCAGGCGAACAACAGGCGACTGTTGGTCCGCGCAGGCACCTCCACGTACACCTGGCCTGTCTTCCAGTCATGAATGCGCAGCACGACCTCCTGCGCCGGGAACGAAGCACAGCCCCCGAGCAGAAGCACGAAAATGGCCGCAACAACGCGTCTGGCGCACGAACTTCCAGGCGTACGCCAGACGCCATGACATGAAATGCAGGCGAGGACCCCCTGCATTTCCTTACTTCATCAGGCCCGCTTCCTTGTAGTAGCGGATCGCCCCTTCGTGGAGCGGAACCGACGTGCCGGTAACGCCGCGCAAGGCGGTTTCCGGCTTGATGTTGGCCTTGGCCGTGGCATGGGCGCCCTGGATGGTCTCCAGTCCGGCCGGCGAGAAGACGTTCTTCAGGATGTCGTGAACGACCTCGGCGGGAAGCTTCTTGTCGGCCACCAGGATGTTCATGACGGCGGTGGTCTGCGTGTCGGCCGGGGTACCGTAGGTTGCAGCCGGGATGTTCGACTCGATGTAGAAGGGATACTTCTTGATCAGCCGCTGCCGGGCTTCGCCGTCGACCGGAACGAAGGCGATCTTCTTGGTCACGCCGAGTTCGCGGATGGTCGCGTTGCCCAGTCCGGACGTGACGAACGCCGCGTCGATCAGGCCGTTCTTCATCTGGTCGATGGCCTCGCCGTAGTTGAGGTAATCAACCTTGACGTCCTTGTAGGTCATGCCGTGCGCTTCGAAGATCATCCGGGCGTTGATTTCCACGCCGGAGTTGGGGGCTCCCACGCCGATCCGTTTGCCCTTGAGGTCGGCGAACGACTTGATGCCCGAGTCCGCGGTGGTCACGATCTGGACGACGTTCGGCCAGAGGCCCATCAAGGCGCGCAGGTTGGCCGCCGGTTTCTTTCCTTCGTAGGCGCCGAAGGCTTCGACCGCCTGAATGACGGCGTCGGACATGGCGATCGCGATTTCGCCCTGGCCGGTCTGGAGGGCGTTGATGTTCTCGGCCGTGGCACCGGTCGCGGTGGCGGACGCCTTGTAGCCCAGTTTGCCGATCAGGGTGGAGAAGGCGCCCCCGATCGGGAAGTAGATGCCGCTGGAGGGACCGGTCAGCACGGTGATGTAGTGGTCGCCGCGCTTGATGTCCTGCGCCGAAGAGACCGAGGGCAGGGTGGACAGTGCCATGGCGAGCGGTACGGCAACGGCACAGAGAAGACGTCGACTGCTTTTCATTGTAAAACCCTCCTTGTTGAGTATTGAGCTTTGCCATTCGCCTGCAAGGAACGGATCGGAAAGACCACGAAAAGACACGCTTGAAAACGGGCCTCTGCAGGCGTGATGGTCTGCTAGCGTTGAGCAAATCCTGTGCCAGCGAGAAAACTCCGGTCCGCCTGCGCAAACGCTTGAAACAATGCCCTTCCGGTGCTGCGCATTGGTCGCAGCACGGGCGCCGTGTCGGGTTTTCCGGAATCGCCTGTCGCAGGCGTGCGGATTTCCGCACATTGAGTGACTCGAAAGCCCCCGTTGCAAGGAGACCCCCGCGTTTTTGTATGGAGGAGACGCCGCCTTGTGTCGCATAATCACCACCTGATGAGCAATCCGGGTCTGACTTTGAACAAAAAAGGGAACGCATGCGCATAGCCGGTCTCGCAGCCCGGAGCGGTCGCGCCTGGACCCGATCGATGCTGCGGCTCTCCCTCGCCTTGGTCGTTTGCGTCCTCGCGGGATGGGGCGTGCGCGAGCTGGTGCTGGTGCATCAGCTCGACCTGCTGGCCCTGCAGTCGCGGCATCACGTCGAGTTCTTCCGCATGAGCCTGCAGTCCCTGCTTTCGCGCAACGAGTCGCTGCCCCGTGTCATCGCGATGGAGGAGCGGCTGCTGGCGTTGCTGGCCAATCCCACGGACACGAAGGCGCAGGATGCGGTCAATAACTACCTTCTCGATGTGCAGCACGGGGCGGGCATCAATGCCGTGTATCTTATGGACCGCAACGGATTGACGCTCGCCGCGAGCAATTTCCAGTCGGCGAGTTCGTACATTGGGCACACCTATGCTTTCCGCCCGTATTTCCAGCTGGCATTGCACGGCGGCCTGGGCCGGTTCTACGGCCTCGGGGCGACGACCGGGGAACCCGGCTATTTCCTGGCATCGCCGATTGCCGGTTCGGACGGCCCGATCGGCGTCGTCGTCGTCAAGATAAGCCTTGAGGATTTCGAATCCGCTTTGGTACGCAACGGTGATCCGGTCCTGCTGGTCGACGCCAACGGGGTGGTATTTCTGTCCTCGGTTCCGGAGTTCAAGTACCGTACCCTGATGCCGCTCGACGCCGAGGTCATGCAGAGGATCAAAGCGTCTCGCCAGTACGGCGACCAGGACCTGCGCCCCTTGGGCATCCACTTGCAGTTGCAGGACGAGCCGCAACAGATTCGCGCCAGCCTGCAGGGACGGGCCGATGACGTCTATCTCGCACAATCGGTGCTGACAGCACCCGAAGGATGGTCGATCGTGCTGCTGTCGTCAACGCGACAGCAGCGGCAGAACGCGCTGCTGGCCGGGATGGCGACAGGCCTGGCGGTGGCCTTCGCGCTGTCGGTGCTGTTCTTCTTCCGCCTGAACATCAAGCGCTATCACGAGCGTCGGCAGGCGGAGGCGGCGTTGCGCCAGGCGTATGCCGACCTGGAGAAGCGTATCGCCGAACGGACGGCTGACCTGACGGCGACCAACGCTTCGCTGGAGGAAAAGGTCGGTGCGCTGAAGACAACGGAAACCATCCTGCGCGAAACGCGGGACAGCGCCGTGCAGGCCGGCAAGCTCGCCGTACTCGGGCAGATGGCCGCCGGGATCAGCCACGAACTGAATCAGCCGCTGACCGCCTTGCATACCTTTGCCGACAACGCGGTTGGCCTGCTCGAACGCGGCGATGCCGCCGAAGTCCGAGAAAACCTCGGGCTGATCCGCCAGATGGCTGCGCGCATGGGACGTATCGTCGGCGAAATCAAGAGCTTCACGCGCAAGCCTGCGCTGGAGCGCCGTCCGGTGGGAGTGACCAGTGTCGTGGTTCAGGCATTGATGCTGGTCGAAGCGCGGCGAAGACAGGTAGAGGCGCAGATCGACGTCCTGGGCGTACCGGACGATCTGCAGGTGTGGGCCGACCCGCAGAGGCTAGAGCAGGTACTGGTCAATCTCCTGCTCAACGCGCTGGATGCCGTGGCCGACTCCGCGCAACGGCGCGTCAATGTCACCGCCTGCCGGGTGGACGGGCGGGTACGCATCGTGGTGCGCGATAGCGGCAGCGGGATCGACGCGGCGACGCTGCCGCATCTCTTCGAGCCCTTTTTCACCACAAAGTCCGTCGGACAGGGACTCGGGCTGGGGCTGGCCATTTCGCGGATGATCGCCAGCGAACTGGGCGGCAGCCTCGACGCCCGTAACAGCGACGGCGGCGGCGCGGAATTCATCGTGGAACTGGAGGGGGCATGAGTGTGGACGACACCGGCACGCAGACGGCGCGGCCGGTCTACCTGATCGAAGACGACGAGACTGTGCTGCGCGCCTGCGCGCAGGCGCTGAAGCTGGCCGAACTGGAAGTGCGCACCTTTGCCAGTGCTGAGCATGCGCTTGCGGCCTGCGGTGACGATCCGCCGGCGGTAGTCGTCAGCGACGTGCGCATGGCCGGCATGAGCGGACTGGAACTGCTCGACGTCATGTGGCAACGCGACCGCGACGTCCCGGTCATCCTGATCACCGGGCACGGCGACGTCTCGATGGCCGTCCAGGCCATGCGCGCGCATGCCTATGATTTCATCGAAAAACCGTTCAGTTCGCCGCGGCTCGTCGATGTCGTTCGCCGTGCGCTGGAGCGGCGCGCCCTGCTCACGGAAAACCGCGTTCTGCGCGAACAGCTCGGCACCATGCGCGAGATGCCGCTGATCGGCGCGTCGGAGGGCATTCAGCGCGTGGCACGGACGATCGACTCGCTGGCGCCGACCGACGTCGATGTGCTGATCCACGGCGAGACCGGCACCGGCAAGGAAGTCGTGGCGCGCGCGCTGCACGCGCGCAGCGGCCGTGCCGGTCCGTTCGTGGCGCTCAATTGCGGCGCCTTGCCCGAATCGGTATTCGAAAGCGAGATCTTCGGCCACGAGACCGGGGCGTTCACCGGCGCCGACAAGCGGCGCATCGGCAAGATCGAGTACGCCAGCAACGGCACGCTGTTTCTCGACGAAATCGAATCGATGCCGCTGGCACTGCAGGTGAAGCTGCTGCGCGTATTGCAGGAGCGCTGCGTCGAGCGCCTTGGCAGCAACGTCAGTATCCCCGTGAATTGCCGGATCGTCGCGGCGACCAAGACCGATTTAAAGCGCCTGTCCGACCAGGGCGGTTTTCGCGCCGACCTGTACTATCGGCTCAACGTGGTGACTATCGAACTGCCACCACTGCGGCAGCGCCTCAGCGACATCGCGCCGCTGATGACCTACTTTCTCTCGCAGGCCAGCCAGCGCTTCAACCGCGAAGCGCCCGCATGGGACGAACAGGATCTCTTCCGCTGGCAGCATCACGACTGGCCGGGCAACGTGCGCGAGCTGAAAGCTGTCGCCGAAAGGCTCTGCCTCGGCGTGGGTGATGGCCTGGAGGGAATCGAGACGGCCGCGGTGTCACTTTCCGCACGCATGGACAACTACGAGCGGAGCCTGATTCGTGAGGCGTTACGCGGCACGCGCGGCAACGTGGCGGCGGCGGCGGCGCACCTGCATCTGCCGCGGAAGACGCTGTACGACAAGCTGGCGCGGCACCAGATCGATCCGGACTCGTTCCGCTGAAAGAAGCCTCCGGGGTGGAGGCCTGGGACTATGCTGCGGGACTCTATTTCAGGCTGAGGATCCACTTCGCCAACTTTGCCGCGTCGTCCGGCTTGACTGCTGCGTTGGGCGGCATGAACGGCATGGTGGCCTTGCCTTTCTTCTGCCAGCCGACCCCTCCCGGCAACGGCGTGCCCTTGAGGATGGCGTTCGTGAGGCGTGCCTCGGCATCCTTTTGCCCCGCATATTCCTGGGCGACTTCCTTGTAGGTCGGGCCGATCAGTTTCTTCTCCACGGTATGGCAGGCCAGGCAGCCCTTGGCTTTGGCCAGCGACTCGTCGGCGAGGACCGCGCCGGACGCCCCGAGGCTCAGGATGCCGATCAGGCAGAGGAAACGGATTTTCATGCAAAACACTCCTGGTCGTTGAAGGTCGTTGGAAAAAAGTGGACTTGCGTGGCGGGGTTCAGTTCCGGCTCGTCGTCGCCAGCAGGACCCCCGCGCCAACAAACACCCCGCCAAAGAAACGGTTCTGCGCCTTCATGGCGCGCAGATCGCGCAACCAGCGCCGCAACCGGGAGGCGAGCAGGGCGTAGCCGGACATCACCAGCGTGTCGACACCGCACATCGTGGCGCTGAGAATCAGGAACTGGAGCCATTGCGAGCGCGCCGGATCGATGAACTGCGGCGTCAGCGCGGCCATGAAGACGATCGCCTTGGGATTGGTCAGATTGACCAGCAGGCCCTGGAGGAACAAGCCGTTCGGGCGATTGACGGCCGATGTGTCGTCAAGAGCGTGCGGAATCTCCCGCCATTTCTGGATGCCGAGCCAGACCAGATAGCCGGCACCGACGAACTTCATGATCTCGAACGCGGTTGTCGAGGCCATCAGCAGGGCGCCAAGGCCGGCAAAGACGATCCCCAGCTGGATCAGCAGGGCCGCCTGCAACCCGCCGATGGCACGCAGCGCTGCCAGGTAGCCATGACGGAGGCCGACGCTCATGCTTGTCGCCGCGCCCGGCCCGGGCGAGACCGCGATCAGGATCGCGGCGAGGAGGAAGGCCAGCCAGGTGCTCAGGGCCATCGGCTCAACGCCGCTTGATCTGGTTCAGGTCGCGCACGGCGCCCTTCGCTGCAGACGTGGCCATCAGGCCGTATGCCTGCAGCGCGGTGGAAACGCTGCGCTGGCGCGGCTCCGCCGGTTGCCAGGCGCCGTCGCCCCGGGCTTCCATCGCGGCGCGACGCCGCTGCAGCTCGGCATCGGGAACGGCCAGGTGGATGCGCCGGTTGGGGATGTCGATCTCGATCGTATCGCCGTGCTCGACCAGGCCGATCAGGCCGCCTTCGGCCGCTTCCGGAGAAACGTGCCCGATGCACAGGCCCGAGGAACCGCCCGAGAAACGCCCGTCGGTGACCAGCGCGCAGACCTTGCCGAGGTGCTTCGACTTGAGGTACGAGGTCGGATAAAGCATTTCCTGCATGCCCGGCCCGCCCTTCGGGCCCTCGTAGCGGATCAACACGATTTCGCCGGGCTTCACCCGGTCGCCGAGAATGCCCTGCACGGCGGCGTCCTGGCTTTCGAAGACGTGCGCGGTGCCGGTGAATTTCAGGATGCTTTCGTCCACGCCTGCCGTCTTCACGATGCAACCGTCCTCGGCGAGGTTACCGTAGAGCACCGCGAGACCGCCATCCTGCGAATAGGCGTTGGCTTTGTCGCGGATGCAGCCCTGCGAGCGGTCAAGGTCCAGTTCGGGATAGCGCGCGCTCTGCGAGAACGCGGTCTGCGAGGGAATGCCGCCGGGCGCAGCCTTGAAGAATTCGTAGACTTCGTTGCTGTGGGCGTGGTGCATCACGTCCCAGATGTCCAGCGCTTCGCCGAGCGTCTTGGCATGGACAGTCGACGTGTTGCGATGGATCAGGCCGCAGCGGTCGAGTTCGCCGAGGATGCCGAAGATGCCGCCGGCACGATGCACGTCCTCGATGTGGTATTTCTCGGTGGCCGGCGCGACCTTGCACAGGCAGGGCACCTTGCGCGAAATACGGTCGATGTCGGCCATGGTGAAATCGACGCCGGCCTCGCGGGCAACGGCCAGCAAATGCAGCACGGTGTTGGTCGAGCCGCCCATCGACACGTCGAGCGACATGGCGTTCTCGAATGCGTCAAACGTCGCGATGCCACGCGGTAGCACGGAAGCGTCGTCCTGCTCGTAGTAGCGGCGGCAGAGTTCGACGATCTGCGCGCCGGCCTTGAGGAACAGGTTCTTCCGGTCGGCGTGCGTGGCGACCACGGTACCGTTGCCCGGCAACGCCAGGCCGAGCGCTTCGGCCAGGCAGTTCATCGAGTTGGCGGTGAACATGCCCGAGCACGAGCCGCAGGTCGGGCAGGCCGAACGCTCGATGGCGTCGACATCCGCGTCGGAAACCGTGTCGTCGGCCGCCTTGATCATCGCGTCGACGAGATCGAGGTGGATAGTCTTGCCGTTCATCACCACCTTGCCGGCTTCCATCGGGCCGCCGGAGACGAAGATGGTCGGGATGTTGACGCGCATCGCCGCCATCAGCATGCCCGGGGTGATCTTGTCGCAGTTGGAGATGCAGACCATGGCGTCGGCGCAGTGGGCGTTGACCATGTACTCGACCGAATCGGCGATCAGGTCGCGCGAGGGCAGCGAGTAAAGCATCCCGTCGTGCCCCATGGCGATGCCGTCATCGATGGCGATCGTATTGAATTCCTTGGCGACGCCGCCGGCTGCCTCGATGGCGCGGGCAACCAGCTGACCCAGGTCCTTGAGGTGCACATGACCGGGAACGAACTGGGTGAAGGAATTGACCACGGCAATGATCGGTTTGCTGAAATCGCCGTCCTTCATCCCCGTGGCGCGCCACAGGGCGCGGGCGCCGGCCATGTTGCGGCCGTGGGTCGATGTGCGGGAGCGATAGGCGGGCATGTCAGGTCTCCAAAGGAAAAACGCCGCCAGGGGCGGGCAAGGGTGACGGGCTATAATCGCGATTCTATCCGAAAGACCTGCCGGTTGCCCCGGCGGATCAAACTACCCAGGCCCATGCTCATCTATCCGAAAATCGATCCGATCGCCCTGCAAATCGGCCCTCTGGCCGTGCGCTGGTACGGGCTGATGTACCTGCTGGCCTTCCTGCAGTTCTGGTGGCTCGGGCGCCACCGGATTCTGACGCACCCGCGGTTGATCCGCGACGGCTGGCGCGTCGCCGAACTGGACGACCTGTTGTTCTACGGGGTAATCGGGGTGATCGCGGGCGGCCGTCTCGGGCAGGTGTTGTTCTACGAACCCGCCTACTACCTGCAGCATCCGCTCGAGATCTTCGCCGTATGGCACGGCGGCATGTCGTTCCACGGCGGCTTTCTCGGCGTCCTGACGGCGATGGCGCTGTATGTCCGCAAGACCGGACGCAACTGGCTCGACGTCACCGACTTCATCGCACCACTGGTGCCGCTAGGCCTGGCGACCGGACGCATCGGCAATTTCATCAACGGCGAATTGTGGGGGCGGGTCGCCGACCCGGCGCTGCCGTGGGCGATGGTCTTCCCGCACGTCGACAACCTGCCGAGGCATCCGTCGCAGCTCTATCAGGCGGGGCTGGAGGGCGTCGCGCTGTTCATCGTGCTCTGGCTCTTTTCCGGACGGGAGCGGCCACGCGGCGCAGTGTCCGGAGCGTTTCTCGCCGGTTATGGCGTGTTCCGTTTCTCTGCCGAGTACTTCCGGACACCGGATGCAGGAATCTTCGGCCTGTCCGAGACGATCAGCATGGGGCAGTGGCTGTCGCTGCCGATGATCGTGGCCGGCCTCGCCCTGTGCGGGTGGGCCTATCGCCGGCGCGCATGATTCCGGCCGGAACGTGGCCGGCCTTGCGGTTTTCCGCAGCACCGGTCACGGGCGGCACGATTTGGAGGATAATCCTCCCTTGTTTTCGCAATGGTTCGTTTCATCATCGTTCTAAAGGAAAGTCGCAATGAATCTCACGCACATTGAGCATCTCGGTATTGCAGTCAAGAGTCTCGACGAAGCCATCCCGTTCTGGGAAAAGAAACTCGGCATGAAGTGCTACTCGATCGAGGAAGTCCAGGAGCAGAAGGTTCGTACCGCCTTCTTCAAGATCGGTCAGACGAAGATCGAACTGCTGGAATCCACCGATCCGGAAGGCCCGATCGGCAAGTTCATCGAAAAGAAGGGCGAAGGCGTGCATCACGTGGCCTTCGCCGCGGACGGCCTGCAGTCCAACCTGGACGAACTCGCCGCCAATGGCGTGCAACTGATCGACAAGACCCCGCGCAAGGGCGCCGAGGGCCTGAACATCGCCTTCCTGCACCCGAAGTCGACGGCTGGCGTGCTGATGGAGCTGTGCGAGGATCCGGCGAAGTAAATCGCAGATCGCGGAAGATTGCCCCCAGGAGTCCTGGGCATCAAGGAAAACCGGCCAGCGTAAGCGGCCGGTTTTCGCTTATGATGCAGGATTCATTTTCAGGCTTGGGCCCGGAGTCTCAAGGGGGATGAATGAACGGATATCTGCAGGCGGGTAAAGCTGCGCAAAATCTGCCGCTGTTTCGCGATGCGGCCGGCGCGGAGCGTTGGCTTGCAACACAGCCGCAAGCCAACGTGCCGGCCATGTTGGACAATCTTCACTCGCAGATCGAGGCTTTCGGCCAGGTCGCCGTCACGCCGCGTGAGCGCTTCCGCGCGCTGGAGACGCTGCGCAAGGCGGTGTTCTCCGCCACCGGTGCAAGCCAGCGCCGCTTCGAAAGCAGGCCACTGCCTCTGGCGCCGGTCGAGCAGGACACGCTCGACGCGGTTTGCCGTCTCTGGAAGACTTGCGCGGTGGCTTATCAGATTTGTGTCGATGCCTGCGCAAAAGGCGACCCTGCTTTGTCGAGCCGGGCGGCGCGGGTGGCGCATCGCGTCTTCGCCTGCCTGCGCCAGGAGCAGATGCATTGCTATGCGGCCGGCGTGGAGCCGGGGCCGGATTTCTGGAAACGTTTGCACGCCGCTTTCCTCGCCGCCGAGCGCCTCGGTGTTTCTGCCGAGCCCGTTGAAGATCGCTTGCTTGGTGAAACGCGGGAATCGACGATCGTCGGGCAATATGCCATGGCCGTGATGCTTTACCTCGCTCGCCCCCCCATGCTGGCGAGCGGCCACTTCGCCGCAGTGGTCCGCTGGCTGGTGCGCTGGCGTGAACAGGCGGCCGTTCTTTGCGCGCCGAACCCGGATCGCCGGGGCGGGGAAGTCGTGTTCGATCTGGCCGGAGCGGCTCCGATCGACAATGCATCGGACAAGCCGCAGCTGCCTCGGTGGCTTTCGCTGGATCGTGTGCTGCGCAAGATACGTAGCCGGATGGCGGCGCTGGACGCGGGCGAGTCGCCCGAGAATCTGAAGCTGGGCAGCGGCCTTCCGGCCGCGACGTGCAGGATGTTGCTGGAAGACCTCGCCGGACATCTGCAACGCCCCCCGTTCGGCCTCGCCGGCGTATCCGGCAACATGCCGCGACTGGCTGTCGGCACCGGCCTGCAGCGGATTCATTCCCTGATGGGCGGCGAGGGCTTGCACGCCGAACTGGACCCAAACGTGTCGGTCGATGACCGCTTGTTCAAGGAACAGCTGGCGGTATTCGGGCACGTCGTCCGCGAGGCTGCGCCGACAGAACAACAGCCCCTCGAATCCTGGCGTCTCGCGCTCAGGGAGCGCGAGGAACTGACGTTGTTGCGCGCACCCGATGAGGGCTCGTCGCGTCTTGCTTTGCGGAGCCTGCTGGCGATCCGGCAGCGGGATCATTTCCTGCTGGCCATGGTGACCGGCATCCAGCAGCGCGACGACGGGTTGCTCTGCGCGGTGATCAATCTGTTTCCCGACGGAGCGCTGCCGCGTGCCGTCGAGGTGCGGGACAAGACCACCGGGCGGATTGCGCGCCATCCGGCGTTCGAGATCGCTGCCAGCGACGGGAACGCACGTTTGTTGCTTATTCCTGGGGGTCTGATGCAGCGCGCGGCGGCCGCGCGCATTTTCGACGCGGCGGGCAAGCCGCTGTCCGGCCTTCGCCTTGGCGAATGCCTGGAACGTGGCGGCGATGTCGATGTCTGGAGCGTGTCGCCGGCATGATTATTCGGAGCAAATCGAAGTGAGCATTCTTGTCGTACTGACCAACCTGCCCAATCGCCAGTCGGCCGAAGAACTGGCGCGCTTTCTCGTCGAGAACCAGCTCGCGGCATGCGTCAACGTGTTGTCATCGTGCCGGTCGATCTACCGCTGGAAGGGCGAGGTCGAGGAGACCGACGAAGTGCCGCTGCTGATCAAGACCACGGAGGCGCGCTACGAGGCGCTCGAAGCGGCGATTCGCGCGCGGCACCCCTACGAGTTGCCGGAGATCATCGCCCTGCCCGTGGCGCAGGGGCTGCCGGACTACCTGGCCTGGCTGGCGGCGGAAACGCAGATGGACAACTGGCTGCCAACATGAAGCGGGCTTTCTGTTTCGCGCTCTTCTGGTTGCTCCCCACGATTGCGGGAGCGGCCGGGTTGCTGCCGCCCGAGCAGGCGTTTCGGCCATCGGCGAGCGCCCTGGACGGCCAGACCGTGGAAGTGCGTTTCGACATCGCCGACGGCTACTATCTCTATCGCGACAAGTTCCGCTTCGCCGTCGAGCCGGATACGCTGCGCCTTGGCACGCCCGCCTTGCCGCCGGGCAAGGAGAAGATGGACGATACCTTCGGCCAGGTCGAGGTCTATTACCGGGAGGTGGCGATTCGCCTGCCGGTCGAGCGCAACAGCTCGGGGAATTTGCCTCTCGTGTTGCACGTCACCTCGCAGGGGTGTGCCGATCTCGGCGTCTGCTATCCGCCGTTGAAGCAGACACTCAGCGTCGAATTGTTCGACTCGCCCGATCCGTCTGCAGTCCCGGCTGCGCCAGCGGCAGGCAATGACGAATCCGGGCGGATTGCGGCGATGCTCGCGAATGCCTCGTCCTGGTGGGTGGCGATCAGCTTTTTCGGCTTCGGTCTGCTGCTCTCGCTGACGCCGTGCACCTTCCCGATGATCCCGATCCTCTCCGGCATCATCGTCGGCGCCGGACGCGATGGCCAGCCGGTTTCGCGCGGACGGGCCTTTGCGTTGTCGCTGGCCTACGTGTTCGGCATGGCGCTGACGCATGCCGTCGCCGGTGTCGCAGCCGGACTGACCGGGACGCTGATCTCAGCCGCACTGCAGAACGCCTGGGTGCTGGGCGGCATGGCGCTGATCTTCGTGGTGCTGGCGCTGTCGATGTTCGGCCTGTTCGAGCTGCAGATGCCCTCGTTCCTGCAGAGCAGGATTTCCGAGGAGTCCGCGCAATTGCGCGGTGGTCATCTGCCGGCGGTAGCGCTCATGGGCGCGCTTTCGTCGCTGGTGGTCGGGCCGTGCGTGGCGGCGCCGCTGGCCGGCGCATTGCTCTATATCGGCGGCACCGGCGATGCCCTGCTCGGTGGCCTGGCGCTGTTCTGCCTGGCTCTGGGCATGGGCGTGCCGCTGCTCGCGGTCGGGTTGTCGGCAGGCAGCCTTTTGCCCAAGGCCGGGCCGTGGATGGCGGCGATCAACAAGGTTTTTGGCGTCGTGCTGCTGGCCAGCGCGCTATGGATCGTCAGTCCGCTGATTCCGGTCGTCGCGCAAATGCTGGCCTGGGCGCTGCTGCTGATCGTTCCGGCGATCTATCTGCACGCCCTCGACCCGTTGCCGCCGCAGGCGCATGGCTGGCAGCGCTTCGGCAAGGCGGTGGGCGTGGTCATGTTGCTGACCGGTGCGGCGATGCTGGTCGGAGTGCTCTCCGGCGCCCGTGATCCGCTGCAGCCGCTGGCCCGGATCGGTATGGCCGGCGGCAGCGAGGTGCGCCCGTTGCCGTTCGAGCGGGTGCGTTCGCTGGCGGAACTCGACGCCCGCATCGCCAGCGCCGGTCGTCCTGTCATGCTCGATTTCTATGCGGACTGGTGCGTCTCCTGCAAGGAGATGGAGCGCTTCACCTTTGCCGATCCGCGCGTCCGCGCCAGGCTCTCGGGCTGGCTGCTGCTGCAGGCCGACGTCACGGCGAATTCCGCCGAGGACAAGGCGCTGCTGGCGCACTTCAAGCTCTTCGGTCCGCCGGGCATCGTCTTCTTCGACCCGTCAGGGCGCGAGGTACCCGGGGTGCGCGTCGTCGGCTTTCAGGACGCCGACGCGTTTCTCAGTTCGCTGGCGGCGACTCGGCTGTGACCGAGGCAGCCACGCCGGCCGTGAGGATGCCGAGTATTACCTGCGCATGTTCGGCGGCTTCGCGCCCGAGGCTGGTCAGGTAGCCGCCGTCGACCTGGGTGACGAGGCCCTTGGCGTGCAGGCGCTGCACGGCGGCCTTGACGTTCTCGTCGGCCGTCTTGTGCACCTTGATCCCCTGCTGTCCGGTGTCCAGATCGAAGCGGATCAGGGTGTTCAGCTCATGAACCAGATCGGTGGTGAAAGGCATGGTCGTCCCCTGCGGCAAATGGCCGGAAAGCCTCATTCTACGTGAGGTTGTTCACGAGCTGCACGAAAGCATCGAGCAACCGGGACGATTCCTGGCCCACGCCGGCCGTTTTGCGGCGAAGTGCTCCTTGCCCGGCTGCTCCCGGTAGGGGTGGCGAAGGACGTCGAGCAGTTCGTGGATTCCCGAAGCGTTCCCCTGCTCGGCGCGGTCGATCGCTTCCTGCGTCAGGTAGTTGCGCGGAACATAGCAGGGATTGACGGCGTTCATGCGTGCTTGCCGGAGGGTGTCGGATTCGTTGTCGGCACGTACGCGCTCGGCCCAGCGTTGCAGCCAGGCCGCCAGGCCCTCGGCATGCTCGACCTGCCTAGCGGTGTCGTAGAAAGCGGCGCCGAGCGGCTCCGCCGCAGGGGCGCCCGGGCTGAGATCGGCCAGCCGGCGAAAAAAAAGAGTCATGTCGATTTCCGCGCGATTCAGGAGATCGAAAGCCTCTTCGAGGAGTTGTGCGTCGCCGTCGCGCCAGCCGGCGAAGCCCAGTTTCGCGGCAAAAGTGCGCTGGAACGCCTGCGTGTAGGTGGCGTTGAACCGGTCCAGCCCTGCTCCGAATACCTCGGGATCAGGGACAATGGTGCCGAGGGCGTCTGCCAGCCGTTCGAGATTCCAGCGGGCGATCATCGGCTGGCGGGCGAAGCAGTAGCGCCGTCCCTGGGCATCGGTGGTGTTCGGCGTCCACGCCGGGTCGAAGTTGTCGATCCAGCCGTAGGGGCCGTAATCGATGGTCAGGCCGAGAATCGACATGTTGTCGGTGTTCATCACCCCGTGCACGAAGCCGACACGCATCCAGTGCACCATCAGCCGCGCCGTGCGGACACAGATTTCCTCGAACCAGCGCGCCATCCGTTGCTCCGGATCGCCGCCGATCTCCGGAAAATCCCGCGCCAGCGTGAAATCCACGAGTTGCCTGAGCAGAGCCTCGTCGCCGCGCGCCGCCGGCAGCTCGAAATGTCCGAAACGGATGAAGGACGGCGCCACGCGGCAAACGATCGCGCCCGGTTCGTCGGCCGGGTGGCCGTCGTAGAACATGTCGCGCTCGACGGCTTCGCCGGTGGCGACGAGGGACAAGGCGCGCGTCGTCGGGATGCCGAGATGATGCATCGCCTCGCTGCAGATGAACTCGCGGATCGACGAACGGAGCACGGCACGGCCATCGGCGCGCCGTGAGTAAGGCGTCCGTCCCGCCCCTTTCAGCTGCAGTTCGAAACGCTGGCCGGCGTGGTTGACGGCCTCGCCGAGAAAGATGGCACGACCGTCGCCGAGCTGGTCGGCCCAGGAACCGAACTGGTGGCCGCCGTAGCAGGTGGCGTAGGTTTCCATGCCCGGCAGGAGCCCGTTGCCGGAAAGTGCGGCAAGCCAGTCGGCGGAGTGGAGTTCGCGCTCATCGAGCCCCAGCGTCTCGGCCATTTCCCGCGACCAGGCCAGCAGGCGCGGCGCGGCCACGGGCGTCGGCGTGACAGGCGACCAGGCGGCCCCGATCACCGGACGCGGGTGATTGCGCGAATCGGTATCGCCGGGCAGTTCACGCACCAGGCGGTTGTCGAAGTGCAGCATGCGATCTGTTTCCAAAGGATGCGAGCCTTTTGGGCACGATCGCGCTGTACGAGTTCCCCACCGAAGGAAACAGCCCGGGAGGCTTGCGCCTGCCGGGCTGTCGAATAATGTCCCCGCCTGTGCCGTTAGACCGGCATCCTGAACCGGAGTCCAGAGGAGGAAGCCTTCCTTCCGCATCAGGTCCACCCGACAGAGGGGCGGACACAACAGCAGTTTCTAAGGTCAGCTACCGATGCCAATTTAGCATTGGTTCAAGGAATCTATGGCCTTGACGAACACTGCAGGGAACAACTGGCGGAAGCTCAGAGCAACTTTTCCTGCGGTGCCAGCACCGAGTCGAGTTGTGCTTCCATGCCGGCGATTCTACCCTTAACCGCGTCGATGTCCAGCCCCCTGGCAACGCGGGTTTCGGGAGGCGAATCAGCAGGCGCCCGTTCCTGCGAGAGGAACTCGTGGGCGATGTTCAGCGCGGCCATCACGGCGATCCGTTCGGCGATGTTGCTGTGCGTCTTCTCGGCGATCTCGCGCATGCGGGCGTCGACGTAGGCGACGGCGTCCTGCAGCGCGTCACGTTCCTCGGGCGGGCAGGCGACGCGGTATTCCTTGCCGAGCAGGGTGATGTCGAGATAGTGGCTTTCGTTGGGCATGGGCGGACTCAGGGAATGGCGGTTTCGCCTTCGGGCAATCGTTGCGCGAGCTGTTCGAGCCGCTCGCGCGCGGTGTCCATGCGTTCGACAAGGCGTTTTTTCTCCGCCTCCACGGCGGCGAGTTGCTGGCGCAGCAGTGTGTTTTCTTCCCGCAGCGAGCGGCAGAGGGCTACCGCCTGGGCGATTTTGCTTTCGAGCGCATTGAATTCGTTGAGCATGGGCGGACTATAGGTTTGAAAAACGAATCAGGTCAAGGAACAAGCGGGGAGTCTAAAGGTGATTTGTCCACTCCGTCCACCTCGGCGAAGTGGCAACCGCGTGCAGTATAATCGCCGCTTCCGTTTCGTCGAGGAACGGAAATCAGTTGCGCAAGGTGCCGCCAGGCGGATTCTCCGCCGGCGGTTGAACGGGAAACAGGTGCGCGTCGAGGTGCTGTAACGACGCAAGGCCTGTGCTGCCCCCGCAACGGTAAGCGAGTGCGGATGCATCGAGATGCCACTGGGCGAAGACCTGGGAAGGCGATGCGTCAAGACTCGCGAGCCCGGATACCGGCCTGTGCGCAAAGGTGGAAAGTGCCGCGGGGAGGCGGGCACGGACATTCCGTTCGTATCGGGTCCGGGTTGTTGTTTTCTTCCGTCGGCATCTTTCCTTTTTTGTCTGCCGGCATGCGGGGACGTGTGCCGGTCCGATGGAGATGTCGAATGCAATCCAGACCTGCCCTGGCGGCCGGCGCGCTCGCGCTGCTCGCCGTTTTCCCGCAAACCGTTTTTGCCGATTCCGAAACCCCCGTCGTTGTCGTGACCGCCACCCGGCAGGCCACGCGCGCCAATGAACTGCTGTCCGACGTGACCGTCATCGATCGCGCGGCGATCGAGGCCAGCGGCCAGGCGTCAATCACCGACCTGCTTGCCCGGCAGCCCGGCATCCAGACGTCGAGCTCGGGCGGCCCCGGCACGGCGACGAGTTTCTACGTGCGCGGCGCGCGGCCCGAACAGACCAAGGTGCTGGTCGATGGCGTGCCGCTCAATTCGGTCGATCTGTCCGGTTCGCCGTTGCGCTTCCTGTCGCTGGCCGATGTCGAACGGATCGAAATCCTGCGCGGGCCGGCCTCGGCGCTGTACGGGGCCGATGCGATCGGCGGGGTGATCCAGATCTTCACGCGCGGCGGGACGCAAGGGCTGAAGGCCGATGCCTTTGCCGGCTACGGCACGCACAACACCCGGCAGGCGAGTGCCGGACTGTCGGGCGGCAACGCGCAGTGGCGCTTCCGCGTGGAGGGCAACCATCTTTCGTCGGACGGCTTTTCCGCGCAGAAGCACGCCTCGAACAAGGATGCCGATGACGATGGCTACCGCAATTCCGGCGGAGCTGCCTCGCTTTCGTTCCTGCCGGCCAAGGGGCACGAACTTGGCATCAAGTTCCGGCAGAACGAAGGGACAACCCACTACGACAGCGGCAACACGCCGGCCAACGGCACTTTCGACGATCGCGTCGAGTTCGAGACGCAGCAGTGGCAGGTCTTTACGCGCAACCTGTTGACGGAGTCCTGGACGAGCAAGTTGCTGTACGGCGAAGCCATCGATTACCAGAAGTCGTATTCCTCATGGTCGCCGGACGGCGACTGGCTACGGACGAAGAACAGCCAGACGACCTGGCAGAATGACATCAAGCTGCCGCTCGGGACTGCCTTGCTGGCGGTCGAGCGGCTGAAGCAGACGGCGACGCCGGACGACAACTATTCGGCCGCGGCGGAGCAGACGACCGATTCGCTGCTCGCCGGCTGGACGGCAAATTACGGCGCTCACCGCTGGCAGCTCAGCGGCCGCCACGACGACCACTCCGAATTCGGCGAAAAAGGGACCTACGCGCTGGCCTATGGCTATCAGCTGACCGAGACGCTGCGGGCGCAGGCCAGCTACGGGACGGCGTTCAAGGCGCCGAGCCTGTACCAGCTCTTCGATTCGTGGTACGGCAACGCGAACCTGAAGCCGGAGGAAGCAAAAAACCGCGAGGCGGCGCTGATCTGGGAGCGCGGCGAGCACATGGTTTCGGCGACCTGGTATCTCAACAAGGTCGAGAACCTGATCGACTATTCATTCAGCAGCTCGACCTACGAGAACATCTCCAACGCCCGGCTGGAAGGCGTGACGCTGACCTATGCCGGCCAGTTTGGCGACTGGTCGGTGCGCACCGCGTACGACTGGCTCGACGCGCGCAACGAGGACACCGACCTCCAGCTCGGCCGCCGCGCCCGCGACAAGGCGACGCTCGCCGTGTCGCGGCGCTGGGGGGCGTGGGATGGCGGCGTCGAATGGGTCGGCGTCGGCCGGCGCTACAACACCAACAGTGAAACCGGCGAGATGGGCGGCTACAGCCTGGTCAACCTGACGGCGCGGTATGTGCTCAGCAAGGAGGTGTCGATCGAAGGCCGGATCAACAACCTGTTCGACAAGGACTACGAAACCGTGCGTGGCTACAATACCGGCGGCTTCAACGCCTTTGTCGGTGTTCGCTATCAACCGAAGTAACAACTGAAGCAAGCCTCCATGCCCACCCGCCGCCGCGCCCTGCTGATACTCCTCGCCCTCGCCGCGCTGGCGCTGGCGAGCGTGCTGCTGGCGCTGGGGGCGGGGAGCGTCCGCATTCCGCTGCGCGAAGTGCTGTCGGCGTTGTTCGACGGCTCGGCAAACGTGCACGGCGAAGTGGTGCGCAGCCTGCGCCTGCCGCGCGCGCTGGCCGGTTTCGCCTGTGGCGGTCTGCTGGCGCTCGCCGGAGCGTTGTTGCAGGTGCTGCTGCGCAATCCATTGGCCGACCCGTACGTGCTCGGCATTTCCGGCGGGGCGGGCGTCGGCGCGATCCTCGCCATCCTGTTCGGCCTCGGAGCGGCGGCCATCGGCGGCGCGGCGTTCGTCGGTGCGCTGGCAGCGATGCTCGTCGTCTTCGGGCTGGCGCACGGCGACGGCAGCTGGACGCAGTCGCGCCTGCTGCTCACCGGCGTCATCGTCGCCGCCGGGTGCGGCGCCGTCGTCGCGCTGATTCTCTCCATCGCCCCCGACCACAAGCTGCACGGCATGCTGTTCTGGCTGATGGGCGACCTCGCGCAGGCGACGAGCCCGCATCTGGCGCTCGGCATGCTTGTCGCCGTGCTGGTCATCGTCATGCCGTTCGCCCGCGAACTCAACCTGCTGACGCGCGGTGCCGACCTGGCGCAGGCGCTCGGCGTGCAGGTCGGTCGCCTGCGCCGCGGCATCTATCTCGTCGCCTCGCTGGCAACGGCCGCGGCGGTGACCCAGGCCGGGTCGATCGGCTTCATCGGGCTGATCGTGCCGCATCTGGTGCGGTTGGCGGCAGGCAACGACCAGCGCCTTCTGCTGCCGGCCTCCGCGCTGGCGGGCGGCAGCCTGCTGGTGATCGCCGACACCTTGGCGCGCACGGTGATCGCGCCGCAACAACTGCCGGTCGGCGTGCTGACCGCACTGATCGGCGTGCCGGTCTTCCTTTTCCTGCTGGCGCGAGATGCGCGGCGGAGGGGCTGAGATGACAAGTGCCGGCCCTTTGGTCGAAGTTCGCCAGCTAACGGTGTCGATCGGCCAGCGTACCTTCTGTCGCGATCTCGATCTGTCGTTGCAGCCCGGCGAACGGCTGGCCATCCTTGGCCGCAACGGCGCCGGCAAGTCGACGCTGCTCTCCGTCCTCGCCGGGCTGCGTGTGCCGCAAGCGGGCGAAGTGCGGCTCAACGGGGCGACATATGCCGAACTCGGCGCGCGCCGGAGCGCGTTGCTCCGCGGCTGGCTGCCGCAATCGCGCGGCGACGCCTTCGCCGCGACGGTGCTGGAGACGGCGCTGGTCGGCCGCCATCCGCATCTCGACCGCTGGGGCTGGGAATCGACGAAAGACGCGCAGATCGTTCGCGCCGCGCTGGCCGCAGTCGATCTCGCCGACTTCGAGCAACGCGACATCCAGACGCTCTCAGGCGGCGAACGGCAGCGGCTGGCTATTGCCACGCTGCTGGCGCAGGCGCCGCAGCTGTTCCTGCTCGACGAGCCGATCGCCTACCTTGACCTCAAGCACCAGATCGCCATGCTCGAACTCTTCGCCACCGCGGCACGCGAGAACAACGCGGCCGTGGCGATGGTGCTGCACGAACCGGCGCTGGCCTGGCGCTTCTGCGACCGCGTGCTGCTGGTGCATAGCGACGGCTTGACCGAATGCGGCCCGACCCGGACGATGCTGACTGCCGAGCGCCTGTCGGCGCTTTACCACTACCCGATGCTGGCCGTCGAATGCGAGGGCCGGATGAGCTTTCTACCGAAGTGAACCGCATGAACGAAAGCAGCAAGGAAGAACGCCACGCCCAGCGCATGGCGCGCAAGAAGGCCGTGGTCGACGAGGCCATCGCCGCCGCGCAGCAGGAGCGCGGTGTGCTCGTCGTCAACACCGGAACCGGCAAGGGCAAGTCGTCGGCGGCGTTCGGCGTCGTTGCCCGCGCGCTCGGGCATGGCATGCAGGTCGCCGTCATCCAGTTCGTCAAGGGGCGTTCCGATACCGGCGAGGAAGCCTTCTTCAAGCAGGCAGCCAATCCGGAAAAATTGCACTGGCATGTGACCGGCGAAGGCTTCACCTGGGAGATTCAGAATCTCGACCGCGATGTGGCGACGGCGCGGGCGGCCTGGGAGCTGGCCTGCCGCTATCTCGCCGACCCGGATTTCGGCCTCGTCGTGCTCGACGAGATGACCTATGCCTTCAAGTACGGCTGGCTCGACCTGCCGGCGGTGCTCGACGTGCTGGCGAAGCGGCCGCCGCTGCAGCACGTCATCATCACCGGCCGCGCCGCACCCGAGGCGCTGGTCGCCACCGCCGATACCGTCACCGATATGACGATGGTCAAGCATGCGTTCAAGGCCGGCGTCAAGGCCATGCCCGGACTGGAGTGGTGAAAATGCCTTCATGCCCCGCTTTCCTCGTCGCCGCGCCCGCCTCAGGCCAGGGCAAGACCACCGTCGTCGCCGCGCTGGCGCGACTGCACACCCGCCTCGGCCGCAAGGTGCGCGTCTTCAAGTGCGGCCCGGATTTTCTCGACCCGCAGATTCATGCCATCGCCAGCGGCGCGCCGTGCCAGAACGTCGACCTGTGGATGTGCGGCGCGGACGATATCGCCTGGCGGCTGGCCGAAGCAGCGCGTGACGCCGACCTGATCCTCGTCGAAGGCGTCATGGGCCTGTATGACGGCACGCCGTCCGCCGCCGAACTGGCACGCCAGCTCGGCCTGCCGATTCTCGCCGTGATCGACGGCGCGTCAATGGCCAACAGCTTCGGCGCCATCGCCTTCGGCCTCAAGAACTACCGGCCCGGCACCCCGTTGAACGCCGCCTTCGCCAACCGCGTCGGCAGTCCGTATCACGCCGAATTGCTGGAAAAGAGCCTCCCGCCCGATATCGCGTGGTATGGCGCCCTGCCTCGCGACGCCGAAGCCGCGATGCCGGAACGCCACCTCGGCCTGCTGCCCGCCGCCGAGATTGAAGGATTGAATCAACGCATCGACCGCATGGCCGACCGGCTGGCGACGACCGCCGCCGCGCAACTGCCGCCGCCGGTCGAGTTCAAGGATGTACCGCCGCCGGCCATCCCTCCCTTGCTGAAAGGCAAGACGATCGCCGTCGCGCGGGACGCGGCGTTCTGCTTCCTCTACCCGGCCAACGTCGACTGCCTGCAACGCCTCGGCGCGACGCTCCTCTACTTCTCGCCGCTCAAGGATGCCGCGCTGCCACTTTGCGACGCCGTCTGGCTACCGGGTGGCTACCCGGAACTGCACGGCCCGGCGCTCGCCGGCAACCGGCCGCTCTGGGCGGCGCTGGCCGCGCACGTCGACGCCGGCAAGCCCTTGCTCGCCGAATGCGGCGGCATGATGGCGCTGTTCGAATCGATGACCGGTATAGATGGTGACGAATCGCCGCTCGCCGGCCTGCTGCCGGGCAAGGTCGTCATGCAGAAGCGGCTGGCCGGCCTCGGCATGCAGGAAGTCGCGCTGCCCGAAGGTACGCTGCGCGGCCATGCGTTTCATTACTCACGCGCCGAAACCGCGCTTGAACCAGTGTGTACCACCGTGCGCGCCGACGGCCGCCCCGGCGAAGCGGTCTATCGCCGCCAGCGGCTGACTGCGAGCTACATGCACCTCTACTTCCCGTCGAATCCGGCCGCAGTGGCGCGCCTCCTCCTGGCATGAGGAGCTTCGAAATGCGCGCCTTCACCCAATCAGGACAATCACATGCCCCGCACTAGCCTTCCCGCATCGTTTTTCGGCATGGTGCTGGGCCTTTCCGGACTGGGACAGGCGTGGCGTCTGGCCGGGAAACTCTGGGGCATGCCGCCGCTCATCGGCGAAGCGGTGTTGCTGCTGGCCGGGCTGGTTTGGGCCGCCTTGTTCATCGCCTATCTGCTGCAAGCCTTGCGCCACCCGGCCGCCGTACGCAATGAGTTCCTGCATCCCGTGCAGGGCAGTACGCCGGCGTTGCTGGCCATCTCGACCCTGCTTGTCGTTCTGGCTGTGTTGCCCTATTCACGGATCGCCGCCTGGTCCCTCACCACGCTGGGGATTGCCGGCCACCTGGCGTTCTCCCTCTGGCATACCGGCACCTTGTGGAAGGGCGGGCGGGATGCGCACGACACCTTGCCAACCCTCTACCTGCCAACCGTGGCCGGCAACTTCACCAGTGCCGCCGCCCTGGGCGGACTGGGTCATGCCGATTGGGGCTGGCTGTTCCTTGGGGCCGGATTCTTTTCCTGGCTGGCGCTCGAATCGCTGATCATCCAGCGTCTGTGGCAACGCAACAGCGTGCCGGTCATGCAGCGGCCGTTGCTCGGCATCCAGTTCGCGCCGCCGGTGGTCTGCGCCATGGCCTGGCTGATGCTCGCCCCCGACAGCAGCGACCATTGGCTGTTGATGCTCTGGGGCTACGGCCTGTTTCAACTGCTTCTGGGAATCCGTTTGGGTGCGTGGCTGGGCGAACAACCGTTTGCACCCTCGTATTGGGCCTACACCTTCGGCATCGCCTCCGCCACGGTGTGCGGGTTGAAACTGGCGCTGGCCGGAGTACCTTCTGCAAAGGTGTTGGCCGTCCCGGTTTTCGTGGGCGCCAACGGCTTCATCGGTTATCTGGCGTTGCGCACGATGCAGCTGTTTTTTTCCCGGCTATTGCCCAGGCCAATGAACTGAGTGCGAAGGAGACCCAACGGGTTTTCAGGCTGTCTCGGCTGCCACAAAGCGCAGCAACGAATGACTGATGCCCAGGTCGTCAATGGTTTCCGCGAGGCGCAGTCCATTCCGTTCCGCGCATGCTGCAATTGCGGTTGACTCGTGCATCTTGCTGTTCCCGCTGGCGATCGAGGTGAAGTACGGCGAGGTGTTGATCAGGCAATAGCTGGCGATATCGTATTTTTGGCGATCCCAGAAGGTGTCAAGGATCCAGATCGACCCCCCGGGGCTGAGCGCCACCGCCGCCCTCCTGAAAATATGGCCGATGGCGTCAAGACTGAAGCAGGTGAGGAACTGGCTCATCCAGATGGCATCCATTCCACCTGGGAACGGCGCGTCGAAATCGAGGACGTCGAGCGGATATAGCTCGGCACGCGCAATCATCCCGGCGTCTTCCAGCGTCATCCGGGCCCGGGCAAGCTGAATGGGCAGATCGAGCAGAGTGACGCGGACGTCAGAATCGTGATTCAGACAGCGCAACGTCCACTTTCCGGTGTTGGCCCCGATATCCAGCAAACGTCGCGGCTTATGCGAAAAAACAGGCGCAAGCGCCTGGGAGAAGGCGGAATCGGAATAGTAATGGTCGAAATCGAACCAGCTGGTGCGCGCCGGCTCGGGAAGATCCGAAAGACCTTCGTAGATCGTTCGCCAGTCGCCCAGCGCTTTCAGACCGAGCGGCTTTTCTGCGCGCAGGCAGGCGTCCAGCCGGAACAGTCCTTCGTAGCAAACGTCATGGATGTAGTTGAGGTTGATCTGGGTCAGCTCGTCGTGAAGGATGTTGTCGCCGACGCGGGTAAGCAGGTAGCGCCCGTTTCTCCGCTTGACGACGCCGGCAGACAGCGCCGTTTCCAGCACCACGGAGATGGCGTATTCGGAAAGGCTGCCCGCCGCCGCCAGGTCGGCAACTGTTGCACCCTCCTCGCCTGCTGTTTCGATGTGCGCCAGCAGCCCGCTTTTCCAGGCGACGCGAACGCACTGGAAGACGATCGGACCAAAGGCAATGCGTTGCGCTTCAAAGCGAGCGTCCAGACCGCGCAAGCGTGCGGGGGCGAATTCGATATTCTCTTCAATTGACTCGGTCGTTGCGTTCATCGCAAATCTTTCTTTTGGAGATCAGAAACGGGGACAGGCCAGACACGCTTCGGGCGGTTTGTCGCTGAGCATGCGGTCGCGATGCCGGATCATCGCGGGGCCGTCCCACCAGGCGCCGACGCCGTCGTGGTGGATATTGCCGATGACGGCCTCGGGCTGGCAGTCGCACAGCGTCAGGTTGCCGTCGACATTGACCGGAATGCTCTGCCAGGGCGACAGGCAGTGCGTGTGCCGCGTCGCCCGGGCGGCAATGTTTTCGCCACGCAGGAGGAGGTAGTCGAGGTACTGTCGATCGAGGGCGAACTCCTCCAGTCCGTGCACCGAAAGCACGGGCAGGCGGCGGGCGGCCGCGCGTCTGAGGGCTCGGCGGATCGTGCCGCGCTGCTCCGGGGACAGCGTGTGATGTAGCGACCTCGCCTGGTTGGACGGGAAGTTCAGGTCGGAAACCATCAGGGCATCGAGCTCGTGTTCGGCAGAAAAATCGACAATCGCCTCGAACTCGACGACCGTATCTCCCGTGAGCGCGGTGAACGCCGCGGTGCTTATCGCGACTCCGAGACGGCGACGGGTGGCGCTGAATCTCCCGATGTTTTCACTGATCCGGGCCATCTCGCTACCGGGGCGAATCCGCTCGGCGATGGCCTGGTCAACCGCATCGAGACTGAAGGTGATTGCCGCGAGGCCGGATCGGCAAAGCGCCTCCGCCATCTCTGCGTCCAGCAACATCGCGTTGGTGACGAGTCCGACCCGTCGTCCAGCGGCCACCGCGAGCCGGATGAAATCGACGACCTCCGGATGCAGCAGCGGTTCGCCGAGGCCCACCAGGACGATCCGGCAGGCATGCGGAAGATGCTCGAGCACGCGGGCGAACTCCTCGCGCGGCATGAATCGCGATTTCACCTTGAGCCGTGTCCGCGCGCAGGCGGGGCAGCCCAGATTGCAGCGCGTGGTGATTTCGATGTTGGCGATGGTCGGTTCCGCGCCAGCGATCATGCCGGGGCGGAACGCTTCACCTCTGGCGCGATGCGCGGCGGGGCTGGCGTCGACATGGCGGGCGGAATCGGGCCACGTGGAAAAGAAGGATCTCAATTCCGGCATCATGTCGAACAGCAGGCGCTGATTGGCTGTGCATTCCCCCGCACGGGGGCGAACGGCATCATCGACGGCCCGGCAGACCGCGTCGATGGCCATCCCGGACTTTTCTCCGGTAAAAAGATGATGCCTCGCGCCGGCAATGCGCATTTGCCGCAACGGGCCGTCCAGACGTTTTTCTCGCCAGAGGCCGGCGGCGGCGACGGGAACGAGTTCGTCGTCCTCGCCGTGCAGCAGCAGAACTGGCGCCGGAACGGCGATCGGGCCGTGCCGTGCGAGGCGATTGATCAGCGAGACGAGTGCGCCGACATCATGCAGGAGATTTTCCTGTCCGGCAGTGTGCTCGGCCCAGCGCTGCGCGTAGCCGAGATCGATGAGCGGCGGTGTGGCGCAAAGGACGAGCAGTCGCAGCGCGTCCAGACTGGCCGGGTCGGTGGTCAGGCGGCGGGCGATTTCGGCGAGCAGCAAGGTGCCGCCGGTCGAATGTCCGAGCAGCACCAGCTTGCGACCTGCGCTGCGCTGTCTGTCGATGGCGGTCGCCAGCACGGAAAGAAAAGCCGCTTCGTCGAACGGCGGCGAAGCGGAGTTGTCGTGCGCCGGCAGGCAGAGGTTCGTCACCGCATCTGTTCCGTAACGGCGTGCGATCGCCGCCTCGAGCGTTGCCAGATCGGCGGGGCGGCCAAGATAGCCGTGAACCAGCAGAATCCCGACAGCATTGTCGCGCGCTGAGCCCCCTCGGGAGAAGGTCATGATTTCTCCAGCTGCGAGACCAGTTGCTCCGCGCCGCGATAGCGACTCAGGTGCCGGGCCGCCGAGTCGAGACGCTCCGCCAGTCCGCCGTTGGCGAGAAACGCTGCAATTTCGTCGGCCAGTTGCTGCGTCGGGCGTGCCAGGAAAGCGGCATCGATGTCCGTGGCGTGACCGCCGAAAACCACGCCGCGCAGCAAGCGATGTCCGCAGCCGATGCGTTCAAGGCACACCCCGTTCTGGGCCTGTTCCGGTTGCATGGGCAGAACGAAAACGGGGGTGTGCTGGCGCAAGGCCTCGAATATCAGGCCCTGGCCGCCGTGACAGACGACGAGCGCGGCGCGTGGCAGCACCTGTTCCACTGGCAGAAAATCGAATACGGCGAGGCGTGCCGGGTCCACGGGCAATTCGTCGGGAGCCTGTTGCCCGCCAAGGCCCAACGCGACCGAACACCCGATGTGCCAGAGCGCCTCAACGAGATGCGGCAACCATCCCGCCGGCACGCTCCCCGTGCCGAAGGCGACATAGGCAATCGGGCCGCGCAGCGTATCGAGTTTCTGCAGGTCGACGTCGTGGTGTGGCCAGTTGTGCCAGAGCACCTGCCCGACATGGCAATAGGTCGGCTGCTCTGGCAACGGCTGAAACTCCGGGGTGTCCCATAGAAACGTGCGTTTCCCTTCAAGGAGTTGCCAGATGTCCTCAATCGCCGGCAGCCCCAGGCGGGTGAGCGCCGGTCGAAGGCGTTGCGCACAGGTTTCGCGGAAGAAACTCAGCGCCCTGGCCTGTTCCTGTTCGCCCGGCTCGTTTTTTGCGAACCCGAGCACCTCGGCACACGCCGGGGTCATGGCACCGCAGATCAGCGAATCGTAGGGAACCCCCGCCAGGGCCGCCGAAACCGGACCGGTGAAGCGAAACACGCCCAACACGGCATCCGGGCGCAGCGTGCGCAACAATTCGACTTCGGCGTGCACGCAGGCCTCGAAACGCTCCGGTCTGAACCACGAGAAACCGGGCAATGGCGCGGCGTCGGCTTCCTGAATGTCGGGAAGGATGACATAACGCCCCTCGCCGATGCGATCCAGAAAAGCCGTGCGTCGGGCCGAGACCGCGAGAAACACTTCGTGCCCGCGCGCTTCGAGTGCGTGACGCAGGGCCAGGCTTTTTGCGATGTGGGAGAGCGTGTTGTTGCAGGGCGTGAGCAGATAGCGGCTCATGCGACCCGTCCCCCTCCTCCCCCGATCTGCGGTGGCAAACTTATTCGGCCAGCTTGACGACGGTCCCTTTCAAGGCCACGCCGGACATCAGCGCGCCGCTGCCGCACATGTACTCGGTTTCGCTGCTGCGCTCGTTGTTCTTGTAGTTGCTCTTGATGTTGATGACCGCATTGCCCCCTTCCTTTTGGGCGCGCTCCTGAAGTTCGAGCACCGCGCTCAGGAACACCCATTCGCACGCTTCCTTGTCCGACTTGTTGAAGCCGTTGGTCTTCTTGTTGGTTTTCCACTCGCCGAATTCCTTGACGACTCGGGGATGTTTCTGGTTGCCGAAAAACAGCTTGATCGACGGGTCGAGCTTGTCCCTGGCGGCTTCGGTCGCCAGGGCGTCTTCCAGCGGATGCATGCGCTGATCGTCGCGGGCGAACGTGTTGGCAGAGGCGGCCAGTGCGGCGAGGGTGAGGGTCAAAGGCAGGAGTTTGTTCATTTTTGTTTTCTTTCATTGCAGTTGGCGAAAGCCGCCATTCAATCCAGGCGGCGAAAAATCAGGCACGCATTGGTGCCGCCGAAACCGAAACTGTTGCTCATGACGGAATCGAAACGGCGCTCTTCGCTGGCGAGCAGGATGGGGAAATCCCGGCACGCCGGGTCGAGCTCGGATACATTGGCGCAACCGCTGACAAAGCCGCGATTGAGCATCAGCAGAGAAAAAATCGCTTCCTGCGCCGCGGTGGCGGCAATCGAATGCCCGCTCAGCCCCTTGGTCGAGGAGAGCGGCGGAATATTACACCCGAATACGGCGCGAACGGCCTCGAGTTCGCTGAGATCGCCGCGCACGGTGGAGGTCGCATGGGCATTGATGTAGCCGATCGGCGTGTCGGTTTCTGCCAGCGCAAGACGCATGGCCCGGGCGGCGCCTTCCGCGGCAGGGGAAACCATGTCCGCGCCGTCGCAGCACGCGCCATAGCCGGCGACTTCGCCGTGGATCGTGGCCCCCCTTTTCCGGGCATGCTCGAGTTCCTCCAGCACAAGGATGCCGGCGCCCCCGGCAATCACGAAGCCGTCGCGACCGGCATCGAAGGGGCGGGAGGCCGTGGCATCGTTGTAGGCCGTGGACAGCGCGCCCATCGCATCGAACAGGGCGGTGGAAGTCCAGCGAACCTCTTCCGCGCCGCCGGCAAAAACGATGTCCTGCCGGCCGGCGCGAATCAGGTCCACTCCGTTGCCGATGCAGTGGGCCGAGGTGGCGCAAGCGGAGGTGAGCGAATAGCTGGTGCCCTGGATGCCGAAGGCGGTGGACAGGCAGGCGGAGGTCGTGTTGCCCATCACTCGCGGCACGGTGTAGGGCAGCACCTTGGCGAGCCCGGACTGGCGCAGCAGATCGGCCGCCTGCACGTGTTCGAACGGGGAGCCGACCCCGGACCCGACGACGAGCCCGGTACGCGGGTGCGAGAGCAGACGGTTTTCGATGCGCGCGTCGTCCACGGCCCGTCGCATCGCGTGGTAGGCATAGAGCGATGCGTCGCCCATGAACCGGCGAAGCTTGCGGTCAACCGGCGGCTCGCCAGCGAGGTCGGGGATTCCGGCAACATGGCTGCGCAGCCCCAGCTCGGCGTATTCGGGCACATGCCTGATGCCGGAACGGCTGTGACGCAAGGCGTCTTCAACCGTGTCCGGATCGTTCCCCAGGCAGGAGACAATCCCCATGCCCGTAACCACGACGCGACGCACTGCCCTTGTTCCCCCTGTTCCGATGTTGTGGCGCGATGGCGCGTTGAGCGACAGCTCAGTACTTCATGAACTCGACGCGGATCGCATCGCGGAGTTCGCCGACGAACTTGTTGTAGTGCGGATGAATGACCGGCTTCCCGTCCTCCATGCCATAGCGCATGTTGATGCTGTCCTTGTAGGTGATCGTATAGCGCTCGGCCGTGCTGGCGATGCTGACGACGATGGTGTGCTTGTTGGCGTTCCAGCTCAGGGAGGCCACCATGACCCCGTCGGGCTGCTGGCCGACAACCCATTTCCGTCCTTCGGCGGCAGTGCGGATCGCCTGCTGGATCTGCTCGATGGGGAGTGCGTTGCCACTCGTTGTGGCGATGGCCTGTTCAACGACCTCGGTCATCGGCACCGGCGGGCGCGCCAGGACGGAACCGGACACAAACAGCGCCAGGGCGAACAAAGCGATTCTCAGGGCATTCATGGTTTCCTCCTTTTTTACACTCTGCGGAATATGAGCGACGTATTGATGCCGCCAAAGGCGAAGTTGTTGCTCATCGTGTATTCAGTATCGATCTCGCGCCCGGTGCCAACAAGGTAATCGAGCGTTCCGCAGGCCGGATCGACCTCGGAAAGATTGATCGTTGGCGCAAACCACTTTCGCCGCATCATCTCGATCGTCCACCATGCCTCGATTGCACCGCAGGCGCCGAGCGTGTGACCCACATAGCTTTTCACCGAGCTGATCGGCTTGCCCGGGCCAAGAACGCTTTCCGTCGCGAGCGTTTCCGCGACATCGCCACGGTCCGTCGCGGTACCGTGCGCGCTGACGTAGCCGATTTCAGAAGGCGGCAGGTCTGCGTCAGCGAGCGCTTGCTGCATGACCACGGCCATCGTCGACTGTTCGGGCTGGGTGATGTGGCTGCCGTCCGAGTTCGTGGCGAAGCCGATGATTTCCGCGTAGATCCGCGCGCCGCGTGCTACGGCGTGTTCGTACTCTTCCAGCACGAGGGTGGCCGCGCCTTCGCCGACCACCAGGCCGTCGCGCCGGCGGTCGAAGGGGCGGGGTGTCGTTTCCGGCGTGTCGTTCTGGCAGCTGGCGGCAAACAGGGTGTCGAACACCGCCGCGGAGGCGACCGACAGTTCCTCGGCGCCGCCCGCCAGCATCATTTTCTGACGGCCGAAACGAATGGCTTCGTAGGCGTAGCCGATGCCCTGGCTGCCGGAGGTGCAGGCGCTGGACGTCGGAATGACGCGGCCCTTGAGCCCGAAGTTGAGCGCCACGTTGACCGCCGTGGTGTGCGGCATCATCTGGATGTAGCTGGTCGACGTCACGCCGTCCATCGAGGCGGCCTCGAGCATCTTGCCGAAAACCCGGACCGGCTCCAGGCTGCCCGACGAGGAGCCGTAGGCGATGCCCATGCGCCCGTCACGGATCGTCGCATCGTCGAGCAGGCCGGCATCGGCCAGCACCATTTCACTGGCGCGCACCGCGAGCAGCGAGACGCGGCCCATCGAGCGCACCATCTTGCGCGGATAATGGGCAGGAATCCGGAAATCATCGACAGGCGCCCCCAGACGGGTATTCAACGCCGCGAAAACCTCCCATTCCGGCATGTGGCGCACGGCATTGCGCCCTTCGCGCAGGCGCGCCTCGATGTGCTCCCAGCCATCGCCGAGGGCGGTGATTCCGGCCATGCCGGTGACCACGACGCGGCGCATCAGGCCATTCCCCCATTCACCCCGAGCACCTGTCGCGTAATGTACGACGCGTCATCGGACATCAGGAACGACACGGCGGCGGCGACTTCGTCGGCGTGCCCGACGCGATTCATCGGCACGACCTTGAGCGCCTCGCCGAGCGGTAGATCGTCGGTCATCTCGGTCTCGATCAGCCCGGGGGCGACGCAGTTGACGGTGATCCCCCTGCTGGCGAGTTCGACGGCCAGCGCCTTGGTCGCGCCGATCAGGCCGGCCTTGGCTGCGCTGTAGTTGACCTGCCCGCGATTGCCCATGACCCCCGACACCGAGGCCAGGGTGACGATCCGCCCGCCGCTCTTTTTGCGGACCAGCGGCATGATCAGCGGCTGGACGACGTTGAAGAAGCCGTCGAGGCTGGTATCCAGCACACTGTCCCAGTCTTCGCCGCTGAGCGCGGGGAAGGCGCCGTCGCGGGAAATCCCGGCGTTGCAGACGATGCCGTAGTACGCGCCCTTTGCATCGACGGTCCTTTCGAGAAGACGGGCCGCCGCCTCCCGGTCGCGCACGTCGAACATCAGGAAGTCCGCCTCGCCGCCGCCTGCCTCGATCTCCCTGACCACGCTTTCCGCTTCGGCCTGCCGGCTGCGGCAATGCACAGTGACCGCCCAGCCATCGCGCGCCAGGCGCAAGGCGATGGCGCGGCCGATGCCGCGACTCGATCCGCTGATCAGAACTCTTCTTCGCGTCATTGTGTACCTTCTTGCATGAAAGCCCCGAAATCGTCGGGTTCATAAACCTTCAGTGTCGCCGAGGCCAGCGCCTGGTCATTGCCGTCGATGCGGCAGTCATAGGCGGCGAGGCCGCTCTCGTCGCGGAAGGATTCCTGGACGTGGACCCGCAGACACTGTCCGGCCGGAAAGCTTGCCGGCGATGACATCGTATAGCTGCGGGTGCCGAGCAAGGCGCCCATCTTGGGCGGCAGGCCGGCCTGCCGCTTGTTCAGCGCGACGTGTGCGGCGATGGCCTGGGCCATCAGTTCGATACCGACCCAGCCGGGCATGCTGCCCGTGTCGTCGGCGTACCAGGCCCGCGCTTGCGGCGTATATTCCGCGGCGAGGGAATCCCCCGAAAAGTCGACAACCCGATCGAGCAGGAGCATCGTGCCGCGATGCGGCAGCAGTTCTTCGATCGGGGGAAAGTCGTTCATCATAGGGTGTTTCGGCTAACGGGCGTCGCCGATCAAGAGACTGGCGTTGCTTCCACCGAAGGCGAACGAATTGCTCATGCAGATGCGGTTGGATGTCGTGCTGAGTTCTTGCCCGGTGCCGACGAGGCGCAGCGTCGGCAGCGCCGGATCGGCTTCGCCATCCCACACATGCGGCGGCAGACGGCCGGAACGCAGCGCCAGCCAGCACAGCCCCAGTTCCAGCGCGCCGGCAGCGCCGAGCGTGTGCCCGGTCAGCGGCTTGGTGCCGCTGGCAGGAATGCCTTCCGGAAAAACGCGGCTGATCGCCCGGCTCTCCATTTCATCGTTCTTCGGGGTGGCCGTCGCGTGCATGTTCAGATAGTCGACATCCCCTGCGGACAAGCCGGCGTCGGCCAGCGCGGCGCGCATCGCCGTTTCCGCGCCGGCGCCTTCCGGATGCGGCGCCGAGATGTGGTAGGCATCGCTGCTTTCGCCGGCGCCGAGGAAGGCGATATCCGATTCGTCGCCGCACATCAGGAACAAGGCCGCGCCTTCGCCGATGTTGATCCCCTTGCGCTTGCGGCTCATCGGGTTGCAGAGATCGGTCGAGACCGACTCGAGCGCGGCGAAACCGTTGATCGTCAGCTTGCAGAGCGAATCGACGCCGCCGACCAGAACCGCGTCGCACAAGCCGTGGCGCAGGAGACGGCGCGCCGAGACGAAGGCCTTGGCGCTGGACGTGCAGGCGGTGGAGACGCAGTACGCCGGTCCGCCGACCTCGAGAAGGCGGGAGAGGAACATCGCCGGCGAGCCGAGTTCCTGCTGAACGTAGCGATAGTCCGGGGGCAAGCGACCGTCGTTTCGAAGCGCGGCAATGGCCGCTTCGCCCTCGGCGATTCCGGAGGTGCTCGTGCCGAGGACGATGCCGACCCGGTCACGGCCGAATCGTGCGATGGCTTCGTCAACGTCGGCGCGGATTTGCGCCAGCGCCGCCAGCAGCAGGCGATTGTTGCGGCTGGTGTAATCGGACAAGGCCAGGGGAATTTCCGGCAAGGTGCCGCGTACGCGGCCGACGCGGGCGGGCACTGCCGGCAGCCAGCCGTCCTCCAGAACCATCCCGCGCGTGTCGCCGCGGAAAAGCCCTTGCGCCACTTCATCGATGCCGCTGCCAAGGGCGTTGACGATGCCCAGCGCAGGCAGGTAGTACGGACGGTTCATCGTGTGGCCGCGATATCCAGATTGGTGATGGAAAACTCGACGCCGGCGGCCGGCAACAGAATGAGCATGTCGCCGGCGGGCGGGCGGCCGCGAGTATACCTGATCACGACAATGTCTTTACCGTCCTTGACGAGACGGCGTTGCGCCGGTGCGTCGTTGCTGTCGTCGTCGATCACCTCGGCCCCGTCGAGCCCCGCGCGCACATGTTCGGCGGGCCATGTCGCGACCTGCACCAGGGCCAGCAACAGCACGGGGTCCGGACCTTTGCCGGGGAATGTTTCGGCAGTGACGTCGCGGTTGTCGAAACTGACCTGGAGCAGTTTCTGGCCGAAGGGCGTCATGCCGGCGAAGCGGATTCCACCGGCATCCGCCTCCAGTTGCGCGATCATCGTTTCCCGCCGGCTGTCGAAGCTTACGTCGACCTTCTGCTGGACATCGAACGGGACGATGGAATCCGTCGTCTGCAGGCAGTAGCGCGGACCGCCGGGCAGCGTCGTGCAGGACGAACCATCGTCGTCACAGCCGGCGACGAGCAGCGCGACGGCCAGCATGCCAGTCAGCAAAAGCCGCCTCATCGCGACGCCTCAGGCGCGAAGGACAGCACCATCGGCGCCAGCAGCACCGCCACGCAGATGCCGAGCAGCAGCGTAAGGCCGAAGCTGGACAGTGCGGGCATCGAACTGAAGGCGAGCAGGCCGAACGACAGCAGCGTCGTTCCCGCTGAAAGCAGGACACCGGCCAGCGTCGCCGCCGCGTTCACGCCGCCCTCGCGCAGGAAGATGGCGTAATTGACGCCCACGCCGACCACGAGCATGAAGCCCATCAGATTGAACAGTGTCAGTGGCGTGGCCATGTAGCCGAAAGCGCCGAGCACAACGGCCAGCGCGAGAGCGGTCGGCAGCAGCATGAAGGCCGCCTGCGCAGGGCCGTAACGCAGGCACAGCACGCCGTAGATCAGCACCAGCGCGCCGAGCAGCCAGACGATGCCCCATTGCCGGTACTCCTGGAACAGGCGCGAGACGCTGCCGGCCTTGTCGACGAAAGTCACGCCGTCGAGCGCGCCGCTCAGTTCGGCGAGACGCCCCACGTCACGGATGCCTTGCGGCTGGACGATGGCGGCGAATTGACCGGCGCCGTTGCCCGCGACCTTGCCGAGCCAGAGATGGCGGAAGGGTGTCGACAGCGGCGATTGGAACCAGTCGTCGACCGACAGGACGCGGCTGTTGCTGTTCGCGAAATCCTCGATCATCCGTTCGGCAAGTTCGTCGCGCAGCGAGGCGTCGGACAGCAGTTCGCGCAAACGGCGTTCGTCCGCAAAGACGCTACGCTCCCAGCGTTGCCGGTTATGCGCCTGCCGATTCGCCGAGGGGACGAACATCGATACTCCGAGATAGCCGCTGAGAACGCTCTTGTCGTCATCTCCCGCGAGCGGAGCGAGCTTTTCCAGCAGCCGCTCCTCGTTGTGCAGCACCTCCTCGGGTGTTTTTCCTTCGACAAGGAAGAACTGGCTGCTGTTGCCGAAGCCGGTGAGTTCGCGGATTTTCTCCTCCTGCGCGACCAGTGCCGGCGGCCTGGAGATCAGGATGCGAACATCATCGTTGCTGGCCAGGCGGCTCCAGCCCGGAGCCGAGAGCGCGAGCAGCGCGGCGGCGGCGGTCAGGCAGGCGCGCCGGCCGACATGCTTCTTCCAGCCGACGAGAAAGCGGCGGGGCAAGGCGACGGCGGCTTCCGGGTCGCGCTTGCCCGGCGCCTTGAGCAGCCATGGGAGCAGCAGGAAGACCGAGGCGCACGCCGCACTCAACCCGACCAGCGCGAACAGGGCGATCTGCGACAAGGCCGGGAAAGGCGCCAGCATCAACGCCGCATAGCTGAGCAGGCTGGTCGCCAGCGCCGTCAGCAGCCCCGGCGCGATGCGCCGCAGCCCCGCCATCGGCTCCCAGCCATTGCCCGCGCCGAGGTGCGCGGCGAAGTACTGCACGGCGTAGTCGATGGCTTCGCCGATCAGGCTGGCGCCGAAGACCAGGGTGATCAGGTGCAGCTCGCCGTGGACGGCCACGGTGACCGTCGCCGCCGCAGCGACCCCGAAGCCCACCGAGAGCAGGCCGAGTCCCAGCGGGCGCAACGAGCGGAAAACGAGATAGAGCAGGAGCAGCATGCCGAGCAGCGAGCCGGCACCGATGAAATCCACTTCCCGCTCGGCACTCTGGCGGGCCGCGCCGGCATAGAAAACGGTGCCGGTGCGCAACACCTCCAGGCCAGGGAAATCCTGCTTCAGGCGCGCTTCCGCACCTGCCACTGCCGCCGCGACGCGCGTCTGGATCGACCCGTCGTACGCCGAGCCGGGCAATACGGCCGAGACCATCGCCCAGACATTCCCGCCGCTGCGCGCAACGAGCAGCCCGTCCTGCGTCTCCAGGCGGAGCGTCTTGAGCGGCAGACCCGCCAGCCAGGCGTCGCCGAAGCCGAAGGGATCGTCGGCCAGCGGGTAGCCCGGGCCGAACTGGAACGGCGTGTAAAGTTTGCGCTGCAGGCGCTCGACGAGGTCAGATGAGGCGGCCCGGTCGCCATCACCGAGCAGGTTGAAGCGGTAGGGGAAGTAGAAGCGCGCCAGTTGCTGCGGATCGAACGGCGGAATTTCATCGACTACCGAGCGAAAAACCTCGCTGGCGCGCAGTTGAGCACCGAAGTCGCGGGCGGCCTTGCCAAGTTCGAGGGTGTCCGCTTTCGGGCGGCCGATGAGAAAAATCGCCCGGTCGCCCGCCGCTTCGGCGAGTCGGCTGACGGCGTGTTCCGCCACCGGGTTGCGCTCGGTCGGCGGCAGCAGCGCCAGCAGGTTGCTTTGCAGCGGCAGCGGCCCGGCGAACTGCACTGCGGCGGCGATCGCCAGCACGACGGCCAGCGTCAGCCAGAGCAGCGCGCGCAGCCGCATGCCGTTCATCAGCGCCCGCTCCCGTCGTTTTCCGTCCCGAAAAGCGTTGCTTCCGCGTCGTTGAGTGCCGCGGCGCCCTGCGAATTGCTCAGGCGGATTCGGGTGTCGTCACCGCCGGCCTCGCTGATGCGGATTTCCTCGACGAAGCGGCCGCCGGACAGCTCCATGCCGCTCAGAAACCGGGCGAGCTGCGACTGGCGCGGCGTAAGTGCGATGGACCATTGCGCCGGCGTGCCCTGCGCGGCGACATCGAAGTATTCGCGCAGCGCATCGGAATTGGCACCGAGCATGGCGCGGAAAACCCGGCCGACCTGCGCCAACCCGGGCACGTCGCGCGTTTCGCGCACGCGGCGGACGCTGTCACCGCCGCTGCCACCAATTTCGACGATCTTCGTCTCGCCGAGCACGTAACTGACGCGGTAAGGCTTCTCGATCTGCCAGAGGACGCCGTGCTGGCGCGAGAAGGTCAGGTGGCCGGAAGTGACCAGCGGACGCTTCAGCGCGGCCATCTGCTTGGTCTGCACGAACTCGGCGCGGACGACCTGGAATTGCTCGATCTGTGCACCGATCTGGTTGAGCACATCCGCAGCGCGGGCCGGCAGGGGAGAGACAAGAGCGGCCGTAGCAATCATCAGACCGACCAGCAGGGAACGGATTTTTTTCATTGAAGCCTCACTGCAAATGCTCCGTCATCCCGGCGCAGGCCGGGATCCAGTCTGTGCTCCGAAAAACTGGATTCCGGCCTTCGCCGGAATGACAAACGGGGGGTGTGCAAGCGGTGGATGTTGAATTTTTCACAGTGAACACGCCTTTTCGATGTTGGCGAAGACGATCGGCGGCGAGACGAATTGCAGTTCGCGCGTCGTGGCGTCGACGGCGACCTGAGTCGTGTAACCTTTGGTCAGGCGTTCGCCGGTTTCGATATCGCTGATCTCGTAGCCGATCTTGATGCGGTTCTCGTATTCGAGCAGCGTCGCCCGCACGCGCAGCGTCTGGCCGTAGAGCGCCGGGCGGATGTACTTGAGGTGACATTCGACGATGGGCCAGAGATAGCCCGAGGCCTGCATCTGCGGGTAGTCGTAGTCGAAGCGACGCAGCAGGGCACAGCGCGCGATCTCGAAGTATTTGACGTAATGGCCGTGCCAGGCCACGTTCATCGCATCGACATCGTGGAACGGCACTTCGACGTCAATGCTGGCGGTCAGCTCAGACATGCGGATACAGCTCCCAGTGTGCCTGCCGGATCAGGCAGGTCAGTTGACGCAGTTCGGCTTCCAGCGGACGGTCCTCGTCGAGGAACGCGGAATGTTCGGTGACGTTGCTCATGAAAGCCGCGACCTCTGGCATCAACGCGGTCGGCTCGGTATCGACCAGACGCTGACGCAGACGGACACCCTGCACGCTGGCCAGCGTCAGCGCCGCGGCGACCTGCTCGGTCAGGTCGAGGACGCGCAGACAATCGCGTGCCGCAATGGTGCCCATGCTCACCTTGTCCTGGTTGTGGCACTCGGTCGAGCGCGAGAAGACGCTGGCCGGCATCGTCAGTTTCAGCGCTTCGGCGGTCCAGGCCGAGGCGCCGATCTGCACGGCCTTGAAGCCGTGGTTTATCGGCGCACGCGTGACGCTGCTGCCGGACAGGTTCTGCGGCAGGCCATGGTTGAACCTGCTATCGACGAGCAGGGCCAGCTGGCGGTCCATCAGGTCGGCGAGGTTGGCGACGGCGGTCTTCAGCGCGTCCATGGCGAAAGCGATGTGGCCGCCGTAGAAATGGCCGCCGTGCAGCACCAGTTCGGCATCGCCGTCGATCAGCGGATTGTCATTGGCGCTGTTGAGCTCGTTCTCGATGTCGCGGCGCATCCAGGTCAGCGCATCGCGGGCGACGCCGATCACGTGCGGCGCGCAGCGGATCGAATAGCGGTCCTGCAGGCGAATGACCTCCTTGTCGTCGGGATGCAGATCGGCGTAAATCCACGCGGCTGCTTCGTTCTGCCCGGCGTGCGGCTTGGCGGCGAAGAGGCACGGATCGAAATGGCCGCGATTGCCGCGCAGGGCGATCGACGCGAGCGCCGTCAGCCGGCAGCAAAGACGGCTCAGCGATTCGGCGCGTTGCCAGGCGAGGCAGGCCAGCGCGGTCATCACGGCGGTGCCGTTCATCACTGCCAGCCCCTCCTTCGGCGCCAGCCGGAGCGGCGGCAGCCCCAGTTCATCGAGCACCTCGAGCGCCGGCCGGCGTTGTCCGGCAAAACGGACGTCGCGTTCGCCGATCAGCGCGGCGGCGACGTAGGAGAGCGGCGTCAGGTCGCCGCTGGCGCCGACCGAGCCTTCGGCCGGGATGAACGGCAGGACGCGATGCCGGATCAGCGCCGCCAGCTGCTCGAGCAGCTCCCAGCGCACGCCGGAATAGCCCTGCGCCAGCGAGTTCAGGCGGCAGACGAGCACGGCCAGCGTCTGCTCGTCGTCCAGATACTCGCCGAGGCCGCAACCGTGGTAGCGCGTCAGGTGCAGCGGCAGTTCGGCGACGAGTTCGGGCGGGATGCCGACGGTGCAGGAGTCGCCGTAACCAGTGGTGACGCCGTAGACGACCCCGTTGTTGGCCAGCAGGCGTTCGAGATACTGCGCGCCGCTGCGAATGCGGCGTGCGAACTCGGGCGCGCCGGACAGCGACACGCCGGCTTCGCCGCGCGCGACGCGCAACACGTCCTCGATGCGCAGCCGCCGTTCGCCGACGGTTACGTGCGTTTCGAGTGTCTTCGGAGATGTGCCAATGTTCATGAGTCTTGCCGTGCCCCGTCAGTGGCAGGGGCGCCGCCCTGCCAGAAGTCGTAGAAATTGAACCATTGCTCCGGCACCAGCCGGCAGTAGTGCTCGAGCCGTTGCGCATAGCGCTGGAGGTACTCCTGAAGGCGTACCAGTCGTTCGCGGCGCGGCAAGTCGATCCGCTCGGCGAAGCGCTCCAGATGAATCCGGTAACCAGGTTGGCTGCCCTGCGTCTCGCGCAGGCCGAACACCAGATAGACCGGGCATTCGAGCAGGCTGGCGAGGATGAAGGGGCCGTGCGCGAACGGGGCCGGGCTGCCGAGAAAATCCACGCGGCTGACCCGGTGGCTGCTTCGCTCGGCCGGCGGGGTGCGGTCGCCGACGATGACCACCAATTCGCCGCGATCGATCTTCTCCTTCAGCAGGATCGCCGTGTCCGCCCCCAGGTGTGAGACTTGGATCATGTTCACGCCGAATTCGGCGTTGGCCTGCTTGAGCATGTCGTTGAAGCGCTGGGCATGCTCCGTAAAAACGACGGCATTGACCGTCGCCTGGCGTTCGTTGACCGCCAGTGCACGCATCATTTCGAGGTTGCCGAGATGCGCGCCGATCAGCACCGCACCCTGCCCGCTATCGAGCAGCCGGTGCAGCTCGGGGCGGTCGGGAAAGTTGACCTGCCGGCTTCCCAGTTCGCCGAGCCAGGCCGCCAACTTGTCCAGCCCGGACTGGCCGAACGCCAGCATGTGCCGGAAGCTGTCGCGCCAGCCCGGTTCCGGCCAGCCGTTCAGGCGATTCACGCGGCGCAGGTAGTCGAGCGAGGCAGTACGGGCTTTTTTTCCGGTGAGGAAGAAGTAGCCGATGATCGGGTAGAGCAGCCAGCGCGCCACCTGCGGACCGAGCAGGCGGTAGCAGGCGAAGACGGTCTTCAGACCGAGCACGCTGCCGCGTTCGGCGAGGCGCGACCAGTGCTGCCCGGCGGCGCGCCGGCCGAACAGCTTGCGCGTGAGCAGCACCGGCAGGCGCAGCAGCATGCCGCAGGTCAGGCGCGTGTGCATCTTCGAAATGCGCAGGTTGTCGCGCAGCATGTCGAAGTGCGACAGGCCGTCCTCGGGATAGGTCACGCGCGTGTCGACGACCAGGAACTCGAGTCCTTCCCAAGCCAGCCGGACGAAGATCTCGATGTCGAAATCCATCCGCGTCGGTATCTCGACGCGGTCGATCAGCGCACAGGTCTCAGCCAGCGGATAGAGCCGGAAGCCGCACATCGAGTCGATGATCGACGGGTTCAGCGTTTCGACGCAGACCCAGAAATGGGTGATGTAGCGGCCGTACAGCCGTCCCTTCGGCACCGACGCGTCATAGATCGGCTGGCCACAAACGAGCGCCAGCGGATGGGCAGCGCTGAGTTCGAGGAAACGCGGGACATCGGCCGTGTCGTGCTGGCCGTCGGCGTCGATCTGCAGCGCGTGGGTGAAGCCGGCGGCCAGCGCCTCGCGCATGCCGCGCATCACGGCAGCGCCCTTGCCGCCGTTCTGCGGCAGGCGAAACAGGCGGACCCGCGGGAACTCCGCGGCAAGGTCGGCGAGAACCCGCTGCGTGGTCTCGTCGCTGCCGTCGTCGACGATGAGGATCGGCAGGGCGTAGCCGGCGAGCCGTTCGACCGTCGCGCGGATGCTGCGCCAGTGGTTGTAGATCGGGATCAGCAGGCAGGGCGAGAAGGTCATGCGGCACCGCCGAAGAGAATGCGTCCGGTGGAATACTTGCGCTGCGGCGTGGCGTAAGCGAACTCGAGACGCTGGCGGGCGGCATCCCAGGTCAATGAAAGCTGGAGCTTCGTTCCCGGGAGGATGACGCCGAGAAACTTGAGGTTTTCCAGCGCCGAGAAGTGGCCGGTTAACGCTAGGTGTCGGCGCGCAAAAAACACCGCCCAATCGACCTGAACAACACCCGGCAGGAGGGCTGCGCCGGGGAAATGACCGGCGAAGTGCGCGATGTCGGACGTGACATGCAGATCGAGCACGACGTGATTCCGGTTCCCTCCGGCAAAGTTGACGGCGGTGACTTCTGGCAGCAGCGCTGGTTCGGGAACGACGTCAGGCAAATCGAACAGCGCCGCCAACGCGGCAGCGGCGACCTTGCCGCGCTCGTTGGTCGGCAACTGGTCGGGAAAGCGCCAGTGGCGCGGCAGCAGCACCGCGTCGAAATGGTTGGCGAGATGCGTACGCAGCGTCTGCGCGACGGCGCGTTTGCCGGACGCTTGCAGCGCTGCTTTGCCTTGTGCATTGAGTACCACAACGGCGCCGATACTCTGACGACGCCCGTTCAACGCGACGGCAGCGGACGAATCGACCCAGCCGTGGGCGAGCAGCCGGGATTCCATGTCCGGCAGGGACAGTCGCTTTTCCTCGATCTTGACGATGCGGTCGAGTCGGCCGAGCAGGCGGAAGCGGCCGTCGGCCTGCAGGGCGATGCCGTCATCCATTTCCCACGGTGCGTCGTCCGCGAGAAAGGGCGAGCGCAGCGTCAGCGCGCCGGTATCCGAGGCGGACACCGTGTGGCAGAGGAACGGTGTCCACAAGTCGCCATCGGCCCCGACTTGCTGGCGCCAGGCGACGCCGCCGGTTTCGGTGCTGCCGAAGACTTCGATCGGCGCTTCGCCCAGGCCGTCGGCCAGCGCCCTGGCCGCACTGCCCGGCAGCGGGCCGCCGGAGGAGAAGACGGCGACCGGCTTCGGTTGCAGCGCCGCCAGCGGCAGCAAGTCGGGCAGACGCGTCAGCTGGGCGGGGCTGGAGATCAGTGCCGCGCGGCCGAAGACGGCGAGGCGTTCTTCCAGCATATCCGGATGGGCGCAAGTCACGGCGTCGAAAACCCGGCCGCTGGCCAGCGGCCAGAAAACCCGGAAGAGCAGGCCGTAGATGTGCTGATGCGGCGCGGTCGCCAGAATCGCCGCCGCGCCGATCTTTTCGCCCCACAGCGATTCAAGGACCGCGACTTCCGCGTCGAACTGCGCCAGCGTCTTGCGCACCCGCTTGTGTTCGCCGGTGCTGCCCGAGGTGTACAGGTCGATGATCGCCCGGTGCGGATCGATCGCCGCAAGGGGGGACGTCAGCGAGGCGTTGTCGACCGTCAGCGTGTCCAGTCGGGCGTCGAAGGCCGCGGCTAGCGCATCCAGCGTTCCCGGGCGGGTGTTCGGCGGAATGACCGCCTGCTTCCCGGCGAGCAGGAGCGCGAAAAGTTCGGCGGTGAAGTCGAGCGGGTCGTCGCTGGTCAGTAGCCAGCGCTTTTCAGGATGTTGCCGCAGCGTGGCGGCGAGACGGGAAACCCGCACGGAGAAGTCGCGCCAGACGATCAGGCGCTGTCCGTCACGGGCTACCGGGTGATCGTCGGGGCGCCCCCGATTGAACAAGTCGGGCAGGGCGATCAGGTGAGGGGCGAAATTCGTCATCCCGTCTTTCGCATGATGAACAGGCGACGATAGAGCCACTCGCCGGCGAACAGGGCACCCATCAACAGGTAGGCGATGAAGCCGTTGTAGAGCGCCCAGTCGTCGCGGCTGGCATACAGCGCCGTCCAGGCGGCGGCGGCGCCGTTGGCGACGAAGAAGGCGCACCAGAGCTGGGTCACGCGCCGCGTATAGCCGATGGCCGCCGCAGGCAGGTCGGGCTCGCCGAGCCGCGCGAAACGCTCGACCATCGACGGCGGAACGAGCAGCGAGCCGCCGAAGAGCAGCAGCATCCCGAGGTTGACCGCCGCCGGGTACAGCCGCAACAACAGCTCGCTATTGGTGGCCGCCGTTGCTCCCGCGAGCAGCAGCAGTCCGCCGAGGATCGCCAGGTCGATGCGCGACAGGCTCGCCAGCAGGCGGGTCGCCTGCCGGCTGCGCCGCATCAGGAGAACCGCCACGAGTACCAGCGCGACATGGCGCGGCTCGGCGATGCGCAGCCCGAAAAAAATGGCGACTGGATAAAGCAGCCAGGATAGCGGGGAAAGCAGTTGCTTCAGTCGCATCGGGTCGCCGGGTCGAAGAGGAGACGCACGATCGACGTCAGCCGGCCATCAGTTGCTTGACGGTGCTGATCACGTCGCCGACGGTACGAACCGTCTTGAAATCCTCGGGCTTGATGCGCTTGCCGGTCAGTTGTTGCAGCTTGATCGCCAGATCGACGGCATCGATGCTGTCGAGGTCGAGTTCCTTGAAAAGGTTCGCTTCCGGAACCACGCGCTCCGGGCTGATCTCGAAGGACTCCTCGAGGATTTCCTTGAGTTTGTCGAGGATTTGTTCGTCGTTCATGTTTGTCTTGCCCAGTAAAAACGTTGACTCAGACGGCTTGTGTCTGTGCCTTGACCAGTTGCGCCAGGCTATTGACCGAGCGGAAATGCTCGCGGTTGCCCGCGTCGTTGGCTTCGAGTTGCACCTTGTACTTCTTGCGCAGGGCGATGCCCAGTTCCAGCGCATCGATCGAGTCGAGACCGAAGCCGCCGTCGCCGAACAGCGGGATGTCGTCGGCGATGTCTTCCGGTTGCGTGTCTTCGAGGTCGAGCGCGTCGATGATGAGGCGCTTGATTTCCTGTTTCAGCATGTCCATCGAGTGAGTTCCTGACTAAAAAAACCTTCAAGTGCCCGCGTCAGCTTGCGGGCGGCGATCGTTTGCGTTTCGCACGGTTCGACCCAGTGCTCCGGGCGCACGGGGTCGAGTACGCGGATGCGCAGGTGGAAGCGGCGCGGCGGAATCTGATACCACTTCTCGCGCTTGGTCAGCGTTGTCGGATTGCAGTCGATGATCACGGGGATGACCGAAGCCTGGCTCCGCAAGGCGATATGGGAAGCGCCGCGCTGAAAACGCAGCGGCTCGCCGGGGCTGGTACGCGTGCCTTCGGGAAAAATGATCAGCGGTTTGCCATGGCGCAGATCGCGGGCGCAGTCGTCGATCAGGCTGTCGGAATCCGAGTTGCTGAGGTAACCGGCGGCACGGACCACGCCGCCGAGGAAGGGATTCAGCCACAGCGACTGCTTGACCACGCAACTGGCGTCGGGCATCAACGAGATCAGCGCCACGACATCGATCAGTGTCGGATGATTGGCCAGCACCAGCATGCCCCCGCAGTCACGCAGCTTTTCCGCCCCGTCCACCTCCATGCGCATGATGCCGACCGTTTCCATCAGCCAGAGGAAGGCACCGAAGGATTTGTGAATGATCCAGCGCGTTCTTTCGGCGCGTGTGCGTCGACAGGCCGCGCTTACGGCGGGGAAGACGAATGCCCAAAGCGCGAAACCGCCCAGGCTGAAGATCGCAAAGCACCCTCCGGTCGCGACCAGCCGCCAGCAGTAATTCAGACGGGAAAACATCAGGCCTCCCATCAACCGTTCTTTTCCCAGCGCCAGGTGCGACCGCCTTCGCTCCACGCGCCCTCGCCTTGGTCGAGGGCGCGGATAAAGGCTTTTGCTTGCGCTTCGTTGCCCGGGGGGGCGCCGGTGGCGAGGGAAGTACAGGCAACGCGTGTCGACGCCGAGGCGTCGAGCAGCAGGCCCAACACCAGCGTTGGCCGGTCAAGCGGTTCGCCCGTCTCGTAGTCCGCCGGGGCCGGTTCGTCGGCATAGAGGTAGAGCACCGGCAAGTCGGGCCTTTCGGCGAGTTGCAGGCAGGCCTCCAGCAAGCCATACCCGAAACTCGCCGTCCCGGCGGAGATGGCCGTGGAGGGCGCGGTATTCTTCTGCAGGATGGAGAACAGTCCCGCACTGGCGTTGAGCACGGACATGCTGAACAGGGTCGGCGAGAGTTCCTCCCCGGTCGCAAGGCTTTCCAGCATTTTTGTCGTGCGCGCGAGTTCGCCGTGGCGCGAGGCGAAAACGATCCGCGCACGGGTGACGTCCCGCACGCAATCATGCGCAACATGCAGCACGATCCTGGCCAGCGAGCTGAGACGCCGCCTGAGCATCGGTTCGACGAAGCCGACCTCCGGAACCCGCGCCGGAGCGCCCTCGTCCGTGATGGACTCCCAGACCGAGCGGCGGGCGATCGGTGCAATCAATGGCAGAACAACAGAATGCAAGGTCAGGACTTTCTCGCGATGAAGCTCCAGGCGGGCCACGGGCTTGTGCTGGTGACAAATGGTTGGCCCGGACGACCGAACCGGCGGGCCGAATTATATCGGCTGAAAACGCAGCAAACCACATTCCAGACGGGTCTTTCATAGCGACGTTCGCGGACGAAAATGGTCGGGCAATCGCTCCTGTATTTTGGCGCACAGCTGCTATGCTGAATTGACGCCCGCGTCGGGTCGCTTCTTGCTGCGGAGGAAAAATGAAACGCCTTTTCTTCCTCGTTTCCGTAGTCGTTGCCATGCTGCTTTCGCTGCCGGCGAGCGCCGCCACGGTCAAGGTCGCCGAGATCCACGGAGCAATCAGCCCCGCGAGCGCAGCATATTTCCTGCGGGCGCTCGACGAAGCGCAACGGGCTCGCGCCGACCTGCTGGTGCTGCGGCTGGACACGCCGGGCGGGCTCGATTCGTCGATGCGCGAAATGATCCAGGGGATTCTGGCGTCGCCGGTGCCGGTGGTCATCTGGGTGGCGCCATCGGGGGCGCGGGCGGCGAGCGCGGGGACGTACCTGCTCTATTCGGCCCACGTGGCGGCGATGGCGCCGGGAACGAATCTGGGGGCGGCGACGCCGGTGGCGATCGGCATCGGCGGGACCAAGCCGGGCGAGGACAAATCCGAGAAGGGCAAGAACGATGCGCCGTCCGGCAACGCGATGGAGCGCAAGTCCATCCACGATGCCTCGGCGTACATCCGCAGCCTGGCGCAACTGCGCGGGCGCAACGCCGAGTGGGCGGAGCGCGCGGTGCGCGAGGCGGAGAGCCTATCCGCCGAGGAGGCGAAGAAGCAGAACGTGATCGACTTCATCGCTACGGATCTGCCCGAGCTGTTGCGCACCGCGAACGGGCGCAAGGTCACGGTCGCTTCCGGCAAGGTGACGCTGGCGCTCGACGCGGCGGCGGTGGAGGCCATCGCGCCGAACTGGAAGGAACGCCTGCTGGCGTCGATCGCCGATCCGAACATCGCGCTGATCCTGATGATGCTCGGCGTTTACGGCTTGCTCTTCGAGTTCTACACGCCGGGTTTCGGCGTCGCCGGGATCATCGGCTCGATCTGTCTGTTGCTCGCGGCGTATGCCCTGGCCATGCTCCCGGTCAATGCCGTCGGCGTGCTGCTGTTGCTGCTCGGCATCGCCTTGATGGTGACGGAGGCGTTCCTGCCGAGCTTCGGCGCCTTCGGTATCGGCGGCATCGCCGCCTTCGTTGCCGGGGCGCTGATGCTGATCGACGGCGAGGTGCCGGGGATGCAGATTTCGCTGGGCCTCATCGTGCCGCTCGCGGTGGTCAGCGCGCTGCTGCTCGGGGGGGCGGCGGCGTTCGCCTTGCGTGCGCGGCGGCATCCGGTCGTGTCGGGCGTCGAGGCGATGCTCGGCGCCTCCGCGGTGGCGCTGGAATCCTTCAAGCAGGAAGGCTGGGTGCGCGCCTCCGGCGAACGCTGGCGGGCGCGCAGCTCGGCACCGCTGCGCAGCGGCGAGAAGGCACGGATAGTCGCCGTCGAGGGGTTGCTGCTGGTGGTCGAACCGGAAGGCAAGAGTGAGAAAGGAGAAGGAAAATGATGATCTGGGACACCAACTGGGGCATCGGCTGGGACATTGGCTGGAGCGGCGCGATCCTGCTGCTGGTGATACTGGCCGTGGCCAGCATCCGCATCCTGCGCGAGTACGAGCGGGGCGTGGTGTTCCTGCTCGGGCGCTTCTGGCAGGTAAAGGGGCCGGGCATCGTGATCATCGTGCCCGGCATCCAGCAGATGGTGCGCGTGGATCTGCGCCTGGTGGTGATGGACGTGCCGAGCCAGGACGTGATTTCGCGCGACAACGTCTCGGTGCAGGTCAATGCGGTAGTGTATTTCCGCGTCGTCGATCCTGAGAAGGCGATCATCCACGTGGCCAATTTCTTCGAAGCGACCTCGCAACTAGCGCAGACAACGCTGCGTTCGGTGCTCGGCAAACACGAACTGGACGACATGCTCGCCGAACGCGAGCGGCTCAACGTCGACATCCAGCAGATTCTCGACGCGCAGACCGATTCGTGGGGCATCAAGGTGACCAACGTCGAGATCAAGCACGTCGACATCAACGAGTCGATGGTCCGCGCCATCGCCCGCCAGGCCGAGGCCGAGCGGGAGCGGCGGGCCAAGGTGATCCACGCCGAGGGCGAACTGCAGGCGTCGGAAAAACTGCTGGAAGCGGCGCAGGTGCTCGCCCGGTCGCCGCAGGCCATGCAATTGCGCTACCTGCAAACGCTATCGAACATCGCCGGCGACAAGAGTTCGACGATCGTTTTTCCGATTCCGCTGGATATGTTCGATGCCGTGTCGAAGGCGCTGGCGGAGAAAAAAACCGGCGGCCAGTGATGGTGGTGTGAAAAAGCCCGCCGATTGGCGGGCTTTGGGTGTTGCGAAAGGGGCGCTTACTTCTTCTCGCCGCCGCCGGTGAGCAGCGGAATGCTGCCGTCCTTCTGCGAGCCGAGCAGGCCGCTGCTGGTGTAGATGCCCAGCTTGTGGCGGGTGTCGGAGATGTCGAGGTTGCGCATGGTCAGCTGGCCGATGCGGTCCATCTGCGTGAAGGCGGCATCCTCGACCTTTTCCATCGACAGGCGCTCGGGCGCGTAGGTGAGGTTCGGGCTGACGGTGTCGAGGATCGAGTAGTCGTTGCCGCGGCGCAGTTCCAGCGTGACTTCGCCGGTGATCGCGCGCGCTACCCAGCGCTGGGCGGTCTCGCGCAGCATCAGCGTCTGCGGGTCGAACCAGCGGCCCTGGTAGAGCAGGCGGCCGAGGCGCAGGCCGTTGATGCGGTACTGCTCGATGGTGTCCTCGTTGTGGATGCCGGTGACCAGCCGCTCGTAAACGATGTGCAGCAGGGCCATGCCCGGAGCCTCGTAGATGCCGCGGCTCTTGGCCTCGATGATGCGGTTCTCGATCTGGTCGCTCATGCCGAGGCCGTGCCGGCCGCCGATGGCGTTGGCCTCGGCAAACAGGTCGACAGCGCTGGCAAAGGTCTGACCGTTGATCGCGACCGGGACGCCTTCCTCGAAACGCACGGAGACTGTTTCGGCCTTGACCTCCACATCCTCGCGCCAGAAGGCGACGCCCATGATCGGCTTGACGATGTTGATGCCGTTCTTGAGGAACTCCAGATCCTTGGCTTCGTGCGTGGCGCCGAGCATGTTGGAGTCGGTCGAGTAGGCCTTTTCCACGCTCATCTTGTAGTCGAAGCCGTGCTTGATGAGGTATTCGCTCATCTCCTTGCGGCCGCCGAGTTCGTCGATGAAGTCCTGGTCGAGCCACGGCTTGTAGATGCGCAGCGACGGGTTGGCCAGCAGGCCGTAGCGGTAGAAGCGCTCGATGTCGTTGCCCTTGTAGGTCGAGCCGTCACCCCAGATGTTGACGTTGTCTTCCTTCATCGCCACGACGAGCGCGGTGCCGGTGACGGCGCGGCCGAGCGGCGTGGTGTTGAAGTAGGTGCTGCCGCCGGTCTTGATGTGGAACGCGCCGCACTGGATCGCCGCGATGCCCTCGGCGACGAGTTGCGCGCGGCAGTCGATCAGGCGGGCGATCTCTGCGCCGTAGCCGAGGGCCTGACGCGGGATCGCGTCATAATCGGACTCGTCGGGCTGGCCGAGGTGGGCGGTGTAGGCGCAGGGAATGGCGCCCTTGCCGCGCATCCAGTGAACAGCGGCGGAGGTATCCAGGCCGCCGGAGAAGGCGATGCCGACGCGCTCGCCGGCAGGAATCTTTTGCAGGATGGTTGCAGCCACGGGAGGTTCTCGCGATGTTGGGAAAGGCGCATATTGTAGCGTGTTCGCCGTGCGGCGAAGTACCGCAAATCTGCTCGACGAACCGCCCGGTGGCGGTTATTCCCGCGGCCGGGGCGGGTCGGTGTCGGTGAGCGCCTTGAGCACCGGCGAGTAGAACTCGCGCCGGGCGAGAACGACCACGATGACGATCGTGGCGAGGATGAACAGCCAGGGCGAGACCATCCACGACATCACCGCCATGCCGAAATAGTAGGCGCGCAGGCCGCGGGTGAAATCGTTGCCGGCGCAGGAATTGACCGCGGCGAATTTCTGCGCGTAGTTCTCCATCTCTTCCGGCCCGCCTTCCTGCGGCACCGAACCGAGGGTAATCGACAGCAGGTTGAACTGGCGCAACGACCAGGTGAACTTGAAGTAGGCCACGACGAAGATGCCGATCAGGATCAGCAGCTTGATCTCGGTGGCCTCGCGCGACATGGAGCGCGCGAACGGCAGATCGGAGGCCAGCGCCATCAGCTGATCGAGGGCGCCGAGCGCGGCGAACAGCGCGGCGATGATGTAGATCGAGGTGTTGGCGTAGAACGACAGGCTTTGCAGCAGGTTGTTGATCAGCGCCACGTCGACGATGCGCGGGTTGCGCGTGAGCATGACCCGCCCCCACTGCAGGCGCAGCTTGTGCGTTTCCTCGAGCAGGCTCTTGCGCCCGCTCCAGCCGCGCTCGACCACCTGCTCGAAACCGAGCCAGCAGGTAAGGAACCAGATCAGTCCGATCCAGTCGAGCCAGGTGAACTGGGCGAGGAATTTTTCGAGAAACATGGATCGCGGCCCTTTTGCGGCGGCGGTGCCAATGCGGCGCGCCGGACTGCGCGCATCTTAGCAAGAGTGCATCAGCTGGACCACCGAGCCGATGACGATCAGTGTCGGCGGCTTGACCTTGTTCTCGCGCGCGACCTCGGGCAGCGTGGCCAGCGTGCCGGGGTAGGCCTGCTGGTTCGGCCAGGTGGCTCGGTAGAGCAGCGCGGCCGGGGTGTCGCCGGGCAGGCCGGCGGCCTGCAGTTCGCGCGAAATCGTCTCGAGGCCGGTGACGCCCATGTAGATCACCACGGTCTGTCCCGGGCGGGCCAGCGCCGGCCAGTCGAGGTCAACGGTGTGATCCTTGAGGTGGCCGGTGACGAAGACGCAGCTCTGCGCGTGATCGCGGTGGGTGAGCGGGAAGCCGAAGCTGGCGGCGGCGCCGAGCGCGGCGGTAACGCCGGGGACGATGTCGACCGGGATGCCGGCGGCCATCAGCACGTCCATTTCCTCGCCGCCGCGCCCGAAGACGAACGGGTCACCGCCCTTGAGGCGGGCGACGTGCTTGCCTTCCCTGGCTTTCGCGACCAGCAGCTCGCAGATTTCTTCCTGCGGCAAGGTGTGGTTGCCGGCCATCTTGCCGACGAAGATGCGTTCGGCGGTCGGCGCGACCAGGTCCATGACGCCGGGGCTGACCAGGTTGTCGTAGATGACGACGTCGGCTTCGCCGAGCAGGCGGGCGCCCTTGAGGGTGATCAGTTCGGCGTCGCCGGGGCCGGCTCCGATGAGGGCGACGCGGCCGGTGGTCTTCTGTGCGTTGGTCATGGCGGGTCTCCAGTCAGTATGTGGGCATCAGGCTTCAGCGCCCTCTTCCGTTTCGTCTTCTTCAAGGTCAAGCGGCTCGGCGAGCACGGCGGCGATGTAGTCTTCCGGCAGGCGGTAGGCCTTGGCCAGCACGGCCGGCGACAGACCGTCGGCGTGGGCGGCGTGAATGGCTTCGAGCCAGCCGTTGAGACCCGTCGAGAGCGAGATGCCGCGCTTTTCGCCGTCGCGTGCGGCGCTGTTGCCAATTTCGACGTCGTATTTGTTGGCGTAGCCGCGCGGGGTGATCATCAGGCCGTGCTTGACGTAGGTATTGGAGTTGCCGATCAGCACCGTCGACAGCATGCCGATGTCGGCGTCAAGCATCGCGCCGAGCGTGGTGAACTGGATGTTTTGCTTGGCGCGGAAGGCCGACTTGACGACGGCGACCGGCGTGTCCGGGTCGCGGTGGCGCAGGAAGATGCGCCGCGCTTCCTGGATTTGGCGCGTGCGCTTGCCGCTCTTCGGGTTGTACAGTGCGACGACGAAGTCGGCGTAGGCCACCGCGTCGAGGCGGCGGGCGATGGTCGGCCACGGGGTCAGCAGGTCCGAGAGCGAGATGGCGCAGAAGTCGTGCGTCAGCGGCGCGCCGACCAGCGAGGCGCAGGTGTTGATTGCCGAAGCACCGGGGATGATCTCGACGGCAATGCCGGAATCCGGTGTCCAGCCAGCCTGGAACAGCACCTCGAAGGTCGGGCCGGCCATGCCGTAGACGCCGGCGTCGCCAGAGGAGACGATCGCCACCTTCTTGCCGAGCTTCGCCCGGTCGTAGGCTTCGATGGCGCGGTCGAGTTCTTCGGTCATCGCCTTCTTGATCACTTCCTTGCCGTCGAGCAGGTCCTTCACCAGGCGGATGTAGGTGGCGTAGCCGATCACCGTATCGGCTTCGGCGATGGCGGCGCGGGCGCGGCCGGTCAGGTAGTCGTGGCTGCCCGGGCCGAGGCCGACGAGCATGATCTTTCCGTGGGAGATGGCTTGATTCATTCGGGAATCCTTGCGATGGAGACGGTGGCATTGCGGCCGTCGGGGCCGCAATGCCGGTGTTTTTCGATGACGAGGTGTTTTCTGTCGGTGCCGGCGGCGAGCAGCGCGGCGGCTTCGGAGACCGAGGGCGTGCCGGTGTGCTTGCGCACGGTTTCCGAGGGGTTGGGAACGTCTATCGTCGCCAGTTCTTGCGCCGTGTAGAAACGGATGGTCCAGCCCTGCTCCGTAGCGAGTTGCAGCAGCGCCGGTTCGTCGGCTTTCAGGTCGATGCTGGCGACGGCCTGAATGTCGCTCCAGGTGGCGCTACACGCGGCCAGCGCGGCGCCGATAGCGGTTTTGACCGTGGCGAGCGGCGTGTTTCGGTCGCAGCCGAGGCCGAGAGCGATCTTCATGACCCACTCCCCGGACGGTAGATGACGCAGCGGCCGGCGAGCTTTTCTCTGTAGTCGGCGGGCATCGGGCGCAGGCTGATCCAGAGGACGGCAGCGAATTTTTCCGGGGCGACGTCTTCCAGCGTGTCAAACTGGGTGACGTTGGCCGGCCGGGGCCCGTGGCGCCCATTGGCGTGATTGGTCCACCAGTCCGTGCTTCCGGCTTCCTGGACCAGCGCGACGGGTTCGTCATTGACCACGGCGGCGCTGGCGTGGACAAGTTCGTCGTGCGTAGCTTCGAAGGTCCAGCCGAGTTCGCGGCCGAGCAGGTCGACGGCGATGGTTTCGCGCGAGTCGGACGCGGTGGTCAGCACAGCCTGGGCAGCGAGCACTTTTGCCAGATGCCCGGCCAGTGCGTTGGCGCCGCCGAGGTGGCCCGAGAGTACCGGAATGACGAATTTCCCGCCTTCGTCGAGGACAATCACGGCCGGGTCGGTTTCCTTTGACTGCAGGTACGGTGCGATCATCCGAACCATCGCGCCGAGCGAAAAAATCGCGACGAGAGCGTCGTAGGCTGTGAACATCTTGCCCAACTGTTCGCCGGTCTTGCATTCATAGGTATGTGCCTTGCCAGGTGCGGCGGCTTGTGCTTCCGCCGCGAATTTCTCCGGGGCGAACAGTTGCGCGCCGGGCAGCGCGGCGACGACGCGGCCGGCCGTGGCGATGCCGTGCCGGGTGATCGAAATTACCGCAACGTTCACACCCGCCCCCGTTCGGCCAGCGTTGCCTTGCGTTCGGCCGTGTAAGCCCACCAGGGCTGGGCATCTCCACCATCCATGAAGCGGGTGATCGAAATGAAGACGTCGAGCATGCACGGGTCGACGCGCTGCTGCTGAACGATGCACAGTTGCTCGTAAAGGGCGTAGGGGTCGGCCGCGCGCAGATGCTCGGGGCGCGTGATGCCGAGGCGACGCAAATCCTCGGCACAGGCCTTGCCGATATTCGGCAGGTCGGTCAGCGAACGCAGGCGTTCTCGACTTACCTTGGCCGGACTCATGCCGCCGCGGCCTCCTGCGCTTCCTTGCGCCGGCGGCAGCCGCGGCGCAGTTCGCCGCGCTCACGCTTCGGGTTCTGCACCAGCAGCAGCGACAGATAGTTGACCGTTGCGCCTTTCAAACTTGCGAGATCGCGGATGACGCGCTCCTCGGGTGAACCGACCTTTTCGATGAAGCAGCTGGTTTCCAGCAGGCCGCGACGCTCCAGCAGTTCGATGACTTCATCGAGAAGCGGCTTCACCTTGAGCAGGATCAGTGTGTCGAACTCGTCGAGCATGTGGTCGATGACGCCGGTGCCATAGGCGGTCGGGATGATCGCCAGCGTTTCGTCTTCCTCGGCCAGCGGCATGCCGGTGGTGGCCGCAGCGGCGGCGAAGGAGGAAACGCCGGGAATGGTCTCGACCTCGATTTCGGGCACCAACTCGCGCACGACGCGGGCGAGGTGGCCGAAGGTGGCGAAGGTCGAGGCGTCGCCTTCGACGAGGAAAACGAGATCGCGTCCCTCGCCGAGCAGTTCGACGGTTTGCTGCGCGGCGCGGACCCAGGCCTTGCCCAGCGCTTCGGCGTCGCGGGTCATCGGGAAGACCAGCTCGACGGCATCGCCCGGGATGGGCAGGCCGCCGCGCTCGACGATCGACAGCGCGTAGGAGACTTCCTCGGCTTTCTTTACCGGGTAGATCCAGCGCGCGCCGGATTGCAGCACGGCCCAGCTGCGGCGGGTGATCAGTTCGGGATCGCCGGGGCCAAGCGAGGCGCCGATCAGTTTTCCGTAGGTTTTGTTCATGGGTGCGTGCCTAATCATTGGAAGTTGCCGTCATTCCGGCGAAAGCCGGAATCCAGGATTTCAATCGCCGGAATGACGGAGAAAAAACGGTTGGGCGGGTAAATTGAAACGTCATGCTTCGCACTCTCTCGCAGTGACGATCCACACCGGGTTCTGCGCCGCCATGCGGTGCATGTCGAGAATCGGCTGGCTGCGACTGGCCTGCAGCTGGACGACGTCCCATTCAGCGTTCAGTTCGGTCAGCGTCGCGGTGGCGGTGGCCAGGTTTTCCAGCGTGACGAAGTTCATCACCAGCCGGCCACCGGGTTTCAGGCGGCCAAGAATCAGGCGGATCAGCGCGCCGAGTTCGCCGCCGGAGCCGCCGATGAACACCGCGTCCGGGTCGGGCCAGGTGTCGAGATGTTGCGGCGCCTTGCCGTCGAACAGCGAGTAGTTGCTGATCCGGAAACGCGCCGCGTTGGCGCGGGCGTTGGCGGCGTCGCCTGCAGCCTTTTCGATGGCCCAGACGTGGCCGTTCGGCGCGAGCCGGGCCGCTTCGAGACCGACCGAACCGGAGCCGGCGCCGATGTCCCAGACCGTGGCATCGGGGCGGATACGCAGCTTGGCGAGCGACAGGGCGCGCGCTTCCTGCTTGGTGATCAGTCCCTTTTCCGGGCTGCGCTGGATGTATTCCAGATCGTCGAGGCCGAAGCTGGGCGTTCCCGCCTCTTCCGTGCGCTGCACCAGGACGACGTTCGGCTCGGGGAAACTCATCGTGGCCGCTGCCTCGAGAGACAGGTCGGCGAACAGTTGTTCGTCCGGCAACTGCAGACGGCAGGCCACCGACAGGCGAACGTCATCGCTGGCGTAACCGGCGGTGAGCAGCGCACGCGCGAGGCGCGCCGGGCTGTTCTCGGGGCCGGTGAACAGGAAAACCTGCGGGTGCAGCGCAATGGCGCGCAGCGCGGGGTAGAGGCCGTGGGCGGGCGTCGCGCCGACGAACCATTCGCCGGCGTCCTTGCTGTGGCAGGAGGCGATCCTGATGTCCTGCCAGGGTTGCCGGAAACGGGCGCAGGCGAGTTGCAGCGTCGAGACGTTGGGCAGTATCTCGAGCGGGGCGTCGAACTTGGCAGCCAGCCAGGCGCCGAGGCCGTGGCAGAGCGGATCACCGGTGGCGAGGATGGCGACGGAACGGCCTTCCGCCAGTGCGGCCTGTGTCCATTCCGGCACCTTGGCCAGCAAGCCGTCCATGTCGTGGCAAACGGCTTCGTCGCCCAGATGCGGGCGGACGAGGTCGAGCGTGCGGCCGGCGCCCATGACGACACGCGCATCGTGCAGCCGTGCGCGCGCGGTATCGGACAGCCCGCTCCAGCCGTCGTCGAGAATGCCGACCAGGGTGCAGGCGGTCATGGCAGGCTCCGGAATCGTACGTCACCCGGGCGAAGGCCGGGGTCCAGTCTGCGGCCGTTCTGGATTCCGGCCTTCGCCGGAATGACGCGGGGTGGATGGTTCGACGTCAACACGTTTCCTCCTCTTCCACGCGCACGATGAATTCCCCGTCGAAATCACAGGCCAGCACGGTCAGGTTGTACGCGCCGGGATAGCAGGCTTTCAGGCTGCGGATGGCCTTTTTTGCCAGCGCCCGGTGAAAATCGACGGACAGCCCGAGCGCGGCCAGCCGTTCGGCGGCGAAGCGCGCGGTTTCGGCGTTGCGGATTTGCTCGACGAGGTCGGGTGCGGCTCCCACTTCTTGCGCGCAACCGGCGAGCAGGTCGCGGTCGATGGCGGCCTTCCAGGCATGGGTGACGGCCAGCCCTTGCCCCATCTTGGTCAGTTTGCCGGCCATCGCGCCAATATAAACGCGAGCCATCTTGCGCTTGACCGCCGTCTGGAACGCCGCCTTGACGAAATCGCCCATCTGCACGAAGCAGGCCTCGTCGAGGTCCGGCAGCTGGCGCATGGCGAACTTTTCGCTGCGGCCACCGGTGGTGAAGACGATCGAGGTCTGCCCCTGGTTGGCGGCGACGTCGACGGCCTGCACGACGCTGGCGCGGAAGGCCGCCGTGGAGTAAGGACGGACGATGCCGGTGGTACCGAGGATCGAGATGCCGCCGAGGATGCCGAGGCGGGCGTTGAGCGTCTTCTTCGCCATTTCCGCGCCGCCGGGAACGGAAATCGTGATCTCCAGCCCGTCGTGGTCGAGCAGTTCACCGGCGACGGCGCGCGCGTTGTCGACGATGTTGCGCCGTGGCACCGGATTGATTGCCGGGCCGCCGACCTCCAGCCCAAGGCCCTCCTTGGTGACCGTGCCGACGCCTTCGCCGCCCTTAAGCATGATCTGGCCGGCGGCGCCGGGCAGACGGCGCACCTCGGCGGTCAGGTGCGCCCCATTCGTCGCGTCCGGATCGTCGCCGGCATCCTTGACGATGACGGCACGGGCCGAGTTGGGGTATTCCGCGTCAGCGACGTGGCCTTCCAGTACGGCAAAGGTCACGTCCTGCCCGTTTGGCAACTGGCTAACGATGCTGGCCGGCACCTCGCCGGTCAGCAGGCCGAGCGTCGCCGCGCGGGCGGCGGCGGCGGCGTTGGCGCCGGTGGTGAATCCGCTGCGATGGCCGCGCTTGCGCTTGCCGTCACCCTTGCGGATTTTCTCGGGGGCGTCGCTCATCTCACCGTTTCTGTTCGGCTTCGGCGAGGGCGAGCAGGGCGTGGATCGCCGCGACGACCAGCGTCGAGCCGCCCTTGCGCCCCTTGATGGTGACCCACGGCACTTCGTCGACGGTCATCAGCAGATCCTTCGACTCGGCGGCCGAAACGAAGCCGACCGGCATGCCGACGACCAGCGCCGGACGCACGCTGTCCTCGCGGATCAGGCGGATGATTTCGAGCAGCGCCGTCGGCGCGTTGCCGATGCCGACGATGGCGCCGTCGAGCTGGCCGAGGCGGTGCGCCTTGCGCATCGCCTGCACGGCTCGCGTCGTGTCGTGGAGGTGCGCCAGTTCGATGACGTCCAGATCGGAGATGTAATGGTGCGTGCTCATGCCGAAGTGCTTCATGCGCGGCTTCGACAGGCCGACGCAGATCATCTCGACGTCGGCGACGATGGGCGTACCGAGCCTGAGCACGGCTTTCAGGCCGGCCTGCATGGCGTCCGGGTGGAAGGTGGTGAGCCCGTTGAAGTCGAAGTCGGCATTGGCGTGGATCATCCGCCGCACCAGCGGCCATTGCTCGGCGGTGTAGGCGTCGTGCGGCCCGGCCTCGGCGTCGATGATCGAGAACGAGTCGTGCTCGATGGCACGCCCGGCGGCGGTGATCTGTTCAGTAACGGTGTTGGTCATCGTCGTGGCTTTGAAAGTCCACCACAGAAGCGCGGAGACGCAGAGGTAACGCAGAGAAAGGCGTTTGTGAACTTCTTTCTCTGTGTCTTCTCTGTGCCTCTGTGTCTCTGTGGTGATAGGTTTTCATGATCAGGCCACTGTCGCCTTGCGGAAACGGTGGGTGAATTCGGGGTCGTAGAGCTTGGAGCGCACCAGCGATTCCCAGTTCGCGGCGCCGAGCGTCGGGCTGGCGACGATCATCGCCTGGCTGCCGATCTTCTCCGCCTGGCACTTCTGCTTGATGTCGGCCAGCGTGCCGCGCACGATCTTTTCCTGCCCCGGCCAGCTGGCCTTCTGCACGACGAGGATCGGCGCGTCCTCCTGCCATCCGGCGGCGCGCAGGGCGCTCTGGACCTCATGCAGCAGGGTGATCGACAGGTAGATGCACAGCGTGCAGTGGTGCGACGCCAGCAATGCAAGATCCTCGCCCTCGGGCATCGGGGTGCGCCCGGCGGTGCGGGTGAGGATGACGGTCTGGGTGACTTCCGGCAGCGTCAGCGTTTCGCCGGCGGCGGCCATGGACGCCATGGCGGAAGAGACGCCCGGCACGACGGCCCACTCGACGCCGGCGGCGGTGAGCGGGCGGGTCATTTCGATCAGCGCGCCGTAGAGGCCGGGGTCGCCGGTCTGCAGACGGATGACGGTTGCGTTCCGGCTGGCCTGGTCGAGCAGCCAGGCGACCATCTCTTCGAGGGTCATGTCCTTCGAGTCGCGGATTTCGCAGCCTGCCGGCGCGTAGCGCGTGGCGGCCTGATCAACGAGCGAGCCGGCGTAAAGGATCGCGCCGGCCTGTTCGATCAGCGTGCGGCCCTTGACGGTGATCAGGTCGGGGTCGCCGGGGCCGGCGCCGACAAACCAGATTTTTCCGGGCATCAGTCGATTCTCCCGAGGTGAGTAGCGGTCATTGGAAATCCTTTTCGGAGGCGTTCAGTTGTGAGATCAGCTCGCCCATCGCGCGCGGCTGGCTGTCGGTCGGCAGCAGTTTCCGGGCGACGAGCAAGCGGTGCAGTTCGACGAGCCCGGGCATCGGCAGCCGCGCGGCGGCGAGCGCCTCGGCGTGCTCGGGCAGGGCCGCGGCGTCGAAGGCGGCGGTGCAGCGGCCGCCGGCGATCAGGTGGATGCGGTCGGCCCAGCGGTAGGCAAAATCGATGTCGTGCGTGGCGAGCAGCAGGGTGATGCCCTGCGCATGCAGGCCGTCGAGGACGGCGAGCAGTTCGGCGCGCATGGCGTGGTCGAGACCGGCCATCGGCTCGTCGAGGATAAGCAGGCGCGGTTGCATGGCCAGCACGCCGGCGATGCAAACGCGCTTCTTCTGGCCGAAGGAGAGGTTGTGCACCGGCCGGTCGGCAAACGGCGCCATGCTCACGGCCTGGAGCGCCTGCTCGACGCGCTCGCGCACGGTCGCCATGTCGAGGCCGAGGTTGAGCGGGCCGAACGAGACGTCCTCGCGCACGCTGGCCGAGAACAGTTGCTGGTCGGGGTTCTGGAAAACGAGCCCGACTTCGCTGCGCAGGGCGCGCAGGCCGGCGCGGCTGTAGTCGACCGGCTGGCCGGCGTAGCGAACGACCCCTTGCTGCGGCTTGAGCAGGCCGTTGGCGTGCTGGAACAGTGTTGTCTTGCCGGCGCCGTTGGCGCCGATCAGCGCGTTGCGGCTGCCGCGCGCGATGGTCAGCGAGCAGCCGGCGAGGCCGGCGTTGCCGTCCGGGTAGCGAAAGGCGACGTCGGCGAATTCGAGAAGAACGTCGGTGGTCATCGCAGCGTCACCGCAAGGAGGACCAGCGCCAACACGCCGAGGCAGGCCAGCGTGATGTCGCGTCTGCTGTTGGCGTATGCGGGTTCGAGGAAACGGAACGCGCCGTCATTGTTGCGCGACTGGGCGGCGACATTCAGATCGTGCGCGCGTTGCCAGATCTGCAGCGTCAGGTTGGCGGTCAGGCTGCCGAGCGAACGCAATGTCAGCGCCGGCGTCGCGTAGCCGAGGCGGGCAGCCTGCGCCGTGCGCGTGTCATGCAGCGCCTCGGAGAAAACGAACAGCATGCGGTAGCAGAGGACCATGATCTCGAGCAGGACCTCCGGCATCTTCAGACGGCGCAACAAGGCAATCAGGTCGACCAGGGGAGTCGTCAGTGCGAGAAAGAGCAGTGCACTCAGGGCGGCACAGGAGCGGGCCGCGAGTTGCAGGACTGGTGACCAGCCGGCGGGCAGCCAGCGCACGGTGAAGCCGCCGTTGGCGGGCGCGAAGTCGAGCGAGTAGGCCAGCGTCAGGCAGCCGAGCAGCAGGAAGCCGAGCGGTGGCAAGGCAACGCGCAGGAAGCGAGCGGCCGGTACGCCGGCGCCGAAGACAGCCGTAATAACGAGCAGCAGGGCGACGAGCGCGGCGGTCGCCGGTTGTGTCGCGGTGAACGCGGCAATCAGGGCGCCCAGGGAGAATAGCCCCTTCGCCGCCGGCGTGACACGACGCCAGCGGTTGCTGTAGGCGCATTGCTCGATCAGCATCGGCCGGCCGTCCGCGGCGAGGCGCCACGCGAAAGGCGCTGGGCTGGAATCTGATGACTGACGACGCGCATGAACTTCCCTGACAGTGACGACGGACAAACAACGGTGCAGGGATTCGGTGGGATCAGCTCGGAAGACAAGCCGTCAAAAAGCGGAGTGCTGCTGCGGGAAAATTGCAGCGGCGAGCCAGACGGCGAATCTACAGGACCGTTCCCCTCACCCCGAGGATTGGCACCACATGCGTTCCGGGCCGGTCTTCTGACTCGCCTTCGTCCTCCTCCGGCGCCTTCCCATGCAAAAAATGTCGCACAGTGGCGTGTTGCCGGAATCGTCTGGCCTACAGCAGCGGGGGGCTGTGCCGGAATGGCCATGCGATGAAAAACGCGCGGCGCCACCGGCTTCCCGTTTCACCGCGACCGACGGATACCGGGCGCGGAACCTGAAACGCGCGCCAGTATACGCTAATCGCGAACGCTGCGGCGTCTCCGTGGCTGTCGGATATCCACAGCCGGGGGCTCTTCTTCATAGAGGTGTTCCGCCCACTCGCCCCAGACTGCCCAGGCGACCGCAAGGACGATCGGGCCGGCGAACAGCCCGACCAGACCGAAGGCCAGGATGCCGCCGAGTACGCCGAACAGCACCAGCAGGAAAGGAATGTCGCTGACGCTGCTGATGAAGAACGGGCGCAGCACGTTGTCGATCTGACTGACCACGGCGGCGCCCCAGATCCAGACGCCGATGGCCGCGCCGGTTTCGCCCTGGGCGAGCAGGATGGCTCCCGAGGCGCCCCAAGCGAAGGGGGTGCCGAAGGGGATCAGCGCGAACAGCGCCGTCATCAGCCCCAGGGTCACCGGCGAAGCCAGACCGGCGACCCAGTAGCCGGCGCCGGCAGCCATGCCCTGCACCAGCGCGGTGAGCAGGATGCCGTACACCACTGCGCGCGTCGTCGACGCTGCGGCGGCGAGGTAATCGTGCGTGCGCTTGCCGATGAACCGCGCCATGACGTGGCTCAGCTCGTGGATGATCCGTACCCCGTCACGATAGAAGAAGAACAGGATGACCAGCACCAGCACCAGCCGGATCAGGGTTCTCCCGAGGCCGCCGGCCAGGATCGCCGCCTGCGAGAAATGGCCGGACAGCCAACCTTTGAGGGTGTGAGCCACGCCTTGCGGGTCGCCGAGCAACTGCAGGCGCTGTTGCGCCAGCCAGTCGCCGAGCCAGGGGATGTCGCGGAGAAAGGCGGGGATATCCGGTGGATTGGCCATGAAGGCGCGCAGACCGTTGTAGACCGTGGACACCTCCTGCTGCGCCAGCCAGGCCAGCCATAGCAAAGGCGCGAACAGCGTGATGGCGGCAATCGTCGTGGCCACGCCGGCGGCCAGCGCGTCGCGCCCCCCGCATTTCTGGCGCAGCTTGTCGGCCAGCGGCCAGGTAGCGTAGGCCAGGATACAGGCCCAGGCAATCAGCCCGATGAACGGGCGCATGACGATGAAGACCAGGATGGCCAGGCCGCAGAAGCCGAGCCACGGCGCGATGCGACGATTGATGGGCGAGGAGAAGGGCATGCGTGAAACGGGGCTGGCAGAACGCGGTCTGCGGAAGGCCGTAGGATACGCTTTCGCCGGTTCCGGCGCATCCGCTCTGGCAGCGAGGGGGGGCGCGAGAAAACCGGCTTCCCTGCGCGCGCTTCCGGCAGCCTTCAAAAAAAGAGGATGGTCGTAGCAAGAATGTATCGGGTTTCTTGCTATGACCATCCAGGTCAGGAGATCTGCTGAATCGCTACTGACTTTGCCGTGACTGTCGTCCCGCGCCACGACACTTTCCGCGGTTCGTCTGCGCTTCCATGGCGATTCAAAAATGCTGCACGGCTCCACAACTCAAGGCGGCGGGCGTGGGGGCGCCCGCCGCCCGCCGCCTCAGCCCTTGATCGCTTCGGCGACGACGCGGGCGCAGAGCGCCAGCGAGATGGCGCCGGCGTCCGGGTAGCCGAGGCTGCGCTGGGTGTGCGACTTGGCGCGGCCGAGCTTCGGGGTGAGTTGCGCAGTGGCTTCACCGGCCTTGGTCGCCACGTCGGCAGCGATCGCCCAGGCTTCGGCAAGCGTCTTGCCCTTGCCGACTTCCTCGTTCAGCGTCGCGGCGAAAGGAACGAACGAGTCGACCAGCGTCTTGTCGCCGACCTTGGCGCCGCCGAGGCGCATGATGGCTTCGAGACCGGCCTGAGCGCCCTTGGCGACGGCGTCGGCAGTCATCTCGGCTTCGTCGCTGAGCTGGGTGCTCCAGATGCGCAGGGCGAGGCCCCACAGCGCACCGGAAGCGCCGCCCGCGCGGTCGGCCCAGGCGTTGGCGGCAGTCGCCAGCACGCTGGCGGCGCCGGCACCGGCGGCCGCGGCCTTCTGCGCGGCTTCGGCAGCCGCGGCGGAACCGCGGGTCATGCCCTGGCCATGGTCGCCGTCACCGGCGCGGGCATCGATGCGCCCGAGTTCGGGTTCGGCTTCGCGCAGCGCCGTGGCGACCTTGGCGAGCACGCCGGCGATGCACTTGCCGTTTTCCTTCGACGCGGCGGACGCCGGACCGAACTTGAGTTCCTCTTCCTTGTCCTCGAACGCCGGTGCGGGTTGCGTCGGGATGATCGCGCCGCGGCGGAGCACCGGCGCGTCGCACGGGGCGCACCAGAGCTGTTCGAGTTCGTCGTCGAGCCAGGTCAGGGTCAGCGAGCAGCCGGCCATGTCCATGCTGGTGACGTATTCGCCGACTTCCGGCTCGACCGCGGTGAGCCCGGCTTTCTTCAGTTCGGCTTCGACGCTGACCCAGAGGACGAACAGTTCTTCATACTTGGTGCAGCCGAGGCCGTTGAGGATGACCGCGACGCGGCCCTTGCAGTCGGCCGGCTTTTCCTGGACCAGCTTGTCGACCAGCATCTTCGCCAGCGCGCTGGCCGGCATCATGTCTTCTTCGCTGATCCCCGGTTCGCCGTGGATGCCCAAGCCCACGCCAATGCGCTGCGCCGGCACGGTGAACAGCGGCTCCTTGGCGCCCGGCAGGGTGCAGCCGCTGAAGGCGACGCCGAATGACACGGTGTTCTTGTTGGCCTTGATCGCCACGCGCTCGACGTCGTCGAGCTTCATGCCGGCTTCGGCGGCCGCGCCGGCGATCTTGAAGACGGCGAGGTCGCCGGCCACGCCGCGACGCTCGTTGGCCTTCTCGGCCGGGGCGCTGGCGACGTCGTCGGTCACCGGCAGGACACGCACGTCGACGCCTTCCGAGATCAGGCGCTCGGCGGCGAGACCGAAGTTGAGCACGTCGCCGGCATACTTGCCGAAGCCGAGCAGGACGCCGCCGCCGCGGTTGGCCTTGCGGCAGACGTTGGCCACGAGGTGTGTCGACGGCGAGGCGAAGACGTCGCCGGCCACCGCCGCATCGGCAAGGCCCGGTCCGACGAAGCCGGCGAAGGCCGGATAATGGCCCGAGCCGCCGCCGACGACGATCGACACCTTGCCTTCCGGCGTGGCGGTCGAGCGCACGACGCCGCCGATCACGGGGCGCACGTGGCGGGCATAGACGGAAGCGAAGCCGGCCAGGGCGGTCTTGGCGAATTCTTCGGGATTGTCGTAGATGCAGGTCATGTCAGGTCCCCCTTTGACTTAGCGTGGCAGGATGGTGCGGAGATAGTCGCGGTTCATCGCACAGACGGTGAGGCTGTCGCCACCGTAGTGTTCGCACAGGAAGGCGCTCTTGTAGCCATGGGCGAGGGCCTTCTGGATCGCGACGCGGTAGTTGATGATGCCCAGCGCGAGCGAGGTCGGATAGGAACAGATCAGGTTTTGCGCCGGATCCTCGATGCGCATGTAGTTCTTGACGTGCCAGTACTTGGCGTAGGGCACGAGCTTGTCGATCATCGACGCCCAGTGCTCGACCGGCCGGTGGAGGCGGACGAGGTTGCCGATGTCGGCGTTGATGCCGACCGCCGGCACGTCGACGTCGTTGACGAACTTCACGGCGCCGTCGGCGGTGCCGATGTAGGTGTCTTCGTACATTTCCAGGGAGACTTCGATACCCAGCTCCTGGGCGTGCTTGCCGAGTTCGCGGATGCGGCTGACGGCCTTCTGGTAGGTCGCCGGATCATCCGGGTTCTTGACGCCATCGGCTGTCCAGAACCAGAGGTGCCTCTTCTGTTCTTCGGTGAATTCGCCGAACAGCCCGAAGGAGACAGCCTTGGCGCCGATTTCGGCGGCAGCGTCGATCACACGGTGGTTGTAGGCAAGGTAGGCGTCAGCATTGACCGGATCGATGACGCTGGCCTTGCGCGTCGTCGAGATCGCCGGGATGGTCAGCCCGACCGTCTTGACGACGTACATGAAGTCGCGCAGGCGGCTCGGGGAGAGGTCGGCCACGCGGACCCAGCTGTCGCTCGGATCGAATTCGGTGAACCCCGCGTCGACCACCTGCTCCAGCGTCGCGGCCCAATGATCGGCCGGCTGGTCCTGCACCAGGCTGCCGTCCGGCAACACGCCGGAGAAGCCGTTCATCGCCGCCGCGATCGGCCAGTTGTCTGCGGATAGTCTGTTAGTCATTTCTCGTTGAGTCATTTTAAGAATTTGAATTGTCGAAAAAGAAACGTTCTAACGGCTTAAACTTGAGATAGGCTCTAAGAGGATCTTTGTTCCTAATCCTTTTTCAAAGTTATTAAATCCTTCTTTCCAACGGTCAAGTGGAAGGACTTCAGAAACAAGAGGCAAGATCTGAATTCGTTTATTTTTAAGAAGCTTTATTGCCAAATTCCAGTTAAGCCAATTCTGACCCAGTGAGCCAGTTACCTTTGCCTCCTTATATGCTATTTGCTCGAAGTCAATGTCAATAGGTTTTCCGAAGAGACCGACCTGTGTGTATTGCCCCCCTCTGCGCAATAGTTGCAGCCCCTGTCTTGCGGCGGCGGGAGCCCCTGAGCATTCGAAAACGATATCTACTCCACTACCGTTGGTGAAATCGGAAATGTATCTATTGACATCTGCCGTCTCTAGGTTGAGCGTATGGTGTATCCCTAAGGACAAAGCTAGTTCTAACCTTTGTTGGTCTTTATTCGTTCCGATTAGAATTACCCTTCCTCCACAGAGTTGCGCTAATTGAGCCGTTAGTTGCCCAATTAGCCCAGGCCCCATTACAACGACAGTGTCCTCCGGCTTGACTCTGGTAAGCTCGATTGTTGCCTCAATTGCACAACACAAAGGTTCTAAAACAGCGCCTTCGTGAAAACTTACGTTATCTGGAAGTATTTGAACATTAGCCTCAGGAATTACGATGTAGTTTGCAAAAGCCCCGTCATACCAGTAGCCAATCAATTTTTTGTGCTGGCAAATATTGGTTTTCCCTGATTTACAATTGATGCAAATTCCACAGGTTTTAAAAGATGTGATTGCCGAAACACGATCCCCCACCTTAACGTTCTCAACCCCTTCTCCAATCTTTGAGACCACCCCCGAAAACTCATGTCCTGTTATTACTGGCGGTTTCATCGCAAGTGCGATATCTGAGTGGTAAATATGCAAGTCGGATCCACATATTCCTGTTGCTGCAATGGCAATTTGCACCTCTCCAGCTTTGGGCTCTGGAACCGGGAGCTCCTGAAGCTCCATATTTCCCTCGCCACTCGAGGTTTTCACTAGTCCAATCATTTTTTCGTTCATTTCGTGTCTTCCTATGGTAGAAACTGCACAAAGCATGTGGATGAAAGAGTTTGGTGTTAATCGTAGTAATTAATTTGCCTAGCCAGCTGTTGCGAGATGCCAGCTACGCCAATACAAATTTTTAAAAAGAGTCATAGAGATTCGGATCCGTTAATTGCAGATACCTTTGAGGGAAAAAATCAAAGATTTGGCAACCAGGTGGTGACGGCCGGCACGAAGGTCACCAGAAGGAGCGCGACAAGCAAGGCGGCATAAAGCGGCAAGCTCTCGCGGACGAATTCGCCGACCTTGGTACCCGTGATCGCGTTGGCGATGAACATCACCGTGCCCATCGGCGGGGTCAGGCAACCGATCGCCAGGTTCAGGATCATGATGATGCCGAACTGGATCGGGTCGATGCCGAGCAGTTTCACCGTCGGCATCAGCAGCGGCACCAGCACGATGATCGCCGCGTTGCCCTCGATGAACATGCCGAGGATCAGCAGCAGGATGTTCAGCGCGATCAGGAAGGTCACCGGACTCGCAGAGAAGCTGGTGATGAAGCGGGCCACATCCTGCGCCACCTGTTCCCAGGTCAGTATCCAGGCGAACGCCGAGCAGGCCATGATGATCAGCATCACACCGGCGGTCGACCGTGCCGTCTCGAGCAAGGCGAGCTTGATGTGCTCGAACTTCATTTCCTTGTACACCAGCGAACCGATGATGATCACGTAGAGCACGGCGACGGCGCCGGCCTCGGTCGGCGTGAACACGCCAATGCGAATGCCGCCGACAATGACCAGGATCAGCACCAGCGCCCCGGAGGCTTCCTTGAGCGCATCCCACAATTCGCCCAGGCGCGGCCCGTGATCACGCACCGGCTTGTAGCCGCGCACGCCGGCGACGATGCGGATCGCCACCATCAGCAGAAAGGCACAGAGCAACCCGGGAACCACGCCGGCCATGAACATCTTGCCGATCGACACGTCGGCGACGTAGCCGTAGATGATCAGCGCGATGCCCGGCGGGATGATCGGGGTGATCAGCGAACCCGCTGCGGTCACCGCGGAGGAAAACGCCTTGTTGTAGCCGAGCTTGGTCATCTCCGGCACCAGCATCTTGCACAGCATCGCGCAGTCCGCCAGGTTGGACGCCGACATGCCGCCCATCAGCGTGGACAGCAGCACGTTGGCCTGCGCCAGACCACCCTTGAAGTGCCCGGTCAGCACCTCGGCAAGCTTGAGCATGCGCCGGGTGATGCCCGTGTAGTTGAGCAGGTTGCCGAGGAAGATGAAGAACGGAATCGCCAGCAGCGTCACGTTCTCGCCGGCGCCGATGATGCGCTGCGCGGCGATGATCGGCGACGCGTCGCCGGCAAGGAAAAAATAGGCCAGAACCGCCCCGATGACGGCAATGAACACCGGCAGGTTGATGGCAAACCCGACCAGCAGTAACAAGCATGCAATACCCACGGCCATGTCAGTTGTCTCCCCTGGCAGTTTTCTTGATGTCGCCGATCAGGTGCAGGAGCAGATAAAAGGCCATCCAGAAGGCACCGACCGGCACGGCCAGGTCGATGTAGGTGTATTTGAAGCCGAGAATCGGCGTGATCTTGTCGCCGGCGGCCATCGACAGTTCGAGGCCGAGCCAGCCGAACGTGGCGAGCACGACGATGCCGACGACATCGTTGAAATAGCCGATATAGCGTTGCAGCGGTTTCGGCAGATTGACCACCAGCGCGTCGATGCTGACATGCCCGCGCCCCTTCATCGCCGACGCGGCGCCGAACATGATGGCCCAGAGATAGAGGGCGATGAGCACTTCCTCGATCCACTGCAGCGGATCGTTGAGGATGTAGCGCATGAACACGGCCAGAATGGTGATCACGACGATGGCGACCGTAAACAGCTTGGCCAGCCAGTCGTCGAGATTTTTCAGAAATCCCATGAGGACACCTTTTGATAATGAATTTCCAGCTGAATTTCCAGCCCCTCAGGGGCCGACAGACAATCACAGGCGATCGGGAACGCCTCCAAAATCCACCGCAAAGACGCAAAGGTTGCGCAAAGGAAGGAAGGGGGGCTGATCACGGAAGTACCGAAGACTCCGTCACCCCGGCGAAGGCCGGGGTCCAGTTCGTTGCATTTTCTGGATTCCGGCCTTCGCCGGAATGACGAATCTTCAATAAATCAGCGCTCCCTTTGCGCCTTCGCGCCTTTGCGGTGGGTATATTCCCGCTTACTTCAGGTACGACTGGACCTTGTCATACAGACCCGGCGTCCATTCCGGGAAGTGCGTATAGGTCGGCTTGGCGGCCTCGCGGAACAGCTTGCGATCGACTTCGATCACCGTCACGCCTTCCTTCTTCATCTTTTCGATGGTCTCCTTCTCGGCGACCTGGATGATGTTGGTCATGAAATTGCCGGCTTCGTCGGCCGATTCGGTCAGCGCCTTCTGGATGTCAGCCGGCAGCTTCTTGAAGTACGACTCGCTGGTCACCCACTGGCTGACGTTGTCGAGGTGGCCGGAGAGGATCAGGTACTTGGCCGGCTCATGGTGCTTCTGGCCGTACAGCACCGGGATCGGGTTCTCGGCACCGTCGATCACGCCGGTGGTCAGCGCCGGATAGACTTCGCCCAGAGGCATCGGCGTCGGGGTGGCACCCATCGTCTTCATCGCGTCGATCTGGATGCGGTTGTTCGGCACGCGAATCTTCAGACCCTTCAGGTCTTCAGGCGTCTTCACCGGCTTCTTGGTAACCATGTGACGGGTGCCGTACAGCCAGTTCGAAGTCAGGATGCGGAAGCCCTTGGCCGCCAGCTTGTCGTTCATTTCCGCGAACCACGGCGTCTTGGCCAGCTTGAAGATGTCCTTGTAGTCGTTGCCCAGGTACGGCCCCATCAGGATGCCGAAATCGGGAACGTAGTCGGCGAAGAAGCCGCCGTCGGCGATGGTGATGATCGCGCTGCCAAGCTTCATCTGCTCCATCACGTCCTTCTTCGAGCCAAGCTGCGAGCTCGGATACAGCTTCAGTTCCCCCTTGCCGCCGGTCTTCTGCGCGAACAGCTTGGCCCACTCGTTGACCGCCTTGTCGATCGGCTCGCCCGGGTTATTCTCGTACGCGATCTTGATCGAATACTGGGCGGAAATCGCATTGCCCATGCCAAAGCACAAAGCGACGCCGAGCAGCATGCCCAGCAGTTTCTTGTTGGCGCGAATGACGTTCATGAGTCCTCCTCATTGGTATTGGTTGAAATGACGTGCCAAACGTGATCGCAAACGTGACCGTGTTTGCACCAGGGGTATTTAGCAATACGCGTGCCATTTGCAACTCATTGATTTTTATATACCGCTTCGTCTGCTTATTTCATTTCTGAAACACATGAAATTGCACTAATGAAACAAAGCAGGCATCATCGCCCCTTGAGGAAAGGCTGAAACATTCGTCACCCCGGCGAAGGCCGGGGTCCAGTTTGTTGCATTTTCTGGATTCCGGCTTTCGCCGGAATGACGAATTCCCTCTCCCTGACGCATATCACCCACACAAGAAGATCACGCCATGCAATCCATCCTGCTGCTCAGCCCGATGCAGAGCATCTCGAACACCGCCCCGGACGTTGCCCGCGAGCTGGGCATCCGCATCGAGATCAGGGACTCCGACGACGCCAGCGTGGTACGTCATATTGGCGAATACCCGGAGGCCGAGGTTGTCGTCACCCGCGGCGGTTTCGCCGAGCTGGCGAAGCGCGTGCCCGGCATCACCGTCGTCGAGATCGCCATGTCGCTCAACGAGCTGCTCAGCAACCTGAGCACGCTGACCGGCAAAGGCTTCAGCCGCATCGGCATCGTCAGCCACCCCAACCTGTTCAGCGGCGCGGCCGGCAACTTCAACATCCTCGACGCGCAGGTCAGCATCCGTCCGCAGGAAAGCGAAGAAGCCATCGCGGCGATGGTCCGGCAGATGGCCGAAGAAGGCTTCCAGGCGTTCCTCGGTTGCCGCGTCGCCTTCAACACCGCGCGCGAACTGGGGCTTGAAGCCGTGTTCCTGGAAAGCGGCAAGACCTCGCTGCGCGCCGCGCTGCGCGAGGCCATGCGCATCATCAAGGCCAAGGAACAGGAGAAGCTGCAGGCCGCGCAGCTGGCGGCGATCATCGACAACATCGACGAGGCGGTGATCGCCTTCACCCCCGAGCACGAAGTCAACTTCTTCAACCGCCACGCGCGCCGCCTCTGCGCGGTCAGCCCGGCCAGCCCGCCCGATTTCGAACACGCCCTGTCAGTACTCGATTCCGGCGAAAAGGAACTCGTCACCTCGATCAACGGCAACAACGTCATCGCCCGCAGCATCCCGCTGGAGTTCGACAACGCCGTGCGCGGCAAGGTCATCACCCTGCACGAGGTCACCCGCATCCAGGCCTCCGAATCGAAGATCCGCTCGTCGTTCCACAAGAAGGGCCTGTATGCCCGCTACCACTTCAGCGACGTGATCGGCGAGTCCGAAGCGATCCGCCAGCTCACCGCCCGCGCCAAGACCTACGCCGGGCACGACTCGAACCTGCTGATCTACGGCGAGACCGGGACCGGCAAGGAAGTCTTCGCGCAGAGCATCCACAACCACAGCCGGCGCAAGCAGGGACCGTTCGTCTCGGTCAACGTCGCCTCGATTCCGCCGAGCCTGCTGGAAAGCGAACTGTTCGGTTACGTCGACGGCGCCTTCACCGGCGCGCGAAAGGGAGGGAAACCCGGGCTGTTCGAACTCGCGCACGAAGGCACGCTGTTTCTCGACGAAATCGGCGAGCTCGCCCCGGAAATCCAGAGCCGCCTGCTGCGCGTCCTGCAGGAACGCGAAATCATGCGCATCGGCGACGACAAGATCATCCCGGTCGACGTGCGCATCATCTCCGCCACCAACCGCGACCTGTTCCAGCAGACGCAGACCGGCGCCTTCCGCCAGGACCTCTACTACCGCCTGCACGTCGTCGGACTGCGCCTGCCGCCGCTGCGCGCGCGCGCCGAAGACATCCCGGCGATCTTCGAACACTACCTGCGCCGCTTCGCCAGCCAGGCCGGGCGCGATGCCCGCCTGACCGACCCGGCAAGAGATGTGCTGCAGACCTACGCCTGGCCCGGCAACATCCGCCAGCTGCGCAACGTCGCCGAAGTCGTGGCCTACGGCGACGACGAAGTGATCGACGCCCGCCACATCCATGAAGTGCTGGGCGACCAGGAGCGCGCCTCGTCGCGGACCGACTTCATCACCATCCCCGAATGCGCCTCCCTCAAGCAGATGGAATCGGAGATTCTCCGCAACCTGCTGGCCAAGTACCCTGCCGACGAAGTCTGCACGCGCCTCGGCATCAGCCGCGTCACGCTATGGCGGAAGATGAAGAATCTGGAGATTTCATCCGCCAGCGGGCTGTAAACACCTTAGGAAGTTCTGAAATATTCGTCACCCCGGCGAAGGCCGGGGTCTAGTTCGTTGAATTTTCTGGATTCCGGCCTTCGCCGGAATGACGAATCTTCAATAAATCAGCACGTCCCTTACTCGACAACCACCGCCGTCCCGCTCGCCGAAACCATCAGCATGCCGTTCTTCTCGCCGAGCACCTCGTAGTCGATATCGATGCCGACGACGGCGTTCGCCCCCAACTCCGTCGCCTGTTCGGCCAGTTCGTCGAGCGCGTACTGCCGCGCCTTGCGCAGTTCCTTCTCGTACGAACCCGAACGCCCGCCGACCAGGTCGCGGATGCCGGCGAACATGTCCTTGAAGATATTGGCGCCGAGCACCGCCTCGCCGGCGACGATGCCGCGGTACGCCGTGATGCGCTTGCCTTCGATCGTCGGGGTTGTCGTCAGATGAACCATCAAAACCTCCATCGCAGGTGAGTTGGACACGAGGGTCAGCGTAGCACGACCGGACTCCGCGGGTAGAATGCCCCGATGACATCGCGTTTCCGGTTTTTGCCCCGCCTCGCGGGCGCGTTGCTGCTGGCGCTGGCGGTTTCCGCCTCCCGCGCCGAGATCGTGCTGCACGCGCCCGAACCGATCACCGCGCTGCTAACCCCCTACCTCCCCGAGCAGGCGATTTCACCGCGTCGCCTGCAGACGATGCTCGAAGAAATACTGGCGACCGAGGGGTATTTCTCTCCCGCGATCAAAACGCGCGAAGAAGGCGAAACGCTGCGCGTCGATATCGAACCCGGCCCGCGTACCCGCATCACCGACGTCGACCTGACGATCGACGGCCCTGTCGCCGAATCGGTCAAAACCCAATTGCAAGCCGGCTGGCGCCTGCCCGCCGGCGAGCCGTTCCGCCAGCAGGACTGGAGCACCGCCAAGCAGCAGATCCTCGGCGAACTTCTCGCCAGCGACCACGCCGACGCACAATTGATCGACAGCGAGGCGCGGATCGACAGCGAAACCCGCCAGGCCAGCCTGCGCGCGCATTACGACGCCGGCCCGCGTTACCGCTTCGGCACCTTGCGTGTCGATGGACTGCACCGCCATTCGCCCGAACTGGTCGCCCGCTACAACCGCGCCGCAAAGGCGGGCGACCGCTACAGTGAAGCGCGACTCGGCGAACTGCAGCGCACGCTGCAGGCAACCCCCTACTTCTCCTCGGTGCGCGTAACGATCGATCGGGAGAACGCCGCCGCCGACGAGGACGGCCGAACCGCGCCCGTCCTCGTCACGGTGCGCGAACGCCCCGCCCATCGGTTCGGCATCGGCGCCGGCGTCAGCACCAACACCGGCGCGCGGGTCGAAGCGACCTACCATACGCCCGACCTGTTCGGCCAGTCCTGGGCGCTCGACGGCGGCCTGCGCATCGAACAGAAGAAACAGACCGCCTACGCCGATGTATTCCTGCCCCCGGATGAAAAAAACCGGCGGCACGGGTTCGGTGCGCTGGCCGAGACCTCGGACATCGAGGGGCTGAAAACGCGCCGCCACGCCTTCGGCGTGCAAACCGTCCAGCCGCGCGGCAGCGTCGAACAACGCCTCTCGCTGAACTGGCAGGAAGAACGGCGCACCCCCGACGGCGCGGCGCAGAGCACCAACCAGGCGCTGGTACCCGACGCCATGTGGACCTGGCGCAACATCGACGACCCCCTCGATCCGCGCCGTGGAACCGTGCTGCAGGCGAGCATCGGCGGCGCGGCGAAAGCGCTGCTCTCCGATCAGGACTTCCTGCGCCTGCACGGCCGCTGGTTGCAGTACCTGCCGCTCGGGCAGCGCGACACGCTCGCCCTGCGCGTCGAAATCGGCGCAACCCTGGCTGACTCCCGGCAAGGCATTCCACAGGACTACCTGTTCCGCGCCGGCGGCGCCGGCTCGGTGCGCGGCTACACGTATCAGAGCCTGGGCGTCAAGGAAGGCTCGGCCACCGTCGGCGGCCGCTACCTCGGCATCGCCAGCATCGAGGCCACGCACTGGTTCACCCCCGAGTGGGGTGCGGCGGCGTTCATCGATGCCGGCGACGCGGCCGACACGGCCGGCGACCTGAACCTCGCCGTCGGCTACGGCCTCGGCGTTCGCTGGCGCAGCCCCGCCGGCCCGATCGGCGCCGACCTCGCCTACGGCCAGCGCACCGGCGAGCTGCACATCCACTTCGCGCTGGCGATTCCGTTCTAGCCATGACCGCCCGCCGCCTGCTCGCCGCCTTCGCCCTGATTCTGGCCACCCTGTGCACCGGAACAGCCTGGCTGCTGACGACGGAAGGTGGCCTGCGCGCCGCCGTCCGGTTGGCCGGCATGGTTGTCGGCGACCGCTTGCACGTCGCTTCCCCGCAAGGTCGCCTGCTTGGCCCCCTGAAAATCGGCGAAGTGCGCTGGACCGATCCGGAGCTGCAACTCTCCGCCAGCCGCGTCGAACTCGACTGGTCGCCGGCAGCGCTGCTCTCGCGCCGGCTGCACATCGCCGCACTGCGTATCGACGCACTGCAAATCAAGCCGGCACCATCAGAGGCGCCCGCCGCGTTGCCGAGCGACCTGACGCTGCCGCTGGCAATCAACGCCAAGCACGTCGGAATAGCCGAGCTGCGTTGGGACGACAGCCTCAGCGTCACCGACATTTCGGCCGGGTTGTCCAGCGATGGCCGCCGGCATCGCCTCACCGACGTCTCCGCGCGCATCGCCGACACCGCTCTGTCGGGCAGTCTCGAGCTCGACGGTGCAACGCCCTTTCCCGTCGCGGCGCAGGCCCGGGCGCACGGCCTCGTCGCCGAACACTCCCTCGCCGTGACGCTCGATGCGCAAGGCTCGCTCGAACGCCTGACCGTCTCCGTTTCCGCGCAAGAGGGCATCGCCGGCGAGGCAAACGCGGTGATCGCCCCCTTTGCCGCCACGCCGCTCGTCGCAGCCCGCGTCGCCCTGCGCGACATCGACCCCGCCGCGTGGCAGACCGATGCACCGCACGCCCGGCTGGCCGTCAATGCCGAACTGTCACGGACGAACGACGCGCTGACCGGCGACATTGCCGTTGCCAACAGCACCCCCGGCCCGATCGACAAGAACAAACTCCCGCTGGAGACTGCCCGCTTTCGCCTCGTTCCCGAAAACAACGATCTGCGCATCGACGCCATTGCGCTGACGCTCCCCGGCGGCGGGAGTTTGCACGGCAGCGGCCGCTTCGCCCAGGAAACGCTGACGCTCGACCTCGACGCTCGCCGGCTCGACGCCGCACGCATGGCCTCCACCCTCGCCGCCACACGACTCGACGGGCCACTCAAGCTCTCCCTCGGCGCGGAGCGGCAACGCGGCGAACTCTCCTTGCACGACACGCGTTTCAGCCTCAGGGCGCAAGTCGAACACGCCGGTGGCATGCTGACCTTTGACCGCATCAACCTCGCCTCAGGCGACGCGCGCCTGCGCGCCACCGGCACGTTCGGCCTGCAACGGGAACGCTCATTCTCCGTCCGCGGCGAACTGCGCCAGTTCGATCCGTCCCGATTCATCGACGTACCGCAGGCGCAGGACACACTGAAATCTTCGTCACCCCGGCGAAGGCCGGGGTCCAGTTTGTTGAGTTCTCTGGATTCCGGCCTTCGCCGGAATGACGAATCTTCAATAAATCAGCGCACCCCGAAAGAAACAACACGGATCAACGCCCGCTTCGACGCCGAGGGACGACTGGCCCCCGCCCCCATGATCGACGGACATTTCGAACTCAAGGAAAGCCGCTTCGCCGGCCAGCCGCTCGCCGGCAGCGGTCGCCTGACGCTCGCCTGGCCGAACGTCTCGCTTCTCGACCTAACCATCACCGCCGGCGAGAACCACCTCACCGCAAAAGGCAGCTTCGGCCGGCCGCAAGACCGCCTCACCCTGCGCATCGACGCCCCGCGCCTGGCGCCGTTCGGGATCGACGGCAGCCTCAGCGGAAAGATCGACCTCGGCGGAACGCCCGAGCAGCCGACGCTGGCGCTCGACCTCGCCGCACCTCGCCTTGGTCACCCCGCACTGGGCCGCATCGACAACCTATCGGTGCAGGCCCGTCTGAGCGAAGCACCCGAAGCACCACTTGCCCTGAACCTGACCGCAAGCCGCTTCGGCAACCCGACCCTGCCCGCCCCGGCCACCGGTCTGCGCGCCAGACTCGACGGAAGCCGGCAAGATCATCGCCTGGAATTCAACGCCAGGCTCGGCGACCGGACCTTGCAGCTGGCGGCCACCGGCGGCCTGGCCGCCGACCGGCACTGGCGCGGCACCTTGCGCGAACTGCGCGTCGACATCACCGACGGCCCACGCCTCGCGCTGAGCGAACCGACGCCGCTCGACGCCGGCGCCAGCGGCTGGTCCGTCGGCCCGGCGCGCCTGACCGGCAACGCCCCGGACTGGCAGGCGGAACTGCGCGCCAGCACCGACATCCGCCGGCTGCGCGCCGACCTCACGGGAAGCGGCACCTACATCGGCCGCTTCGGCGGCAGTCTCGACGCCGGCATGGACGGCCCGTGGGCGCTCGCTCCCAGCGCGCCCTGGCTCGGCGAACTGCGCCTCGAAACGGACGACCTCGCCTGGCTGGGCGGCCTCCTCGGCGACGGCTGGCGCACCGGCGGCCGCTTCACGGGCACCCTGGCGCTGGCGGGAACCCCGGCACACCCGGAGGCCAGCGGCCGCTTCCAGGGCGACCGTCTGCTCGTACGCCAGTCCGAACAGGGCCTGCATCTGCGCGATGGCGAACTCGCCGCGACACTCGACGCCAACCGCCTGCGCATCGAAAAACTCTCCTTCGCCAGCGAACTGAGCGCGCCGCCTCGACCGCTGCGTGTGGCATTGGGTGACGAAGCACAGCGTTTCGAAACACCCGGCCGGCTCGCCATTTCAGGCGACCTGCAGATCGACAGAAGCGAATCCTCCGAGTTCGCCGGCAGCGCCGCACTCGACATCCGCCTCGACCGCGTCGGCGCCTGGCAGCTCCCGGACCAATGGATAACCGTCTCGGGCAACGGCCGGATGACCTGGCAGGGTGGAAGCCTGGGCATCCACGGCCAGCTCGGCGTCGATGCCGGCTACTGGCAACTCGCCCCGGCCGGCATGCCGCGCCTGTCCGACGACGTGGTGGTCATCCGCCCGGGCGCGGCTGCTCCGCGCGCACCGCGACCGGATCTCGACCTCGACGTCACCGCCGATCTCGGCCGCCGCTTCCTGTTCAACGGCGCGGGGCTGACCGCCCGCCTCGCCGGCGATGTGCGCCTGACCGCCCGCGGTCGCGACCTGCCGCGCGCCAGTGGCGTGATCCAGACTCGTGAGGGCCGCTTCGACGCCTATGGGCAGCAACTGGCCATCGAGCGCGGCATCCTCAGCTTCCAGGGGCTGCTCGACAATCCGGCGCTCGACGTGCTCGCCGTGCGCAAGGGGCTGGCCGTCGAACCCGGCGTGCAGGTCGCCGGCACCGCCCGGCGCCCCGTCGTCCGACTCGTCTCCGACCCCGAACTGCCGGATGCCGACAAGCTGGCCTGGCTGGTCCTCGGGCACGGCCCGGAGACGATGAGCGCCGCCGACGCCACCGTACTCATCGGCGCGGCCGGCGGCCTGCTCGGCAACTCCTCCGGCGGCGTCGTGCAGCAACTGAAGACCGCGTTCGGCATCGATGAATTCGGCGTGCGCCAGGGCGACATCGGCGGCGACTCCGCTTACCGCCCGACCAGCCGCATCGCTGCCAGCAGCGTCGACACCTCGACGAGCACCGGCAGCCAGATCCTCAGCATCGGCAAGCGCCTCTCGTCCAACGCCGTGCTCTCGTACGAACAATCGCTCGGCACCGCCGAGAATGTCGTCAAGCTGACCGTCAACCTCAGCCGCCGACTCGCCCTGATCGGCCGCGCCGGCAGCGACAACGCCCTCGACCTCTTCTACACCGTCACCTTCGGGCATCCGCCTGCGCCCGCAAGGAAAAAGACCGACTGAACCCCCAGCGAACAGGCTGCTATATCATTCAGGGAACCGCTGAAATGGTCGTCACCCCGGCGAAGGCCGGGGTCCAGTTCGTTGAATTTCTGGATTCCGGCCTGCGCCGGAATGACGAATTTTCAATAAATCAGCACTTTCGTAGCGCCCAACACGCCTTCATCCACCCCACCACCATGCCAACCACCCCAGCAACCTCAATCGACGTCCTCCTCGCCCGGATTCCCCTGTTCAGCAGCCTCACCGAGGACGAGATCGCCCGCATCGCGCGCGGCACCCGCGAAATCAACGCCGCCAAGGGCGACATCCTGTTCCACAAGGGCGACCAGCCGACCGGCTTCCACCTGATCGCCAGCGGCCAGGTCAAGCTCGGCTTCACCTCCTCGCAAGGAACGGAAAAAGTCATCGACATCATGGGGCAGGGACAGACCTTCGGCGAAGCCGTGATGTTCATGGACAAGCCCTACCCCGTCTTCGCCCAGGCGCTCACCGAGTCCCGCCTGCTGCACGTCGCCAAGCAGACCATCCTCGCCGAACTCGAACGCGACCCGCGCTTCGCCCGCAAGATGATCGCCTCGCTCTCCGTCCGCCTGCACCACCTGATCACCGACGTCGAGGCCTATTCCCTGCATTCCGGCCGGCAGCGCATCATCGGCTACCTGCTGCGCGACAACAACGGCAGCGAAGCGCGCTCCGTCACCGTCACCCTGCCGACCAGCAAAGGCACCATCGCCTCGCGCCTCAACCTCACCCAGGAACACTTCTCGCGCATCCTGCACGAACTCTCGGAAGCCGGCCTGATCGTCGTCGAAGGGAGGAAAATCACGATTACCGACGTGGAGAAGCTGCGGGGGTACGACTTATAAGAGAAACGCTGAAATATTCGTCACCCCGGCGAATGCCGGGGTCCAGAAGAAAGGACACTCCATGGACATCATTCTCTGGCGCCACGCCGAAGCCGAAGACGGCATCCCCGACATCAAGCGCAAGCTCACCTCGCGCGGCGAAAAGCAGGCGCAACAAATGGCCGCCTGGCTCGCCACGCACGCACCGGAGAACCTGCGCATCATCGCCAGCCCGGCCAGGCGCTGCCAGCAGACCGCGCAGGCGCTCGGCCGCCCCTTCGACACCGACCCGCGCCTCGCCCCCGGCCGCGGCGCGGTCGACCTCCTCGCCGCCATCAACTGGCCGGACGGCCCGGACCCAAAAACCCCCGCCATCCTCGTCGTCGGCCACCAGCCCACCCTCGGCCGCACCGCCGCCCTGCTGCTCGCCGGCAGTGAAGCCGACTGGTCGATCAAGAAGGGGGCAGTGTGGTGGTTCTCCAACCGGACGCGGGACGGAGAAACGCAGACGGTGTTGCGGGCGATGGTGCCGGCGGAGCTTACGTAACCGGCGCATGGGCAGACAAAGTTCGTCCGCATGTGACAGAAATTGTCAACCAATCAACCGATCGAATGCCTAACAACGGCGAAAACCACCGAAATTCACCCCAAATCGTCCTGGCACGAGCGTTGCTTTAGAAAAAACCGAACACATCGCGTGTTTGAACGATTCATCAAACATTTTCACGCAAGGAGAAACTTATGAAGCGCGTTCAACAAGGCTTTACACTGATCGAACTGATGATCGTCGTGGCGATTATTGGCATTTTGGCTGCAGTAGCTTTGCCTGCATATCAAGACTATATGGTCCGCGCAAAGGTTTCGGAGGCGGTTCTAGCAGCGTCGTCTGGACGAACTGCGGTTGCAGAGACTTTTTCGCAAAAGGGAACGATGCAGCTTACCCAAGAATCCATGGGCGTACAGAATCAGACATCAAAATACGTCGCGTCTGTAACCTACACGGGAACAAGCCAAACCGTCGGCGATATCATTGTTCTCACCAAGACCGATACCTCGCTGGGTGGAGCGTCTAATACTTCGCTTATTTTGCGCGGAACTGGCGACACGAACACCGGCACCATTGCATGGAGTTGCGGTGCGGGCAACATGCCCGCAAAATATCTGCCGAGCTCCTGCAAGGACTTTTAATAACCTAGTCTTGGTAACGGAAGCCCCTTGGTTAATCCAAGGGGCTTTTTCTTTGAGGCCACATTTTTGAAAACCTACCAGACAAACTTGTTCATGTGGCTGTTTACAGGAAGCCTAGTCGTCGGGATTTATTTTTCTGGCCTCCAAGGTAGCTTCTTTTTTGACGACATACCCAACATCCTTACCTCAGAGGCCATTCGGCTTGACAGCCTTTCGTTCGAATCAATCCAAACAGCATTTCTGAGCGGTCGCTCCGGACCTCTGGGCCGCCCCGTTGCCCAGTTAAGCTTTGCGCTCAATCATTTCTTCAGCGGTTTATCGCCGTTTGCTTTTAAGGCCACCAATCTGGTTATCCATCTGCTATGCGGCAGCATGGTTTTTTTTCTTGCCCTTAAACTCTTTTCCTCGCCTAGCCCCGAAGGGAAACCGCATCAACCACACATCGCCGCTTTGATACTGGCGATAACGTGGCTCCTTCACCCCATTCAGCTTCTCCCCGTTCTCCACGTCGTCCAGCGCATGACAAGTTTGTCCGCGCTATTCCTGTTAGCGGCTTTGCTGCTGCATATGAGTGCAAGAGAGAAACGAAATTTGGCTTGTCTATTTTTGGCCTGGTTCGTTCTCTGGCCGCTATCCGTCCTAAGTAAAGAGAGTGGCCTTCTTTTTCCCTTGTTCGCGCTGGCGTGGGAATTAATTGTTCGCTGCATGAAAGACGGGCGATTTGACACCTTTGCTCGTGTTTTTGGCACTTTGACAGCACTGGGCGCAATCGTCGTTCTTGCCTATATCGTTTCTCCAAACAGCCAATGGCTCTGGGCCGGCTACAACCTCCGCGACTTCAGCCTCGGCGAACGCCTTATGACCGAAGGTCGGGTCATCTGGTTCTATCTGAAGCTCATCTTTCTCCCGCAACTGGAGAACTTTGGGCTGTTTCACGACGACATTCCGCTATCAACTGGTCTATTAACTCCTTGGACAACGCTTCCGTCCCTTGCAGTATTGCTCGCGCTTGCAGTCTTGGCCTGGAAAACGCGCCGAAGCGCCCCGCTCGTATCTTTTGGGATCGCGTGGTTTCTCGTCGGCCATCTCATGGAATCAACTGCACTCCCGCTGGAAATAACTCACGAGCACCGCAATTATCTACCGTTGCTGGGCGCTCTGCTTCCGGCCTCCTGGTTTCTTTCACGCATGATTGAGAGTAATGGCACAAAAAAAACCTTGGGCATAACGTTAACGCTGGCGGCTATTGGCTATCTCGCGCTCGTCACCGCTCTACGCGCCAATCAGTTCGGCGAAGAAATCAGGCGGACACAAATCGAGGCGCAACACCACAGAAAGTCGGCGCGGGCACAATTCGACGCTGGCCGTGCCCTCTCCAACCTTCCGGAAGCAGCATCTTCATCGTCGCCAACCTACGCTTTCGCCAGGACCCACTTTGAATTGGCGCTTGAACTCGATCCAAACACCAAGATGCCGCTCCTGGCTCTGGTGAATCTGAATTGCAAAGCAAACCGCACCATAGACAACTCATGGGTTGAAGAGTTGGGCTGGCGTCTGTCAAACACCCCTTTCGCTCCCGGCGACCAAACCGTTTTGTATGCCGTCAAAGAATTCTCGTTAGCAAATACGCTGTGCTTGGACAGACCTGACATCGACAAATTATTCGCAGCAGCTTTCGCCAACCCAACGGCGTCGCTCAACGCGCGTGCGAAAATGCATTCTTGGCATGCCGACTATCTCTGGCTTCAAGAAAAGGACCTGGTTTCCGCTAGGTCGAGTTTGGCCAAATCTTTAAAACTGAACCGTAGCGATCCCAGCAATCAGTTGAAATGGGCGCAACTGCTCTTTCTGTCTGGCGAGCGGGAGGAGGCAAAACGGTTGCTGATTACATTGCGAAATGCGAAGCTAGCCAACGAAGAACGCAACACCCGGAAGGAACTGCTCGTAGCGCTTGGTGTAATGGAACAATAACCTGCCCCTCATCAGCCCCACATGCCCGCTGAAAACATCTCCATCGTCATCCCCGCGCGAAATGAAGCCAGTGGCTTGAGGCGCATACTGCCCAAGCTGGCCGAACAGAACCTGGATTGTGAAATTCTCGTGGTCGACGATGGCTCGCATGACGACACGATGGCGATCTGCGTATCAGCGGGCATTCGCCTAGTCCGGCATCAATACCCCATGGGCAACGGCGCCGCGATCAAAACCGGCGCTCGCGCGGCAAGGGGCGACGTAATCGTGTTCATGGACGCCGACGGCCAGCACCAACCGGAAGACATTCCTGTTCTACTGGGAAAATATTCTGAAGGCTACGACATGGTCGTCGGCGCACGCCAGGCGGGCTCCCATGCTGGCGCACATCGCGCCGTCGCCAACGACTTCTTCAGCCGCGCCGCCAGTTGGATGGTCAGGCACACGATCGAGGATCTGACCTCCGGCTTCCGCGTCGTCAATGCGAAGCGCTTCCGGCAGTTCCTATATCTGCTGCCGAACGGCTTTTCCTACCCGACGACGATCACCATGAGTTTTTTCCGCGCCGGCTACCGCGTTGCCTACGTGCCGATTCATACTCCACGCCGCATCGGCAAGAGCCACATCCGCCCAATTCGCGACGGGGTA
>JARFTZ010000049.1 GCA_029289235.1 Gammaproteobacteria bacterium
CGTGTCGATCATGTCGCCGACCACCGCGGTGTTGCCCGGCAGGTTGATCACGCGGGTGACACCCCACGTCGAGGACGGCAGTTCGTAGGCGTGGATCAGCGCTTCGATGACTTTGCCCGGCGAGAGCAGCCAGATCTTCGCGTCGCGGCCGACCGGGCAGACCGAAGGCACGCCGTTGAGCGGTTCGCGGATGATCCCGCTGGCGAACGACGAGGCGGCCAGGTTGGGCTTGCCGGGACGCACGGAGATGGTCGGCAGGCGCAGCGAGCGGCCGTCGATGTAGCCCTTGCGCGAGTAATCGGTGACGAGGTATTCGCAGATGACCTTCTGCGCGCCGTAGGAGCCTTGCGGGTTCGGCGTCGTGCCGTCGTCGAGGACCTCCGGCAGTTCGCCGCCGAAAACGGCGACCGAGCTGGTGAACACGAAGCGCGGCGGCTTGGCCTGCTTGCGGCTCGCGTCGAGCAGGCCGCGTGTACCGTCGAGGTTGACCTTGTAGCCGAGTTCGAAGTCGGCTTCGGCGCCACCGCTGACCACCGAGGCCAGGTGGAAGACAGCGCCGGTGTCGCCGCCGAGCGCAGCCTCGACGCAGGCGATGTCGTTCAGGTCGCCCTTGACGCACTTCAGGCGCGCATCGACGTTCTCCGGGAACGCCATGTCGAACAGGGTAATCTGCGAAATCGGCTCCTGCTGGCCCTCGGCATTCGACAGCGTGCCCTTGTTGAGCAGTGCCAGCGCCAGCCGGTACCCAATGAAACCGCCACCTCCGGTAATCAGTACTTTCATGTGCGTCCCTCGCAAAGATTGTTGTTTACGATCAAAGTGCGCCATTCAATCGGCGCCCAACCGAGGAATCCTAGCAACAGCGAATGTTTCCGTAAATTGAAAAGATTAGAATCATCGGTTCCATAAATTCACCTATCGCTCATGCCCCCCCCAGCCCCTCCTTTGCTGCTCAACCGCATCCGCATGCGCCAGGTGCTGTTGATGCTGGCCATCCACGAACACCGAACCCTGCACACCGCCGCGCAACATCTCGGGATGACCGCCTCCGCCGCCAGCAAGATGCTGCACGAACTCGAGGAAGCCATCGGCCAGACGCTGTTCGACCGCGAGGGCCGCGGCCTCAAGCTCAACCCGGCCGGGCTGGCGGTAATGAACGCCTGCCGCAGTCTGCGCAGTACCATGAGCGGGCTGGGCCAGGAGCTGAACAAGCTGCGCCTCGGCAGCGCGGAGAAGATTTACATCGGCAGCATCATGGTTGCGCTGCCCGATTACCTGAGCGATGCCCTGCTCGAAATGAAAAAGGCCTACCCGCTCATCTCGCTCGAAGTCGTCATCGACACCAGCGACCGGCTGATCGAATTGCTGCGCGACGGAACGCTCGACATCGTCATCGGCCGTTTGCCGAAAGACGCCGGCCCGCTCGGCCAGGAATGCCTGTTCCGGCCGATCGGCGAGGAGGAAGTGTCGATCATCGCCGCGCCCGACCACCCGCTGGTTGAGGCGGCACGCAATGCGCCGCTGCCGTTCGCGGCGCTGCTCGCCTACCCGTGGATCCTGCAGCCGCAGGGCAGCCCGTCACGCGAAGTCATCGAGCAGGAATTCATCAGCAACCATGCCGCGCTGCCCACCGGCTTCATCGAAACGTCCTCCCTGCTCGTCACTTCGACGTTGCTCCGCCGCGGCGACATGCTCGCCGTCGCCCCCCGCTCGATCGCCGCGCAATACGAGGACAACGGTTCGCTGGCGATCATCCCCTACGACTTCACCCACACGCTTTCGCCGTGGGGCAGCATCGTCTATCGCGACCGGCACACCACGCCGGCGCAGGATACGTTGCTCGACCTGCTGCACTCCGGAGGAGAGACGCCATGAGCGCACTGACCCAACTTCACGCCGACATCGACCGCCGCGTACAGACTGTCCGCGATGGCGCCGCAGAGTGGCCCTGCGCGAAAGGCTGCGACCGGTGTTGTCACCAGTTGGCGGATATTCCCACACTCACCCGCGCCGAATGGGAACTGCTGCGGGAAGGACTGGCCGCCTTGCCGGCCGCGCAGCGCGACGAAATCGGCCGACGCCTCGTGGCCCTCGCCACATCGCAGGAACGCCCCGTGACCTGTCCGTTCCTCGACCGGGACACCGGCGCCTGCCCGGTCTACCCGTTCCGTCCGGTCGCCTGTCGCACCTACGGCTTCTACGTGCAACGCGATCGCGGCCTGTACTGCGACGAGATCGAATCGCGCGTCGCGGCCGGCAAGCTGACGCACGTCGTCTGGGGCAACCACGACGCCATCGACCGCAGCCTCGCCGCGCTGGGCGACGCACGACCATTGACCGACTGGTTCATGGGAGATTGAACGCCGTCCTGGCTTTTCGGTCACAGAAATGCTTGATTGAACCCAGCCACCCAATCCGCGACAACAACAGCCAATGAACAGCGACCTTTCCTTCCGGACCGACAGCACCGACGCCGCCCCCGTCTCGGAGCGCATTCGCGCCCGCATCCAGCGCGCCGGCCAGCGCTTTCACGCCAACGACAACATCGCCGCCTTCGTCGAACCCGGCGAACTGGAGGCCCTGCTCGACGAGGTCGAAGGCAAGATGAAAGGCGTGCTGGAGAGTCTGGTCATCGACACCGAGAGCGACCACAACACGCAGGACACCGCCCGCCGCGTCGCCAAGATGTACCTGACCGAAGTCTTTCGCGGCCGCTACCTGCCGGCGCCGCCGGTCACCGAGTTTCCCAACGTCGAGCGGCTCAACGAACTGATGATCGTCGGCCCGATCACCGTGCGCAGCGCCTGCAGCCACCATTTCTGCCCGATCATGGGCCGCCTGTGGATCGGGCTGATGCCCAACGAACATTCCAACCTGATCGGCCTGTCGAAATACTCGCGCCTCGCCGAATGGGTGATGAGCCGGCCGCAGATCCAGGAAGAGGCGATCACCCAGATGGCCGAACTGCTGATGCGCAAGGTCAGTCCTGACGGCCTCGCCGTGGTCATGGAGGCCGACCACTTCTGCATGCACTGGCGCGGCGTCAAGGACGCCGAAACCAAGATGGTCAATAGCGTGATGCGCGGCGTCTTCCTCAAGGACGCTGCGCTGCGCCGCGAATTCCTCTCCCTGATCAACCTGAAGCCCTAAGAACCGAAACCCGAGTGAGGCCACGATGCTCGTCCGATTGCTCTACGCCAGCCGCCCCGTCGCTCCGCTGACCACCGAAGTGGTCGATGCGATCCTCGCCCAGTCGCGCGCGCACAACCCCAAGCTCGGCATCACCGGCATCCTCTGCTACAGCCACGACCTGTTCCTGCAGGTGCTCGAAGGCAGCCGCGACGCCGTCTGCGAGATGTACAACACCATCGTCCGCGACGACCGCCACACCCACGTGCGCATCCTCAGTTATGAAGAGATCGCCGAACGCCGTTTCGGCAACTGGACGATGGGCCATGTGGACGTCACCACGATCAACCCGTCGCTGCTGCTCAAGTACGCCGAACTGCCGGTGCTGAACCCATTCACCTGTCCGGGGCAGGCGTCGATGGCGCTGCTCGACGAGTTCCTGGCCACCGCCGCGGTGATCGGGCGCAGCGGCTAGGCGTCGGAAGAGACGCCATCCTCGCGCCAGACGACGCGCCCGCCCCCTGATTCGGCGAGGCGGGCTATCAGGTCACTGGCGGCGTCCTCGGGCAGGCTGAACGCGAACTCGACGAGAGCTCCGTGCTTCACCTCTTCCAGCGTTGCCCCGGCCCGGTCAAGTTCCCTGCGTAGCGACCCTTCCAACGCATACGGCACCGTGCAGCACATGGTCCGGCGGCGCACGATCGGCACTTTCCGCGCGGTCAGCAGCGCCTGCGCCACGCTGTCCGTATATGCCCGCACCAGCCCGCCAGCACCGAGCTTGACCCCGCCGAAGTAGCGCACCACTGTCGCCAGCACCCCGTCGAGATCCTGATGCCGCAGCACTTCCAGCATCGGCCGACCGGCCGTCCCGCCCGGCTCGCCGTCATCGACCGCCGCCGACTGTCCGCCGGCCAGCAAGGCCCAGCAGACGTGGGCCGCGCCGGGATGCTGCGCGCGCAGATTCGCGACGATCCGCTGCGCCTCGGCGCGGTCGCTCACCGGTTGCACGCAGCCGATGAAGCGGCTTTTCTTGATCAGCAACTCGCTGAAAACGGCGGCGGCGAGGGTCTGCGGCATGGGCGCTGGCTACCGTGTCTCGACACGGTTACGACCGGCGCGCTTGGCGTCGTACAACGCGCCGTCCGCGCGCATCACCACATCCTTGCCCTGATCGCCCGGCCGGCTGGTGGTCACGCCGAAACTGGCCGTGGCTGGCCCGCCGACGCCGGGAACATGCTGCGCGATGAGCCCCCGCAGTTTCCCGGCCAGCGTCGTCGCGCCGGCCAGTTCGGTGTGCGGGCAAATGATCAGGAACTCCTCGCCCCCCCAGCGCCCGACGACGTCGGTTTCGCGCGTGTTGTCCTGGAGGATCCGGGCAATCCCCACGAGCAGCGCATCCCCGGCGTGGTGCCCGTGCGTATCGTTGACCTGCTTGAAGTGGTCCACGTCCAGGAGAATGACGCTGAACCTCCGCCCGAAGCGCGCCGCACGCTGGATTTCGGCGTCCAGTTCGGCATCGAGCTTCATGCGGTTGAACAGGTTCGTCAGCCGGTCCGTCACCGACAGCCGCTCAAGCTCCCGGTTCAGCGCGCGCAGCTTGCGGTTCCAGTACAGCACCAGCAGTATCAGGGCGCCCAGTCCGGCGACGACCTTCCAGAGCAGCGAATAATCGATGCCGCGCTGGACGTTGATCGCGACATGCGCATTGGCGATGGCTTCCCGTTCCTGCGGCGTGATCGTGCGCACGCCCTTGTCGAGGATGTCGCGCAACAGCGGCTCGCTCTTGATCACGCCGATCCGCAGCCTGTTGGCGAGCTCGGGAATCTGCCCGGAGATTTTCAGGTTGAACAGACCTTCCTTCTTGATCGCGTAGGCCGCGACGATCAGCGAGCGGACGGTCATGTCCGCCTCCCGCCGGGAGACCAGCTCGACCGCCTGCGCTTCGTTGTCGGTGTTGATGATGCGCAGGCCGGGATAGTCGCGGCGGAGGCGCTCTCCGACCATCGTGCCCTTCGGCAAGGCTACCGACTCGCTGGCCAGCCCTTTCGGATCGCCGATATAGGGATGTTCCTCGCGGGTGATGATGATGTTCTGGTCGTAGAAAACCGGCGCGGTGAAGAGCAGCCACTCGTCGCGCGCCGGCGTCTGGTTGAGGAAACTCATGATCTGGCAGCGCCCCGCCTTCGACGCCGCCAGCGACTCCTCCCAACTCTTCACCGGCAGCAGTTCGATCACCAGGCCGACGCGCTGCGCGACGAGGCGGATCAGATCGGCGGCGATGCCCTCGTGCTCCCCCTGTTCGTTGATGCGCTCGAACGGCACCCAGTCGGGATCGACGCACATCGTCACCGAACGCACGCGCTGCAGGTAATCCTGCTCCGCTCGTGAAAACGAAATGCCTGCCGGCGCATCTTGTGCCGCCATCGCCCCGTCACCATGCAGGCAAACCGCCAGGAACAGAGAGACCGCAAACAGGAGGCGCATGGACGGGGAGGCATCGAGAGAAAGAATGGGCATTCTCGGGCAAACGGCGGGATTATCAAAGAAACAGCCTGCGCCACCGGGCGAAATCACAGTTGGTTACACATCTCCCCAGCAAGCCCCACAGACGTGTCCGGCAGCGCCGGCCTAGAATTCGCTCATTGCTTCAGCGCCCCCGCTGACAATGTTTGACCCTCCCTGACCCATCGCAACGATGGGACTTTCAATCCCGAGCCACACCGGCTCGGGATTTTTTTTGAAGCATCGAACAATCTCAGCGAGCAAACCGCTAGACGGAAGCCTGCTCTGCCTGAGCGCTGTCACTCGCGGACTTGCGCAACAGGTCGATGATCATCGCCGCCGTCTGCTCGATCGAGCGGTTGCTGACGTCGATGATCGGCCAGCCGCAGCGAATGAAAAGACGCTTCGCCTCGATGATTTCCTTGCGCAGCAGATCCTGGTCGGCATAGGTGGTATTTTCCTCGTCGTTGAGACTTTTCAGGCGAGCCGTCCGGATCAAGGCCAGCCGCGCCGGGTTGATCGTCAGCCCGACCACCAGCGGCCCTTTCAGCCGCAACAGGCTTGCCGGCGGCGGAGCGCCGGGGACCAACGGCACGTTGGCCGCCTTGACGCCGCGCGACGCGAGATACATGCACGTAGGCGTCTTGGTCGAGCGCGACACCCCGACAACGACGACATCAGCCGTTTCGAGGTCATTCCCCCCGATCCCGTCATCATGCGCCAGCGTGTACTTCATGGCCTCGATGCGCCGGTAATAGTCTTCGTCGAACGCATCGCCAGAACTGGTGTAGTACTTCACCGGCGCGTCGGAAAACTTTGCCAGCCGCCCAATCAGGGGTTCCAGCGCAAACTGGAAGGGAATGTGCAACTGCCGGCAGCCCTCTTCCAGCGCCTCGCGCACGTCGTCGTGACTGATGCTGTGAATGACGAACCCGGGCGAGGTTTCAAGCTCCGTCAGGATCTGCGGTACCTGGTCGAGGCGGCGCACCATCTTCCACAGCCGTCGCTTCACCTCGACGCCTTCCAGTTGCGTGACCGCATTGCGCGCCAGCATCTCGACCAGCTCGCCCGACGCGTGCGAGATGAGGTTAATGTTTATCTTCTTCTTCAAGGCGCAGCCCCCTTTCGCCTCGCTGTCTCGCCACCCGCTCGCTCAGCGGTGGTAGCCGCCGTCGAGGCGCATCACGCAGCCGTTGATCATGACGTTATGCATCACGTGAATCGCCAGCATGGCGAATTCGGCCGGGTCGCCGAAGCGGTGCGGGAACGGAATCTGGCGGGCCAGCCGGGAGTCGAGATTCTTCTCGATGTCGAACAGCGTCTGGGTACCGAACAGCCCCGGCGCGATGCCGACAACACGGATACCCTGCGGACCGAGTTCGCGCGCGGCGGGGAGAATCATGCTGACCACCCCGCCTTTGGACGCCGCATACGCCGCCTCGCCGATCTGGCCTTCGTACGCCGAAACAGACGCGGTCAGCAGAATGACGCCACGTTCGCCGTTGGCCGTCGGCGACAAAGCCGCCATTTCCGCCGCCGCCAGACGCAACATGTTGTAGGAAGAAATCAGATTCGTATCGACCAGCTTGCGAAAATCCCCGAGACGCATCGGCCCGTTGTCGCCGACGATAGGCTCGAAATGACCGCGGCCGACGCAATGCACCAGCACGCGAGTGGCGCCGTGCTTTTCCCGCGCCAGGGCAATCGCCCGCTCGGAAGCCTCGGCGTCCGTAACGTCGCAAGGGATGGCAAATGCCCCGATCTCGTCGGCGATTTTCTGAACACCGTCCGCGTCGATGTCGATAAGGCTGACCTTGGCTCCCGCTTCCACCAGGTGGCGCGCCGTCTCCGCCCCCAAACCCGAGGCAGCTCCCGTTACCAGGGCCGGACAACCCCACAAGTCCATTCTGATTCTCCCAATCGTTGCAAAGCACCGCTTTCGCGCGAGGGGCTATTATCTGGACATGCGCTGGCGCATGCAAACTTTAATCGGGATCCGTTACGCAGAAGTCCATGCGCCGAAGCAAGGA
>JARFTZ010000050.1 GCA_029289235.1 Gammaproteobacteria bacterium
GATCGTCGGCATGGTCGTTTATCGCGAGATCAAGTTCGCCGACCTCTACATCATCTTCCGCAAGTCGGTGATTTCTTCCGCGGTGATCATGTTCATCATCGCCAACGCCGGGCTGTTCAGCCTGCTGATCACCCGGGCGGGCGTGCCGGAAGCGATCGGCGACTTCCTGAAGGCGCATCTGACCTCCGGCGGCATGTTCCTGCTGGGTGTCAATGCCGCACTGTTCTTGATTGGCATGTTCATCGAGACCTCGGCGTCGATCATCGTGCTGGCACCGATCCTGGTGCCGGTGGCGCAGAAGTTCGGGGTGGATCCGGTGCATTTCGGCATGATCATGGTGGTGAACCTGGCGATGGGGATGATCACGCCGCCGTTCGGCGTCAATCTCTTCGCCGCCTGCACGGTAGCCAAGATTCCGCTCGACCGGATGATCAAGCAGCTGATCCCCTTCGTTCTCGCCATCTTCAGTTTCCTCATGATCATCACCTACGTGCCGCAGCTCTCCCTTTTTCTCAGGGATCTCGTCTATGGGGTGTCGTAAGCGATCCACGCTCGCGTAAGCGAAAAGGCCAGTCACATCGGACTGGCCTTTTCGCTTCTGGATAACAGCAGGAGACCGCATGCCGGATGGCGTGGCCGGGCGGATTCAATAACGCCCCCCTTCTCCGTCCGCTGTGTCTTCGACCCCCAGTTCCTCCGCAACGAGGTTGCGGGCCGTACGCCAGCCATTGCGGTGGTGGGCGCGGAGCATCTCCCGCAACAACGGGCCGTCGCGTTCCGTTAACGCCAGGAACATCTGGTCATGTTCCGCTATCGCCCGTTCCCAGCGCGCATGCTGGCGGTTTCCGGCGTAGCGATAGCGCCTGATGCGCGCACATTCGCCGGCATACAGGCGGGAGAGCTCGCGATTGCCGGCGGCATCGACGAGCATCTGATGAATGCGCTGGTTGGTCTCGAAGTAGTCCATCAGGCGGCCATCGCGGAAACATTCATGCAGTTGCCGATGCAGCACTTCCATGGCGGCGAGCCCGGCATCGCTGATGCGCTGGCACGCGCGCTCCACCGCGAGTCCTTCGAGACCGACGATCAGTTCGAGGATGTCCTCGACTTCGCTGACGCTGAGCGCGGTGACCGTCGCTCCGCGGTTCGGTGAAATCGTCACCAGCCCCTCGGCGGCGAGAACCTTCAGCGCTTCGCGCAACGGCGTGCGCGACAGGCCGTGCACATACTCGCCGAGTTCGCGTTCCGAAAGGCGCTGACCGGGGCGCAAGTCGCCGGCGATGATCAATTGCCGCAGACGATCTGCGGCGAGCTGGGTGCGGCTGCCGTGGTGGTTTTCAGGCATGGCGGTTGGCAGGAAAAGATTTGCGGTTATGGACTAATTGCATTTAATTGCTTGACCGGGATGCGTCTTGGCGTGTAAAAAACAGCTTCGCGAAGATTATTGCATGCAATTCGGCAACGGGTTTGGCGGTACCGATAAGTCCTTCCCTTCAAGGAGCGAACCTCAGCATGAACCATCTCGACTACTTCTCCGCCGCGCAGCGCCCCGTCGAAACCTGCGTCGTCGGCAGCGGCGGCTTCGGCCGGAGTTTCATCGCCCAAGGGCTGCGTGTGCCGTTGATGAACGTGCGTGTCGCCGTCGATATCGATGCCGCCGTCGCCGCCCGGAGCTTCGTCGCGGTGGGTGTCGCCGAAACCGAGGTGGCCGTTTGCGGCTCCGCCGGCGAAGCAAAAGCCGCTTGGGATGCCGGCAAATACATCGCCGCCGCCGACCTGGCCACTGTCGTCGGCTTGCCGCTCGACGTCGTCGTGGAGGCGACGGGCAACCCGGAAGCCGGTGCCCGCCACGGTCGCCTGGCGATCGAGGCGGGGCATCATCTGGTGCTCGTGTCGAAGGAAGTCGATAGCGTCATCGGTCCGTATCTTACCTGCCTCGCCCGCGCGCGCGGCAAGGTGGTGACGCCGGTCGACGGCGACCAGCCGAGCCTGCTGATCGGGCTGATCACCTGGGCGGAAACGCTCGGCTTCGAAATCATCGCCGCTGGCAAGTCGAGCGAGTACGACTTCGTCTTCGACGAAAAGACCGGCGTGCTGACCTGCAACGGCAAGACCCACGCGCTGCCGGAGTTGGCCGCTCACCTCGCGCTCGGTGAACTGGACGCGGCAGAGGTCGCCGAAAATCGCGCGCGCGTCTGCGCCGCCCTGCCCCAGCGTGCCGTCCCCGATCTGTGCGAACTGCTGGTTGTCGCCAACTCGACCGGGCTGGTTCCCGACCGCGCCGACCTGCACGCGCCGATCGCCCGGATTCCCGAGGTGCCCAGCCTGTTCGGCAGCGCCGCCGAGGATGGGTTGCTCGCCCGTGAAGGCGTGCTCGATGTCTTCCACTGCCTGCGGCGGCCGGACGAAGCGAGTTTTGCCGGCGGCGTCTTCGTCGTCGTTCGCTGCGACGACGCAGTCACCTGGAAGCTGCTGGAAGAAAAGGGGCATCTGGTCTCACGCGACGGGAAGCGCGCGATGATTTTCAACCCGCGCCACCTGCTCGGTCTGGAAGCGGCCACCAGCGTCCTCGAAGCGGCGGTACTCGGGCGCTCGTGCGGCGCCCAGTCGCCGCGGCCACACCTTGACCTCGTCGCCCGCGCATTACGTCCCCTGAGCGCGGGCAGCGTGCTGTCGATGGGCGGCCATCACCACACCATCGACAGCGTGACGGCCGAACTGCATCCGGCAAAACCGCTGGCGGCGGAGAACGCCGTGCCGTTCTACCTGGCGGCCAACCGGCCTCTGGTCCGGGACGTCGCTGCCGGAGCGCTGATCACCCTGGCCGACATCGAGATCGATCAGGCGTCGGAATTGCTGGTGCTGCGCCGACAGCAGGACGAGCAATTCTTCGGGACGGCCAACGGCTGATCCGGTCCGGGGTCAAAGGACCACCTGCGACCCAAGTTCCACCACCCGGTTCGACGGGATCCTGAAGAATGCCGTGATGCTCGTCGCGTTGCGGAACATCGCCGAGAAGAGCAGCACGCGCCAGTAGGCCATCTCCTTGCCGAAGCGGGCGATCAGCGTTTCGCGGCCGAGGAAGAACGAGGTGTCCATCATGTCGAATTCCAGCCCGAAGTGCGCGCAATGCGTGAGCGCCTCCGGCAGGTCAGGCTCGTCCTTGAAGCCGTACTGGACCGTCACCTGCCAGAAGTCCTGCCCCAGCGCCTTGACCTCGACCCGATCGATCTCGGGAACATAGGGCACGTCGAAGATGCGGATGGTGACGATCACCATCCGCTCGTGCAGCACCTTGTAGTGTTTGAGGCTGTGCAGCATCGCGCGCGGCACCCCCTCTGGCCGGCCGGTGAGAAAAACCGCCGTGCCGGGAACGCGCGTGGTACCACCCAGCGCCAGGCTTTCGATGAACGGCGCGAGTTCGATCCCATCCTGGCCGAGCTTTTCGTGCAGCACCTGCCGCCCCCGTTTCCAGGTCGTCAGGACGGTAAACACCAGCAGGCCGAAAACCAGCGGGAACCAGCCGCCGTCGATGATTTTCGTCGAATTGGCGGAAAAGAACGCCAGATCGATGATGCCAAACGGCACCAGACACAGCAGCGCCAGCGACAAGCGCCATTTCCACTCGTTGCGGGCGACGACGAAGGCCAGCAGGTTGGTGATGAACATCGTGCCGGTCACGGCGATGCCATACGCTGCCGCGATGTTGCTCGACGAGCCGAAGCCGATCACCGCGGCGGCGACCGCGCCCAGCAGCAGCCAGTTGATCGCCGGCAGGTAGATCTGGCCCATCTGGCTTTCCGAGGTGTGGTGCACGGCGAAGCGGGGCAGGTAGCCGAGCTGCATGGCCTGCAGGGTGATCGAGAAGGCGCCGGAGATGACCGCCTGCGAGGCGATGATGGTTGCCGCGGTGGACAGTGCGACCATCGGGTACAGTGCCCAGGTCGGGGCGAGCAGGTAGAACGGGTTTTCGATGGCGGAGGGGTTGTCGAGCAGCAGCGCGCCCTGGCCGAAGTAGTTGATCAGCAACGCCGGCAGCACCATGCCGAACCAGGCCGTGGCGATCGGCTTGCGTCCGAAGTGGCCCATGTCGGCATACAGCGCCTCGCCACCGGTGATGACCAGGACGACCGCGCCGAGCGAAAAGAAGCCGAGCACCGGGTGGGTCGTCAGAAAACCGATGGCCCATGCCGGGTTGAGCGCGCGCAGTACGCCGGGTTCGAGCAGGATGCTGTTGATGCCGAGCAACGTAAGCGTGGTGAACCACAGGATCATTACCGGTCCGAAAAGCCTGCCGACGCTCGCTGTTCCGTGCCGCTGGATGATGAACAGGAAAACCAGGATGATCAGCGCGAGCGGAATGACGAAAGGTTTGAATGCGGGCGTGATGACCTCCAGGCCTTCGACGGCGGAGAGAACGGAGATCGTCGGCGTGATGACGCCGTCGCCGTAGAACAGGGCGGCGCCAAACAGCCCGAGCAGAAGGATGGCATCGCGCCGCCGGCCTTCGCCGACTCCGCGCAGGGCCAGCGCCATCAGCGCCATGATGCCGCCTTCGCCGCGGTTGTCGGCACGCATGATGAATGACACGTACTTGCCGCTGATCACCAGCATCAGCGCCCAGAACACCAGTGAAAGAATGCCGAGGACGTTGTCCGGGGTGATCGGTACCGGATGGTGCGGGCTGGCGAACACTTCGCGGATGGCGTACAGCGGACTGGTGCCGATGTCGCCGTAGACGACGCCGAGTGCCGCCAGCGTCAGGGTCCTGAATTGCGTCCGATCGTGGGCATTTGCAGCATTGCTCATGGTGATTCCCGGGAAAAAAAGCAGGGTGAATTTCAGGGCTGAAAGCGGTAGCCGACGCCGGTTTCCGTCTGGAAATGGCGCGGTTGTGCCGGATCGATTTCCAGCTTGTGGCGCAGGTGGCCGACGTAGATGCGCAGGTAGTGGTAGCTCTCGACGCTCGACGGCCCCCATACTTCGCGCAGCAGGTGGCGCTGTGTCAGCACTTTGCCGGCGCTGGCCAGCAGCACGCAGAGCAGGCGGTACTCGATTGGCGTGAGTCGCACCGGTTCGCCGTTGCGGGTCACCACGCGCCGCGAGAGGTCGACCCTGACCTCGCCGAACTCGAACAGCGGCGAGGCCGCCTCGGTGCGGCTCTGCCGCCGCAGTAACGCCCGCGCCCGCGCCCGCAGTTCGGCGACGCCGAAGGGTTTGGTCAGGTAGTCGTCGGCACCGGCATCGAGCGCCTGAACCTTGTCCTTCTCGTTGGAACGCGCCGACAAAACCAGGATCGGAGCATCCGACCAGCCACGCAGGTCGCGGATGAAGTCGACGCCGTTGCCGTCGGGCAAGCCGAGATCGAGCATGATCAGATCGGGCTTGCGTTCCCCGGCCTCGACGAGGCCGCCCGCCAGCGTGCCGGCCTCGAAGACGCGGCAACCTTCCTCTTCCAGCGAGGCGCGCACGAAACGCCGAATCTGCTTTTCGTCCTCAACAACAAGGACTACCGGCGCGTCTTCTTTCATTTCGCTTCCTCCTCCTGTTCGGGGAGTATTTCCTCCTCGATCAGGGGAGGCTTCCCGAGCGGCAGGGTAAAGGTGACGCAAGCGCCGCCCTGAAGGCGGTTCCCCGCGGCAATCGTGCCGTCGTGCGCCTCGACGATTGCCCGGCAGATCGCCAGACCCAGACCGACGCCGGGCAGCGCCGACTCCGATTCGCCGCGCACGAACATCTCGAACAAGGCTTCCGTTCCGGCCTCGGCGACGGAAAACCCCGGACCGCCGTCCGCAACGCGGACTTCCATTCGTTCCTCGCGCAGGGACACCTCGATCTCGATGGCGCTTCCCGCTGGCGAATACTTGGCGGCGTTCTCCAGCAGGTTGCAGAACACACGTTCGATCAATACCGCGTCGAACTCGATGAGCGGCAAGTCGTCGGCGAGACGAACCTTGACCGGATGCTCGGCCAAGGCCCGCCCGAGCAGCTTGATGCTCGAACCGATTACTTCCTCGATTGCCTGCCACTCCTTGTGCAGCGTCACGTTGCCGGCATGCAGGCGGGCCATGTCGAGCAGGTTTTCGACCAATCCGGACAGGCGTTCGGCCTGTTCGCAGATTGCCTCCGCCGATTCGCGCTGCGCGTCGCCGAGCGGCGGCCGGCTGCACGCCAGGGAATCGGCGAGGCCGACCAGTGCGGCAAGCGGCGTGCGCAGATCGTGCGACAGGGCGGAGAGGATCGAGCTGCGCAGACGTTCGGAGACAATCTGCAGTTGCGTGCGCTGGGCAACGTCGACGTAGTGGATGCGCTCGATGGCGATGGCAACCAGCGAGGCCATCGTTTCCAGATGGGGGCGTTGCGCCGACAACCGCTCCGTGAACGATTGCGCCGGTGCGACGGCGATGACGCCGCGCACGCGCATAGGGGCTTTCAAGGGCAGATAAACGGCGGCGCAACCACTTTCGGCGAGCACGGAGCATTCGACGGTTTCGCCGCGCTCGAAGGCAATCGCCGCCATGCGCGGCTCGACGACGAGGTGCGGTGTCCGGTGATCGACGGCCGGCCGCGGCTGGCCGTCCCGGTCGTACAGCACGATGTCGCCCTTTGCCTGCAGGATCACGCCAAGAAAGCGATCAGTGATTTCCGCAACCTGTTCCAGCGTCAGCGCGCCGGAAAGTTCCCGCGCCATTTCGGACAGTGCCCGGGCGTGGCGTGCGGCCAGCGCCGACTCGTCGGCACGCGAACGCAAGCCCGCGGCGAGCCGACCGGTGATGATCGCCACCACCAGCATCACGGCGAAGGTCACGAGATACTGGCCGTCGTTGACCACGAAGGTGAAGCGCGGCGGTACGAAGAAAAAGTCGAACAGGCCGACGCTGAGAAAAGCCGCAAGCAAGGCCGGCCGCAAGCCAAGCAGAACCGCGACGAGCAGGACCGTGAGCAGAAAAAGCATCACGATGTTGGCCGGGTCCAGCAGACCGAACAGGGGCGTGGTCGCTAACGTGGTGGCGGCGCAGGCCAGCGCGGCCAGCAGATAGCGCTTCCTGTCGCGAAGGGCGGACGGAGTGACCTCTCCGTGTTCTGGCAATTTTTTCATGGGCATCCCGGCCGGACTGGACGGGAAAAGTTTCAACGGCGGGAATTCTCCCGCGCTGAAAATAAAAACGGTGTAAAAATTTCCGCTGGTAAGTCGGCGGGGAAAACGCCAGGTCTGCGCCTAGTCGAAATAGGTCCGCGCCGCCTCGAAACGTTGTGCATAGTAGCGGGCGGTGAGCTGGTCGATGCGCACGCGGCCGTTCGTCGACGGCGCGTGCACGAAGCGCTCGTCGCCGATGTATATGCCGACGTGCGAGAAAGGCGCATTGCGCGTGTTGAAGAAGACCAGGTCGCCGGGGCGCAATTCGTCGCGCGCGATCGGCTTGCCCTTGCGGGCAATGTCGGCGGCGCTGCCGCTGAGGCTGAGGCCGGCGGCCCGATTGAAGACGTAGGAGACCATGCCGCTGCAATCGAGCCCGGCTTCCGGGTTCTTGCCGCCGAAACGATAGCCGGTGTCGATCAGCCCGAGCGCGTAGAGGGTCACCTCAAGCGCTGATCCGCTGGCCGCCGGGCGGGCGGATGCGGCCGTCGGCGCCCTGTCAGACGTCGGGGGCAGGCTGCCGCAAGCAGCCAGCAGGAGGGCCGTCCCGCAGGCGATGATCGTCGAGCGTTTCATCATGCCCGCCACTATAGCCGCTGATGCAAGGATGCGCGAGGTCCGGCTACAGGAGAACGATGTCGTACTGCTCCTGCAAGTAGCTCGGTTCGGCCTTCAGGGAGATCGGTTTCTCGATGAAGTCCGAGAGCATCGCGAGGCCCTGCGATTCCTCGTCGAGAAAGATGTCGATGACCGGCACGCTGGCGAGGATGCGGAATTCGCGCGCGTTGAACTGGCGCGCTTCGCGCAGCAGTTCGCGCAGGATTTCGTAGCACACCGTGCGCGCGGTTTTTACCTCGCCGCGGCCGTTGCAGGTCGGGCATTCCTCGCAGAGCACGTGCGCCAGCGACTCGCGCGTGCGCTTGCGGGTCATTTCGACGAGGCCGAGCGCGGTGAAGCCGTTCACCGTCAGCCGCGTGTGGTCGCTGGCCAGCGCGCGATTGAACTCTTCGAGCACGGCGGCGCGGTGTTCGTCGCTGTCCATGTCGATGAAGTCGACGATGATGATGCCGCCGAGATTGCGCAGGCGCAGCTGGCGGGCGATGGCATGCGCCGCTTCGAGGTTGGTCTTGAACACCGTCTCGTCGAAATTACGGACGCCGACGAAGCCGCCGGTGTTGACGTCGATGGTGGTCATCGCCTCGGTCTGGTCGAAGATCAGGTAGCCGCCCGACTTGAGGTCCACCCGGCGGGCCAGCGCCTTCTGGATCTCCTGTTCGATGCCGTAGAGGTCGAAAAGCGGGCGCTCGCCGATGTAGTGGTTGAGCAGCGGCAGCACGGCCGGCGTGTATTCCTTGGCGAAAGACGAGAGCTTCTGGAAATTCTCGCGCGAGTCGATGACGATGCGCACCGTGTCGGCATTGACGAAGTCGCGCAGGACGCGCAGGCCTAGCGACAACTCGCGGTAGAGAATCCCCGGCGGCGCGACGTTCTTCGACTGCAGCTGGATGTCGTACCAGAGCTTGCGCAGGTATTCGATGTCGTTGGCCAGTTCCTCGTCGGAGGCGCCTTCGGCCATCGTCCGCACGATGTAGCCGCCCTGCTCCGTCGGCGGCACCAGGCGGCCGAGCTTTTCGCGCAGCGTCTCGCGCTCGACCTCGTTCTCGATGCGTTGCGAGATGCCGATATGCTGTTCCTGCGGCAAATAAACCAGCATCCGCCCGGCGACCGAGATCTGCGTCGACAGGCGCGCGCCCTTGGTGCCGATCGGGTCCTTGATGACTTGCACGACGATGCTCTGTCCCTCGTGCAGGATGCGCTCGATCGGCCGCGCCGGCTCGCCGGCGTTGCGCGGCTCCCAGATGTCGGCAACATGCAGGAAGGCGGTACGCTGCAGGCCGACATCGACGAAGGCCGACTGCATCCCGGGCAGGATACGCACCACGCGGCCGATATAGATGTTGCCGACCAGCCCGCGGCTGGCATTGCGCTCGATGTGCAATTCCTGCACCACGCCCTGATACATCACGGCGACGCGGGTTTCCTGCGGGGTGAAGTTGATGAGGATATCTTCGGGGGAGTTGTCCGACATGGAAAAGAAGGGAAGGGAAAGCGGTTAGAATCCGTGGGTTGTGCCGAATTCTACCCGTTCCGCCGGAAAGCTCCATGCCCGTGTCACCCGCCAGCCCCGCTCCTGAATTGCTCGCTCCCGCCGGTTCGCTGGCGATGATGCGCAACGCCTTCGCCTTCGGCGCCGACGCCGTCTATGCCGGCCAGCCGCGCTACAGCCTGCGCGTGCGCAACAACGAATTCGGCAGCCTCGAACGGCTCGGCCAGGCCATCGCCGAGGCGCATGGCGGCGGCAAGCTGTTCTACCTGGTCAGCAACGTCCTGCCGCACAACGCCAAGGTGCGCACCTACCTCGCCGACATGGCGCCGGTCGTTGCGTTGCGGCCCGACGCGCTGATCATGGCCGATCCCGGCTTGATCGACCTCGTGCGCGAGCAGTGGCCGGAAATGCCGATCCACCTCTCGGTGCAGGCCAATACCGTCAACTTCGCCGCCGTGCGCTTCTGGAGGAAACTCGGCGTGACCCGCATCATCCTCTCGCGCGAACTGTCGCTCGACGAGGTCGCCGAAATCCGCCAGGAATGCCCGGACACCGAACTGGAAGTCTTCGTGCACGGTGCGCTGTGCGTTGCCTACTCCGGGCGCTGCCTTCTTTCCGGCTACTTCAACCGGCGCGATTCGAACCAGGGGACCTGCACCAACTCCTGCCGCTGGGACTACAAGGTCAAGCCAGCCGTCGAGGACGCCAGTGGCGACGTGACCCCGGCACAAAAGGTCTGGCTGCTCGAAGAAAAGGAACGCCCCGGCGAACTGATGCCGGTCGAGGAGGACGAGCACGGCACCTACATCATGAATTCCAAGGATCTGCGCGCCGTCGAGCACGTCCAGCGCCTCGTCGACATCGGCGTCGATTCACTGAAGATCGAGGGCCGCACCAAGTCGCCGTACTACGTCGCGCGCGCCGCGCAGGTCTATCGCCGGGCGATCGACGACGCCGTCGCCGGCCGCCCCTTCGATCCGCGCCTGCTCGGCGAACTGGAAGGACTGGCCAACCGCGGCTACACCGACGGTTTCTACCAGCGTCACCATGAATCGGAGATGCAGAACTACCTGCGCGGCCATTCCGAATCCGGGCGCAGCCTGTACGTCGGCGACGTGATCGGCTGGGACGCCGCGCGCGGCATGGCGGAAGTCGACGTAAAGAACCGCTTCGCCGTTGGCGACCGCCTCGAGGTTGTTCATCCGTCGGGGAACCTCGATCTTGTGATCGAGCGCATGGAGAACGCCGCCGGGGAACCGCTGTCCGTCGCGCCTGGCAACGGGCATCGCGTGTGGATTCCGCTGCCGCGCGAACTCCCGGGGGCGCTGCTCGCGCGCTATCTCTGAGCGACGCGGTTACGCCGGACGATCGAGTCGCGCAGCGACCGCCGCCACGCGCGCGGCGTGCAAACGTTCGGGAATCTGTGCCTTGTTCTCGCAGCTTCGGGCAATGCCGGCGGCGTCGACGGAAAGCATTGCTTCCAGTGCGGAGGTGAACAGGTCGGGCGCCGGCACCGGTTTGTCTTCCCAGCCGAGGCGGCCGTGGAAGTCGCAATCGCAGGCCTGCAGCAGTTGCCGGAAGCGCTCCGGACGGCGCAGCGCGTCGGTGCGTTCAAGCAGGCGGACGATCGTCCCGGCGCGCAGTTCCGGCCCGCGGCGGATGTCGCCGTGGTAGCGCGCGACCAGCAGGGCGAGGTCGCGGCACTCCGAGGGGGCCTTGAGGTAAGCGCACACTTCCTCGACAAGCTCGACGCTGCGTGCCTCGTGGCCGGAGTGCCGCGGGAGGTCGTCGATCGGCGTGGTGCCCTTGCCGAGGTCGTGCAGCAGCACCGCGAAGCGCACGGGCAGGGCGAAACCGGCCTTCGCCGACTGGTCGAGCGCCATCAGCACATGTACCCCGGTGTCGATTTCGGGGTGATAGTCCGCCCGCTGCGGTACGCCGAACAGGCGGTCGAGCGCGGGCAGAATGCGCGCCAGCGCGCCGCAGTCGCGCAGCACGGCGATCATCCGCGACGGCGTGCGCTCCAGCAGCCCCTTGGCCAGCTCCTGCCAGACGCGTTCGGCGACCAGATGATCGACTTCGCCGCTGTCGACCATGCGGCGCATCAGGCCAAGCGTTTCCGGGGCGAGCGAGAAATCGGCGAAGCGGGCGGCAAAACGCGCCACGCGCAGGATGCGCACCGGGTCCTCGACGAACGCCGGGCCGACATGGCGCAGCACGCGCGCCGCGATGTCGGCGACGCCCTTGAAGGGATCGATCAACGTTCCATCTTCGGCCCGGGCGATGGCGTTGATGGTCAGGTCGCGTCGGGCCAGATCCTCTTCCAGCGTGACGTCCGGCGCAGCGTGGAACGAGAATCCCTTGTAGCCGTGTCCCGACTTGCGCTCGGTGCGGGCAAGGGCATACTCCTCGTGCGTTTTCGGGTGCAGGAACACCGGGAAATCCTTGCCCACCGGCCGGAAGCCGCGCGCCAGCATCTCGTCCGGCGACGCGCCGACCACCACGTAGTCATGGTCCTGCACCGGCAGCCCGAGCA
>JARFTZ010000051.1 GCA_029289235.1 Gammaproteobacteria bacterium
CAGGATCGCCGGCGACAAGGTGGCGGACCTGATCGAGATCAAGCCGGAGCCGCGCATCGAGGCGCTGGTCAATTCCTGGCCGGCCCGTTTCAAGAACGACCGCGCGCTGAAGATGGGCTTCTCCGCCGACAAGGATGTCGAATCGATCATCCGTGGGTATATCGACGACCAGGGCATCAAGCTCTAGGCGAAACAAGAAATCTCTCCTGCAGTGATGGCGCCCCGTTTCGCGACGGGGCGTTTTTTTCGCCTTTTGGTTTGACAGGTGCTCATCCGGGCACTACTATTGGTGCTCGAACGAACACCACAGGGCTTGCCATGGTCACTCCGAACAAGGACGACGACTATCTCGACCGTCTGCGCGACTATTACGCCGAGAACCGGCGCATTCCGTCGATGCAGCGCATCGCCGAGCTGATGCAGTTCGCTTCCAAGACGGCGTCGCGCAAGCTGCTGGAACGGCTGGCGGCGGCCGGCTTCGTCCAGCGCACGCCGGACGAGGATGCCTGGATTCCCGCCGGGCGCTTCTTCGAGCGGCCGCTGGCGGGCGGGACAGTGCATGCGGGCTATCCTGACCTGATCGAAGGCGTCGGCGCCGATCCCTTCCTGATCGACGACTACCTCGTGCGCAATCCGTCGCGCACGGTGATGATCCCGGTGCGCGGCGATTCGATGATCGGGGCGGGCATCCACGACGGCGACATCGTCGCGGTTGAACGCACCGCCGAGGCCCGGCCGGGCGATTTCGTCATCGCGGTGGTGGACAACGAATTCACTCTCAAGGAACTGGCCGTCGAGAACGGGCAGAACGTGCTCCGGCCGCACCATCCCGCGTATCCGGTGATCCGGCCGGCGGGCCGACTGGAAATTTTCGGCGTGATGGTCGGGCTGGTGCGGCGCGTGCAGCGGTGATGGAAATGCGGTGTGATTCCCCGGAGCATCGGGTCGCTGTACCGGTCCGCGCCGGTTCGTCCATCGAGCCAAAGGGAGAGAGCTGATGAATACAACAGCTGCCATGTTGCGCGTTGAGCAGCGCATCCTGGTTATTCGAGGCCTGAAAGTGATGATCGACGCCGATCTGGCCGAACTTTACGGCGTGCCGACAAAACGACTCAACGAGCAGGTAAAGCGCAATGCCGAACGTTTCCCGGCGGACTTCATGTTTCAACTGAGCGTTGAAGAAAAAGCAGAGGTGGTCGCAAATTGCGACCACCTCGCCAGGCTCAAATTTTCCAGGGCGCTGCCCTTCGCCTTTACGGAACACGGGGCCATCCAGGCGTCCAACATTCTGGCTTCGCCCCAGGCCGTGGAGATGGGCGTGTATGTGGTACGCGCTTTCGTGCGCTTGCGCGAAGTGCTGGCCTCCAGTCGGGAACTGGCCGCCAAGCTCGATGCGCTGGAACAGAAGACGGAATTGCTTTCCTTGCGCCACGACACCCTGGCCAGCAATACGCGGGCGCAATTCAAGCAGGTCTTTGAAGCGTTGCGCCAATTGATGACGCCGCCAGTCGGGACGCCCAAACGGTCTATCGGTTTCGTGTCCGACGAAAAAGAGTAACGGTAACAGCCCTCCCGTTTCCTGGATGTTTTCCCTTTTATCAATCGCCATGAGCGCCGCACTTTCCCTCTCCGACATCCTCGTCCGTCCCGACGTCTGGCGCGGCCGGCTGGCGGGTGCCGAGGTGCCGGCGCTGTCCAGCGGCTTTCCCGTGCTCGATGAAGAGCTGCCGGGCGGCGGCTGGTCACGCGGAGCGTTGAGCGAACTGCTGGCAGACGAAACCGGCATCGGCGAATGCGCCTTGCTGTTGCCGGTGCTGAACGCGATGCGGGAGGAAGGGCGCTGGTCGGTGCTGATCGGGCCACCGCACGGATTGCACGCCTCGGCGTGGGGGGCGGGCGGTGCCGATTGCACGCGACTGGCCGTGATCGCGCCGGCGTCGCGGCGCGATCTGCTGTGGGCGACGGAACAGGCGCTGGCCAGCGGCACGGCGGGCGCCGTGGTGTGCTGGGCGAACGCGGTCGATCCCGCCCAGGTGCGCCGTCTGCAGGTTGCGGTGAGCGGGCGCTCGACGCTGGCTTTTTTGTTCCGGCCGTTGCGCGCCCGTCCTGAAGCCTCGGCCGCGCCGCTGCGCCTGATACTTTCTCCCGGCCGACGGGGAATGCTCGGTGTGAACGTGCTCAAGCGGCGCGGCCCGCCGTGCGGCCGGACGCTTTTCCTTGATGTGCCGCGCCCGTTGGCGTGGCGTGAAGATCATGACGCCTCTTTGGCTCGCCCTGCATCTGCCGCATCTGCCTCTCGAAGCCAACGCCCCATTGCCGTCGCCTAGCGCTGTCGTCGAGCACGGCCGCGTCCTGCTCGGCGACGAAGCTGCGCGGCGGGCAGGCATCGAAGCGGGGGTCGGTGTTGCGGCGGCGTGGGCGCTGGCGCCCGGCGTGACCTTGCTGGCTCGCCGGCGCGATCAGGAGGAGGCCGCGCTGCACTCGCTGGCCTGCTGGGCCGGCAGCCTGACGCCGCGGGTCAGCCTGGCGCCGCAAGCCTTGCTGCTGGAGATCGGCAGCTGTCTGCGCCTGTTCGGCGGGTTGGAGAAATTGTGCGAGGTCGCGGCCGAGGGGATCGCCGCGCAGGGGTTCTGCGCCCGTCTCGCCGTGGCGCCGACGCCTCTCGGCGCCGGGTGGCTGGCGCGGCAGCACACGGATGCGCGTTGCGTCGATGTCGCCCGCTTGCGTGCAGAACTCGACGCGCTGCCGGTGAGTGTGTTGCCCGCCAGGGCGGCGATGGCGCTGGGACGTTTCGGCGCGCGCACCCTGGGCGAGGTGCGCAGCTTGCCGAGCGCCGGGCTGGGCCAGCGTATCGGAGTGGAAAGCCTGCTGCTGCTCGCCCGTGCCTACGGCGAGCAGCCCGATCCGCGCGCCGATTTCGTCTTTCCCGCGCAGTTCAGCCTGCCGCTGCAGCTGCCTGCGGCGGTGGAGAATGCCGCGGCCCTGCTGTTCGCGGCGCGCCGTCTGACCGCCGCGCTGTCCGGCTGGCTGGCGGCGCGCCAGGCCGGCGTGCGCGAGGCGGTGCTGTGCCTGCTGCATCGCTGTGACGAGACGCGCGTTCCCTTGCTGTTCGCCGAACCGACCGCCGACAGCGTCCGCTTCGAACGCGTGCTGCGCGAGCGGTTGGACCGTCTTGCGCTGGCCGCGCCGGTCGAGGCGTTGAGCCTCGAAGCAACGCAGGTGTCGGCGCTGGCCGGGCGCAACCGTTCCTTGCTCGACGACGGCGGGGGCAGTCCCTTCGGGCAGGAGGACATCGGCGTGCTGTTCGAGCGCCTTGGTGCGCGGCTCGGCGACGGGCGGGTATATCGGGTCGCGGCGCACGCCGATCATCGCCCGGAGTGCGCAACGCGCCGGATCGGGCTATTTGAGAAGGTGCCCCCCGGCGCGTCGCCGGTGCCACCCCGCCCGCTCTGGCTGCTCGACTCGCCCGAAGCGTTGCCGGAAGTCGACGGCCGCCCGTATCGCCGCGGCCCGCTGCAGCTGCTCACCGGGCCGGAGCGCATCGAATCGGGCTGGTGGGACGCGGGCGAACATGCGGGCGATGTGCGCCGCGACTATTTCGTCGCCCTGTCGCAAGACGCCGCGTGGCTGTGGATCTACCGCGAATGCGCCGCGGGCGGCTGGTTCCTGCACGGGTATTTCTCATGAACCCCGAACTGCCCGGCTACGCCGAGCTGCACTGCGTCTCCAACTTCAGCTTCCTGCGCGGCGCGTCGCATGCGGAGGAACTGGTGGCGCGGGCGCAGGAGCTCGGCTACACGGCGCTGGCGATCACCGACGAATGCTCGTTCGCCGGCCTCGTCCGTGCACACGGGGCGGCCAAGGCGGTTGGGATGAAGCTGATCTGCGGCACCGAAATCACCTTGGCCGACGGCATGAAGCTGGTGCTGCTGGCGCAGAACCGCGCCGGTTACGGCAACCTCTCGGCCATCGTCAGCCTCGGCCGGCGGCATGCAGAGAAAGGTTGCTATCACCTGACGCGCGGCGACCTGCTGCCGGGGATTCCCGACTGCCTGGCACTGTGGGTCGCGCCGGCCGACGCGTCGCCAGAGGATGCGCGCTGGCTGGCCGGGGCGTTTCCGGCGCGGGCGTGGATCGCCTTCGAGCGCCACTTGGCGCCGGACGATGCCGAGCGCCTGGCGGCGCTGCGTGCCTTGTCGGATGCCTCGGGCCTGCCGCTGGTCGCCGCCGGCGACGTGCACATGCACGTGCGCGGCCGGCGTGCGCTGCAGGATGTGCTGACCGCGCTGCGCCTGAAAACTTCGGTCGACGCGGTCGGCCATGCGCTGTTTCCCAACGGTGAGCGCTGCCTGCGCTCGCGCTTGCGCCTGGCACGCCTTTATCCGCCGGAATTGCTCGCCGAGACGCTGCGCATCGCCGAAATGTGCAGCTTTTCGCTCGACGAGTTGCGCTATGAATACCCCGAAGAAGTCGTTCCCCTTGGCCAGACGCCGGCGCAGTACCTGCGCGCGGAGGTGGAGGCCGGTCTGGGCCGGCGCTATGCCGCCGGCGTCCCGGCGAAGGTGCGCGCGCAGGTCGAGCACGAACTCGCGCTGATCGCCGGGATGCAGTACGAGGCCTACTTCCTCACCGTCTATGACATCGTGAAATTCGCGCGGGAGCAGGAGATTCTTTGCCAGGGGCGCGGTTCGGCGGCCAATTCGGCGGTGTGCTATGCGCTCGGGATCACCGAGGTCGATCCGGCGCAGTCTGAACTGCTGTTCGAGCGTTTCATCTCGAAGGAACGCAACGAGCCACCCGACATCGACGTCGACTTCGAGCACCAGCGGCGCGAGGAGGTCATCCAGTACATCTACGGCAAGTACGGCCGCGAGCGCGCCGCGCTGACAGCCACCGTGATCGGCTATCGCACGCGCTCGTCGCTGCGCGACATCGGCCGGGCGCTGGGCATCGACATCGACCGTATCGACGCGCTGACCGCGTCGCTCGCCTGGTGGGACAAACGCGAGCAACTGCCCGAGCGCTTCTCTGCCGTCGGCCTCGATCCGCGCAGTCCGCGCGTCGAGAAGTGGCTGATCCTCGCCGAACAGCTGCGCGGCTTTCCGCGCCACCTGTCGCAGCACGTCGGCGGCTTCGTCATCAGCCGCGGTCGGCTCGACCGGCTGGTGCCGATCGAGAACGCGGCGATGGACGGGCGCAGCATCATCCAGTGGGACAAGGACGACATCGACGCGCTCGGGCTGATGAAGGTCGACGTGCTGGCGCTCGGCATGCTCACGGCGATCCGCCGCGCGCTCGACGGTATCTCGCAGCGGCTCGGCCGCCGCTTCGGCATGCAGGACATCCCGCGCGAAGACCCGGCGGTGTACGCGATGATCGGCCATGCCGACACGGTCGGCGTCTTCCAGATCGAGTCGCGCGCGCAGATGGCGATGTTGCCGCGCCTCAAGCCGCGCTGCTTCTACGATCTCGTCATCGAGGTGGCGATCGTGCGCCCGGGGCCGATCCAGGGCGACATGGTGCATCCGTATTTGCGCCGGCGGCAGGGCCTCGAACCGGTGAGCTATCCGTCGGCGGCGGTGCAGTCGGTGTTGCAGCGCACGCTCGGCGTGCCGATCTTCCAGGAGCAGGTGATGCAGCTGGCCGTCGTCGCCGCCGGCTTCACGCCTGGCGAAGCCGACCACCTGCGGCGTTCGATGGCCGCGTGGAAGCGCAAGGGCGGGGTCGGGCATCTGCGCGAGAAGCTGATCGGCGGCATGACCGGGCGCGGCTATGCGCGGGAATTCGCCGAGGCGATCTACCGCCAGATCGAAGGCTTCGGCGAGTACGGTTTCCCGGAATCGCACGCCGCGAGCTTCGCGCTGCTGGTCTACATCTCGGCGTGGCTCAAGCGGCACGAACCGGCGGCCTTTCTCGTTGGCCTGCTCAATGCGCAGCCGATGGGCTTCTACTCCGCCTCGCAACTCGTGCAGGACGCCCGCCGGCATGGGGTCGAGGTGCGCTCGCCCGATGTGCAGCACAGCGCGTGGGAAACGGCGCTGGAAGGCGAAGCGTTTTCAGTGGTTCGTCTCGGCCTGCATCTGATCGATGGTTTGGGCGCGGAGGCCGGGGCGCGCATTGCTGCCGCTCGCCCGTTCCGCGACGTCGCCGATCTCGCCCGGCGCGCCGGGTTGAACCGTGGCGATCTTGATGCGCTCGCGGCGGCCGGCGCCCTGGCCGCGCTGGCGGGCCACCGCCGGCAGGCCGCCTGGGCCGTCGCTGCCGCGCCGGTGCAACTCGATCTGCTGCAGGAAGCACCGGCGCTGGATACGGCGCCGGAACTGCCGGAGCCGGGCGAGGGCGAAAACCTGGTGGCCGATTACGCCACCCTGCGCCTGACCCTCGGCCGGCACCCCTTGACCTTGCTCCGCAACCGTCTCGCCGAACGTCGCTACGTGACAGCCGAGGCGTTGCGCCGGATGGGCCACTGCGCCATGGCGCGCTGCGCCGGCCTCGTCACCTGCCGGCAGCGTCCCGGCACGGCGAGCGGAGTGATCTTCCTGACCCTGGAGGATGAAACGGGGCTGACCAACGTGATCGTCCATCCGCACCTCGTCGACAAGCAGCGGCGCGAGGTTCTCGGCGCGCGTCTGCTCGGTGTCCTCGGCGTGCTGCAGCGCGAAGGCGAGGTCGTGCATCTGGTCGCCAAACGCCTGGTCGACCACACGCCGCTGCTGGGCCGGCTATCGACCAGCAGCCGGGATTTTCATTGAAGCCCGGCTTTCCGCATCAGCCGCGGGCAGAGGGCGGTGAACCCGGGAAATCAACAGTTCACCGCGCAGGCATCGTGATACCGCTTTGAACCATCGTTACCCGGCAGTTTTCGGGTCGGTTCCGGCGCGGAGTTCCCATACCGTCGCCGGCGGAATGTTCGACCAGACGCGGGTGAGATAGCGCCAGCGCAGGTTGGCGTTGCGCGGGACGAAGGGGGGGCGGTTGAAATAGGTGTATTGGATCAGCCGACGGTTCGGCGAAGCCAGCAAGATGCGGCAAATGGCATCCACCGTCTTGAAGTGGAGGCTATTGGAGAGTGACTTGAAGGGCACCGACGACAAGATCACCAGAGGGTCCGGGATTTCGTCGAGAGCGCCGACGGTGTCGTGGAAAAACCCTTCGACCACCCGAGTCGGCCCGACCCGACGGCGCAGGCATTCGGCGAAATAAGGATCCTGTTCGAAGACAACGAGCGTTTCCGCTCCAGTCGACTCCAGTATCTGACGAGTTATGGCCCCGGATCCCGCACCGATCTCGAATACGGCCATGCCCTCGGCGAGCTGTCGTGTCATCGCCCTCGCGAGTGCCGGTGAAGACGGCGAGATGGCTCCGATCAGGCGGGGATTGTCGAAAAAACGCTGCAGCATTCGAATCATGGACTCTGTCAGTCACGCGGTGACTGCCTTTGCAGTGGAGGAATGCGCCATGGCGATGGGCCTGTTGCGCACGCTTGAATCCATCGAAGGACCACTGGATCGATGGCCGATTGTTGCCGCACGTCGAAGAAATTTCAAGAGGCGGATTCAAGTCCGAGGGGCGTCAGTGTTGCGGGGATGAGGCGCGGGAACTCTAAATTGCTGTCGCCTGGACGACCCAATATCCCGGCGGGGGCCGTTGCCGGCTGGCCGCCGGGAGTGCAAAAGATAAAGGTGGCTGGGGATCAGATACCGAGGATCTTCATCGCCTTGGCGAGCGTATCGACAGACGCCTGGTGGTTGCCCGCCTTGTGCAGGGTTTCCCCTTCGGCGCGCAATTTCTTGATCTCGGATATCTGTTCAGCCGCCAGCTTGGGACTCATGGCCAGGGCTTCATCGATCTTCTTCATGTCGGCGGGGCAGTGAAAGGCCAGCGCCGAGGCGCTCGTGAACAGGGCGCCCAGCAGGACTGCAAGTTTGCGCATTGCTTTCTCCTTTCGATAAGAGGATCGCTGCGCTCGCGTAATCGAGTGGCAGCTGAGTTTTTGATTGCCCCGTTCCAGCGAGGTTCAAAAGGCGGCTCACCGGCCCCCGTGCCGGAACTTTGCCCCTTGCGTAGTTTCAAAACAGCCGGAAAACGCAGCAAACGGAGGACCGCAATGTGCCCGGATATTCCGCGGTATGCCATGACGGCCCGCAGGCAGTCTCGTCGTCGGGCTCTTGGCGCCATCCTGATGGCGGTGCCAGCCTTGTTGCTGGGTGTGCGCGCTCAGGCGGCGACCAGTCGTCGACTCACGCCGGCGCAAACCGAAGGTCCGTTTTATCCGGTGGCCTTCCCTGAAGATTCCGACCATGATCTGTTGCGCAACGGGGTCGTGGACTACCCGGAAGGGCAGAGCGCCTGGCTCGAAGGAGTTGTCACCGATCCCGCCGGTCGTCCGCTGGCCGGGGCTGTGGTGGAAATATGGCAATGCGACCATGCCGGTCACTACCATCACCCCGGCGACGGCGGGAAGGCGGATAACAGGTTTCAGGGTTTCGGACGGGTTACGGTGGCGGCCGACGGCCGCTATCGGTTCCGGACCATTCGCCCGGTCGCCTATGGCGGCCGGACGCCGCATATCCATGTCAAGGTGAAGATGGGGATGCGCGAACTACTGACCACGCAGGTCTATGTTGCCGACGATCCGGGGAATACGCGTGATTTTCTGTGGCGTCGCCTGAGCGCCGCCGATCGTGCGGCATTGACCGTGTCGTTCGAACCGGTCGGCGGCGATTTGCGGGCCGTGTTTCCCATCGTGGTGGCCGGCTGAAAATCCGTTGCCGGCCACCACGAGTCCTGCCTGATTCCGGCGGCTGCCGGAATCATCGATGCACCGTCAGCGTGCCAGCCAGCCGCCATCGACAGCCACGGTGTAGCCGTTGACGTAGTCGCCCGCCTTCGAGGCCAGGAACACCACCGCGCCGCCCAGGTCTTCCGGCGTGCCCCAGCGCCCGGCAGGAATGCGGCCGAGAATCTCATTGCTGCGGGCTTCGTCGGCGCGCAGTTGCGCGGTATTGTCGGTGGCCATGTAGCCGGGGGCGATGGCGTTGACGTTGATGCCGTGCTTGGCCCACTCGTTGGCCAGGAGCATGGTGATGCCCTTCACGCCGCTCTTCGAGGCGGTGTAGGACGGCACGCGGATGCCGCCCTGGAAGGAGAGCATCGAGGCGACGTTGACGATCTTGCCGCCGGTGCCCTGCTTGATGAACTGGCGGGCGACGGCCTGGCACATGAAGAAGACGGCCTTGACGTTGATGTTCATCACGTCGTCCCACTCCTTCTCGGTGAAGTCGACCGAGTCGTTGCGGATGATGATGCCGGCGTTGTTGACCAGGATGTCGATGTGGCCGAAGGCTTCCACGGCCTTGGCGACCACGCCTTCGATCGGCTCGATGCTGAGCAGGTTGGCCTGCACGTGCACGTATTTCCGGCCGGTCGCTTCGATCGCGGCGGCGGTTTCCGGGGCGTCGGGGGTGTGCGTCACGCCGACGATGTCGGCGCCGGCCTGGGCCAGCGCGACGGCCATGCCGCGACCGAGGCCGCGTTCCGATCCGGTGACGAGGGCGACTTTGCCGTCGAGCTTGAATGCGTCGAGAATTCCACTCATGTCTGTGTCCTTTTTTACTTGAGGTCGTTCGGGCCGAGGGTGTCCATGTCGTCGAAGGTCTGGTTTTCACCGGCCATGCCCCAGACGAACGAGTAGCTGCCGGAACCGACGCCGGAATGGATCGACCACGACGGGGAGATGACGGCCTGTTCGTTGGCCATCACGATGTGGCGTGTTTCGGTCGGCTGGCCGTGCATGTGGAAGACGCGGGTGCTGTCCGCCATGCCGAAGTACAGATAGACCTCCATGCGCCGCTCGTGGGTGTGCGGCGGGTAGGTGTTCCACACGCTGCCCGGTTCGAGCACGGTGACGCCCATGCACAGCTGGCAGCTCTTGCACACGGCCGGATGCACGTATTGGTAGATGGTGCGCACGTTGCTGGTTTCCGGCGCGCCGAGCTTGCGCGGATTGGCCATCGAACGGGTGATGTGCACCGTCGGGTAGGTGGCGTGCGCCGGGCAGCTGATCAGATAGAACTTGGCGGGTTTGGCCGGATCGTCGCTTTCGAACGAGACCGCCTGGGTGCCCATGCCGACGTAGAGGCCGTCGCCGGCGGCCAGGGCGTGCGTCGTGCCGTCGACGATGACGCGGCCCGGTTCGCCGAGGTTGACCACGCCAAGTTCGCGCCGGTCGAGGAAGTTCGGGGTGCCGAATTCCTTGCCGCCGACGAGGGCGAGGGCCTGCGTGGTCGGCGTCGCGCCGCCGAAAACGACGCGGTCGACGTGGGTGTAGGTCAGCGTCAGTTCGCCGGCAACAAAGATCTTTTCGACCAGAAAATGGCGGCGCAGGGCTTCGGTGTCGTAATGCTTGACGTCTTCGGGGTGGTGCCCGTAACGCATGTCGAGTTTCATGGGGGTGTCCTCCGGGTTACTTCTTGAGAAAGTCCTCACGCTGCGGCGTGAAGATGTCGAGCAGCCGGCCTTCCTTGAGGCAGACCGCGCCGTGCAGTACGGACGAGGGAACATAGACCGAGTCGCCCGCGGTGAGACGGGTCTTCTCTCCCTCGATGGTGAACTCGAATTCGCCCGACAGGCAGTAGCAGACCTGTTCGTGGACGTGCCGGTGTTCGTAGCCGATCGCGCCATCCTTGAACATGACTTCGACCATCATCAGGCTGCCGCCATGCGCCCGGATTTTCCGGGTGACGCGGCCTTCCTCGATGGTTTCGAGCGCGATGTCGGCATCGTGAAAGAAAGTAGTGCTCATGTTTTTCCTGTTTTCTGCCTGTTGATAAAGGTGAATTGCTCAGACTCCCGCCGTCAAGGAAGGTGCGGATCGGTGGCGCCGGGCTTGTGAAAAATCTCTGGCCTGACCACCTGACTGGATTGACTTTACACCAACTTTGGGCTGTGTTCAATATTTATGGAACATTGTTCCATTTATTTGTTCGGGGCGAACGAAGGTGCCGGCAGCGAATGCCTTGGCGTCACTTCTGCGGTTCGTAGCCGAGGATGGTGGAGATGCGTGCGGCGGCGTGCTTGACCTTGCCGATCTTCTCGGATTCTTCGCCGCGTTCGTAGCGGAAACCTGGCCAGGAGACGGAGAGGGTGGCAACGACGGCACCGGTGAAGTCGAAGATCGGAGCGCCGATGCAATGCAGGCCTTCCTCGCGCTCTTCGTCGTCGAGGGCGTAGCCCTGCTTGCGGATCTGCGCGAACTCGGCGTCGAGTGCTGCGCGCGAGGTAATGGTGTTCTTGGTAAAGGCGGTGAGCTTGACGCCGGTCAGCGCCGCTTCGCGCTCCTCGTCGCTCATGTAGGCGAGCAGGATCTTGCCGATCGCCGTGCAGTACAAAGGCATGCGGCGGCCGACGCGGGAGTACATGCGGATCTGGTACTTGGACTCGATTTTCAGCACATAGACGGCCGAGTCGCCGTCGAGCACGCCCATGTGGACGGTCTCGCCGAGTTCGTCGGAAAGTTCCTCCGCCACCGGGCGGGCGGCGGCGTGCAGGTCAAGGTGGTCGAGTGCGCGCGAGCCGACGTTGAACATCCGCAGCGTGATCGCCCAGCGATCGTTGTCCGCCCGGCGGGCATAGCCGAGTTCCTGCAGCGTCAGCAGGAAGCGATATACCGTTGGCTTGGCCAGCTTGATCTCGCGTGAGAGTTCTTCCAGGCCAATGGTCCTCTGCTGCGACAGCTTTTCCAGCACCGCGAGAACGCGGACCGCGGCGCTGACCAGCGGGACGTTCGGGGTTTTTGCGGGAGCTTTTTTCGCCATTGTGGACCTGCGTTCCATTTCAAGAGGGCGAATTGTAATGCTTGCGTCTGGCGGCGTATATCTTTTCCCGTTTCAGGGGGCGCGCTATTGCTTTGGGCTGGTTGTTCGCTCTGGCGTGGTAGCTGACTGAATCGCTGGTTTTCGCCGCTGACCGGCGAGGCACTTCTTCTTGTCTTGCCAAGAAGAAGTACCCAAGAAGAAGGCGCGCCCGCTGCGTCGCCCGGCGTTGCCGGGTGCTCTGCGCTGCTCGTGTGCAACGTGGGGCTGCGGAACTCGGGCCGTTGGCCCTCAAACAGTCCTCGCCCTTTTTCCCGTTGCGCCCTGCGCTGCTCGACGACACAGAGGGCAAGAGGAAAACCGAGCGGTGTTTGATGCGCTGGAGTGCGTGCTCAGATGGTTTTGAATATCCCCTTGTGCAGCGCCGAGCAACGGAAGCGGGCCGGGGGCCGTCGGCGAGCACTGTTTGAGGGGCTTCGCCCCGAGTTGCGCAGCCGCCCGGCTTGCTGAGTAGCGCAGGGGAGTCGGCGAAGCCGACCGCGTAACCCGGGGTCGCCTTCTTTTTGGTAACTTTTTCTTGGCGAAACAAGAAAAAGCTACCCGCGCGTCAGGCGCGGAACCCAGCGGTTCAGGCGAAGATCAACGTATCCGTCTCCAAAGCAGCACGAGATAGCGTGGTAGCGGACTGAAGCGCCGTGTTTCGCCTTCAGGCGAGGTACTTCTTCTTGTCTTGCCAAGAAGAAGTACCCAAGAAGAAGGCGCGCCCGCTGCGTCGCCCGGCTGCGCCGGGTGCTCTGCGCTGCTCAGTCGCAACGGGGGGCTGCGGAACTCGGGGCTACGCCCCTCAGACAGTCCTCGCCCTTTTTCCCGTTGCGCCCTGCGCTGCTCGACGACGCAGAGGGCAACCTGAAAATCGATCGAGTGGCCACCGTTTGGTGCATCAAATTCCGTTCGGTGTTTTTGCCCCGCCCACGGCGAGTGTTCGAAGGCCCTGTCGCCCCGGCGAAGGCTATTTCGGCGCCTCCGTAAAGATCAGTGCTGGTCGAGTCATACGACGACTGGCGTCGCCTTACTCCTTGTTCGCCAACTCGCTCGCACGCTTGAGTCGTTCGCGGCTGTTGGTCAGGTGCATGCGCATCGCCGCGCTTGCGGCCTGCGGGTCCTGGCGGGCGATGGCGTCGAGGATGTTTTCGTGTTCGCGGTTGGTTCGTATCAGGTAGCTCTGGCCCGGCTCCGGGGAGAAGCGCGAGGTGTCGAGACGGGTGCGCGGGATCGTCGAGGTGCCGAGATGGCGGTAGAAATCCTCGAAGTACTTGTTGTGCGTGGCCAGGGCGATCTGCAGGTGGAACTGGTAGTCGGCCTCGACCGATTTCTCGCCCCGGGCTACGCCTTCCTCGAAGGCCGCGACCGCCTGGCGCATCCGCTCCAGCTGTTCCTCGGTACGCCGGACGGCAGCCAGGCCGGCCGCTTCGGTTTCCAGGCTGATGCGCAGCTCGAGCATTTCGAGCACGTCGCGGATGGTGACCACGGTGGAGAAATCGAGCGGCGGAACCGGCTGGCTGGTGGCGGGGAGGACGAAGGTGCCGACGCCGTGTCGGGTCTCGACCAGTCCGGCGGCCTGCAGGCGGGAGATGGCTTCGCGCACGACGGTTCGGCTGACGCCCTGTTCGGCCATGACCTCGGGCTCGGTGGGCAATTTCTCGCCCGGCTGGTAGACGCCGTTGCGGATCTTCTCCATCAGGTCGTTCATGACTTCCTGGGCGAGGCTCACATTGCGCCTGCGCGGTAACACCGGGGCTGGGGTCGAGTTCATGGCGTCGATGAAAAAAGTTGAAATTGCCTGTTGCAAAAAAAGCGCGTCTGATTATACTTCGTTGTCAGTCGTACGACGACGTACGATAAGAGCAAGAATAGCAAGAACCGGCGCGCCGCGAAAGACGGCAATCGGCACAAAAGGAACAGAGGTCAGGAGCAACTCAGGAGGTTTTTGATGGCGGAGAGTCATGTCGGCGGCGATGCGCCGGTCGTAACGGAAATGCTGGTGATCCCGGTGGCCGGGCAGGACAGCATGCTGTTGAACCTTTGCGGCGCGCATGGGCCGTTCTTCACGCGCAACATCGTGGTGCTGAAGGACAGCGCCGGGCGCAGCGGTATCGGCGAGGTGCCGGGCGGCGAAGGCATCCGTCAGGCCCTCGATCGCTCGCGGGAACTGGTGATCGGCAAGTCGGTCGGGCTGTACAACGGAATTCTCAACGCTATCCGCCGGAGCTTCGTCAGTGGCAAGGCGGCGCATCAGGCGACCGTGCACCAGGTGACGTCGGAGTCGGAAGCGAAGGTGCTCAAGCAACCGCACGAGATCAACCTGCGCATGGACAACGTGATCACCGCCGTCGAGGCGGCGCTGCTCGACCTGCTCGGCCAGCACCTTGGCGTGCCGGTGTGCGAATTGCTCGGCGCCGGCAAGCAGCGCGACGCGGTGCGCATGCTGAGCTACCTCTTTTACATCGGCGACCGGACGCGAACCGATCTTCCCTACCTCGCCAACCGTAATGCAAAGAGCGACTGGTACCGGATGCGCCATGAAGTCGCGATGACCGCCGAGTCGCTGGTCTGTCTTGCCGAGGCGTCGGTCGAACAGTATGGCTTCTCCGACTTCAAACTTAAGGGCGGGGTGATGAGTGCCGCCGACGAAGTCGAGGCCATCAGCGCGATCAAGAAGCGCTTCCCGCAAGCGCGCGTCACGCTCGATCCGAACGGCGCCTGGTCGCTGGCCGAGGCGATCGCTGCGTGCAAGGGCAAGGGCCACATCATGGCCTACGCCGAGGACCCCTGCGGGCCGGAAGCCGGCTACTCGGGGCGCGAGATCATGGCTGAGTTCAAGCGCGCGACCGGCATCCCGACGGCGACCAACATGATCGCCACCGACTGGCGCCAGCTCAACCATTCATTGAAACTCGACTCGGTCGACATCCCGCTGGCCGATCCGCATTTCTGGACGATGCAGGGGTCGGTGCGCGTCGCGCAGATGTGCGACGAATTCGGCCTGACCTGGGGCTCCCACTCGAACAACCACTTCGACGTCTCGCTGGCTATGTTCACGCACGCCGCGGCCGCCGCGCCGGGCGAGATCACCGCGATCGACACGCACTGGATCTGGCAGGAAGGCCAGGAGCGGCTGACGAAAGAGCCGCTGCGCATCGTTGACGGCCTGGTGCAGGTTCCGCAGAAACCCGGTCTCGGCATCGAGCCGGACATGGACCGGATCTACCTGGCCAACGAACTGTACAAGAAGGTCGGTGCCGGCGCGCGCGACGACGCCATGGCCATGCAATACATCATCCCGGGCTGGAAGTACGACCCGAAGCAGCCGAGCATCGGCCGCAAGTAAGTCCAGCCACCTTCACAAGCGACAAACGACTACAGCGGAGGCGATTTTGAATACAGCGTTGAATACAACGCAGCAAAAAGTGAGCGGTGCCCCGATCGTTACTGACCTGCAGGTGATCCCGGTCGCCGGGCAGGACAGCTTCGAGCTGAACCTGAGCGGCGGGCACGGCCCGTACTTCACCCGCAACATCGTGATCCTGAAGGACAGCGCGGGCAACACCGGTCTGGGCGAAGTTCCAGGCGGCGAGAAGATTCGCCAGACCATCGAGGACGCGCGCCCGTTGATCGTCGGCAAGACGCTCGGCGACTATAACGCCGTACTCAACGCGATGCGTACCGCCTTTGCCGACCGCGACGCCGGCGGGCGCGGACTGCAGACCTTCGACCTGCGTACGACGATCCACGCCGTCACCGCGGTCGAATCGGCCTTCCTCGATCTGCTCGGCCAGTTCATGAACGTCCCGGTCGCCGCGCTGCTCGGCGAAGGCATGCAGCGCGAAGCCGTCGAGATTCTCGGCTACCTGTTCTACGTCGGCGATCGCAAAAAGACCAACCTCAACTACCGCAGCGAAGAGAACGCCGAGCATGAGTGGTACCGCCTGCGCAATGAAGAGGCGTTGACACCCGAAGCGATCGTCCGCTTCGCCGAAGCGACGCACCAGCTCTACGGCTTCAACGACTTCAAGCTGAAGGGCGGGGTCATGTCGGGCGATGCGGAAATGGAAGCGATCATCGCGCTGCACGAACGTTTCCCCAAGGCGCGCATCACGCTCGATCCGAACGGCGCCTGGTCACTGGCCGAGGCCGTACGCCTCTGTCGCGACAAACACGGCATCCTGGCCTACGCCGAGGACCCGACCGGCGCCGAAGCCGGCTTCTCCGGCCGCGAGGTGATGGCCGAGTTCCGCCGTGCCACCGGCCTGCCGACGGCGACCAACATGATCGCCACCGACTGGCGGCAGATGGCGCATTCGATCCAGCTGCAGTCGGTCGACATCCCGCTGGCCGACCCGCACTTCTGGACCATGCAGGGCTCGGTACGCGTCGCGCAGCTCTGCGACATGTTCGGCCTCACGTGGGGCTCGCACTCGAATAACCACTTCGACATCTCGCTGGCGATGTTCACTCACGTCGGTGCCGCCGCGCCAGGCAAGGTCACCGCCATCGACACGCACTGGATCTGGCAGGACGGGCAGCGCCTGACCAAGGAGCCGTACCTGATCCGCGACGGCCTGATCCGCGTCCCGAACAAGCCGGGTCTTGGCCTGGAGATCGACATGGCCGAAGTGGAGAAGGCGCATCAGGCGTACAAGGCGATGGGGCTCGGCGCACGCGACGACGCGGACGCCATGCAGTTCCTGATTCCCGGCTGGAAATTCGACAACAAGCGCCCGTGCCTGGTGCGCTGAGAGAAAGAGAAAGGATAGAGGGAGATCATGAGCACACCCTATACCGCGATCCCGAACACATTCCGGCAGAATCTTCAGGCCTGCAAGAAGCAGATCGGTTGCTGGTGTTCGCTGGGGAACCCGATCACCACCGAGGTCATGGGCCTCGCCGGCTTCGACTGGCTGCTGCTCGACGGCGAGCACGCGCCGAACGACGTACTGTCGTTCATTCCGCAACTGATGGCGCTCAAGGACAGCGCCAGCGCGCCGGTGGTACGTCCGCAATGGAACGACACGGTGGTCATCAAGCGGCTGCTCGACCTGGGCTTCTACAACTTCCTCGTGCCGTTCATCGATTCGGCGGAAGACGCCCGTCGCGCCGTGGCCGCCACGCGCTATCCGCCGCAAGGCGTGCGTGGCGTGTCGGTCAGTCATCGCAGCAATGCCTATGGCACGGTCAAGGACTACTTCAAGCTGGTCAATGACAACATCACCATCCTGGCGCAGATCGAGAGCCGCACGGCGGTGGCCAACATCGACGAGATCTGCGCGGTCGATGGCATCGACTGTATCTTCGTCGGGCCGTCGGACCTCTCGGCCGGCTTCGGCAAGCTCGGCCAGCCGAACGATCCGGAAGTGCAGGCGGCGATTGCCCATGTCTTCGCACGCGCCAAGGCACACGACAAGGCTGCCGGCATTCTCGCGCCGGTCGAGGCCGATGCGCGGCGCTATCTCGAAATGGGGGCGACGGTCGTCGCCGTCGGCAGTGATCTCGGCGTCTTCCGCGGTGCGTCGCAGGCACTGCGCGACAAGTATCTTTAAGTCGCATCTCACGATCAACTTGGTAACAGGAGAAAACAGATGAGCAAGGTAGGTTTCGTAGGACTGGGCATCATGGGCACCCCGATGGCCGAGCACCTGATCAAGGCGGGACACGAAGTGTTCCTGTTCAGCATCCCGAGCATTCCCGACTCGCTCGTGCAGGCCGGCGGCAAGGCCTGCGCCTCGGGCAAGGAAGTCGCCCAGAACGCTGACATCATCATCACCATGGTCCCCGACACGCCGCACGTCGCCGCTGCCCTGTTCGACCCGAACGGCATCGCCGAAGGCCTGTCGGCCGGCAAGATCGTCGTCGACATGAGCTCCATCTCGCCGGTCGAGACCAAGGAATTCGCCAAGAAGATCAACGCCCTCGGCTGCGAATACCTCGATGCCCCGGTCTCCGGCGGGCAGGTCGGCGCCGTTGCGGCCACCCTCTCGATCATGGTCGGCGGCAAGGAAGAAACCTTCAACACCGTCAAGCCGCTGTTCGACCTGATGGGCAAGAACATCACCCTCGTCGGCGGCAACGGCGACGGCCAGACCGCCAAGGTCGCCAACCAGATGATCGTCGCCCTGACCATCGAAGCCGTCGGCGAAGCCCTGTTGTTCGCCTCGAAGGCCGGCGCCGATCCAGCCAAGGTGCGGCAGGCGCTGATGGGCGGCTTCGCCTCCTCGCGCATCCTCGAACTGCACGGCGAACGGATGATCAAGCGCACCTTCAACCCCGGCTTCCGCATCGAGCTGCACCAGAAGGACCTCAACCTGGCGCTCGGCGTCGCGCGCAAGCTCGGCCTGTCGCTGCCCAACACCGCCACCTGCCAGGAACTGTTCAACAGCTGCGCGGCGCACGGCGGATCGGCGTGGGACCACTCCGGGATGGTGCGGGCCCTGGAGATGATGGCCAACTTCGAAATCGGGCAGAAGGCCGAGTAGTCAATCGTCATTCCGGCGCAGGCCGGAACCCAGGAGCCCAACGAGCTGGACCCCGGCCTTCGCCGGGGCGACGAAAAAAGTGTTTCAAGCGGGGAACAGGCAGTAGACGTTACTAGGGAGCAGTTTTTTCAACGAGGAGGTTTGAACATGAAAAAAGCATTTGGATTGACCCTGATGGCCGCGGCAGTCGCCGTATCGACGGGCGCGTTCGCGCAGGCCGACGTGAAGTGGCCGACCAAGCCGGTGCAGGTCATCGTGCCGGCCGGCGCGGGCGGCGACACCGATTTCAATGCGCGGCAGTTCGCCCGTTACTTCGAAAAGATTACTGGCAAGCCGATGGTCGTCACCAACGTCAATGGCGGTGGTGGCACGATCGCCATGTCACAGGTCCAGGGAGCAGCGCCGGACGGCAACACGGTCTTTTTCGGACACACCGGTCAGCTGATCGTCAATGAGGTTTCAGGACTGATTGATTACAAATTCGATGCCAAGATGGACATCGCCTGTATCCCCGCTGTCGACAAGGGGGTTGTCCTTGTTGCCGGGAAGAAGTCGGGCTTCAAGAACGTTCAGGATATCGTGACCAAGGCCAAGGGCGCCCCCAATACCGTGATCTACGGGACGGAAATGGGTGGGTTCTCGCATCTGCAAGGCTTGATGTTCGCCAAACAGGCCGGAATTGAGCTGAAACTCGTCGATGTCGGTTCCGCTTCGGACAAGATTACGTCACTGCTCGGCGGACGCATCGATCTGGCCTCGATCTCGTTCGGTCCGGTCAAGGATTATGCCGCAACCGGCGACATGGCGATGACGGCGCAATACAGCAAGGAGCGTAACCCCTTGCTCGGCGACATCAAGACCTTCACCGAACAGGGCCTGAAGTTCAACATGGAGAAGCCGTACATCATCGCTTTCCCGAAGGGTACCAACCCGGCGATCATCAAGAAAATCGCCGACATCGGGCAGCAGATCACCAAGGATCCGGCCTACGCCAAGGCACTGGAAGATGGTTTCAAACAGCCGGTCTCGTTCTATCACACCAAGGAAGCCAACGAGCATCTGAACCAGGTGCGTGACGACCTCATGCAGTACAAGGATCTGCTCCGCAAGAAATAAGCGGGCATCACGTTCTGCCTGACCCGGATGCGGTGGTCGACAGCTGCCGTATCCGGCGAACAACTCATCATTCAGGAATCGATCATGGGTGACGCAAAAAAACGTGAATATGTTCTCGGTTTCGTCATACTCATCGCGGGCATTGTTTACTTGGTTATGGCCAGCCAGCTGAAAGTGCCGGAAAGGCCGGGCGTGCATGTCGACGCCAGTTTTGTGCCGTACGTGTTGAGCAGCATCATGTGCATTCTTGGCGTGCTGCAACTGCGCGCCGCCAAAAACTATGTGCCCAAGCCCAAAGCAGGAAACGGCGACGATGTCGACTACGGGACTGTCGGCAAGACGATCGGCCTTGTTTTTGGCTACGTGGCGCTGATGAGCTATCTCGGCTTTCCGCTGATGACCGTGCTCTATCTGGTCGCGCAATTCACCGTGCTGACGCCGCATGACAAGAAGGTCAATTACGTTCTCTATACGGTGATCGCGGTCATTGCCTCGGCGTTCATCTACCTCACCTTCCGGTACGCGTTCGACATGATGCTGCCGGTCGGGCCGTTCGACTTCTAGGAGCCGGCGATGCTATCTCTCTTCCAGCAAGGTATCGAGGCCGTCTTTACCTTCCAGATTTTCGGTCTTGTCTTCTTCGGTACCGTCGTCGGCATCATCTTCGGCGCCGTGCCGGGTCTCACCTCGACCATGGCGGTGGCGCTTTTCCTGCCGGTCACCTACAGCCTCGGCGCGGGAGCGGGCATCTCGCTGCTCGTCGCGCTGTTCGTCGGCGGCACCTCGGGGGCGTTGATTTCGGCGATTCTGCTGAAGATTCCGGGGACGCCGTCGTCGGTGGCCACGACCTTCGACGGCGGGCCGTTGATGGAAAAAGGCGAAGGCGCCAAGGCGCTCGGCGTCGGCATCGTGTTTTCCTTCCTCGGTACCGTTGTGAGCATCATCGCATTGATCTTCATCGCGCCGACTCTGGCCAAGATCGCGTTACGTTTCGGTCCGCACGAGTACTTCGCCATCGCCATCTTCTCGCTGACGCTGATCATCACGCTGGCCTCCGGCTCGATGGTCAAGGGCCTGCTTTCCGGTGTAATCGGCTTCGCCTTCTCTACGGTCGGCATTGCGCCGGTCGACGCCATCACCCGCTTCACCTTCGGTCAGACCCAGTTGAATAGCGGCTTCGAGATCCTCACCGTGCTGATCGGCCTGTTCGCCATTTCGGAGGTCATCAAGGTCGCCGAAAACGTCAAGCACGAGCGGGCGGCGACGATCGGCAAGGTCAGCATGAAGAGCATCAAGGGCTTCGGCTTCTCGATGCAGGAGTTCGTCGGCCAGTTGTGGAACGGTTTCCGTTCGGCGCTGATCGGTATCGGCATCGGCATCCTCCCGGGGATCGGTGCCGGCACTTCGAATATCGTCTCGTACATCGTCGCCAAGAACCGCTCGAAGTATCCGGAGAAATTCGGTACCGGCGTCATCGACGGCGTCGTCGCCTCGGAGACGGCGAACAACGCCTGTATCGGCGGGGCGCTGATTCCTCTACTGACCCTCGGTATTCCCGGTGACGCGGTGACGGCGGTGATGCTTGGCGGCTTCATGATCCACGGCATCCAGCCCGGGCCGCTGCTGTTCACCACCCAGGGCGTACTCGTCTATACGATCTTCGCCGCGCTGATCCTGTCGACGATCATGATGCTGATCTGCGAGTTCTACGGCTTGCGCATCTTCGTCAAGCTTCTCGCCGTGCCGAAGCACATCCTGCTGCCGATCATTCTGGTGCTGTGTGTCGTCGGGGCGTTTGGTCTCGGTAACCGCATCTTCGACATCTGGACGATCCTGCTGTTCGGGCTGATCGGCTACGGGTTCGTCAAGGGCGGCATTCCGCAGCCGCCGTTCATCATCGGCTTCATCCTCGGGCCGATGGCCGAGACCAACCTGCGCCGCGGCCTGCAACTGTCCGACGGCGACTTCATGGGCTTCCTCATCGAGCCGATTTCCGGCGCGTTCCTCATGCTGTCGGCGGCGTCGGTGTTCTGGCACATTTTTCAGGCGCAACGTGCCAAGTCCGCGAAGAGAAGGGCGGTCGTGGAACTCGAAGCCTGACCGCTGCAGATCGGCCGGGGTGCGACCCCGGCCTTTTTCATTTTTACGGTGTGACACGCGATGAAACAAGTCAGATTGCCCTCGGGCGAGACCGTTCCCGCCCTGGGAATGGGCACATGGATGATCGGGGAGAACCGTTCCTCGCGCGCCGAGGAGATCGCCACGCTGCAGCGCGGCATAGATCTGGGCATGACCTTGATCGACACCGCCGAGATGTATGGGGAAGGTGCTTCCGAGCAGCTGGTCGGTGAGGCGATCAAGGGGCGGCGCGATGAAGTTTTTCTGGTCGGCAAGGTCTATCCGCATAACGCCAGCCGCAAGGGGATGGCGGCGGCTTGTGAGCGCAGTCTGAAACGTCTGGGTGTCGATTGCCTCGATCTCTATTTGCTGCACTGGCGCGGCAGTGTGCCGCTCGACGAAACCATCGAAGGCTTCGAAACGTTGCAGGCCCAGGGCAAGATTCGCCACTGGGGCGTCAGCAACCTCGATCCGGCCGACATGGCGGAACTCGTCGACCAAGCTGGCGGCGAGCGCGTGGCGGTCAACCAGGTGCTCTACAACCTGTCGCGCCGCGGCATCGAATGGGACCTGCAACCGTGGTGCGTGGAGCAGGGGATCCCGCTGATGGCCTATTCGCCGATCGAGCAGGCCCGATTGTTGCGGCACCCCGGCTTGCGCACACTGGCGGGGAAGAACGGCGCCGCGCCGGCGCAACTGGCGCTGGCCTGGCTGCTCAATCGCGATCAGCTGATCGCCATTCCCAAGGCCTCGACGCGCGCGCATCTCGAAGAGAATTTCGCCGCGTTGCAGTGTCCACTGAATGCGGAAACCATCGCCGAACTCGACCGGCTGTTTCCGCCGCCGCGTCGGGCCACGCCGCTTGAAATGCTGTAATCGAACCACGGAGCCGGATCGTATGAACCAACCTCTCAAGCCGCTGACCATCAAGGTCCATCCGACCGACAACGTCGCGATCGTCGTCAATTCCGGCGGACTGCCCGCCGGGACGGTTTTCAACGACGGGCTGACGCTGCGCGAACACGTTCCGCAAGGACACAAGGTCGCGCTCGTCGAGATCGCGCTGGACGCGCCGATCCTTCGCTATGGCGAGGTCATCGGCTACGCGATGAAGCCGATCCCGCAGGGCAGCTGGATCGAGGAATCGCTGGTCCGCCTGCCGGAAGCGCCGCCGCTGGAGAGCCTGCCGCTAGCGACGAAAGTGCCGGCGCCGCTGCCGCCGCTCGAAGGCTACACTTTCGAAGGCTACCGCAACGCCGACGGCACCGTCGGCACCAAGAACCTGCTGGCCATCACCCAGACCGTGCAGTGCGTCGCCGGCGTGGTCGATTACGTGGTCAGGCGCCTCAAGGCCGAAGTGTTGCCGAAGTACCCGAACGTCGATGGCATCATCGGCCTCAACCACATCTACGGCTGTGGCGTCGCGATCAACGCGCCGGCCGCCGTCGTGCCGATCCGAACCTTGCACAACTTGGCACTCAATCCGAACTTCGGCAACGAGGTCTTCGTCATCAGCCTCGGATGCGAGAAGCTGCCGCCGGAGCGTCTGCTCAACGAGGGCGGAGCGGGTGGCGTGCCGATCAAGGTGGTGAGCGACGACGTCGTCTGCCTGCAGGACGAGCGATTCACCGGCTTCCAGTCGATGGTCGAGGCGATCATGAAGCAGGCCGAAGTGCATCTCGTCCGACTGAACCAGCGCCAGCGGGAAACCTGCCCGGCGGCCGACCTGATCGTCGGCCTGCAGTGCGGCGGCAGCGATGCCTTCTCGGGCGTGACGGCCAACCCCGCCGTCGGCTACGCTGCCGACTTGCTGGTGCGCGCCGGTGCCGCGGTGATGTTCTCGGAAGTGACCGAAGTGCGTGACGCCATTCACCTGCTTACGCCGCGCTGCGCCAACGAAGAGGTGGGCAAGGCCCTGCTGCGCGAGATGGCGTGGTACGACGATTACCTCGGCCGCGGCGAAACCAACCGCGCGGCCAATACCACCCCCGGAAACAAGAAGGGCGGCCTGGCCAACATCGTCGAAAAGGCAATGGGCTCGATCGCCAAGTCCGGCACCAGCGCCATCGTGGACGTAATCGCCCCGGGCGAGAAAATCCGCAGGAAGGGCCTGACCTACGCCGCCACGCCGGCCAGCGACTTCGTTTGCGGCACGCAGCAACTGGCTTCGGGGATGACCCTTCAGGTGTTCACCACCGGCCGCGGTACGCCGTACGGACTCGAAGCTGCGCCGGTGATCAAGGTGGCGACGCGCCGCGATCTCGCCGCGCGCTGGCACGACCTGATGGAAGTCGACGCCGGCACCATCGCCACCGGCGAGGAAACGATCGAGGAAGTGGGCTGGAAACTATTCAAACTGATCCTGGAAGTGGCCAGCGGTCGTAAAAAAACCTGGGCCGATCAATGGGGCTTGTTCAACGCGCTGGCGGTGTTCAACCCGGCGCCGGTGACCTGATCGCGGCCTCGGCTTTTCCGCTCCGCTGCCTGTGCGGAGCGGTGATTACGCCTGCATGAAACGCGTGTCTGGTGCGCTAAGTGGTTTGCCGCTCGACCAGTTCGAATCCGACGTCGATGATCTTCTTCTGAAGCGGGCGTCCCTCGATACGCGCCAGTAACGCATTCGCTGCCTGGATGCCGATAGCCCGCTTGTCGATATGAACCGATGAAATCGGCGGTACGGTATGTGCCGCAAAGTCCAGGTCGCCGAAGCCCATGATCGCCAATTCCCCGGGAACGTCGATGCCGCGTACCTGGGCTTCGGTCATCACGCCCTGAGCGAGTGCGTCGGAGCTGCAGACGATGACGTCGAACGAAGTTCCAGATTCGAGAAGTCCTTGCAGTCCTTGCCGACCCAGGGCCAGCGTCGCCGGGGTGGGCACTATGTAATCGGCGATTACGCTTGTCCCGAACTCGTTGAGTATGGCTTCGAGCCCCGAACGTCGAACTGCTGCGCGCTCGTCGTCAGCCCAGACGAGGCCGAAGCGGCGATATCCCTTGCCGTAGAGATGACGGGCAATTGTCTCGCCGATTTTCTGGTGCGAGAAGCCGACGAGCATGTCGATCGGCGTCGGTGTCAGGTCCCAGGTTTCCACGACCGGAATGTTGGCGGAAAGGAGTCGCTTGCGGGTTTCGGCGGCATGGTTGATCCCGGTCAGGACGATGCCGTCCGGTTTTCGGCTGAGGATCGCCGACACGAGTTCGCCCTCGTGCAACGGTGAATACCCCGACAGGCTGAGCAGGAGCTGGTAGCCGTGGGCCGCCAGTTGATCGCCAAGTCCCTGCACGGTTTCCACGAACATCGCGTTGAATAGCTGGGGAACGATGGCTGCAACAAGCCGGCTGCGCTTTGAAGCCAGTCCGCCGGCGAGCAGATTCGGTATATAGCCCGTCAGTTCGACTGCTTCGCGAACACGAGCGACGGTTGCCGGGCGCACAAGCTGCGGTGTGTTCAGCGCACGCGAGACCGTGATCGGTGACAGGCCCGCTACGCGGGCGACGTCTTTCAGGGTGACGCTGCGGCTGGGGGACGAAGCTGTTTCTGCTGTCGGGGCTGCTGCACTTGGAGGATGCTGCATGGTATCGCTATCAATTGGGTCGGGCGAAGACAGGATTCTATCAAGGCGAAAACGCTTGGGGTCTCTGGGGTACGGGCTAGTTTGAACGGTAACGCTTGAAATACAAAAATGATTGCGCTACCATTTGTTGGTGGTATCAGGCTGCGTCTGATTTTCAGAGCAAGCAGCGGTTTGCGCCCTGAAAGGTTCTGGTATTTGATTCGCGGTATCTGCGTATTGGGGGGGCGCGCTTCATGACGTGGATTTCGGACGATAGGCGCGCAAAAAAATGGTAGCGCAATCATCTCGAAAAATGGAGAAACAGCATGGCCCTCGCACGCAATAGCGCGACAACGCAAGGAGATCGCATCGCCTGGGTGCGGTTGTCGTCGACCTTCCTTCCTTTGGCCAATCCCATCAGCGATGCCAAGGTGTTGACCGGCCGCCAGAAGCCGATGACCGAGATTGCCATTCTCTTTGCCGAAATTGAAACCGCTGACGGACACCAGGGGCTCGGGTTCAGTTATTCGAAACGTGCTGGCGGCCCCGGGCAGTTTGCCCATGCGAAAGAGATTGCCTCGGCACTGATCGGAGAGGATCCGAGCGATATCGCCAGATTGTGGGACAAGCTATGTTGGGCCGGTGCCTCGGTGGGGCGTAGCGGGTTGTCCACGCAGGCGATCGGCGCATTCGACGTCGCGCTGTGGGATCTCAAGGCGAAGCGCGCCGGGTTGCCGTTGGCGAAATTGCTCGGTGCGTACCGCGATTCGGTACGTTGCTACAACACCTCCGGCGGGTTTCTGCATACGCCGCTAGAGCAGTTGCTGGTGAATACCTCCGCATCGCGGGAAAAAGGTATTGGCGGAATCAAGCTGAAGGTTGGACAACCGGACTGCGCGCTCGATATCAAACGCGTCGAAGCCGTGCGAAAGCATCTGGGGGATGACTTTCCGTTGATGGTGGATGCCAATCAGCAGTGGGATCGACCCACGGCGCAGAGGATGTGCCGGATCTTCGAGCAATTCAACCTGATCTGGATCGAGGAGCCGCTCGATGCCTATGACAACGAAGGTCATGCGGCGCTGGCAGCGCAATTCGATACACCGATCGCCACCGGCGAAATGCTTACCAGTGCCGCCGAGGTCGCCGAACTGATCAGGCATCGTGCCGCCGATTACATCATGCCCGACGCGCCCCGCGTCGGCGGGATCACGCCTTTCCTGAAAGTGGCCGGCCTGGCCGATCACGCCGGGTTGATGCTGGCGCCGCATTTCGCCATGGAACTGCACGTGCATCTGGCGGCGGCGTATCCGCGCGAGCCGTGGGTCGAGCACTTCGAGTGGCTGGAGCCCCTGTTCAATGAACGGCTGGAAATCGCCAATGGCCGCATGCTGGTACCGGGCCGCCCGGGGCTGGGCGTGAGCATGAGCGATCAGGCCAGGGCGTGGACGAGAGAGCAGACGGAGGTCGGCGTTCGCCCGTAAGCCGGGGAAGACGGAGTGGTGGGTTGGTAGAAGCGGTGTATTTGTCATTCAAGGAGGAGTCAAGCATGAAAAGAATGATCGGTTTTACCCTCGTGGCAGCATCCCTAGCACTGGTCAACGTGGCGTCGGCGCAGAGCGACGTCAAATGGCCGACCAAACCGGTTCAGGTCATTGTGCCGGCGGGGGCGGGTGGCGACACGGACTTCAACGCCCGGCAAGTAGCGCGGTTCTTTGAAAAGATCACCGGCAAGTCGATGATCGTTACCAACGTCAAAGGCGGGTCGGGGTCCATCGGTACGGGGCAGGTCAAAAGCGCGGCGCCGGACGGCAACACGATTCTGTTTGCCCACACGGGCTTGTTGGTCGTCAATGAAGTATCCGGCATGAACGACTACAGCTACGAAGCCTTTGACATCTCTTGTATCCCCGCCGTGGACAAGGGCAATGTGCTGGTGGCGAGCAAGAAATCGGGGTTGAAGAGCGTGCAGGAGGTGATCGACAAGGCCAAGGCGCAGCCGAATACCATCGTTTATGGCACCGAAATGGGCGGCTTCTCGCATCTGCAAGGGCTTGTCTTCCAGAAGCTGGCCGGGATTCAGCTGAAGATCGTGGATGCCGGCTCGGCTTCCGAGAAGATCGTCTCATTGCTCGGTGGGCGTAATGATCTCGGCGCGATCACCTTCGGCGCCGTAAAGGACTATGCGGCTACCGGGGAAATGAACATCGTCGGCCAATACCCGAACGAGCGTAACCCGCTGCTGGGGGATATCAAGACCTTCCGGGAACAGGGCGTTCCGTTTGGCATCGAGAAGTCGTACCTGATCGCCTTCCCGAAGGGAACGAATCCGGCCATCGTCAAGAAGATGGCCGACGTGATGCAGCAGATCAGCAAGGACCCCGCGTACGCCAAGGCGCTGGAGGATGGTTTCAAGCAGCCGGTCGCCTTCTTCCACACGCAGGACGCACTGAAACAACTTGCTGAAGTCCGCGCGGACTTCATGCAGTACAAGGATCTTCTTCGTCAGAAGAAGTAGTCGGGCAGCTCCCCGCTTTGCTCGTCGGGAACGGCGCCTCCTCGCCGTTCCCGATTTTTGCTTGGTACTTGCGGCAGGGTAAAAGGAGTAGATTCCGGTTTCCGGGGTGTTTCCACCCGTCAGCTATCGGAGCGAGCGATGCACGCATGCAGGCAGAGTCAGGGACAGGTCGAGTTTGTCATTAACCCACGCTACCCCGATCCGACCATCGAGGTGCTCGATCCGGCTTTCCTGCGCTACCGGATCTTCAGCGCCTCGGTCGAACAACTCGGCTCCGGTCTGCGCTGGGCCGAGGGGCCGGTGTGGTTCGGCGACGGACGCTACCTGCTGTTCAGCGACATCCCCAACAACCGTATCCTGCGCTGGGACGAAACGACCGGTGGCCTTTCCGTTTTTCGCCAGCCGTCGAACCATTCCAACGGGCTGGCGCGCGACCGCCAGGGGCGGCTGATCGCCTGCGAACACCTTGCCCGGCGCATCACGCGCACCGAGTACGACGGGTCGATCACCGTCCTTGCCGACCGTTTTGATGGCAAGCGCTTCAACTCGCCGAACGACATCGTCTGCGCGTCGGATGGCTCGATCTGGTTTTCCGATCCGGTCTTCGGCATTTCCGGTGAATGGGAAGGAGAAAAGGCGGAGCCGGAATTGCCGCAAGGCGTCTATCGCATCGACGGGCAAACCGGCAGGGTCACGCGGGTGATCGACGAGATGGCCGGGCCCAACGGCCTGTGCTTCTCGCCCGACGGGCGGACGCTCTACGTCGTCGAGTCGCGCGCCACCCCGTACCGCAGGATCTGGGCGTATTCGGTCAGCAAGGACGGCAAGCGCCTCGGCCGCCGGCGTCCGTTCGTTGACGCCAACGGGCCGGGTGCGTTCGACGGAATCAAGGTCGATGTCGATGGCAATCTGTGGTGTGGCTTCGGCAGCAACGGCTCGCTCGAAGCCGACCCGGCGGCGCTGGACGGGGTGCGGGTGTATGACGCCGAGGGCCGGCCGCTGGCGCACATTCACCTCCCGGAACGCTGCGCCAACCTGTGCTTCGGCGGCGCCAAGCGCAACCGGCTGTTCATGGCCGCCAGCCACTCGCTGTACGCGCTGTATGTGGAGACGCGCGGCGCGGTTTAGCGCCCAAGCAGTTCGTCACCCCGGCGCACGCCGGAATCCAGAAAATTCAACGAACTGGATCCCGGCGTGCGCCGGGGTGACGAATGATTTGAAGCTCTCTTAGCGAGCAACCGACCCCGCCGGTGCCGCGCGCAGGTACTGCGGCGGCCAGGCGGTGATGTGGCCGAGTTCGTGTGCGGCGGTCAGCGGCCAGTAGGGATTGCGCAGCAATTCGCGGCCGAGCAGGACCATGTCGGCCTGTCCGCTGCGGACGATGTGATCGGCTTGGGCGGGTGAAGTGATCAGGCCGACCGCTGCGGTCGGAATGCCCGCCTCGTGCCGGACTTTTTCCGCGAATTCCGTCTGGAACCCCGGGCCGACCGGAATCTTCGCGTCGGGCGTCAGGCCGGCCGTGGATACGTTGATCAGATCGACGCCGTGTTCCCTGAGTCCCCTGCAGAGTTCCACGGTTTCATCGGCGCTCCAGCCGCCTTCGACCCAGTCGGTAGCCGAGACCCGCACCAGCAGCGGTAGACGCTCCGGCCAGACTGCGCGGACCGCGTCGACGACCTCGATGACCAGGCGCGTGCGATTGGCGAAGCTGCCGCCGTAGCTGTCGGAGCGCGTATTGGCCAGCGGCGAGAGGAACTCGTGCAGCAGGTAGCCGTGCGCGGCGTGGATCTCGATGGCGGCGTAGCCGGCGGCGTGCGCGCGCTGCGCGGCGGCGACGAACTGCTGGATGATCGTGTGAATGCCGTCGGCGTCCAGCTCATGTGGCGTGGCGTGCTGTCCCGAAAACGGAAGCGGCGACGGGCCGACGACCGGCCAGCCCCCGTCGTTTGGCGCCAGCGGCGTTTGCGCCTCCCAGCCACGCCGCACGCTGGCCTTTCGCCCGGCATGCGCGAGCTGGATTGCCATCGGGCAGCCCTGTTCACTGGCAAAGCGCACGATGCGCGCCAGAGGTTCGATCTGTGCGTCGTTCCACAGGCCGAGATCGCTCGGGCTGATGCGCCCTTCGGGGGCGACGGCGGTGGCTTCACCGATGATCAGGCCGGCGCCGCCGACGGCGCGCGTGCCGTAATGCACGAAATGCCAGTCGTTGGCGAGGCCGTCGGTCGCCGAGTACTGGCACATGGCGGGTATGCCGATGCGGTTGCGCAGCGTGACGTCGCGCAGGACGAGCGGTTCGAAGAGGTGGGTCATGGCTTCTCCGGAATGGCGTGATGGTGACGTTTGACGATAGCACGCGAACTAACGCAGCGCGTCGCCGAGGAAACGTTCGAGGCGCGGATCGAGCGCGTAGGCGACATTGAAGCGCAGCCATGGCGAGGGCTGCATCTGCGGCCGGAAAATGTTGCCGGGAGCGAACATGATTCCCTCCTGTGCGGCCTGCGTTGCGAGCTGTGCCGAATCGTTGATGCCCGGTGCCTCGGCCCAGACGAACATCCCGCCCTGGGGCTCGGCGTAGACGTTGAGCCCCGCTTTCTCCAGCAGTCGCAGGGTGCGTGCGGTGGCGTCGCCAAGCCGCCCCTGCACCCGCTCCAGGAACTTGCGGTAGTGGCCTTCGATAAGCATCAGGTAAACGAGCCGTTCGGCGAACTCCGAGGTGGCGACGCAGGTGATGATCTTGACGTCGGTCAGCTTCGCGGCGAGGTCCATGTCGCAGGCGAGGAAGCCGACGCGCAGGTTGGCCGAGAGCGTCTTCGAGAAGCTGCCGACGTAGATCACCCGGCGCAGCTGGTCGAGTTGCGCCAGTCGCGTGGCGTTGCCCGGGTGGAAATCGGCGTAGGTGTCGTCCTCGACCACCAGGAAGTTGTGCTTTTCGGCGAGCTGCAGGATCCGGAAAGCGGTGGCCGGGGTCAGGTTGCAGGCGGTCGGGTTGTGCAGCACGGAGTGGGTGAAGAAGAGCTTGGGCTGGTGTTGGGCCAGCAGGGCTTCGAGCGCGGCGGTGTCCGGTCCGTCCTGGGTACGCGGCACGCCGATCAGGTTGATGCCCTGCAGGCGCAGCATCGAGAACAGGTTCCAGTAGCCGGGGTCGTCGACGAAAACGCAGTCGCCGGGTTTGACCAGGTAGCGGAAAACGATGTCGAGTGCCTGCGTGGCGCCCTGGGCCAGGACGATCTGCTTCGGGTCGGCGGCGATGCCGATCTCGCCGAGCTTGATCTGCAACTGGTCGCGCAGCGGCCGGTAACCACGCGAGGTGCCGTAGTCGACCACACGCGCGTCGGCTCGCCGCGACAGCGCGCGGATGTTGCGCCGTACGCCTTCCTCGTCGAGCCATTCCGGCGGCAGCCAGCCGGCACCGACCTTGACGTTCTCGCTGGTGTGGTCGAGGCACTGGTACAGCACGCCGGTATTGTCGAAGGCCCGTTCCTGCTCGTCGCTGCGGGTCGCCGTCGGCACCGGTTCCTGGCGCGGCGCAACGAAAAAGCCGGCGCCGCGCCGGGACTGCAGGTAGCCGAGGGCGACCAGCCGGTCGTAGGCCTCGACGACGGTGAAGCGGCTGACACCGTGTGTTTCGGCAAAGCTGCGGATCGGCGGCACGCGCATGCCGGGACGCAGCACGCGATCGTCAATCAGTGCGCGAGTCCCGCTCACGATCTGGTCGATGAGCGGCAGGCTCGAGGCGCTGTTCAGGCTCAGTTGCATGACTCACTCCCGTGCTTCCACAGAGCCGGTGCTGTATCGGTCGTCGGACCGGTACAGCATGCTCCACTGTTTGAAAACTGTACATTTGAGACGAATAAAGTGTCCGGTATTGTTCCGGTTGTGTCAATCAGATACCGGAGGACGTGATGGCCCAGCGAAATGTTCCGAACGCCTTGTTACGCGCGATGTGTGTTGCTTCGGTCATGCTGCTGGCCGCGTGCCAGCCAGCGGACGTTCGCGCGCCGCGTCAGTCCGTCGTCGAATGGGCCGAGCAGCATCTCCTCTTCGTGGCCGACGAGCGGTCCAGCCAGGTGCGTGCTTTCCATCTCGGCAACGGGGCGCCGGTGCCGCTGGCGGAGTCGCGCAGTGGCGGGCACGCGCGAGTCCGCGACATGCAGGTCGATGCGCCGCTCGGACGATTGTGGGTGCTCGGCTACAGCGGCGTGTCGGTCTTCGATGCACGTACGCTCGTGCTCCAGCGCTTCATCCCGCTGGAAGGGGCGCATCTGTCATCGATGCGTCTGGAGGGAGAACGGGTGCGTCTGTTCTCCGCCTCGGGCGAGGCGGCCGGCGAGATCGACCGCCGCGGCGGTGCCTTAGGCCTGCTGGCCGCCGGCGTGACTGAAAATGTCCTCGAGCGTGCGGGCATAGTCGTCCCAGGGAAGGCCGTCAACTGACAGCACCCGCTCCCGAGTGCAACCATCGACCGCCCCGGCGGCGACCATCGCCTCGACGACGCGGCGTTCTTGTGCGGGAGATCGGAGCAAGGGTTTTCCCGAAAGCAGGGACAGCGCTGCCGCCAGCGCATAACCGCCCCAGTTCGAGATGCCCGCCGGCACGACGTGGTCTGCCACCGTGGCGCTGAAGATGAGTTCGCCGTGGGTGATCCGTCCGCCCAGTTGTGCGCGCAAGGATCCCAGTCCGAGTTCGTTGCCGCCGTCGCCGACGGCCAGGGAGGTGAATTTCCGGGGCTCGGGCGGGTCCAGCAAGCGGTCCGCGCCGGGAATCAGGTCGTCGAGAATTTCCCCGTGCATCGAATAGCGGTGACCGTCGGCTGCGTTGCCGGGCCGCTCGATGGCGAGCACGTGCGTCGGCGCGAACTCGCCGAGCAAGTTGTCGATGGCGCGGTCAGCGTTGTCCTGAGGAAGGTCGATCTGGACGATCGGTGTCTTGAGTCCGGCCACGGCCGCCCCGGCGGCGAGCAGCGGGGCGCTGTACTCGTCGGTGACCAGCACGACGTGCTTGCCGAGTTGCTGCAATGCATCGGCGATGTCCAGCGCACCGGGCGGGCCGTCGGTCTCGCCGGCCAGCACGGCGCGGATGCAGAAACCGGTGACGATGACAATCCGCTCGCCATCCAGGAGCGTCCGGGCCGCCGGATCGAGCGTGTCGAACGGGGCGTGCGCGGCCAGTCCGCGGCCACCCGGATCGCGGCGGGCGATTTTCTCGATGGCTCTGATGACATCATGAACGGTTGGCGTGGCCACGGTTTTGCCTTTCATCTTGTGCGTAGGTTGCGCTTACTTCGGGGCGGGACTCTAGCATGGCTGGCAAGTGTGGCGTGTGCGCCACAGTGGTGCAGCACCGGTGCTGGTTGCACCATTGTTGTGCAAGTTGTCTTGCGCCGTTTTGTTTCCTTTTGCGTTTCCCAGAAAAAACAGATTGTTAGGTGGCCTTACCAAAATCCGTTTTTGATGGCATGCAATCTGCTAGAGTGGGCCCGGTGTATGGCTTTTCGCCTATTTCTTGCGGTTTTGCGCACAAATCGTCAAGAAAGCGGCATTGAAGTGGTTTTTGCGCTAATCTCCGCTTGCTTTGCCCGGAAAAATCGCCGATGTTGTTACATCCGTTTCCGGAAACCAACAACAAGCGGGTCATTCTTATCAACCGGCCCTTTCGCAGGGTCACTGGCACATTTCTGGAGGTATCAAGAATGAAAAAACTTACCGTAATCGCAGCTGCTCTGGCGCTTGGTTCGACCTTGCTCAGCCCGGCCGCGGTGGCCCAGCAGAAATTCGTGACGATTGGCACCGGTGGCGTGACCGGCGTCTACTATGCGGCGGGCGGCGCCATCTGCCGTCTGATGAACAAGGATCGTGCCAAGCACGGCATTCGCTGCTCGGTGGAAAGTACCGCGGCGTCGGTTTACAACGTGAATACCATCAAGGCCGGCGAACTCGACTTCGGTGTTGCCCAGTCCGACGTCCAGTACAACGCCGTCAAGGGACTGGCGCAGTTCAAGGATGGCGGTCCGCACGCCGATCTGCGCGCTGTTTTCTCGGTCTATCCGGAGCCGTTGACGGTAGTCGCGCGCAAGGAAGCCGGCGTCACGAAGTTCGAGGATTTCAAGGGCAAGCGTTTCAACGTCGGCAACCCGGGGTCGGGCACCCGCGCGACGATCGACATGCTGATGGGTGCGCTGGGCATGAAGACCAGCGACTTTACCCTGACGTCCGAATTGAAGCCTGATGAGCATGGTGCCGCCCTGTGCGACAACAAGATCGACGGTTTCGCCTACGTGGTCGGTAGCCCGGCGGCGAACATTCAGGATCCGACGACGACCTGCGGCGCCAAGCTCGTTCCGATTTCCGGACCGGCGGTCGACAAGCTTGTCAAGGAATACCCGTACTTTGCCCACGCCACGATTCCTGGTGGCATGTACCCCGGAAACCCCGATGCGACGAAGACGTTCGGCGTGACGGCCAGCTTCGTGACGTCGGCCAAGGTTCCCGACGCCGTGGTCTATGCGATGGTTTCCGCCGTGTTTGACAACTTCGAGGACTTCAAGAAGCTCCACCCGGCGTTCGCCAACATCGATCCGAAAGACATGATTTCGAGCGGTCTTTCCGCACCGCTGCATCCGGGCGCAGTCAAGTACTACAAGGAAAAAGGCTGGATGTAATTCCAGCCGGCAGGTGAGCGTTACCTGCTGATGATTCGACGGCTCCCCAGCGGGAGCCGTCTTGCGTTTTGCGGTATTTAGTTCAGGGAGCTTTGCGTGAATCAACCCACCACCAACCATCCGGGAATGACCGACGAGCAGATTCGTCGGCTCGTCGAAGAGGCCGATACCGGCGGCCGCAAACCCAGCGGACTGGCCGCGAAGGTCGTGATGTACGCGGCGCTGGCCTGGTCGCTGTTCCAGCTCTGGATCGCCTCGCCGCTCCCTTTCTCGCTCGGCATTTTCGTTCTCAACGATACGGAATCGCGCGCCATCCACCTGGCCTTCGCGATGTTCCTAGGCTACCTGCTTTTCCCGCCGTTGAAGAGCTCGCCGCGGAAATACATCCCGATCCAGGACTGGATCCTGGCCATCGTCGCGGCGTTCTGCGCGGCCTATCTGTTCATCTTCTACAAGGATCTATCGGCCCGTCCCGGCCAGCCGATCGGGCTGGACCTCGCGGTTGCGGCCGTCGGTCTGCTCATGCTGGTGGAGGTGACCCGCCGTGCGGTCGGTTCGCCGATGGCGATCCTGGTCGTCGTCTTCATCAGCTACATCTTCCTCGGCCAGCACATGCCGGACCTGATCGCCCACAAGGGGGCGTCGTTCGCCAAGGGGATGTCGCACCTGTGGTTGTCTACGGAAGGGGTGTTCGGCGTCGCGCTGGGCGTGTCGTCCGGCTTCATCTTCCTGTTCGTCTTGTTCGGTGCCTTGCTTGACAAGGCCGGCGCGGGGAACTACTTCATCAAGTCGGCGCTGTCCCTGCTCGGCCACCTGCGTGGTGGTCCGGCCAAGGCGGCGGTCATTTCCTCGGCATGTACCGGAGTGATCTCCGGCAGTTCGATTGCCAATGTGGTGACGACCGGCACCTTCACCATTCCTCTCATGAAGCGCGTCGGCTATGCGGCGCACAAGGCCGCCTCCTTTGAAACGGCTGCCTCGGTGAACGGGCAGATCATGCCTCCCGTGATGGGCGCTGCGGCCTTCCTGATGGTGGAATATGTTGGCATCCCGTACGTGCAGATCATCAAGCACGCGGCCCTGCCGGCGATCATCTCGTACATCGCGCTTTTCTACATTGTTCACCTGGAAGCGTGCAAGGCCAACATCCACGGTATTCCGCGTACCAACGTGCCGCCGTTCAAGCAACGCCTGATCAACTTTTTCCTGGTCACCGGCGGCATCGTGCTGCTGTCCAACGCGGTCTATTTCGGCCTCGGCTGGATCAAGACGGTGACTGGAGGGGCATCCATGTTCATCATCAGCGCGCTGATGATGGTGGCCTACATCGGTCTTCTCAAGTACGAAGCCGGCTACCCCGAACTGCACCTGGACGATCCGAACGCGCCGATTGATTCGCTGCCCGAGCCGGGGCCGACGATCAAGAGCGGTCTGCACTTTTTGCTGCCGGTCGTGGCACTGATCTGGAACCTGATGGTCGAGGAGCTTTCGCCGGCGTTGTCGGCGTTCTGGGCGATCATGTTCCTGGTGATCATCCTCGTGACGCAGCGCCCGCTGAGCGCGTTGTTCCGCGGCAAGGAAAACGTGAAGGGCGAAATCCGCGAGGGGCTGTGCGATCTGCATTCCGGGCTGGAAATCGGTGCGCGCAACATGATCGGTGTCGGTATCGCCACCGCGACGGCCGGCATCATCGTCGGCACCGTGACGCTGACCGGCATCGGCCTGGTGCTCACCGAACTGGTCGAGGCGATTTCGGGCGGCAACCTGCTGGCGATGTTGATGCTGGTGGCTGTCGCTTCGCTGATTCTCGGGATGGGCATGCCGACGACGGCCAACTACATCATCGTGTCCACGCTGATGGCGCCGGTGGTCGTTGAGCTGGGATCGCAGGCCGGGCTGATCGTGCCGCTGATCGCAGTGCACCTCTTCGTTTTCTACTTCGGCATCATGGCCGACGTGACGCCGCCGGTGGGTCTTGCCGCCTATGCCGCGGCGGGCATCGCCAAGGCCGATCCGATGAAGACCGGTTTCACCGCGTTCTGGTACAGCATCCGTACGGCGATCCTGCCATTCATGTTCATCTACAACACCCAACTGTTGCTGATCGGCATCGACTCGGTTTTCCACCTGCTGATCACCATCGCCTCGGCGATCGTGGCCAACCTCATCTTTGTGGCCGCTTCACAACACTATTTCCTGACGCGCAACCGCTGGTACGAAACTGCCGGGTTGTTGTTCATCGCCTTCGCGTTGTTCCGTCCGGGCTTCTTCATGAACGACTTCTTCCCTCCTTACGAGAAGGTCTCGGCGGCGCAGATGCTGCAGGTGGTCGAACAGGCTCCGAAGAATGGTCATCTGCGCGTGTGGCTCGAAGGCGTCGACATGAACGGCCGGGACGTCAAGCGCGGCGTGTTGCTGCAACTCGGTGATACCGGTCCGGCGCGCCAGCGGCTCGACCAGTTCGGCCTGCGGGTCATCCCGTCCGGTGAACAGTTCGACATCGTGCAGGTGAAGTTCGGCAGCAAGGCCGAAAAAGCCGGCGTCGAGCAGGGCTACAAGATCACTGCGCTGGAAAAGGAAACCGGCAACCCGGCGAAGGAGTGGTTCTACGTGCCGACGCTCGGCCTGCTCGGCCTGATCGTTCTGCTGCAGCGCAGACGGATCGCCAAGGCGACCGTGGCCGCCTAGACTCGCCCGGGCGTCTGACGCTGCTTCAAGGAAAACGCTGCCTGCGGGCAGCGTATTTCGCAACTGACCTTGCCACTTTGCGTCGGAACAGTGCGTTCGATTGCGTGCCGTCGTTTCGACGGAAGGTATAATCTTCGACTGTTTTCAATGACTGGCGATTCGTCTCGACGAATCAGCAGGGAAGGCGACGGCAGCCGTGGCGATGAATACTGAAAAAGCGCGCTTCAACATGATCCAGCAGCAGATCCGGCCCTGGGATGTCCTTGATCCGGGGGTCCTGACCCTGTTGTCGGTGGTGCGGCGCGAGGAATTCGTTCCGGCCAAGCATCGCGACCTGGCGTTTGCCGATGTCGAAATTCCCCTGAAAGCATGCGCCTTGCCGGGACAGACCATGCTGGCGCCACGGGTCGAGGCACGCTTGCTGCAGGAGCTCGCTGTCAAGAACACCGACAAGGTGCTTGAAATTGGCACCGGCAGCGGTTACATGGCGGCTCTGCTCGCTGCCAAGGCCGAGTTCGTTTATTCCGTCGAGATCGATCCGGACCTGGTCGACCTCGCCCGCACCAACCTCCAGAAGGCCGGTGTGGCCAATGTCAGCGTCGACCTGGGCGACGCGGCGCGTGGCTGGGGGCTGTATGCGCCGTATGACGCCATCGTGGTCTCCGGCTCTCTGCCGTTCTTGCCCGAGTCGCTGCTGCGCCAGTTGAAGATCGGTGGTCGCTTGGTGGCGATCGTCGGTGAGAGCCCGACGATGGAAGCGCAGCTCGTGAAGCGTACCGATGAAAACGCTTTCAGCACGGTCAATCTGTTCGAGACGGTCGTGGCGCCGCTGGTCAACGCGCAGCGTCCGGGAAAATTCGTTTTTTAGGCGGCCGAGGGCTTTCCATGTTCCCCCATCGTCTGGCTGTGCGGCTGAATATTCTGGCCGGGAGCTTGTTGGTCGCCGGGTCGGTTGTCGCCGCCGACCTGCTGCAGGTCTATCGCGAGGCGCTGGTCAATGACGCCCAGTATGCCTCTGCCCGGGCGACGGTCGAGGCGGGGCGGGAAAAACTGCCGCAAGGCTTGGCCGGATTGCTGCCGACGATCGGCGCCACGGCGAACAGCGTGTGGAACCAAAACGACTACAGCCCGAAGAACTCCCCGGGGTGGTCGCGCGACTTCAATTCCAATGGCTGGAATCTCAATCTGACCCAGCCGTTGTTCCGCTGGCAGAACATCGTGCAGTACGACCAGGCGCACTGGCAGGTCGCCCAGGCCGAGGCGAATTTCGCGCAAGCTTCGCAGGATCTGATCCTGCGCGTCGCCCAGGCGTACTTTGATGTTCTCTACGCCGAAGAAAACCTGAAGGCGGTGCGCGCTGCCAAGCGCTCGATCGCCTTGCAGCTGGAACAGGCGAAGAAAAATTTCGAAGTCGGTACGGCGACGATCACCGACACGCACGAGGCGCAATCGCGCTACGACCTGGCCAGCGCACAGGAACTGGCAGGGGAGAACGAACTGCAGGTCAGGCAGTACGCGTTGCGCGTGATCGTCGGCAAGGACGTCGGCACGCTCAGTCGCCTGCGTGCCGAGGCGACCCTGCAGCCGCCGCAGCCGGCGAGCATGGAAAAGTGGGTCGAGGCGGCCGAGAACGACAGTTTCAGTGTCCAGGCGCAGCAGGCCGCCGTGGAAGTGGCCAGCCGCGAAGTTGAGCGCCAGCGCGCCGGTCACTACCCGACGCTCGACGCAGTGGCCAACTACGGTACCAACAAGACCATGTCGAGCAACAATCCGCTCGAGACGGACGTGCGCAACATCGGCCTGCAACTGACCATTCCGCTCTATCAGGGCGGGGCGGTCAATTCGCGGACGCGGGAAGCGGCGGCCAATCGCACCGCCGCTGCGTCATCTCTGGAAAATGCCCGGCGTTCCGCCTCGCTCGCGGCCAAACAGGCGTATCTCGGCGTGGTCAACGGACTGGCCCAGGTGGGCGCGCTGCATGCCGCGCTGGTTTCGAGCAAAAGTGCGCTGGAGTCGAACAAGCTGGGCTACGAGGTCGGCGTGCGTATCAACATTGACGTGCTCAACGCCGAACAGCAGGTCTACCTCACCACGCGGGATCTGGCCAAGGCGCGCTTCGACACCTTGCTTGCGCAACTCCGGCTGAAGGCGGCGGTCGGAGCGCTGAGCGAGACTGATCTGGAGCGGATCAACCCGCTGTTCGAGGCCCAGTAAGTTCCTTGATCAGTGCCATCGTCCGGGCCGTTGCGCCGCGGTGGGCCTGGCTGAACTCCGTGGCGGCGGTGCGCATCGCCGCCAGTTCGGCCGCGTTTTCCAGGAGCCGCTTTACCGTTGATGCGGCATCGTCGGCATCCGCAATGCGTCGTGCCGCCCCGCAACTCAGCGCATCCTCGGTTGCCTGGGCGAAATTGTAGGTGTGCGGCCCGACGATGACCGGGCAGCCGCAGGCGGCGGCCTCGATCAGGTTCTGCCCGCCGAACGGCAGCAGCGTGCCGCCAATCAGCGTGATGTCGGCGGCAGCGAAGTAGGCCGGCATTTCGCCCATGCTGTCGCCGAGCCAGACGCGCGTCTCCGGTGACGGAAAGCCGCCCTCGCTGCGCCGGCAAAACGTGAGCTTGCGCTCTGCGATCATCGCCGCGACTTCGTTGAAGCGCTGCGGATGGCGCGGCACCAGGAGGAGAAGCAAGCCGGGCACCTCGAGGCGGGCGAAGGCATCGAGGATGTACGGCTCTTCGCCCTCACGCGTGCTGGCGGCCAGCCATACCGGGCGACCGTTGAAGGCGTGGCGCCACTCGCCGCCGAGGGACAGTTTTTCCGGCGCCGGGGTGACGTCGAACTTCAGGTTGCCGCTGACGCGCACATCGCTGGCGCCAATCGCCTGCAGCCGATGCCCGTCGGCTGCGGTTTGCGCTGCCACGGCAGAGAGCGCCTTCAGCGCGGGGCGGATGAGTGGCAGGAACCGCTGGTAGCCGCGTTGCGATTTCGCGGACAGGCGGGCATTGACCAGCAGCATCGGGATGTTGCGTGCGCGGGCCGAGGCGATAAGGTTTGGCCAGATCTCGGTTTCCATCAGCAGCCCGACCCGTGGCCGGAAATGTGCGAGGAAGCGTGCGCAGGCGTCCGGCAGGTCGTACGGCAGGTAGGCCTGGATCAGGCGCGGCCCGAATTTGCCGATGAGTTCCCCGCCGACGGCGCGCCCGGTCGGCGTCATGTGCGTAAGCAGCAGCGTATGGTCGGGGTAGTCGGCGAGCAGCGCCTTGATCAACGGCTCGGCGGCGCGCGTTTCGCCGACGGAGACGGCGTGCAGCCAGAGCAGCGGCGCGTCAGGGCGTGTCGCATGGAAGCCGTAGCGCTCGCCGATGTTCTGCAGGTATTCCGGCTGCTTGCGCGCCCGCCAGGCGAGGCGCAGCCAGACGAGCGGCTGGGCGAGATAGAACAGCAGGGAGTAAACGAAACGGATCATTGTTGCAGCTCCTGGGTAATGGCTGCCATGACGTCGGCGACCGCGGGCGATTGGCCGGGGCCGCCGAGGTTGCGGAAGTGACGTGTGCCGAGAACGCCGGTCAGCGCCGGGTCGGTTGCCGTGTAGAGGGCGATCGTCGGCACGCCGAGCGCCGTGGCGAAGTGCACCAGCCCGGTATCGACGCCGATGGCCAGTTCAGCATGGCCGAGCACGGCGGCGAGTTCGCGCAGTCGCAACGGCGGCGCAACGATGGTACCGGGCGCACCGGCGGCGATGCGCTCGGCGCGTTGCCGTTCGACCGCGCTGCCGGACGGAAGAACCGGCGGCAGGCCGCGTTCGATCAATTGCCTGGCCACGGCGATCCAGCGGTCTTCTTCCCAGAGCTTGTCGTCGCGACTGGTTGCCGTGAGCAGGACGGCATGGCGCGGCGCGATGAGCCAGGGGAAGCTCAGGTCGGGGGTAGCGATGCCGTAGTCGAGCGGCAGGCCGACCGGGTAGTCGAAAGCCGCAGCACTCAGCCAGCGGTTGCGCTCTACGGCGTGCGCATTCGGCGGAATGACGAAAGTCTTGTCGTAAAACCACGATGCCAGCGGTTCGCGCGCCACTTCAGCGGCGTAGCCGTAGCAGCGCCCGTGCGCGCAGAAGGTGACGAGTCCGCTCTTGATCAGCCCCTGGGTGTCGAGCACCGCGTCGTAATGCGCTGCGCCGAGGCGCTTGCGGAAGGCGCCGATTTCACGCCAGGTTTGGCGGGAGACGAGACTCTTGCGCCAGCGCCGGATCGCAACGGGGATGACCTCGGCGACTGCCGGGTGCAGGCGCGGAATCTCGGCGAAGGACTCTTCGACACACCAGTCGATGACCGCGTCGGGGAACTGCCGGCGCAGGTCGCTGGCGACCGGCAGGTTGTGGATGACATCGCCCAGCGACGAGGTTTTGACCAACAGGATGCGCATCGGCGGGTAAAATAGGCGCCTCGGGAAAGCGCGCATTATACGCCGGCGATTTTCCCGGTCGTCCCGTCTGTCACTCCTTGCGCGCATGGCCAACTCTTCGCCTTCCCCGACCAAACCGCTTTCCTCCGCTGGTGCATTTCTGGTCACCGGAGCGTCTGGCTTCGTCGGTCGCGCGTTGTGTGCTGAAATGCTCCGCCGTGGCTTGCCGCTACGTGCCGCCGTGCGTCCGGGTGGCGCGGAGCGGCTTCCCCAGGGGTGTGCGATTGCACGGATCGACGAGCTGTCAGCGAAAACGGATTGGTCGGAAGCCCTGCGCGGCGTAACGACGGTGATCCATCTGGCGGCGCGGGTGCACGTCATGCGCGAAAACGCGCAGGATCCGTTGGCGGAATTCCGCAGAACGAATGTGGAGGCGACGGTGCATCTGGCGCGCCAGGCGGTCGTGCACGGGGCCAAGCGCCTCGTCTTCGTCAGTTCGGTCAAGGTCAACGGAGAAGCGACCGAGGGGGGGCGACGGTATTCCGAAGCGGATGCTCCGGCGCCGGTCGATGCCTACGGGGTCTCGAAGTGGGAGGCCGAACAGGCGTTGCGCCGGATTGCGGCGGAAACGGGGATCGAAATCGTGGTGGTCCGTCCGCCGCTGGTCTACGGCCCGGGCGTGAAAGGTAACTTCGCCGCGCTGCTCCGCGTGCTCCGGCGCGGTGTGCCGTTGCCGCTGGCCTCGGCAAGCAACGGGCGCAGTCTCGTCTATGTCGGCAACCTCGTCGATGCCCTGCTGCGCTGCGCCACGCATCCTGCCGCCGCAGGCCACACCTATCTGGTCAGTGACGGCGAGGATTTGTCGACGCCCGATCTGTTGCGTCGGCTTGGCGAAGCCATGGGGTTCCCCGCGCGGCTCTGGCCCTGTCCGCCGGCGCTGCTGCTGGCCGGCGCCCGGCTGCTGGGACGGGGCGCAACGATGGAGCGCCTGCTCGGCTCGCTACTCATCGATGACCGGAAAATCCGGCGCGAACTCGGCTGGGTGCCGCCGTGCTCGGTTGCGGACGGACTGAAAGCGACCGTGGAGTGACGAATGCCTGATTTCCTGAAACGGCTGATGGACCTGCTGCTGGCGCTCGTTGCGGCGGCGCTGCTGCTGGTGCCGATCGTGCTGGTGTTCCTGCTGGTGAAGCTGACCTCGCCGGGGCCGGCGCTCTACTGGTCGGACCGGGTCGGGCGGCACAACCGCATCTTCCGCATGCCGAAGTTCCGCAGCATGCGCATCGGCACCCCGGCCGTGGCGACACACCTGCTCGGCGATCCGGCCAGCCACCTGACGCCGGTCGGCTCCTTCCTGCGTCGGACCAGTCTCGACGAACTGCCGCAGCTGTGGAGCATCCTCAAGGGCGACATGAGCTTCGTCGGCCCGCGCCCGGCCCTGTTCAACCAGGACGACCTGGTCGAGTTGCGCACCCGTTACGGCGTGCATGAACTGGTGCCCGGGCTGACCGGCTGGGCGCAGATCAACGGCCGCGACGAGTTGCCGATTCCGCAGAAGGTGGCGCTTGACGTCGAGTACCTACAACGCCGCTCGTTGTGGTTCGACTGCCTGATCATCGCCCGGACGGCGCTGAAAGTGTTGCGGCGCGACGGCGTTTCGCATTGACATGCCAGCGGCGAAATGCCCGGTGACTAACGTAAAATGCGCAGCATGACGCAATGCTCCCGAGACGCAGGATTCCGATGACCCCTCAATTTCTGGCCAAGCGCACCCTGGCCGTGGCGCACGACCTGGTCGCCGTCGTGGTGTGCTGGTTTGCCGCCTACTGGCTGCGTTTCAATCTGGACATCCCTGCGGTGTATCGGGATGGCGCGTTGCGGGCCTTGCTTCCCGTCTTTGCCGTCTATGTGCCCGCCTGCTGGTTTTTCGGCCTGTATCGCGGGATCTGGCGCTATGCCAGCGTGATGGACCTGCGCCGGATCATACTCGCCGTCGTCACGGCGTCGGTGCTTGTTGCGGCGCTGCTGTTCATGTTGCGTCAGCCAGGCATTCCGCGTTCGGTGCTGGTTCTCCACCCCCTCCTGCTGGTGCTGGTCATGGGCGGAAGCCGTTTTACCTACCGGGCATGGCGTGACCGGGCGCTGTACGGGCGGATGATGCTGGCCGGCGAGCCGGTTCTGGTGCTCGGCTCGGGCGACGCCGCCGATCGCCTGCTGCGCGAACTGGCGCATTCGCCCGACTGGTGCGTCGTCGGCCTGCTCAGCGACGATGCCCGGCGGATCGGTCATGAACTGCAGGGGGTGAAGATTCTCGGGCCGAACGAGGATCTTGCCGTGTGGGCCGAGAAGCTTTCGGTCAAACGGGCGATCGTGGCCATGCCGGACGCTTCGCCGCGCAAGCGGCGTCACGCCATGGAACTGGCCGTGCAGGCGGGACTGTCGGTGATGACCGTCCCGAGCCTGGACGACATGCTATCCGGCCGGGTTGCCGTCTCGGCGGTAAGACGGGTGCAGCTTGAGGATTTGCTCGGACGCGAACCGGTGGAGCTCGACAACGCCGGCCTGCATTCCTGGTTGGAGGGAAAGGTCGTGCTGGTGTCCGGCGCCGGTGGTTCGATCGGCTCGGAACTGGCGCGGCAGCTCCTGCAGTTCAGGCCCGGTTTGCTGATTCTGCTCGATATTTCGGAATTCGCTCTCTACCAGATGGAGCAGGAGTTGCAGCGCCTTCACCCGGAGGCGCACTGCGCCTTTGTCGTCGGCGACGTCAAGGACGTCGCCTGGATCGATCGTCTCTTCGCCAGCTACTGCCCGGCCGTGGTGTTCCATGCGGCGGCGTACAAGCACGTGCCGCTGATGGAGGGAGAGAACGCCTGGCAGGCGGTGCGCAACAACGTGGTCGGCTCGAAGCGTCTGGCGGAGGCTGCGCAGCGCCACGGAGCGGAGAAATTTGTCCTGGTGTCGACCGACAAGGCGGTGAATCCGACGAACGTGATGGGCGCCACCAAGCGTCTCGCCGAACGGGTTCTGGCCGGCCTGCAGCAGGAGAAGGTGGACGGTACGCGATTCGTCACGGTGCGCTTTGGCAACGTCCTCGGCAGCAACGGTTCGGTGATTCCGACCTTCCGCGAGCAGATTGCGCGCGGCGGGCCGGTGACGGTCACCCATCCCGAGATCATCCGCTACTTCATGTTGATCCCCGAAGCCGCGCAACTGGTTCTGCAGGCCGGACTGATGGGGCAGGGCGGAGAGATCTTCGTCCTGGAAATGGGCGAGCCGGTGCGCATTGCCGATCTGGCGCGCGACATGATCCGCCTGTCCGGCTTCTCGGAGAACGAGATCCGCATCGAATACACCGGGCTGCGTCCGGGCGAAAAGCTCTATGAGGAACTGCTCACCGACAGCGAGCAGACCCTCCCCACGCCGCATTCCAAGCTGCGTATCGCGTTGGCCGAGGCAGCGCCGGACGTCGCCTGGATGCGCGAACTCGACGCATGGCTGCGCGAGCCGGTACCGGCGACCAACAGCGACCTGAAGTTGCGCCTGCACCGCTTCGTGCCGGAGTATTCGCCGCAACTGAATTGCCACGGGGCGGGGCAGTAGCATGGCGACTTACGCGATCGGCGACATCCAGGGCTGCTTCGATGCCTTCTCGCGGCTGCTCGATTGCTGCGCCTTCGATCCTGCTGGCGATCGTCTCTGGCTGGTCGGCGATCTCGTCAACCGCGGCCCCCGTTCGCTGGAGACGCTGCGCTTCGTCCGCGACCTCGGCGAGGCGGCGGTGACGGTACTCGGCAACCACGACCTGTCGCTGCTGATGGCCGCCGAAGGCTTCGGTAAGCGCAGCAAGGGCGATACCTTCGACGATGTTCTCGGTGCTCCGGATCGCGATGAACTGCTTTCCTGGCTGCGCCGGCAACCCTTGTGCCACGTCGAGAACGGCTTCTGTCTGGTGCATGCCGGTTTGCTGCCGCAGTGGTCGGTGGCGCAGGCCCGGCAGCTGGCGCGCGAGGTGGAAGCGGCGTTGGCCGGCGACGACTGGCACGATTTCCTGGCGCATCTGTGGGGCAACGAACCGGACGCCTGGCGCGACGACCTCGTCGGCTGGCCGCGCCTGCGGGTGATCGTCAATGCCATGACGCGGATGCGCTTTTGCACCCCGGACGGGGTCATGGACATGCATGTCAAGGGCGAGGTCGAGAAGGCGCCGGCCGGCTGCGTGCCGTGGTTCGATGCTCCCGGACGGCGCAGCGCGGCGACGACGCTGGTGACCGGACACTGGTCGGCGCTCGGACTGAAGATTGCGCCGAACCTGCTGGCGCTCGATTCCGGCTGCCTGTGGGGTGGCCCGCTGACGGCGGTCAGGCTGGAGGATCGGGCGGTATTTCAGGTTCCGTGCGCGCCGGAGGAAACCCGAGCCTGGTAGAAATGGCCGCGTGGGCCTCGCGCGACACGTCGCGGCGCGAACGCTCGGCGGTGGTGATGATCGGCAGCGGATTCAGCCGTGCGGTCAAGGCGCGACAGGCCAGAATTGCCGCGAAGCACTGCGGCAGCGACGTGGTGGCGAACGACGGGGCGGAGCTGGGATGCCCTTCTGCATCGAGGTAGGCGATGGCAATTGGCAGCAATGGCCGTCCGGTCTCGATTGCCGGCTGCAGCAGGGCGGCGTGGAATTCAAGCACACGCCGCCCGTCCGTGGTGCGTCCTTCCGGGAAAATGGCGACATCGCGACCGGCGTTCAGCCTGGCGTCGATCTCCTCGTTGATTGCGCGCGCGTGGCGGCGGCTGCCGCGGTTCAGGAAAATTGTGTCGTTGCGTGCCGAAAGCCAGCCGATGAACGGCCAGTGACGAACTTCCTCCTTTGAAATGAAGGCTGAAGGCCGCAGCGCGTTGATGGCGAAGATATCCAGCCAGGAGATGTGGTTGGCGACGATCAGGCAACCGGGCGGGGCGTCGGTCGCCTCGGCGTCGAGGCGGATGCCGAGGATGGTCAGGATTTGATGCGACCAGCGCTGACGCAGCGCCAGTTGCCGTTCCGTTGAAACACGCGGGTAAATGACGGCGGCGCCGAGCCCCAGCCAGAGCAGGTGCAACGCCAGCCGCACGCAGCGAAGTCCTCGCAGCAGGTACGGCGTTGGGGACGGCGCGCTCATCCTGATCTGGCGGCGGACTCTTGGCTGCTTACCAGGGCATCTTTCCGAAAGCGTTGGCGAAGCAGGCGGCGATCTCGTTGCGGCTCGGCTGGTGGTTCTGTCCACCCCGGCAAGCGACCTTGATGGCACCCATGACGGCGGCGAGCTGCCCTGTCTTCTCCCAGTCCCAGCCCTTGGCGATGCCATAGAGCAGGCCAGCGCGGTAGGCGTCGCCGCAACCGGTCGGGTCGACCACCTCTTTGGCCGTCACGCAGGGAATGTCGATGCGCTGTCCCTTGGCGTAGATGTGCGAGCCCTCGCCGCCGCGCGTGACGATCAGTGCGTCCAGCTTCGTGGCGAGCTGCTCTAGCGGTTGCCCGGTACGGTCGCAGAGCAGCTTGGCCTCGTAGTCGTTGAAACAGGCGAACTGCGCCTGGTCGAGGAAATGCAGCAGTTCCTCGCCGGAGAACATCGGCATGCCCTGGCCGGGGTCGAAAACGAAGGGGATTTCGGCGGCCGCGAGATCGGCCGCATGGCGCAGCATGCCGTCGCGCCCGTCCGGGGCGACGATGGCCAGCGTCACGTTGCGGGCGTCGGTGACCCGGTTCTGGTGCGAGAGAGTCATCGCTCCAGGATGGAAGGCGGTGATCTGGTTGTCGTCGAGGTCGGTGGTGATGAACGCCTGCGCGGTGAAGCAGCCGTCGAGCTGGCGCACGTGGGCGCGGGAGAGTCCGAGACCGTCGAGGCGGTTCAGATACGGGCCGGCATCATCGCCGACGGTGGCCATGATCAGCGGATCGTCGCCCAGCAGCTTGAGGTTGTAGGCGATGTTGCCGGCGCAGCCACCGAACTCGCGGCGCATGTCCGGCACGAGGAAGGCGACGTTCAGGACGTGGATCTTGTCGGGCAGGATGTGATTCCTGAAACGGTCGTGGAACACCATGATCGTGTCGTAGGCCATCGAACCGCACACCAGAATCGTCATCTTCGTTCTCCCGGGAAAGCGCCGATTATAGGCGCCCTGGCGGCGTAACCCGGACGTAACGCCCTCGTCATGCGACTGCAACGCGGCCTTTCCACAATGGCCGCGCAAACAGATGAGGATGAAGACGATGCTGCAGACCGAACGCCGTGCCTTCCTGCGCGAACCGCGCAGCCTTCACGTAACGATGGCGACCTGCGAGAGCGAGGTACTGGAGGCGCAGAAGCTGCGCTACCGCGTGTTCCATGACGAGATGGGCGCGCGCCTGTCGAGCCGCACGCCGGGGGTGGATCGCGACGTGTATGACCCGTTCTGCGAACACCTCATCGTGCGCGACGAGAACCTCGGCCGCATCGTCGGCACCTACCGCATCCTGTCGCCGGCCGCGGCGCGCAAGGTGGGCGGTTATTACTCCGAGAACGAATTCGACCTCACCCGCCTGCAGCACCTGCGCGAGCGCATCGTCGAGATCGGCCGCTCCTGCATCGACCCGGAGTACCGCAGCGGCGCAGTGATCACGCTGCTCTGGTCGGGGCTCGCGCGCTACATGCTGGAGAACAGCTACGAATACCTGATGGGCTGCGCCTCGGTGAGCATGGCCGACGGCGGGCACAACGCGGCCAGCCTGT
>JARFTZ010000052.1 GCA_029289235.1 Gammaproteobacteria bacterium
AGGCTCGCCACTTTCTTTTTGCCGTCCGTTTGAGAGACGAGGCGCGCACGGCGTGCGGCGTCTTTCGGTTTTCTGAAGCCGATTCCACGATGATAGATTCCAGACTGCCGCCGAAAGTCGGCTTTGTCTCCCTCGGGTGCCCGAAGGCGCTCGTCGATTCCGAACAGATTCTCACCAAACTGCGCGCTGAAGGGTACGTGATTTCGCCTTCGTACGAGGGCGCCGATCTGGTGGTGGTCAACACCTGCGGCTTCATTGATGCCGCCGTCGAGGAATCGCTGGAAGCGATTGGCGAGGCGCTGGAAGAGAATGGCAAGGTGATCGTGACCGGCTGCCTCGGGGCAAAACAGGAACTGGTGCGTGAAGCGCATCCGAAAGTGCTGGCGATTACCGGGCCGCACGCGGCGGACGAGGTGCTGCAGCACGTGCATACGCATCTGCCGCAGCCGCACGATCCGTTCACCAGCCTGGTCCCGCCGCAGGGCATCAAGCTGACGCCGCAGCATTTTGCCTATCTCAAGATTTCGGAGGGCTGCAACCACAGCTGTACCTTCTGCATCATCCCGTCGCTGCGCGGACCCCTGGTCAGCCGGCCGATCGGCGATGTGCTGCAGGAAGCGAAACATCTCGCCGAAGCCGGCGTGCGCGAGTTGCTGGTCATTTCGCAGGACACCAGCGCCTATGGCGTCGATGTGAAATACCGCACCGGCTTTGTCGGCGGACGCCCGGTCAAGACGCGGCTGAAGGAGCTGTGCGAGGCGCTGGCGGAGTTCGGCATCTGGGTGCGCCTGCATTATGTGTATCCGTATCCGAGCGTCGATGACCTGATCCCGCTGATGGCCGAGGGCAAGATCCTGCCGTACCTCGACGTGCCGTTCCAGCATTCGAACTCGCGCATCCTCAAGGCCATGAAGCGGCCGGCGAGCGCCGAGAACAACCTTGAGCGAATCAGGGCCTGGCGCGCAGTCTGTCCGGACGTCACGATCCGCAGCACCTTCATCACCGGCTTCCCGGGCGAGACCGAGGCGGAGTTCGAGGAGTTGCTGGAATTCATCGAAGAGGCGCGGCTCGACCGTGTCGGTTGCTTCCCTTATTCGCCGGTCGAAGGCGCGGTGGCGAATTCACTGGCGCCCGCGGTGCCGGACGAAGTGCGTGAGGAGCGGCGCCGCCGTTTGATGGACGTGCAGGAGGATATTTCGGCCGAACTGCTGGCGGCAAAGATCGGGCGCGAGATCACCGTGCTGGTCGATGAGGTCGATGACGAAGGCACGCTGGCCCGTTCGTCGGCCGACGCGCCGGAAATCGACGGGTTGGTGATCATTGACCAGTATTTTGACGCAGAGCCGGGCGATTTCCTGAAGGTGCGCGTCGTCGATGCCGACGAGCATGATCTTTATGCGGAGGCGATTCCCGAGTAATCGGAGCGAGCAGCGTGACGCGCGAGGAACTGATTGGACAGCTGTCTGCCGTGGTTGGTGAAGACCACGTCCTGCAACGTGCGGAGGAGATGGCTCCGCATCTGACCGACTGGCGCGGTCGTTATCACGGCGCGGCCCGGTGTCTGGTGCGTCCGGCATCGACCGAAGAGGTTGCTGGCGTGGTGCGCGTATGTGCCGCCGCCGGCGTGCCGATGGTGCCGAAGGGAGGCAACACAAGCCTGTGCGGCGCCGGCATCCCGGACCTCTCGGGCAACGCCGTGATGATCAGTCTCTCGCGGCTGAACCGCATCCGGGCGATCGACCGGGCGAACAACACCATCACCGTCGAGGCCGGCTGCCTGTTGAAAACCGTGCAGGATGCGGCGTTCGAGGCGGGACGCTATTTTCCGCTCTCGCTGGCGGCTGAAGGGAGCTGCCAGATCGGCGGCAACTTGTCGACCAATGCCGGCGGTGTCCGGGTGCTGCGCTACGGCAATATCCGCGAGTTCACCCTCGGCCTGGAGGCGGTCCTGCCGAATGGAGAGGTGTGGGATGGCCTCCGTGGTTTGCGCAAGGACAACACCGGGTACGACCTGAAGCAACTGTTCATTGGCGCCGAGGGGACGCTGGGCATCATCACCGCCGCGGTATTGAAGCTGTTTCCGCAGCCGCGGGCGATCGCCACGGCCTGGTTGGCGATCGAATCGCCGAGCGTCGCGGTGCAGTTGCTCGGTGAACTGCAAAGTGCTTTCGGCACTGCGCTGACCGCCTGCGAGCTCGTCTCCGAGCTTTCGCTCAATCTCGTCTTCAAGCATATCGAGGGCGCGCAGCCGCCGCTGTCGGCAAGCCCGTGGTACCTGCTCGTCGAATTGTCGGCACCGGACGGCGAAAGCGAACTCAATGCCGGACTCGAGCGTTTCCTCGAGACGGCGTTCGACAACGGCACGGTGAGCGATGCGGTGATCGCCCAGAACATCGAACAGACGCACAAGCTGTGGGCCTTGCGCGAGAACATCAGCGAGGCGGAAAAGAAGGAAGGGATCAGCATCAAGCACGACATCTCGCTGCCGATTTCGCGCCTGGCCGAGTTCGTCGATGCAGCCGATGTGGCGCTCACGGCAGCGTTTCCCGGGGTGCGGATCGTGGCCTTCGGCCATGTTGGCGACGGCAACCTGCATTACAACCAGTCGATGCCCGACAAGGCGGCCAATGCCGAGTTCATTCCGCGGCAGCCGGAGGTCAATCGCCTCGTCTACGATCTGGTGACGCGGTTCGGCGGGAGCATCAGCGCTGAACATGGCATCGGCCAGCTCAAGCGCCGCGAGCTGGCGACTTATCGCAGTGCCGTCGAGATCAACATGATGCGCACGATCAAGCAGGCGCTCGATCCGAACGGGATCATGAATCCCGGCAAAGTCTTGTAGTTGCCGTCAGGACGCCTGCGTCGGGATGCGCAGGCGCGCAATCAAACCGCCGCCGGGGCGGTTGAGCAGTTCGAAGGTGCCGCCGTGCAGACGGGCGATCCGGTCTACGATGGCCAGGCCGAGGCCGGTGCCGCTGGCGTCGGTGCGGGCGTTTTCCAGTCGGGTGAAGGGGCGTTTCAGACGCTCCAGTTCGGCATCCGGAAGCCCGGGGCCGCAGTCGGCGACATCGATCACCAGCAGTGAACTTTCCCGTCGTGTCTCGACACTGAACGGCGCGGCTCCGTATTTGCGCGCGTTGTCGAGCAGATTGGCGATTGCGCGGCTCAGTGCCTTCGGGCGCACACGGGTGGAGGCGGGCAGGTCGCCGGGGATGAATTGCGGAGGCGGTTCGGTGCGCAGGTATCGCGCGATGACCTGCGCGACCAGCGCATTGAGGTCGGTGTCGACGGACGTTTCGTTGCTGTCCCCGCGCGCGTAGTCGAGGAACTGGGCGATGATCGCGTCCATCTGCTCGATGTCGCCGACCACTGCGTCGCGCGCCTCGTCGTCGGCGATGGACATCTCGCATTCCAGGCGCAGGCGGGCGAGCGGAGTGCGCAGGTCGTGCGAGATGCCGGCCAGGACCTCCGTGCGCTCGGCGGCAATCTGTTGCAGGTCGTTCGACATGCGGTTGAAGGCATCCGCGAGTTGCCGCAATTCGTTCGCGCCGTTGATCGTCACCGGTGCCGGATGGCGTCCCTGGCCCACTTCGCGGGCGGCGTTGGCCAGGATGCGCAACGGCCGCGTCACGCGGGAAACGATCAGCCAGGCGACCAGCAGCGCAAGGGCCAGCGAAGCGCCCCCCCAGCCAAGCCAGTGCCACGGGACAGGGCGCTCTGCACGGCCCGCCGGGAGCATCAGCCAATACTCGTCGTTATCGTCGGGGTCGATCGAAAAGCTGATCCACAGCCCGGGCTGTCCGTTGACTTCGCCGGCGAACCGGCTTTGCGGTCCGAGCTGAGCTTCCGCAGCCTGCTTCATGACGTTGAAGAAAAAGGTGTCGGGCAGCGGCGTGACGGTGTCGCTTTCTTCGGCGGGATAGAGGTGCACGCCTTCGCTCTCAGCCAGATCCTGGAGCAGGGCAACGCGCTTTCCGGGGTCTGCGGCGACGAGACCGGCCTTGGTCAAGTTGACCATGCTGACGGCCAGTTCGGCGAGTTGGCGGGCGCGGGGTTCGCGTCCGGCGAGGGTGAAAAGAGCGAACCAGACCATCCCGGAGACGAAGATCACCAGGCTGATCAGCAAGAAAGCGCGCCCGAGCAGCGTTTGCGGGACGAGGCGCCGCGGCAGTATCACTTGGCTTCGCCGTCGGGAATGAAGACGTAGCCGAATCCCCAGACGGTTTGCAGGTAGCGGGGAGTTGCCGGGTCGGGTTCGATCAGCTTGCGCAGGCGGGAGACCTGAACGTCGATCGCCCGGTCGAACGGCCCGTGCTCGCGGCCGCGGGCCAGGGTCATCAGCCGGTCGCGGGACAGGGGCTGGCGGGGGTGTTCGAGCAGCACCTTGAGCACGGCGAATTCGCCGGTGGTCAGCGGCTGGGGCTCGCCGTCCTTGGCCAGCGTGCGCGTGGCGAGGTCGACTTCGATGTTGCCGAAGGCGATCGTCTTGTGTTCGACGGTCGGCGCGCCGGGAACGATCGTGCCGCGGCGGCGCAGCACGGCCTGGATGCGGGCGACCAGTTCGCGCGGGTTGAACGGCTTGGGCAGGTAGTCGTCGGCACCCATTTCCAGGCCGACGATGCGGTCGATCTCGTCGCCCTTGGCCGTCAGCATCACGATCGCCTGCTGCGGCTCGCTGGCCCGCAGGCGGCGGCAAATGGACAGGCCGTCCTCGCCCGGCAGCATCAGGTCGAGCACGATCAGGTCGAACGTCTCGCGCGCCATTGCCTTGTCCATCGTTTCGGCGTTTTCCACTACCTTCACGGCGAATCCCTGTTCGCCCAGATAGCGTTGCAACAGGTCGCGCAGCCGCTTGTCGTCATCGACGACGAGGATCTTTCGCTTGCTCATGGGGAGTCCTCGTGAATGCCTCGGTATGTCATCGGCAGGAGGCGGAATGCTAACCGGAAAGGCTTGCCGGCGTGAAGAGGCTTCGGGATCAGTGCGACGTTCCCGGTCCGTCGAAGAGACTGAAGAATTTCCGGTCTTCCTGGAGCATGTGCCGGGCCACGACATCGCGGGCCAGGAAGTCGACCAGTTCGCCCATCGACACCTTTTTTTCGGCAACCCGACGACGCAGTTCAAGCGCGCTGCGGATCAGTTCGCGATGGCTGGCGCTGTGCTCGGCGAGCGCTTCGTAGGCGTGGTCGCGAAGGACTGTTTCTTCGTCGGCGAAATGCTGCTCGACATGGGCCAGCAGTGTGTCGAAGGCCTCCTCGAAGTGCGCGGGCGCCGCGTCGAGCAGGGCATTGGCCAGGCGGAACAGTTCACGGTGCTGTTGGTCGATGGCGGGATGGCGCGACGTGTAGCTGGGGCGCCAGGCGAGGTGCAGCACGTGATGCGTGTCCGTGCCAACGTTACTCGCTGCATCAACGGGCGAGAAAAGCTCGACACGGCCGCTTCCCGCTTTCTTGGCGTGATACATGGCTTCGTCGGCCATCCGCAGCAGTTCCTGGTCGTTTTCGCTGTGATCGGGATAAATGGCGATGCCGATGCTCGATGAAATCCTCAGCGCTTCATTGGCGTCGGTGATGAACGCTTGCTGCAGTTCCTGGCTGATTTTTTCGGCAACTGTCTGCGCTTGCCCCGGGTGCTGAATGTCAGGCAACAGGACGACGAACTCGTCGCCACCGACTCGGGCGGCGGTGTCCGACTGGCGCAGGCATTTGCGGATGCGTCCGGCCACGGAGCGGAGCAGCCAGTCGCCGGCTTCGTGGCCGAGGCGGTCGTTGATCGGCTTGAATTTGTCCAGGTCGATGTACAGGATCGCCAGCCGGTGCTGGTCCCGGCGGGCGCGGGCGATCTGCTGCGGGAGGCGGTCGAGCAGCAAGCGGCGGTTCGCGAGGTCGGTGAGCGGATCGTAGAAGGCCAGGCGGCGGATCGCCTCCTCGGCACGCTTGCGCTCGGTGATGTTGCGCGTGACGCCGATCACGTAGGCGGGCTTGCCGCCCGCGTCGGCGTGCAGGGTGGTGACCACTTCGGTGTGTACGACACGGCCGTCCTTGTGCGGCTGGTCGATCTCGGTCACGCGCGGAGTTTGTGAATGGTCGCCGGCGTTCCAGCGGGCGATCGATTCCTTGAGGATGGCCTGGGCGCGTTCCGCCGATTCCGGCGTCAACGCGGTGTCCATCGGCTGTGCCAGCACTTCGTCCGGCGTGTAGCCGCGCAGGTCCTCCACCGCCGGGCTGACGTAGGTGAAACGGCCGCTGGCGATATCGAGAATCCAGATGACGTCGCCGCTGTTCTCGGTGATGAAACGGAATTTGGCTTCACTCTCGCGCAATTCGTTGACCGCCTGTTCGCGTGCGGCCATTTCCCGCTTCATCCGGCGGTTGAGACGCAACATGAACACGGCGATGAGCGATGCCATCGTGCCGACAGCCACGGCGATCGACAGGCCGATCGCCCATTTCTGGTCTGCCTGTTGTCGCTCTTTCTTTGCGTTGTCGATGTAGAGGAAATCCTTGAGGTTTAAGTCGCCGGTCAACAACCCGAGCTCGCTGTAGATGTTGATGATGCTTTTCCAGCGCTCGCCGCGCATGTGGCCGATGGTCAGCAGGTCGTCCTTGACCAGCGGTTTGATGCGCTCGGCCTCGAACAGAAGCAACTCACGGCTCAGGCCCCTGGCGTAGCGGGCGCGGATGATGTCGGCGATTTCGTCGGGGTGTTCCAGGGCATATTCCCAACCTTTCAGGCTGGCTTCACGGAATGCCGCAGTGCGTTTCGGGTGCGCGCGCATCTCCTCTGCCGAGGCAAACAGAATGTCGCCGTAGAAATCGATACCGGCCGAGCGTGGCGAGAGGGCGACATAGGGGATGTAGCGCTTGTCCAGGTGAAAGGGCGTGCTGGTCGAATGGCCGCTCATCGCGTCGACGCGCCCGAGCGTGAGTTCGTCGGTCGAGAAGGTGTGCGGGAAGGTGATCAGCGTGCTCTCCGGGATACCTTCGCGCCGCAGGAAGGCCAGCAATTCCTCCGCATTCGGTTCAAGCATGATCCGCTTCTCCTTGAGATCACGGACCGAGGAAATCCCGGAGTAGATGTGCCCGTAGAGCATCAGCGGCGAGTGCTGGAAGATGGCGGCCAGGGCAACGACCGGCTTTCCTTTGGCGCGCGCGAGGAGCAGGGCACTGTTTCCCACGCCGAATTCCGCGCGGCGGCTGACGACCTCGTCGATGACATCCGTCTCCGGAGTCGCTTCGAGAAGACGCACGTCCAGCCCCTTCTCGCGATAAAAACCTTTTTCCTGTGCTGCGTAGTAACCGGCGAACTGGAATTGGTGCGGTCCTTTGAGTTGCAGCGTCAGCGTATCGAGATGATCGGCAGCGGCCGGTACGCAAGCTACCGCCGACGCGAGGAAGACGATCGCGCTGGTGAAATTGCCGACTCGTTTGAGGCAGGCGTGCCACCACTGTCTGGTCATTTGTCTGGGCGCCACGTTTGAGTTTCGCTACGATCATAACCCGCTGGCGGCGTGCCCGCTGTGACTTTTTCAGCGAGATTCGAGGGGAAGCCCGCCAAGTCAGCGGGTTGCCGGTCTGTGCTTGATGATCGGGGAGAGCAGGTCCTCAAAAGTTCAATTACCGGTTTGGCGCACTCCGCTTTGCGGTCTGCATTTTGTGCTCGCGCTCGTTCCCTGCCGAGAACCCGGGCATTAGCTTGCCCGGGTTCGCGTGCTCCAGCCAGATCAGGGTGTCGATGTAGGACATGAGTCCTTGCAGATAGCCCGGCGCGATGTCGCGCATGACTTGCAGGCTGCGCAGGACGAGGTGCTGCGAGTTCATCGGCCCGGCGTTTTCCGGGGCACGCGCCAGGGTCTGGCTGAGTTGCTGTTCGGTGCTGAGTCGAGCCCAGGTGTCGTGGAAGCGGGCGATCGATCGGAGCTCCGGTGCCGCCGCGGTGCGCGGCGTTGCCGGCGGCGCCCCGGTGTGCCGGCGGATGTGATCGAGGAGACCGGCCAGCGGATTGTCGGCTTCTTCAACCAAGGGGTCGGGAGGCGGGGGCATTTGGCGCGATGCGAGTTCCCTGGCGGCGTCTCTGATCCTGGCGTGGAGTACTTCGCGGACCGCCTCGGGGTGCCCCGCGGCACGGCGGGCCAGGGCTTCGAGATAGGCAAAGCGGACAGGGGCGTGTTCTGTAGCGCCGCTGGCGCGCAGGCCGTCGAGCGCCTCTTGCAGGTCCGCTATTTCAGCCATCGACTTGCTTGCCGTTCGCGCCGGACTTGGGCACCGGCGCCATTTCGACGCGCCGGTTGCGGGCACGGCCTTCGGCGTCGGCATTGTCGGCGACCGGCTGCTGCGCACCGAAGGCGGCGGCGAAGATGGCCGACGGCGGCACGCCTTCGTCGATCAGCGTACGTGTGACGGTCAGCGCTCGCTGCGCCGAGAGCTCCCAGTTGTCGGCGAACTTGCGGTTGTTGTCGCGCACCGGCATGTCGTCGGTGAAGCCGCTGACCATCAGCATCTGGTTGCCGGCAGCGAGATAGGCGCTGATCGGCGGAGCGAGTGTCTTCAGGAGCTGTTGTCCCTCGGCCTGCAGATGGTCGGAGTTGAGCGCAAAGAGGACGTTGCCGCTGATGCCGATCTTGCCGTTGTCGAGCGTGACGCGACCGGAGGCCAGCGGGCCGGCCAGGGCGCGTTCGAGCGCCTCGCGGCGCTGTTCTTCCTGCTGGCGTTTCTGGATTTCGGCTTCGAGGTTGCTGGCGAGCTCGAGCTGCACGCCAAGCACCCCGATCAGGATGAGGACGAAGGCGCCGAGCAGGCCGGACATCAGGTCGCCGAACACGGTCCACGCCGGCGTGCTTTCGTGCGCGCCGTGTTCAAAGCCTGCGTCGATTTCTTCCATGATCAGGCCTCGATCCGGCCGGAACGCTGCAGGTCGTCGACCATCTTCTTCTGCGAGAGGATGCTGAGCTCGATGATCTCCCGCGCCTGGGCGACGTAGTAGGCGAGCTGTTCGTCACTGCGCGTGAGGGACTTGGCGAGCCCGCCTTCGATGCGCTGCAGCGCGGTCATCATCTTCTCGTTGGAGTCGCTGAACAGCTGCACGGCATGGCCGAAGGCTTCGCCGAGGCTGGCGACTTCGAGCGCGCCGCCGGCGACGCTGGCGCCGATGTCGACGAGCTTGCCCGTTTCGCTTTCCACACGCGCCGCGAACTGCTTGCCCACGCGTTCGAGCAATTCCGCTGACGAGACGACGAGCGCGTCGATTGCGCCGCGCTGTTCGGTCGAGGCGTGGTTGATGGCGTCGAGCAGGGCGCCCAGCGTTTCCATGATCCTGTTGCGTTCTTCGAGCAGTCTGTTGTCGCGCGCCATGCTGGCGGAGAGTTCATGGCGCAACTCGCCGATCACCTCGGCCGCGGCCTTGGGGGCCTCGGCGGCCGTCTGCATCAGGCGGGTGACCTCGGCGATCGTCGTCTCCGCCTGATGCCGGGTGGCTGCGACGAGTTCACGCGCGGTTGCGCCGAGGGTCCGGGTGATTTCCTCCTGTTGCGCCAGCGTGTTTTCTCCCGCTTGCTGCCATTGCGCCTCAAGCCTGTCCGCCATCGCCGTCAAGGCGTCGGTGAAGCGCGCCTGGCGTGCTTCTTCGCCGGCGGTCCATTCGCTCCGCCAGGTGATTTGTGCGGTGCGCTGCTCCTCGAGCAGCGTGGCGCTGCGGTCAGCGAAGGTGTCGGCGACCTGCGCGACGGCCCGGTTAAGGCGGGCGGTCAGGCCGTCGAAATGATCCGTGAACGTGCTCGCCAGTTGCTGCTGGCTGGCCGTAGCGGTTGCGGCGAACGCGGCGTGCTGTTGCGCGGCGTCCGCGTGCAGCCTCGCCTGCGTGGTCTCGACCGAGGCGAGCAGGGCGGCCGAACGTTGCTCGAACGTGTCGGCGTAGGCGGTAAGCGCCCCTTGCAGGTCACGGCGCTGGGCGTCGGTCGCTTGTTCGTGGCGTGCAAGTGCCTGCGACCAGTTCTCGCTGACGCTGGCGACGGTTTGGGTGAATTGGCCGGCGACGCTGGCAAGCTGAGTTTCGGCGGTGCCGAGGAGCTTGTCGTGCAGGCCGCGGGTCTCGGCGGCGATGCCTGCCATCGTCGTCGTGACGATGGGCTGGATTGCCTCGGCAGCGGCGGTCGAACTTTCCCGGAGACTGGCTTTGAGCGACCGATCTACCGATTGTGCGAGATCGGTGTACAGCCCCTTGGCTTCCTCATGGAAGCGCCTTTGGCCGGCAAGCAGTTGTTCGCCAAGCTGGCGGTTCTGCTCGGCCATCTGGCTGATCATCGTGTCGAGCTTGTCCACCAGATTCGGGAGGGACTGGGCTTGTGTCTGCAACGCCTTGAAGGTTTGCTGGCGCTGGTGGACGAACGAAAAGTCGCGCAGCGCACCGGCAATCTTGCTGTCCAGGAGTTGGGCGACCTGCTGGCGGTCGCGCCGGGCGAGCGTGGAGAGCAGGCCGAGCATGGCCGAGGTGGCGACGCCGGCGACCGAGGTGCCAAAGGCGACGCCGAGACCTCGGACGGGCGCGGCCAGCGCGGAGCGAATCGCGTGCAGGTCGGTCGTGCTTTCCAGGGCGATTACCGCGCCCTTCAGGGTGACCACCATGCCGAGGAAGGTGCCGAGCATGCCGAGCAGGACCAGCAGGCCGATGAGGTAGGGCGTGACGCCCGGTCCCGGCAGGACGACGCGCTCGCCTGCGATGCGCAGGCGCACGGCGTTCTGCAGGTTGACGGGGACCTGTTGCAGCCATTCACCGATGTTGTCGACCTCGTCCGGGATGTTGCCGAGCGCCCGGGCCAGCGCGCTCGTGCTGCCATGGAAGCGCCGCATTTCGAAGGCGCCGGCGAGATAGACCGTGGCGATGAGGCAGGAAACGGTGAAGGCCAGCGCACTGCTGCCGACGTAGCCGACGGCGACCCAGGTGACGGCGGCCAGGCCGAGGATGAAGGCGAGGAGACTGAGGTTGCGGTTAAAGCGGTCAGGACTATTCATGCGGTTTCGTTTCGTTCATGTCGTTCAATGCGGCGATGAATCCGTCGATCAAACCGGCGACGGGCTTCAGGCGCAGTTCGAGTTCGGCGAGCAGTGCGCGCTTGGCGTCATTGCAGAAGGCTTCAAGCCAGCTGCCCGGCTGCGTCCAGAGGGCAGGATCGTCACCGTCGTCAGCTTTGGCGCGGTGTTCGGCGTAGCGTTGCTCGAAGGATCGGGCGAGCAGGATCGGGACATTGGCCAGCAGGTTGTATTCGCGCGCCGCCAGCGCTTTCTCGAAGGCAGCGTCGAGGTTGGCCAGTTGCCGGCCGGCCCCTGACTGTGCGGCCAGGGCCTTGCGGGCGTCAGCGCGCAGCGCGGTGATCGCCGTATTCATCTCGCGCTGGTGCGCGAGGTAGTAGCGGTGGAATGGCGTGAAGTCGGGCTTGCTGCCGGCGTGGTCGGTGTCATCGGCGGCGGGCGTCGGCGTCGGGAACGGGATGCGCGGTTTCGTGCCTTCCGGCGCAGAGACAAAAACGCCGTCGTGGTGAATGGCCGTGCTCAGCGTCTGGCGCAGGCGAGCCAGTTGCCCCGGCAGATCGCCGTCCGAGGAAGGTGCGGCGGTGCGACCGCCGGCCTCCGCACCGAGGACGGAAAACAGCGTCATTGCATCCGAAAGATCCAGCCAGCGTCCGAGCCGTTCGCCGAAATCGTATTTCGGGTCGGGGAGCTGTGGATGCGTGTCGGACAGGATACGGACGAGGGTCGAGCGGTGGAATGTGGCGCGTTGAAACTCACGCGTCATGGCGATGGCTTGATCGGACAGCAAAAAATGGGCGCAAGACTACTACAACTTCGCGACACGGTCAGCAGTCGGGGCTGGCCGTGTGAGTTTTCATTCCGGATTGTTCATTCGCCATTTTTCTTGTCTTTTTGTGAGCTCGGGCGGGGGCGGGGGGCTGCGGAACTCGGGGCTGCGCCCCTCAGTCAGTCCTCGCCCCGTTTTCCGTTGCGCCCAGCGCTGCTCGTCGACGCAGAGGACAACAGGAAAACCGAACGCAGCGGTGACCGGGCGGTGTTGAAATCCCCCTGAGAGGCGCCGAGCAACGCAGGCTTGGGCGGGGACGTGGGCGAGCACTGTCTGAGGGCGAAGCCCGAGTTGCGCAGCCCCCGCTCAAGGCGAGTAGCGCAGGGCACCCCGCCGCAGGCGGGGCGCCGACCGGGGGTCGCCTTTTCTTTTGCTCTTTTCTTTTGGCGACGCAAAAGAAAAGATGCCCGCGCGTCAGGCGCGGAACAAAGCGGCTCAACAAGCTCCCGCCCGAGATCACCAACAGCCATAGGAAATAGCGAATGGACAATCAGCGTTCATCTCACGTCTGTCCGGGCGTCGATCCGGTGTTCCCTTCAGCGTGGATGTCGTGCGCTCATCCCGGCGGACGGTTGGAGAAAAAGTGGATGAACCAGGTCGTCGCCGCGCTGATACAGGCCGCGATGCCGTTCGATGCGGCATAGTCCGATCCGATTTCGGGAATGAAGCGGAGTTCCTTGCGGCAGGTGATCTCTCGCAGCGCACGCCGGTTGCTGTCAATGTGCGCCTCGTCCGATTCCTCGGCCAGCACCAGCAACGGGGCCTCCAGCGCTCGCAGATACAGTACGCCGGCCAGATCGATCAGTCCGCCCCGGCAGGCGATCGCTGCGATGTCGTGGTCGCGCAGGGCGGCGACGCGGATGGCGGCGGGGGAGGTGGCGTTGGCAGCGAAGATTCCGACAGGCTGGTCGCGCAGTTCACCCATGGCGATGCGGTTGCGCAGCAGGCCGAGGAAATCGGTCAGCCGACGGGCGAGCAGCGGCACGTTATTGTGGACATCCGGGAAATGCTCTTCCTGCCGGGAAAGCAGGTCGACGCTCAGCGTGGACAGGCCGGCGCGGCGGAATTGTCCGGCCAGCAGCTTGTCCTTCGCGTCGAGCGCCAGCGTTGCGTGGGCGAGGACGACGATGCCCGGCGAATGCGGCAGGACGCCGAGTTCCCCGTAGAGCAGCCCGTGTTCGGAATGGATGGAAACCGGAACGCCGAGGCCGTCGGGGGTGAAGTCGAGCATGATTTACCTGCGCGCCAGGCGGACCGGGATGCGGTGCGAGCCGAAAGGCTTGCCGAAGTGGCCGAAGTGGCCCGGAATGCGGGTGTGGCAGTGTGGGCAGCAGCCGTTGTCGGGCAGGTCGTAGTGGCGGATGGCATACCAGTCGCGGACGATCAGCGCGGCGTGGCAGGCCGGGCAGAAGGTTGTGTCGCCCTCGGTGTCATGGACGTTGCCGGTGTAGACGAAGTGCAACCCGGCGTCCATGGCGATGTGCCGCGCGCGGGTCAGCGTCGAGGGCGGCGTCGGCGACAGGTCGTCCATCTTCCAGTCCGGGTGGAAGGCCGAGAAGTGCAGCGGAACGTCCGGTCCCAGTTCGCGCGCGACCCATTCGGACAGCGCCTTGATCTCGGTCGTGGAGTCGTTGTGGCCGGGGATCAGCAGGGTGGTGATCTCCAGCCAGCAGTCGGTTTCGTGATGGATGTAGGCGAGCGTGTCGAGTACCGGCTGCAGGTGACCGCCGCAAAGCGCGACGTAGAACTCGTCGGTGAAGGCCTTGAGGTCGACGTTGGCGGCATCCATCACCGCGAAGAACTCCTTCGCCGGTTCCGGATGGATGTAGCCGGCGGTGACGGCGACCGTCTTGATGCCTTTCTGGTGGCAGGCCTCGGCCGTGTCGATGGCGTACTCGGCGAAGATGACCGGGTCGTTGTAGGTGAATGCCACAGATTGCGCGCCGTAGGCCTGCGCCGCGGCGGCGATGCCCTCGGGGCTGGCGGAATCCATCAGGCGGTCCATGTCCCGCGATTTGGAAATGTCCCAGTTCTGGCAGAACTTGCAGGCGAGATTGCAGCCCGCCGTACCGAACGAGAGGATCGACGAACCAGGATGGAAGTGGTTGAGCGGCTTTTTCTCGATCGGGTCGATGCAGAATCCGGATGAGCGGCCGTAGGTCGTCAGCACCATCCGGTCGCCGACGTTCTGGCGGACGAAGCAGGCGCCGCGCTGGCCATCGTGCAACTTGCAGTCGCGCGGGCACAGGTCGCACTGGATGCGCGCCGGCTTGCCGGTTTCGATCGGCAGCGCGTGCCACCAGCGGGCAGGGTAATCGGATTCCGGGGTCTTCATGGTTCCTTCCATTTCTGGACGCCATAGCGGCTCAGGGTGACGTTCGGGCTCCAGAAGTCCGCCGGCAATCCGGCCTTGAGCTTGAGGTGTTCGAGGAACGCGCGTGGTGTCGGCAACGACTCCCACACCTGCGGCAGGAAGGTCGCGCGATGGTGGCCGCAGTTCAGTATCAGCCCGTCGACGCCGGGGCAAAGCTGGTTGAGTACATCCTCTTCGTCGTCGAAGTTCATCGGGCGCGGCGTGTCCAGAAGCGAGACTTCAATGCGCGTCTGTTCGAGTTCCCCTCGGCGTAGCGGAGGGAAGCGCGGATCGCTGAAAGCAGCGGCGACAGCGTTTTCGGCGACATCCGTGGCCAGGGGGCGGCGTGCCTCCAGGCTGCCGATGCACCCGCGCAACTGCCCGTTCTGCGTGAGCGTAACGAAGGTCGCGGCGGGCTTGGCGAGGTGCGGATGCGGCGTGACCGTACGCGGCTTCATGCCGAATTCCTCCTCGATGGCGTTGCGCGCGAGGGTCAGCAAGGCGTGGCCGAGCGGATCAATGGACATGGCGTTGTTCTCCCGCCGCCGGTTCGAAGAAGCCGAAGGCGCCGTAGCCGACGACGCGCGAGCGGTCTCCTGCCGTATCGCCTGAATTGCGCAGATCCAGTTGCCGCGCCTGCAGGCCGCGCTTGCGTGCCGCGAGCAGCAGGCCGTTGATCGGCGTGGCGCCGCACGCCTGGTAGTGGTTGATCATCGGGTCGAAGCCGACGATCTGGTGTGCCGTCCGCGTGTCGATGTGTTGGGCATCGTGGTAAGGCAGGTAGTGCGAAAGATCCGAACTGATGACGATCAGGGTTTCGCGGCCGCCCCACAATCGTTCCAGCACCTCGGCGACTTCGCCCGGCGAAGCATCGCCCACCGCCAGCGGCAGCAGCGAGAAGTCTTCGAGCACGACTTGCAGAAACGGAATCTCCACTTCGAGCGAGTGCTCGTGTGCATGCGCTGCGTCGCTGAACACGACTTGCGGCAGGTCACTCACCGCATCGACGGCCTGTTTGTCGATCGGAACCACCCCGAGCGGCGTGGCGAAGGCGTCGCTCGTTGGCAGCGCCAGTCCCCGGACAGCGACTCGGTGCGTCGGGCCGAGCAGAATGACGCGGCGGATGGTATTGCGCAGCCCGGCCAGCGTGGCAAAGGCACTCGCGGCGATCGGTCCCGAATAGACGTAGCCGGCGTGCGGGGCGATGATCGCTTTCGGTGGGTGATCGGCATGGCGCGGGGCGTCGACGAGCAGCGCCGTGACTTCACGACTCAGGACGACGGGGCTATCCGGGTAGAACATGCCGGCCACGGCGGCGGGGCGGAGGTTTGTGCTCATGTAGAGACTCCTTTCGCTTCACTATATGTAAGGGGGAGGGGAGTCGCAAGGCGGCTCAACGGTCGGCGCTTTCCGCTAGAATTGCGCGATGTCACGTCATTTTGCCCTTGTCCCCGCCGCCGGCAGCGGAGCCCGCTTCGGAGCGGAAATTCCCAAGCAATACCTCGAGCTGGCCGGTCGGCCGATGATTCATCACGCGCTTGCCGCGCTGTGCCGGTTCGAACGCATCGAACAGGTCTGGGTCGTGCTTTCTCCCGGTGACGAATGGTGGGGGACCAGCGACTGGTCAGCGCTCGGGCCGAAGCTGCAAGTCCTTTACTGTGGCGGAGCGACGCGCGCGGAAAGTGTGGCCAACGGGCTGCATGCCGTCGCCGGCGGCGTTGCCGATGATGACTGGGTGCTGGTGCACGACGCGGCGCGTCCCTGCGTTTCCCGGGGGATGCTCGCGGCGCTGTGCGACGAATTGCGCGATGATCCGGTCGGCGGCCTGCTGGCGGTGCCGGTGGCCGACACGCTGAAGCGGGCCGATGCGGAACAGCGCGTGGCGGCGACGGAGTCGCGGGACGGCCTGTGGCAGGCGCAGACGCCGCAGATGTTCCGCTACGGACTGCTCTGCCGGGCGCTGGCCGGAAGGCACGGTGTGACCGACGAGGCGAGTGCGCTGGAAGCGGCGGGTTACAGGCCGCGGTTGGTCAAGGCCGACGCGACGAATTTCAAGGTGACCTATCCGGCCGATCTGCGTCTGGCCGAACTGGTGTTGTCGACGAGGGGAGCATGATTCGAATCGGACAGGGAAGCGACATCCACGCGCTGGTGCCGGGGCGCAAACTGATCATCGGCGGGGTGGAGATTCCGCACGAACGCGGCCTGCTCGGCCATTCCGACGCCGACGTGCTGCTGCACGCGCTGGTCGACGCCTTGCTCGGCGCAGCGGCGATGGGCGATATCGGCCGCCTGTTTCCGGATACCGACGAGCGTTTCCGCGATGTCGACAGCCGCGCGCTCCTGCGTGAAGTGCGTGACCGGTTGACGGCCGCCGGCTGGCGGATCGTCAATGTCGATACGACGATCAACGCGCAGCGCCCGAAGATGGCGCCGCACATCCCGCTGATGGTGGCGCGGATCGCCGAGGATCTGGGCATTGCGCCGGATTGCGTCAACGTCAAGGCGAAGACAGCCGAGCGTCTCGGGTTCGTCGGGCGGGAAGAAGGAATGTCGGCGGACGCCGTCGCGCTGATCGAACGGATCGAGTAACGGTCTTGACGGGTAAATTGGTCAGGCCATTTATCCAATTGTTCGTAAAATCAGTCAGATAGCGCGCAAAGCCGGCGCGGCAAGGCGCGGAGTTCTGCTACAATCGCGCGCTCAGAAGAAATAACAATTGTTGGCGAAGGCGGGCGAGGCAGCAGCATAAAACAAATCGCCCGTACGAGCCGTTTTTTGTTTGTTTGTCCGTTGATTGGGGTAGAAATGTCGAATAAGTCCGTATACGTATTCGGTCCGTCCCGGACCGATGGCGCCGCCGATATGAAGAATACCTTGGGCGGCAAGGGGGCCAACCTCGCCGAGATGTGCCGCCTGGGAATTTCCGTACCGCCGGGCCTGACGATCAGCGCCGAAACATGCACGGTTTACTCCGAGCAGGGCCGCGACGTCGTGCGCAAGCAGATCGAGGCGGAAGTACTGGAAGGCGTCGCCTTCATCGAAAAGGAAATGGGCAAGAAATTCGGCGATGCCGCCGATCCGCTGCTGGTCTCGGTGCGTTCCGGTTCGCGCGCGTCGATGCCGGGCATGATGGATACCATCCTCAACCTCGGCCTCAACGACGAAGCCGTCAAGGGCCTGGCCAATAAGTCGGGCAACGAGCGTTTCGCCTGGGATTCGTATCGCCGCTTCATCCAGATGTACGGCGACGTGGTCATGGGCCTGAAGCCCGAGTCGAAGGAAGATCACGATCCGTTCGAAGAAATCATCGACGAGATCAAGGAAAAGAAGGGCGTCGAGCTCGACACGCAACTCGGTGTTGAAGACCTGCAGCACATGGTTGCCGAGTTCAAGGCGCTGATCCGCACCCGCCTCGGCCGCGAGTTCCCGAACGATCCGTGGGAGCAGTTGTGGGGCGCCATCATGGCCGTGTTCGAGAGCTGGAACAACGACCGCGCCAAGCTCTACCGCAAGATGAACGACATCCCCGACTCCTGGGGCACCGCCGTGAACGTCCAGTCGATGGTGTTCGGCAACCTCGGCGACAAGAGCGGCACCGGCGTGGCCTTCACGCGTGACGCCGCCTCGGGCGAAGACATCTTCAACGGCGAGTTCCTGGTCAACGCGCAGGGCGAGGACGTCGTGGCCGGCATCCGCACGCCGCAGCAGATCACGCTGGAAGGTTCGCGCCGCTGGGCCGCGCTGGCCCAGGTCAGCGAGGAAGATCGCCGCACCAAGTTCCCGTCGATGGAAGAGCTGATGCCGGAAATCTACCAGCAGCTGCTCAAGACGGAAACCGCGCTGGAAAACCACTACAAGGACATGCAGGACATCGAATTCACCATCCAGGAAGGCAAGCTCTGGATGCTGCAGACCCGTTCCGCCAAGCGGACCGGCGCTGCGATGGTGCGCGTGGCCATGGAAATGCTCGAGCAGGGCATGATCGACGAGAAGACCGCGGTGATGCGCGTTTCCCCGGATCGCCTCAATGAACTGCTGCACCCGGTGTTCGACCGCGCCGCGATCAAGAGCGCGAAGTCGATCGCCAACGGCCTGCCGGCATCCCCCGGCGCCTCGACTGGCCAGATCGTGTTCTTTGCCGACGAAGCCGAGCAGTGGGTGCAGAACGGCCTCGACGTCATCCTCGTTCGTCAGGAAACCTCGCCGGAAGACCTGCGCGGCATGGCTGCCGCCAAGGGCATCCTGACCGCGCGCGGCGGCATGACCTCGCACGCGGCCGTCGTGGCCCGCGGCATGGGCAAGTGCTGCGTCTCCGGCGCCGGCGCGATTCGCGTCGATCCGAAGGCCCGCACGATGACCGTCGACGGCAACGTCTACAAGGAAGGCGACTGGATTTCGCTCGACGGATCGACCGGCCAGGTTTACGAGGGCAAGGTGCCGACGATGGAAGCCGACCTCTCCGGCGATTTCGGCAAGCTGATGGATATTTCCGAGCGTTACAAGAGTCTGGCCGTTCGCGCCAACGCCGATACGCCCGAAGACGCGCTGGTTGCCCGCAACTTCGGCGCCGTCGGCATCGGCCTGTGCCGCACCGAGCACATGTTCTTTGAAGGCGACCGCATCAAGGCCGTGCGCGAAATGATCCTGGCGCGTGACGAAGAAGGCCGCCGCCGCGCGCTGTTCAAGCTGCTGCCGATGCAGCGCAGCGACTTCGAGGGCATCTTCAAGGCGATGGACGGCCTGCCCGTCACCATCCGTCTGCTCGACCCGCCGCTGCACGAGTTCCTCCCGCACGACGACGTCAACCAGCGCGAGATGGCCATCGAAATGGGCCTGACCTACGAAGGCATCAAGCACCGCGTCGACGACCTGCACGAAGCCAACCCGATGATGGGTCACCGCGGCTGCCGCCTCGGCATCACCTATCCGGAAATCACCGAGATGCAGGCCCGCGCGATCCTCGAAGCGGCGCTCAACGTCAAGGCCCAGGGCATCAACCCGAAGGTCGAGATCATGATTCCGCTGGTCGGCACCGTCCGCGAGTTCAACTCGCAGGCCAAGGTGATCCGCGATACGGCCGAGGCCGTGTTCGCCGAGCGCAATGCGACCGTCGAGTTCATGGTCGGCACCATGATCGAGACGCCGCGCGGCGCGCTGGTTGCCGACAGCATCGGCAAGCAGGCCGAGTTCTTCTCGTTCGGTACCAACGACCTGACGCAGATGACCCTCGGTTTTTCGCGCGACGACGTGGGCAAATTCCTGCCGCACTACCTGAAGGCCGGCATGTATGAAACCGACCCGTTCCAGTCGATCGACCAGAAGGGGGTCGGCCAGCTGGTCAAGATGGGCGTCGACAAGGGCCGCTCGGTGCGTCCGAACATCAAGCTCGGCGTTTGCGGCGAACACGGTGGAGATCCGGCTTCGGTCGAGTTCTTCCACCGCGCCGGTCTCGACTACGTCAGCTGCTCGCCGTTCCGCGTGCCGATCGCCCGTCTGGCGGCTGCCCAGGCGGCGATCACCAACGCGAAGTAAGCATGCTGTACCTTATGGCCTGATCTCAGGCGATAAAACAAAGCCCCGCCGGTTCGATGACCGGCGGGGCTTTTTTACGATCACGCGTTGCGTGAAGTCGGGGCCGGACTCAGGCCGCGTTTTCGTCCTGCGTCTTGAAGCCGGCGAGCGCGTCGGAGAGAAGGTGTGATACCGCTTCCAGCTGAGAAGCGATCGTCGCCGCGATTTCCATCTGGCTGGCGGTGGCTTCCGCCGTGGTGGCCAGCGACTCCATGCTCTGCGCGATGTCGTGCGAGGCAGCCGACTGTTCGCTCACCATCGTCGATACGTCGTCGGCTTCGCGGGTGACGTTGGCGGCCAGTGCCTCGATTTCACCCAGTCCGGCCTGGACCTTGTTCATGCGCACCACACATTCGTTCAGCGACGCTTCGCTTCCGCTCATCGCGTCCGAAACGCGGTCGGACTGCTGGCCGAGGCGCACCGTCGTTTCGCGGATGGAGTTGGCGGTTTCGCTCGAACGCGTCGCCAGCTTGCGTACCTCGTCGGCGACGACGGCGAAGCCGCGCCCCTGTTCGCCGGCGCGCGCGGCTTCGATGGCGGCGTTGAGGGCGAGCAGGTTGGTTTGTTCGGCAATCTCGGAGACCATGTTCACGAGCTGGTCGATCTGGCTGACATCGGCGATGAAGGATTTCGTCGTCGTGCTGACGGTTTCGATCGAGTCCGTCGTCCGTTGCAGCGATTCAGCGAGACCGTGCAAGTCGGCCGCGCCGTCGGCGGTGCGTTGCTGTACGTCGTGGGCGGAGGTTTTCGAGCGAGCGGCGTGGCTGGCGACCTCGTTGATCGAGACCGAGATTTCCTCGACGGCGGCGGCGACTTTCCCGGTGACGTCCTGCTGGGTATGTATCTGGTCGTTGGTCTTGAGGACGACCGCACCGAGTTCATGGGCCGAGGCGCTCATCTGCCCGGCCTCCTTCTTGAAGTCGAGGAACATGTTGTGCAGCCTGCCGAGGAATGTGTTGAACGCGTGGGCGACTCGGGCCAGTTCGTCGCCGCTGGACGTGTCGAGACGGACCGTGAGGTCTCCCTTTCCTGCGGCCAGTCCTTCGGCCATGGTGGCGAAGGTGGCGAGCCGGCTGGAGAGCACCTTGCGGATGGCCAGCGTCAGCGCGGCCGCCAGCAGGGCGACCCCGACGACGCCGACGGCAATCACCACCAGCACCATGGTGTTGGCGAGCGAGAGCATTTCGTCCGCCGACGTGTAATCGATCCCGACGAAGATCGCGCCGCCGCGTCCGCCGTCGAAAGTGACGGGCAGGTAGGTTGCCATGTGCGGCCGCCGGAACAGCTCGATTGGACCCGAGTAGGCCTTGCCGGCCTTGAGTGCCTTCGCCGCGGCTGAATCCGGCGCCAGCGTGGTGCCGATCGCCCGGCTGCCGTCTTCCTTTTTCAGCGTCGTGGTGGCGCGGACGAATTCACCGTTGCGATGGACGAACAGCGTGGCGACAATTTTCCCGCCTCCGGTCAACGGGTCAAGCAGGTCGGGCTTGGAGAGGTTCTCGTCGCTCCAGCGGTCGACATCGCCGAAATTGCCCTTGAGCATCGACGCCAGCGCTTTTGTTTCCGACTGCAGGGCCTTGTCGGCCATTTGCGGAATCATGTAGCCCTTGATGAACACGACGATGGCGGTGATGATCACGGTCGCGGCGAGGCACGACCACGCCAGTAGATTGGCGGAAATCGAGTTGAGCTTGAGTTTCATGCGTTTTTCAGCTTAAAAAGCAAGTCTGCCGGAAGACGTTGAACGTCTTGTGGGCATGGATAGAGGGATGTCTGAAGGGGAGCGAAGCGCCGATAATTATAAACGACCCAGCGGGCGTCACTCGGGCGCCCGGGATACGGCTGAAAGATGAGAGCCGCTCAGGCGGGCAGCGGTGCTGGCGCTGTCGGGGCGCTGCCGGTTTCGAGGTAAACGCGGCAACGCTCGCTGTACTCGCTGGTGCTCTTGGGCATCGGCGTACGGGCGCGGGTGATGAAGAAGATCAGATCGCGGCCGGCGCGGATCAGTTGCAGTCCGTCCGAGATGCTGTGCCCGTCGGAAATGTTGTAGATCACTTCGGCCCCCTCGTCAGGGGCGAAATTTGCCAGCCGCTCGCCAGCGGTTACCAGTTGCGGCCAGACATCGAAGATGTCCGGATCGGTGCGCAGCGTCTCGGTCTTGATGCGCGCCGCGCGGGCGAAATCGCGGATCAGTGGCTCGATGCGGGCAAAGGCCGGAATCTTCGTGAAGGTCGCAACCATCGTGTCGGCGATGTGGTCGATGTCGCGCTTGGTCTGGCCGATCTTGATGTAACGGCTTTCGTAGAATTCCTCGATCGGCGTGGTGAAGGCGCGGAAGGGTTCGCCCCACAGTTCGTCGATGCCTTCCTCACCGCTGCGGTGCAGGACGAAACGGCCGAGTTCCATGGCTTCCAGCAGGCAGCGGCCGCATTCACGCATCAGCGCGTCGCTGCTCTTGATTTCGACACCGCACTCCTGGAGGTCGACGAGGTTGCGGAAGATGTCGGCAGCACGGTTGAACAATGCTCCGGCGAGCATGCCGGCCTTGACTCGCTTGATCGCTGGATCGGCCTCCTCCTCGTAAGTCTTGCGCGCCTCCGCCAGTCGGGTGCCGGGAATGTTCAGGCCGTGTTCGGTATGGTTGAACAGGCGCCGGGTCAGCGCGTCGATCAGACGCCGCTTGGCTTCGAGCGAGTTCGCAGGGGTCGGGTAAGTCCGGATCCAGTAGCCATCGTAAAAAACGCGCTCACGACCACCGAGGACGCGCCGGGTGCCTTCCGGCGGACAATCTTCCGGGAGCAGGTTTTTTACCGAGAGATCCTGATTCATCGTCTTGATCGATACCGCGTGTTCGTGGGTCGGTCGGCACAGTGTCGCCGCAAACCGACGGATTGTACGGCCATCGGATCGTTATGACGAAATTTCAGCAGCCCTGAAACCGGCGCCGGTGCTGGCTGTGTTGTATTAGCAAGACAGTGGCGATCAATGCGGCGGGAGAGGGGGATGCTCTGTCCCTGAAGAAAAATGGCCCGGTGAGGACCCGCTGAGCGGCGTCGAAACCAGGCCATTCCTTGCTGCGACAGAGGGCTGTTCAGCCCGACGGCGCTGCGTTATTTGCCGATGCTCTTCAGGTAGTCCTGCTCGAACTTCGTCATGAAGGCTTTTGCCGCCTGTTGATCCAGGAACGACGGGATCAGCTTGAACTTGCCGATGTAATCCTTCTGCCAGGCTTCGGATTCGGCAACCGTCTTGAGGGACTTGGCCCAGAAGGCAGCGGCTTCGGGGCTCATCGTCTTCGGGCCAACGACGCCGCGCCAGACCGGGAACTCGACATCTTGATAGCTGCCGACTTCGGACAGACGTGGCGCGTCCCTCAGGTTGCCGGTGAAGCGTGTCGACGACAGGGCGAGGACGGGGGTGAGTTTTCCGGCGACGACATACTGATCGGCGGCGGCCGGCTTCGACATCACGAGGTCAACGTGGCCGCCCAGAATCGATGTGATGGCGGCAGAGGTCGAATCATTGACGATGAAGGCGAGCTGGTCTTCCGTGAACTTGAGTTCCTTGATCAGCTTCTCGTAGGTCGCGACGTCGTCGCCCTTGGATCCGGCGATAACCACCTTGGCGCCACTCTTCACCGCCTTGATGACCTCGTCAAACGTCTTGTATTTCGCGGACTCGCCGATGAACAGCAACTGCTTGTCCTCGGCCATGATGGCGAGCGGCGTGAAGTTGGCCAGCCGGTTCGAGGTGTTTTTTACCATCGGCATGAGGTCGCCGCTGTTGAAGGTCAGCAGGGTGTGGTCTGCCCTTGTGCCAGCCGCCGTCCGGCTAACGTTCAGCCGCCCGACTTCGCCGCCGCCGTCCGTCTTGTTGGTCACGAGGAAGGTTTTCCCGTTGGCCAGGTTGGCTTTGGTCATCGCGTCGGAAATGAACCGGGTGTAGATGTCGCTGCCGCCGCCGGGGCTGGAAGTGACGACCCATTCGATATCTTTCTTGGGCGTGAAGTCTGATGCGCCTGCCGATAACGGTGCGCTGATCAGGGATGCGATTGCTGCAATTGCGAGGATCTTCTTCATCTCAACCTCCCGTGGGTAAAAAACTCGAGAAAACAACGAACAAAACAACATCAAGGGTTTGTCTGGGTAAATTTCGCCTCATTTGGCCGTTTCCATTTTCGTGCGGGTGAAGCTGCCGAAGACAGCGCGGGCCGCCGGGAAAAGCAGAATGACGATGAAAATAGTCATGAAAGCGAGGGAAAGCGGGCTGTCAAAGAAGATGTCCAGGCTGCCGCGCGAAATGATGAAGCTCTTGCGCATGTTGGATTCCAGCATCGGTGCCAGAACGAAAGCCAGCAGGACGGGCGCGGCGGGATAGCGGAACTTGTGCATCACGTAGCCCAGTACGCCGGAGATGAGCATGACCAAAACGCCGTACATCGAATTGCTCGTGCTGTAGGAGCCCACGATGCAGATAACCGTGATGCAGGGGATGATCAGCCGGGTCGGGACGGACAGGATCTTGATCAGCAGGGGAATGACACCCCATGCGCACATCAGCGCCACCACGTTGGCGAGGAACAGCGAAGCGATCAAGCCCCAGGCAAAATCCGGCTCGTTGGTGAACAGCAGTGGGCCGGGATTCAAGCCCCAGAGCATCAGGCCACCGAGGAGTACGGCACCGGTGCCCGAGCCCGGGATGCCGAGTGCCAGGAGCGGTGCGAAGGAACCTGCTGCCGCGCCGTTGTTGGCGGCTTCGCAGGAGGCGATCCCCTCGACGGCGCCGCTGCCAAGCGGTTCTTCGCTCTTGAAGGACTTCTGCACCGCATAGCCCATGAACGAGGCGGCCGTGGCGCCTGCACCGGGCAGAACCCCCATGAAGGTTCCGAGAACGCCTGAACGCAAGGCCGGGGGGAGCAGCCGCTTCAGATCATGCTTCGTCAACAGCGAACCGCGGATAGTCAGTTTCTCCGTAACCTCTTTCGCTTTTACGAGGCGCTCGTCCATCAGGATCATGACCTGCGAGAAGCCGACCATGCCGATTACGAACGGGGTGAAGGGAATGCCACCGAGCAGATATTCGTTGCCGAAATCGTAGCGCGGGCTGCCTGTCAGCGTGTCCATGCCCATGCAGGCGAGGAGGATGCCGAACAGCGTCAACAACAGGCCCTTGCTCGGGTTTTCTCCGACCAGCCAACCGATCGAGGTCATCGCCACCAGGAGCAACGCCGTCATTTCGGAGGGGCCGAACTTCAGGCCGATATTGGCGAGCGCGGGGCCGGTGAACGTGAGGATGATCATGCCGATGAAGCCGCCGATGAACGACGAGAAATTGGAGACCAGAAGCGCCTGGCCGGGGCGTTTCTTCACCGTGGCCATCGGATAGCCGTCCAGCGCGGTCATGACCGCCGGGCTGTCGCCGGGGATGTTGAGCAGGATCGCGCTGAAGGCGCCGCCGAACATGTTGGCGTAGTACAGCGAGCCGAGCATGATGACAGCCGTGGTCGGGTTGAAGCTGTAGGTCAGCGGCAGCAGCAGGGCGACGCCGGCCAGCGATCCGATGCCCGGCATCGCGCCGACGATCAGCCCCAGAATGGCGCCGAGAAAGGTGACAAAGACGTTTTGCCAGGTCAGCAGGACCGAAAAGCCCTGCAAAAGCATGTTGATGTTTTCCATTCGACCCTCGTTATTCGGTGATGGCTTCGTAGATGAGCCCCTGCGGGAAGGGGACGCCGAGCCAGATGACGAAACAGCCGATCACGATCGCCATGATGACCGTCGTCGTGACCAATGTTGTCTTCCAGTCGTATTTCTCGAAGAGGCGCAGCCACAGCACGACGTAGAGCGCGAGGCTCGGCACCATGCCCAACAGGAGGGTCGCTCCGAGGATCAAAACAACACCAAAGGCCGGAAGCCAGTTGATGAGCGGCAGCGTGGGCCGTTTCTCCGAGAACGACTGAAAGAACGTGGCGATGCTTACGAGGAGCAGCGCTGACGAGATGACGACCGGAAAGAAACCGGACATCGGGCCCTTTGAGTCGTGCCAGAACCCGTATTGCGACAGGCCGAGCCAGAGGAATACGCCCGCCATTGCGGCCGTGGCCAGCGGAATCGTCTGATTCAGGCCAAACCCCTTTGATTTTGTTGTTGCATTCTCCATGCTTACCCTCCAGATCCAGCATATCGGCAGGCGGGGAATTCCACTTGGAGCCCCCGTCTGATCAAGCGATGTACTACGCTCTTTTTTTCGCGCCCAGATTTCTCGCGGCCATGCGGGCGGCGAGCAGAATCGCCGCCTTGCTGGCGCCGGGGTTGGCGATCCCCTTGCCAGCGATGTCGTAGGCCGTGCCATGAGCCGGGGTGCAGATCGGGAACGGGAATCCACCCATCATGGTCACTCCGCGGTCGAATCCCATCAGCTTCATGGCGACCTGGCCCTGGTCGTGATACATGCTCAGCACGCCGTCGAACTGGCCGTTGCGCGCCCGCAGATAGACCGTGTCGGCCGGGTAGGGGCCCTCGGCGTTGATTCCCCGCTGCACCGCCAGGCGGACGGCGGGTTCGATGATCTCGATTTCTTCGTTGCCGAAGTTTCCGCCATCGCCGGCGTGTGGATTGAGGCCCGCCACAGCGATGCGCGGCGCAACGAAACCCGCTTCGCGCATGCAGCCGTCGGCGAGTATCAATTCGTCAACGATGCCTTCGATCGTGATGGCGCCGGCGACCGCCGATAGCGGAATGTGCGAGGTGACCCGGCAGTTCCAGAGGTTGTCCAGAACGTTGAATTCACGGGCCGCTCCCTTGAAACCGGTTATATCCGCTGCGTAGCGGATCTCGTCGTCGTAGTTCGGATAAACGTAGCGCATCGCCTTCTTGTTGAACGGCGTGAAGAACACGGCGTCGGCGCGTCCCTCGTTGGCCATCAACAGGGCACGACGAAAGTTCTCCAGCGCAAAGGCGCCGCCTTCGGGGGTGGCCTCGCCACGCTTCACGTCGCGCGGGTCGAGATGCGCCAGGTCCACAAAAACGGGGCGCTCGCCGATTTCGCAAGCCGAATCCGCCGAGACGAAATCGACATCCGGCGTCAGGCCGGCAATCTGCGCGCCCTCGGCGAGGATGCGGCGGTCGCCAAAGACGACGAACCGTGCCGCGGCGCGGACTTCTCCGTCATTGAGCAGGATGGCTGTCAGTTCCGGGCTGATGCCGGCAGGGTCGCCCATGGCGAAAGCGATGGTCGGCGGAATGTGCGCCTGATCTGAATTACGGTCTGTCACGATTTTCCCCTTGAAAAATTCGGAAGGATGATGCAACAGCAGAATCTTTGATGTCAAGTTACGAATGAAGAATTCTGAATTCAGAATGTAGTTCTATTAAAACCGGCGGCAAGCGCATATACTCGCGAGCGTCGACAGACCGCGTTTGTCATTCCGCGACGGGCTCATCCTGGCCGCGTGCGGATGCCAGCCGTGGCAGCCACGAATTGAAAAAAAGAACCTTCCGTTCTCGTCGCGAACCCGTCCATGAAAGTGCGTGAAGCCATGTCCTCCCCGTCCGAAGTCATACCCATCGAGCGTCCGACGCTGCACATGATCGTGGTCTCCCGGATACGCGATATGGTCATCGAAGGGACGTTGCCCGCCGGGGCGCGCATTCACGAGGGGCAAGTCGGCGAGCAACTCGGTATTTCGCGCACGCCGCTGCGAGAAGCACTCAAAGTATTAGCGTCGGAAGGACTGGTCGAGTTGGTTCCCAGTCGCGGCGCCGTTGTGACGACGCTTACGCCGAAAGCGGCGCAGGACATGCTCGACGTGCTCAAGGAACTGGAAGCAATGGCTGCTCCGCTGATCTGCGAGAACGCCTCCGACGAGGAGATCGCCGAAATATGCCAGCTACACGACAAGATGCTGGGGTTCTATGCGACCCGCTCACGGCTTGAGTATTTCAAACTGAATCAGCAGATCCACTCCCGCCTGATTTCTCTGGCCGGCAATGAGTCGTTGTCCCTCGTCTACGAAATTCTCCAGACCCGAATGAAACGGATTCGCTTCATTGGCGACAAGAAAGAAGACTCCTGGCAAGCCGCCGTCGAAGACCACGACAAGATCATCGAGGCGCTGAAGTCGCGTAACGGCCCCCGCCTTTCGGCAGCCATGGTCGAACACGTGACGAGCTCGTGGGAGCGTATCAAACGTGCGCTTTAAGGGCTCGTCTGGAAGCTGATCAGCATGCGCATTACGTGCGCAGCTGACCGGGGCGGTCGGGCAAGCGGTGGGGCGTCGGGTCCTGCGCAACCCGAATCCGTTGCCGCAGTCCCAGCGCCTCGTTGAAAACAAGCGCGCTGATGACCAGCAGGCCGCCGGTCAGCGTGGCCGGGGCGGGCTGCTCGCCGGCGCCGAGCCAGGCCCAGGCCACCCCGAAGACCACTTCGAGCAGGCCGAGCAACGCAATTTCGGGAGCCGGCAGCGCCTTCGAGATCCGGACAACCAGCAGGCAGGGGGCGGTCAGCTGAACGACGCCGAGCAGCGCCAGCAGGCTGATGTCGTGCACCGAAGCCGTGAGTGGCCAGGCAAGCGGCAGCGTGACGCCGGCCGAGAGCACGGCGCCGATCAGCACGGCCGGCAGCATGTCGGGCGGGGGAGGCGAGTCTTGCGGACGGTTGGCCATCGACTGCAGCAGCGTCCAGTTGACCGAGGCCGCAAGCGGGGCCGCGAAAGCTACCAGCGTTCCGGTCAGCGAGGCGCCGGTCAGCGCGTCCTGGCCGAACATCCAGGCAATCCCGGCGCCGCCGAGGGCGATGGCCACCCAGGTTCGCCGCGGCAGGCGGTGACCGAGAAACAGGCGGGCGAACAGCGCCGTGACCAGCGGCCCGACGGCCAGCGTGACCAGGACGTTGGCGACGCTGGTGAGCGTCAGGCCGATCATGAACGCGGTGTACATCGTTCCCCAGCAGCAGCCGGAGACCCACAACGGCCAGCGCGCAGTCGCGAGGTCGCGCCAGAAGGCCCGGCCGCGCATGATGCTGAGCGCGCTGCCGAGTGTCAGGGCGACGAAAAGACTGCGCCAGAAAGTAACCTCGAAGCTGCGCGCGGCGTCGAGATGCCGGGTGACGACACCGGCGATGCTCCACAACAGGGTGGCGAGGATCATCAGGGCGACGGCGCGGCGGTGGGTCATCAGAGTGCCTGTGGTTGGGGGCTGTTGAGTCGAATGGGCAAAAGGGGCAAAGGCGTCACAGTATCGGCGACCCCGTCGTGGCCGGTCAATTGCTTTCCGTTGCTGACATCGTCGGGAAGGCGAGACTCGACGGCCTCTCCGGGTCATACTCCCGGTTTGCCCCGCACAACAACAGAGAAATGCTCGACGACATCAGGAAAACCCTCTGGGCCGCCGCCGACATGCTGCGCGCCAACATGGACGCCGCCGAATACAAGCACCTCGTCCTCGGCCTGATCTTCCTCAAGTACGTCTCCGACACCTTCGCCGCCCGGCGTACCGAACTGGCCGCCCGCTTCGCCGACCCGGCCGACGAGTACTACCTCGACGATCCCGACCTGCTGGCCGACGAACTCGACGACCGCGACTACTTCACCGCCGTCAATGTTTTCTGGGTGCCGGAAGCCGCCCGTTGGGAAGCCCTGCGCGCCAGCGCCAAGCAGCCGGACATCGGCAAGCGGATCGACGACGCGCTGGCCGTCATCGAAGCCGAGAACGCCAGGCTGAAAGGCATCCTCGACAAACGCTACGCCCGCGCCCAGTTGCCCGACGGCAAGCTCGGCGACGTGTCGATCTACGGGCAGGAATCGAACCCGACGACGTGGCGCCTCGCCGCGATGAACCTCGCCATTCGCGGTATCGACTTCAACCTCGGGCGCGAACCGACCGACACCTTCACGCGTAACCAGCACCCCGACCTGCGCGCCGACTTCAAGGCGACACGATCGATGCGGAGTTGGAGCGCCTTGGACCGATCGAAGAACGATACTGGCCTGGTTGGAATCTGGCAGACGCGACAGAAGGACAACGGCAGTACTTGCTTTGGCGAAAAAATCCTTGCCTGTTGGACACGGCTGTTGCGAAGCTCGCCAAAACTATTGCTGCGACTGTGCCTGCGTCGCTATCTAGGTAAGCTGCAATTAGCAGGCTTTGGCATACCTTTGGCACAGTGGCCTGTGCCAAGCGCTGCAAAATCCAGCTAACCGCTGCAAATCGTAGCAACGTAACGAACAGAAACTGAAAAGCCGCAAACCCTTGCGGGATGCGGCTTTCAGGTGCTGTTCTGGCGGAGAGGGGGGGATTCGAACCCCCGTTAGGCTTTCACCTAAACACGCTTTCCAGGCGTGCGACTTAAACCACTCATCCACCTCTCCAGAAGAGGGCGCATTCTAGCAGAAGCATTTTCGTTAACCAAATCATCTTGGCAGTTCGGCGGGCGTGGCGATTTCGACGGTGATGTGGACAAGTTCCTCGTGAATACTCAACTGGCTGCGGATTTCGTCTGCGTCGATGGCGGAATCGGCGCACAGGGCGACGATGCAGGCGTAGTTGCCGCGTCCGACCCGCCATACGTGAAGGTCGGTGACCTTGACCGGCGTGGGCAGACCGGCGAGAACCTCGTGGATTTCCGCGACGATCGGCGCGTCCATTTCCGCATCGAGCAGCACCCGGCCGGTGTCGCGCAACAGGCCGACGGCCCAGATGGCTACGAGGGCACCGCCGACGATGCCCATGACCGGGTCGAGCCAGGCGGCGCCCCAGAACTTGCCGAAGAACAGGGCGATGATCGCCAGCGCGGAGGTTGCCGCGTCGGTGATCACATGGATGTAGGCGGAGCGCTGGTTCAGGTCATGGTGGTGTTCGTGGTGCTGCCCGTGCGAGTGCTCATGGTGGTGCGCATGGTCGTCCCGCAACAGCCAGGCGCAGGCGAGGTTGACCAGCAGACCGACGACCGCGATGGTCATGGCTTCGTCGTAGTGGATTTCGGTCGGCGAGATCAGTCGCTCGATCGACTGGAAAAACATCATTGCGGCAATGCCGATGAGGAAGATCGCACTCGTGTAGCCCGCCAGAATCTCGATTTTCCATGTTCCAAAGGCGAAGCGCGAGTCGCGCGAGAAGCGGCGGGCGGCCGCGTAGGCGAAGGCGGACAGGCCGAGCGCGAGGGCGTGCGAGCTCATGTGCCAGCCGTCGGCCAGAAGGGCCATGGAGTTGAAAACCCAGCCCCCGGCGATCTCCGCGATCATCGTGATGATGGTCAGGCCGATCGCCCAGCGGGTGTTGCGTTCCGCGAGCGGGTTGCCAGTGTCGAAAACCTCGGTGTGGCAGAGTTTTCCGGTATGGGTGATGGTTTGCATGGTCGGCGTCCTGGAAATTTCTTGGTATATACTATACCCCAGTATGTTATTTTACAATGAGAACAGTTCGCAATTTTTGGAGGATGAGCCATGCCCCATACCGTCAAGGGAAAGAAGCAGCTTCTGGTCCGCGTCCGCCGTATCAAGGGGCAGGCCGAGGCGCTGGAAAAAAGTCTCGATCAGGGCAGTGAGTGCTCGGCCGTGCTACAGCAGATCGCGGCCATTCGCGGCGCGGTCAATGGCCTGATGCTGGAAGTCCTTGAAGGCCACCTGCGTGACCATCTCGGCACCAATGTGATTCCGGAAGAGCAGCGCAGGGAGGATCTGGAACAGGTCGTTGGCGTGTTGCGCAGTTATCTGAAATAGTCTCGACTCGCGGGAGGGCGAACTCGCCGCGTTCGTCATCGTCTGAGTTATAGCTGTCCGATGTCCAAGCCATTCCTGGAGCTTCTGTATGTACTCGCTTCCGCCCGTAACACAGGCGCTGATCATCGCCAACGTCGCCGTTTACTTTCTTGATTCACTGGCAGGACGGTCGCTCAGCATGCTTTTCGCGCTGTGGCCGATCGGTCCGCACTTCATGCCCTGGCAGATCGTTTCCTATGCTTTCCTGCACGGCGGATTGGCCCATCTGCTGTTCAATGTGTACGGCCTGTACATGTTCGGCGGCGATGTCGAGCGCGTCTGGGGGCCGCGTCGCTACCTGACTTTTTATTTCGTTTGCGCCATCGCGGCGGCAATCGCGCAGCTTGTGGTGGCGACGTTCTCCGGCGCCTATTACCCGACCGTTGGCGCTTCCGGCGCGCTGTTCGGCCTGCTGCTTGCCTTCGCCCGCTGTTTTCCGCATCGCGTGGTGATGCCGCTGTTTCCGCCGATCCCGATGCGGGCGCCAGTGTTCGTCATGGTGTTCGGCGCCCTCGAACTGCTGCTTGGCGTGAGCGGCACGCAATCGGGCGTCGCCCATTTCGCCCACCTCGGCGGGCTGGCCGGCGGCTACCTCTATCTGCGCTTCAACCGGCGCTGGCGGTAGGAACTCAGGTCGACAGCTTGCGGCCGAGCTGGCTTTCGACCGAGGCGATCTTCGACTTCATCCGGCTTTCCGCTCCGGCACGATAGTCGATCTTGATCTGCGTGTTGATGCGTGGGCAATCGTCCTTCAGCGCCTCGAAGCAGCGGGTTACCACGCCCATGGCCTCATCCCACTCACCCTCGATGATCGTGCTCATCGGCGTGAGTTGATAGGTCAGGCCACTCTTGTCGATGATGTCGAGGATGCGGGCGACGTAGCGGCTCTTGCTTTCGCCTTCGCTGGTTGGAAACATCGTGAATTCGAGCATTACCATGTGGGGGCTCCCGCGGCTGGCGTTGTTTGGGTAAGGAAGGCGGGATTTTCTCACGGACGATGGCGGGGGATGGACGGTTGCCGTGCAAAACATGCGCTCGTCGGGAGATTTGCCTGCTCAGTCGATCGGTTTTCAGGGATATCATCTGCAACCGTGCCCGTCGCGGTTTGCAGCGCCGGGCAGCGGTAAAAAAACTGTACCAACGGTGAGGAGAGGCAATGCCTGTCGGGGATCTGCCATACGTCGGGGTGGAGCAGCTCGAGGTCGGCATGTATGTGTATATCGACCTGAAATGGTTCCAGCATCCGTTCGCCTTCAACAATTTCAAGATCAAGGACGCGGAGCAGATTGCGACGATCCGCGGGCTTGGGCTCAAGCGAGTGCGCTTCGATCCTTCGCGCAGCGACAGCAAGCCGAGCGCGCGCGAGGCGGAACAGTCGGCGGCTGCGGTCGTTGCCGACGAGCCGGTATTGAAGGAGCATCCGGCGCTGGCCGCCAAGCGGGCGTTGATCGAGAAAATCAAGGTGCAGCGCGAAGCTGCGGCGCGCATCGAGCACGCGTTCGTCGATACGGCGAAAACCATCCGCGACGTCGAGAAGAACCTGCTGAGCGATCCGGAGAAGACCGTTGCGCAGGCCAGCAAGCTGGTCGGGCAGATCGCCGATTCGATCCTCTCGGCGCCCGAACTGGCGATTCATGTCATGGGCGACAAGATCGGCGGCGAGGAACTGTATTTCCATGCCCTGAACGTGACGATGCTCTCGCTGATGGTCGCGCGCGAAATCCGTCTGCCGCAGGAGGCCGTGCAGCCGCTCGGCATGGGCGCGCTGTTCCATGACGTCGGTCGGCGCGAGATTCCCGACAAGGTCCTGATGAAAATGGAACCGCTGACCCAGGCGGAGCAGAATCTTTACGAGATGCACTGCCAGTACGGCATCGATATCGGCCGCAAGCTCGGTTTTTTGCCCGCCGTGCTGGCGATCATCGGCGAGCACCATGAACTCTATGACGGCAGCGGCTACCCGAAAGGGCTCAAGGGCGAGGCGATCAACCTGCTGGCGCGCATCGTCGCGATCGCCAACTACTACGACAAGCTGTGCAACCCGGTGAATGTCCTCAACGCGCTGACGCCGCACGAGGCGCTGGCGACCATGTTCGCCAAGTTGCGGACCCGGTTCGATTCCCGGCTGCTGCAGGTCTTCGTTCGCTGCCTGGGGGTGTATCCGCCGGGAACCGTCGTCCAGCTTTCCAACGGCGTCATCGGGATGGTCGCCACGATCAACACCGCCAAGCCGATGAAACCGATGGTCGTGGTCTACGACGCGGAAATCCCCAAGGACGAGGCCTTGCTGGTCGATCTCGAGACCGAGGCCGATGTCAATATCGCCAAGGCGCTGCGACCGGGCCAACTGCCGCGGGAGATCTACACCTACCTCAATCCGCGCAAGCAGGTCAGCTACTACTTCGACGCCAGCGCGGCGAACAAGGAACCGGCCAAGCCATGAGTGCCGGGAGCAACCCAGACAACCTCGACCGCCTGCTGCTCGACAACACCGAGCAGATGATCTTTCTCGTCGAGCCGGAAAGCCTGCGCATCGTCAAGGCCAACCGGGTCGCCGCGCAGACGCTCGGTTACGATCCCGGACGGCTGCTGGAAATGAGCATCCTCGACATCGAGAGCGCGCTGCAGGACATTTTTTACTGGGAAGAGGTCCGGAGCGGGCAGGTGGCCAGCATCGAGTCGCAGGAGGCGATCTACCTGTGCGCCGACGGGTCGATGCGCGCGGCGGCCAAGAGCATCCGCCTGGTCGAGCAGGACGGCAAGCGCTGGTTGATGGTTCAGGCGCGCGAGATCGGCGACGAGCTGCGCATCGAGGACACGCTTGCGCGGACCACCTCGCAGTTGCGCGCAACGCTCGAATCGACCGGCAACGGCATCCTGGTCATCGACTGGCAGGGCAGGATCGCCAGCATGAACCGGTTGTTCAGCGCGATGTGGCAGGTGCCGGAAGACTTGCTCCTGAATCAGCGCGACGAGGATATCCTCGCGTTTGTCGCCGCCTCGGTGGAGGAGTCCGGGCACGTTCGCCAGCGATTGCACGAAATCGTCGTGAGCACCGAGACCGACGACATCCTGCATCTCCTCGACGGCCGGGTGTTCCAGTGCAAATCGTTGCCGCAGTATCTGGAGGAGCGGATCATCGGCCGCGTCTTCGGCTTCAACGACATCACCGAGCGCATCCGCATCGAACAGGATCTGATCGCCGCGCGCGAACGGGCTGAACTGGCGAACCAGGCCAAGGCCGATTTCCTGGCGATGATGTCGCACGAAATCCGCACGCCGATGAACGGAGTCATGGGCATGACCGGCCTGCTGCTCGATACGCCGCTTGGTGTCGAGCAGAAACGCTACCTCGATATCATCCGTTCGAGTTCCGAGGCGTTGCTGGCGATCATCAACGATATCCTGGATTTCTCCAAGATCGAGGCGCGGAAGCTCACGCTCGAAGCCGTCGATTTCAGTCTCCCGGACCTGCTCGAAGACCTGGCCGACCTGTATGCCCTGCGCGCGGCGGAAAAAGGGCTGGAGTACGTCTGGAGTGCCGACCCCGATGTGCCGGAGAGGCTGTCCGGCGATTCCGGGCGGATTCGCCAGGTGCTGACCAACATCGTTGGGAACTCGATCAAGTTCACCCATGCCGGCTCGATTTCACTGAACCTCAGCCGGTTGCCCGACCGGGACGGGCGCGTTCTCCTCCAGTTCGAGATCGCTGACACCGGCATCGGCATCGCCGAAAGCAACCTCGGCAAGATCTTCGCCCCGTTCGAGCAAGGCGATTCGACGACGACGCGCAAATATGGCGGGACAGGGCTGGGGCTGGCGATTTCGCGGCAATTGGTCGAATTGATGGGCGGCGAGATGTCGGTCTCCAGCCAGGAGGGGCACGGTACGGTATTCAGTTTCACGATCGCCCTGGCATGGCCCGCCGCCGCACCGGCGGGGGCGCTACCGTCGGTGCCCGAGGCGTGGCGCGGGCGGCGCGTGCTGGTGGTCGAGGGGAACGCCATGGCCCTGGCCGGGCGGGTGTCGCTGCTCCATCACTGGGGGCTGGATGCCGAAGGTGCGCTTGATGCGGAGGGCGCGGCGGCGCACATCGCTTCGGCGATGTCGGAAGGGCGGCCGTTCCGCTGCGTTGCGGTCGCCGAGTCGCTGTTGTTCGATGCCGTTTCCGGACAGCCGTTGTTGCCGCTGGAAACGCTGAAAACCTCAGGCGCCGCGCTGATTCGCTGTCTGCCCGCGGGATTCCGGGGCGAGGCACGGCCGGTCGACGGCGCCGGCGCGGTGCTGTTCCTGCACAAGCCGATTCGCCGCGCCGGCCTGCGCAATGTTCTGCACGAGGCGTTCGGCGACGTTGTTGCTGTCTCGGAGAATGTTGCATCCCCGGCAGGGGCGGGCGGCGACGACGCGACATGGAAGCGCGACAAGCGTCTGCTGGTCGTCGAGGACAACGCGATCAACATGACGGTCATGCGCGGTGTGCTGAGCAAGCTCGGTTACGCGCAGATCGACAAGGCGCGCGATGGCGTCGAGGCTGTCGACATGGCCGCCCGGACCGGCTACGACCTGATCCTGATGGATTGCCAGATGCCGCGCATGGACGGCTACGAGGCGACGCGGCAATTGCGCGGTCTTGGAATACGCAGCCCGATCGTGGCGATGACCGCGCATGCGTTGAGCGGCGACCGCGAGAAATGCCTCGACGCCGGCATGGACGACTATCTGACCAAGCCGGTGGTGATAGGCGCGCTGGCGGCGTGCCTCGAACGGTGGCTCCATGCCGCGACGCCTGCGGCGAGTCCGTTACCGGCGGCGCCGGACGACGTGCCCGCGCCTCCTGCCGCCGCGTCGGGGGCGGAGTCTTTCCATTACGCCGACTTCCTCAAGCTGATGATGGGCGACGAGGCGCTGGCGGAGGCCCTGGTGAAGATGTTCGTCGCCAATACGCCGGGCGATATCGCCCGACTCGAGGAAGCGACCGCGCAGGGCGACGCCGAAGCGGTTCGCTCAAAGGCGCATTTTGTCAAGGGCGCGGCCGCCAACATGTGCGCTCCCCGTATCAACGCCGCGGCCTTTGCCATCGAACGCGCCGGGGCGGGGGGAGACATCGAAGGTGCGCGGAAACTGCTCCCCGAACTCGATCGCGCCTGGCAGGAGTTCCTCAGCCACCCGGCGGTGGTTCGCTGCCTGGCGGCGCCGACTCGCTAGACGCGGGTTGGCGGATCGGCAGGGTGATCCGGAAGGTGGTGCCGCGGCCGGGCTCGCTGTCGACCTCGATCCGGCCGTTGTGCTTGCGGATGATGCCGTGGGTGATCGACAGGCCCAGTCCGGTGCCTGTCCCGACGGGCTTTGTGGTGAAGAAGGGATCGAAGATCCGGTTGAGGATCTGCTGCGGAATGCCGGAGCCGGTGTCGGCGATCTCGATGCAGACGTTGTCGCCGCTCCGGCGCGTGCGCAAGGTGATGACGCCGTGCGTATCGATCGCCTGGGCGGCATTGACCAGGAGGTTCATGAAGACCTGGTTCAGTTGTGAGGGAATGCACTCGATCTCGGGAATGCCGCCGTAGTCCTTGACGACCTCGGCCTTGTACTTCAGCTCGTTCCAGACCACGTTGAGCGTGCTTTCCAGGCCGGTTTCGATGTTGGCCCACTGCATGTCGGTTTCGCTGACGTGCGAGAAGTCCTTCAGGTCCTGCACGATGCGCTTGACGCGCTGCAGGCCGCCGACCGATTCGGCGAGGAGGTCGCTGATGTCCTCGCGCAGGTAGGCAAGATCGCCTTCTTCCTTGAGCAGGTTCAGGGCGTCGCGCGTTTCCGGCGACAGTTCATGCTCGTGTTTCTCGTAGGCGTTGATCAGGCGGAGCAGGGTGGCGACGTATTGCTGCAGGGCGCCGAGGTTGGAGTTGATGTAGCCCACCGGGTTGTTGATCTCGTGGGCGACACCGGCGGCCAGTTGGCCGATCGAGGCCATTTTCTCGGATTGCAGCAGCTGGTTGTGCGCGTCCTCCAGCCGCTCGATGAGGATGCGCTGCTCGGCTTTTTCCCGCTGCAAGGCCTTTTCGGCGCGCTTTCGTTCCTCCAGTTGCTCGCGCAATGCTTCAGTCAGCGCGGCGACCTGGCGCGTCAGGCGCAGTTCCTCGGTCGTCTTGCGATCGCGCACGCATTTGCCGATGGCGTCGGCCAGCAGGTGCATGTCCACCGGCTTGGAGATGTAGCGCTCGACACCGAGCGCCAGCGCCTGCCGCAGGCTGCCGTTGTCCCGGTCGGCGGTGATGACAATGATCTGGGCGTCCGGATCTTCTGCCTTGATCGCCTTGCTCATCATCAGGCCGTCCATGCGCGGCATGAAGATGTCGGTGACGATCACGTCCGGCCGCCACTGCCGCCATTTCGCCAGTCCTTCCTCGCCATCGGTGGCAACCTGGATCTCCGCAACGAAGCGTCCGGCGAGGTGCTGCATCTGGGTGCGCAGGATCGGGTCGTCGTCGACGACCAGGACGCGGGCCTGGATCAGGCGGGTGTCACCGTTTTCCTCGGTCATGGCGCAGGGCTACCGCGAATAATCGTCGAGCAGCGATTCATCGAGCAGGATCGATCCATCCGGACCCCAGGTGACTTGCGTTATTCCCGGCTCGATCGCTTCCAGGCGCTTGCGCTCTATTTCCTCGGGCGAGATCGCGCCGGCCGCCAGGCGAACCTGGTCGGCGAGCCGCTGGTTCTCCAGCGTCAGTTCACGCAGCGTCAGCACCTGCCCGAGCGTGGCGATCAGCTCGTAATCGTTCCAGGGCTTGGATATGAAACGGGAGATGCCGGCTTCGTTGATCGCACTGATCAGGCCGTTCAGGTCGGCGTAGCCGGAAAGGATCAGCCGGGCCGCGTCGGGCTGGATCTCGCGGAGCGCCCTGAGCAGCTGGACGCCGTTCATCTGCGGCATGCGGTAGTCGGAGAGGACGAGTGCGTAGGCAGTGTTCCGGGCTTTCTCCAGCGCTTCGAGCGGCGACGTGAAGTAATCGACCTGCAGTTTCTCGCTGGTGTCGCCGATCGTGCACGGCGTGAGGATCAGCAGGCGGCGCAGTGCCTTGAGGATCGATTCGTCGTCATCGACGACCATGATGCGGGTCATTGCTTGTTTTCCTCCGGAGGGGGCGTGCGGATGTAGATCGGCGCGGTGTGGTTTTCGCGGCGCGCGTAGTCCTGGATCTGCCGGATGAGCGAGGTGTCGAGAATGTAGTCGGAGGACAGCAGCAGCACGCCCTCGCGGCTTACCAGGTCGCGCGAAAGGACCATGCCGACCTTGAGATCGGCGTGCGACACCGGCTTTTCGAGAACGATTTCCTTCTTCAGGCCGCCGAGCATTTCGATGAACGCGTCGACCAGCTGCGCGTCGTAGCGCTTGCCGCGCGACTGCACCAGCAGGGCCTGCGCCTCCTCGGGCGACATGCGTCGTTCGGCGAGCATGCCGTTTTGCAGGCTATCGTAATCATTGGCGATACTGATGATGCGCGCACCCAGAGGGATTCTTTCGCCTTCAAGCCCGTCCGGATAGCCTTGCCCGTCGAAGCGTTCATGGTGGGCGCGGACGATCTGTGCCGCCTGCTTCAACTCGTCCAGCGGCATCAGCGCCGCCGCGCCGGTGGCGGCGTGCTTGCGGTAGAACACCAGATCCTCGCCGCTCATCCGCGACACCGGGCGGGCGAGCAGCGAATCGGTGAAGCCGATCTTGCCGATGTCGTGGAGCAGCGCGGCAAAGAAAATGTCCTGCTGCTCCCTGGGGTCGACGCCGACGTGTTTCGCCAGTCGGCGCGCCAGGTCGGCGACCCGCCGCGAATGGCCGGCCATTGCCCCGGCGCGCAGCTCGATCAGGCCGGTGAACATCTTGATGGAGGTCAGGAAATTCTGTTTGAGACGTTCGTTCGCCAGGTTGAGGAAGTCGTTGATCTGCACGATCTCGGCGGTGCGCAGCCGGACTTTCTCCTCCAGGTTGGCGTTGAGGTCCTTGAGTTCCTCGTTCTGGGCTTGCGAGAGCGCGAGCAGGCGGGCGTTCTCGCGGGTCAGGCGTTGCCGTTCCAGCGCATCGCGGACGATCAGCACCAGGTCGTCGTCGTTCCACGGTTTGGCGATGTAGCGGTAGATCTCGCCGCGATTGATCGCGTCGATCGTCGAGGTGACGTCGGAATAGCCGGTGAGCAACAGGCGCATCGTGTTCGGCCAGCGCGCCCGCACCTGTTCAAGAAAGCGCGCGCCGTCCATCTCCGGCATGCGCATGTCGGAAATCACCAGATCGACCGGTTCGCGTTCGAGGATTTCCAGGCCGGCTTTTCCGCTCTCCGCGGTATGAATCGCGTAGCCGCTTTTCCGCAGCAGGCGGCGCAAGGCGGAGAGAATGCTTGGTTCGTCATCGACAAGAAGAAGCGTGATTGTGGTTGCTCCCGCTTCGGTGCTTTCGTTCATCTCGCTGTCTCGGATGGTTTGGCCGTTCCTCGTAAGTATATGAGGAACCGATCAGGGATTCGAGTGCGCTCGCGCGTCCCGCCAGCGGAATACGGCGTTTTTGCCTCGAAGCTCGTGGCGGCGGAAATTACGGATGAAAGCGACGGGTGTTCCTTGGCTATACTCGCACGATATCGGGAAGACGACGGAGCGCATTCGTGGGAAGAATCCTGGACAGGATCTGGAGTGTCTTGCTGCTTGTTCTGCTGGTGCTCGCGCCGGCCTGGGGGCAGGCGCGGACGATCCGGGTGGTCAGCGACGACAATTTCCCGCCCTACGTCTTCCGCGGCGACGATGGCGAGGCGAAGGGCTATCTGGTCGATCTCTGGAAACTGTGGCAGGCGAAGACCGGTACTACCGTCGAATTGACCCTCACCCATTGGGCCGACGCGCAGAAGATGCTGCTCACGGGCCAGGCCGATATCATCGATGCCCTCTTCCGGACGCCGGCGCGCGAGGCGAGTTACGAGTTTTCGTTGCCTTATGTGCAGTTGCCGGTGGCGATCTTCGCGCACAAGTCGATCAGCGGGATCGAGGGGGTCGCTTCACTGCGCGGGTTCCAGGTCGGCGTACAGGACGGCGATGCCTGCATCGAGAAGCTGGAAGCGCACGGCATCCGCACCCTGGTCCGCTACCGGAACTACCGGGAAATGATCGCGGCGGCGCGGGCGCAACAGGTCCGCTTGTTCTGCATCGACGAATACCCCGGCAACTACTATCTCTATCGCGAACGTGCCGACGCGGAGTTCGTCAAGGCCTTCGAACTCTACCGGGGCGAGTTTCACCGGGCGTCGCGGAAGGGCGAGTCTGCGCTGCTGGCGGAAGTCGAGCAGGGCATGGCGCTGATCAGCGACGAGGAAAAGGCGCGGTTGCAGGAAAAATGGCTCGGCAGCCCGATTGGCCAGTTCCCCTACATGCGGGTGTTGATCATCGTCCTCGTGTCGGTCGTGGTGCTGGGGACGGCGATGTCGATCTGGGTCCGTGTCTTGCGGCGTGCCGTCCGGCGGAAGACGATCGCGCTCGAACGCGGAACGGCCAACCTGCAGACGCTGATCCAGAATATTCCGGATCTGGTGTGGGTCAAGAACTGCAACGGTGACTATATTTTCTGCAACGCGCCGTTTGGCCGCCTGATCGGTGCATCGCCCGCCAGCGTCGTCGGCAGGACTGACTTCGACTACTTCAGCCGGGAACAGGCGGCCTTCTTTCTGGAGAAGGATCGGCAGGCACTGGCCGCCGCGACGCCGAAGCGCAACGAGGAATGGCTGGTGTTCGCCGACGACGAAAGCAAGACGCCGCGCCTCTTCGAAACGACCAAGACCGCCGTCAAGGATTCCCGTGGCGAAGTGCTCGGCGTGCTCGGCATCGCCCGCGATATTACCGACCGGCATGCCGCCGAGCTGCTGCAGGAACGTGCAGCACGTTCACTGAAACTGCTCAGTGACAGCAACTACGTCCTGGCGAGTGCGGAGTCCGAGCCCGCGCTGCTCGACGGGGTTTGCCGGCTGATAGTCGATTCGGGGCGCTACGTGCTGGCGTGGATCGGCTTTGCCGGGCAGGACCCGGAAAAGCGCGTTGCCGTTGCGGCGCAATGGGGCGATGAGTGTGGCTATCTCGACGGGCTGGCGATTTCGTGGGACGAGGCGTCGCCTGCGGGGCTGGGACCGACCGGCCGGTGCATCCGCACCGGCGAGACGCAGATCAACCCGGACTTCGGCGGCGCTCCCGAGATGTCGCCGTGGCGCGATTCGGCCAGCGTGCACGGCTTCCGTTCCAGCGTGGCGCTGCCGCTGGCTACCGCCGATCTGGGCGTGTTCGGGGCGTTGAACATCTATTCCAGCGAAGCCGAGGCGTTCGCCGCCGATGAAGTCGCCCTGCTCGGAGAGCTGGCGCACAACCTCGCTTTCGGCATCGAGAAGCTGCGTGACCGGGAGCGACGCCTGGCCGCGGAGTCGGCTTCAGCGGCAAAAAGCGCCTTCGTGGCCAACATGAGCCACGAAATCCGCACGCCGATCAATGCGATTCTCGGCATGCTGTATCTGACCCTGAAGAGCGATCTCACGGCGGCGCAGCGAAGCCACTTGATGAAAGCGCAGGGTGCGGCGCATCAGTTGCTGGGAATCGTCAACGACATCCTCGATTTCTCGAAGATCGAGGCTGGCAAGATCGCACTCGAATCGATCGAGTTCGGGCTGGATGGGGTGATCGAACAGCTGAGCGATGCGATTGCCTACCAGGCCGAGCAGAAGGGCATCGAATTCCTGGTGCGGCACGACGTTTCCATTCCGCCGGTGCTGATCGGCGACCCGCTGCGCCTGCGGCAGGTGCTGCTCAACCTGTGCAGCAACGCGGTGAAGTTCACCGAGGTGGGGCAGGTCGAACTGGCCTTCCACCGGGTGGAAATGCGCGACGACGATCTGGTGCTGACGATGCGCGTGGATGTGCGCGATTCTGGCGTCGGCATCGCGCCGGAAGCGCAGGCCGCGCTGTTCGAGAAGTTCACTCAGGCCGACGAGTCGATGACGCGGCGGTTCGGTGGCACCGGCCTTGGCCTGGCGATCAGCCACAACCTGGTGCATCTGATGGGAGGGAAAATCTGGATCGAATCGTCCCGGCCTGGTGAAGGAACGACGATCTGCTTCACGGTCCAGTTGCGGGCGGCCCGGCACGCCCTCGCCGGGCGCGGCAGCCTGCTCGAACAGGCCGGCGCATTGCTCGAAGGGATTCGCGTTCTGGTCGTGGACGACAATGCTGTATCGCGTGAAATCCTCGGCGAGATGTTGCGGCACTTTCGCGTCGAGTTCGTGCTGGCGGGCGATGCGGCAAGCGCGCTGGTCGCGCTCGAGAAAGCCGGTGATCGGCCGTACGATCTCGTGCTGATGGATTGGCGGATGCCGGGCTTGAACGGCGATGAGGCCGCCCGGCGCATTCGCGAGAATCCGGCCATCGCGATGCAGCCGAAGATCGTCATGGTCAGTGCCTACGGGCGCGAGGACGTCATGCACATGGCCGAGCGTGCCGGCGTCGATGGTTTCGTCGTCAAACCGGTTTCGCCGTCGTCGCTGCTCGACGGCATGCTCTCGGCGCTGGGGCGCGGGCGCATCCTGGGCGCCGGTGAAGACACGGCGGTCAGCGCTGTGCGCGAGGCGGGGAGCCAGCCGCTTGCCGGCCTGCGGGTCTTGCTGGTCGAGGATAACGAAATCAACCGTGAGTTCGCCTGCGAGTTGCTCGGCAGCGAAGGGGTCCTGGTCGATGTGGCGTTCGACGGTCAGGCCGCGCTCGAACGCGTCCAGGCCGCCGACTACGACGCGGTGCTGATGGACATCCAGATGCCGGTGATGAACGGCCTCGACGCGGCGCGGCGAATCCGCGCGCTGGGAGCCGAAGCCGGAGGCGAGCGTTTCGCGGCCCTGCCGATCATCGCCATGACCGCGCTGGCGATGAACCACGACGTGGAGAACAGCCTTGCGGCGGGGATGAACGATCACGTGACCAAGCCGATCGATCCGGAACTTCTGATGGCCGTTCTGGCCAAGTGGATGCGTCCGCACGGCGATGCCGGGAGCGCGCCAGTCGCGGGGGAAACAACCGGTGTTGAACCGCTTCCCGAAATTGCCAGCGTCGACGTCCGCGAGGGCGTGCGCCGCATCGGCGGCAAGGTCGATGCCTATCTCCGTCAATTGCGGCGTTTCCGCGAGAACCACGCGGACGCGGTGAAAAAGCTGCGCGAACAGGTGGAGCGCAACGATCTGAGAGGCGCGGAAGAGACCTGTCACATCCTCAAGGGGGTCACCGGAAATCTCGGGGCCGTCGCGTTGTTCGACAAGGTGGCCGCGATTTACACCGCGCTCAAACGTGGCGAAGCGCTTCCGCCGGGGGATCTGGATGACCTGCAGGCGTTGCTGCTCGACGTGATGCAGGATATCGACCGGCTGGCATTGCGCATGGAACCGGCGGTCCGGCCGGGCGGCGCGCCGCTCAGTGCCCGTCAGTTGCACGATCGCCTGGAGAATCTGCGGCTGGTGCTGGACTATGATCTCGGTCAGGCCGAGCCGCTGCTGGCGGAATTGCGCAGCGGAAGCGGCGCGACGCCGTGGCGCGGCGACATTGCCGCACTGGCCGCCCGGGTGGACGTTTTCGATATCGACGGTGCGCGTGCCGTGTTGCAGAAACTGCAGGAAAAGCTCAAGCAAACGAGGGGAGGGGATTCCTGAATGAACGGAGTGTTCGGAAAAAGCGCAGAACGCCCGCGCATCCTGGCAGTTGACGATGTCGCCGAGAACCTGCACGCGCTGGTTGCCGTCCTGCGCGACAACTATGCCATCGCCGCGGCGACGACGGGTGAGAAGGCACTGGAGTTGGCGCAGCGCCACCCGCAGCCGGACATCATCCTGCTGGACGTGAAGATGCCGGGCATGGACGGCTTCTCGGTGCTGTCGCATCTGAAGTCCAATCCGATCACCGCGGCGATTCCGGTCATTTTCGTCACGGCGCTGTCGGATGCGGTGGATGAAGCCCGCGGCCTTGAACTGGGCGTGTCGGACTACATCACCAAGCCGGTCAATCCCGAGCTGTTGCACATGCGCATCAAGACCCAGCTCGAACTGCGGAACCACCGGCGCAATCCGTTGCTATTCGACGCAACGCTGCCGATGGATCCGGAGCGCCGGCCGACGCTGCTGATCGTCGATGACATCGCCGACAATGTTCATACCCTGCTTGGCGCCCTCAAGGATTCCTACAGCATTCGGGTGGCCAGTTCGGGTACGTCCGCCGTGGCCATGGTGAATGGCGACGCGCCGCCGGATCTGGTCCTGCTCGACATCGTGATGCCGGGGATGGACGGTTATGAGGTTTGCCGCCAGATCAAGGCGTCGCCGGCCGGTAACAGGATTCCGGTGATTTTCGTTACCGTGGTGGACGCGGCGCCGGAAAAGGTGAAGGGATTCGAAGTCGGCGGCGCCGACTACATCACCAAACCGTTCGATATCGACGAGGTGCGGGCCCGTGTCCGCAACCAGCTGGAACTGGCGCGCCTGCGCAACGTGCTGGAGCAGCAGGTGGCGCAACGCAGCGCCTTGCTTGAAAAGAGCGAGGAAAAATACCACGTCCTCGCCGAATACTCGCCGAACTGGGAGTACTGGACCGCGCCGGACGGCACCTTTCTCTACGTCTCTCCGGCATGTACCGATGTTTCCGGCTATTCCGCCCAGGATTTCTTCGCCGATGCGGGGTTGATGGAAAAGATCATCCATCCGGACGATCTGGCGGCATGGAAGGCGCACGGTCCATCGGCGCGGCCGGTGGACCGGGTGCCGGTGATATTCCGCATTCGCACTCGCGACGGGCGGGAGCGCTGGCTCGAACACGTCTGCCGGCCGGTGAGCGATCAGGACGGGCGCAGCCTCGGCCTGCGCGGATCGCATCGCGACATTTCCGAACGCCGTTATGTCGAGGAACGGCTCGACTTTTTCATCAACCGCGATCCTCTGACCGGCTTGTCGAACCGTTCGCTGTTCCGCGAGTTCCTGGCGTATGCGCTGCAGTCGGCGGAGGTCAATCGTTCCGGCTTTTCGCTGCTGTTCGTCGATCTCGACAATTTCACCGCGATCAATGAAAGCTACGGCCATGGCGCCGGCGACCAGGTGCTGGTCGAAGCCGGCAAGCGCCTGCGCGCCGTCCTGCCGCAGGTCGAGGCGATCGCCCGGATCAGCGCGGACGAGTTCAACATCATCATCGAACCGGGACCGGAGGTGCCGCCGGTCGCTTTTGTCGCTCAGCGGATCATCGATGAGTTGTCGAAGCCCTTCATCGTCGACGGCAACCCGGTGTATGTCGGCGCCTGTGTCGGCATCGCGATGTTTCCGGACGATGGAACCGACGCCGAGGTGCTGCAGAGCAATGCCGAAGTGGCGCTGCATCAGGCGCAGGCGCGCGGGCGGGGAGAGCTGCAGTTCTTCTCGCCGGAAATGAGTCGGCATGCCAAGGACCGCCTGTCGCTCGACGCCGATTTGCGCCTCGCTGTCGAACGGGGCGAGTTGCTGTTGCATTACCAGCCGCAATCGGACCTCGTCAGCGGCAAGGTTGTCGGTGTCGAAGCGCTGGTGCGCTGGCAGCATCCGGTGCGGGGAATGATCTCGCCGGCCGAGTTCATTCCGCTGGCGGAAGAGAGCGGTTGCATCGTTGCCCTCGGCGAGTGGGTGCTGCGTGCGGCGTGCCGCCAGTTCAAGACCTGGCAGGACGCGGGCTGTTCGCTCAAGCACGTCGCGGTCAATGTCTCGACAACGCAACTCGGCCGCGGCCATTTCGTCGACACGGTGAAAATGGCACTGGACGAGTCGGGGATCGACGCGAAACAGCTCGAACTGGAAATCACCGAAAGCTGCCTCATGGACGACCACGGGCAGTCGTTCAAGGAGATAAATGCGCTCAAGGCACTCGGCGTCCGCCTGTCGATCGACGACTTCGGTACCGGTTACTCGTCGATGGCCTACCTGCAGGAACTCAACGCCAACCAGTTGAAGATCGACCTGCGCTTCGTGCGCGACATCACCCGCAACAGCGCCAACGCGTCCATCGTCAAGGCAATCATTGCGCTGGGGCACAGCCTGGGACTGGAGGTGCTGGCCGAGGGCGTCGAGGACGCCGGGCAGGCGCGCTTCCTGCGGTCCCTTCACTGCGACGTGATGCAAGGCTACCTCTTGAGCAAGCCGCTTTCCGTTGACGACATGACCAGCTTCCTGCGTGGGTACGGGCCGATGCGCCTGCCCACCGAAGACGAGTCGCTGTCAACAATCCTGCTGGTCGATGACGAGGCCAGTATCCTGGCCTCGCTGCGGCGTGTGCTGCGCGGAGAGAACTACCGCATCCTGACGGCGAACAGCGGCGAGGAGGCGCTGAAGCAGCTGGCGCTGCACCCGGTCGGCGTGGTCTTGAGCGACCAGCGCATGCCGGGCATGAGCGGCAGCGAGTTGCTGGCACAGGTCCGCGTGATGTATCCGAAAACGGTGCGCATGGTGCTCTCCGGCTACACCGGCCTGGACAGCCTGACCGAGGCGATCAACCGCGGCGAAATCTCGCGCTTCCTGACCAAGCCCTGGCAGAACGATGAACTGCTCGAAGCGGTGCGCGACGCCTTCCGGCGCTATGCCCAGGCGGTCGCCAGCGAAAGTTAGCGGTCCGTCGTGTCTCGATCGTTGCCGGGATGGTGCCTTTCTCTCCGACTATTCCGCCGGCGAAGTTGTCAGTGCCCTGGCCTCGTTGCGCAGTCCGACGGCTTCGGCCTGTTCGAGAAAAACCCTGACCTGAACCGGATCGGCGGCGTTGAAAGCCCTGCAAGTACGCCCTTCGTCGCCGAGTTTCAACAGCGCCGTTCTGAGTTTCTCGCCGGGCATCCAGTCGCGTGACCACTCCAGGGCATGAACGCCGATGCTCCCGGCACGCTTGCCGGTGCCGATCAGTTCGAATCCGGCGAGGAATTCGAGGTCTTCGCCGCTGAGGCGGCATTCCACCTCGGCCCGGGCGATGATCTCGCTTTCGCTGGCGATGTCCACCGTCCAGGCGACGGGCTCGGCGGTGCCGAGCAGCAGGTAGTGACGCGTGGTCATTATTCTCCTCTGCATCAGCGCCGGAGTTTGGCGAACGCCGCCGCCATCGCGCCTTGTGTCTCGGGTTGTCGCGCCTGCTGCTGTCTGGCCTTGTTGCTCAGCGGCACGTTGCCTTTCTTCATGCCGGCGGGGGCCGCGTCGTCGGTCAGGCGCATCGTCAGGGCGATGCGCTGGCGGGCCAGGTCGACCTCGAGCACCTTGACCCGGACCACGTCGCCGGCCTTGACGACCTCGCGCGGATCCTTGACGAACTTGTTCGACAGCGCGGAGATGTGCACCAGGCCGTCCTGGTGCACGCCGATGTCGACGAAGGCGCCGAAGTTGGCGACGTTGGTGACGACGCCTTCCAGGATCATGCCCGGCTGCAGGTCCTTCACTTCCTCGACGCCGTCCTTGAACACCGCGGTCTTGAACTCGGGGCGTGGGTCGCGGCCGGGTTTTTCGAGTTCCTTCAAAATGTCCTGGACCGTCGGCAGACCGAACTTTTCATCGGTGTATTTGGTCGGCTGCAGCGATTTTACGAGGCGCGAATCGCCGATCACGTCCTTGATGCCTTTCTTGATGTCGGCGAGGATGCGCTCGACCAGCGGGTAGGCTTCCGGGTGCACGGCGGAGGCGTCGAGCGGGTTGTCGCCGCCGGTGATACGCAGGAAGCCGGCGGCCTGCTCGAAGGTTTTTTCGCCGAGGCGCGGCACGTCGAGCAGCGCCTTGCGGTTGGCGAAGGCGCCGTTCTTGTCGCGGTAGGAAACGATGTTGGCGGCGAGCGTGCTGTTGAGTCCGGAGACACGGGTGAGCAGCGGCGCGGAGGCGGTATTCACATCGACGCCGACGGCGTTCACGCAGTCCTCGACGACGGCGTCGAGCGCGCGGGCGAGCTTCGTCTGGCTCACGTCGTGCTGGTACTGGCCGACGCCGATGGATTTCGGGTCGATCTTGACGAGTTCGGCGAGTGGGTCCTGCAGGCGGCGGGCGATCGACACGGCGCCGCGCAGGCTGACATCCAGTTCCGGGAACTCGCGCGCGGCGTATTCAGAGGCGGAATAGACCGAGGCGCCGGCTTCGGAGACGACGATCTTGGTCAGGCGCAGTTCCGGCACCATCTTGATGAGGTCGGCGGCGAGTTTGTCGGTTTCGCGCGAGGCGGTACCGTTGCCGATGCTGATCAGGTCGACGTTGTGCTTCCTGGCCAGCATGGCCAGCGTGTGCAGCGCGCCGTCCCAGTCGCGGCGCGGTTCGTGCGGGTAGATGGTGGCCGTGTCGAGGAGCTTGCCGGTGGCGTCGACGACGGCGACCTTGCAGCCGGTGCGGATGCCGGGGTCGATGCCCATCGTCGCGCGCTGGCCGGCCGGCGCGGCGAGCAGCAGGTCGTGCAGATTGGTGCCGAAGACGCGGATCGCTTCTTCCTCGGCGCGTTCGCGCAGGGCGTTCATCAGGTCAAGTTCGAGGTGCATGAAGACCTTGATGCGCCAGGTCCAGCGTACCGTGTCGGCGAGCCACTTGTCTGCCGGTCGACCCTGGTCGGTGATGCCGAAGTGCCTGGCGATGCGCGCTTCGCAGGGGTTGGGCCCGGCCGGCTTGTTCGCTTCATCCAGTTCGGAATCGAGTACCAGCGAAACCTGGAGCATGCCTTCGTTGCGCCCGCGGAAGAGTGCGAGGGCGCGATGCGAGGGAACGGCAGTGACTGGTTCGGAGTAGTCGAAGTAGTCGCGGAACTTGGCGCCTTCGGTTTCCTTGCCTTCGACGACGGTCGATTTGACGACGCCGTGCTCTTCCAGATACTCGCGCAGCTTGCCGAGCAGCGCGGCGTCTTCCGAAAACTGCTCCATGAGGATCTGCCGGGCGCCATCGAGCACGGTTTTGGTATCGGCAAAGCCGGCCTCGGCGTTGATGAAGTTCGCGGCTTCGTCTTCCGGCTTCAGCGTCGGGTCGGCGAGCAGCGCCTCGGCGAGCGGCGCGAGGCCGGCTTCGCGGGCGATCTGCGCCTTGGTGCGGCGCTTGGGCTTGTACGGCAGGTAGAGGTCTTCGAGGCCCTGCTTGGTCTCGGCGGCGTCGATCTGCGCGGCGAGTTCCGGCGTGAGCTTTCCCTGTTCATCGATCGAAGCGAGGATTGCGGCGCGGCGCTCTTCGAGTTCGCGCAGGTAGGTCAGGCGCTCGTCGAGCGTGCGCAGTTGCGTGTCATCGAGTCCGCCGGTGACTTCCTTGCGGTAACGGGCAACGAACGGCACCGTGGCGCCTTCGTCGAGCAGACCGACGGCGGCGACGACCTGGTGCAGGGTACAGCCGATTTCTTCGGCGATTTTCTGGGTGATGCGGAGTTCTGCGGAGGAAGCCATCAGGGGTGCAGGTCTCGGAAAAAAGGGCGAACTATGCGCAATCGGGGCGGAAAATTCAAGCGCACGCAGTCATGTGTGACGTCAGCCTTGCTTCGACCCGTGCCGATGGAGTTAAATGCCATCTGCTTGTCCATCCACACCTTGTCAGGGAGTGTTCATGAAAATTGATATCGAGCGCCTGGGGTTGAAAGGCGTTGAGGTTGATCCGGAAACGCTTTTCGATTTTCCGAAGGGGCTGGCCGGTTTCGAGCACTGTCACCGCTTCAAGTTGTTTCACGAGGAAGGAAAGCCCACGCTGTTCTGGCTGCAATCCGTTGATGATTTCAAGGTCATGTTCCAGGTGGTGGCGCCGGAACTGCTCGATCTCGAATACCAGATCGAACTCAGCGAGGAGGATTGCAAACTGCTGGAACTGGCGCAACCCGGGGAGGCCGCGGTGGTTGTGATCGTTTACGGTGACGAAGCCCAGGGCGGAAAGATCGCTGCGAATACGCGCTCGCCGCTCATCCTGAACCTGAATAGCCGTAGGGGGATGCAGAAAGTCCTGGCTGATTTCCAGCCGACGCTGGTTTTCCGCGGACGTTGAGCCGTTGTCGACGCGGGTGAGGGCGCCGGCGACGCGCCCCGTCCGCAATTCTCAGTAAGACGACGCGGCGCGGGCGGCCTGATCGTAGCGGCCTGACAGGGCGCGCAGCAGTTGCGCCACTTCGCCGAAGCGCTGGTTTTCCTCTTCCTTCCCCGAGAACCCGGGCATCAGGCAGGATTCGCGCACCTCGCGGTAGCGTTCGCACAGTGCGGCGCCTTCCTTCGTGGCGCCCAGATAGACTTCCTTGCCGCGCTTGGTGCTGGCGACGAATTTCATCCCGATCAGTTTCTTGACCGAATACGACACCACGTGGGTGTCCTCGATATTCAGCACGAAGCAGATGTCGGCCAGCCGCTTCTCGGTGCCGCGGTGGTTGATGTGGTGCATGACCAGTACATCGGTGGGGGTCAGATCCTTGGCGCCGGCGGCGGTCATGCAGCGGATCATCCAGCGGTTGAAGGCATTGGTGGCGATGATCAGGCCGAATTCGATCTCCGAGAGTTCAGGAGACTTGGGCGAGACGAGATGCGCAGAGGAGACGATGCGCTGTCTTTTCTGGCCCGGTTCGAGTTTTTTTGGGGTGAGATCCATGGTGGTTCCGTTACGGGGAGGGGGGTAAAAAGCGCGGGACGGCGAGGCATTATAAGAGTTTTAAATTGACAATACATTGACGATTTATTAACGTTGAGGCCCCCGTGGTCTGGGATGAGTTCTGCTTTTGACCCACGGTATCTGAACTGCTTTGCGTGTCACCTGGTTTTGCGATCGGTTTGACTGTTGCCCCGGTCGGTCGCCGACTGGCCGGTTCTGGTTACCCTGGATATGGAGAACTCTATGTTGAAGACGCTTGTTGCCGTTTGTTCCGCCACGACGGTGCTGCTGGCTGGTTCCAGCGCATTTGCCCAGCAGAAATGGGATATGCCGACCGGCTATCCCGGCAATAATTTCCACACCGAAAACATCGTTCAGTTTGCTGCCGACGTCGACAAGGCGATTGGCGGAAAGCTGAAGATCACCGTGCACGACAACGGTTCCCTGTTCAAGGCCAATGAGATCAAGCGGGCCGTGCAGGGTGGGCAGGCCGATATCGGCGAGATCATCATTTCCGGGTTCTCCAACGAGGATCCGATGTTCGGCATCGATTCGATCCCGTTCCTGGCGACCGGGTATGCGGAGTCGAAGAAGCTCTGGGAGGTGTCCAAGGCGGCAACCGAAGCACGTCTGGCCAAGCAGGGGTTGAAGGTTCTCTACTCGGTGCCGTGGCCACCGCAAGGCATCTACAGCGCCAAGCCGTTGAACTCTGCCGCTGACCTGAAGGGTGTCAAGTGGCGCGCCTACAATCCGGGCACCAGCCGGATCGCACAACTCGTCGGTGCGCAACCGGTGACGATCCAGGCCGCCGAACTGACCCAGGCGCTGGCGACCGGTGCGGTGCAGGCATTCATGACCTCCGGCGCGACCGGCTACGACAGCAAGGTCTGGGAGCAGGTCAAGTACTACTATGACGTGAGTGCCTGGCTGCCGAAGAACCTGATCATCGTTTCGCAGAAGGCGTTCTCGCGGCTCGACAAGCCGACCCAGGAGGCTGTCCTCAAGGCGGCAGCGGCAGCCGAAGAGCGTGGCTGGAAGACCAGCGCCGAGAAGAACAACTGGTACAAGGAACAATTGGCCAAGAACGGGATGACGGTCGAGGCCGGTTCCGAGCAACTGCGCGAGGACTTCAAGAAGGTCGGTCTGACCATGATTGCCGACTGGACGACGCAGACCGGGGCCGAGGGGCAGGCTGTCATCGACGCCTTCCGCAAGTAATTCCCCGTCATTCGGGAGTCGCCGTGATGCCGTTCTTGCAACTGATCGCAACGATGATGGTGTTTGTCGTCCGACTGTACTGCACGGGCACTTGCACATTCACGGCGACGGCCACGCGCCTCGCCTGAAACCAACTTGCGGGCGACCACCGGTCGCCCGCTTCATTTCCGAGGGAAGTAGATGCGTTCCTTGTTGAACGGCCTGTTCAATGCGACAGGCCATCTCGCCGGTGTGTTCATGATCGGAACACTGCTGGCCGTGCTTTCGAGCATTTTCGGGCGGATTTTTCCTGCGCTCGAGGTTCACGGTGCCGATGCCTACGCGGGCTACTGCATGGCCGCGTCAGCCTTTCTGGCGCTCGCGGCGACGTTGCGCCGGGGCGAGCATATCCGGGTGACGCTGATCATCAACCATCTGCCGCCGGCCGCCAGGAAGTGGCTGGACGTGTTCTGCCATGTCGTCGCGCTGGGCGTGGCGGCGCTGCTGGCGTGGTACTCGATCCGTCTGGTCGTGCAGTCATATGCCTTCAACGACATCTCCACTGGCCTCGATGCGACGCCGCTATGGATTCCGCAACTGGGCATGGCGATCGGAACGACGATCTTCACCCTGGCGTTCGCGCTGGATCTCGCCGATCTGGTGTCCGGACGGAAAATCGTCGAAGCGCCGAAAGAGGGCGAACCGGCGCGCGTCGAATAGCACAACGGGACGAATCATGGATTTTTACATCACCGCTTTTCTCATCGTCGTCCTGTTCGCCATTCTCGGCAGCGGCGTCTGGATCGGACTGTCGCTGGCCGGGGTTGCCTGGATCGGCATGCAGTTATTCACCTCGCGACCGGTTGGCGACGCGATGGTCATGACGATCTGGGGATCGTCATCGTCCTGGACGCTGACGGCGCTGCCGCTGTTTATCTGGATGGGCGAGATACTCTTCCGCACCAAATTGTCGGAGGACATGTTCAAGGGGCTGGCGCCGTGGCTGGAGAAGATTCCGGGGCGATTGCTGCACACCAACATCATCGGCTGCACGATCTTCGCCGCCGTCTCCGGTTCCTCTGCCGCGACTTGCGCGACCATTGGCAAAATGGCCTTGCCGGAGCTGAAGAAGCGCGGCTACCCCGATTCGATTGCCATCGGCACGCTGGCGGGGGCCGGGACGCTCGGGCTGCTTATCCCGCCGTCGATCATCATGATCGTCTATGGCGTCACCGCCAACGTCTCGATCGCCAAGCTGTTCATCGCCGGGGTGTTTCCCGGCCTGCTCCTGGCGGGGTTGTTCATGGCCTACACGATGGTCTGGGCGTTGTTGCATCCCGAGCAGATTCCGCCGCCGGACCGCGAGTTGACCTTTCGCCAGAAGTTGCACGAGTCGCGTCATCTGATTCCTGTGGTGACGCTGATCACCGCCGTGCTGGGGTCAATCTATAGCGGCGTGGCGACGGCGACCGAAGCGGCGGCCCTCGGGGTCGTCGGTTCGATGATCATCGCCGCGTTCCAGGGTGTGCTGACCTGGCAGAACTTCATCGACAGCCTGCTCGGCGGCACGCGGCTGTACTGCATGATTGCGCTGATTCTCGCCGGCGCGGCTTTCCTGACGCTGGCGATGGGCTATATCGGCCTGCCGCGGCATCTCGCCGAATGGATCACCAGCCTGCACCTGCCCCCGCTGGCGCTGATCTTTGCGCTGATGCTCTTTTTCATCGTGCTCGGCTGTTTCCTCGACGGCATCTCGATGGTCGTGCTGACCATGGGCGTGCTGTTGCCGACCGTCGAGCGGGCCGGTTTCGACTTGCTGTGGTTTGGCATTTTCGTCGTGCTCGTGGTCGAGATGGCGCAGATCACGCCGCCGGTCGGCTTCAATCTGTTCGTGCTGCAAGGGATGACCAGGAAGGAAATTTCCTGGCTGTCCAGACAGGCGTTTCCGATGTTCGTTCTGATGCTGGTGATGGTCCTCTTGATGTACTTCGTTCCGGACATCACCAACTGGTTGCCGCAACACATGGGAGGATAAGGTTGAACAGTAACGAAACCGGCGGGATGGTTCAGGCCCGCCTGCTGCCGGTCGGCGATACGGCATGGACCGTCGAGTTCGGCAGCGTGATCGATCCAGCGCTGCATGCCCGCGTGCTTGGTTTGACCGAGGCGCTCGAAAAGGCGAGAAAGGATGCGCTTTTCAGCGCCATCGTCGACGTCGTGCCGACCTTCCGCTCGCTGACCGTGCACTTCGATCCGCTGCGTTGCGACGGGCAACGTCTCGGCGAGGCGCTGCTGAACCTGGCGCAGACGTCGGGTGCCAAACAGGCAGAGGGGCGACAATGGTGCCTGCCCGTCTGCTTTGACGACGAGTTCGCTCCCGATCTCGCTGAACTGGCCCAAATCAAGGGAATGACCCGCGAGGCCGTGATCGAGCGACTCACCGCTGCCGAGTTCCGCGTCTACATGATCGGCTTCATGCCCGGTTTTCCGTATATGGGCGGCCTGCCCGCCGAGTTGCAGATGCCGCGCCTCGCCTCGCCGCGTAAGGCGGTGCCGGAGCGTTCGCTCGCCGTCGCGGGCGAGATGTGCGCGGTTTACCCCTGGGAGAGCCCGGGTGGCTGGCGCCTGCTCGGGCGAACCCCGGTGCCGATGTTCTCGGCGGCCGACCCGGTGCCGGCGCTGCTGGCTTCCGGCGACCGTGTGCACTGGCGAGGCATCGATCGCGACACGTATCTTGAACTGGAAGCGGCGGCTAAGGCGGGAACGCTTGACCGGAGCAGCCTGTTGCTGCCCGAGGGAGGTCGGTCATGAGCGGCGTTCTGGAAGTCCTCAATCCCGGCCTCGGCAACGGCATTCAGGATGCCGGCCGTTTCGGCTATCGGCACATGGGAATCACCGTTTCCGGTTGTCTCGATCGTCCGCTGGCGCGCTGCGCCAACGCCTTGGCGGGCAATGCCGCGGACGCGGCGTGCATCGAAGTTCGCGTCATGGGGCCGGCGTTGAAGGTGGTACAGGGGCCGGTGTGCCTGGCCGTCGCGGGGAACATGGTGCCGAAGGTGCGCCGGGCGGACGGGCGGCAGGAGGAAGCGCCGGCTTGGCGCAGCGTCACGCTTGACGTTGGCGACGTGCTCGAAACCGGAACCGTGCGCGGCGGCGTGGCCTATATCGCGGTCGGCGGCGGCTTCGACACGCCGGTGCAACTCGGCAGCCGCTCGACGTACCAGCGCGCGCTGATCGGCGGCATCGACGGCCGCCTGCTGGCCAAGGGCGATTCCTTGCCTTGCGGCGTGCCGGCCGATCCCCTGCAGGGCGAACGGCATGCCGCACCGTGGACCTGCGACGAGTGTCCGATCCGCGTCATCCTCGGCCCGCAGCAGGAGCATTTCACCGCGGCTGCGCTGCAGGAATTCGTGAACTCGGCCTACACGGTAACGCCGCAGATGGACCGCATGGGCATGCGCCTCGACGGCCCGCCGCTCAAGCACGTGACGCCGGAAGCGGCGGACATCGTTTCCGACGGCGTGACGCCGGGCGTCATCCAGGTGCCCGGCAACGGCCAGCCGATCATCCTGCTGGCCGACTGCCAGACCGTCGGCGGCTACCCGAAGATCGCCACGGTGATTTCGGCCGACCTGCCGCGGCTGGCGCAGCGCAAGCCGGGTGATGTGCTCCGTTTCCGCGCCGTCGATGCCGCGGAAGCGAAGGCCGCCTTGCTGGATCTGGAAAGCCGTTGGCGCGCCTGGGCGGACACGCTCGTGCAGGAAACGACTGACGACGATGCCGCGTGGGCGGCGATCTAAAAAATTGGAGATTGCTGAATAGATGCGAAAAACCCACCACGGAGGCACAGAGGCGAAGAGTATTCGCAGAGAAGGCCATTTGGAATAGAGTTTTTCTCTGTGTTTCCTCTGTGCCTCCGCGTCTCTGTGGTGGTGCTTTGACTGGAGTTCAAGATGACCAAACTGCTCAACCTCAACGCCGATCTCGGCGAAAGTTTCGGCCCGTGGAAAATGGGCAGCGACGGCGCCATGCTCGGCATCGTCAAGTCGGCCAACGTGGCTTGCGGCTACCATGCCGGCGATCCGACCGTGATGCTCAAGACGGCGGCGCTGGCGCGCGACAACGGCGTCAGCATCGGTGCGCATCCCGGTTTTCCCGATCTGCAGGGCTTCGGCCGGCGGCGCATGGACATCCCGCTCGACGAACTGGAAGCGATGATGCTCTACCAGATCGGCGCGCTTGAGGCCTGCGCCCGCGCGCAGGGGATGCGGGTCACCCACGTCAAGCCGCACGGTGCGCTGTCGAACATCGCCTGCGCCGAGCGCAAGATCGCCGATGCCATCGCCCGCGCCGTCAAGCGCCTCGATCCGACGCTGATCCTGCTCGCTCCGGCCGCTTCGCAACTGATCCTGGCCGGGCGCGAACAGGGGCTGCCGATCGTCGAGGAAGTCTTCGCCGACCGCGCCTATCTCGACGATGGCAACCTGGTGCCGCGCAGCCAGCCCGGCGCGATGGTGCATGGCGCCGAAGCGAGCCTCGAGCATGTCATGCGCATGGTCGAGGAACAGGCGCTGATTTCGATCACCGGCAAGCGCATCCCGGTCAATCCGCAAAGCATCTGCGTGCATGGCGACAACGCCGAGGCGGTGGCGACGGCGAAGGCGCTGCGCGAGGGCCTGGAAAAGGCCGGCTACACGATGGCGACGATTCCGGAGATTCACGCCGCGGCGAAGTAGCAGCCGGGCGGAACCCGGCGCACGGTTCATGGGTCCGATGCGCATGAACCGAATTCGCTGGATATTCCTGATCATCCTTACCCTTCTCGCCGGCTTTTTGCTCTTATGGCCGGCGGAGTCCCGGGCGCAGGCCGCCCCGTTTCGCGCCGTCACTGTCAGCGAAGGCCTGGAGTACCCGTGGGGCCTCGCCTTCCTGCCGGACGGCCGGATGCTGGTGACCGAGCGGCCCGGCCGGTTACGCCTCGTTGACCGCGACGGCAAGCTAGATCCGCGGCCGATCGCCGGCGTGCCCGCGGTGGCGGTCGTGGGGCAGGGAGGACTGCTCGACGTCGCGCTGCATCCCGCGTTCGAAACGAACCGCTGGGTCTATATTTCCTACGCTGCGCGGGGCGAGGGCGGTTACGGCACCGAAGTGGCGCGCGGGCGGCTTGACGGCCATGTGCTGCGAGACGTCACTGTGCTGTTCTCGATGCGTCCAAAAACCTCGGCCGGCCAGCATTTCGGTTCGCGGCTGGTTTTCGACCGCAAGGGCTTCCTGTACATCACCCTCGGTGACCGGGGCGAGATGGCGCGGGCGCAGCGTGTTGACGACCACGCCGGCTCGGTGATCCGCCTGCACGACGACGGGCGCGTGCCGGTGGACAACCCGTTTGTCGGCGTCGCCAACGCACTGCCCGAAATATTCACGCTCGGCAACCGCAACATCCAGGGCGCCGCGCTGCACCCGCAGACCGGCGAACTGTGGGCGCACGAGCATGGGCCGCAGGGCGGCGACGAGATCAACATCATCCGCGCCGGGGTCAATTACGGCTGGCCGGTGATCACCTACGGGCGCAATTACGTCAGCGGCACGCGCATTGGCGAAGGCAGCGAAAAGGCCGGCTTGGCCCAGCCACTGCTGCAGTGGACACCGTCGATCGCGCCGGCGGGGATGGCCTTTTACACAGGAGACAAATTCCCGGCCTGGCGTGGCAACCTGTTCGTCGGCGCCTTGCGCGGGCAGATGATGGTGCGGCTGGAGCTCGACGGCAACCGCATCGTGCGCGAGGAGCGGCTGCTGGAAAACCAGCTTGGGCGCATCCGCGACGTGCGCAACGGCCCCGATGGCTTTCTCTACCTGCTGACTGACAGTGCCAAGGGGCGCATCGTCCGCCTGGAACCCATTGGCTCGCGGTAGCTTCGCCGGGTATCCGCGCATGTGGTGATGACTTACACTCCGGTCATTGCCGACCGGGAAGAACCATGCTCAAGAACAATCTGAACGATCTGCTGGCGCGCATCCAGGCGCTGCAGGAAGACGTCGAGGAAGAGTATCGCAAGGCGCGCGAAGACTTGCAGACGAAGCAGGCGGAACTCGCCGAGGAGTTCCTGCGCCAGCAAAAGCGCTACAAGATCGGGTTGTTCCGCTTCCTCGCGCGCAGCAATCTGCTGGACATCATCACCGCGCCGATCATCTACAGCGGCTGGATTCCGTTCCTGCTGATGGACCTGTTCGTGACCGTCTATCAGACAATCTGCTTCCCGGTCTATCGCATTCCCAAGGTGAAGCGTTCCGATTACCTGGTGTTCGACCGCGGCGACCTGCCGTATCTCAACCTGATCGAGAAGTTCAACTGCTTCTATTGCTCCTACGGCAACGGCGTGGCCGCCTACACCCGCGAGGTGGCCGCGCGCACGGAGCAGTACTGGTGTCCGATCAAGCACGCCCGGCGGATCAAGGGCGCGCACGAACGGTATCCGAACTTTTTCGATCCCGGCGATGCCGAAGCCTTCCGCCAGGGGTTGAACCGCCTGCGCCGGCAGTTCGGGGAAGTCCCCGGAAATGATCCAGGAAAACAGCGAGGGCAGGGGGAGGGAAATTGAATTCGATCCGGCGTTACCGTGACAACCTGCAGGACGAGATCGACGGTGCGGCGCTGTACACGGCGCTTTCCGGCTACGAGCGGGATCCGACCCGGAAGGATCTCTTCCTGCAACTGGCGCAGGCCGAGAACGAGCACGCAGACATCTGGCGCGACAAGTTGATGGCGGCCGGGATTACCGATTTGCCGCTCGGGCCGTCGCTCAAAACCCGGCTTCTCATCCGCTTGGCGCGGCATTTCGGTCCGCGATTCGTCCTTCCCGTCGTCGCGGCCAACGAGTTCTCCGATCGCAACAAGTACGCGAATCAGCCCGACGCGGCAGCGTTGTCGGCGGAGGAACACGGCCATGCGGCGGTGATTCGCGCCGCCGCCGGGCAGGGCGGGCCGGTGGATGGCAGCGATATCGCCGGGGCGGAGCACTGGCATCGCGGCGGTTCCGGCAATGAGTTGCGCGCCGCCGTGCTCGGGGTCAATGACGGGCTGGTTTCCAATTTCTGCCTGGTCATGGGCGTGGCGGGCGCCGGGGCCGCGTCGGCGACCGTTTTGTTGACCGGACTGGCGGGATTGGTGGCGGGGGCCCTGTCGATGGCGCTCGGTGAGTGGCTGTCAGTGACCAACGCCCGCGAACTGGCGCGCACGCAGATCGAGCGGGAAGCCGAGGAACTCGAACAGACGCCCGAGGCCGAGAAGAAGGAACTGGCGCTGATCTACCAGGCCAAGGGCATCGAGCGCGAACAGGCCTGGCTGATCGCCACGAAGGTCATGGAAAACCGCGACACGGCGCTGGAGACGCTGGCGCGCGAGGAACTCGGCATCGACCCGGCGGAACTCGGCGGCAACCCGTGGAGTGCGGCCGGCGTCTCGCTGCTGCTGTTCGCCCTGGGCGCGATTTTCCCGGTTGCGCCGTTCTTGTGGCTGGAGAACTCGGTTGGCATCGTTGCCAGCATCGCTCTCAGCCTGTTCGGGCTTGGCGCCGTCGGCGCGGTGACCTCGCTGTTCAATGGCCGCAGCTTCGCCTATTCGGCCTCCCGCCAGATTCTGTTCGGCGGGGCTGCGGCGGCGGTGACGTTCGGTGTCGGCATCCTGTTCGGTGCGACGATCGCCTGAGCCGGCTAATCCGCCTCGCTGTCCTTCTCCAGCCAGCGCCGCAGCGTGGCGATCAGTGCGTCCGGGTCGACCGGTTTGGCGATGTGGTCGTTCATCCCGGCGGCGAGGCAGCGTTCACGATCCTCGGTAAAGGCGTTCGCGGTCATCGCCAGGATGGGCAGGTGGCGGGCCTCCTGTCCGTTGCGGATGCGCCGGCAGGCCTCAAGCCCGTCCATGACCGGCATCTGCACGTCGAGCAGGATCAGTGCATAGCCGCCGTTGCGGGCGCGTTCGACGGCCTCGTGGCCATTTCCGGCGATTTCCACTTCCAGCCCGGCATCCTCCAGAAGCATCCGGAGGACTTCCTGGCTGACCGGGTCGTCCTCGGCGACGAGGATGCGGCGGCCGACCTGAAATCCCGTCGCGACAATGCCCGCGCCAGCGTCATCATGACGTGTGGGGGCGACCTGTGCCGGCCTGCCGCTCTTGCCCAGCCGGGCGGTAAACCAGAACGTGCTGCCTTGACCATGCTCGCTGACGACGCCGGTTTCGCCGCCCATCAGCCGGGCGATGCGCGTGGCGATGGTCAGCCCGAGTCCGGTGCCGCCGAAGCGGCGGGTGGTTGATTCGTCGGCCTGGGTAAAGGGGCGGAACAGCCGGGCCTGCTGTTCGGTCGTCAGGCCGATGCCCTGGTCGCTGACCTCGAAGCGCAGCAGGAGATCACCGGTTGTTTCTTGATCAGGAACTGGAAATACCCGGATGCGGATGTCGCCGTGGTCGGAGAACTTGATCGCGTTGTCGATGAAGTTGATCAGCGTCTGCTTCAGGCGCAGGGCGTCGCCACGCAGGAATTCGGGAATGGCTGGCGCGATGTCCACCGACAGGTCGAGTCCTTTGCCCTGCGCGCGCGGTTGGTGCAGGAAGGCGGCTTCGCCGACGGCCTCGGCGAGGTTGAAATCATGAATCTCGAGGGTCAGCCGGTCAGCCTCGATGCGCGAGATGTCGAGGATGTCGTTGATGATCGCCAGCAGGTGCCGCGTCGCCTTGCTACTCTGTTCGAGTTGCCCGACCAGGACCGGGTCGCCGGCACGGCGCAGCGCCAGTTCGGTCATCCCGATGATCCCGTTGAGCGGGGTGCGCAGTTCGTGGCTCATGTTGGCCAGGAAAACGCTCTTCGCCCGGCTGGCCGCTTCCGCCGCGTCGCGGGCCTCGGCGAGTTCCGTCGTGCGCGCGACGACGAGATCCTCCAGATGGTTGCGATGCTGCTCGAGTTCCTGCTCGACCCGCTTGCGTTCGCTGATGTCGTGAATGACCGAGAAGATCAAGGTGCTGCCGTCGACGGTGATCGGGGCGCTGTGTACTTCGACGGTGCGCGTTTCGCCGGAAGCGATCCGGTGCGGAAATTCGAAGATTTTTTCGGTTCCGGTGAGCACCGCGTAGCGTTTGTCCTGACACGTTCCGGCAGGCAGCACGTTGATGTCGCCGATATTCATCCGGAGCAGCACGTCGCGCGGATAACCGTAGAAATGTTGCGCCGCCTCGTTGGCGTCGATCAGCGCGCCGCTCGCCGGTTCGATCAGCAGCATGATCGCTGCGTGTTCACGGAACATCCGCGAGAAGCGTTCCTCGGAATCGCGCAGGCTGCGGTTGGAGCGCTCCAGCTCGCGGATCGCCGCTTCCAGTTCGGATGTGCGCAACCGGACCTGGTCTTCGAGCAGGATCGTCGTCTGCTGCAGCCCGAAATCCGCATCGAAGCGATTCGAGTCGCTTTCGGCGCGGTCCATCAGCACGTCGATGATCTTGGTCAGGCGAGCGATTTCCGCCCGCAGCATCGCCTCGCTGGCTGCTCCCGGATCGGCCGGCATCATTGACCTCCCTCGCCGGAAGCGTTGGAAGAGCCGAAAGCGACGCCGACGAACGTCTGGTTCATGTGCAGGCCGCGATACTGTTCGCCGTAGGTGCAGAAACCCGTGGTGCGATTTTCGAGCATCAGTGCGGCGATCTTCTCGCGCTCCGGACTGCGCATGATGGCCAGCTTGCGGTGGGAACAGTCGAAGCCGAGCACGCATTGCGGCGCGCCCACCTTGGCGCGAATGTCGGCGAAGGCCCGTTCGAGCTTGGGCAGGAGGTCTGCGCTGCGGGCAATGCGCAGCACCGTTCCTTTCTCTATGGCGCAGAAGAAGGTCAGGCTCTGGTCCGGGTGGATGGCGTTCAGCGCCCGCACGTAGCTTTCGCCGTTGATCAGCACGATGATCGTGCGGTCGAGCATGTGCCACAGGTCGGCGCCTTCCAGACTCTGGCCAAGCACCCGTGACAACTCCCCGGCGGCAGGGCGGCCATTGAGTTCGAGCACCGTTCTGCGCGCCGGGTCGGCTTCCGTCACCACCAGGCGTTCCGGCATCGGTTCGAGGTGATGGGTCCGGAACACGGTACAGGGAACGCGCGAGGCCAGGAGGATCAGGACGGACGCATCATCGTGAAACCGGCCGCCGGAATAGACGCGGCTTTTTTTCATGCTCAGGCTGTCGGCGGCTGAGCCACCTACCAGCGGTATGCGGCCAAGGGCGCTTTGCAGTACGCGCGAAACGGCTTCCTCGCGGAGCGAAAGCCCGTCGATCAACTGCAGGGCGACGCAATTCGAGCTGGCCGAGGCCTGCGGGAACAGGCGGCTGTCCAGCTCGCGCTGCAGTGAATCGACCAGTGCGTGTCCCCGCACGGTTTCGAATGCCTGCAGGTTTTCGATGCAGGCGCTGACGGCGGTGAAATCGGTGGAGGAAAAGCTGATGCCGCTGAGGCTGAAGTCGCGATAACCGGCCGTGCCGATCTCTCCCGCCGTCGTGCAGCCGACCACCTGAACGCCCCGGAACAGACGGTTCATTTCCTCTGCCAGGGCATCGCTGTCGTACGCCGCCGAGCAAAAGAACACGACCAGCGCCATGTTGTCCTGATAGACCGCGCGGTGGAATTCGCGTACGGCGTCCTGGGCGTTTTCCGCACAAGAATGTGCGGCGCGGATGCGGGTCCGATCGTTCATGCGAGGCGCCCTGGAATGTTGTGGTGAAGACTCGACGAGTATACGTAACGACAGGCATGTAATCCACATGGGAATGAGCTGCTTCGTCGATTTCCGTGCCTTGAAATGCGCCGCGGCAGGTGCCATCTTGGGAGCACGCAGGCCATTCGGGAGCCCGTAGAAATGGAGCTTTCATGCAATTCAAGGACTATTACCAGACGCTCGGGGTAAAGCGGGACGCGACGGCGGAGGAAATCAAGAAATCCTTCCGCAAGCTGGCGCGCAAGTATCATCCGGACGTGTCGAAGGAGAAGGACGCCGAGCAGCGCATGCAGGAGATCAACGAGGCCTACACGGTTCTCTCCGATCCCGAGCGGCGCGCGGCGTACGATCAACTCGGCAGTGGTTACCAGCCCGGCCAGGAATTCAGGCCGCCGCCCGACTGGGACACCGGGTTCGAGTTCTCCTCGCACGGCTTTTCCCCCGGCGATGCCGCCGGCTTCAGCGATTTCTTTTCGCAGCTTTTCGGCCGGATGGGCGGAGGCGGCATGGGCGGAGCCTTCCATGCCGGCCGGGGTGCCGGCGGCTTCCAGATGCGCGGCGAGGATCACCACGCCAAGGTCGTGCTCGACATCGACGACGCCTTTCACGGCGCCACCCGGCAGATCAGCCTGCGCGTGCCCCGGGTTGATGCGCAGGGGCATGTGACCGTCGAGACGCGCACGCTGAACGTGAAGATTCCGCTCGGCGTTCGCGAAGGACAGATCATCCGGCTGGCCGGGCAGGGCGCCCCGGGATACAGCGGTGCGCCGGCCGGCGACCTGCTGCTCGAAGTGCATTTCCAGGCGCATGACCGCCTGCGCGTTGAAGGGCGCGATTTGCACCTCGATCTGCCAGTCGCACCGTGGGAGGCCGCGCTCGGCGACGTCGTGGCGGTTGATACTCCGGGCGGGGTGCTCAAGGTCCGCGTTCCGGCAGGAGCGCAGAGCGGTGGCACCCTGCGCGTGCGAGGGAAAGGAATCCCGGGTAGTCCGCCTGGCGATCTGATCCTGACGCTTCAGGTCGTTCTGCCCCCGGCCGAGACGCCGAAGGCACGCGAGCTTTACGCGACCATGGCGCGCGAGTTGCCGTTCGATCCGCGCCGCTCTGCAGGGAGATAAATCATGCGCGACGATGACATCCTGATCGGCACGCTGATGGAAGAGAGCTGGCTGACGCTGGAGCAGATGGCCGCCGCCTGCCGCGTCGAGCCGGACTGGCTGATGCGGCACCTCGACGAGGGCCTGTTTCCCGGCGCGGAGAGCGTCGCGGGCATCTGGCGCTTTTCCGGTGCCTGTCTGCTGCGCGCGCGGCGCATGCACGACCTGGAACGCGACTTCGATGCGGTGCCCGAACTGGCCGCGCTGGTGGCTGACATGCTGGAGGAAATGGACACGCTACGCCTGATTGCCAGCCGCGTTTCCAGGGGGTGAGGCTGCCGTGTCAAGCGAACGTTGGCATCGTCACGCCTGGAGCAATCGTCTCCAGACGGCGCTGCTGGTCCTTTCGCTGATCGGCATCACCGCACTGGCCGCTTTCCTGCTGGTCGGTCCGGACGGCCTGTGGATGGGGCTGGCTGCCTGTGCCGTGGCGTTGCTGGTCGAACCGGCGGCATCGAGGCTGACGTTGCGCCTGTATCAGGCACGCCCGATTCATTCGCACGCCGCGCCGGATCTCTGGCGCCTGATGGAGGACATCGCCCGGCGCGCCGACCTGCCGGCGGTGCCGGCGCTGTACTACGTCCCGAGTCCGTTGATCAACGCCTTCGCCGTCGGCAACCGCCGGCAGGCAGCGATCGCACTCACCCACGGCCTGCTCGAACAACTGCCGCCGCGCGAGCTGGCGGGCGTGCTCGCGCACGAAACGGCGCATATCGCCCACGGCGACCTGCGCGTGATGGGTCTTGCCGACTACGTCAGCCGATTGACCAGCGTGTTCGCGCTGCTCGGGCAGTTCCTCATCCTGTTTTCCCTGCCGGCGCTGCTGACCGGCGCGGGCACGATCAATTGGGCCGGGTTCCTCTTGCTCATTTTCTCGCCTCACCTGGCCATGCTTTCGCAGCTCGGCCTGTCGCGGGTGCGCGAATTCGATGCGGATCTCACCGCCGCGGCGCTGACCGGCGACCCGCGCGGACTGGCCTCCGCCTTGGCGCGCATCGAAGGACGCAGCCGTTCCTGGCGCGGCCTGTTCATGCCCGGTTGGGGTAACCCCGAACCATCGTGGTTGCGCACGCATCCGGAAACCGGGGAGCGGATTCGTCGCTTGCTTGAGTTGGCTCCGGCAGCGGAATCGGCCCGTTGGCAGGGCGTCGCGAGGGTTCGTCCGGATACGCTCGGAAAGGTCAGGCAACGCCCGCGCTGGACGATCGGCGGGTTGTGGCGATAGCGAGTCCTTGGCAGCTTCAACGCCCGTACGCGTGTGGCGGTTTCATCCGCAGCGCGGCTGTCAGCGCCAAAGCGAAGACTGCGGCAAGCAACAGGAAGCCTTGCGCATAGGAAGTATGGATGCCCTCAACGCTTGACCCGTAAACGCTTTCCCGCCAGGCGACGAATACGGCGATGACGGCAATGCCCAGCACGCCGCCGAGTTGGCGGGAGTAACTGATGACTACCGAGGACTGGCCGAGCTGGTGGGGTTCCAGATGGCGCAGAACGGAGAGCGTCAGTGCCGGCAGGATCAGTCCGAGGCCGATACGTCCCCACACGGTAATGCCGATGATTTCAATCGAAGTGATGCCGCCCCCGAACAGCGCGAAGGCCAGGAACGAGGTGCCGAGCAGGCCCATGCCGCTTACCGTGAGCCAATGCGGGGGAAGGCGGTCCGCCAACCGGCCGGCGACCGGGATCGTCGCCAGCAGTGCGATACCCGAGGGGATCAGCATCGAGCCCGCAGCAGCGGCTGAGAATCCAAGCGCATTTTGCAGGAAGACGGGAATCAGGTAGGTCGAGCCGAAAAAGCCGAAGCCGTAGGCGAACGAAACGATTGTTCCCATCGAGAAGGCCCGATGGTGGAACAGGCCGAGGCTGATGACCGGGTTTTTGCTGCGGCGGGCATGGCGCAGGAAAAACCCGATTGCCACTGCCGCCAGAGCGAGAAGGCCCGCCGTCCAAAGAGTCATCAGCCCGCTGTGCCGCAGGCTCGACACGACCTCGACGAGGACGAGCGTAGCCAGCGTGAGCATCGCCACACCGCTCCAGTCAAAGGGGGTGCGGCGTATTTCGCGGGGCAGTGGCAGGAAGATCAACGCCAGAACCATTGCGGCAACACAGAACGGCAGGTTGAGCAGGAAGATGGTGCGCCAACCGAAGGCATCGAGAAGGGCGCCACCTGCGGCCGGTGCGATCGCAGGCATGAGCACGATGCCGAAGGTAAGAATGCCGGAGGCCCGCCCCTGGCTTTCTGGAGGAAACAAACGCATTACGGCCAGTGGACCGAGCGGTTGCAGAACGCCGGTGGCGATGCCTTGAGCAATCCGTGCGGCGACCACCAAGGGAAACGTCGGCGCAAGATAGCCCGCAATACTGGTAACCAGCAGTGAGAGAACCGCACCGAGAAACAGCTTGCGGAAGCCCAGGCGTTCGAGGAGCCAGGGCGCGGGCAGCATGGAAACCGTCATCGCGCCCATGAAGCCGGTCATCACCCACTGCACCTGTTCCTGGCCGAGTGCGAACGCACGGGTCAGGGCCGGGATGGCGACGTTGAAGCTGGAGGTCGACAGCACGCCGGCAATCGTGCCGAGGGCGACGACGAGCATCGCCAGCCATTTGTAGCGGGGTCCGTAGCGGAGCGATAGTGCGTCGAACGAGCGGGCGACGGGAAACAGAGGCATTTCAGACAGATAAGAAGAGGTTGAATTGGCGATGACTCGTCATTTTTGCGAAAGCCTGAGTCCGGAATTGTCTCAGTTGAACGGTCCTTCGCAGGTCAATAAAACCCGGGAGGGGGGCGCAACCGTCAATCGCTTTACGCCATTGACGAAGGACTCAGCTTCTACTCCGGAACAGCCCTTTCTCGCTACGCAAGTCGTGATTGTTCCAGGAAAGACATCAACTCGGGCAACGGCAGCGGGCGGCTGAACAAATAGCCCTGGAAGGAATGGCAACCGTGTTCTTCGAGGAAATCCCGTTGCGTTTCCGTCTCCACTCCCTCGGCGACGATGCGCAAGCCGAGATTGCGTCCCATCGTGATGATCGTCTCGACGATGATCTGGTCGTTTCGCGCGCCGGGAAGCTTGGCGACAAACGATTGGTCGATCTTCAGTTCGTCGATAGGCAGGCGCGTCAGGTAGGCCAATGATGAGTAGCCCGTGCCGAAGTCGTCCATGGAGAATGACACACCAAGTTCGCGAAGTGTTTGTATCTTGTTGATCGCCGTTGTGATGTCGTCAAGGATCATGCTCTCGGTGAGTTCAAGCTTGAGACGCGTAGGATCGATTGCTGTTTCCTCAATCAGGCGTCGAATCTGATCGACGAAATTGTCCTGGCGGAATTGCAGTGCGCTGACGTTGACTGACAACTGCAAGGCTGACGCGCGTGCATCGCTTTCCCATTCCTTGATCTGCCGACACGCTGTGTCCACCACCCAGGCGCCTATCGAAAGGATCAATCCGGTGCTTTCGGCAAGCGGGATGAAGTCGGCGGGCGAGATGAAAGCGCCGTCCGCGGCCCTCCAGCGCAACAGGCTCTCGGCGCCGATGACCTGGCCGGAACAATTGAACTGCGGCTGGTAGTAGAGCTGCAACTCCCAGCGTTCGAGCGCCTGGCGCAAGGCCGTCTTGAGCGAGCTCCGCTTGTCGAGCGCAGCCTGCATCTCCGGGTCGAAGAAACGTACGGTGTTGCGGCCGCTGTCCTTGGCGCGGTACATCGCCATGTCGGCATTCTTGAGCAGATGCTCTACCGTTTCGTCTCCGTCGAACAGGCACACGCCGAGGCTCGCCGTGCAGACGTAGTCTTCTCCCTTCAGGCGGTACGGCCGGGCGATGTCTTTGCACAAACGGTCGCCGAAGTCGCGCGCCAGCGCTGCCGCTGCCGAGCGATCTCCACCCAGGTTTTCAAGCACGATCACAAACTCGTCGCCGCCCAACCGTGCGACGGTGTCGGCTTCGCGCAACGACTGGCGCAGGCGATGCGCCACGTTGATCAGGAGTTGGTCGCCGGTGTCGTGTCCGCGCGTGTCGTTCAGGGTATTGAAGTTGTCGAGGTCGAGGAACAGTACGGCTCCGTACATTCCGCTGCGCGCTGCAGTTGCAAGCGCCTGGCCAAGGCGGTCTTGCAACAGGCGCCGGTTGGGGAACTGCGTAAGCTGGTCGTAGTAGGCCAGGCGATGAACTTCCGCCTCGGCCTCCTTGTTTTGCGTGATGTCGGAGAACGATCCGACATAGTGGGTGACCTTGCCGGCCGGCGACAATACACCGTTGATTGTCAGCCACTCGGCATACAGTTTGCCGTTTTTGCGCCGGTTCCAGATTACGCCCTGCCAGTAGTGTTTTTCCTGCAGTGTCTTCCAGAGTGCTTGATAGAACGCTTGATCGTGGCGTCCTGATTTCAGCATTGCCGTTTTTCGCCCGATCGCTTCTTCAGCGCTGTAGCCGGTGGACTGGGTGAAGGCCTGATTCACACGCAGGATGACTCCGTTGGCATCGGAGACGAGCATGGCGACTTGCGAATCGAAAGCCTTGGCAGCGATGCGTAGCTCGACGTCCGCCCGGCGTTTGCGGACAAGGATCACAACCAGCGCCCAGACAAGCCCGAGGACGACCAGTGAAACGACCGTGCCCGCCCAGATCATCGTCCGACTCGATTCGTGCCACGGCTGATTGATGAGCGTGCTGTACTCGGGGAGACGGGATTTCGGGATGTCGAAACGCGCCAGTTGCTGGTAATCGAAAAGGTTGTTGCCTGACAAGGTGCGGCGAACCGGAATTTCGCTGGCTTTCTCGCCTTTCAGTATTCTCGCGAGGAACTCGCCGGCTGCCATGCCCTGTGCCTTCGCCGTCGTCAGGTTGCCGCCGACGATGCCGTAGCCGAGATAGAAATCCCAACTGGCGTAGACTGGAACAGAACTCTTGCTGCTGATCAGGTGCGCGATGTCCCGGTGCGAGATGAAGCGGCCATTGCGGTCGCTGGCGTAGGGCATCAGCATGACCAGCGTGTCCGCCGGCAAGGTCGAAACCCGATTTGCCAATTCGCCGGGATCGAATGAATCCCAGATTTCCATGCTGACACGGCCTCTCAGCGTTGTGGCCAATGCCTCCAGCTCAGGGCGCAGAACCTTGCCGGTTGTCGTCGAATCAATGATCGCCACAATTCGTGCCGTTGCAGGATGCAGGCGGAGCATCAGGGCGGCGGTAGCCGCGTGGTCGGCGCTTTCGACAACCCCGGTAAAGTCAGAAAGCGTTCGGATCTGCTCGTCGCGGAACCAGTTGACGCCGCTGAACACGACCGGCACCTCGGGAAACAGTTCGTCGCGATAGCGGATCAGGAAGTCGTAGGCGTCGTTGTCGGTCGAGACAATGGCATCGAACCGTATGGATCGGTACTTGTGGGCAAATAGACGGCGCAGGTTCTCGAGGTGTGCCGCGTCGGTCAGGCGCTTGGCGTCCATGTACTCGATATGGAACTGCAATGCCTCCATTCTGTCGACGCTCTCGCGGACGCCGGCGATCTGCCCGTCCGTCCAGTCCATGCCCTGATGGTAGGAGTTGAGGATCAACACATGCTTTTCGCCAAAGGCGAACGCCTGCCCAATGCACAACACAGCCGCGAGCAGCACGGCCGTGGAGATCCAGCGCGACGGAAGCAATCCCATGATCAGTTCTCAAGCCGATAAGGCGACAAGGGCGGAGATTGCTTCAAAGCCAACGGCAGATCAACTGGTTTGATCAAAACGCTCTTTAGGGGGTCGCGAGTTCAGGTACATCAAGGCAATTGGCTTCTCGGAGTCGCAGAAGCCTGCGAGACCTGCTCTCAATGACGATATCTGTTGTGCCTGCCGTCAGGCGTTTTCCCCGCTTGCCACGCGAACGAGTCACACACACAATGACCGCATGATTGCCCATATCCCCACGATGTTTCTGATGATCATCGCCACCAGCGGAACCTTGGCGCTATCCGTCGGCTGGGTAACGCGTGCCGAGGATAAGGACGGATTACGGTTATGGACGGCAGCGCTGGCCCTGCAAACACTGGTTTTTGGTCTGTTTTTTCTGCGCAATCAGGTTCCCGACTTTTTCTCCATCCTGCTGGCCAATACGGGACTTTCCGTCAGCTATTCCCTTTTTCTGGCGGCAATTTGCCAGTTTCAGCAGCGCCGTCTGTCCCGGTTGCTGTTCTGGTGCCCGCCCTTGGTGCTGGCTGTGGCTTTTTCCTTTCTCATGGCCAACATCGGCGCGCGGATCATTGTCGGTGGATTGGTGTTCATCACGCAGATACTCCTCGTTTTCTGCTCTCTCCTGAGTCGCCGATACCGGGTAAATGGTCGCGGCAAATATCTGCTGGCCAGTGGCCTCGGCATCATGATCAGCGTGCTGGCGATGCGCATTTTGAGCGCCATCTTTGTGCCGGACCAGCTTACCAGTATATTGCGCGAGACACCGATTCAGGTCCTGACGTTTCTGGCGGCTTTCATCACGCTGATTCTGACGTCGAATGGTTTCGTCCTGATGATCAAGGAGCGCGCGGACGAGCGCATCCGGCTGATGGCCATGAAGGACCGGCTGACGGGTATCTGGAACCGCATTCGGCTGGAGGAGGCGGCGCAGGTGGAAATTGCCCGGCTTGACCGCTATGGCCATCCCGTCTCGCTGATCATGGTGGATCTGGATCATTTCAAAGAGATCAACGACCAGTTCGGTCATACGACGGGCGACGTGGTTCTGAAGGAATTCTGTGCGGTGGTGCAAGGGTGTATCCGCACGACCGATCTGCTGGGGCGCTGGGGCGGCGAGGAGTTCCTGATTCTGCTGCCCAATAGCGGTTTTGCCAGCGCCGCTCCGTTGGCCGAGCGGATTCGTGTTGCCGTCGAACAACATGAGTTTGCCGGTAGGCACCGGATTACCGCGAGTCTGGGCTTTGCCGTATGCCAATCAACCGACACCTGGGATTCGTGGCTGGATCGTGCCGACAAGTCGCTGTATCGGGCCAAGAACGCGGGGCGCAACCGCGTTGAAAACGAATGCCTGCAACAAGAATCCGGTCTGACCGCCGAGTCCGACAAGCACCTGTTGCAGCTGATGTGGCGCAAAGCTTATGAATCCGGCAATGCGCAGATCGACACCCAGCACCGCGCCTTGTTCGAGCACGCCAACACCCTGTTGAACGTGATTGTGGAGAACCGGCCCAAGACCGAAATTGCTCGCTTGATTGCCGCATTGATGGCAGAAATCGACCAGCATTTCCGTGATGAGGAAGCCATTTTTCAGCACGCTGCGTATCCGGATGGCGAATACCACCGCGGGCTTCACGCTCACCTGTTACTGCGCGCCAGCCAGTTGGCCGGCCGTTTCGAGAAAGACCAGGTGGGTACAGGTGAACTGTTCCACTTTCTCGCGTATGAAGTGGTCGCGCAGCACATGTTGATCGAGGATCGGAAGTTTTTCCCCATGCTGACTGACCTTGTTCATTCGTAACGCCATCAAGTCAAAGTCACTTGCCCGTCTTGCGCAGAACGTCGAGGAACCGTTCGGCGAAGCTTGAAATCATTGCGTCAGCGGCATCGACGATGTTAATGGAGCTTGTGCTCAAGCACCTATATCATCTGACTTTCTTTTTTCTCTCTCGGGAATGATCTTCATGACTCTCAAAGCACGCATGTACATCCTGGGGTTGATCGCCGTCGCAGGAATCGTTTTTGCGGGCGGCTTTGGTCTCTATACGTTATCGGCCTTCAGAGCCAAGCTTGAGAATGACTTGGCCGAAGTTCGTTCGGGTGTCCATACGCTGGTGAATCTTCAAAATGCTTCGATCGATTTCAAGACCCAGGTTCAGGAATGGAAAAACATTCTGATCAGGGGAAACAACGAAGACGAATTCAAGAAGTACGAGAAGGCGTTTTTTGACAAGGAAGGCGTCGTCCGCGATCGTCTGAAAAAAACGCTGGATACCCTCAGGAAAGACAGCGATCCGGCCAATGCCAAGGCGGTCGTCGCTCTCGAATCACTCGTCAAGGATCATGCAGAGTTGGGGGGAGCATACAAAGGCGCGCTTGCAACGTTCGACAAGGCGGACCCGGAGGCTGGCAAGAAAGTCGATCATGCGGTCAAGGGAAAAGACCGTGCGACAACCGAGGGAATCAACAAGATCGTGAGCGACCTCGAGGCGGGGGAGTTCGAACACCTTGAGCGTCAAATGGAATCGGCTTATGCAACGTATGTCCAGTCGCGCAATCTGCTGATCGGCCTGATGGCGATCTGTTTTGCCCTTGCGGGAGGCGTCGTGCTCGTCACCGTTCGCCAGATCAATCGTCAAATCGCCCTGGTTCAGGAAGCGACGACAGGCATCAAGCAGACGCTGGATCTTACTCGGCGCATTCCGGTGTCCGGGAATCACGAAATCGCCTACGTATCCGCCAGTGTCAACGGATTGCTCGATGAATTCCAGGCCGTTGTCCGCCGCATGAAAGAGGCAGGCAGGCATGTGTCCGGTGCTTCGGATGAGTTGGCCCATTCGGTCTCGAAACTGTCGGAAGCCGTGGAGCAACAGAATGAAGCGACGGCTTCGATGGCTGCTTCGGTGGAAGAAATGGCGGTTAGCGTCACACATGTTTCAGACTCTTCTTCGACCGCCAAGGAGATCGCCGGCGAGTCATTGACCAGCGCCGAAGGCGGCAAGCAGGTGATTGACCGAACGGCGCACGAAATGACGGAAATGGCCGAAAGCGTCAAGAGAACCTCCGGGTCAATGGAAATGCTGAGCAAGCGAGCAGACGAAATCGGCAGTATTGTCGGGGTCATCAAGGAAATTGCCGACCAGACCAACCTGCTCGCGCTCAATGCGGCAATCGAGGCCGCGCGCGCAGGGGAGCAAGGGCGGGGGTTCGCCGTGGTCGCTGACGAAGTTCGCAAGCTGGCGGAGAGGACGACCCAGTCGACTCTGGAGGTGGCTGATGTGATCTCGGCGATCCAGGGTGAGACGCGTACCGCCGTCGGCGACATGCATCGTATCGTCGAACAGGTGACGTCCAATGCCGACGGGGCACGCCAGGCCGGTGAATTGATGGTTCAGATCCGGGAAGGCGCAACCCGCGTCCTCGATACATCGTCGGAAATCGACAACGCGCTCAAGGAACAAAACATGGCCAGTACCCAGATAGCCAAGCAGGTGGAGGTGATCGCCTCGATGAGCGAAGAAAACACGGCTGCCATGAATGAAGCCAGGGAAGCTTCGGAAGAAATGAAGTCGCTGTCCACCGAAATGCACGACATGGTCGATAAATTCACGGTTTGACCGGCGAAGCGGAAGCCCACGGGCTGTCAGGAGCAGAGCTACTTTGCCCCCGACAGCCGCTTCACCCCCACCACGAAGCGTTGCAGCGTCGCCGAGAGCACCCCGCGCGGCAGCGTGACTTCGATCAGGCGGAACTGGCCGCGGGTGGCGATGGCTTCGTCGAGCGCCGCTTTCAGCTCCGCGCGCGTGCCGACGCGCACGCCGTGACCGCCAAGACCGGCGGCCATTTCGGCGTAGCCCCAGTGGCCGAGGTCGTTGAACGAGGATTCGGGCTGGAAGGTGCGCAACATTTCCCAGCTGGCGTTGTTGAACAGCAGAACGATCGGGTCCCAGCCGTAGCGGCGGCAGTTGCCCAGCTCCCAGCCGGTCATCTGGAAGGCGCCGTCGCCGACGAGGATCAGCGGCCGCTGCCCGGTGGCTGCCTGGATGCCGAGGCCGGCCGGCACGCCGTAGCCCATCGTGGCGTAGTAGCCGGGGGCGACGAGCGGCGTGAATTCGATTTCCATCGCGGTGAACAGGCAGTCGCCCATGTCGGCGGCGATCGGCATTTTCCCGTGGACGGCCATCAGGTCGTTGACCGCCGTGGCGATGTCGGTCGGCGTCAGTGTCGCATCGTCGGAAACAAGGTTGCGGGGGAAGGACTGCCGCTGCGCCGTGATCGTCGCGCCGGCGTCCGGCGCAGTGGCGAGCAGGCGGTCGACGAGGGCGTTGAGCGGAATCTCGGCGTAGGTGTGGTAGCCGAGCGTGACCTGGCCGTCGAGCGCCTGGATCGTCTTGCGCAGGTCGATCTTTTGCTCGGAGACGGCGAAGTTGGTGTCGCTGAGAATTTCGCCGAGCAGGAACAGGCCGTCCGATTCCTCGACCAGCCGCGTGACCTCGGGCAGGCCGGCGACGCCCATGTAGGTGCCGATCAGCGGCGCGTCGTGATGCACCAGCAGGCCGCGGCCCATGAAGCTGGTGACGACCGGCAGACCGAGGCGGCGCGAGAGTTGCGCGACCTTGTCTTCGAGGCCGAAGCGGCGCACTTCCACGCCGGCCATCAGCACCGGCGAGCGCGCATGCTTGAGGCGCGCGAGGATTTCGGCGACGCAGGCGTCGAGCGCGTCGTCGTCGATGTCCGGCGGCGCGGCACGGGGCACCGCGTCGCACGGTTGCGCCACCATGTCGCGCGGGATCTCGATATAGACCGGCTGCGAATGGTGCAGGCAGTTGCCGAGCACGCGGGCGATGTCGGCGGGCGCGCGGGCGGCGTCGTCGAGGCGCGCCTGGTCGCAGGTGATCTCGCGGTACATCTGGAACTGCGAATCGAGCGTCTTGGCCTGATGGTGCAGGAGCAGACCGGAACGCGATTCACCCTTTCCCGGCCCGCCGGAGAGCACGACGAGCGGCGACTTTTCGGCGTAGGCGGCAGCGACCGCGTTGACCATGTTCAGTGCGCCGGCGCCGTAGGTGACGGCGGCGACGCCGAGGCCCATGTTGACGCGTGCCGAGGCGTCGGCGGCAAAGCCGACCGCCGGTTCGTGCGAGAGCGTGTACAGCGGCAGAATCTGCGTCTGCTCGATGATGCGGAAGAAGGGCAGGGCGAAGTCGCCGGGGATGCCGAAGATTTGCTGCGCGCCGTGCGCTTTCAGTGCGTGCAGGAGGGATTCGGTGAGGTTCATGGGGAGGGGTCGATGAATGGTTATGATCTGCACATTCTGGCGCGACAAGGGTGAAAAGAGTGTTCGTTGTTGTGCTATAAACCGTTCAGGTGCGCAAGTTATGTGCGCAAATGGAGGTTAATGTGCATGAAATAGTCCTCGACCGCTACGATCTGGTGTTGCTCGATGCGTTGCAGCGTGACGCCAATGCGACTAACGCAGCGCTTGGCGCCGTCGTCAATCTTTCCGCCTCACAAATCAGCCGCCGCTTGCAGCGCCTGAACGAATCCGGGCTGATCGCGGGCTATGCGGCGCTGCTCGATCCGGTGGCCATCGGCCTGGGCGTGACCGCGTTCGCCCACGTTCTGCTGGAGCGTCACGGCCGGACGGAATCGGCGGCTTTCGAGAATGCCGTGGCAGCCATCCCCGAGGTGCTGGAATGCCACTCGGTGACCGGCGATGCCGACTACTTTCTGCGTATCGTCGCCCCCGATCTGCAGGCGTTTTCCGAACTGATGATGTCGCACGTGCTGCGGCTGCCTGGCGTGGCACACGTGAAGAGCAGCATCGCGCTGCAGAAGGTCAAGCAGACGCATGTGCTGCCGCTCGATCACGTGGCGCAGTCGGCGATGCGTCAGAAGACCCCGGTTCGCTACGCTGGCGGCTAAAATGGCGTCGTTCCCGCCGCGCAACGCCGGATTTCCCACGATGAACGACCCCGCAGTACCACACGATCACCTCATCGCCTGCCACGAGTGCGATCTCGTCCAGCGCGTGGTCGATGTGCCGATCGACGCGCCGGGGAACCTCGCGCTGCGCTGCCGGCGCTGCAACGGCGTCCTGTTGCGGCATCCCGGCAAGCCACTGGACCACGCCGTCGCGTGGAGCCTGACGGGACTGATACTGTTGTTGCTGGCCAATGTCTTTCCGGTCGTCAGCCTTTCAGTAAGCGGCCAGCACACCGAAACGTCGCTGTTTTCCGGCGCGCTCGCCTTGTCGCGGGCCGGACAGTCCGGCGTGGCGGCGCTGGTCATCGGTGTGCTGATCGTCGCGCCGGCACTGCTGTTCCTGCTGCAGGTCGGCATTCTCCTGCCGTTGCGCTTCGGGCGCGTCGTTCCGCATTTCACGCGCTTGATGCGCGTCCTGACGGCGGCGTCGCACTGGCTGATGTTCGATGTGTTCATGCTCGCCATCATCGTGGCCATGGTGAAGCTCTCGCACCTCGCGGACGTGTCGCCGGGCTACGGGCTCTGGGCGTTCCTGGCCTTGATGCTGGCTTCGGTGGCGTCAGCCACATCCTACGACCTGCATTCCGTGTGGGCGTGTTATGCGGACCTGTCGCGGCGGGTCATTCCTCCGGTTGTGCATCGAAATCGGGCGGCGGGAGGGCGGCGCTTTTCCGCATTGTCGCGCGGACTGGTCTGCTGCCCGGCCTGCGGACTGCTCAGTCACTGGCCGGGTGATGGCGAGACGCAGCGCAGGCATTGCCCCCGCTGCGGCGCCACGCTGCACCGGCGCAAGATGGACAGCCTGGGGCGGACCTGGGCGCTGCTGATCGCCGGGTACATCCTGCTCGTTCCGGCGAACATCCTGCCGATCACGGTCACCCGCTCGCTGTTCGGCGAGCAGGCCGACACGATCATGAGCAGCGTCGCCTATTTCTGGCACGACGGGGCCTACGATCTGGCGATCGTCATCTTCACCGCGAGCATCTTCGTGCCGCTCGCCAAGCTGCTGGCGCTGACTTTCCTCACCTATTCGGCGCAGCGGCGGATGCGCTGGGAGCCGCTGCAGCGCACGCGGCTGTACCGGATGGTCGAATTCGTCGGCAAATGGTCGATGCTCGACATCTTCGTCGTGGCCTTGCTGGCGCAACTGGTGCAGTTTTCGTCGCTGGCAGCGATCGACCCCGGCCCCGGCGCCATCGCCTTCGCCGCGGTGGTCGTCATCACGATGTTCGCCGCGATGTCCTTTGATTCCCGGTTGTTGTGGGATCCGCAGGAACAACGTTATCCAACAGGAGATTCCCTTGGTTGATTTTTCCGAGATGCCCCCGGACGAGATTCCGACGGCCGTTGTCGAGCCGCGGAAAACCCGCTGGTCGCTGGTCTGGCTGGTGCCACTGATCGCTCTCCTGATCGGCGTCGGGCTGGTCGTCCGCACGGCGATGCAGCGCGGGCCGGACATCGAAGTGAGCTTCAGGACCGCCGACGGGATCGAGCCGGGCAAAACCAAGGTGCGTTTCAAGAACGTCGAGATCGGCACCGTCGAGCGGGTAGAGCTCGCCAGCGACCTGCAGAACGTCCGCGCCGTGATCCGCATGGCCAAGTCGGCCGAGCCGCTGCTGGTGGAGGACGCGCGTTTCTGGGTGGAGCGTCCACGCGTCAGCGGCACCAATATCGAGGGGCTGGGAACGCTGTTCTCGGGGGCGTTCATCGGCATGGACGTCGGCAAGTCGAGCGTGGAGAAGCGCGAGTTTCAGGGGCTCGATCGTGCGCCACTCGTCGCCTTTACCGAGCCGGGCAGCCATTACCTGCTGCGGGCGAACCAGCTCGGATCGCTTGATACCGGAACGCAGGTCTACTACCGGCGGATGGCCGTCGGACAGGTTGTCAACTACGAGATGGATCGGGAAGGGAAGGGCGTCAACATCCAGGTTTTCGTCCGGGCGCCGTATGACAAGTTCGTCAATTCGGAGACCCGCTTCTGGGAAGCGAGCGGCATCGACGTTGAGCTCAGCGCCGGCGGTGTCCGTGTCGATACGCAGTCGTTCAATGCCTTGCTGTCAGGCGGTATCGCCTTCGAGACACGCGGCGACGCCGCTGCGGCACAGCCGGTCGGGGCCGACGCGGTTTTCCGGCTGTTCGAGCGCAAGGGGCAGGCAATGGCTCTCGAAGATTCCGAGGTGATCCAGGTACGCATGCTTTTCGACGAGTCGATCCGTGGCTTGACGGTCGGCGCACCGGTGGACTTCCGCGGCTTCGAGGTCGGCAAGGTGACGAACCTTGGCGGCGAAATCGACGGCAAAAACGGCGTGATCAAAATGGCTGTCGACATGGAGCTATATCCCAACCGCCTGGGCAAGATCAACATCCGCAAGGGGAAAACAGTGAAGTCCGTGCGCGAGGGGCTGGATGTCCTGGTGGCCGGGGGACTGCGCGGGCAGTTGCGTACCGGCAGCCTTGTTTCCGGGCAGTTGCTGATCTCGCTCGACTACTTCAAGGACGCGCCGCGCGCGGCGGTGGCCTGGGACAGCGCGCCGCCGATCCTGCCGACGATTCCCGGTTCGCTGGTCAAGTTCGAACAGCAGGCCGCCGAGCTGATCTTGCAGGTGGGAGAACTCGTCAAGAAGCTCGACGCCTTGCCGCTGGACAAGATTTCCGAAGACGTGCGCGACGCGATCAAGGCGCTCGACGGCACGTTGAAGAGTGTCGAGCGGCAACTGGCCGACGATTCCATGCTGCAGCAGGACCTGCGCGAAACCCTGCGCGAAGTGTCGCGGGCCGCGGCGGAGGCGCGTACTGTTCTCGAATACCAGTCACGCCATCCCGAGTCGCTGATCCGGGGCAAGGCCAGGGAGGAGTAGTTCATGAAGAAGGTTCTGCCGGCGCTGGTGCTTGGCGCATTTTTGCTTGTCGCCTGCGGCACGACGCCGCCGTCACGTCTCTACACCCTCGGCACCGAGGCGGTGGCGGGCGATCGCGTCGCGACGAATGCCGGGTCGCAGCGCATCGAACTCGTCTCCGTACGTATCCCCGAGTTGTGGGACCGGCCGCAGATCGTGCTGACGAAATCGGCGAACGAGGTCGGGATCAGCGAGTTCCACCGCTGGGCGGCGCCGCTCAAGAGCGAGGTGCCGCGCGTCGTCGCGCGTGACCTGAGACGCCTGCTAGGCGCCCCGGATGTCTGGCTGCGCGACGATTTCGCCGGCGCGAAACCCGACCTGCGCGTGCAGGTGACGATCGAACGGATCGACGCGGTGGCCGGCCAGGGTATCCAGCTTGACGCGGCCTGGGCGATTCGCCCCGTTTCGGGCGATGTGGCGGCGGTGGGGCGAACGACGATTATCGAGCCGATCTCCGGTACTGCTTACGAGACGGTGGTCACGGCCCTGCGCAGCGCGCTGTCGCGAATGAGCGCAGCACTGGCGAAGGATATTGCCACGGTGCCGGGCGGTTCTGGCGGTCGGTGATGTGGATGGAGGTTCAACGCATAGGTGCGCAGCCCCGCCGGTGCATTCCAGGATCGCACCGCTGGTACAGGTAGCGATCCGCCGGTCCGGCAAGGACTGTGCGAGGGAAAGAATCATGCCGACCGGACTTTGTCCTGGCGGATTCTGCGGTGCTGTTTCGCGGGGAATCGCGCCAGCGTCATCGCCACAGCCACGGCGCTTGCGGCCGACAGCATTACCCACACCAGCACCGCCATCGAGGGCCGGTCGGCTATCAGGCAGGTGTGAAGCGACAGCAACAAGGCTCCGGAACCCAGAGCGCGGAGCAGGCGCCGCGCCCTGATTGCCTTGGTCGCAGGATGGTGCATCACCTGACGCCAGTGCGTTTCCATAGCCAGCGCCAGCCCGGCCATCCCGGCCAGATTGAGGACGACCGCAGCCGCCAGCCACAGCGTTTCAGACATGCGCTACCTCCGCCGCAGGCTGTGGGGATTTCATTGTGACGCCAATGCGCTCACGCCGCGCCAGCTTGCGTGCGGCCCAGACCGCGACGGCGGCCGTGGCCAGCAGGATCAGGTCGACGCCGGCCACGGGCCAGTAGGGATCGGTGAACACGGTCTTGATCAGATGATCGCCGGTGGTGATCGCGTTGAGCATCACCGCCGCCACCGCCAGGCTGGCCAGCATCCAGCACTGCTCGCGCCAGGCCGGGTTGATGCGCGCCTGCGCCACGGGCGCGCTGCGTACGAGGGCGTGCAGCAGCGCCAGTACCCAAAGGCCCCAGAAGGCCAGCTTTTCCCAGTCGCCTTTGCCGGCCAGATCGGCCGGCAGCAGCCGGTTGGCCACGAGCATGCCGACGGCGGCGATCACCATGCCGGTGACGGCGGTCACAGCCAGGGCATCGACCCATCGGCTGCCCGGGTCTCCGGCCCTGGCGTGCTGCTGCTTGCGCTTGCCGACGAAGAAGAGGAAGCCGGTGGCGATGCACACGCAGCCGAGCAGGCCGCCCAGCACGTACAGCCAGCGCAGCAGCCAATGCTCGAAATGCTGCAGGTGCAGGCCGGTGAGGAATTCGTTGGTCTCGGCGACCGCCGTGCGCGGCGGGTCCTCGTGCAGCAACTCGCCGGTGCTGGCCTTGAAATGCATTCCTTCACCCACCAGCGCCACGCGGTCGCTGCCGGCACGGTAGATGCTCACGTAGCCGTTGGCGTCGCCGAAGTGATGCAGTTGCAGGAAGCCGACCTCGCCGGCCATGTCGCGCGCAGCCCAGCGACGCCTGGCTTCGGCCATCATCGCGTCGACCGAGGCCAGTGTCGCCGGGATGCCCGCGCGCTCATGCGGCAGGCCGGTTTCGCGCGCCTCGATGACTTCGTGCCGGTCGTGCAGGGGCTTGAGCTGGAACTGCGAGACCGGGAAGTAATAGGTGCCGGCGAAGATCAGGAGGCCGGTGAAGGCGAAAAAGAAATGGAAGGGCAGCGCCACCACGCCGCTCAGGTTGTGCAGGTCGAGCAGGCTGCGCTGGGAGTGCCTGTCGGGGCGGAAGGTGAAGAACTCGCGGAAGAACTTGCGATGCATGATCACGCCGGTGACGAGCGCGGCGAGCATCACCAGAGCGGCGAGGCCGACGGTGAAAATGCCCAGGTTCTTCCAGTTCCAGTTCAGGCTGTAGTGCATCGGGTAGAACCACTGGCTGCCAATCCTGAGCTGGTCGGAGCGCACGAAGTCACCTGTGCGCGGGTCGATTGTCGCGTTGCCGTGGATGTGATTGTGGTCCTCTTCATCCTTGGGAAGTGGCACCCGGAATCCGGCGCCGATGGCCAGCACCGGGTCGCGGTGGGTGGTGTAGGCCCAGTACTCGTCGGCCGGCAGTTCCAGGCGCGGTGTTTGCGGTCCCTTGGCCGCATCGTGCATGGCGGAAATGTTGGCCGCATACTCGGCGGGGTCCGCTTCGAGTCTGGCGAAGGCGGGCGCCAGCACGGCGTCGAAGGAGGGCATGGGCTGCGGCGCGAAGCGGGTTTCGGGCAGCGCCCAGCGATCGATCTCGCGGTCGAACACCGACAGCGCACCGAAGAAGAAGCAGGCCATCAGCACATAGCCCAGCACGAGGCCGAACCAGGTGTGCAACCAGGCCATCGACAGGCGAAAGCTCGCGAACATGGGAGGACCTTTCAGGACAGGATCGCGCGCTGCAGCAGAACGGCCGCGCCGTTGAAGAACAGCGCGCCGCCGACCAGCACGGCAAACACGCGGGACACGCTGCGCGCGGCGAAGGACCACAGGAAAACGCCGAGAAAGACCAGCAGGCCCAGCATCAGCAGGGATATCTCGGCATCGTGGAATTCGACGCCCAGGCCCGCCAGGGCGGCGGTGCCACAGGCGACGAAGCCCCAGGAGAAGGCCCAGCCGCCGATAATGGCGGCCAGGCTGCGCAGGGCGACGCACGGCGTCCGGGCCGGGCTCATGCTCAAAGCTTGTACTCAAGCGTGAGGTAGGCGCTGCGCGGTTCGCCGTACAACGCACCGTAGGCAATGCCGGTCACGTACTTCTTGTTGAACAGGTTGTTGATGTTGAGCCGCGCGGTGAAATCCTTGCTGAGCTGGTAGGTCGCGAAGGCGTCGGACACGAAGAAGGAATCCTGGCGGGCGCCGCCTTCCTTGTAAACGTCGGACTGCCAGCGCGTGGCCAGGCCCAGGCGCAGAGCGGGCAGGCCCGGCATGCGGCTGTCGAAGCGCACCTTGGCGGTGGTGCGCGGCACCCATTCGTAGATGTCGTCGCCGTCCGGTCCGGTCAGCCTGAGGCGGGTGAAGCTCAGCGCGAGGCGGGCATCGCGGCCGACCCGGCCGCTCGCCTCGAACTCGAAGCCTCTGGATTTCACATCCTTCGGCACGTAGACATACTGGCTGCCATTCATGCCGGCGTAGGTGGCCAGGCCTTCCTGCTCGGCGCTGAACACGGCGAAGGTGGTCAGCAGGCGTTTGTCGAGCCAGTCGGCCTTGACCCCCACCTCGTGATTGACGCCTTTCATGGGGTCCAGATAGGCTCCGTCGATGTCTTTCTGATCCTGATTCTGGAAGATCTCCGAATAGGATGCATAACCGAGCAGAGTGGGTGTGAAATCGTAGGTGAAGCCGAGGTAGGGACTGGTTTCGCGGGTGTCGGGGTAGTGGGTGGTGGTCGTGACCGAGCCGTAACGCGAGTCGCCTTCGCGGGCCAGCTTGACCGAGTTCAGCCCGACGATTGCGCGCAGCCTGTCGGTCAGTGCCAACCGGGAGGCGGCGTAGAACCGGGTCAGGCTCTGCTTGCCGGCGGAGCTCGGCGTGCGTGAGCCCCAGTTCGGCTCCGGATAGACGTCGCCGCCATACGGGAAGGCCGGCAACGGCTGGAGCATGTAGGACGCATCGAAGGGGTAGGTATCGGTTTCGTTTTCCTCGACGGAATGGCTCACCCCGGCGATCAGCTCGTGCTTGCGCCCGAACAGGTCGAACTTGCCGCTGAGGTTGGCGTCGATCAGGTCGCTGTCGGTGGTCGTGTAGCTGCCGTAAGGCCAGCCGACCAGCCCGGTGTTGTCTGCATTCAGGCCGCCGCTCGGGGAATAGGCGTAGAGCAGGCGGGTCTGCTCGACGGCGCGACGCTTGTTGTAGGTGAGCTTGCCTTCCCAGTTGTCGTTCAGGTAGTGGGTGTATTCGACGAAGGCGCTGTTGGACTTGGTGTTCCAGTAGGTCCAGTCCTGCGACGTGGAGGACGAGGTGCCGAACTCCGCCTGTCCGCCGGTCAGGTAATTCAGGGTCAGCGAACCCCACATCGGCGACTTCTGGCGATTGTCCTGGTGCGTGAAGCCGAAGGTCAGCACGCCGCTGTTGCCGATCTGGCTGTCGATCACGCCATACAGCGTGGTGTTGCGGTCGTTCAGGCTGCGGATGTGCGAATCGTTGTCCTGATGGATCAGCACGACCCGGCCGGCGACGGAGCCGTCTTCGGTGAAGACCTTGTTGTAGTCGAGCGCCAGACGCCTGGTGTCATGGGAGCCGGTCTTCAGGTTGATCTCGCCCCCGTCCTTGTTGGTGGGGCGCTTGCGCACGTAGTTGATGGTGCCAGAGGAATTGCCGACGCCGGTCAGCAAGGCGTTGGCCCCACGGATCACCTCGATCTTGTCGAACAGGAAAGTATCCTGCTGGCCGACCACCGTCCCCCAGCTGTTGGTCATGCCCAGCCCGTCGATCTGGGTCAGCTGGATCTCGAAGCCGCGTGAATTGAAGGTGGCCCGATTGGTCTCGTATTGCTCGACATTGAGTCCGGTGACCATCTGCAGGGCCTTGTTGCCTTCCGTGACGCCGTAGTCGCGCATCTCCTCGGCGTCGAGGGTGCTGATGCTCTGCGGCGTTTCCTTGATCTCCATCGGCAGCCCGGTCGCTCCCTTGGAGACGCGGTTTTCGCGCAGATTGGTCACCACCACGGCCGACAGTTCCTTTTCCTCGGCCGACACGTTCGGCGGTGGCGCGGCCTTTTTCACCAGTACCGCGCTGCCGTTGATGCTGGCCTCCAGTTCGCTGCCGGCCAGCAGGCGATCAAGTGCCTGGCGCGGAGTGAGCTGGCCCGAGACGGACGGCGCCGTCTTCCCGGCCACCAGGTCGGCCGGGAAACTCAGCTGCAGATTGACCTGCCGTGCCAGCTCGTTGAGCGCCTGGCCCAGGCCCTGGGCCGGAATGTTGATCGACACGGGAACCGATGCGACCGTGGTCTGGGCGTGGACAGGCGCGCACGGGATGGCTGCCAGAGCGACGGTCATCGCGGCGGCCAAAGCCCGGGGGACGGGGCTGAAACGATTTTTCTGCGGCGCATTTCGCATGGGTAAGCTCCTGAATCGGTAGTTGATTTTCGGACCCGGCGCGAAGCCGACGATCCTCCTACCGATGAAGACGCAGTACCCTTGGCGAATCCTCATGTTGCAAATGAGAATTCTTCTAATTGTTATCGCGGTAGTGCTACCACTTCCGTCAACTCGCCGCGGCGTACCAAACGCACCGGCAAAAGCTGCGGCAAAACCTTGGCGAACTGCTGATGCTGGCCCGGGGAAAAACTGCCGCCCACGCGCAGGGCGGCAACAACGGGGTCGCGCACCATCAAGCCGGTGTGGCCGTAACGCTCGAACTCGGCAATGGCGTCGGCCAGCGGCGTCTGGTTGAAGTTCAGGCGTCCGGCGCGCCAGGGAGCGACCGTGCCGGCTGGCAGGCTGCCTACCGGTCCGAGGTGGCCTTGCGCGTCGGCAAGCACGGTCTGGCCGGCGGTCAGATCCACGGCGGCGCTGTCGACGGAGGTTTCATTCTCCGCTCTTGGCTGCGTGCGGGCCACTCGCACGCTCCCTTCTTCCACCGATACGACGGTCCGGCCCTTGTCCAGACCGGTGTCGGTGTGGCGCACCGAAAAACGGGTGCCGGTCACGGTGATGCGCACGGCACCGGCGTAAACATGGAAAGGCCGTTGCGCGTCGGAATGCACGGCAAACATGGCCTGCCCGTCTTGCAAATGCACTTCGCGTCGGTCGCGATACAACTGTACGTGGGCGCGGGTAAGCGTATCGAGTTGCAGGGTACTGCCCCTGGCGCCTGCCGCGCCATCGGCGTCCGGCAACATTGCGGTGAGTCGTTGTCCGCGCCCGGTGGCATAGGCCTGCTCGAAAACAGCTTGCCGATGCCAGGAGTCCCAGCCCAGCCATCCCGAGCCGGCCACGACGATGGCGAGGGCCACGGTGGCGGTACGGGGGCAGAGGGCGCGCAGGCCGCGCATCGTCCACGTCACGATGTTTTTCTCCCGGAGGGAGCGTTTGCGGCTCGCCGGCGGAGCAACCCGCGATGCAGGCACGGACCCCGTTCGTGCCTTTTCCGGCAGGCAGTTCTTCAACCGCGCCACATCCTCGCCGGGCAGCTCCTGCAGTTCGCCAAAGGTGGCGTCCATGTCTGCAAAGGCTTCTGCGTGACGCGGGTCGGCATCCAGCCAGGCTCGCAACTCGGCTTTTCCCTGTGTGTCCAGTCCGCTGCGCTGGCGCGTTACCCAGGTGGCCGCGGCAATGTCCAGCGGATCCTGGTCGAGCAAGAATGCTTCGAACTGTCGTTCGTCGCTGTCCGGTCCCGGCGCGGGGTCAGGCAGTCGATTGCGAGGAGAAAGGAGGGGAGGCATGGCTGGAGGCAATGGCGTGCTCTTATAAATGTTGACGCATCAAGGGGGATATTCCTCACCCCATTGAACCTCGTCCGGTTCGACGCGGACTTGAGACCTATGTTTTCTCCTCCGCCCGGGGATGGAGGGCGCTCGTTGCCACTCCCGCTTCGCCGCGCAATCGGCGCTGGCACTGTTTGCAGGCCATCATGCCGCGCACGATGTGTTTTTCAACCATGCTGACCGAAATACCCATGTGTTCGGCGATCCGGGCGTGGCTCAGTTCGTCGAAGACATGCAGCACGAAGGCCTCGCGGCAACGGGGTGGCAATGCATCTATCGTAGCCAGATAGGCATGAGTGATTTGTCGCGATGCCAGAGCCTCTTCGGGCTGCAGGTGGCGCGGGGCCGGCGGGGACTGATCTTCCGCCAGGGCGTCGATGTCCTCGTGCCGGCGTACCTCGGCGCGACGGTACTGGTCAACGACCAGATTGCGTGCGGTGCGATAGAGCAGGGCGCGCATGTCCAGCACGGCCTGGCCTGAGGATTGCGCACCCAATACCCGGGCGAAGCTTTCCTGCGCCAGGTCGGCGGCGGTGTCGCTGTCGCCTACCTGACGGTTGAGAAAGTTCAGCAGTTCGCGGTGGTAGCGCTCCAGCACGGATGAGTCCCGATCAAGCTTCACATCAGATTTTTCCCGCCAAGCCGGGTGTGGCTGCGCGGGAAATGGAGCGTGTATTCGCGCACGGGCAAGAAAGTGGTAGAAAAAAACGTATTGTAAATGCGAGTTATTCGCATGTAAACGCGTAGGCGAGTGTCATTCCCGGATCGTGATCGGGCAACAGCTCCGTCCTGAAGGCTTTGGCCTGGCGGCGTGGTTCTCCAATGTCCTGCCAGGGCAGTGTGCCGAACAGCCGGTCGTATTCTCTTCCGCACAACCACTTCAGGTCTGGAATTGAGGGCGGTAGGCCGGCGGAAGTGCTGATGCAGGCGAGGAGCGAATGGGGCGACACCGTAATCGAGAATACTCTCCACTCGGTGCGGTCTGCGTGATTCATGCAGTGGCGGATGAAAAAGGCGGTCATGGGTAGAGCGAAGACTCTCGAACCGCTCTCCGGGACGGGGTACGCAGCGATAATCGCGGTGCTGCGCCGTGCGCCGTTGCGAATGAGCGCACGCGATTTTTCAAGAACTTGACCAGGGAGGCTGGGCAATCGAATGTCTCGAAAACTGAACCCGACTGCGCCGGGATGGTGCGCGTATCTCGCGGCATGCTTGCTCGTCTTTGTTGGCGCAACCGCGTCTGCTTCGGAAGCAGGTGTTGCCGGTGACGAAGCCACCGATCGCTCCCGATCGCCGGGTACCAACTGGGAAGGGCCGTATTTTGGCGTACATGCGGGTTACGGAAGCGGTACGGCCAAATGGGGAGCCCTGCACAGCGACTATTTTGCAGGCAGCGATTATCCGGCCGACGGTTATAACGATGGTCTGCTTGGCGGATTGCAACTGGGCTACAACAAACAGTACGACCGATGGGTCGTTGGCGTCGAAGGTGACATCAGCTTCGGCAGCCTTCTGGGCTACGCCAACTGCGGCGGGATGGCGGGAGTCGGCGGTTCCGGAGATACCTGCCGGAACCGGACCGACTGGATGGCCAGCCTCACTGCCCGTGTGGGCTATGCCACAGGCCGGTCACTCATTTATGCCAAGGCGGGCGCTGCCTATGCCCGCGACAAGATCGAGGTGACCAATTACTACGTGATGCCCATGCCCCCGGCGCGTGATTCGGCCAATCGCTTCGGCTGGACCGTTGGCGCGGGTATCGCCTATGCCCTCGATTCAAGGTGGTCGGTCAGCGCTGAATACGATTATTACGACCTTGGCAGGGAAACCTATCATCTGACGGCACACGGTGTCCCCGCCGCCGTCGATATCAGGCATGCGCAGCACGTCGCCAGGCTGGGACTGAACTACCGTTTGGGCGAAGCGGGTGAAAAAAGCCTTATTGCATCGCTTGGCAACGATTTTCGCGGCGAATTTGGTGCCCGTATCGGCTATTCAACCGGACGCTTTCAAAAACGGTTGTTTGATTCCGATGATCACGACCAGTTGTTTTCGGTGCTGACCTGGTCGGGACAGGGCGGGACCACCGTCGAAGCCTTCGCCCGGCTCGATCACAACGCCGGATGGTTCGTGAAAGGTACGCTTGGGGGGCTCAACATCCAGTCGAGCCGGATGCACGACGAGGATACGGCCGAAGCGATGGCGCCCTATCCGTATTCCGATACCGTCTCGGTGACTCGAAACGGTCGCACCCGCTACGGCTCTCTTGATCTGGGGCTGATGCTCGAGCGGAATGACCGCTGGGATCTCGGCGCCTTTGTCGGCTATGGCTTCTACTCGCAACATCTCAATGCCTACGGCTGCAAGCAGGTTGCCAGCAATCCGTTCGTTTGTTCACCGGGGCAGGTCGTTTCCGGTGCGTTGATCCTGAGCGAGAACGAAGAATGGGATGTCGCCCGCCTTGGCCTTGCCGGCAGTTATCTGCCGACTGAACGCTTGCGGGTTTCCGGGGAAATCGTCTGGTTTCCATATGCGCACCTGACCTCGACTGACAATCACTGGTATCGGCCAGACATCAATTCGTTGAAGCAGCACGGCAGCAGTTCCCGGGGCTTCGAGGTGGAAACCCGCCTGTCGTATTCAATCAGCCGGCAGTGGTCCATCGGCGCGATCTTGCGTTACCTCTCCCTGGAGGCTGATGGCAGTACGCGTTTTCCAGGGTCTGCGCATTCACCGATGCACTTCAGCTCGTCGCGAGCGACGGCTTTTCTTCAGTCCGCTTATCGCTTCGATTTGTGAGGGAGCGGTGACGGCTGGGCACCAAAGCGAAAAAAGGCGAGAAATAGTTCACGTTGTCCGCACGGCTTGTGCGCTAGACTCCGCGCGTTTTCAAGGAGAATCTTCGCCATGCGCGTATCAGGCCACCGATTATTGACCCTCGCGTTCTGCATCGCCTTGCCGTTTTCCGCGAATGCCGCGGGGCTCGGCGAACTTCGGGTGGCCAGCGCGCTTGGCGAACGGTTCAGAGCGGAAATCCCGGTCGTCAATGCTACGGAATCGATGTCGCAGGGCTGTTTCCATCTGGCGACGACGGCGCCCGAGGCGATTGCCGACGCCCCCTGGCTGGACAATGCGCATGTCGCCTTCGAAGCGAACCCGCCACGGCTGCTGATCAGCACGCGGAGGCCCGTGTTCGATCCGGTCGTGCAACTGGCGATCTACACCGGTTGCGGCACCTACCTCACCCGCCATTTCGTCGCCTTGCTCTCGCCGCCGAAAGACCCGGTGGCCAGCTCGCCGGCCCTTTCCCGCGAGATTCGCCCGGCCGTTGCGACGCCGCCTGTACAGCCCGCAGCGGGCGAAGGCATGCCTCGCCGAAAGGTGGCGAGTTCCGCGCGCACGGCCTTGCCCGGGGAGACAGCGAGCGACATGGCGCGCCGCTTGCACCCCCGCAGCAAGGCGGCACAGAAACGGTTCGTCGATCAGATGGTTGCGCTCAACCCGGAGTGGTTGAGTTCGTCGGCTGGCGATGAGTTGCTGCCGGAGGGCGTTGACCTCAAGTATCCGCAGCCGCCACAGCGCAAGAAAGCCGAGCGCAAAGTCGCACCCGCCAGCGCGACAGCGGCGGAGCCTGCGACGAAGTCCTCTGCGACCGACACGGCGGACAAGAGCGATCGCCTGGTCCTCTCTCCCGGTGAACCGCTGCTGCCAGGACCGGCCGCAGAACTTTCTCCCGCCCGCGTGGATGCCGAGATAAGCGCCAGGATCAGCGGCGTCGAGCAGCAAATCATTACCGCGCGCGCCCAGATAAAGTCGCTGCGTGACCAGTATCCGTCGCCGCCGCCGGCTGTTCAGACCCTGCTGGCGGATCTGGAGGCGCGGCTCATTACCGTCGAGCTGAATGTCGCGCGCATCAATCTTGCCAATCTGGCGGGTGAGAAGCAGCCGGAACCGATGCCGCCACCGGTTGCGCCTGTGTCCGTTGCCGCTACAAGCAGCATGGACGCGCAGACCAATCCAGTTGAAAGCGAGAAGGCTGTCGAACCTCCCTTCGTCGCTCCGCCTGCGCCGACAGCGGTCCCGGTCGCTGATGCGGCGGACGGATTCGATGTCGGCGTGTTTTTGCTGGGCGTGCTGGGCTTCGGAGTCGGCTTGGGGACCCTTCTCTATCGCCGCGCCAGGGGCAGGGGCGTTCCGTTGAATACGCAGGAGGCCCGGGAGACGCAAGGGGGACAACCGCAGATTCAGGTGGTGGATACCGTGTTTGGCGGGGGGTCGGGAAGCCAGCGGATGCCCAAGCCGCAGATGGTGAGTCCGAAACCGGCGCTGTCGGAGGCCCCGGTCGGTGAAACAGCGGATCCAACACCGCGCCCCGTCGTTGATGATCCGGAAGAGATCGAGCGCCCGGTGGAAATGGCCGACATCATGCTGGCCTATGGACAGACCCAGAGTGCCATCGATGTGCTCAAGGGGTTTATCGACGCACATCCGGCCAGATCCTTCAAGACGGCGATGCGCCTTCTGGAACTGTACAAGCAGGCGAACATGCGGATGGAGTTCGAGGAGTTCGCGACGCAACTTTCCCGGCAGCATGGCATTTCGCCAATGCGCTGGCATGACATGCGCTCGGGTGAGGCGGGGAAGAACTGAAAGGGCGACCGGGCGGCACAACGCCGGGCCGCCGGCGGCGGATACGGTGTTACGTCAGGCCGGGATTTTGACCTTCGCCACGCTCGCGTTGGCAGCGTTGTCCGGCAGGTGACGTTTCGGCAGGCTCGTTTCCTGGAATTTGAGGAAATGTCGCGTCCATTCCTGTAGCGATATCTCGGCAATGACGACTTGCCGGCGGTCGCCGAGGCTTCGACGTTCGCGGCAACCGGCCGGCGGACCGTCGTCCCTGATTCTCCGGTCTGCCTGCTTGCGTTTTTCGTCGAAAAGAAACATGGATGTCCTCGTGGTAAATCACTGTGGTGACAGGCTTTTCTGCAACCCCTTGCATGGCTGGGTTCGGCGCCGGAGCGATTATCCTGAACGCAGTTGAAAGGTAGCATCCAGCGTGTCGGAAACGCGTGACGTAATTCACGCCTGGGGAAAAATATCTGCCTTTGGTAATAGCCGCTCACGCCATGGCGGCGAGCAGCATCTCGATGAACGCCCGCGTTTTCGCCGGCATCAGCCGCCGACCGGGAAAGACCGCCCAGGCAGTGTGCGAAGGCGGTGTCCAGGCCGGGAGGACGCGGCGCAGGAGACCGCTGCGCACGCTGGGTTGCGCGAAGACGGTCGGCGCCGAGGCGATGCCGGCGCCGGCAATGGCGAGGCGGATCAGCAATTCCGGCGAGTTGGCGGTGGCGGTGCCCGGTGGCAGTCCTTCCCACGCTTCATCACCGTGCTGCAACCGCCAGTTGACCGGCTCGCCGTGGCGTCCGAGCAGGCGCAAGGAGCGGTGGCGGGCGAGGTCGGCGGGCGTTTGCGGATCGCCGTGCTCGGCGAGGTAGGAAGGCGCTGCGTAGAGTCCGGCGTCGAACTCGGCGAGCTTGCGTGCGGCGAGGAGTGCGTCGTCGGGCAATTCGCCCATGCGGATCGCCAGGTCGAAATTTTCGCCGAGCAGGTCGACGCGGCGCGGCGAGAGATCGAGTTCAAGCGAGACTTCAGGGTGCAGGGTGACGAAGGCGGCGAGCATCTCGGCCAGCAGCAGATTGGCGAAGTCGCTCGGCATGGAAACGCGCAATCGTCCGCTCGGACGGGCCTGACGGTATTCGGAAAGCGCCTTCACCGCATCCACCTCGGCGGCCACCTGGCGGGCGTGTTCGAGCAACTGCAGACCGAATTCGGTCAGCGTCAGGCGCCGCGTCGTGCGCAACATCAGCCGCTCGCCGAGGCGCTCTTCCAGCAGAGTGATGCGTCGCGATACGGTCGATTTCGGCAGGCCGATGCGCTCGGCGGCGCGACTGAAACTGCCGGTTTCAGCGACGCGGGCGAAGATCAGGAGGTCGTTGGGGGTAAATTGTTCCATGGGTGGAACAATGTTATCCGAATCAAGGTCTTCCGGATCGATTTTTGCAGGAATAAAGTGCGTCCATCGCTACCACAAACCCAAGGAGTCCCGCATGAACATCCTGCAAATCAATTCCAGCGCCCGTCAGGGGGCCAACTCGACCCGCGTCGCCGACGCCATCGTCGCCAGACTGACGGCTTCGCAACCGTCGGCGAACGTCGTTCTGCGCAACCTGGCGACCGAGCCGCACCCGGTTCTCGACGAGGCCGCCCTGGGCGCCCTGTTTACCCCGGCCGACCAGCGCACCCCGGAGCAGGCGGCGCGCGTGGCGCTCGACGATGCGCTGATCGCCGAGGTGCAAGCGGCTGACGTGATCGTGCTGGGCGTGCCGATGTACAACCTCGGCGTGCCGGTGCAGCTGAAAACCTGGATCGACGCCATCGCCCGTGCCGGCGTGACCTTCCGCTACACCGAGAACGGGCCGGAAGGGTTGCTCAAGGGCAAGAAGGTCTACGTCGCCCTGGCGCGTGGCGGACGTTACCGGGATACGCCGTTCGACACCCAGGTTCCGTACCTGCGTACCGTACTCGGCTTCCTCGGCATCGCCGACGTCAGCTTTATCTACGCCGAGGGACTGAACATGGGGCCGGACGCGGCCGAGCAGGGATTTGCCGAGGCCGAGGCGGACATCGCCGCGGCAGTGGCGTGACGGGAGGAGCATCATGAACGCAGAAAGGATCGTAGCAAGGAACGCGGCAACCATCCGGCATTCGCGCACGGTCGAGCAGGTGGTCGCCGGCAAGGCGACCTCGGACGGCGCCGGCGTCAAGCTGACCCGGGTGCTGACCCAGGGACTGCAGAAGCGCCTCGATCCGTTCCTCATGCTCGACGCCTTCGGCAGCGACAACCCTGACGACTACATCGCCGGATTCCCCGATCATCCGCACCGCGGCTTCGAGACGATCACCTACATGCTCGCCGGACGCATGCGTCACCGCGACAGCGCCGGCCATGAAGGCGTCCTCGAAGGCGGCGGCGTGCAGTGGATGACGGCCGGGCGCGGCGTCATCCACTCGGAGATTCCGCAGCAGGAATCCGATGTGATGGAAGGATTCCAACTCTGGCTGAACCTGCCGGCGCGGGACAAGCTTTGTGCTCCGTGGTATCGCGATTTCGCCGCCGCAGAATTGCCGCGCTTTGTGACCGATACCGGCGTTGCGGTGACGGTGATCGCCGGTGAGACCCATGGCGTGAGCGGGGCAGTGACGCGCGCGGCGACCATGCCTTTGTACCTTGACATCCACCTGCCGGCGGGTGTGCGGTTCGACCAGGCGTTGCCTCCCGGATACAACGCCTTCCTCTACGTTTATCGCGGCGAAATTGCGGTTGCCGGTTCGGTGGTTCCCGCGCAACGGATGGCTATCCTGGCGAACGATCCGGGAACGGACGGCGTGGTGATCGAAGCGGGTTCAGAGGCCCGGATCCTGCTGATCGCCGGCCAGCCCCTGAACGAGCCGATCGTCCAGTACGGGCCCTTTGTCATGAACAACGAGCAGGAGGTCTACCAGGCGCTCGCGGATTATCGTGAAGGGCGGCTGGCCTGATCAGGCGTCGCCTTCCGTGCTTCATTTTTTGACCCAGGCGCCGGCAGGATTCTGTATGTAGTTGCCTGCCGCTGTCCGCGTCGCGGCTTCGCGCGCGAAGACCTTGGCTGCCTCCGCTTCCGTGATTCCGTTTTTGGCGGCGATCTGCGCGAACTGGGATTTTCTCTGGCGATTGACATCGGCCACCAGGGCCTTGACGTCGGCGGGCGCGTTGCCTTTGACGACGCCGAGATACCCGTCGTTCTGCTCGCCGATCCAGCCCTGGCTCTTGGCCGTCGTCAGATCGGCGGCAAAGGCGCCGGACATCAGGAAAAACAGGCTGAGGAAGCAGGCTCTTATCAAAGTCTTCATAGCATTTCCTTGGTCAAGATCGGTGTGCACGGCGCTTAAAACAGCCCCTTGTCGGAATCGAACAATTCCTGAACATCCTTTTCCACCTTGACCAGAATCTCGTGTTTGATGTTCAGGGTCATGTTGATTTCGATCGGTTTTTCGGGGGCCTCGATGCGCACTGTCGGGGAGCAGGCGCCGATCAGCAGGGCCATTGCGGCGAGTGGAAGCAGGGGAAACGTCCTGGTCATGGGGTGCTCCGGGCGGTGATGTGGTGCAAGATTAACAAAATTACTCCAGCGAGCCCGAACGCAATTGTTCCAGGATGTGTCGGTTGAAGTCGCCGGAGAAGAGCGCGGCGCGGAACAGTCCGGGCAGAGCGCCATTGATGTCGAGCCTGAAACGGATGGGATAGCCGCCGTAAAAGTCGGGATTGTTGCCTTCCAGCGTGTTTTGCAGCCGGTAGGCGCCATCGGCGCCGTAGTGCAGCGTGACGTCGAGGTCGCGGAAGTGGAAGTTGCGCAAGGCCTGCAAGCCGGGGTTGTCTGGAATTACTGCCGATGGCGCATAGTTGATCGTTCCCGCACCGGGGCTTGTCAATCGGCCCTCGGGGATTTCCAGGCCGCCCGCTCGATAGACGAGCGGCAGAACACCGTTCAGCAGCCCGCTCCCGGAGAGTCCCTGAACGTTGGGCAAGGCCAGCAGTTGCCCCAGATCGATGCTCCGGATTTCCAGTGGCAAGGGTTGGCCCGTCAGCGGCCAATCCAAGGCGAGGGGGCCTCCGTGCACGCTTCCGCCGAGCAGCCCGGCATGCAGGGCATGCACGGTCAGCGATTGGTCGCCGAGCGCCAGGTCGACCTTCATGTCGGTCAGCGCCGTGCCGGTGGCCAGTTGGCCGCGTTGTGCCGTGAAAGTGATCCGGCCCCGCGGCGGATTCAGCCCGTCGAGTTGCAGCGCGCCCTGGATGTTGTCCGCCAGGGCCCGGTCCCAACCGAGCGTGGCGTCACGCAAATGAAAAGTCCCTTTGGCGTCGGCCGTTGCTGTCGCTTTCGCGCACCAGTTCAGCGCGAAACGGGCGTCCATTTCTCCGGAAGCGAGAACAAGCGGAAGCAGGTGCGACGGACGCGGTTGCAGCAGCTTGTCGAGAACCGGCAGCGGCTGTTTCGCCGAGAGTGTTGCTTCGCCGCATACTGCGGACAAGGCGTGCGAACCGGAGAAGTGAAGCACTTCCGCATCCCGCAGGTACAGTGCGCCGTCGCCGTGCAGGGAGCCGTCGTTCAGCTGGACGCGGGTTCGCAGGGCGGGTGCTGGCCAGGATCCGAGGCGTACGGCATCGGTGGAAAGCAGCAACTCGCCGGTGGCGTTTTTCAGCGCCGGCTTGCCCGTCCGTTCCGCGGGCCGGAAGCGTGTCAGTTGCAGCCGGCTCGGGCCGAGCGTCAGCGTTTGTCCCTCGCCGGATTCGATTCTCAGTTGCGGGGTGCTGGCGTTGCCCTTCAACTCCAGCGTTTTCCAGAAGTTTTCATCGGTTTTGGCTGAGGCCTCCGCATCCAGTTTCCACGTCGTCGGCCCCGCATTCATGGGCCTGTTTCCGTGCCAGGCGAGGCGATCCGCCGTTAGCTGCGCCGCAAATTCAGCACGAACACCGTTCCGGCGCGACCAGTGCAGTACGGCGTTTCCTGCCACCTGCGCGTTGCGGGCCTGAAACGCATCCAGCTGCAACTGCTTTGTGCCGCCCTTGATGCGCAGCTGCGTTTCGGCAGCATCGAGGTTCGGCTTATCCGAGCCCTTGTCCTGACCCAGTCGAATGCGTTGTACGGACCCTTCCCAATCGCCCCATGGTTTCGCGTGCAAGACGAAGGGGAAAATGCCTTGGCCCAGCAGCCCATCTTCGGAGTGGCTAAGTGCGAAAACGCTGTTCAGGCGCCCGGTGGCCTGCAAAGGGATTTTTCCGCCGGTGTCGATCCGCCATTGCCAGCCGGGTTGCAACTCGATTTGCGCAGAGGGGGCCTGCCAGGAAAAGCGCAGTTTTCCCGCGAAGGCAAAGTCCAGCGGTGCTGAGGTTTGCGTCGACCGTCCTTTCACATCGGTCAATTCGGCTTCTCCGCTGAGTTTCGTCAGGGTTCCGGCCGCGCTACCCAGGGCGGCTTCGGTTCGCAAGCTCAGCATTCCGTCTGACAGATCGATCGGTAGATCAAGTCCCAGATGGATCGAGAGTCCGGTCAGGGTAGTAAGTGGGATCCGGCCGCTCAGCGTCGCCGGTTGCCGTACCGGTTCACGGCCGATGCGCAGCGTCACGTTTGCCTGGGGGGCGTTCTTTGGTCGCCATTCGGTGAGGACTTCAAGCATTTCCTCCGGTGCTTCGGTCGGAGCTGCCGTCAGGCATACCAGACCGTTTGCCGTTTTGAATTCCGCCGACAGCCTTTCCTCGGTCAGACGAATCTGGAGATGGCCGCGCGCTTCAAGCGGTGAAGCGTCCGGCCTGCGCACCGCCATGCGCAAATCGTTGATGCGTACGTCGTCGATCGGCAAGCGTGGCCAGGCAAGGTGTGGCCACGGCGATTCTTCCGTCGAATCCGCCGGAGTGACCTCCACGTCGGCGCGGGTGATATTCAGCTTCTGGATCTGGCGTTCTGCGAGTGAGTAGGTAAGCGCGATGTCGTGCATCGATACGCTGGCCCGGTGGCCACCGGGGCTGCGATAAACGGCGCGTACTTCGCGCAGTCGCGCCTGAACGGCCCCGATTTCGTCGATGTCCACGCGCAGCGACTCCACGCCGGGGATTTCCAGCCAGCGTTCCGCCGCCAGTCCGAGAATTCGCGGCAGGGCCAGCCAGAACGCGAACGACACGAGCAGGAGGGCCAGCAGGCAGAGCGAGGCGCGTTTCCATGGAAAGGATGGCATGTCGCGAGGATACGTAAGCGTATGGCCCGGGTCAAAATCCATTCGTCTTTGCTGCGCGGCACGAATGATTTGATCCCGCCCGCGGGACAACCTCTGCGTAATGCTGTTGTCGAAGACGTAAGCGATGAGCGGCGAGGCGTGGGCTGCGTTCGCGGATTGTCGGGAGAGGAGGGAATATGAGCGAGAAAGACATTCTTCCAAAGTCACGGGTCGAACACGACTCGTTCGGTCCGGTCGAGGTGCCCGGTAATTGCCTGTGGGGGGCGCAGACACAGCGTTCTCTCGAATTCTTCCGGATTTCCAGCGAGCGCATGCCCGGCGAACTGATCGATGCGCTGGCCCGGGTAAAGCGGGCCGCCGCGGTGGTCAACGGCGAACTCGGACTGCTTTCGCGCGACAAGGCGGCGGCGATCACGGCGGCGGCCGACGAGGTTATGGCAGGCCTGCATGCCGACCAGTTCCCCTTGGTCGTCTGGCAGACGGGGTCCGGGACGCAGACCAACATGAACATGAACGAGGTGCTGGCCAACCGCGCCTCGGAATTGCTGGGCGGCGAACGTGGCCCCAAGAGGTGGGTGCATCCCAACGACGAGGTCAATCTGGGGCAGTCCTCGAACGACATTTTTCCGACGGCGATGCATCTGGCCGTGGCGACCGGTATTGCACGTTCGGTACTGCCTGCGCTGGTGAAACTGCGCACGACGCTGGATGAACGCGCTGCGGATTTCGCCACTGTCGTCAAGATTGGCCGGACGCACTTGCAGGATGCCACGCCCGTCACGCTAGGCCAGGAATTCTCCGGTTACGTCGCGCAACTCGATCATGCGCGCTCGGCACTTGAAGCAGCACAGCCTGCCATTCATGCGTTGGCTGCCGGCGGCACAGCTGTCGGCACCGGACTGAACACGCATCCGGAATTCGGCGCGCGCATCGCCAGGGAACTTGCCCGGGCGTGCGGATTGCCGTTGGTCAGCGCCGCCAACAAATTCGCTGCGCTGGCGGCTCATGACGCGATTGTTTCGGCGCATGGTGCGCTGCGCACGCTGGCCGTCGCGTTGATGAAGATTGCCAACGACATTCGCTGGCTGGCTTCCGGTCCTCGCTCGGGGCTGGGCGAGATTCGCATCCCCGAGAACGAACCAGGCAGTTCGATCATGCCCGGCAAGGTCAACCCGACGCAATGCGAGGCGCTGACCATGCTCTGTGCGCAGGTCATGGGCAACGACGTGGCCGTCGGCGTCGGCGGCGCGCTTGGCAACTTCGAGCTCAACGTGTTCAAGCCGCTGATCGCCCATAACGTTCTGCAAAGCATCCGTCTACTCGCCGACGGCATGCATGGCTTCGAGGAGCACTGTGTGCGCGGCATCGCAGCCAACCGCGAGCGCATCGACGAACTGATGCGGCGTTCCCTGATGCTGGTCACTGCGCTGACGCCTCACATCGGCTACGACCGCGCCGCCGAGATCGCCAAGCGCGCCCATCGTGAAGGCACGACCCTGCGTGAGGCGGCAGTGGCATCCGGCTACGTGTCGGCCGAGGACTTCGATCGTTGGGTCCGGCCCGGGGAAATGGTCTGAACCCGAGGTCTTCATTTTGCACTTTGGCCGAAGCGGGGGCGCGAACCCCGGAATTGTCGCGTTGTTGTCTTGTCAGTGCCGGTGTGCCACGCTGAAGAGCGAGAGGAATATCAGAATGGTGCGTACTCTCGTTCCAAACGTGCTTTGAGAAAGGAGTCAATCATGTCAGGAAAAATGACCGCCATTGCCTTGGTCGTCGCAGCCATCGGGATGATGATCGGCGAACCGGTTTCGGCTCAGACAGGGGGAAGCCCGCCAGCCGCGAATGCCGCGGGCACTGTTCCGGAAAGCCAGCTTGTCAGTCACTACAGCACCTTTGCCGGCTCCCCCGCGAATGCCCAGTCGCTGGTGACCGGATTGCGCGATGGAACAAGCATCACCTTGGTAAGCACGGACCCGACAGTTTCCTCGGCGACGTTTACGCCAGCGACAGGAAAACTCGGCTATGGAAACATCAATGTCGCGTTGTCTTTGGCGAGGGCGGATCTTGCCAGGCAAGGCATTGCCAATCCGACGCCGGCGCAACTCGCAGCGGCAATGAACGGGGGGGCGGTCGTAACCGCCTTGGGTCCCGTGTCCTTGTCGGGAGTGTTGGCTCAGCGCGCGGCCGGGATGGGCTGGGGGCAAATAGCGAATCAGATGGGCGTCAGTCTGGGTTCCATTGTCAGTGCCTCGAAGACCGATAACGCTGGGAAGAAAAGTGCGTCCGCCACAACGACGCGGACGGCTTCCGTGGCCGCCTCTGCCTCGCGTGGAAAATCGGGCCAATCGAACACCGGAGGTGGCAGGGGCGGGATCGCCAGCAGCGAAGGAAACAGTGCCGCCAGCAGCGGCCGGGGCGGTGGCGGCGGCAGCGGGGGAAGTAACGCCGGTGGAAATGGCGGCGGCGGTCAAGGAGGTGGCAATAGTGGAGGCGGAAATGGCGGTGGTGGAGGTGGAAATGGAGGTGGCGGTGGAGGCGGTGGCGGTGGCGGTGGAGGCGGTGGCGGTGGCGGTGGAGGCGGTGGCGGTGGAGGCGGTGGCGGTGGAGGCGGTGGAGGCAAGTAAGATACGTATCCGCAGGCTCTCGTAAAACACGGCAAGCTATCACTCTGTCATCGTCCATCGCTTGGCGAACAAGGAGGGTAATGCCACGGGCGCCAGCGCTCGTGGCAAAATCTGTCGCCATTTACCCACCTCATTCTCCGCAGCATCATGCGCCACAAAAAATCGCGAACCGAGAAAATCGACATCCGTGGCCTGCGCTACAACGTCAGGCATTGGGGCTCCGATGACGCGCCTCTGGTCTTCTTCCTGCACGGCTGGCTGGATTGCTCGCCGACTTTCCAGTTCGTCGTCGATGCGCTCAAGAATGATTGGCACGTGGTTGCGCCGGATTGGCGCGGCTACGGTGAATCGGAATGGCTCAACCGGCCCTACTGGTTTCCGGACTATTACGCTGATCTCGATCGCCTTCTGAAGCATTTTTCGCCGGAAAAACCGGCGCGCCTGGTCGGCCACAGCATGGGCGCGAACATTTCGGCTTCGTATGCCGGAACGCGCCCGGAGCGGGTCGCCCAACTGGTGATGCTTGATTTCCTCGGCCTCAAGCCGGCGATCGATGATGATTCGCCGCGTCTTCTCGGCAAGTGGTTGCGGAATCTGGAGAACGGGCCGCCACGGAGTCTGTATCCGACGGCGGACGCCTTCGCGGCGCGGCTGATGGAATCGAATCCTCGCCTCACCGAGGAGCGCGCGACATTCCTCTCCTGGTACATCTCCCGCGTCAACGCCGATTCCACCGTCGAACTGGCCGCCGATCCGTGGCACCGCGTTCCCTCGCCGCTGCCGTATCACATCGATGATTCGCTGGCGTGCTGGCGACGCATCAAGGCGCCGGTGCTGCTGGCGATTGCCGAGCACGGCTTCGTCGTCCGCCGCTTCGGCAACGATCCGCGCGAGTTTGAGCGTCGCCGCGGGAGCATTCCCGATCTCCGCTGCGTCGACATCCCCGATGCCGGCCATAACGTGCAGCATGATCAGCCGGAACTCGTGGCGCAGGCGATCGAGGCGTTCCTTGCACGCGATTGATCTATTTCAACTCGGGTGACGGTGCGGTGCGTGGGGCGTTCGGGTCGTATCCGGGCGGCAGGATCAGCCGCATGGAGGGATCTTTTGGCGCCTGCTCGCGGAAGGTTTTTACCTCCGCTTGCAGCTTGCCGATCATTTCCGTCATTGCTTCGTCGAATCCCCGGGTACGGGCCTCACGCGCCAGTTCGGAAAAGCCGACCATCGTGGCTGATCCCTTGATGTTCGAGACACCACCGGCGCGTAACAGCAGACGGCGGCTCTTGATGTCGAAAACCGAAGTCTCGACGGCGGTGAGGATGTCGTACTGATCGCCCTGGACCACGTAGGCCCCGATCCCCGTCCAATAGAGGAACGACGAGCCGGTCGCGCCGGCGTTCTGAACCTGGTCGAACGAAATCAGCGCGATGACGTCGAGCTTGAGCAGCCTGGCGATGCGGTCGAGATTGGAAAATCCGCCTCCTGCCTCAAGATAGACCGAGGGAACAGCGACGATTTCCCGAACGAACGGATAACCGGTGAAGGCCGCGCGGACCTTCTCGCTCAGTTTCAGGCGATCGCTCTCCGGCAGGCGGAACTGGGGCGGCGTGTTGTCGGGAACGAAAGCTACGCCGATACGAAAGGGGACATGCAGTTCCGCCGTCGATTCCGGCGCTGTCGGTACGTTGCCGGTTTCCGGATAGAGATAGGAGAGGACGGATGCTACCTGTCGCTGCCGGGAATTTTGCTCCATCGAGGCGCAGCCGCCAAGCAAGAGAATGATGGTGGCGAAAAGGGTCGGAAACCTTGACATGGCCAGCCTCCACACGCGGGGTGACGCTTTCAGACTAGGCCGGATTCCAGACATGGGCAACCGCGGAAAAAAGGAAGCAAACGAACTTTTTCGGGGCAATCGCGGTCTCCTGCCCGCAGTCGGAAAACGCTGTAGAATCCGGCCCCTCCCCGCAGAAATACCCCTTCAAGGCCGCCATGCTCGCCGACGTTCCCAAGCCACTTTTTTCCTACCGCAAGTACTGGGCCAAACGCTTCGGCACGGCGCCGTTCCTGCCGATGTCGCGCGCCGAAATGGACGCGCTCGGCTGGGATTCGTGCGACGTGATCATCGTCTCGGGCGACGCCTACGTCGACCATCCGAGCTTTGCGATGGCGCTGATCGGGCGCCTGCTCGAAGCGCAGGGATTTCGCGTCGGCATCCTTGCGCAGCCGGACTGGCATTCGGCCGAGCCATTCCGGGCGCTCGGCAAGCCCAACCTGTTCTTCGGCGTGTCGGCAGGCAACATGGACTCGATGGTCAACCGCTACACCTCTGACCGCAAGATACGCTCGGACGACGCCTACACGCCGAACGCCGAGGCAAACAGGCGTCCCGATCGCGCCGTGGTGGTCTATGCCCAGCGCTGCCGCGAAGCGTATCCCGACGCCAACGTGGTGATCGGTTCGATCGAGGCCAGCCTGCGCCGGATCGCGCATTACGATTACTGGTCGGACAAGGTGCGGCGCTCGGTGCTGCCCGACTCGAAGGCCGACCTGCTGCTCTTCGGCAACGCCGAGCGTGCCATCGTCGCGCTGGCGCACCGCCTGGCCGCAGGCGAGCCGATCGAACACATCCGCGACCTGCGCGGCAGCGGCTTCATGACGCCGCGCGGCTGGCTGCCGGGTGACGACTGGGCGGAGATCGATTCGACCGACGTCGATGCGCCGGGGCCGCTGATCCGGCATAAGAATCCCTACGGCGAGGACGTCGAAGAGAAAACTGCAAAGGTGCCTGCCGCCCAGCCGATCCGTTTCCGGCCGGCCGGGGTGCACAAGCTCGACCGCGCACGGACGGTGGTCCGTCTGCCGTCCTACGAGCAGGTCAAAGACGATCCGGTGCTGTATGCGCATGCCTCGCGGACCTTCCACCTGGAATCGAATCCCGGCAACGCGCGCGCCCTGGCGCAGGCGCATGGTGAACGCGAGGTCTGGCTGAACCCGCCGCCGATTCCGCTGACCACCCCGGAAATGGACGGCGTCTTCGGCCTGCCGTACCAGCGCAAGCCGCATCCGGCGTACGGTGAGGCGAAAATTCCCGCCTACGAGATGATCCGCTTCTCGATCAACATCATGCGCGGCTGTTTCGGCGGCTGCACCTTCTGCTCGATCACCGAGCACGAGGGGCGCATCATCCAGAGCCGCTCGGAGGATTCGATCCTGCAGGAGATCGAGGACATCCGCGACAAGACGCCGGGCTTCACCGGCTTCATCTCCGACCTCGGCGGCCCGACGGCGAACATGTACAGGATGGCCTGCAAGGAGAAGCGCATCGAGACGTCGTGCCGGCGCCTTTCCTGCGTGTTCCCCGACGTTTGCGAGAACCTCAACACCGACCACGCGCCGCTCGTCCAGCTTTACCGCAAGGCGCGGGCCATCAAGGGCGTCAAGCGCATCCTGATCGGCTCCGGCCTGCGCTACGACCTCGCGGTGCGCTCGCCGGAGTACGTCAAGGAACTGGTCACGCACCACGTCGGCGGCTACCTGAAGATCGCCCCGGAGCACACCGAGGAAGGGCCGCTGGCGCACATGATGAAGCCGGGCATCGGCACCTACGACAAGTTCAAGCAACTGTTCGACAAGTTCTCGAAGGAGGCCGGCAAGGAGCAGTACCTGATCCCGTACTTCATCGCCGCGCACCCGGGCACGACCGACCAGGACATGCTGGCGCTGGCGCTCTGGCTCAAGCGCAACGACTTCCGCCTCGACCAGGTGCAGACCTTCCTGCCGACGCCGATGGCTATCGCCACGGCGATGTACCACTCGGAGCGCAATCCGTTGAAAAAGGTCGGGCGTGGTTCGCCGCGCGTCGAAACCGTGCGCGCGGGCCGGCAGCGCAAGCTGCACAAGGCCTTTCTGCGTTACCACGATCCCGAGAACTGGCCGTTGCTGCGCGAGGCCTTGAAGCAGATGGGCCGCGCCGATCTGATCGGCAATGGCAAGAAGCACCTGGTGCCGAACTTCCAGCCAGCGGGAACCGGATTGAGGGGGCAAGAATCTCGGCGAACCGGAAACTCCGGCAGAGACAGTCGAGCACCGCTGCGAAACGCCGGGAGTGCCCGAAACGATGCACCCCGGAAGGCTTCGAGAAAGCGATAAGTGGTTCGGGTGTGCTAGAATCCAGCCCTTTTTCAACGAGTTACCACTCCATGTCCCGTTCAGTTCGCAACATCGCCATCATTGCCCACGTCGACCACGGCAAGACTACCCTCGTCGACAAGCTGCTGCAGCAGGCGGGTACCTTCGCCGCGCACCAGCACGTCGCCGAACGGGTCATGGATTCGAATGACCTCGAAAAGGAACGCGGCATCACCATTCTCGCGAAGAACCTGGCGGTCGATTACGAGGGCGTGCATATCAACATCGTCGATACGCCGGGGCACGCGGACTTCGGCGGCGAGGTCGAGCGGGTGCTGGGGATGGTCGACGGCGTGCTGCTGCTGGTCGATGCGGTCGAAGGGCCGATGCCGCAGACGCGCTTCGTTACCAAGAAGGCGCTGGCGCTGGGGCTGAAGCCGATCGTCGTGGTCAACAAGATCGACCGCGACGGTTCGCGTCCCGACTGGGTCGTCGATCACACGTTCGACCTGTTCGACAAGCTCGGCGCGACGGACGAACAGCTCGATTTTCCGGTGATCTACGCGTCCGCGATCAACGGCTACGCGATGACCGACCTGAAGAATCCGGGAACCGACATGCGCCCGATGTTTGACGCGATCCTGAAACACGTGCCGGCGCCGGACGCAGGCAACGTGGACGGGCCGCTGCAACTGCAGATCGCCGCGCTTGACTACTCGTCTTATGTCGGACGCATCGGCATCGGCCGGATCCAGCGCGGGCGCCTGAAGCCGGCACAGCAGATCACCGTGATGTACGGCCAGCCCGATGCCGACGGAAAGTTCGAACATGGCGCGCCGAAGAATGCCAAGGTGAATCAGGTTTTCGGTTTCCGCGGTCTTGAGCGCACGCCGATGGAAGAGGCCGTTGCCGGCGACATCGTGCTGGTGACCGGTATCGAGGAACTGTCGATCGGTTGCACGATCACCGATACCGCTTCGCCCGAAGCATTGCCGATGCTGAAGATCGACGAGCCGACGCTGAACATGACCTTCATGGTCAACAACTCGCCGTATGCCGGCACCGAAGGCAAGTTCGTCACGAGCCGGCAGATCCGCGAGCGCCTGCACAAGGAACTGCTCACCAACATGGCGCTGCGTGTCGAGGATACCTCCGACACCGATTCCTTCCTCGTTTCGGGACGCGGCGAACTGCATCTGACGATCCTGCTCGAAACGATGCGCCGCGAGGGCTACGAACTGGCGGTCGGCCGGCCGAAGGTCATTTTCAAGACGATCGACGGCGAGCAGTGCGAGCCGTACGAAATGCTCACGCTCGACGTCGAGGAGTCGCACCAGGGCGGCGTAATGGAAGCACTGGGGTACCGCAAGGGCGATCTGGTCGACATGGTTTCCGACGGGCGCGGCCGCGTTCGTCTCGAATACCGCGTCCCGGCGCGCGGGCTGATCGGCTTTCAGGGCGAGTTCATGAACCTGACCCGCGGCACCGGCCTGATGAGCCACGTGTTCGACGACTACGCGCCGGTCAAGGGCGACATTCCCGGCCGCCGCAACGGTGTGCTGATCTCCGCCGAACACGGCGAGGCCGTGGCCTACGCGCTGTGGAAGCTGCAGGATCGTGGCCGCATGTTCTCTGTTCCGGGCGATCGTCTCTACGAAGGCATGGTCATCGGCATCCATTCACGTGAAAACGACCTGGTCGTCAATCCGATCAAGGGCAAGCAACTGACCAATGTTCGGGCTTCCGGGACCGACGAGGCGGTGCGCCTGATACCGCCGGTGCAGCTGACGCTCGAATCCGCTGTCGAATTCATCGACGACGACGAACTCGTCGAAATCACCCCGAAAAACATCCGCATTCGCAAGCGTTTCCTCTCCGAGCATGAGCGCCGTCGCGCCCAGCGCAGCGAAGGAAGCTGAGCGATGAAGCCCCTGCATCCCGGCAGGTGTCGGGATGCACTTCGTTTAGTTGATAAAAAACAACAAGATAAGGTGTTTTTCTAAAAAACACCTAAAGTATTTCCCGCGATATCCGATAACTCCTTCACAAATCTGAACCCGGATTACCGGGCTGTCGAAGAGTGGGGAAACATGAGTCGCAACTCCAATTCCATGTCATTGTTTCAAGCGAACCGGCCGGCATCACGCCGTCTGCATCGTCGTTCCGCTGTCCCGGTGGCGGGCCGTCCGTGTCCGGTCAGCCCTGATCACGCGCCGGCCGTTGCGCCGCAACGGCTGATCGGTCTGGCAGAGAAGGTCGTTCGCGAGGCAGGGATGCTGGAACTGCTGGCGGCGGAGATGCGTATTGCCGAACTGGAGGCCGCTCTGGAGGAAGCCAGGAGCGCAGCATTCACCGATCCCCTGACCGGCGCCCTGAACCGGCGCGGTTTCGAGCGGGCCTATGCCGCCGAGGTGGCTCGTGTGCGCCGTCGTGGCGGCCATCTGGCTCTGGTGATGATCGATCTCGACGACTTCAAGGCGTTTAACGACCGGCACGGCCATCTTGCGGGCGACAGGGCGCTTGCGCATTTCGTCAGCGTGCTGCAGGCGACGATGCGCCCATCCGACGTTCTATGCCGCTTCGGTGGAGAAGAATTCGTCATGCTGCTTCCCGATACGACGGTCGCGGAAGCGTGTACGGCGGCCAGGCGCTTTCTTGCTGCCTTTTCGTCCCGGGCGATTCCCGAACTGGACCAGTCGATGACTTTCAGTGCCGGCGCAGTCGGCCACGATGGCTCGGAATCGCTGGATGACGCCCTTGAGCGGGCCGACGCGGCGACCTACGCCGCCAAGCGGACAGGCAAGAATCGCGTCGTGGCGGGCTGATATAGCGCTTGGATAGGCGCAGGAATGAGGAAGTGTGCGTGATAAACTCGCGGACTCTTCCTTTTCGTCGTTAATGCGGTCCTCCATGCGCTACATATCCACCCGGGGCGACGCCCGCCAGTCGCAGAAAAAGTCCTTCACCGAAATTCTCCTCGGGGGATTGGCGCCCGATGGCGGGCTCTATCTCCCCGAAGAGTATCCGCAGGTGACGCGTGCCGAACTCGATCAATGGCGCGGCTACTCCTATGCCGATCTGGCGTTCGCCGTCCTCTCGAAGTTTGTCGACGACATCCCGCCGGCCGATCTCAAGGCGCTGGTCGACAAGACGTACACCGCCGAGGTGTACTGCAACGGGCGCGATGCCGGCAAGGCGCGGGAGATCACTCCGGTGCGCTGGCTGGAGCCCGGCCTCGGGCTGCTCGAACTGTCGAACGGACCGACGCTGGCCTTCAAGGACATGGCCATGCAACTGCTTGGCAACCTGTTCGAGTACGTGCTGGAAAAGAAGGGCGAGGAGATCAACATCCTCGGCGCGACCTCGGGCGATACCGGTTCGGCGGCTGAGTACGCGATGCGCGGCAAGCACGGCGTTCGCGTGTTCATGCTCTCTCCGCACGGTCGGATGAGCGCCTTTCAACGCGCGCAGATGTATTCGCTGCAGGATGCGAACATTTTCAACATCGCCGTGCGCGGCATGTTTGACGATGCGCAGGATATCGTCAAGGCTGTGTCCAATGATCACGAATTCAAGGCTCGCTACAAGATCGGTGCGGTCAACTCGATCAACTGGGCGCGCGTCGCGGCGCAGGTGATCTATTACTTCAAGGGCTATTTCGCCGGCACGAAATCGAACGACGAGCAGATCGCTTTTTCCGTTCCGTCGGGCAATTTCGGCAATATCTGCGCCGGGCACATCGCGCGCATGATGGGCCTGCCGATCGGTCGGCTGGTGCTGGCGACCAACGAGAACGACGTTCTCGACGAGTTCTTCCGTACCGGTGTCTATCGCCCACGCGGCACCGCCGATACGTGGACGACGAGCAGCCCGTCAATGGATATTTCCAAGGCGTCGAACTTCGAACGCTTTGTCTTCGATCTGGTCGGGCGCGATCCCGCCGTAGTGCGCGAACTGTGGAGCAAGGTCGACGCGGGCGGCAGCTTCGATCTTTCGGCGACCCCGTATTTTTCCGAGCTGCCGAAATTCGGCTTCGTGTCGGGCAAGAGTGTGCACGCCGACCGGCTGGCGACGATTCGTCACGCGTACGAACACTATGGCGTGATGCTCGATACGCACACGGCCGACGGCCTCAAGGTGGCGCTTGAACATCGCGCGAAGGGCATGTCGACGCTGGTGCTGGAAACGGCGCTGCCGGCCAAGTTCGAGGAAACGATCGTCGAAGCGCTGGGACGGCGGCCGGAGCGTCCTGCGGCGATGATCGGCATCGAGGAGTTGCCGCAGCGTGTCGAGGTGATCGATGTCGACGTCGATGCCGTCAAGCGCTTGATTGTCCGGAACGTGGGAGAAAGGTAGCTCGCGCTGACCGCCGGTCAGGAAAAAGCTACGAAAAGGGCACCGTTCAGGTGCCCTTTGTCCATCAGCGGTCAGAGATAGATGACGGCGGGGAAAACCAGCACCGCCAACACGAGGACGAGCCACTCCAGATTGTGGCGGGCGAGAAAACCGGTGAAATGCAGGACAAGGATACTGATGGCTACCACGTAGAACAGCGCGAACAGCATGACGTCACCTTTCTTTTTCTGAAGTGCGACCGGCAGGTGCCTGTGACGAGGTCCATTATAGTGACTCCCTGCCGATCCCGTCAGTGGTGCGGCGTTTTCATCCCTCGAAGCGCATCGACAGATCGAGTGCGCGCACGTCCTTGGTCAGGCTGCCGACGGAGATCCGGTCGACGCCGGTTTCCGCGATCGCGCGTATCGTTTCGAGCGTGACATTCCCCGAGGCTTCGAGGATTGCCCGTCCGGCCGAGACGTTTACGGCCTCGCGCATCTGGTCGAGCGTCATGTTGTCCAGCAGCACCATCTTTGCGCCGGCGTCGAGCGCCTGCCGCAGTTCATCGAGGTTCTCGACCTCGACCTGGATGAATTTGCAGTGGCCGGCACCTTCCGCGACGCGTTGAGCCGCCGCCACCGCTGCCGGGATGCTGCCGGCGGCGAGGATGTGGTTTTCCTTGACGAGGATGGCGTCGTACAGGCCGATCCTGTGGTTGCCGCCGCCACCGCACAATACCGCGTACTTCTGGGCGAGACGCAGGCCCGGAAGAGTCTTGCGCGTATCGACGACCTGCGCCCGCGTCCCGGCGACGGCGTCGGCGTATTGCCGCGCCTTGGTCGCGACACCGGAGAGCATCTGCAGGAAGTTCAGCGCCGTGCGCTCGCCGGTGAGCAGCGAGCGGGCAGGGCCTTCGAGTTCACAAACGACCTGGTTGGGGCTGAGACGTTCGCCGTCCCGGGCGCGCCAGGAGAGCGTGATCGAACCGTCCAGCCTCTTGAAGCAGCGCTCGAACCATGGTGCGCCGCACAGCACGGCGTTTTCCCGGGAAATGACCGTGGCCCGGGTAATCACCCCGGCGGGGACGAGTTGCGCCGTGAGGTCGCCGCCGCCGACGTCTTCGGTCAGCGCGACCGAGACGTTGCAGTCGATTTCGGCGTCGGTCAGGTAATCGGGAAGCTGCAGGTCGAATGTTGTCATGGGCTGAAAGTAGTGAGGTTGGGGGACGCAAGATTCTACCACCGCGCTTTCGGCGAACTCTTGGGGGCAGCCGTTCACGGGGCGATGAGGCTAGCGGAGTTCGTGCCGCGACAGGTGCTGGCCATCCAATAGAAGGTATTCCCCCCGCCCATCGTGCCAGTCGGCAAGCACCCAGCGCTCGACATGGATGCCGTCGACAGTGTGGTCGTGCCGCGCGGGGCGGTGCGTGTGACCGTGGATCAGGGTGGCGTAACCGTTCTGGCGCAGGAAGTTGTCGGTGGCCGCGGGCGTCAGGTCCATCGCCTGCATCGCCTTGCCGCGTTTGGACGCTTCGCTCTGCTCGCGCAGGGCGCTGGCGATGGCCTTGCGTTCCTCCAGTGGCCGGGCCAGGAAGGCTGCCTGCCATTCCGGCGAGCGAACCTGGGTACGAAAAGCTTGATACGCGCTGTCGTCGGTGCACAGCGCGTCGCCGTGGGTCAAGACGAACTGCCCGTCGGGCGAGGAGAGCGCATAGGGGTCGGGAAGAAGTTCGGCCCCTGATCGTGTTGAAAACTCATGGCCGAGCAGGAAGTCGCGGTTGCCGTGCATGACCGACACACGCGTGCCGCTCCGGGCCAGCGCGCTCAAGTGCGCGACGATCTGCCCGGCGAACGGGTCCTCGGGATCGTCGATGGCGTCGTCACCGGGCCACGCTTCGAACAGGTCGCCGAGGATGAAGATGCGCTTTGCTGTGCGCGCTTCACCCGCGAGGTAGGCAGCAAAGAGACGCGTGATGTCCGGCGTCTCGGGCGAGAGATGCAGGTCCGACAGGAAATGGATCACGGCGCGAGCGGACCTGCCGGGGGATCAGCAGATTTCCGCGCGCTGGATGATCACGTCTTCCTTCGGGACGTCCTGGTGGAAGCCGGCATTGCCGGTCTTGATGCTCTTGATCTTGTCGACGACGTCGGTGCCCTCGACAACCTTGCCGAAAACGCAGTAACCCCAGCCATTGCCGTTGGGCATCTTGAAGTTCAGGAAGTCGTTATCGGCAACGTTGATGAAGAATTGCGCGGTCGCCGAGTGCGGGTCCGAGGTTCGCGCCATGGCGATGGTGTAGACATCGTTCTTCAGTCCGTTGTCGGCCTCGTTCTTGATCGGTGCCTTGCAGGGTTTCTGCTTCATCCCGGGTTCGAAGCCGCCGCCCTGGATCATGAAGCCGTCGATGACGCGGTGGAAGATCGTGTTGTCGTAGTGGCCGGCTTCAACGTAGTCGATGAAGTTCTTCGCGGTTTCCGGGGCTTTTTCGGCGTCGAGTTCCAGGGCGATGACGCCGAAATTGGTGTGCAGCTTGATCATGGGGGTTTCCTTGCTATTTGTCGGAAAGGACTTTGACGGACTGGATGACGACCGGTTCCACCGGTACGTTCTGATGCATGCCGCGGTTGCCCGTCGGCACCTTGGCAATCTTGTCGACGACCTCGATGCCCTGCGTGACCTTGCCGAAGACGGCGTAGCCCCAGCCATCGTGGCCGGGGTAGTCGAGGCCGTTGTTGTCCTTGTGGTTGATGAAGAACTGGGCGGTTGCCGAATGCGGGTCGGGGCGGCGGGCCATGGCGATCGTGCCGCGCTGGTTCTTCAGGCCGTTCTTCGCCTCGTTCTGGATCGGCTTGCCGGTTTTCTTTTCGTCCATGCCGGCGGAGAAGCCGCCGCCCTGGATCATGAAGCCGTCGATGACGCGGTGGAAAATCGTGCCGTCGTAGTGGCCTTCCTTTGCGTACCTGAGAAAATTCTCCACCGTGCCAGGAGCCTTTTCCGCATTCAGTTCAATGACCATCCTGCCGAGGCTGGTCTGCATTTCGACGCTCGGCGCCGCGGCTACGGCGGTGGAAATCGCCAGTGCGGCGATGGCAAACAGGGATTTCATCAGGCGCTTCCTTCAAAAACTATCTTCCAGGCACCGTCCTCGCGGATCCAGTACTGGCGTTTCTTCATCTGGTTGTTCAGGTTGTTGCTGCGGTAGTCCTGTTCGAACGTGACGACGACCAGTTCGTCCCTGCCAGGATCGCGGAACATCGAGAGGTTCGAGAGCTTGACCTTGATCCAGTCCTTGCTGGCGCCAACCTGGCGCTTTTGCCGGGCGAATTGTTCGAGCGTCTGTTTCCCGGTCGAAAAATCCCGGGCGTAGTGCCTGAGGTAGCGGTCGGTGTCGCCACTCTCCCAATCGGATCGCCATGCCTCGATCGTTTTGCTGAGAGCAGCGCGCTCGTTGCGCCAGTCATCGAGGGACAGCCATTCGACCGAGTTGCTGATGATGACGGGCGTCAGTCCGATCTGCAGATTCTTCGCCAACGCGTCGAGGTCGGCATTCGCCAGGACGACGCAGCCGTCAGATGCCTTGGGCGGTCGGGAATAGGTGTCCGGCGGTGTGCCGTGCAGCCAGATGCCGTGTCCGTTGCGCCCTTTGCGCCGATCCCACTCGTTCGGGTAATTGATCGGGAATGCGCCGGTGCCGTAGAAAACACCGACTTTCTTCGGATCGATACTTGACGTGACGTGATAGACCCCCACAGGCGTTTTCTTGTCGCCTTCGCGTTCCTTTTCTGCACCGAGCTTGCCCTGCGAGATGTAATAGTCGGCAACAAGGCGAGGGCGGCCGCCGGCGCTGGTGTCATTCTGATACAGGTAAAGACGCGATTTTTGCGTGTCGACCACGATGGCATGTTTCTGGTCCGGACGCATCTGCAAGAGGTAGCGAGGAACCTGCTCGGTCGCTGCCGGGCGCTCGCGATTGGCTTTCAGCCGGGCGACGATTTCGTCGCGCAGGTCGCTGAGCGATTCCTGTGGTGCATTCCGCGCATTGCCAAACGTCGACAGCGGCATGCTGCGGGCCAGCAGCAAGTCGCCTTTGATCAAGTGCGCAAGGCGGAAATTCGGGTATTGGCGGAGCAATACCTCCGTGTGCGCCAGGGCGTTGTCCAGGCGGTTGTTCTCTATTTCATCGAGAACCTTGAACAGTTGGGCCTCCGGGCCCGAATCCGAGTAAGTCGCGGGAGACGTGCGGCTGTTCGACAAGGCCGAGGCGAGCGGCGCGGGAAGGCAGGCAGCGACAAGCATCAGCGCGATTGCGCCCCGCTGCATCAACCTACGCGTTCCTGCTGAATCAGCCATTTGTTGCTACCTGACCTGATGAACACCAGCGTCTTGCCGGTGGATGACTTGAAGGATGGTGACGTGTAATGCTGGCGAAAACGCGCGGTGGCAGTATCGCCCGATACCGTCACCTTGATGTCTTCAACCGAAACCTGCAGTTTCCCCGGCTTGTCGATTCGCTGCCGGCGCTCGGCTTCCCAGTTCTTGCGCGACATTCCCCGGGGAGTCTCAAAGTCCTTGGCGTAGAACGACAAGTAGGCCTTGACATCCTTGCGCGACCAGGCACTGGCCCAACTTTCCACGAGCTTTTCCACCTCGTCCTCGACGGCGCCCGATTGTTTTTCGGAGTCGACCGCCTTGCTTTCCACCGGCTTTGCGGGGGCTGCTTCCAGCGGCTTTTCGGCTGGTTTGCTGGCCGCTGCCACGGGAGTGACCATGGCAGGCGCCGGGTCCGGTATCGTCGCCTCGTTTTTCGCAGCGGGAGCCGGGACAGGTTCGGCGGCCACCGCCGCCACCGTGGCTACCGTTCTCTTCGGTTCACTTTCCGCTCTCGGACTGGCCGGGGCCGGTTTGGCCGCCGGGGCCGCAGCGCTGATCAGATCCTTGATCATCGACAGCTTGTTCTGCGTTGCCTTGTTGGATGTGTCGAGCTGCAGCGCCTTGTCGTAAGCCTGGCTGGCCAGCTTTGCATAGACATCACCCAGGTTCTCGTGCGCGACCGCATAGCTCGGGTGGGTGCGAATCGCCATCTCAAGGGCCGTTCGCGCCTTGTCGTACTGTTTTTGCTGTGCGTAGAGGACAGCGAGGTTGTTGTATGGTTCAGGTAGCTCCGGGAAGTCCTCGGTCAGGCGGGTGAATACCGTGATCGCCTCTGCGTTCCTCCCCATTTCGGTGAGGATCACGCCTTTCAGGAAACGGCCCTGGGCGTCCTTCGGCTTGGCGGTGATGTAAGCATCGACTTTTTCGAGAGCCTGAGGGATTTGTCCCTGCTTCATCAGACGCTGGACATCGGGGAGCGTTTGTGCGCTGGCGAGGCTGATCGAAACGGACAGCCCGACGCCGACGACGTAGGCTGAAAGGCGCGCCAGCAAAGGCTTCTGGGAGATCGAGGGCATCGCTATGCTATACTTTTCGCGTTGGTAAAAACCCGCTGATTCTAACAAGAAGCGGCATCGAAACCAAAACATTCCTTCGTCCTCCGCGCCGCGGCGGAGCTTTTTTTGCGAGCCAGAAAATGCTGAAAATCTACAACACCTTGTCCCGGGAAAAACAGGAATTCGTCCCGATCGAACCCGGCAAGGTCCGCATGTATGTATGCGGGATGACCGTCTATGACTATTGCCATCTGGGACACGCCCGCGTGCTGGTCATCTTCGACATGGTCCAGCGCTGGCTGCGCGCGAGTGGCTTCGATGTCACCTATGTGCGCAACATCACCGACATCGACGACAAGATCATCAAGCGTGCGCTGGAAAACAACGAAACGATCGGCGAACTGACCAACCGCTTCATCGGTTTCATGGACGAGGACTCGGCGGCGCTGGGCGTGGAAAAGCCCGATTTCGAGCCGCGCGCGACCGAATACGTGCCGCAGATGCTCAACCTGATCGGACAACTCGAAAGGAACGGCCTGGCGTACAAGGCCAATGACGGCGACGTCAATTTCTCCGTGCGCAAGTTTCCCGGCTACGGCAAGTTGTCCGGCAAGTCGCTCGACGATCTGCGGGCTGGCGAACGGGTTGACGTTGACCAGGCAAAGCAGGACCCGCTCGATTTCGTGTTGTGGAAGCACGCCAAGGAGGGCGAGCCGTTCTGGGAGTCCCCCTGGGGCAAGGGCCGGCCGGGGTGGCATATCGAATGTTCGGCGATGAGCTCTGATCTCCTCGGCAAGCAATTCGACATTCACGGTGGCGGGCAGGATCTGCAGTTTCCGCATCACGAGAACGAGATTGCCCAGTCCGAAGGCGCGCACCAGTGCCAGTTCGTCAATTACTGGATGCACAACGGCTTCGTGCGGGTCGATGACGAAAAAATGTCCAAGTCGCTCGGCAATTTTTTCACCATCCGCGAGGTGCTGAAGAAATACGACGCGGAAGTCGTCCGCTTCTTTATCCTTCGCGCCCACTATCGCAGCCCGCTCAACTATTCCGACAAGCACCTCGACGACGCGCGTCAGGCCTTGTCGCGGCTTTACACCGCCCTGAAGGCGGTGGAAGCGGCTGATGTGGCCGTCGATTGGGCCGAGCCGCACGCCATGCGTTTCCGCGAAGCGATGAATGACGATTTCAACACGCCGGAAGCCTGCGCGGTCTTGTTTGATCTCGCCGCCGAGGTGAATCGCACCAAATCGCCTGTGCTGGCCGGACAATTGCGTGCGCTGGGCGGTTTGCTGGGGTTGCTCAAGCGCTGCCCGCAGGAGTTCCTGCAGGCGACGCCGGCAGGCGAGGGGGGGGCGGACGCCTATTCGGTCGAGACGATCGAGGCTCTGATTGCTGCGCGCGTTGCCGCCAAGAAGGCGAAGAACTTCCAGGAGGCGGATCGCATCCGCAGCGAACTGACTGCGGCCGGAATCGTCCTGGAGGACGGGGCGCAGGGAACAACCTGGCGGCGGGCATAGGCAGATAAAAACAACCCCGCCTTCAGAAGACGGGGTTGGTCGTCAGCCTGGACCGCCCGCTGGGGCCGGTTCAGTGCATGGATCAGGTCAGCTTAGCTGCGAATCCTGCGACGCATTCCGAAACCAGCCGCAGCGAAGCCGAGGCCAAGCAGGGCCAGGGAATGTGGTTCCGGAACCTGCGTTGGCCCGACACCGCCGGCAATTCCGAACTCTTCAAAACCATTCGTGTTGCAACCTTTGGTTGTTCCGAGCAAACCGGTTTCGACACCAAGTGGATTGCAACCGAGATTGACGGTTGCGACCCACAGGAAATCCGGGTTGAATAACGTCAGGTCCATGTCAGGTGCGTAGGCCATGAAATCAGGCTGTCCCGACCCCGTATTGTGGCTGCCGGAATAGGTTAGGCCGCTGTCCGTGACCCCAGCGCATCCTGTACCCGTCAGGGGGTTCCAAAGAGTGGTGCACTCGGCGGCGCTGGTGAACGTTATGTCGCCGAAATTATAGGTTGGTGCGTTTTGATCCCAAGCGTTGTTGGTCAAGGAATCAAGATCCCAGAATGCCACGGTGCTGCCGTCAGACGGGTCGATAATCCGCACTTGCGCGCTCATGAAGAGGGAATCTCCTGCACCGGTCTGATTGTAGTCCGCATATAGCACCGGAATGGTCCAGTCGGGATTGAACGACTGCAAGGCCGCCAAAAGTTCGCCGACCGTGGAAGTCGTGCCTTGGTCGTCTGCTGGATCGCTGTAGCCTCCGGGGCTTATTCCTACTGTCTGCCAATAAGTTAACGACTGAGGGTCATTGCCCCATTCGCCTACCCATCCCGTGACATTGTCGCCAGAACCTCCGAGATCCACAGGATCCTGAAGGTTGAAGTCGTTCGTAGCGCCGCCTGCGACGGACGTAAGATTGACGACGATCGTGCCCGTGCCCGTGGAAAAGTCATACGTCCCAAACGTTGCTACCGGGAGCAGCGTTGGATTCACGGTCTGGATGGAGTCCAGAATTTTCGCGGAATAAGACCAGAAATCATCGTACTTGAACGCGATCGGGATACCGTCCATCAGGATTGCGTCCCTGTCAACGCCGTACGCGTCTTTGTATGTGCCATAGATCGCGGTACTGTTGTCCGGCGTTGGCAGGACAAAATAAACCGCCTCTGCCATTCCAGAAGCGCCAAGGGAGAGCGCTGCGGTAATGGCCAATACTGAATTGCGTAACTTCGTTTTCATGATGCGCCCTCCGAAGAGAAACATCGTTGAATTTTCTGGACGAGCCAGACGCTCAACACCACGCATAAAATGCACCTGATTCATTAAGATCAACAATAACAATGGGTTGGCGTTGCATGGTTGTTTATTGAGCCCCGATCTGTAAAAAAATCCGACGTTTTTTCTGAAGAGCACGGCTGTTGTTGCCAACAAAGCCAACTCCCTTTCTTGATCGGGGTGACCTGTAAAGAAATTTGACAGCTTTGTGTCGAAAATCTTTACAGATATGGATGTGTGATCGCAATGTTGAATCTCATGTTATTGAAGTTAAATGGTATTTATAGAATGGCACTTATATTGCTTTGATTTTCCCGTGTCTAACTTGGGGCAAAAAATGGGATCCGCTAAACAACTTAAAAAGATCGCCGGCGCGGTTCTGGTGGGTATGTCTGCCGCAATCACTGCCTCCTCCGCCTTTGCCGGGACGGTGATGCTTCAAGAGTGCAAGACGAGCGATGTGCAGGTGACCGGCATTGCGCAGTACGACGGCACCAATGCGGGTGCCACGCTGGGTCCCGTCGTTCCTGTCAGTTCGCCGGCGGGGTATGCCGCCGCGTGCGTCGGCGCGTACTCGGGCAATGACCAGACGTACCCTGATACGAACCTCGGTTACTACGGTGATGGCTTGATGAACGGCGGCACGACCGGGCCGAGCGCCGGCAGCGTCCAGTTGTTCCCGAACGGTGTTTTCTCGGATCTCTACGTGTCGTCAGATCTTAATGGGGACAGTGTTCTCGACCCCGGCTGGATCATGCTTGGGAAGTACGAGAATGGGGGGGTCAGCCCGGAATCGGTTGGTGATCTGAGTATCGTCCTGTCGAACTTTTTTACACTGACGATGAATGCTGACGGGTATTCCGGAACCTGGGCGTTCACGCCGGATGCCGAGGTTGCGAAGCGTGCGGAACCGATTCTTGGAAAGAACTATTTCGATCAGTTCATGCTCGTCTTCAAGTCGGGCAATGCATGGGCGGCATACGATTTCACGGCCGAGCAGTTCGGGCTGCTTGATCCCTCGGCTGACGACCCGATCTACAACTTCTTCGGGACATGGGATACGTCTGCAACGCTGCAGAACTGCAATGAGAACAAGGGTACCTGCAAGCCTTCCGGAATTTCGCACGTGACGCTGTATGCCCGCGATCCGGGGCCGGGCAACGATGTGCCGGAGCCGGCGTCGTTGGCGCTGCTCGGTCTCGGGCTGGTTGGCCTCTCAGTGGCCCGTCGCCGTCGCAGCTGAAGCGCACGTCATAGAAAAAAAAGCCCCGCTCGTAACAAGGCGGGGCTTTTCGCTGTGGATAGTTCCGTCGGGTTGGCGGGCAGTCTCAGCCCGCAAAAAATTCCTTGACCTTGTCCATCCATGACTTGGCGCGCGGGTTGTGCCGCTCGGCGTCGCCGCTGCTGGATTCTTCCAGTTCGCGGAGCAGTTCCTTCTGACGCTCGGTCAGGTTTACTGGTGTCTCGACGACGACGTGGCAGAGCAAATCACCGTGCGCGTGGCTGCGAACCCCCTTGATGCCTTTGCCGCGCAAGCGGAAAACCTTGCCCGACTGGGTCTCGCCCGGAATCTTCAGATTGGCCGCGCCGTCAAGCGTCGGAATCTCGATTTCACCGCCGAGAGCCGCCGTCGTGAAGCTGATCGGCATTTCGCAGTGCAGGTCGTTGCCGTCGCGCTGGAAAACAGCGTGCGGCTTCAGATGAATCTGTACATAAAGATCGCCTGACGGACCGCCATTGACGCCGTGCTCGCCTTCGCCGGACAACCGGATGCGATCGCCTTCGTCGACACCGGCGGGGATCTTTACCGCCAGCGTCTTGTGCTGTTTGACGCGGCCGGCGCCGTGGCAACTCCCGCAGGGGTCGGCGATGAACTTGCCTGTGCCGTGGCACTTCGGGCAGGTCTGCTGGATCGAGAAGAAACCCTGCTGCAGGCGGACCTGGCCGCTGCCCTGGCAGGTCGGGCAGGTTTTCGGCTGGGTGCCGGCCTTGGCGCCGCTGCCCTTGCAGGACTCGCAGACTTCCATGGTCGGAATGCGGATCTTGGTTTCCGTACCGAAGGCCGCCTGTTCCAGCGTGATTTCGAGGTTGTAGCGCAAATCCGCACCGCGGTAGACGTTGGAACGTCCGCCTCGGGCGCCGCCGCCGCCACCGCCGAAGATTTCGTCGAAAATTCCGCCGAATGCGTCGGAGAAGCCGCCCGCGCCGCCGAAGCCGCCAAAGCCGCCGCCCATGCCTGCCTGCGGATCGACGCCGGCGTGACCGTACTGGTCATAGGCGGCGCGTTTCTGCCCGTCGGAGAGGATTTCGTAGGCTTCCTTGGCTTCCTTGAAATGTTCCTCAGCCTTGGGGTTGTCCGGATTGCGGTCCGGGTGGTACTTCATGGCCAGCTTGCGGTAGGCCTTCTTTATTTCATCGTCGGATGCGTCACGGTTGACGCCGAGAACGTCATAAAAATCGCGTTTAGCCATGGGGAGGAATGCCGGGTGAGGTAAAGCAAATGGGCGAGGGCGCGATTATACGCTCCTCGCCCGTGAGGACTGGTGAGGCTTACTTCTTGTCCTTGACTTCGGTGTACTCGGCATCGACGACGTCGCCGTCGTCCTTCTTGGCACCGCCGGCCGCTCCTGCATCCTGGCCGGCGTCACCGCCCGCAGCGCCAGCTTCCGCCTGCTGCTTGGCGTACATCTTTTCGCCGAGTTTCTGGGCAGCCGTGCCGAGGGCTTCGCTCTTCTGCTTGATGGCGTCGATGTCGTTGCCGCGAATCGAATCCTCGGCTTCCTTGATCGCTTCTTCGATCTTGCCCTTCTCTTCGTCGGAGAGTTCCTTGCCGTATTCGTTCAGCGACTTCTTCACCATGTGGATCATGGTGTCGCACTGATTGCGGGCATCCGCCAGTTCGTGCGCTTTCTTGTCTTCCTCGGCGTGGGCCTCGGCGTCCTGCACCATCTGCTGGATTTCGGCTTCGGAGAGGCCCGAGTTCGCCTTGATGGTGATCTTGTTTTCCTTGCCGGTGGCCTTGTCCTTGGCAGAAACGTGCAGGATGCCGTTGGCGTCGATGTCGAAGGTGACCTCGATCTGCGGCATGCCGCGCGGTGCCGGCGGGATGTCGGACAGGTTGAACTGGCCGAGGCTCTTGTTGCCGGCAGCCATTTCACGTTCGCCCTGCAGGACGTGGATGGTCACGGCCGACTGATTGTCGTCGGCGGTCGAGAAGACTTGCGAGGCCTTGGTCGGGATCGTGGTGTTCTTCTGGATCAGCTTGGTCATCACGCCGCCCAGCGTTTCGATGCCGAGCGACAGCGGGGTTACGTCGAGCAGCAGCACGTCCTTGACTTCGCCCTGCAGCACGCCGCCCTGGATGGCCGCACCGACGGCGACGGCTTCATCGGGGTTGACGTCCTTGCGCGGGTCCTGGCCGAAGAATTCCTTGACCTTCTCCTGCACCTTGGGCATGCGGGTCATGCCGCCGACGAGGATGACATCGTCGATGTCACCGACCTTGCAACCGGCATCCTTGAGCGCGATGCGGCACGGTTCGATGGTGCGCTCGACCAGTTCGTCAACCAGCGACTCGAACTTTGCGCGGGTGATCTTGAGCGCCAGGTGCTTCGGGCCGGAGGCGTCGGCGGTGATGTACGGCAGGTTGATCTCGGTCTGCTGGCTGGAGGAGAGCTCGATCTTGGCCTTTTCGGCGGCATCCTTCAGGCGCTGCAGTGCCAGCACGTCGGTCTTCAGGTTGACGCCGGATTCCTTCTTGAACTCGTCGATGATGTAGTCGATCAGTCGCTGGTCGAAGTCCTCGCCGCCGAGGAAGGTGTCGCCGTTGGTCGACAGCACTTCGAACTGGTGCTCGCCCTCGATTTCAGCGATTTCGATGATCGAGATGTCGAAGGTGCCGCCGCCGAGGTCATAGACGGCGATTTTCTTGTCGCCCTGCTTCTTGTCCATGCCGAAGGCGAGGGCGGCAGCGGTCGGCTCGTTGATGATGCGCTTGACTTCCAGGCCGGCGATGCGGCCGGCGTCCTTGGTGGCCTGGCGCTGGCTGTCGTTGAAGTAGGCCGGGACGGTGATGACGGCTTCGGTGACTTCTTCGCCGAGGTAGTCTTCGGCGGTCTTCTTCATCTTGCGCAGCACTTCGGCGGAAACCTGCGGCGGGGCGATCTTGTTGCCGCGTGCCTCGACCCAGGCGTCGCCGTTGTCGGCCTTGAGAATCTTGAACGGCATCAGCGAGATGTCCTTCTGCACTTCCTTCTCTTCGAAGCGACGGCCGATCAGGCGCTTGACCGCGAACAGGGTGTTCTGCGGGTTGGTGACCGCCTGGCGCTTGGCCGGGGCGCCGCAGAGGATTTCGCCGTCGTTGGTGTAGGCGACGATCGAAGGCGTGGTGCGCGCGCCTTCGGAGTTTTCGATGACTTTTGGCTTGCCGCCTTCCATGATGGCGACACAGGAGTTGGTCGTGCCGAGGTCGATGCCGATGATTTTACCCATTTCAGTTCCTTTCAGTTGAGGCGTCCGGGGTGAGATGTGAGGAGCTCTTTGCGCTCACCACCGAATTTCCCCGCTGTTAATCGGTAGTTGTCGTCTATTTGGGGTTATGGATAAGGTTTTCAAGCCTTCGGCTTGGCAACGATCACCAGTGCCGGGCGCAGAACGCGATCGGCGAGCAGGTAGCCCTTTTGCAGCACGGTCACGACCGTGTTGGCCTCCTGCTCGGACTCGATCATGCTGATCGCCTGGTGGAAGTTCGGATTGAACGGCTCGCCGGCCGGGTTGATTTCCTTTAATGCGGATTTCTCGAAGGCGGCGACCAGTTGTTTGAGGGTCAGTTCGGTTCCCGACTTCAGGCTTTCGACGCTCGGATTCTCGGTTGCCAGCGCGGCTTCCAGGCTGTCCTTGACCGCGAGGAGTTCACCGGCGAAGCGTTCGATCGCAAACTTCGATGCCTTGGCGATGTCTTCCTGTGCGCGGCGGCGCACGTTCTCGGTCTCGGCCTTGGCGCGCAGCCAGGCGTCGTGGTGTTCGGCGACCTTCAGTTCGGCCTGGCGAAGCATCTCTTCGAGGCTGGGCGTGCTATCGACCGCGGCGCTTTCCGCATTTTCTGCCGGATTCTCGGCGCCGGGCTGGGGTGTCATATCTTTTTCAAGCTCTTGCATGGTTGGCTATCTCCCGAAAAACTTCGTCTAGCTGGGGGCGATATCTGCCTTTTCAAGTGTCTTTTTCAGGTGTTTGTTTTTTTTGCGTGGTATATCCTGTCGCGTCTCGGTTGTTTGGCAGGCGTTAATCGGTTGCGACATGGAAAAGATCGGCAAGTACGAAACCATTCGTGTATTGGGCAAAGGCGCGACGGCGGTCGTCTACCTGGCGCGCGATCCGGACAGCGGACGCGAGGTCGCGGTCAAACTGATCCGCTTTGGCGGCGATAACGCCGTGATGTCGCGGCGCTTGCGCAAGCTGTTCCAGATTGAAGGGGCGGTCGGACGACGTCTCGATCACCCGAACATCGTCAAGATCTACGACGCGGTCGTTGAAGACGATCAGGCCTACATCGTCATGGAGTATGTCGAGGGCAAGGCGCTCGACCAGTTTTGCGCGATCAATCGCTTGCTGCCGATGCACCGGGCCATCGGCATCATCTTCAAATGCTGCCTCGCGCTCGACCATGCGTTCCGTCAAGGGGTGGTGCATCGGGATATCAAGCCGGCCAATATCCTGATTGACGCCGAGGACAATCCGAAGATCACCGACTTCGGCCTTGCGCTGAACCTGCACAAGGACATGAACCGCGATTCCACGTTCATCATGGGGGTCGGCTCGCCAGCCTACATGTCGCCGGAGCAGGTCAAGAACTACCCCCTCAACCAGAAGACGGACCTCTATTCGCTTGGCGTCGTTCTGTTTCAGCTACTGACCGGGCGTTTGCCGTTCCGCGCGGCGAACCATGGCGCGTTGATCTACAAAATCGTCAATATGGACACGCCGTCGGTTTGCGATCTCAATCCCAATCTTCCCGCCGGCCTCGATCCCATCATCAAGAAAGCGCTGGAGAAGGATCTTTACAACCGCTATCGCAACGGTGCCGAATTCGCCAAGGATTTATCGACGGTCCGCTATCAGATCTTCGACGACAACGCGATGAAGCAGGATGACCGGCATTTCGAAATGTTGCGGCAATTCGAGTTTTTCGGCGAATTCGAGGAGATCGAGTTGTGGGAGGTGCTCCGGATCAGCGTCTGGCGCGAGGTGGCGGACAAGGTGGCGCTGATTCGCGAAGGCGATTCCAACCGGGTCTTCGGGTTCATCGTCACAGGATTCGTCGAAGTCTCCATCGAGGGCAAGTCGCTGTGCCGGCTCGGCGCGGGGGAGGTAGTTGGCGAGATGGCGTATCTGCATCCGAGCGACACCAAGCGTTCCGCGTCGGTGGTGACGCTGGAGCCGACCCTGTTCCTCGAAATAAACAGCGCCGCGCTCGACCTGGCCTCCGAGGAACTTCAGGAACGTTTCCGCAAGGCGCTGATGACCACGCTGCTCGCACGCATGCGCGCCGCCGACAGGGCCTTGGCCAGATCCGGTCCGCCCGCCGTGCAGGGGCGCGGCATGGCCTGCGATCTGGAACTCGCGCCGCTGTAGACTGCCGTATCCCGTCTCGTTGGACCGCGGGCGGTAGTTTTCAGGTGGTATTCGGCGTAGCGCAGGAATTCGTTTACCATCGCGCGTTTTCGCCTGCTCTGTTGCTTTCGTGGACACTTCCGTTCCCGCCTCGCCTGATGAGATTTTGCACTCCGTATTCGGCTATGCGGCCTTCCGTGGCGCGCAGGCGGAGATCGTTGCACATCTGACGGGCGGCGGCGACGCGCTGGTGCTGATGCCGACCGGTGGCGGAAAAAGCTTGTGCTACCAGATTCCGGCCATTGCCCGGCATCGCGCCGGACGCGGCCTGGCGGTGGTGGTCAGCCCGCTGATCGCCCTGATGCACGATCAGGTCGGCGCGCTGGAAGAGGCCGGCGTGCATGCCGCCTTCCTCAATTCGAGCCTGACCTTCGACGAAGTGCAGCGCATCGAACGCGAAATGATGAGCGGCCGTCTGGTCATGCTGTATGTCGCGCCGGAGCGCCTGACGACGCCGCGCATGCTGGCGCAGCTCGATTCGCTGCAGGAACGCGGGCTGCTCAGCCTGTTCGCCATCGACGAGGCGCACTGCGTCAGCCAGTGGGGGCACGATTTCCGCGAGGACTATCTGGCGCTCAATATCCTGCACGAGCGTTACCCCGGCGTGCCGCGCATCGCACTGACGGCGACCGCCGATGCCTTGACGCGCATCGACATCATCGAGCGGCTGAGTCTTGACGACGCCCGGGTCTTCGTCAGCAGCTTCGACCGGCCGAACATCCGTTACATGGTCGTGGAAAAAAACGACGCGCGCCGGCAACTGCTACGTTTTCTCCGCGAGGAGCATGCGGGCGACGCCGGCATCGTCTATTGCCTGTCGCGAAAAAAAGTCGAGGAGACGGCAGCCTGGCTGGCGGCAGAAGGAATTCCGGCATTGCCTTACCACGCCGGGATGGCGGCAGAATCGCGGCGCGAGAATCAGGATCGCTTCCTGCGCGAGGAGGGGGTCGTGATGGTCGCCACGATCGCCTTTGGCATGGGCATCGACAAACCCGACGTGCGTTTCGTCGCGCATCTCGACCTGCCGAAGAATATCGAGAGCTATTATCAGGAAACCGGCCGCGCCGGGCGCGACGGTTTGCCGGCGGATGCCTGGATGGCCTACGGGCTGGCCGACGTGGTCAATCAGCGCCGGATGATCGACGAGAGCCCGGCCGAGGAGGCGTTCAAGCGCAGCCAGCGCGGCAAGCTCGACGCCTTGCTGGCGCTGGCCGAGGCGCACGACTGCCGGCGGGTGCGGCTGCTCGGTTACTTCGGCGAGGAGAGCGTGCCGTGCGTCTCTACGCAGAATGTCTGCGACAACTGCTTGCATCCGCCGGAAACCTGGGACGCCACCGAGGCGGCGCGCAAGGCGTTGTCCTGCGTCTATCGTTTCCATCAGGGCGGCGGGCAGCGTTTCGGCGTCGTTCATCTGATCGACGTATTGCGCGGCAAGCAAACCGACAAGGTGGCGCAATACGGCCACGACCGCTTGAGCACGTTCGGCGTCGGTGCGGATCTGGCCGAAGCGCAATGGCGTGCCGTCCTGCGCCAGTTGATCGCGCTCGGGCATCTGCGCGTCGAGGGCGAGTTCAGCACGCTTGAACTGACCGAGAGTGCGCGGCCGGTTCTGCGCGGCGAAGTCTCGCTGCGCCTGCGCCATGCGGCCAAGATTCCTGCCAAGGCGGGGCGGGGCTTATCGATCACCCGGCGCAAGGCGAACACGCTTTCGATGGATGACGAGGAACTGGCCCGGTTCGAGGCGCTGAAGACATGGCGGGCCGGGATTGCCCGCGAGCACAATCTGCCGGCCTACGTCGTTTTTCACGACGCCACCCTGGCCGAAATGGCCCGGGAGCTGCCCGATTCGCTCGACGCACTCGCCGAAATCGGCGGCGTCGGCGCGAAGAAACTCGAAGCCTACGGGCGCGAGATCCTGCGGGTGCTAAACGAGTAAACGGCGCGGGTAAAACAGCGGCTGACTTACACCGTCAGGTCGACCTGCTGGATGCTGCCGACTCCGCCGCTTTCCCGCAGGTAGATGCCGGTTGTCTGAACCTGCCCCATCAGGGCGTTGCCGCTATCCTTGATCGCGAAAGGCGTGGCGACGCGAGACAGGCTGATGGCGCCCACTCCCGTTTCTTGGAGCGAACGCAGGATGTCGTTTCCCTCGCTGTCCCTGGTCCATACCGACAGTTGCTTGTAGGCCGCATCGTTTTCATCGATCCAGCCGTTTTCGTCCGCGTCGAACGCCGCCAGTTCGGCGAAGCCGTCGCCGGTTTTTGCGCCGAACAGTTCCGAGCCGTCGTTGATCACACCGTCGCCGTTGCGATCGAAGGCCAGGAAGCCGCTGCCGCCGGTGACGAAGTTGATCTGTTCGTTGTTTTCGCCGTCGGCGTTGAGGTCGAAGGTGAAGCGGCGGTCGGTCAGTTGCGCGGCGGTTCCCGAAAAATTGATTACCAGCGGGTCGCGGGTCTGGCGGGCATCGCCGAGGCGGAGACTGATGTCGGTCTGCGTGTGATAGCTGCGCGCCATCTGCAGCGACAGGTTGAAGTTGATTTCACGGCCGTCGGCCGTCTTGACCGTCCCGCTTGCCGCGAACGAGGTCTGTTCGATTTCCGAATAGGAGGCGTGATAGTCGTATTCGAGGCCGAATCCCGCACGCTCAGGCGCAGGGGCGTGGGAGAGAGGCGCGCTGGTGGTTTGTGCCGGAACCGATGCTTCCTGGCGCAACTTGCCGCCGTCAAAAAGCTTGATTTCCTTGCCCGTGAGTTTCGATACGAGCAGGCGGATCAACGTCAGCATCGGATCGTTTTCCGCGGCTTCGAGCGAATCCTCGACTCCCGAGCTCTCGCTCGCCTGGGCGGCCCGGGCGGCGTCCGAGATCATTACCTTTTGCGCCACGTTTTCCGGAGCTTCCGGCGTTTTCGTCAGACTTCCCCGGCCTTCGAAATCGGGGCGCCGGTTTCCTGTCCAGAAGCGGAGCGATTCCGATGTTTCCTGATGTGTTTGCAGAGTGTGGCTGGCTTCCAGCTGTAACGATGAACTGGCGACAATCATGTTGACTCCCCGCGTGCGCGGTTAAACCATGTAAAGGCTTAACGGATCGCAACGGGGAATTCTTGAGCCCGATTCTTCAGCGGGTCAGCACCAGCCTTGGAGGTTTCTCAGAGCGATATCCCTCAGTGCCGCGATCCAGTCGTCGCGTTCGTTCAGGCAAGGGATGTAGCAGTACTCCTTGCCGCCGGCCGTCAGGAAGGTCGATTTGCCTTCCATGGCGATTTCCTCCAGCGTCTCCAGGCAGTCGGCGGGGAAACCGGGGCAAAGAATATCGACGCGCTGAACGCCCTTGCGGCCGAGATCCTCGAGTACTGCGGAGGTGTAGGGTTGCAACCATTGCGCCGGACCGAAGCGCGACTGGAAGCAGACAGTGACGCGGGTTTCGTCGAGGTTCAACGCATCGGCCAGCAGCCGGCCCGTGGTCAGACATTCGTCACGGTAGGGGTCGCCCCGTTTGACCGATCTGACCGGGATGCCGTGGAAACTCATGAGCAGCCGGTACGATTCGCCCGGATGTCCGTTCGTCATCCAGTGATGCCGGACGCTTGTGGCGAGGGCGTCTATATAGCCGGGGTCGGCAGGGAAACTGCGTACCGAACGCAACTCCGGCTGGTTGCGCATCTTCCTGGTCCAGGCGAAGGTGCAGTCGAAGGCCGTGGCGGTGGTGCTGGCGGAGTATTGCGGATACAGCGGCAGCAGCAGGATGCGCGAGAATCCGTCGGCGGTCAGCCGGTCGAGCGTCGTCGGGATCGATGGCTGGCCGTAGCGCATGGCATACTCGACCCGGGCTGGGCAGCCCGATTTGCCGAGGAAACCGCGCAGCAGTCGTGCCTGCTTTTCCGTATGGATTTTCAGCGGCGAGCCTTCGGCAGTCCAGACGGCTGCGTATTTTTCCGCAGATTTCTTCGGGCGGGTGACGAGCACGATGCCGTTGAGGATCGGCCACCAAAGGATGCGCGGCAGTTCGACGACCCGCGGGTCGGACAGGAATTCCCGCAGGTAGCGGCGGACGGCAGGTGCCGTCGGTTCGTCAGGTGTGCCGAGGTTGATCAGCAGGACCGCGGTTTTTCCCGTTTCGTCAGGTACGGATTGCATCACGATTTGGCTTGGTAGGTGAGTGCCGAGGAGAGCAGGCGGGCGGTGATGTCGACGATGGGGATGACGCGTTCGTAGGCCATCCGGGTCGGGCCGATGACGCCGACCGAGCCGACGATCTGCCCGTCGACCTCGTAGGGGGCGGCGATCACGCTGCATTCGTCGAGCGGTGCCAGTCCGGACTCGCTGCCGATGTAGATCTGGATACCGTCGGCGCGCTGTGATACGTCGAGCAGTTGCATCAGCGCCGTGCGTTGTTCGAACAGGTCGAACAGTTCCCTTAGCCGTTTCATGTTCGACGACAGTTCCTCGACTTCCAGCAGGTTGCGCTCGCCGGAGATGACGTAGTGATCGTCGGACGCGCGCATCGCCTCGTCGCCGGCGGCCAGTGCGGCGGCCATCAGGTTTTGCAGGTCGCCGCGCAGCCTGAGAACGTCCTCCTTCACCCGGGAACGGATCTGATCAAACTCGTGACCGGCGAAGAACTGGTTCAGGTGGTTGGTTGCGATCGCCAGTTCCGATGCGGAATATGGGCGCTCGGTGAACAAAATGCGGTTCTGCACGTCGCCATCGTCGGTGACCAGGATCAGCAGGATGCGCTTTTCCGACAGGCTGACGAACTCCATCTGCCGGATGCGTTGCGATTTGCGTCGCGGCGTGAGAACGATGCCGGCAAAATGAGTGAGTCCGGAAAGCAGGCGTGACGCACTGCTTATCAGTTCTTTCGGTTGAGAGGGGTGCAGCGTGTCTTCTATGGTGTGGATCTTGTCGCTTTCCAGCGGCTGCACGGTGAGCAGGCTGTCCACGAAAAAGCGATACCCGCGCGGCGTCGGTACGCGTCCCGCCGAGGTGTGCGGGCTGGCGATGTAGCCGAGATCCTCCAGGTCGGCCATCACGTTGCGCACGGTCGCTGCCGAGAGGTCAAGGCCGGAGTATTTCGACAGTGCGCGTGAGCCGACCGGCTGACCTTCCGCGATGTAGCGTTCGATCAGCGTCTTGAGCAGGGTTTTGGCACGGTCGTCGAGCATGGGCTGGATTCTACAAAAATAACCGGTGACGTTTATAGTCCGGTTGTCCTGGATTCACATTTTCTTCGGAATGTCGGCAAATGAATTTGTGGTTTAATTCGTCACCATGAATGGCGCGCCTTCTTCCCAACCCGTCGACAGCCGGTTTTCACCGAAAACAATTGCGTTGATCGGGAAATATCAGAGCCGAGAGATCGCGGAATCCCTGTCATTGTTGGCCAGAAGCCTGCACGAGCGCGGCATCGTCGTTCTCGTTGAAGAGGCTACGGCCAACATTTCGGAAGACGAGGGCTCTGCTCGCTACTGGCAGCGATGTGACTATGCGGCGATCGGAGCGCGGGCCGATCTGGCGATCGTGCTTGGCGGCGACGGAACGATGCTCAATGCGGCGCGACATCTGGCGCTGTACAACGTGCCGCTGGTCGGGGTTAATCAGGGGCGCCTGGGGTTCATGACCGATATCGCGCGCTCCGACATGCTGACGTGTATCGACGATCTGCTGGCCGGCCGGTTCTCTCCGGAAAGCCGCATGTTGCTCTCCGGAGAGATTTTGCGCGATGGCAAGGTCGTCGCTTCGAACCTGGCGCTCAACGAGGTGGTCGTCGACAAGGGCGCCATCGGCCGCCTGATCGACTTCGATCTGGTCGTGGATGGCGAGTTTCTCTACAACCTCCGTTCCGACGGGTTGATTGTTTCGACACCGACAGGGTCGACCGCGTACTCTTTGTCAGCCAACGGACCGATCCTTCATCCCCAGGTGACAGGCATCGCGCTGGTGCCGCTGTGTCCGCATTCCCTGACCAACCGGCCGGTGCTGGTCGGCGATCGCAACGTGGTCGAGATCCGCATCGTGCGAGCCGACGATTCGCGCGTTCACTTCGACGGGCAGGTGACGTTTGACTTGAAACCTGCCGATATCGTGCGTATCCAGCGTTCCGAATTCTCCGTCTGTCTCCTTCATCCGCCCGGCTACAGTTACTTCGCCATGCTGCGTGAAAAGCTGCACTGGAGCCGCCAACCGATCATCCCGCACTGAATCATGCTGCAGCGCCTGACGATCCGCGATTTTGTCCTGGTCGACCAGCTGGAACTCGATTTCGCCGCCGGCTTCGGCACGCTCACCGGCGAGACGGGGGCGGGCAAGTCGATCCTTGTCGATGCATTGGCCTTCGTTCTCGGTGAGCGCGCCGATGGCGGGCTGATCCGGTCGGGTTGCGAACGCGCCGAGGTTTGTGCCGAATTCGCCCTGGACGATGCGCTTTCCGCCGGAGAATGGTTGCGCGAGAACGATTTCGCGACGGACGACGGCTTGTTGTTGCGCAGGGTGCTTGACGCCAACGGCCGTTCCCGTGCCTACCTCAACGGGTCTCCGGTCACGGTCCAGCAGATTCGCGAGGTGGCTGAGCGGCTGGTCGATATCCATGGCCAGCATGCTCATCAGTCACTGTTGCGGGCTGAAGCGCAGCGGCAGTTGCTGGATTCCCACGCGCAGTTGGGTGAATTGGCCGGACAGGTGGCTGATGCCTGGCGCGCTTGGCGCTCTGCCACGGAGGCGTTGGAGAACGCCTCGCAGGGGGCTGACGCCTTGCTGCGGGAGCGTGAGCAACTTGAGTGGCAAGTTCGTGAGCTGGAAACCCTCGGTTTCAGTGCGGACGAATGGACGAGTCTGAATACTGAGCACAAGCGATTGGCGCATGCGGCAAACCTGGTTGACGGGGCGCGTTATTCGCTGGCGCTTTTGTCGGATGACGAAGCTGCCTGTGAAACGCTGCTCGATGGGGCGTTGGGGCGGTTGGACGAGTTGGCGGAGTTCGACCCCGCTTTGGTCGAAATCACCGACCTGTTGAGTTCGGCGCGAGCCGAGTTGGGCGAGGCGGTGTCGGCGCTTCACCGATACAGCGATCGCCTCGACCTCGACCCGGAGCGCCTTGGCGAGGTCGAGCGGCGTATCGAGGCTGTCCTGTCGTGTGCGCGCAAGTACCGTACTGACCCGGAAGAACTGCCGATGCAGTTGCAGGCTTGGCAACGGCGCCTGTCGGCCCTGGGCGAGGAGGTCGATATCGCGGCGCTCGAGGCGCGCGTGTTGGCGGCGAGAAAGCGTTACACATTCCTGGCGGAGAAGCTGTCGGCGGAACGCGCCAAGGCAGCAAGGCAACTCGGCGCCGACGTCAGCCATGTCATGCAGCAACTGGCACTGGGCGGAGGGCGTTTTGAAATCGCGCTGGTGCCGGTGCCGGAAGGGGCCGCCCATGGACTTGAACACATCGAGTTCCGCATCGCGGGCTTGGCCGGGAGCGATTCTCGCCCGCTTGCAAAGGTCGCGTCCGGCGGCGAGTTGTCTCGCATCAGCCTGGCCATCCAGGTCGTGACGAGTCAGGCGGCGAAGGTGCCGACGCTTGTGTTCGATGAAGTCGATGTCGGCATCGGTGGCGGCGTGGCCGAGGTTGTCGGGCGCCTGTTGCGTGAGTTGGGATCAGAGCGGCAGGTTTTGTGCGTGACGCATCTGGCGCAGGTTGCAGCGCGAGCGAACTGGCAGTGGCAGGTTTCGAAGAGGAACTTCGATGGCGAGGTGCGCAGCCGTGTCGTCGACCTCGATGAGGATGGCCGGGTCGAGGAAGTGGCGCGCATGCTCGGCGGAGTGAAGATTACATCGATCACGCGCCAGCATGCACGGGAAATGCTTGGTTTCTCCTGAGAATTCTCCGGTGCCGACCTGGATGAGGCTGCGCGCGGCAAGCGCTTTTTGCGCCTACTCCTCGGTGCCGATGCTGATGGCCGGATTGGCTGCCTGCTTTTCGCGGTGCGGGCAGTCCGGTCTGATGCACTCGGCATAGAGATACATGGCGTGAGCCACGATCTTGAACCCCCGCTCTTTGGCGATGCGTTTTTGTCGCCGCTCGATTTCCTCGTCGTGGAACTCTTCGACGTGTCCGCAATGGGTGCAGACCAGATGGTCATGATGCTGCATCGCCTTGCGTTCGAATACCGCCTTGCCTGATTCGAAATGATGCCGCTCAAGCAAGCCGGCCTGTTCGAACTGGGTCAGGGCCCGGTATACCGTGGCCAGGCCGATATCCATGTTTTCACTGAGCAGCAGGCGGTAGACGTCGTCTGCTGTCAGGTGCTTTCCTTCTTCCCGGTCGAAAAGTTCGAGAATCTTCATCCGCGGAAAGGTGGCCTTGAGTCCTATGCTCTTTAGTTCGGTAGATTTGTTCATGACGTGTTCGGCGAAGTAAGTAAGCGTGCTTTCGGTTATGATATGCCGCTTCATATGACTCTGGTTCGGGGCCGTAAGTTTAATGCCATTCGTACATTATTTTCCCGGATTGTTATCACGCGCAGGAATTTCGCGTTTTTTTGGCGTGACAATCCTGTCGTTGGCGCTTCACGGATGTTCCTGGGTGCCGCGACCGATCACCGAGTACAAGATCGATGTTCAGCAGGGCAACGTGCTGACCCAGGAGATGGTGTCGCAACTCAAACCGGGTCTGACCAAGGATCAGGTCCGCTTTCTGCTGGGAACCCCGGTTTTGATGGACATGTTCCACGCCAATCGCTGGGATTACGTTTATCGTCTGAAAAAAGGCAGTACCGGTGCTGTCGAGATGCGACAGTTTTCGACGTTCTTTGACGAGAATGACCGCCTGATCCGGGTCGGCGGGGATGTCGCGGCCCTTCAATCGTCTGATCTCTCGGCACAGCCAACAAACAAGATGCGTGAAATCGATCTCGGGTCGGTGTCGGAGGGGGCTGTTGCACCCCCGATCGAGGAAAGAGGGTTTTTCGGAAAAATACTGGAGAGCGTGGGGTTCTAGGATGAAAAAAATCAAAATTGCGGTGGTGGGTGCGACCGGACGCATGGGGCGCATGATCATTGAAACTGTCCTCAAGGACGATGCGGCCCAACTGGTTGCCGCGATCGATCTGGCAGGGAATCCGTTGATCGGCAAGCCGGCCGGGGAGTTGGTCGGCATTCCCTGCGACGTCCCGGTTACGAGCGATACCGAAGCCGGGATCGCCAAGGCAGACTGTCTGATCGATTTTACCCGCCCCGAAGGAACGCTTGAGCATCTGGCGATCTGCCGTCGCCTCAAGGTGGCGATGGTCATCGGAACGACCGGTGTCGACGATGAAGGAAAGCGGGCGATTGCTGATGCGGCGAGAGAAATACCCGTGGTTTTCGCTCCGAATATGAGTGTCGGAGTCAATGTGGTGTTCAAGTTGCTGGACATGGCCTCCCGCATTCTTTCCGAAGGTTACGACATCGAAATCGTGGAAGCCCATCACAAGCTCAAGGTGGATGCTCCTTCGGGGACGGCTTTGCGCATGGGAGAGGTGATTGCCGGCGCGCTGGGGCGCGATCTCAAGCAGTGCGCGATTTATGGTCGCGAGGGAGTCACCGGAGTACGCGATCCCTCAACGATCGGTTTTGCCACGGTGCGTGGCGGCGATATCGTCGGTGATCATACGGTGATGTATTGTGGTATCGGCGAGCGTGTCGAGATCAGCCACAAGGCAGGCAGTCGCATGCCCTATGCGCTGGGGGGTTTGCGTGCGGCGCGCTTCCTGTCCGGCAAGAGCAACGGTTTGTTCGACATGCAGGACGTTCTCGGCTTGCGCTGAGTTTCGCTGTCAGCTTGTAGGCAGGTTACGATTGCCGGTATCCGGCTTTTCGGATACAATTCGAGCCTATTCAATACATTAAGCGGGAGAGCTGGCGCTCTCCCGCTTTTGCATATCTAAGCTACGGAACAGGAGTTCTTCGTGTCATTGCTACCCTCTCTTCCGCCCGCTGTTCTCGTGCTTGCCGATGGAACCGTTTTTCGCGGTTACGCGATTGGCGCGGCTGGCAGTACCAGTGGAGAAGTCGTATTCAATACGGCGATCACGGGTTATCAGGAAATCCTGACCGATCCCTCGTATTGCCGTCAGATCGTCACGCTGACCTATCCGCATATCGGCAATGTCGGTTGCAACGCCGAGGATTTCGAATCTCGCGCCAATTTTGCCGCAGGGCTGGTGATCCGCGACCTTCCATTGCGCGCAGAAAACTGGCGGTTGCAGGATACGCTCCCCGACTACCTGAAGAAGCATGGCGTGGTGGCTATCGCCGGCATCGATACCCGGAAACTGACGCGCATCCTGCGTGAAAAGGGCGCGCAGGCGGGCTGTATCATGGCGGTCGATGTTGACGAGGCGAAAGCCCTGGAAGAGGCAAAGGCCTTCCCGGGGCTGGCAGGAATGGATCTGGCGAAGGTCGTGTCTGCCGAAGCCCCGTATGAGTGGTCCGAAGGCGAATGGTCGCTGAAAGGCTATTTGCCTGCCGCCGAAGTGACATACCACGTTGTCGCCTTCGACTACGGTGTCAAGCGCAACATCCTGCGGATGCTCGCCTCGCGTGGCTGTAAGGTGACGGTCGTGCCGGCGCAGACGACTGCGTCCGAAGTGCTCAAATACAACCCGGACGGCGTCTTCCTGTCAAACGGGCCGGGCGATCCGGAGCCGTGTGATTACGCGATCGAGGCGATTCGCGAATTGCTGGCCAAGGGTATTCCGACCTACGGCATCTGTCTGGGACATCAGTTGCTGGCGCTGGCTTCCGGCGCGCGCACGGTCAAGATGAAGTTCGGCCACCACGGTGCAAACCATCCGGTCAAGGATCTCGATACGCAGCAGGTGATGATCACCAGCCAGAACCACGGGTTCGCGGTCGATGCCGAAACGCTGCCGGCGAATCTGCGGCCGACGCACGTGTCGCTGTTCGACGGCTCGCTGCAGGGCGTGGCGCGTACCGACGTGCCGGCGTTCTCGTTCCAGGGGCACCCTGAGGCGAGCCCCGGACCGCACGACGTGGCGTACCTCTTTGACCGTTTCATCAAGCTCATGCAAGCCAGGAAGGCCGAGGGAAAGTAACTCATGCCCAAGCGTACAGACATCCATAGCATTCTGATCATTGGTGCCGGTCCGATCATCATCGGTCAGGCCTGTGAATTCGACTATTCCGGAGCGCAGGCGTGCAAGGCGCTACGTGAGGAAGGGTTCCGCGTCATCCTCGTGAACTCCAATCCGGCAACGATCATGACCGATCCGGAGATGGCCGATGTGACCTACATCGAGCCGATCAACTGGAAAGTCGTCGAAAAGATCATCGAGAAGGAGCGTCCCGATGCGCTTCTGCCGACCATGGGCGGCCAGACGGCGCTCAATTGTGCGCTCGATCTGGCGCAGCATGGGGTGCTCGAGAAATACAACGTTGAGATGATCGGTGCGTCGCGCGAGGCGATCGACAAGGCCGAGGACCGCCAGAAGTTCAAGGAAGCGATGACCAAGATCGGCCTCGGTTCCGCGCGTTCGGCCATCGCCCACAGCATGGAAGAGGCGCAGCAGGTGCAAGCCGCGCTGGGCTTCCCGGTCATCATTCGTCCTTCCTTTACCATGGGCGGGTCGGGCGGCGGTATTGCCTACAACCAGGAAGAATTCGTCGAAATCTGTAAGCGCGGCCTCGAAGCCTCGCCGACGCACGAATTGCTGATCGAAGAATCGCTGATCGGCTGGAAAGAATTCGAAATGGAGGTGGTGCGTGACCGCAAGGATAACTGCATCATCGTCTGCTCCATCGAGAACCTGGATCCAATGGGTGTGCACACGGGTGACTCGATCACCGTCGCCCCGGCGCAAACGCTGACGGACAAGGAATACCAGATCATGCGTAACGCGTCGATCGCCGTGTTGCGTGAAATCGGCGTCGATACCGGCGGGTCGAATGTGCAGTTCTCGATCAATCCGAAAGACGGTCGCATGATCGTCATCGAGATGAACCCGCGCGTCTCGCGCTCGTCGGCGCTGGCCTCAAAGGCAACGGGTTTCCCGATCGCCAAGGTTGCGGCCAAGCTGGCTGTCGGCTACACGCTCGACGAACTGGCCAACGAAATCACCGGCGGCAAGACACCCGCCTCGTTCGAACCGTCGATCGACTACGTGGTCACCAAGGTTCCGCGTTTCGCCTTCGAGAAATTCCCGACTGCCGATTCGCGCCTGACGACGCAGATGAAGTCGGTCGGCGAGGTCATGGCGATCGGCCGTACCTTCCAGGAGTCGTTCCAGAAAGCGCTGCGCGGCCTGGAAGTCGGCGTCGACGGCATGAACCAGCGCACCACCGACCGCGAGGAACTGGAGAAGGAATTGGGCGAGCCGGGGCCGGAGCGTATCTGGTACGTCGGCGATGCCTTCGAGAACGGCTTCACGCTCGACGAAGTGCACAAGCTGACGCATATCGATCCGTGGTTCCTCGCGCAGATCGAGGATATCGTCAAGATCGAGATGCAGCTTGACGACATGAAGCTCAACGATCTCAACGCGCCGACACTGCGCGCATTGAAGCGCAAGGGATTCTCGGATCGTCGCCTGGCCCGGTTGATGAAAACGACCGAGGGCGAGGTGCGGGCGCGCCGTCATCTGCTGGGGATTCGTCCAGTCTACAAGCGGGTCGACACCTGCGCGGCCGAGTTCTCAACGAGTACGGCCTACATGTATTCGACCTACGAGGAAGAGTGCGAGGCCAACCCGAGCGACAAGAAGAAGATCATGGTTCTCGGTGGTGGGCCGAATCGCATCGGCCAGGGCATCGAGTTCGACTATTGCTGCGTGCATGCCGCGCTGGCGATGCGCGAAGACGGCTATGAAACGATCATGGTTAACTGCAATCCGGAGACCGTTTCGACCGACTACGATACATCGGACCGGCTGTACTTCGAGCCGCTGACGCTCGAAGATGTGCTGGAAATCGTCGCCATCGAAAAACCGGTCGGCGTGATCGTGCAGTTCGGCGGACAGACGCCGCTCAAGCTCGCGCGTGATCTCGAAGCCAACGGCGTGCCGATCATCGGTACTTCGCCCGACATGATTGATGCGGCCGAAGACCGCGAGCGTTTCCAGCAACTGCTGCATGACCTCGGCCTCAAGCAGCCGCCCAACCGCACGGCGCGCACCGAAGCCGACGCGCTGCGCCTGGCCGAGGAAATCGGCTATCCGCTGGTGGTTCGTCCGTCCTACGTTCTCGGCGGGCGTGCGATGGAAATCGTGCACGAACCGCGCGACCTCGAGCGCTACATGCGCGAGGCCGTCAAGGTGTCGAACGACTCGCCGGTGTTGCTCGACCGCTTCCTTAATGATGCCTGCGAAGTCGACGTCGACGCCTTGTCCGATGGCGAGGAGGTCATCATCGGCGGCGTCATGGAGCACATCGAACAGGCTGGCGTGCATTCGGGCGATTCCGCCTGCTCCTTGCCGCCGTACTCACTGTCAAAGGAGGTTCAGGACGAACTGCGCCGGCAGACTCGGCTGATGGCCAAGGGACTCAACGTCTGCGGGTTGATGAACGTCCAGTTCGCCATCCAGAACGACGTGGTCTACGTCCTTGAGGTCAATCCCCGGGCATCGCGTACCGTCCCGTTCGTCTCCAAGGCGACCGGACTGCCGCTGGCCAAGATCGCGGCGCGTTGCATGGCGGGGCGCTCGCTCGCCAGCCAGGGCGTGGCGAAGGAGGTCATTCCGCCGTATTTCTCGGTGAAGGAAGCCGTCTTCCCGTTCAACAAGTTCCCTGGTGTCGACACGATCCTTGGGCCGGAAATGAAGTCGACCGGCGAGGTCATGGGCGTGGGTGTGACCTTCGAGGAAGCCTTCGTCAAGAGTCAGATGGCGACCAACGTCAAGCTGCCTTCGGGCGGCAAGGTGTTCTTGAGCGTCAAGGACTCCGACAAGGACAAGGTCGCCGCGATTGCCCGTGACCTGCACGAATCGGGTTTTCACCTGCTGGCGTCTCGTGGCACCGCGGCAACGATTACCGCGGCCGGAATTCCCGTGACTGTGGTTAACAAGGTGACGGAGGGGCGTCCGCACATCGTCGACATGATCAAGAACAACGAGGTCGTCCTGATCATCAACACGGTCGATGAGAAGCGCAAGGCGATCAACGATTCGCGGTCGATCCGGACCTCGGGGCTGGCTGCCCGGGTGACGATGTATACGACGGTCTGGGGCGCAGAAGCTGCGGCGGTGGGTATCAAGAACCGTGGTGATCTGGTTGTCTATCCGCTACAGACATTGCACGCCCAACTCGGTTAGTATCCTTTCTTTTTTTCCGCCGCCGGATTGCCACGTCATCGTGAACCGGCGGTTTTGTTTTCTGGTGAAGAACGATGAACAAGACACCCCTGACGATTGCCGGCGCGGAAAAGCTCCGTGCCGAACTGCAGCACCTCAAATCCGTCGAACGTCCGAATGTGATTGCGGCAATCGCCGAGGCTCGTTCCTATGGCGACCTGTCCGAGAACGCTGAATACGATGCCGCCAAGGAGCGGCAGGCCTTCATCGAAGGGCGCATCAAGGAAGTCGAGTTGAAGCTTTCGAATGCGCAGATCATCGATCCTGCCCTGCTCGATGCGGACGGGCGTTGCGTATTCGGGGCGACGGTCGATCTGGAGGATCAGGACTCGGGCGATCAGGTGACTTATCAGATCGTCGGCGAGGACGAGGCGGACATAAAAACCGGAAAGATATCCGTCAATTCGCCGATTGCCCGCGCGTTGATCGGGAAGTACGCAGGGGACGTGGCCCAGGTTCAGGCTCCAGGCGGGATCCGGGAATATGAAGTACTGGAAGTTCGTTACGAATAGGCCTGTCAGTGCGGGCGGAGACTGGCTCAGGCCGATCTCCGCGCGTTCTTTACCGGCTATCCTTGATGGCTGCGTTTGGTCCGGCGGGGCTCGTGGCGCCGAGATGCCCGAAGCGATTCCTTCGCGATGGGTTGTTCAGGTGAGGGGCGCCAGATGACAAGCAACTTGCCGATATGTTGTACTGGCGCGGCTCCCTGATGCTCGCAGATTTCCGACAGGAATTTGTCCCGTTCTTCTCGCTCGTCGCTGTAAACCCGTATCTTGATCAGTTCGTGACTGTCAAGGCAGACTCCGATCTCCTTCATTACGGATTCGGTAAGCCCCTTCTGGCTGATCGAAACGACGGGCTTCAGGGCGTGGGCCCGGGCGCGAAGCGAGCGTCGTTGGGCGGCTGTGATATCAAGCATCGGCAGGAACCTTCAAAAGCGCGCATTCTACAGGGTTTGATTCAATGAAGCGTACAAGGACAAGCAAGGCATGGATGCACGAACACGTAAGCGATCCCTTCGTCCAGCGGGCGAAAGCGGAAGGTTACCGTTCCCGGGCCTCGTTCAAACTGATGGAAATCGACGATCGCGACCATTTGATTCGCCCCGGAAGCGTTGTGGTCGATCTCGGGGCTGCGCCGGGCGGATGGTCCCAGGTGGCGGCGCAGCGGATGAATGGACGAGGGCGGGTGGTGGCCCTTGACCTGCTTGAAATGACCGGTTTGCATGGCGTCGAGTTCATTCAGGGCGATTTCCGGGAGGAAAGCGTCCTTGGCAGATTGGAGGAATTGCTTGCCGGCGAGAAGGTCGACCTTGTGCTTTCGGATATGGCCCCCAATATATCAGGGGTGCCCGTCTCCGATCAGGCGCGGGTTATGCACCTTGCCGAATTGGGGCTTGATTTCTCGCGCCATTGGCTGAAACCGGATGGGGCTTTTCTGGTCAAAGTTTTCCAGGGATATGGATACGAAGATTTCGTTCGTGAAATGAGAGAGGTTTTTCGGTCTGTGCTTACCCGCAAACCCGATGCCTCTCGCGATCGAAGCTCGGAGGTCTATTTGCTTGGAAAAGGTTTGAAAGTCTGAACCCGAGGCGAAGGTAACCGGTAACCGGGCGATCTGACGGAACCGCGGAGAAGGTTTAGAATGTTGTCTTTCGTAGAGGACCAGTTCCTGGTGCGCCAGGGCGAAGCGAGGAAGAGGTACAGCATTGAATAATATGTTCAAGAATCTGGCGGTCTGGCTTGTGATCGGCCTTGTGCTGATGACTGTCTTCAACCAGTTCAATTCCCGGCAGGTGACGCAGGCCTCGATGGAATACTCTCAGTTCATGGATGAAGTGGGACGGGGGTCGATCACCAAGGTCGTTATCGAAGGGCGGGTGCTCAAGGCGACAACGGCTGACGGACGCAAGCTGACGACGTATGCGCCGCCGGATCTCTGGATGGTCTCCGACTTGCTCAAGAATGGCGTCAAGGTGGAAGCCAAGCCGGAGGAAGAGCAGTCCTTCCTGATGAATATCTTCATCAGCTGGTTCCCGATGCTGTTGCTGATCGGCGTCTGGGTGTTCTTCATGCGCCAGATGCAGGGCGGCGGCAAGGGCGGCGCCTTCTCTTTCGGCAAGAGCAAGGCGCGTTTGCTCGACGAGTCGTCGAATACCGTGACTTTCGCTGACGTCGCGGGCTGCGATGAGGCGAAGGAAGAGGTTTCCGAATTGGTCGATTTCCTGCGCGACCCCAGCAAGTTCCAGAAACTCGGCGGGCGGATTCCCAAAGGCGTGCTTCTTGTCGGCAACCCGGGAACCGGAAAGACGCTGCTGGCAAAAGCCATCGCCGGTGAGGCAAAAGTACCGTTCTTCTCGATCTCCGGTTCCGATTTCGTGGAGATGTTCGTCGGTGTCGGCGCGGCGCGTGTTCGCGACATGTTCGAGAATGCCAAAAAGCACTCGCCCTGCATCATCTTCATCGACGAACTCGATGCGGTCGGGCGCCAGCGTGGCGCCGGTCTCGGCGGCGGCAACGATGAACGCGAACAGACCCTGAACCAGATGCTCGTCGAAATGGACGGCTTCGAGGCGAGTTCCGGGGTGATTGTCATCGCCGCGACCAACCGTCCTGACGTTCTCGACCCCGCGCTGATGCGTCCAGGACGCTTTGACCGCCAGGTTGTGGTGCCGCTGCCGGACATCCGCGGTCGCGAGCAGATTCTCAATGTGCACATGCGCAAGGTGCCGCTGGCGCCCGACGTCAAGGCCGACATCATCGCGCGCGGCACACCGGGCTTCTCCGGTGCCGACCTGGCCAACCTGGTCAATGAGGCAGCGCTGTTTGCCGCTCGCGGAAACAAGCGCCTCGTCGATATGGAGGACTTCGAGAAGGCCAAGGACAAGATCATGATGGGCGCCGAACGCCGCAGCATGGTCATGAGCGACGAGGAAAAGCGCAACACGGCCTACCATGAATCAGGCCACGCGGTCGTCGCCAAGCTGGTGCCGAAGTCCGATCCGGTGCACAAGGTGACGATCATTCCGCGTGGACGTGCGCTCGGGCTGACGATGCAGTTGCCTGAAGAGGATCGCTATGCCTACGACCGCACCTATCTGATGAGCCGTATCGCGGTACTTTTCGGCGGGCGTATCGCCGAAGAGTTGTTCATGAACCAGATGACGACAGGTGCTTCCAACGATTTCGAGCGGGCAACCCAGATGGCGCGTGACATGGTCACCCGCTACGGCATGTCGGATGTGCTCGGTCCGATGGTTTACGGTGAGAACGAGGGCGAGGTGTTCCTTGGCCGCTCGGTGACCACGCACAAGAATGTGTCCGAAGCGACGATGCAGAAGGTGGATGCGGAAATCCGCCGGATCATCGACGAGCAGTACGCACTGGCCCGGAAACTCCTCGACGAGAATCGCGACAAGGTCGAAGCGATGACCAAGGCGCTGCTCGAATGGGAGACCATCGATGCGGAGCAGATCGATGACATTATGGCCGGCAAGCCTCCACGTCCGCCGAAGGATCCGCAGCCGAGAATGAACGGTGCGGCGGGTTCGCCGCCACCCAGTGCCGCGCCCAGCGCTACCGCTCCAGCATGACGACGGTACGGCCAATGGCATGAAATCCGGGGGAGGCAACTCCCCCTTTTTTTGTGGGGATATCGATGCTTCGTTGCGGCAACTTCCAACTCTCTCTTGAACGTCCGCAGATCATGGGGATCGTAAATCTTACGCCCGATTCCTTCTCGGGCGACGGGCTGGCGAACGATACGGCGCGCGCTATCGCGCATGCCTGGCGCCAGATCGAGGCCGGAGCCGACATGATCGATCTGGGTGCCGAGTCCTCGAGGCCCGGGGCGACTCCGACGTCGCTCGACGAGGAACTGGCCCGTTTGCTGCCGGTTTTGGAAAGTTTGTCGGGTTGCCCGGTGCCGATTTCCGTCGATACGTACAAGCCGGAGGTGATGCGGGCTGCGTTGGCGCATGGTGCGTCCATGATCAATGACATTTACGCGCTGCGCCGCCCTGGCGCAATTGCCGCCGTCGCTGGTAGCGATTGTGCGATTTGCCTGATGCATATGCAGGGCGAGCCGCTGACCATGCAGAAGAATCCGGTTTATCACGACGATGTCGTCCGCGAAGTCGAGGAGTTCTTGTGCGGACGTGTCGACGAAGTGATCGCCGCGGGGATTGCCCGTGACCGCCTGGTTCTCGATCCCGGTTTTGGGTTCGGCAAGACGCTTGAAGATAACCTGGCCATGCTTGCCCGACTAGGCGAGACCGGCTGTTACGGCTTGCCGATTCTGGCCGGGATATCGCGGAAATCGATGTTGGGTGCTATTACCGGCAGGACCGTGGCGGACCGGCTGGCCGCCAGTGTGGCGGCGGCGGTGCTTGCCGCAGCGCATGGTGCCCGCATTTTGCGGGTGCATGATGTCGCCGAGACACGCGATGCGATAGCCGTCTGGCAAGCTGTCGAGTCGGCCAGGCACTGACCGAATCCGTTTCGCTGTCCATGGCGGCAGTGCTGCCATTTCGAAAACTCCGACAGAAAGAGAGAAACATGCTGATACGCGCCGCAACGGAAAACGATTTCGAAGGAATTTGGCTGATTTTTCAGGCGGTAGTGGCGAATGGCGATACCTACGTTTTCTCTCCCCAAGCGACCCGTGAGGATGCGCACGATTACTGGTTCGGTCCGGGCGTCAGATCCTTCGTCGCCGAAGTGGATGGGGCGATTTCGGGAATGTATAAGCTGATCACCAATCAGCGTGACTTGGGATCTCACGTAGCCAACGCGTCGTTCATGGTGTGCCCGAAGGCGCACGGGAAGGGAATTGGCGAAGCGATGGGGCGCCACTGTCTTGAGGAGGCGCGAAAGGCGGGTTACGCGGCAATGCAGTTCAATTTCGTCGTCAGCACCAATACCGGTGCTGTCGCGCTATGGAAGAAGCTCGGCTTCAGCATTGTCGGAACCTTGCCGAAGGTATTCAGGCATCAGTCGCTGGGAATGGTCGATGCGTACGTAATGCATCGCTTTCTTGACGGCTCGGGCGCCTGAAGGCCGGGGCCGCTTTCCTCCACCCGATGACACTGATTGCAGGCGTGACTTGGTCCGTTCATCGTTGTGTCACGAAATTGAAATATTCGGTCGATAGACTTCATTTGCTTTGTTCTCGAACACACACAAGGAGAAGCGCAATGAAGAAGCTGATGAAGAAATGGACCGCCATCCCGCTGGCAGCGGCAGTTCTGGCCATGACAGCACCTGTTGCCATGGCCGCAAACATTACCGGCGCGGGCGCGACCTTCCCGTTCGCCGTCTATACGAAATGGGCAGAAGCCTACAATGCCAAGACCGGCAACCAGGTGAACTATCAAGGTATTGGTTCTTCCGGCGGCATCAAGCAGATCAAGGCCAAGACAGTCGACTTCGGTGGCACGGATGCGCCGCTCAAGGTTGGCGATCTGAAGGAGGCAGGCCTCGTCCAACTGCCGACCGTGATGGGTGGGGCGACGATCGTCGTCAATCTGCCGGGCTTCAAGTCGGGAGATCTCAAGCTCGATGGCGCGACTGCTGCCAGTGTTTTCAGTGGTGCGATCAAGAAATGGAACGATCCGGCAATTGCCAGCCTGAATCCCGGTGCCAAATTGCCCGATACGGCGATTACCGTTGCGCACCGCTCTGACGGCTCGGGAACGACATTCGCCGTTACGAATTATCTGGCCAAGCAGTCCGAAGCTTTCAAGAGCAGCGTTGGCGCCGGTACGACGGTGAACTGGCCGGCGAATGCTGTCGGTGGCAAAGGCAACCCGGGGGTGGCGGCCAATGTTACGAAGATCGTTGGCGCGGTCGGTTATGTCGACATTGCCGATGCAATGAAAAACAACATGACTTTCGTGGCCCTTAAGAACAAGGCCGGCAAGTTTGTCCTGCCGACTCAGCAGACTATCGCCGACGCGGCGGCCGGGGCTGATTTCAAGGTCGAGGGTATGGCGCCGGATCTCCTTGACCAAACGCACGAGAACGCGTGGCCGATCACCTCGGCAACCTACGTTCTGGTGTATGAAAAGGGAAGTGACGCCGCCAAGCAGCAAAGCGTGGTGGATTTTTTCACTTGGTCTCTCAGTAACGGTCAGAAGATGGCCGAAGAGCTCGGATTTGTAGCGCTTCCCGCAAGTGTGGTGAAGATGGTCGAAGCCGAGATGAAGAAGATCAAGTAACAAGCAAGAAGACAGTCGTTGAAATTGCCGGGGGCTGGTACGGTCCCTGGCCTCCCTGAACGATAGCTTTCAGCGCAATTCTTTCGGTCAAGGTTGGCTGCGCCAGGGAGGGCGCTTTAATATGGATCCCGCGACGATGGTTGGTCAAGTCAGCAGCATGGTGGGAAAAAGCATGGAGCAAACCGACGTACATTCAGCCCGGGTCAAGGTGTTCCAGTGGCAGGACGGGGTCTTTCACAAAGTCACCCTGTTGTTTGCGCTTCTGGTACTGGCCGGACTGTTCGGGATTCTGGTGTCTTTGGCGATCGAGGCGATTCCGGCTTTGCGCGAGTTTGGTCCTTCCTTTGTCTGGACCAACGTGTGGAACGTTCCGGAGGAGAAGTTTGGCGCGGTAATTGCGATTTATGGAACGGTGGTTACGTCGCTGATTGCGCTCTTCATCGCGGTACCTGTCAGTTTCGGCATTGCGCTGTTTCTGACCGAAACCTGTCCTGCATGGTTAAGGCGTCCGCTCGGTACGGCGATCGAACTGCTGGCTGGTGTTCCGTCGATCATTTATGGCATCTGGGGGTTGTTCATCTTCGCGCCGCTTTTCTCTGAGCATGTGCAACCCTATCTGCAGGGGGCGTTCGGCAGTATTCCGGTTGTCGGCGGCTGGTTCTCGGGACCGCCCATCGGTATCGGTATCCTGGCGGCCGGCATCGTTCTGGCGCTGATGGTCATTCCGTTCATAGCGTCGGTCATGCGGGATGTGTTCGAGACCGTTCCGTCAGTACTCAAGGAGTCAGCCTATGGCGTTGGTTGTACCACCTGGGAGGTGGTATGGAACGTCGTGTTGCCCTACACGCGTGTCGGTGTCGTCGGTGGCGTCATGCTGGGCTTGGGTCGGGCGCTTGGCGAAACCATGGCCGTGACCTTCGTGATCGGAAACGCCAACCGGATTACAGGCAGTCTTTTTGCGCCGGGAAATTCGATTGCCTCGGTGCTGGCCAACGAGTTCGGGGAAGCGTCGCCAGGCCTTCACGTCTCGTCGCTGTTTGCGTTGGGGTTGGTGCTCTTTGTAATCACCTTCATTGTTCTGAGCTTGTCGCGCTGGCTTATTCGCCGTGGCACGGTCAAGCAAGGGCACTAGGTTGGGCGAGTTCGAGCCATGAATCTTTATAACCGTCGTATTCTCATCAACCGCCTGGGCATCGGGCTTTCCATGCTGGCGATGGCGTTTGGCCTTCTCGCGTTGCTATGGATTCTGTTCACGCTTTTTTCCAAGGGCTTCGCGGTGCTGAGTTGGGATTTCTTTACACTGGATACGCCAGCCCCCGGTAATGAAGGAGGGGGCATGCGCAATGCCATTGTCGGCAGCCTAATGATCATTGGGGTAACGACGTGCGTGTCGACTCCGATCGGTATTCTCGCGGGGATTTATCTCGCGGAGTATGGTGCAACATCAAAGTTCGCCGCTGCAACGCGTTTCGTGGTGGACATCATGTTATCTGCGCCGTCAATCGCCATCGGGTTGTTTATCTACGCACTGATGGTAGAAACGATGGGCGGATTCTCCGGCTGGGCCGGGTCGGTAGCCCTGTCCCTGATTGCGATTCCTGTCGTTGTCAGAACGACCGAGAACATGCTCAAGCTCGTTCCGCCGACCTTGCGTGAGGCGGCATTTGCCCTCGGTGCTCCGCGTTGGCGGGTCTCGCTCAGCGTCACATTGAGGTCAGTCAAAGCCGGTGTCGTCACTGGCGTATTGCTGGCCATCGCGCGCGTCACCGGCGAGACGGCGCCTTTGCTATTCACTGCGCTCAACAACCAGTTCTTCAGCACAGACATGTCGGAGCCCATGGGTAATCTTCCTGTCGTGATCTTCCAGTTTGCAATGAGTCCGTACGACAACTGGAATTCGCTTGCCTGGGGTGGAGCTTTGCTAATTGCCTTGTTGGTGCTTGCAATGAACATTGGAGCGCGCCTGATGTTCCGCGCCAACGACAAGAAATAAATTACCGGAGTCTTCCTCATGTCAACAAACGACGTAGAGCTTCGTCAGGATATCGCTCTGCAGGTCCGCAATCTCAACTTCTATTACGGCAACTTCAAGGGGCTCAAGGGAATCAATCTTGATATAGAGCGGCATCGTGTCACCGCATTCATCGGGCCGTCAGGTTGCGGGAAATCCACCTTGTTGCGTACCTTCAACCGGATGTTCGACCTCTATCCCGGACAGCGCGCTGAAGGAGAGATCATCTTTAACGGCAAGAACATCCTGGACAAGAAACAGGACGTCAATCTCGTTCGTGCCAAGATTGGCATGGTGTTCCAGAAACCGACACCGTTTCCGATGTCCATTTACGAGAACATCGCTTTCGGTGTCCGCCTTTACGAGAAACTCTCGACCCCGGAGATGAACGACCGGGTCGAATGGGCGCTCCGCAAGGCCGCGTTGTGGGATGAGGTTAAAGGCAAGTTGCAACAAAGCGGATTGTCGCTTTCCGGAGGGCAGCAGCAGCGCCTGTGCATCGCGCGGGCGGTTGCGGTCAAGCCTGAAGTCGTGCTGCTCGACGAACCGACGTCTGCACTCGATCCGATTTCGACCGCCAAGGTCGAGGAACTGATTTACGAGCTGAAATCCGAATACACGATTGCTATCGTGACGCACAACATGCAGCAGGCGGCACGGATTTCAGACTATACGGCGTTCATGTACCTTGGCGACCTTATCGAGTTCGGCGCGACTGACCAGATGTTCATCAAACCCCAGCAGAAGCAGACCGAGGAATACATAACCGGTCGATTCGGCTAATCAGGGGTTTGGGTGCCTTCCGCTCAGAAAAACAAAAAGACAGATGATGAATGTGTAAGCGATTGCCGTGATGTACATGTACGGCACAGTCTGACTCCCCGGATTTCAGTACAATGCCAGCCTTTGGGTTTGGTTGGGAGGCGGTATGGCGCGGAAGTACTTTGGAACCGATGGTGTGCGTGGCCGGGTTGGGCAGGCGCCGATTACTCCGGATTTCGTCATGCGGCTCGGCTATTCGGCAGGGAAAGTGCTGGTTGCACATGGGGTGAAGCAGGGGCACCTCAAGCCTGGAGCGCGTCCCGAGGTGCTGATCGGCAAGGATACGCGCATTTCCGGATACATGCTGGAAGCAGCTCTGGAGGCAGGCTTTTCGGCTGCCGGCGTCGATGTCTGCCTGGTTGGGCCGATGCCCACGCCGGCCATTGCCTATCTGACCCGAGCGTTGCGCCTGCAGGCTGGCGTCGTGATTTCAGCGTCGCATAACCCTTACTACGACAACGGGATCAAGTTCTTTTCTGCTCAGGGCACCAAGCTGGACGACTCGATCGAAGCGGAGATAGAGGCGGGTATCGACCTGCCGCTCGCCTGCGTGGCCTCTTCCGAACTGGGGCGTGCGCGGCGTATCGGGGATGCGGCAGGACGTTACATCGAGTTTTGCAAGAGTACCTTCCCCAATTCGTTCGATCTGCGCGGACTGAAGATCGTCATCGATTGCGCTCACGGAGCTGCCTACCACATCGCCCCTCACGTTTTCCATGAACTCGGTGCGGAGGTCGTGGCCATCGGGTCCGAACCAAACGGGCTGAACATCAACAAGGACGTGGGGGCCACGTCCACTGCAGCGTTGAGCAGGGCCGTGCTGGCGAATCAGGCCGATCTTGGCATCGCGCTGGATGGCGACGCTGATCGCGTGATGATGGTCGATGCAGGCGGCAACGTGTATGACGGAGACCAGTTGCTTCTGGCCGTGGTGCGCAGCCGTTTACGCAACGGCCCGGTGGCCGGCGTGGTCGGCACCCTGATGACCAACCTGGCTTTCGAACACGCATTGGCGGAACTGGGGGTTCCCTTCGCCCGCGCTGCGGTCGGCGACCGTTATGTCCTGGAATTGCTGCAGGAAAAGGGATGGTTGTTCGGAGGCGAGAATTCGGGACATATCCTTTGTCTCGACAAGCATTCCACTGGCGATGGTATCGTCTCGGCCCTGCAGGTGCTGACTGCTTTGTGCGAGGAGGGCGGCGATCTGCAGTCGTTGTTGGGACGGCTTGAACTTTATCCGCAGCAACTGATCAATGTGCCATTGAGTAAAGGATTCCCGTGGAAGGATCACCCGGATATCGTTGCGGCCAAGGATCTGGTGGAAACCGAATTGGCCGGCGCCGGGCGCGTTCTGTTGCGCGCGTCCGGAACCGAGCCGCTCCTTCGCGTGATGGTCGAAGGGCGTGATGCCGACAGGGTTGTTGCGGCGGCAGAAAAGCTGGCAAATGCGGTGCGGGAGGCGGTAAGCGGATAGAGGCATCATCGTGCGTCAGTGGTGTGGCATTTGTCGGGTCGCTTGACCCGGTCGCAAGAGCTGTTCAGATCGACGACTTCTTGATGGTCTCTGCGCTGACCGGAGTCTGTGTCGAGGAGTTGCTCGGAATCAGAGGGGCGAGACGGGGCAGGGGGCTTCAAGAAACTTGTCATGGTGAGTCAGACGCCTCCGATGCCTCTCATTCTGTCTTCAGGTGTGAAATCAACGCCCGTACGGAAGTCGGTATCAAATTCAACAACTTCCGGGTTTTTCGTGATGCGTTGTTCGCGTCAGCGCGAGTGTTTTCAAGGTTTTCTGGTCGGTAGTTTATTGACCGCATGCGACGTGAATCGCTATAATTTTGACTTTTTCGGCGGGGTGTTATATGCGTCAGAAGCTTGTTGCGGGAAACTGGAAAATGCACGGAGGTCTCAAGACCAACCAGCAGTTGTTGCAGGATGTTGTCGCTGGCGTCGCGGGCTTGCGTAATGTCGCAGTGGCCGTTTGTGTGCCGTTCCCGTATCTTGCTCAGACGCAGGCCGTATTGAGCGGAACGCCGGTTGCCTGGGGTGCGCAAAACCTTAGCGAGCAGGCGCAGGGCGCGTTTACGGGCGAGGTCAGTGCGTCCATGTTGCAGGATTTTGCTTGTCGCTACGTCCTGGTTGGACATTCCGAGCGGCGTGCTATTTACGGCGAGACGGACAGTCTGGTTGCAGAGAAGTTTGCTGCGGCTCTGGCCTCTGGTTTGCGTCCGGTTCTTTGTGTCGGCGAGACGCTGGAGCAGCGTGATGCCGGCAAGACGCTGGAGGTGGTTTTTGCGCAGATCGATGCGGTTCTGGCGCGTGTCGGTGTCGCGGCGTTCTCTGGCGCAGTGGTTGCGTATGAGCCGGTATGGGCAATCGGAACCGGGCGCACGGCCACCTCGGCCCAGGCACAAGAGGTTCATGCGGCGATTCGCGCCAAACTTGCCAAGCTTGATGCTGGTGTGGCGGAAGGTTTGCAAATTCTTTATGGCGGGAGTGTCAAGCCGGGTAACGCCGTTGAACTCTTTTCCATGCCAGATATTGACGGGGGGCTGATCGGTGGCGCCTCGCTGGTGGCGTCCGACTTTCTTGCCATTTGTGCTGCTGCTGAAAAATAGTCGACATGAGCTATCTCTTCTCTATCATCCTGTTCGTTCATGTGGTTTCCGCGCTTGGAATCATCGGTCTTGTGCTCGTCCAGCACGGCAAAGGGGCGGACATGGGAGCCGCGTTTGGTAGCGGTGCTTCCGGTAGCCTGTTTGGGGCGACAGGGTCAGCAAACTTTCTCAGCAGAACGACGGCAGTCCTCGCTGTGGTGTTCTTCCTGACCAGTCTTTCCTTGGCCTACTTCGCTTCCAACAAGGCGAAAACGCCTGGTGGGGTGATGCAGGAGGCGGCACAGTCGATGCCTGCTTCCGGTTCTTCTTCGCTGGTAGGCGAGGGAGTTGGGAGTCCGGCAGATTCCGATTCGAAGACAAAGGATATTCCGAAGTAGTTGCGGATCGGGCGGCGGTGAGTGTGGCTGTCCCTCATTGCCTGCCTTCGCCCGATGAAAATGCCGACGTGGTGAAATTGGTAGACACGCTATCTTGAGGGGGTAGTGACTTCGGTCGTATGAGTTCGAGTCTCATCGTCGGCACCAAGTAAAACCACCCGAATGGGTGGAATCGACCAACTGTAATCGTACGGGTGGCGGATCATGCTCGAAAGCTATTTCCCGGTATTTGTCTTCGTTCTGGTTGGCGCGGTATTTGGCCTGGCACCTGTGATAACGGGGTTGGTCGTCGCGCCTCATCGTCCGGATAGCGAAAAGCTCTCGCCTTACGAATGTGGCTTTGAGGCGTTCGAAGATGCGCGCATGAAATTCGATGTGCGTTATTACCTGATTGCCATCTTGTTCATTCTTTTTGATCTCGAGGTTGCCTTTCTTGTGCCGTGGGCAACGATTTTCAAGGAGATCGTGCAGACTGACTCGGTTAAGTGGTTTGGCTTTATCGAGATGGTCGTGTTCATGGCGATTCTCGTCGTTGGTTACGTTTTTGCTTGGGCCAAGGGCGCGCTGGATTGGGAGTGATTGGCAATGGGTATCGAAGGCGTTCTCCAGGAAGGCTTTATCACCACCACGGCAGACAAACTGATCAATTACATGCGCACGGGGTCGATGTGGCCCATGACTTTTGGCTTGGCCTGTTGCGCTATCGAAATGATCCATGCCGGGTGTTCCCGCTATGATCTCGACCGCTTCGGTATCGTGTTTCGGCCCAGTCCGCGGCAATCCGACGTGATGATTGTTGCGGGGACGCTGACCAACAAGATGGCGCCTGCATTGCGAAAGGTCTACGACCAGATGCCCGAACCTCGTTGGGTTGTCTCGATGGGGTCCTGTGCCAACGGTGGCGGGTATTACCACTACGCTTATTCTGTTGTGCGTGGATGTGACCGCATCGTTCCCGTCGATATTTATGTCCCGGGATGTCCGCCGACGCCAGAGGCGCTGATCTACGGGCTGCTTCAGCTTCAGAACAAGATTTGCCGTACCAGTACCATCGCCCGTTAATTTGTCCGAGAGAGAGTCATGTCCGCCAAGCTTGAGTTGCTTAGCCAAAACCTGCAGAAGCATCTCGGAGATCGAACCACGAAAATGTGGTGTGCTTTGGGGGAGGTGTCGATCGATGTTGAGGCCAGTGGCTATCTCGAAACGATGGTGCTGCTGCGTGATGAGCCCGAACTCCGCTTTGAGCAACTGATTGATTTGTGCGGGATCGATTACTCGACATACGGGTGCGATGGCTGGCAAGGGAAGCGCTTTGCCGTGGTTTCCCACTTGACATCGATCACACATAACTGGCGCCTACGCGTACGGTGTTTCGCGTCCTCCGACGAGTTCCCCTCGGTGCCCTCTGTCGTCTCGATTTGGAATTCGGCCAACTGGTTTGAGCGAGAAGCGTTCGATCTTTTCGGCATAGTCTTTCCCGGGCATCCCGACTTGCGACGTCTTCTCACCGATTACGGATTTATAGGACATCCGTTCCGGAAGGACTTTCCGGTCAGTGGTTACGTTGAAATGCGCTATGACCCCGAGCAGCGGCGCGTTGTTTATCAACCCGTGACCATCGAGCCGCGGGAGATCACGCCGCGGATAGTGCGGGAAGAAAACTACGGGGATGTCGAAAATGGCTGATATCCAGAACTACACATTGAATTTCGGCCCGCAGCACCCGGCCGCGCATGGCGTTTTGCGGATGGTGCTCGAACTCGATGGTGAAGTGGTGCAACGTGCGGATCCGCATATCGGGTTCCTGCACCGGGCGACCGAGAAACTTGCCGAAGGCAAGACCTGGATTCAGTCGGTTCCGTACATGGACCGCCTCGACTACATGTCGATGATGTGCAGTGAACATGCCTATTGCTTGGCCATCGAGCGCATGGTCGGGGTTGAAGTGCCCCTCCGTGCAAAATACATCCGCGTATTGTTTGATGAAATCACCCGCATCCTGAACCATTTGCTATGGATCGGGGCGCAGGGTCTCGACGTTGGCGCGATGACCATGATGCTGTATGCAATGCGTGAGCGGGAAGACCTGGTCGATTGCTACGAGGCGGTGACGGGGACGCGCTGGCATGCTGCCTACTATCGTCCGGGCGGGGTTTATCGCGATCTGCCGGACTCCATGCCAAAGTACAAGGAGTCCAAGTGGAAGAATGGCGCACACCTGAAAAAGTTGAACGAGGCGCGTAGTGGCACCTTTCTGGATTTTCTCGAAGATTTCGTCAAGCGCTTCCCGAAGAATCTTGATGATTATGAAACGCTGCTGACCGATAACCGGATCTGGAAACAGCGTCTGGTCAATGTCGGTGTTGTGTCCCCCGAACGGGCCCTGCAATTGGGCTTTACCGGTCCAATGCTTCGCGGTTGCGGCATCCCGTGGGATCTGCGAAAGAAGCAACCTTACGCCGTCTATGATCGTCTCGATTTCGATATTCCCGTCGGAGTGACCGGCGATTGTTACGACCGCTATCTTGTCCGCGTGAACGAGATGCGCCAGTCCAACCGGATTCTCCAGCAGTGTATTGACTGGTTGCGTGCCAACCCGGGGCCTGTTATTTCGAACAACCACAAGGTTTCGCCTCCTCTCCGTGCGGACATGAAGTCGAACATGGAGGAGTTGATCCATCACTTCAAGCTTTGTACCGAGGGCATTCACGTTCCCGAAGGCCAGGTGTATTCGGCCGTCGAGCATCCGAAGGGGGAATTCGGGATCTACGCAGTATCCGACGGAGCCAACAAGCCCTATCGGTTGAAGATTCGTTCCCCGGGTTATGTGCATCTTTCGGCCATGGATGAACTGGTGCGTGGCCACATGATTGCCGACGTGGTTACGATGGTCGGCACAATCGATATCGTTTTTGGCGAGATTGACCGCTGATGCTCTCTACAGAATCCTTACAGAAGATTGATCGCGAGATTGCGAAGTATCCTCCCGGTCAGAGGCAGTCGGCCGTGATGGCCGCGCTGGCTATTGCCCAGGAGGAACTGGGGTGGCTACCGAGCGAGGCCATCGAGTTCGTGGGCAACTATCTTGAAATGACGCCCATCGCAGCCTACGAGGTGGCGAACTTCTACAACATGTACAACCTGAAGCCTGTGGGCAAACACAAGTTGACTGTTTGTACAAACTTGCCATGCATGTTGTCTGGTGGCGTTGACGCTGCAGAGTATCTCAAGAGCAAGTTGGGAATCGAGTTCAACGAAACTACTCCGGACGGGAAATTTACGCTCAAGGAAGGTGAGTGCATGGGGGCGTGTGGCGATGCACCAGTCATGCTGGTTGATAATCACCGCATGTGTTGTTGCATGCAGCCGGAGCAGATCGACAAACTCCTGTCGGAGCTTGAATAATGGCCATCCTCGGTTCTATCAATCCGTTGCTTACCGTTGGCCTTGATGGCGACAATGCTTGGCGCTTGGCCGATTACGTCAAACGAGGCGGGTACACGGCCTTGAGAGGAATCCTGGCAGAAAAAGTGCCGCCAGGGGTGGTCGTTGACAAGGTAAAAAAATCGGTTCTCCGCGGTCGGGGCGGGGCCGGCTTTCCAACCGGTCTGAAGTGGAGCTTCATGCCGAATTACCTGCCGGTTGAGAAATACGTCGTATGCAACTCAGACGAGGGAGAGCCGGGGACATTCAAGGACAGGGATATTCTGCGGTTTAATCCTCATGCTGTGATCGAAGGCATGGTAATCGCCGGGTATGCTGTCGGCGCTTCGCGAGGCTACAACTATATTCACGGGGAAATCTGGGAGGTTTACAAGCGCTTTGAAGAAGCTCTCGACGAAGCGCGTGCTGCCGGGTTGATCGGTAAGGACATCCAGGGGTCCGGTTTTGATTTTGAACTTTTCGCCCACCACGGCTACGGTGCGTACATTTGCGGTGAAGAGTCGGCTCTTCTGAATTCCATTGAAGGAAAAAAGGGGCAGCCTAGATTCAAGCCTCCGTTCCCGGCAAGTTTTGGTTTGTATGGCAAGCCAACGACGATCAATAACACCGAGACTTTTGCCTCCGTCCCGTTCGTGCTGAATATTGGACCGGAGGCCTACCTTGAGGCCGGGAAACCGAATAACGGGGGTACCAAGCTTTTTTCCGTCTCCGGTCATGTGAATCGTCCCGGGAATTACGAGGTTCCGCTGGGAACACCATTTTCGACGCTGTTGGAAATGGCCGGTGGCGTTCGCGGCGGGCGCCAACTGAAAGCGTGTATTCCTGGAGGGTCATCCGCTCCGGTGTTGCCTGCTCAGGTCGTCATGGATTGCACGATGGATTACGACTCGATCAGCAAAGCGGGGTCGATGCTTGGATCAGGCGCAGTGATCGTCATGGACGAGACAACGTGCATGGTGAAAGCGCTCGAGCGTTTGTCGTACTTTTACTACGAAGAGTCCTGCGGCCAATGCACACCGTGCCGGGAAGGAACAAACTGGTTGTACCAAATCATTCATCGCATTGAGCATGGACTCGGACGACCGGACGATCTTGACCTTCTCAGAAGCGTTACAACCAACATCATGGGACGCACTATCTGTGCTCTGGGCGATGCAGCTTCGATGCCTGTTCAGAGCTTCATCAAGCATTTTCAGGACGAATTCGCCTACCACATCGAACACAAGAAGTGCCTTGTGCCGCCGGAGATTCAGCGCGCTGGAAGCGGCTTCTTCAAAGCAACGTTCTAAGGCAGCGATATGCTAGATATTGAGATTGACGGCAAACAAGTGCAAGTGCCGGCTGGCAGCACCATCATGGAAGCAGCGCAGGCCTCCGGTACTTATATTCCGCATTTCTGCTATCACAAGAAGCTGTCTATCGCGGCAAACTGCCGCATGTGCATGGTCCAGGTCGAAAAGGCCCCCAAGCCTCTCCCCGCATGCGCAACGCCTGTCACAAATGGGATGAAGGTTTTTACACATTCCGAGCTGGCAATCAAGGCTCAAAAAGGGGTGATGGAATTCCTTCTCATCAACCATCCACTTGATTGCCCGATTTGCGATCAAGGTGGCGAGTGCCAGTTGCAAGACCTGTCGGTCGGGTATGGCGGCGGCAGTTCGCGCTACGGGGAAGCAAAGCGGGTCGTTTTTCAAAAGCATGTTGGGCCGCTGATTTCGATGCAGGAGATGTCGCGTTGCATTCATTGCACCCGTTGCGTCCGCTTTGGCCAGGAAATCGCCGGGGTAATGGAACTCGGGATGGCCGGTCGCAACATGCACTCGGAGATCCAGACGTTTGTCGGTCGCACGATCGATTCCGAACTTTCCGGGAACATGATTGATTTGTGTCCGGTGGGCGCGTTGACGTCCAAGCCCTTCCGGTATTCTGCGCGAAGCTGGGAACTCTCCAGGCGCAAGTCGGTTAGTCCGCACGATAGCTTTGGAACCAATCTGACCGTTCAGGTGAAGAACAATCGCGTGATGCGCGTTCTCCCGCGGGAGAATGAAGAAATCAACGAATGCTGGATTTCGGACAAGGATCGTTTCTCGTATGAGGCGCTTAACTCGTCGAATCGGCTGCTCAAGCCGATGGTTCGCGTTGACGGGGCATTACGTGAGGTCGAGTGGAATGTAGCGCTCGATTACGTAGCGCATGGGCTGCGAGATATTGTCAAAAACCACGGGGGTGACTCAATTGCAGCGCTGGCTTCTCCTCGCTCGACTCTAGAGGAGTTGTTCCTGCTGCAGAAACTGGTTCGAGGAAGTGGATCCGACAATATCGATTTTCGTCCCCGGCGTCGCGACTATTCGTCTGACGGTAAACTCGCAGGCATTCCGTGGCTCGGGATGCGCATCGCCGACATTCGCAATCTTGAGTCGGTACTTGTCGTCGGCAGCTTCCTGCGCAAGGATCATCCTCTTTTCTCCCAGCGCTTGAGGCAGTTGGCGAAGGTGCCGGGAAACAAAATCAGCTTGCTGTCGGTGGCCGGCGACGATCCGCTCATCAACCTGCATCAACATGTCTCTGTAGCTCCTGGCGAGCTTCCGCTCTCAATTGCGGCAGTGCTTAAGGCTTTTGTGCAGATTTCCGGTCTCACAACATCGGTGGATCTAAGTGACGTCGAGGTTTCTGAAGGCTGCCGGGCGATTGCAGAGAGTTTCCTCGGTAGTGGTCCGAAAGCGATATTCCTGGGAAATGTGAGTGAGCAGGTCAGTTGCGCGGGGCAGTTGCATGCGCTGGCACAGGAACTGGCTCGCTTGTCGGATGCTTCGTTCGGCTTTATCGGTGAAGCTTCCAACAGTGTTGGAGGCTATCTTGCCAAGGCCGTTCCTGACCGCGGAAAAGGCCATAATGCCTACGAAATGTTCGCTCAGCCACGCAAAGCCTACATTCTTATGGGGATTGAACCCGAGTTCGATTGTATTGATCCCCAGATGGCCGTAGGGGCGCTCAAAAAAGCTGAGTTGGTTGTTGCGCTGTCGACATTCAAGAGCAACGAGGCAGATATGTATGCCGATGTTCTTCTTCCCGTCGCTCCTTTTACGGAAACCTCCGGTACGTATGTGAGCGCCGAGGGGCGTGTGCAGAGTGTTTCCGGAGTTTGCCATCCTGCCGGCGAGTGCCGACCTGGCTGGAAAGTTCTGCGAGTACTGGGAAATCTCCTGGACTTGCCGGGGTTCGATTACGAGTCAAGTGAGCAGGTCAAGAATGAACTTCTTCCAGAAGGATCGGTTTTCCTGGAAGGACTGAGCAATGACGTTGCGCTCGACATCGTTCCCTTGTCGGTCTCCCGTCAAGGTCTCGAGCGAATCGCTGATGTTCCGATCTACTTTGCCGATGCTCTTGTCCGCAATGCGGAATCGCTTCAGAAAACTCGCGATGCCTCGGCGCCAGTAGCACGTCTGAATCCGGCTACCTTGAAGGATCTCGGGCTTGCCGCCAACGATCCGGTGCGAATTATTCAAGGGGAGGGAAGCGTCGTGTTGAACGCGGTTGCGGACGATACGGTTCCCCGGTCGAGTGTTCGCGTTGCTGCAGCCCACGCATCGACTGCGGCCCTCGGTGAAATGTTTGGAACGATTAGCGTGGAGCGTGCATGATGGTGGATACGCTGCATCAACTGTTGCCGGGATTCCTGATCCCGCATTTCGACTGGCTGATGCAATTGGGTCAGGATACGTTCGGGGGAATCTGGCCGGGCATGGTCACGCTGGTGTGGACCGTTATCAAGATCATGCTGATCGTGGCTCCCCTGCTTCTGTGTGTGGCTTACACGACCTACGCTGAACGCAAGATCATCGGCGCCATTCAGGTTCGCGTCGGTCCAAACCGCGTCGGGCCATGGGGACTCATTCAGCCCCTTGCCGACGGTTTAAAAGTTCTTCTGAAAGAGGTTGTTGTTCCCGCCAATGCCGATAAGGCCGTGTTCCTTCTGGCGCCGTTGTTTGCTTTTGCTCCGGCGCTTGTTGCGTGGGCGGTTATTCCGTTCAACGAGTTTCTGGTGCTGGCCAATGTCAACGCCAGCCTGCTTTTCATCATGGCGGTGACGTCAGTCAGCGTCTATGGAATCATTCTTGCAGGGTGGTCGCCGAATTCGAAATACGCGTTTCTTGGGTCGATGCGCGCCGCAGCGCAGATGATTTCATACGAAGTTGCGATGGGATTGTCGCTCGTCGTTGTGCTGATGGTGTCCAATAGCCTCAACCTTGTTGAGATTGTCAAAGTGCAGAGCCAGGGGCGTTTTGCCGACATGGGGCTGACTTTCCTCTCGTGGAACTGGCTCCCCCTGCTTCCGATGTTCGTTGTTTATATTATTTCGATCTTTGCGGAATGCAACCGTGCGCCGTTCGATCTTGCGGAAGGCGAGTCCGAAATCGTCGGTTATCACGTCGAGTACTCCGGGATGAGCTTTGCGGTCTTTCAGCTGGCGGAGTATTCAGCAATGCTGATGGGATGTACGTTGATCAGTTTGCTGTTCCTTGGCGGCTGGTCTTCCCCGGTGGGTTTTCTACCAGACAGCATTCTTTGGCTGTTCATCAAGATTTTCGCAGTGCTGACGCTTTTCTTCTGGGTTCGTGCGACATTTCCGCGTTATCGTTACGATCAGGTCATGCGGCTTGGATGGAAGGTCCTCATTCCCGTTTGTATGATTTGGCTGGCGGTCGTCGCCTGCTGGATGTTGTCACCGTGGAATATCTGGAAGTGAGAGACAATTCATGGGATCAATGAGAGATATTCTTAACAGCCTTTTGCTCAAGGAGTTGTTGAAAGGCTTGGCGGTGACAGGGCGTCATATGTTCGCCCGGAAAATCACCGTGCAGTATCCCGAGGAAAAAACTCCGCAGGGTTTCCGTTTCCGCGGATTGCACGCGCTGCGTCGCTATCCGAACGGAGAAGAGCGTTGTATCGCATGCAAGCTATGCGAGGCAGTCTGCCCCGCCATGGCAATTACCATCGAATCCGCACAGCGCGAAGACGGTTCTCGCCGGACGACTCGATATGATATTGATTTGAACAAGTGTATTTTTTGCGGGTTCTGTGAGGAGGCATGTCCGGTTGACGCCATAGTCGAGACTCGTGTCTTCGAGTATCACGGTGAAAAACAGAGTGACCTGTACTACACCAAGCCCATGTTGTTGGCCAACGGCGATCGGTACGAAGCGCAGATTGCCGCTGATCGTGAACTTGACTCGAAATACCGTTAACAGGCGCTGACGCGATGGAATTCAGAACGTTCGTTTTCTATTTTCTTTCCGCAATTCTGGTGTTTGCGGCTTTGCGTGTCGTGACGCTGCGCAACCCGGTGCATGCCGCACTCCATCTGGTTTTGGCTTTTTTCAGCGCAAGTGGAATCTGGATTCTGCTTCAGGCCGAGTTTTTGGCAATCGCACTGATTCTGGTTTATGTCGGCGCGGTCATGGTTCTGTTCCTGTTTGTCGTGATGCTGCTGGATATCAACCTCGACAGGCTTCGCGAAGGGTTCTGGAGTTATCTGCCGCTCGGTGCGATCGTTGCGTTATTGATCGTTGCGGAGATGGGGTTGGTATTGGGCGGAATGTACTGGGGCATTCTTGAGGGAGACGTTCCTCAGGTCGAGGCGGGATTCAGCAATGTGCAGGCGGTTGGACGGTTGCTTTTCACAGAATATGTTTATCCCTTTGAATTGGCCTCGGTCGTGTTGCTGGTCGGAATTGTCGCTGCCACAGCGCTTACCCTCCGCGACAAGCGCAAGAGCAAGTCTCTCAGTCCGTCGGAACAAGTATTTGTCAAGGCGAAGGATCGCGTGCGCGTCTTGCAGATGCCTGCGGAAAAGAATGATTGAGTTGTCAGAAGATCGTCGTGTGGCGTTGATTTGTGGATTGAATGGAGTTTCGCGAATGCAGTCCGGTTGCTGCTTACGGAGACCGATCAGGGAGGCATCTTGTTAACACTGTCCCACTATTTGATACTGGCGGCGATTCTTTTTGCAATCAGCATTGTCGGCATTTTTCTCAATCGGAAAAATCTGATCATCATCCTGATGTCCATTGAGTTGATGCTGCTTTCCGTCAACATCAATTTCATCGCTTTTTCACATTACCTGCAGGATCTTGCGGGGCAAGTATTCGTGTTTTTCATCTTGACCGTGGCTGCGGCTGAATCGGCAATTGGACTGGCGATTCTCGTCGTGCTGTTCCGTAACCTGAAGACCATCCATGTGGATGATCTGGATAGCCTGAAGGGCTGAAAATGGATATGCAAAAGGTCTATCTTCTTGTCCCTTTGGCGCCCCTTCTTGGTGCGATAGTTGCCGGGCTCTTCTGTCGGCTGATTCCCCGTTGGCTGGCTCATTCGGTCACGATTGCAGGCGTAGCCATTTCATTCCTTGCTTCCGTTTATATCTTCAAGGATGTCGCTGCAGGCAATATGTTTAACGGTCCCGTGTATCAGTGGCTTTCATCGGGCGACTACAAGTTTGAGGTTGGATTCCTGATTGACTCCTTGACTGTCACGATGATGTTGGTTGTCACTTTCGTGTCGCTGATGGTGCACATCTACACAATCGGCTATATGCGTGATGACCCCGGATATAGCCGGTTTTTTAGCTATATCTCGTTATTTACGTTTTCGATGCTGATGCTCGTGATGAGCAACAATTTCATGCAGTTGTTTTTCGGCTGGGAGGCGGTCGGTCTTGTTTCGTATCTGCTGATCGGTTTCTGGTACACCCGGCCCACCGCGATTTTCGCGAACATGAAGGCATTTCTGGTTAATCGGGTTGGTGACTTCGGATTCATTCTCGGCATCGGTTTGATCCTGGCTCATTTCGGTACGCTGGACTACCAAGCGGTGTTCGGCGAAGCGAAGAATCTTGCCGATGCGAGCATCACCTTAATCCCCGGTGTGGGATGGGGTACGGTGTCGCTGCTGAGTGCTACCTGCATTCTTCTTTTCATTGGCGCAATGGGGAAATCAGCGCAGGTGCCACTTCATGTTTGGCTTCCGGATTCGATGGAAGGCCCGACCCCGATCTCCGCGCTCATTCATGCTGCAACCATGGTTACCGCCGGCATCTTCATGGTTTCTCGCATGTCACCCCTGTTCGAACTATCCGATACGGCCTTGTCCTTCGTTATCGTCATTGGTTCGATTACGGCTCTTTTCATGGGCTTCCTCGGCATCATCCAGAATGACATCAAACGGGTTGTTGCCTATTCGACGCTGTCGCAGCTCGGTTATATGACAGTAGCGCTGGGGGCATCCGCTTATTCCGCAGCAATTTTCCATTTGATGACGCATGCCTTTTTCAAGGCGTTGCTGTTTCTGGCGGCTGGGTCGGTCATCATCGGCATGCACCACGATCAGGATATTCGCAATATGGGTGGGTTGCGGAAGTACATGCCGGTTACCTGGCTGACATCACTGATCGGATCGCTTGCGCTTATTGGGACTCCATTCTTTGCCGGCTTTTACTCGAAAGACTCGATCATCGAGGCGGTCAAGCTTTCCCAGATTCCCGGATCAGGGTTTGCGTACTTCTCCGTAATGGCAGGGGTCTTCATCACCGCTTTCTATTCGTTCCGGATGTACTTTTTGGTGTTTCACGGCAAGGAGCGTTTTGGCCTGGAGCATGCCAACCATGCCGATCCCGGAGAAGACGCGCATGATGGCGATCATGACGATGAGGAAGTTGCCCCGGATCATCACCACGGTCTGGCTCCCGGACAGAAACCACACGAAACGCCCTGGGTTGTCACTCTGCCCTTAGTGCTTTTGGCGGTTCCTTCCATATTTCTGGGCTATGTGGCGATCGAATCGATGCTGTTTGGCGATTTCTTCAAGGGGGTGATTTTCGTCAATACGGAAGCCCACCCGGGAATGACAGAGTTGTCACACCACTTTCACGGCGCCTTCGCTATGGCGATACACGCGTTCAGTACCCCTGTTTTCTGGCTGGCTGTCGCCGGAGTGGTGTTGGCATGGTTCCTCTATCTTCGGCAACCGCAAATTCCCGCAGCGATCAAGTCCGCCTGTGGCCCCCTGTATACCGTGATGGAAAACAAGTATTACTTCGACAAATTCAATGAAGCGGTTCTCGCAAAGGGGGCTCGCCTGCTGGGGCAAGGTTTGTGGAAAGGCGGCGACGTTGGTGTCATTGATGGCTTGATCGTCGGAGGGGCCGTACGAGTTGTTGGCTGGACGGCTGCCCTTTTACGTTTGTTCCAGACCGGACACATTTACCACTATGCCTTCACGATGATTTTTGGTGTTTGCGCGCTGCTTTCTTTCTGGCTCTTGCGCGCCTGAACCGAACAACGACTGGAAACAAAATGTCAGGATTGCCGCTTCTTTCGCTAGCCATCTGGGTGCCGATTCTCTCCGGTCTTGTCGTCCTGTTGACAGGTGCGGATCGCAATGCGCCACTGGCGCGCATGCTCGCGTTGATCGGCGCCATAGCAGGGCTTGTCGTTGCATTGCCACTGTATTCCGGATTCGATACGACCACGCCGGCGATGCAGTTCGTCGAATTATCACCCTGGATAAGCCGCTTCAATGTCAATTACCACTTGGGCGTCGATGGCATATCGATGCTTTTTGTCATTCTGAACAGCTTTATCACGGTCATCGTCATTCTGGCCGGATGGAGAGTCATTGGAAGCCAGGTCGCTCAATACAATGCCGGCTTCCTGATCATGTCGGGCCTGCTCAACGGCATCTTCTCCGCGCTCGATGCAATGTTGTTCTATGTGTTTTTCGAGGCTTCGCTGATTCCTCTCTATATCATCATCGGCGTATGGGGCGGGCCGCGCAGGGTCTATGCCGCGTTCAAGTTTTTCCTTTTCACCTTGATGGGGTCTTTGCTGTTCCTGATTTCGCTGATTTACCTTTTTCTGAATTCCGGCAGCTTCGCGATACAGGACTGGCATCAATTGCCGCTGTCTTTGGCCGCCCAAAAATGGATCTTCCTGGCTTTCCTGGCGGCGTTTGCAGTGAAGGTGCCAATGTGGCCGGTACACACATGGTTGCCTGATGCACACGTCGAGGCCCCGACGGGGGGGTCTATTGTCCTTGCCGCTATCGCATTGAAACTCGGGGCTTACGGATTCCTCCGTTTTTCACTGCCCATTGCGCCAGACGCCTCGCATGAGTTCTCCGGGTTGATCCTGGCCTTGTCATTGATTGCGGTGGTTTATATCGGCTTCGTTGCCTTGGTGCAGGTCGACATGAAAAAGCTGGTGGCCTATTCGTCGATCGCCCACATGGGTTTTGTCACACTCGGCTTCTTCATTTTCAGCCCGATGGGCGTGGAGGGGGCGCTGGTTCAGATGGTTTCGCACGGATTTGTTGCCGGTGCAATGTTCTTTTGCATCGGCGTGATGTATGACCGGGTGCATTCGCGTTTGATTGCAGACTACGGTGGCGTGGTCAACAGGATGCCGAAATTCGCAACCTTCTTCATGTTGTTTGCCATGGCCAACGCCGGTCTTCCCGGAACATCCGGTTTTGTTGGTGAGTTCATGGTTATCCTGGCTTCCGTCAAGTTCAATTTCTGGGTTGCATTTGCGGCTGCTTCGACGATGATTCTCGGTGCCGCCTATACCCTCTGGATGTACAAGCGTGTGGTTTTCGGTGCGGTAGGAAACCGCCATGTCTCTGAATTAACAGATATCTCCGCGCGAGAATTCCTGATCCTCGCGTTGTTGGCACTTGGCGCACTTGGCATGGGCCTGTATCCGCAGCCTTTCACGGAGGTTATGCACAGCTCGGTAGATGAGTTGTTGCGTCACGTCTCCATAAGCAAGATTCAATAATTGGTATCCGCTATGACGCTTGCAGAAATGCAATTTGTTTTGCCCGAACTGCGCATCGCCAGCGCCGAAATATTCGTGCTGGCGATGACCTGCTTGATTTTGATCGTTGATCTTTTTGTCAAGGACAAGAGAAGAACGCTCGTCTATGTCTTGACGCAGTTGACGCTTGTTGGCGCGGCCGCTACCACGATGGCTGTGAGTACCGGTGATATCTCGTACACCTTCAGCAATATGTTTGTCAGCGATTCCATGGGGGACACGCTGAAGCTTATGGTGTATCTGAGCGTGTTCGCAGTGCTGCTCTATTCTCGGACGTACGTTCTGGATCGACCGCAGATGGCGAAGGGCGAGTTCTATGTATTGAGCCTGTTTGCCACCCTTGGAATGATGGTAATGGTTTCTGCCAACCATTTTCTTACGGTCTATATCGGCATCGAACTGCTGTCGCTGTCGTTGTATGCCATGGTGGGGATGAACCGCGACTCTATCCCGTCGACGGAAGCCTCAATGAAATATTTCGTCCTGGGCGCTTTGGCGTCCGGTCTCTTGCTGTACGGTATGTCGATGGTCTATGGAGCAACCGGCACGCTCGAGATTTCAACGCTTTCGGCCGGTTTGCTGGAGGGGCAGGGAAACGGGATCATTCTCGCCTTCGGGCTTGTTTTCCTGGTTTCGGGAATCGCCTTCAAGCTCGGTGTCGTTCCGTTCCACATGTGGATTCCCGATGTTTATCATGGCGCGCCAACGGCTGTTACGTTGTTCATCGCTTCCGCGCCCAAACTCGCTGCGTTTGCTGTCGTGATTCGGGTTCTCGTAAACGGCCTCATCGTTGCATCGCACGATTGGCAAATCATGCTGCTCGTGCTTTCGGTTCTATCGATGGCTGTGGGTAATTTCGCCGCTGTTGCGCAGACGAATATCAAGCGGATGCTGGCCTATTCCGCTATTTCGCACATGGGGTTCATGTTGCTCGGAATGGCGACGGGGGTCATCGGACGTGACGCGCAATTTGTCGTCAACGCGTATAGCTCGTCGATGTTTTATGTTGTGACCTACGTACTTTCCAGTCTCGGGGCGTTTGGAACCATTCTGCTGCTTTCCAGGGCGGGATTCGAAGCAGAGGAAATAAGCGACTTTTCCGGACTGAACAAGCGCAATTCGTGGTATGCGGCAATCATGATGATGATGATGTTCTCGATGGCCGGCATTCCGTTTTTTGTCGGATTCTTCGCCAAGTTTTCGGTCTTGCAGGCTGTTGTGGTGGCCGGACACCTTTGGCTTGCGCTGGCTGCCGTGTTTTTCTCCCTGGTCGGTGCGTATTATTATCTCCGCGTCGTAAAAGTCATGTATTTTGACCCACCGGCAGATAACACTCCAATCAAGGCGCCGGGCGAAGTTAAATTGTTGATGTCGGCGAATGGGCTTGCGGTTGCTCTGATTGGAATCTCGCCCAACGCGCTGATGATTCTTTGTGCGACGAGTCTGAACGATTCGATCTCATTCTTCCGATAGTCCGGTCGTTTCAATTTTTTCGCGCCCCGCAAGATCGGGGCGCTTTCGTTTACGGGAGCGTTTATCAATGGAATTCGACCAGAAGTCCGATTTGCATTTGCGTGAAACAGCGGTGGAGTGTTCCGAGGTTTTTCGGGGGCGTCTTCTCGACGTCCGGCTTGACCATGTGCGTTTGCCGAGTGGCGCTGTCTCGACGCGGGAATACATCAAGCATCAAGGCGCTGTTGTGATCATTCCCGTACTCGACAATGGTGAATTGATCTTTGAAAGACAATTCCGTTATCCGGTTGGGGAGGTATTCATTGAATTTCCCGCCGGAAAAATCGATCCTGGTGAATCCATAGAGGAAACCGGGAAACGGGAATTGCTGGAGGAAACCGGTTTTGTTGCGAGTAGTTGGCGCTATCTGGGGGTGCTGCATCCTTGTGTCGGGTACTCAAACGAGAGAATCGAAGTGTTTCTGGCGCGGGGGCTGATACGCCAGGGAGAGCAGAAACTTGATCATGGAGAGCACCTCGATGTATTCAGCATGAGCTTGAGCGATGCGGTGGAGGCCGTTCGATCAGGAGCGATTACCGATGCCAAGACCATTTCGGCGATTTTCTGGGCAGAAAAAGTGCTTATGAGTCATTGGTAATTTGCCTGAAGCGCAATCCTGATTTGAGCCCTTCCAGAAACTATCTGCTATCATTGATACTGTATTTATATACAGTATTTCGTTGCTTTGACGCGTGTTGATACGGATAGCTTCGGGGGTGGGGATGGCGAAAGTAACTGCTCGGCAGCAAGAGATTCTCGAGTTCATCCAGAACTCGATTGAAGTTCTGGGAGCACCGCCTACGCGAGCGGAAATAGCGAATGCCTTTGGCTTTTCGTCAAATAATGCCGCCGAAGAGCATCTCAAGGCTCTCGCAAAGAAGGGGGTAATAGTCCTCGAACCGGGGGCTGCGCGGGGAATCCGTTTGGTTGAACAACTCGGACTCCCGTTGGTTGGCAGCGTAGCGGCCGGGAGTCCTGTTCTTGCGTTGGAAAATGTTCAGGCGCGCTATGCGCTTGATTCAACCTTGTTCAAACCTAAAGCGGATTTCCTTCTCCGGGTACGAGGACTGTCGATGCTGAATGCCGGCATCCTCGACGGTGATCTGGTAGCTGTTCACCGTTGTTGTGAAGCGCGCAACGGGCAGGTTGTGGTTGCGCGGCTTGACGGCGAGGTGACCGTTAAGCGTTTTCGGAATCATGGAACGCATGTCGAGTTGATTGCCGAAAACCCCGATTTTTCGCCAATCCTTGTTGACGTTCGTGAGAGCCCACTTGAGATTGAAGGTGTAGTTGTCGGATTGATCCGCTGCAGCGAGGGGATATAGCGACCTATCTCATCCGTGCATCCTGCGACTGGTGCGTTTTTTTCGGAGTCATCTGTTCAAGCACCGAAGTCGTTTGCGGGTGGTAGTTTTTTTTCGCGTAGTAAAGAGGGGTTTTTCCATCAAGATCCTTTTGGTTCGGGTTAGCCCCTTGTTCGATCAGAAACCGGGTCAGTCGAGGCTGCCCGGTTGCCGCCGAGAGGTGGAGGGCGGTCTGACCGGATTCTGTCTGCGTGTGGATGTTCGCCTGTTTCTCCAAAAGCAATTGAACGCTTTGACGTCGCCCTGAAATTACGGCGGCATGAAGCGGAGTCATCCCAATGTGGTCTTTCGCATCGACTTCTGCGCCGTTTTCAATAAGGAATGCAATGGTTTTTGTGCGTCCATAGAAAGCGGCGAGATGAAGAGGTGTTCGATCGAGCGCGTCCTTGCTGTTGATGTTTGCGCCCGAGGCGACAATTCGTTGAGTTTCCTTGAAATCGCCGCGAATGACCGCGTTGGACAAAGCGGGTTCTGCGATCGGGAAGTGGCCGTTCATTACCAGCGGTTCTGCTTCCGGCGGAGGGGGAACTGCTTTCCTGTCACATCCCGAGGAAAAAAGGAAGATGCTTGTGGCGAGCACGACCGACAAGCATCTCCAGAATGACATGGATGATCCAAAGTCGGCCTGGCGGGCGAGAGAATGATTGATGCGACTCATAATGGGTTGTCTGGTGCTGCCAGTGAACAAAGACGCAATCCTATATAAAAGGGGGGATTTATCCATCAATTAAAGGCGGTGGAATAGCTTGATTGCGGAAAATGGATCGCTAGCAGGCGAATTATGCGCTGAATTGCAAGCTTATCGCGGCCGATTGTTTTGGGCTACAATTCGAATTTCCCGCTGCATATATTTCTCATGACCAAATACGTTTTTGTCACCGGCGGAGTGGTGTCCTCGTTGGGTAAGGGCATTGCCGCTGCTTCTTTGGGTGCGATCCTGGAATCCCGCGGTCTCAAGATCACCCATCTCAAGCTGGACCCCTATATCAATGTGGATCCTGGAACGATGAGTCCGTTCCAGCACGGTGAGGTCTTCGTTACTGAAGACGGCGCAGAAACCGATCTCGATCTCGGGCATTACGAGCGATTCACCAGTGCCAAGATGGGGAAACGCAACAATTTCACCACCGGCCAGATTTACGAAACCGTAATCAAGAAAGAACGGCGGGGCGAGTATCTCGGCAAGACCGTGCAGGTGATTCCGCATATCACTGACGAGATCAAGGCGCACATTCGTCGCGGTGCGGAAGGCGCAGAAGTGGCGATCGTCGAGGTCGGTGGAACGGTTGGCGACATTGAATCGCTTCCTTTCCTCGAGGCTATCCGCCAGATGGGCTTGCAGGAAGGGCGGGGGAACGCCTGTTATATCCATCTGACGCTATTGCCCTATATTCCGACTGCCGGGGAACTCAAGACCAAGCCAACACAACACTCCGTCAAGGAACTGCGGGAGATCGGAATCCAGCCGGATGTTCTTCTGTGCCGGGCGGACCGCCCGATTCCCGAGGATGAGAAGGTCAAAATCGGTCTGTTCTGCAATGTCCAGCGTGAAGCCGTGATCGAGTGCCTGGATGCCGATTCGATCTACAAGATCCCGGCAATGCTCCATGACCAGATGCTCGACGAGATCGTTTGTCACAAGTTGAATATTCTGGCGCGTGCCGCTGATCTATCGGTCTGGAAGAGCATCGTGCACGCGATGGAGAATCCCGAGCATAAAGTCAACGTAGCGTTTGTCGGAAAATACGTTGATCTGACGGAATCGTACAAATCGCTTACTGAAGCGCTGGTTCATGCCGGGATTTATACGCACAGCAAGGTCAAGGTCCACTACATCGACTCCGAAGAGATCGAGCTCAAGGGGTGCTCTGTCCTCAAGGGCATGGATGCCATCCTCGTCCCGGGCGGGTTCGGCCGTCGCGGGACGGAAGGCAAGATTGCGGCCGTCCGTTACGCAAGGGAAAACAAGGTTCCTTACCTTGGAATTTGTCTTGGCATGCAACTCGCGGTTGTCGAGTATGCCCGCGACGTTGCCGGTATGGAAGGGGCGCACAGCACCGAATTCGACAAGAACTCGCCCTATCCGGTGATCGGCCTGATCACGGAGTGGCAGGATGCCTCGGGCAAGCTGGAAAAGCGTAACGAGAATTCCGATCTTGGGGGGACGATGCGGCTGGGTGGGCAAGTCTGCACGCTGCATGAAGGTACCCTGGCGCGTGAGATTTACGGAAAGGCTGAAGTCGTCGAACGGCATCGCCATCGTTATGAAGTAAACAATCAGTTGCTCGTCGAGCTTGAAGCAAAAGGACTGGTGGTCTCTGGACGGGCGCCGGGTACCGATCTTTGTGAAATGATTGAATTGCCGAAGGCAGAGCATCCTTGGTTCGTCGGATGTCAGTTTCACCCGGAATTCACCTCATCTCCCCGACATGGGCATCCGCTATTTACTTCCTTTGTAAAAGCCGCAATCACTGCGCAGAACAAAGCATGAAACTCTGCGGTTTTGAAATCGGGCTGGACAAGCCGTTTTTCCTGATCGCCGGGCCTTGTACGGCAGAATCAGTCGATTTGTGTGTCGAGGTCGCCGGGACAATGAAGGCAATTTGCTCCAGGCTCGGCGTTCCTTACATATTCAAGGCGTCCTACGACAAGGCAAACCGCAGTTCAGGAAAATCGGTGCGTGGGCCAGGACTGGACGCCGGGTTGAAGTTGCTTGATGAAGTTCGTCGTCAAGCCGGCGTTTTCGTTCTGACCGATGTTCACACTGAAGCCGAGGTGGCTGACGTTGCTGCCGTCGTTGATGTTTTACAGACCCCCGCCTTTCTTTGCCGCCAGACGGACTTCATTCATGCAGTGGCGGCGAGTGGCAAGCCGGTCAACATCAAGAAAGGTCAGTTCCTCTCCCCGGGGGATATGAAAAACGTCGTCGCGAAAGCCCGTGAGGCTAACGGCGGCGCCGACACGCTGATGGTTTGCGAGCGTGGTGCCTCCTTCGGCTATAACAATCTCGTTTCGGATATGCGCAGTTTGGCGATCATGCGTGAAACGGATTGCCCGGTGGTCTTCGATGCAACGCACTCGGTTCAGTTGCCGGGAGGGTTGGGAAGCGTGTCTGGAGGACAACGCGAGTTCGTCCCGGTTCTCTCTCGTGCCGCGGTGGCGGCCGGCATTTCCGGTCTGTTCATGGAGACGCATCCGTGTCCTGAAAAAGCGCTTTCGGATGGGCCGAACAGTTGGCCGCTTGCGCGCATGGAAAGCCTGTTGACTACCCTGGTGGAACTTGATCGGGTCGTAAAGAAGGCAGGGTTCGAAGAGTTGAGATTGTCTGGAGAGCCTTCCCGGGTTGCGTGATCACAGTTGAAGAGAAGGAATAAACATGAGTTCTGTCGTTGATGTCGTCGCACGCGAAATACTCGATTCACGTGGCAATCCAACTGTCGAGTGTGATGTATTGCTGGAATCAGGTGTCATGGGGCGTGCCGCGGTGCCGTCCGGAGCTTCCACCGGCTCGCGAGAAGCAATCGAGTTGCGTGACGGCGACGCCACCCGGTATAACGGCAAGGGGGTGACCCAAGCCGTGGAAAACGTCAATACCGAGATCGCTGAGGCCATCATCGGGCTTGATGCACAGGAACAGGCGTTCATCGATCAAACGCTCATCCAGTTGGATGGAACTGAAAACAAGTCGCGACTTGGAGCGAATGCCATTCTTGCCGTGTCGATGGCTGTGGCAAAGGCCGCCGCCGAGGAATCCGGGTTGCCGCTGTACCGTTACTTCGGAGGGTCTGGGCCGATGCAGATGCCGGTGCCGATGATGAATATCGTCAACGGGGGCGAGCATGCGAACAATAGTCTGGATTTCCAGGAATTCATGATCCTTCCGGTCAGCCAGAACTCGTTTCGCGAGGCTTTGCGGTGCGGCTCGGAGGTGTTTCATGCGCTGAAGAAACTGCTCGACAAAAAAGGGTTTTCGACCGCAGTTGGCGATGAAGGCGGATTCGCTCCCAATCTGGGCAGCCACGCTGAAGCGCTTCAACTCATCGTTCAGGCCATTGAAGCTGCCGGCTATTTCCCGGGCGAGGATGTGCTTATCGGACTGGACTGCGCGGCTTCCGAGTTTTTCAGGGACGGCAAATATGTTCTTTCCGGAGAGGGCGTTGAGCTGACCGCGGAGCAATTTGTCGACTATCTGGCCAATCTGGCCGACCAATTCCCGATCGTGTCGATCGAGGATGGCATGGCAGAGGGCGATTGGGAGGGCTGGAAACTGCTTACCGATCGTCTTGGCGAGAAGGTTCAGATCGTCGGCGACGACGTTTTTGTGACCAATACCCGCATCTTCAAAGAAGGTATCAAGCAGGGAATAGCCAATTCGATTCTGATCAAGATCAATCAGATCGGAACACTCTCGGAGACTTTTGCTGCAATCGAGATGGCCAAGCGCGCAGGGTATACGGCGGTTATTTCGCATCGCTCGGGAGAAACCGAAGACAGTACCATCGCTGATATTGCCGTCGGAATGAACGCGCTGCAGATCAAGACCGGTTCGCTTTCACGTTCTGACCGCATCGCAAAATACAACCAGCTGTTGAGGATCGAGGAGGATCTTGGCGATACGGCGGGTTATCCAGGCGTTGACGCGTTTTACAACCTCAGATAGAGGGATGGTTGACGCACGGACGAGAGGTGTGAAGACCTTTTCCCCTTCTTGTTCGTCATCGTTGATGCCCGGTTAATCCATGCGCTGGCTATCCCTCTCCCTGCTCGCCTTGCTCGTACTCCTGCAATATCCGCTATGGCTCGGCAAGGGAGGGTGGTTGAAGGTCTGGGATGTGGATCGGCAACTTCAGGAGCAGAAAGAGGGGAATCGCAAGCTCGAACTCCGCAATGCCGGTCTGGACGCTGAAGTTCGGGATCTCAAGCAGGGATATGATGCGATTGAGGAACGGGCGCGTTTCGAATTGGGAATGATCCGCCAGGATGAGGTCTTCGTCCAGGTTCCCGACAGCCCCTTCCCGCCGCAAGGGGAGAGCAAGGCTACACAGGCGGGAGGGCGTTGATCAGGCTTTTTGGCTGGTGGACGGCAGTCACTCTATCGCGATTTTCCCCGATACCGAGATGACGACCTGCGATTCGCCCGCTTCCACGGGCATGGGAGTAATTTCCTGTGACATTGAACGTGCCGCGCGCATAAGCGGTCGTGGCACGTGCCCTGTCGCACTGATCGACATCTGTTTGATGCTATAGCTTTTTCCCAGTTGTTCCGCGAGAAGAGAGGCGCGCTCGCGGAAGAGGGCGATGGCGTCGATCATCGCTTCATTCTCTGCTTTTCGTCGGGTTTCATGCGATGGTGACGCTATCAGGCTTGTTACGGTGAGAGATTTTTGAAGCTTTCCAAGCAATCCCGATAGCACGGTCGCATCAGACGACTCCAGAACGATATCCGAGCGCATGCGCCAGGATTCGATCTTTCCTTGCTTGGAATGGACGGGGTAAGTCGTCGTATTCCCGGTTTTGATCTTGATGGTCGGGAAAGCCTTTGCTGCACTCAGTGCCTCGGCTACGGACTGATTGATTTGCGCGGAAAGGTCCCCCGGCGAGGCTCCACTTGCTTCGGCCGAGACGGTGGCCTGCATCAGGTCATTGGTTGCGGGGCGTGAAGCTTCGGATGACAACTCGACGAGGAGCGCATCGACGCCGATGGCGGGAGTTGATACGGCGAAGAATGCTGCGGTTATGACCGGCGTAAGAATCGACCTTCGTGACATGGCACCTCCTGGCTGAAATCGAATTGTTTCTCTCAACGGTTGTCTCGTCTGGAAAGAAGGGGAAGACGTTGTCCGAAAAGACGTTTTCATTCTACCGTGCTTGATCTAGTGTTTAATTGTCGGGCGCTTCAGGAAGCTTGGTACAATCCGGCCCACTTGGTCGTTCTCCGGGCGACAAGCGGGCTTCAAAGGAGAGGAGGCAGCATGCTGAAAGTTGGACAAACGGCGCCGATGTTCGCTCTCCCCAACGAGGATATGGATACCGTCGATATTGCCGGCTATAACGGCAAGAATCATGTTGTCCTGTTCTTCTATCCGAGAGATGACACGCCGACATGCACGCTCGAAGCGACGGATTTTTCCGATCACGAAGACGAGTTTTCGCGCCAAGGCTGTGTCGTTTTCGGGATCAGCCGTGATGATTGCATCAAGCACGCTGAATTTCGTGACAAGCACGGAATCTCGGTCTCCCTTCTATCTGACCCGGATAGCAGAGTGTGCAAGCAGTACGGCGTGTGGCAACTGAAGGAAGTCGACGGCGTAAAAAAGCACGGTATTGTCCGTTCGACGTTCATTATCGACAAACAGGGTGTGCTCCGTTTCGTGCTGTATGGAGTTAATGCCAAAGGCCATGCGCTCGAAATCCTGCGCGCGGTGAAGGAAATCAATTCATGACTATGCAAGTTGTAAAGAATACTGTTGTTACCCTTGACTACAGCGTGACGGACCCCGACGGGGAACTCGTTGACGCGGGGAAGGAGCCGCTTGTCTATCTGCATGGAGGATACGACGACATCTTCCCGATGATCGAAGAGGCGCTCCAGGAGAAGAAAGTCGGCGAGTCCGTCGTCGTCAAGATGCAACCTGACGATGCCTTCGGCGAGTATGACGCCGAACTCATCCAGATCGAACCGCGAAGCGCGTTCCCCAAGGAGTTGCAGATCGGCATGCAGTTTGAAGGGCTGCCCGAAGGCGGGGACGAGGATGAAGCGATTATTTATCGCGTCACCGAAATTGCCGATGATCGTGTGGTCCTTGATGGAAACCATCCTTTGGCTGGCATGGCGCTCGTGTTTACCTGTACGGTGACGGCGGTGCGTCCGGCGAGCGAGGAGGAAATCGCCCACGGGCATACCCACGATGGCCACCACGGGGAATGCAACGACGATTAAGGCGCGTAGTTGTCGTCACTGACAAAAAATGCAGCCAGACGGCTGCATTTTTTCCTGAAATGAGCGGGTGCCCCCGAAGGGGCACCGATGCTCGTGCTACGTGCTGCTTCAAGAGGAGCGTTCGGGCATGAAACCAGCGCGGTTTCGAATCGGTTTTCGTTACCGCCGAAGGCACCCGTTGAAGGCAACTATACGGATGGGGGCAATATCATGTAAATCCAATAGGGAAAATAGTCCTTATTCGATAAGTAGATATTGGATTCGTCCCGTTTGACTATGATGGAATCGCAATCTACATGAGCGATTTCAGCTCATACAAGGCGTCCAGCGCCTGCTTTGGCGTCAGCATGTCAGGGTCGATGGCGCTCAGGCGCTCGATTGCGGGATGTGACTCCGGCTCTGCGGGCTCGGGCAATGCAGCGAACAGATCCGGTTGCAGCGGGTTGATTGATGCGCGTTGTTCAAATTCGCGCAACTGGCGTTTTGCCGCCTTGACCACCGATCCGGGAATGCCAGCCAGCGCGGCGACCTGTATCCCGTAACTCTGGTTTGCCGGGCCGTCCTCGACGGCGTGCAGGAAAACGATCTTTTCGGCATGCTCGATCGCGTCGAGATGCACGTTGGCGAGATCGGCGTATTCATTGGCCAGCAGCGTAAGTTCGAAGTAGTGCGTGGCGAACAACGTCAGCGCGCGATTCTTCTCGACGAGATGGCGGCAGATGGCGAAGGCCAGCGCCATCCCGTCGAAAGTCGATGTGCCGCGCCCGACCTCGTCCATCAGCACCAGGCTGTTGGCCGTGGCGTGGTGCAGGATGGCTGCCGATTCGGTCATCTCGACCATGAAGGTCGAACGGCCGGAGGCCAGGTCGTCGGCGGCGCCGATGCGCGTGAAGATCTGGTCGAGCGGGCCGAGTACGGCGCGATGCGCCGGCACGAAGCTGCCGACGTGCGCCATCAGTGCTATCAGCGCGGTTTGCCGCATGTAGGTCGATTTGCCGCCCATGTTGGGACCGGTGATGAGCAGCAGCCGGCGACCGTCGCCGAGTTTCGTGTCGTTGGCGATGAACGATTCGCCGCCTGCCAGTTCGTTTTCGACGACCGGGTGGCGGCCGCCTTCGATCAACAGTCCCGGCGTGGGGGAAAACTCGGGACGACAGTAGTTGCGCGCCAAGGCGACTTCAGCCAGGGCGGCGAGCAGGTCAACGTACGCGACGGCGCGAGCGATGGCCTGTAGTTGTGGCAGGTCCTCTTGCAGCGCGGTCAGAACGGCTTCGTAGAGAATTTTTTCGCGTGCCAGCGCACGGTCCTGGGCCGACAGCGCCTTGTCCTCGAAGGCTTTCAATTCAGGGGTGATATAGCGTTCGGCGTTTTTCAGCGTTTGTCGTCGGCGATAATCGTCGGGCACCTTGGCGGCGTTGGCGTGGGTGATCTCGATGTAAAAGCCGTGCACCCGGTTGTATTCGACCTTGAGGTTGGCGATGCCGGTGCGTTCGCGCTCACGGGCTTCGAGTTCGACGAGATAGGCGCCGCAGTTGTCGTTGATGCCGCGCAGTTCGTCGAGGTCCGCATCATAGCCATTGGCGATGACCCCACCCTCTCGCAGCAACGTGGAGGGTTCCGGCTGGATGGCGCGACTCAGCAGGTCGAGTGTGCTGTCCGGGGTCGTCAGTTCGGTCAGCAGTTCGAGCAGCAGTGGCGCTGACACATCGGTCAGCGGAGCGCGTAGTTCGGCGAGCCGATGCAGGCTGTCGCGCAGGCTGGAGAGGTCGCGCGGACGGGCGCTGAACAACGCGATGCGTCCAGCAATGCGTTCGATATCGGCAAACCCGCGCAATGCCTGGCGAACGTCGCGCAGAGAGCGTCCGTTGTCGTCGGTCAGCGCTTCGATGGCAGCGTGGCGGGCAGCCGGGATGGCTGGGTCGCGCATCGGGTGGTGCAGTGCGTGACGCAGCGCGCGCGATCCCATGGAGGTGACGCAGGTATCGAGCAGGCTGAACAGCGTTGGCGCGGGTTGCCCACGCAGGGTTTCCGTCAGTTCCAGGTTGCGCCGCGTAGCTGTATCCAGGCCGAGGAAGATGCCGTCACGTTCGACAATGAGCGCCTGCACGTGCGGCAGCGCACGCGTTTGCGTCGCCTGCGCGTAGCGCAACAGCGCGCCGGCAGCGGCGATTGCCGGTCGCAGTCCGTCAGCGCCGAATCCCGACAGCGAAGCTGTCTTGAAATGGGCGCAGAGTTCGCGTGTCGCTGCTTCGGTGTCGAAATGCCAGTCTGGCTGACGCGTCAGCGTGGCTTCGGGGTGAAACGACAATTCAAGGTTGTCCGGCACGACGATCTCGGCCGGACGAATGCGCTCTAGTGTCGCCGCCAGTTTCTCAGGGGGGACCTCGCACACCCGGAATTCGCCGCTCGCCAGGTTCAGCCAGGCGAGGCCCGTGCCGTGACGCGAGGCCGTTAGCGCCAGAAGCAGGGAGTCGCGCTTGTCGTCAAGAAGCGCTGCGTCGGTCAACGTGCCCGGGGTGACGATGCGTGAAACGGCGCGCTCCACCGGCCCTTTGCTCGTTGCCGGGTCGCCGACTTGTTCACAGATCACCACCGACTCGCCAAGCTTGACCAGCCGTGCGAGGTACTGCTCGACCGCATGGTAAGGAACGCCTGCCATCTTGATCGGTACGCCGGCGCTTTGTCCACGTGTGGTCAAGGTGATGTCGAGCAGGCGGGCCGCCTTTTCGGCATCTTCGTAGAACAGCTCATAGAAATCGCCCATCCGGTAAAAGAGCAGCAGCCCCGGATACTGTGCCTTCAGCCGGAGGTATTGCTGCATCATCGGGGTGTGTTTTTCGATGGCGTTGCTGTCGGATGGCGCGGTTTGCATTTCGTGTCGGGGAACAGGGCGATTTCGGGAAATCTTGCGATCGTGGGGTGGGGATATTACCAGTAGCCACCCCCAAGGGTAAGGAACGCTGATCTTGACGGGACGATCGCGGCTGGAAGCGAGGTGGTGCTGCGTAACCGGCCATGGTGGGTGGCGTGATCTATGATGATCTGACATGGACAAGAATTTTTCCCTCTTTGAAAGGAGTCGACGTGATCATCTCGTCAAAGGCATTTCCTCCCGAAGGCAGCATCCCGAAAGTGCATACCTGCGAGGGGCGCAATGTGTCGCCGGAACTGGCGTGGGACCGTGTCCCGGCAGCCGCCAGGAGTCTGGTGCTGATCGTCGATGATCCAGATGCACCGGATCCCGCAGCTCCGCGAACCATCTGGGTGCATTGGATTCTCTACAACATTCCGGTAGATTGTCCCGGTTTGCCCGAGGCTGTGTCTTCATTGCCGCCGGGATGCATGGGAGGTGTGAACGACTGGCAGCGCACCGGTTACGGTGGCCCGTGTCCGCCAATCGGGCGACATCGTTATTTTCACAAGCTGTACGCTCTGGACATCGTTCTGCCGGACCTTGGCAGGCCGAACAAGACGCAACTTGAACATGCGATGAGGGGACATGTCATCGCCGAGGCGCAGTTGATCGGCACTTACCAGAAGGGGGATTGACCGGGACGGCGCGCCGCGAAAAACGGGGGGTATGCGTTGGCCGAGTTCCGGTTTTATGCCGAGTTGGCGGATTTTCTGCCGTTGCATTGGCGCGGGCGGACTTTTGTCCACATCGTCCTGCCGCGTCAGAGCGTCAAGCACGTCATCGAAGCGCTCGGCGTGCCGCATACCGAACTCGGGTTGGTGTTGGTCAACGGTGAAGTGGTCGAATTGAGCCGGCTCTTGAGCGAATGCGACCGGGTTGCCGTCCTCCCTGCATTGCGTCATCTGATGCCTCAGCAGCCTGACGGTGACCGACGGTTTGCAGCGGACGCCCACCTCGGGAGACTGGCGCGTTATCTGCGCTTTGCCGGCTTCGATACGCTCTGGGACAACGCCTGGAAAGATGCCGATCTGGTTGCGGTTGCAGCCGATCAGGGGCGTGTCATTCTCACCCGGGACCGTGATCTTCTGATGCACAAGGCCGTTAGGTCGGGATGCTACGTTCGCGACAAGGATACGCTGGCGCAATTGACGGACGTTGCTCATCGTTATGCGCTTGATTTTTCGCGCCCCGCGTCGGGCCGTTGTCTCGAATGCAATCTGCCGCTGCGTGGGGTGGCGAAGGAGGCGGTGATCGGTCGGCTGCCGCCACGGACGGGCTCCGTGTTCGACGAGTTCTGGTATTGCGAAGGGTGCCAGCGGGTGTACTGGCGCGGTTCGCACTGGAAGAGGATGCGGCGGGCCATTGCCAGCGTGGCACAGTTGTTGCCCCGGTCGAACTGCGCTGATCCCGAGCCATGAACGTTCCGGCTGGTCATCCTGAGGAAACGCCGCTGATTCTCTTCGGCGCGTTCGATCGCCACAATCTCGGTGATTTGCTGCTTGGCAAGGTTGCGCAAGCGTTGATGTTTCCGCGCCCCGTGGTTTTTGCCGGCTTGGCGGCTCGCGATCTTACGTTGCTCGGGGGGACGCGCGTACGGCCGATAGGCGAGCTGGCCCACGAGTGGGGTGGAAGGCCCGCCGATATCGTGCATGTCGGCGGCGAGATATTGACGTGCTCGTTGTACGAGGCGGCCGTGATGCTGCAATCGGAGAGGCGCGCGCGAATCGTCATCTCCCGTCATGACTCCGATCCGTGTTCGCGACACGCCTGGGCTGCAGCGGAATTGGGGCTTGATCAGGCGATTGCGTATCAGTTGCCGCCCGCACTGTTCCGTAATTGTCGCTTTGTCGGCTACCTTGGCGCAGGCGGAGTGGGACTCTCCACCTTTCCCGCGAAGATACGCGATGCCATCGTCAAACAACTCGCTGCGTCGGATTTCGTCTGGGTGAGGGATGCGGTTACGCACCGTGCGCTCGGTGCGAAGGGGTTGCCGTCACTACTGGCCCCCGATCCGTGCGAGCTCGTCGCGGAGATTTTCGGTGGCGCACTCCAGGAGAAATCGGAAAGCAGCGAAACGATCGCGACCCGATATCCCCACGGTTATCTCGCAGTTCAGTTCAGCGCTGATTACGGCGACGATGCAACGCTCAAGGCGATCGGGCGGAGCCTTTGCCGAATCCAGCGCGAGCAAAATTGCCACATCGTGCTTTTTCGCGCCGGCGCCGCGCCCTGGCACGATTCACTGGCAGTGTATTCTCGACTGATTTCGCTGATGGCCGCTCTCGACGCGACGATCTTTGACTCACTACAGGTGCTTGATCTTTGCGTGCTGCTTGCCAACTCCCGCGGTTTCATTGGTTCGAGCCTGCACGGACGCATCGTCGCGGAGGCTTTCGGCAGAGTGGCGGTAAGTCTCGTGCGTGGAGATCCTTTACAGTCGAAGGTCGGAATCTACGTCGATACCTGGCGGCCTGAGCACGGAGGGACTGTTGTCCACGCAGATTCGCTTGAGAAGGCGTTTCTCCTGACGCGGGAAACCACTGCCCGCCGATTACAACAATCCGGCCAATCCGGCCAATCCGGCCATTTGCCCGATCTGGCCATGGCTGCGGCAAACCGCTGTCGTTGCGCGCTCGGTTTGGCGCCGCTGGAGAGAGTGACTAGTATTCAGACATGACCCTTGTTTTTCAGGCATAGTGGTTTGTGTCGTGACCGGGAAAGGACGCTCCAATGTCAACCATCAATGCGCTGCCGGCCGAAAAACTCTATCATGCCTGCGATTTGTCGCTCTTTACTTTCCAGACCACGGCGGAATTGGAGGCAACGACAGAAATCATCGGCCAGGAGCGGGCTGTGGACGCGATCGGATTCGCCATCGATATCCAGCGCCCTGGTTTCAACCTGTTCGTTCTCGGGGAATCAGGCAGCGGCCGCCATTCCGTCGTCAGGCGATTGCTGGAAGCCAAAGCCCTCGAAGAGGCTGTGCCGAGCGACTGGTGCTACGTTAACAACTTCGCCGAGCCGAACAAGCCGCGACTCCTGTGCGTGCCGCACGGACGCGGCGGACAATTGAAGCGAGACATGCAGCAATTCGGCGCGGAACTGGCCAAAGCCATCCAGTCCGCCTTCGAGAGCGATGAATATCGCCTGCGTGTCGAGGCGATCAACAACGACTTCAAGGAAAAAGAGGAAAAGGCCTTGCAGCAGTTGGGGGGCGCAGCGTCCGGTGACGGTGTCGTTCTGTTGCGTACGCCGCATGGTTTTGTGTTCGCCCCTCTTGCCGGCGAGGAGGCGATGTCGCATGAAGAGTTCGAGAAACTCTCGGATGACGAGAAGTCACGTATCGGCAAGCTGATCGAGGAGTACAGCGAACGGCTTAAACAGCTGATGCTGCAGTTGCCCCGCTGGCGGCGCGATACGCAGACACAGATCAAGGATGCAAGCCGGGAAATACTTCGCCTTGCCGTCGGCCACCTGATTGAGGAACTGCGCGAACACTACAAGGATTTGCCCGACGTGCTGGCATTCCTGGACGAAGTCATGAACGACGTGGTCGAGGAAGGAGAGCAGTTGCGCGAACAACCCAAGCCGGAGGGTGAGGGCAGTGGTACCGGTTTTGGGGGCAGTCTGTCGACACTGCGCTATCAGGTCAATGTTCTGGTGGATAACGCGGGCGCGAAGGGCGCGCCTGTCGTCTATGAAGACAATCCGATCTACCCCAACCTGGTGGGGCGTGTTGATCACATCGCCCAGATGGGCACCTTGCTGACCAACTTCACCCTGATCAAGCCAGGCGCGCTGCATCGGGCCAATGGCGGCTACATCGTTCTCGATGCGCTCAAGTTGCTGACGCAGCCGTACGCCTGGGAGGGGTTGAAGCGGGCGCTTCAGGCAAGCCAGGTGCGCATCGAATCGCTCGGGCAGGCTTGGGGGTTGATCAGCACCATATCCCTTGAGCCCGAACCGATGCCTCTCACGATCAAGGTGGTGTTGATCGGTGAGCGGCGAATCTATTACCTGCTCAAGGCGCTTGATCCGGATTTTGCCGAACTCTTCAAGGTTCCCGCAGATTTCGAGAATGAACTTGCGCGTGATGCCGAGTCGACCCGCCGATATGCCGATTATCTGGCCACCCTGATCAAGGGGAACAGCCTGCGCCCGTTCAACCGGGAAGCGGTGGCGCGGGTGATCGAGCATGCCGCCCGCTTGTGCGAGGATGCCGAAAGGCTGACCGCCAATCGCAGGCAAGTCGCTGATTTATTGCAGGAGGCGGATTATCGCGCAGGCGAGGCGGGGCACGATGTCGTCCGGTGCGAGGATGTGGAAAGCGCGCTGGCCGCTCGAATCCGGCGGGTCGACCGCGTGCGCAGCAGGTATCAGGAGGAGATTCTGCGCGAAACGTTGCTCATCTCGGTCAGCGGCGAGCGGATTGGCCAAATCAATGGCCTTGCCGTGCTTTCCCTGGACGATTTCATGTTTGCCCATCCAGTACGCATCACGGCGACAGTCCGGGTCGGCGAAGGCGATGTGATCGACATCGAGCGCGAAACCGAACTCGGCGGCGCCATCCATTCCAAAGGAGTGATGATTCTGACGTCGTTTCTCGGGGCGCGCTATTCCCGAACGGTACCGCTGTCACTGTCGGCCAGCCTGGTCTTCGAGCAATCGTATGGTCCGGTCGAAGGAGATAGCGCCTCGCTGGCCGAGTTGTGTGCGTTGTTGTCGGTACTGGCCAATGCGCCGATCCGGCAATCGCTGGCGGTCACCGGGTCGGTCAATCAGTTCGGTGATGTGCAGGCGATCGGGGCGGTCAATGAGAAAATCGAGGGTTTCTTCGATATCTGCAAGGCACGAGGGGTGACCGGGAAGCAAGGCGTACTGATTCCGTCATCGAATATGAAACACCTCATGCTGCGTGACGAGGTGGTCGCTGCATGTGCCGACGGACGTTTTCACATCTACGCGATAGAAACGGTCGACGAGGCCATCAGCGTTCTCACCGGACTGCCCGCCGAATCAATCAACGATCAGGTCTCGGCGCAACTTGCGGAGTTGTCCAGCGCACGCCGCGCATTTGCCAGCGAACACCGGGCTTCGCCAGCAGATCAACCTGGCAAAGCGCGTTGATTCATGGGGGGCGCAGTATAAACCGCTGGTGCGTTATTGCATGGCATCGTGGTCACGCAGTTGAAGATAGGCGTCGATTGCCAATGGGGCTACGACGAGAAGAACGAGGGTGACGATTGCGGCAAAATCGGACAGGGAAGTCATGGTTGCATCCTTTCGCTCAGGGAACGTTCGTTTAATTGACCGGGCGAAGTCTATTGGGATGAAAGCCGCGAGTCTGTTGCGTTATCGCGCTGGTTTTTGACCGATCTGTAACCGTCAGGAAGGATTCAGTATTGGAAGCAACAGTCGAGCAAATTCGGTAGAAGCGCGGGAAGGCAGGGGGCGTCGAAAAGGAGTGCAGGTAAAATACAGGCCCATGAAAATTCTTGCCTTGGAAACCGCTACCGATCCAGGTTCTGTTGCACTGTGGCGCGACGGGTGTGTCGTTGCTCGCAGCTGTCCGGACAATCTCTCCAATTCCGCGTCTTTGCTACCGGTTGCGCAGGCGATGCTCAGGGAAGAGGGGCTGGATTTCACAGAAATCGACGGCATCGCATTCGGTGCGGGGCCGGGTTCGTTTACCGGACTCCGTGTGTCATGTGGCGTCGCGCAAGGGGTGGCCGTGGCACGGAATTTGCCGCTGCTTGGCGTCGGTACGCTCGAAGCGATGGCGTTGGCCGCGGGCAGCGACCGCGTCATCGTGGCGCTTGATGCCCGGATGGGCGAGGTGTATTTCGGGCTTTTCGTCGATGGCGTTGTGCAGGGCGATATCGGGGTTTATCCTCCGGAATCCGTTCCTGTGCCGGATTCGGCCGGATGGTGCGCGTGCGGGAACGGTTTGGCCGCTTATCCAGCGTTGCGCGAGCGCCTCGGCGGTGTTGTTACGACATGGCAGCCGGACGTCGTGCCGCATGCCGGATTCGTGGCGCGTCTTGCCGGTCCGCGCATGGAACGCGGCGAATGCATCGATCCCGCCGATGCGGCGCCACTTTACGTGCGCGACAAGGTGGCCAAGACGGTGGCCGAACGCTTGGCCGAAGGAGGCAAGGCGTAATGAACGCCATCCTCGAACCGGCTGTCGAGCTGATGCCGATGGTCGAGCGTGATCTCGACGAAGTGTTGCGGATCGAATACCGCGTTTATTCGCATCCCTGGAGCCGGGCCAACTTTGCGGACTCGATCGCCAGCGGTTACAGCTGCTGGGTATGCCGGATCGGAGGCGAACTGGTGGGTTATTTCGTGCTCATGCTGGCCATCGATGAGGCGCATCTGCTCAACATCAGCGTCGCCGAGAAACGTCAGGGGTTGGGCTTGGGAGCCCGGTTGCTCCGACACGCCATGGACATGGCCCGGCACGGAGGGGCGGTAACCCTGTTGCTGGAAGTACGCCCGTCGAACACCAGGGCCTTGGCGCTTTATCGCCATTTCGGCTTTGCCCAGATTGGTGTGCGGCGCGGATACTACCCCGCGGCGACCGGGCGCGAAGATGCGCTGGTGCTGACCCATGCCCTGACCGAGGCAAGCGCATGAGCTTGTCACCGAAAGAGCTGCTCGAAGAAATCGGACTCTCGCCGCTCTGGGTTCTCCGTAAGCGGCCGCAGGTCGCGCGCCCTTCTGCTGGCGAGGCCGCCGAGGAAGTTCCGGCAAGCGAGTCCGCGCTGGTCGAAAGCCCGAGTCTCCCGGAGGCGGTCGCTGCGTCAGCGGAATCGCTGCCGCAGTCGTCTGCGTGCGTCGCGCAAATGAACTGGGACGAGTTGCGCAAGAGTATCGCCGAGTGTCGCGCTTGCGGGTTGTGTGCGCAGCGGAAACAGGCAGTCCCTGGTGTGGGTGACGAGCAGGCGAGTTGGCTGTTCATCGGTGAGGGGCCCGGGGCCGAGGAGGATGCGCGTGGTGAGCCTTTTGTCGGGCAGGCCGGAAAACTGCTCGATGCCATGCTGGCCGCCATCGGTCTCGCGCGGGGTGACGACGTTTATATTGCCAATGCGGTGAAATGCCGACCGCCGGGAAACCGGACGCCGGAAACTGCGGAAATGGCCGCCTGTTTCCCGTTCCTTCAACGGCAGATCGCGTTGATCCAGCCGAAACTCATCGTGCTGCTTGGCCGTGCGGCGGTGAATTCGGTCCTTGGCGACAGTGGATCACTCGCCGGTTTGCGCGGAAAAACGGCGGTGTATCGCGATGGTGACCGGGAAATCCCGGTGGTTGTTACCTATCATCCGGCCTATCTGTTGCGCAATCTGCCGGACAAAGCCAAGGCGTGGGAAGACTTGTGCCGGGCGCGGGCGTTGATGAAGGCGGTTCGCGAAACGCAGCGGCTGGGTTAGGGTCGAAAAACGCTCAGTGCGATCCGTTGTCGTCCAGATGGATTACATCGTCGTGTTCGCGCTGGTTGGCTTCGTGCCGGCGTTTGACGAGGAGCATCGATCCGCTGACGAACAGTCCGAACAGGGTAATGACCCAATAGATCGATAGATCAACCTTGACCATCAGGTAGTAGAGCCCGGTCATGACCAGAATCGACAGATTCTCGTTGAAGTTCTGCACGGCGATCGAGTGACCTGCACCCATCAGGATATGGCCGCGGTGTTGCAGCAGGGCGTTCATCGGCACGACGAAGTAGCCGGAGAGCGCGCCGATGAATATCAGAAGCGGAACGGCCAGCCAGGTATGGTGAACGAAGTTCATGACCAGCACGATCAGGCCCATGGCGATACCGAGCGGAATGACCCGGACTGACTTGCGCAGGGTGATGGCCTTGGCGGCGGCAATGGCACCGATCGCGACGCCGACCGCAACGACGCCCTGCAGCATGCTGGATTTAGACAGATCGAGATTGAGCGAGACTTCTGCCCATTTGATCACGATGAACTGGAGGGTGGCTCCAGCTCCCCAGAACAATGTCGTTACGGCCAGCGAGATTTGTCCGAGGCGGTCTCGCCAGAGCAGCATCAGGCAGTGGTTGAATTCACGAATCAGGTACCACGGATTCTTGTGCAATACCTTGTGGTCGACGCCCGTGTCCGGCACGTAGAGGTTGAACAGAGAAGCAAGAATGTAGAAGATGCCGACAAAACCGAGGGCCATTTCACCCACCGAATCGATGCCGGTATCGATCAGGGGGAAATCAAAGCTGAGCAGCTTGAGCGCAACCGCAGGCTGGATCAGCGTGCCTCCAATGACCACGCCAAGAATTATGGCACCTACGGTCAGCCCCTCGATCCAGCCGTTGGCGATGACGAGCAGGCGATGCGGAAGATATTCGGTAAGGATTCCGTACTTGGCGGGGGAATATGCTGCAGCGCCCAGTCCGACCACCGCATAGGCTATCAGCGGATGGACGTGGAAGAACATCATTGCGCACCCGATGATCTTGATGGCGTTGCTGATGAACATGACCCGGCCTTTCGGCATCGAGTCGGCGAAGGCACCGACGAAGGCCGCCAGTGCGACATAGGAGACGGTAAAAAAAGTTTTCAGAAGAGGTTCGTAGGCCGGAGGAGCGTGCATCTCACGCAGGGCGGCGATGGCAACGATCAGCAAAGCGTTGTCGGCAAGCGCGGAAAAGAATTGCGCCGCCATGATGATATAGAAGCCGAAAGGCATCGAGATCCGAGCTCTCTTTTTTATCAAGTCTGGCGTTATACCACGAAACTCATAAGTAGATACACGTAGGATTTCACATCATGAAAAGACAGCCGGATGTCTTTGAGGCAAAATGCCACGTTGATTTCCCGACTATCCCAATCTTCAACCAGGCCGAAAAGTCATGCCCCGCCCGATTCAAGCGCGTATCGATCTGAGCGCCGTCCAGCACAATTATCTCGTTGCCAAGCAACAGGCTTCCGTTTCCGATTCGGCTGCCAAGGCATGGGCCGTAGTCAAGGCGGATGCTTACGGCCATGGCCTGCGGCGAGTGGCCGAATCGCTGCGGGGGATTGCCGACGGATTTGCGCTTCTGGAAATCGAGGCCGCGGTGGCACTACGCGAGGCCGGGTTCCGCCAGCCCATCCTGCTGCTGGAAGGGTTCTTCGAGCCGGTCGATGTGCCGGTTTGCGCCAAATACGGGCTGACGGTGGCGATTCATCGCATCGAACAGTTGCACATGATCCGGGCTGCGGCGTTGCCGCTACCTTTGCCGATCTACATCAAGCTGAATACCGGGATGAACCGTCTCGGTTTTACGCAGGAGCAGATTCCGGCACTGCGGCAGGAGTTGGCGCGAAATACGGCAGTCGGCCCGGCGACGCTGATGATGCATTTTGCCGAGGCTGACGGCGTACGCGGTATCGATTGGCAGCTTGAGCGCTTTCACCGGATGACCGATGGCTGGGATCTTCCGGTCTGCATGGCCAACTCGGCGGCGATTCTGCGTTACCCGCTAACTGCGCGCGATTGGGTGCGGCCGGGGATCATGCTCTACGGCGCCAGCCCTTTTGCCGAGATTAGTGCCGAGAGCCTTGGTTTACGGCCCGTGATGACCCTCGGCAGCCGCATTCTGGCAGTTCAGGAGATTCAACCTGGCGAGCGCGTGGGGTACGGCGGTACCTTCGAGGCGAGCCGGCCCAGCCGGATCGGCATCGTGGCCTGCGGTTATGCCGACGGCTATCCTCGCCACGCGCCGAGTGGCGCCCCCATTCTGGTCAATGGCCGGCGTACGACGACGGTCGGACGGGTGTCGATGGATATGCTGGCGTGCGATCTCACGGATATCCCCGATGCCGGCGTGGATAGCCCGGTGGTGTTATGGGGCGAGGGCATGCCCGCCGACGAAGTCGCCGCTGCTGCCGGGACGATCAGTTACGAATTGTTTTGCGCATTGGCTCGGCGCGTCCCGGTCGTGGAAGTGGGACTGTAGCCATGGCCAAGGCGAAGACGGTCTATTCATGCACCGAGTGCGGCGCGACCTCGTCGAAATGGCAAGGCCAATGCCCGGGATGCGGAGTCTGGAATACACTTGTGGAGACGCTGGCGGAAACTGCGCCGGCGGCTTCGCGCCGCTTTGCCGCATTGGCAGGAACCGCCACCGTCCAGACCCTTTCGGAGATCGAGGCGCGCGAGGAAGACCGTTTGCCGACCGGCATCGGCGAGTTCGACCGTGCGCTCGGCGGCGGGTTGGTGGCCGGTGGCGTCGTGCTGATCGGCGGCGATCCGGGCATCGGCAAGAGTACCCTGCTGCTGCAGGCGCTGACCGCGCTCAGCGAATCGAGCCAGGTGCTTTACGTCAGCGGCGAGGAGTCCGGCCAGCAGATCGCCTTGCGGGCGCGCCGGCTGGCACTGGATACGCGGCGACTGAAACTGCTCGCCGAGATCAACCTCGAAAAGATTCTGGCAACGCTTCAGACCGAAAAGCCGCAGGTGGCGGTGATCGATTCGGTCCAGACGCTCTGGTCGGAGCAACTCAGTTCGGCGCCGGGGTCGGTCGCCCAGGTGCGCGAGTGCGCGGCGCAGTTGACCCGCCTGGCCAAGCAGAGCGGCGTGACGGTGATTCTGGTCGGGCACGTGACCAAGGAAGGTGCGCTGGCCGGCCCGCGTGTGCTGGAGCACATTGTCGATACCGTCCTCTACTTCGAAGGCGATACGCATTCGAGTTTCCGCTTGATCCGGGCGGTGAAGAACCGCTATGGCGCGGTCAATGAAATCGGCGTGTTCGCCATGACCGACAAAGGGCTGAAAGGGGTGAACAATCCCTCCGCGATGTTTCTCTCCCAGCACGGGCAGGAGGTTCCCGGTTCGTGCGTCCTGGTCACGCAGGAAGGAACGCGACCGCTGCTGGTCGAGGTGCAGGCGCTCGTCGATCAGGCGCACGGGAATCCACGGCGGCTGACCGTCGGTCTCGACGCCCAGCGACTGGTGATGCTCCTGGCGGTGCTCCATCGCCATGCCGGAATCCTGTGTTTTGACCAGGATGTCTTTGTAAACGCCGTTGGCGGCGTCAAGATCACCGAGCCGGCGGCTGATCTTTCGGTCCTTTTGTCAATTGTTTCTTCTCTTAAAAACAAGGCGTTGCCGAGTAAACTTATAGTATTTGGAGAGGTCGGCCTGGCTGGAGAGATTCGACCGGCGCCACGCGGTCAGGAGCGCCTCCGCGAAGCGGCGAAACTGGGTTTCACGCGGGCGATGATTCCCGAGGCCAACAAGCCGAAGCAGGGGGTCGCCGGCATGGAAATCATCGCCGTACGGCGGGTCGAGGAAGCGTTCCAGCGCTTGCGCGAACTCGAATGAGACTGAACCTCTTTGCCCGGCGGCAGACCATAGGTAGTACGAATCTTTGAGGATGACGGGGCTCATGCCTGAACGAAGAGTAGCGTCGAGGAGTCTGCCTTTTGCCTGGCGCATGCTGCGCCGTGATGCCCGGGCGGGCGAGTTGCATCTGCTGATGGCCGCACTGGTCGTTGCCGTGGCGGCGCTGACAGCGGTGGGCTTCTTCACCGATCGCGTCCGGCAGGCGCTGGCGCTTGAGGCCAACCAGTTGTTGGGCGCCGATTTGTTGCTGATCGCCGATCATCCCTGGGCGCCTCAGATTGCCGAAGACGCCCGGGCTAAAGGGCTGCAGCTCGCAGAGACGCGCACCTTCCCCAGCATGGTTTCTGCCGGGGACGGGGACGAGGTGCGGACGCAACTGGTCGAGATCAAGGCGGTATCGCCGGGTTATCCCTTGCGCGGAGGGCTGCGGGTCGCTTCTGCGTCTGGCGTGCCGGATGCCCCGGCGGCCGGTATTCCCGAATCCGGCACAGTGTGGGTCGACGAGCGAATGGCCTCGCTGATGTCCTTGCAGGTGGGTGAGTCACTGAACGTCGGGCGTATCCGTTTGCGCGTTGCGCAAGTGCTGACCTACGAGCCAGACCGCGGCCTCAATTTTTTCAGTGTTGCGCCGCGCTTGCTGATGAATCTGGCCGATGTGGAGGCGACGGGTCTCATCGTTCCAGGGAGTCGGGTTTCCTATCGTCTTCTTCTGGCCGGTGAATATAAAATAATCAATCAGTTCCGATCCTTTATTGATAAATCGCTTAAACGTGGCGAGCGCGTCGAAGACGCAGAAAACGGACGTCCTGAGATTCGCACGGCGCTTGAGCGGGCGCAGCGTTTTCTCGGCCTTGCTGCCTTATTGACCGTCGTTCTGGCAACCGTCACCGTTGCCTTGGCCTCGCGCCGCTACATGCAGCGACATCTCGACCCGTGCGCCGTCATGCGCTGCCTGGGGGCGACGCAGGGGTTTCTGTTGCGGATCTACCTGGCGCAATTCCTTCTTCTTGGGTTGATCGCCTCCGCCGTCGGCTGTTTACTCGGTTATGCGGCTCACTTCGTCCTGTACGCGTGGTTGGCGCAGTTGTTGACGACGCCATTGCCGTTGCCCGGTTTTCTGCCGGCTATACAGGGAGGCCTGGTCGGCTTGTTGCTGCTTTCGGGCTTCTCCCTGCCGCCCTTGCTTCAATTGCGACAGGTGTCGACCTTGCGCGTATTGCGTCGTGAGTTCCTCTCGGCTGGAACGCCGTCCTTGCGGCTGATCGGCGGTTACGCCTTCGGTATTGCCCTGCTTGCCGGTCTGATGTTCTGGGTCGCCGGCGAACCGCGTCTTGGATCCTATGTCGTCGGAGGCTTTGTTTCGGCGATGTTGCTGTTTGGCATTCTGGCCTGGTTGGCGATCCGCGCGCTTGGGGTCTTGCGCTCTGCGAGGCGTAGTTCCTCGGGAGCGGCCAGTTTCGGGTGGCGCTACGGGCTCGCCAGCCTGCGACGGCACCAGGCGGCCAGTATTGTTCAGATCGTCGCGTTGTCGCTGGGATTCATGGCCTTGCTGTTGCTGACCGTGACACGCAACGAGTTGCTGGATGCCTGGCAGCGGGCGATTCCACCGGAGGCGCCGAACCGCTTTGTTGTCAACATCCAGCCGGATCAACGCGATGCGGTACGGCAGTTCTTCGCGCAGGATGGCCTGGCCCCGGAGTTCGCGCCGATGGTCCGTGGCCGACTCGTCGCGATCAATGGCACGAAAGTCGGCCCGGATCGCTACGAGGACGATCGCGCCAGGCGGCTGGTCGAACGCGAGTTCAATCTATCCTATCGTTCCGGCCTACCCGAGGGAAACATGGTAACGGCGGGGCGCTGGTTCAACGCGGGCGAGCCAGGCCCGGGGGGCGAGGGCGAAGCCTCGGTTGAAGAGGGGCTGGCTCGGACGCTCGGGTTGCGTGTCGGCGACCGTTTGGATTTTTCGGTTGCCGGCGAGCCGGTGGCGATGCGTGTGGTCGGCCTGCGCAAGCTGAACTGGGATTCGATGCGCGTCAACTTCTTTGTTCTGACGCCGCCCGCGGTGCTTGAGGGTTACCCGGCAAGCTGGATTACCAGTTTCTACCTGCCGGATGAAAAAGCCGAATTTGTAAACCGTCTGGTTCGTGAATTCCCGAATCTGACGGTCATCGATGTCGCTGCCATCGTCCGGCAATTGAAATCGATCATGGATCAGGTCGCGCGGGCGGTTCAGTTCGTCTTCCTGTTTACACTGGCAGCCGGGGTCATCGTGCTGTACGCGGCCATGGCGTCGGCTGCCGACGAGCGGCGCTATGAACTGGCGATCATGCGCGCACTGGGCGCGCGTCGCGAGCAATTGCGGCGCGCCGTGCTGGCCGAACTGGCAGCGATCGGCGCGCTGTCGGGGCTGGTCGCTGCGCTAGGGTCGCTGGTTGTCGGGCAAATCCTCGCCCGTCAGGTGTTCAATCTGGAAGTGTCGCCCGCGTTCTGGCTCGTGCCCGGGGGAATGGTCGGCGGCGGGCTGCTGGTCATCGGCGCGGGGTGGTTCGCGAGCGCCAAGCTGCTACGCCTGACGCCACTCGAATCCTTGCGCTCAGGCGTCTAGGTCCTTGCGTCGCAGCATGAAGACGAAACGGTCGCCAGCGCTGGTGTCGAGCCAGACGAATGACAACCTCGGGAAGGCGCGCTCCAGCTCGTCCTTGTTGTGCCCGATTTCGACGACCAGCACGCCATCGGCGGTGAGGTGAAGTGGCGCTTCCCTGAGCAGGACGCGAACGAAATCAAGGCCGTCTTCTCCGCTGGCCAGCGCCATTTCTGGTTCGCGTCGGTATTCGTCGGGGAGCGACGCCATCGATTCGGCGTTGACGTAGGGCGGATTGGAAATGATGAGGTCGTACTTTTCCCGGGGAATCGCGGAGAACGCGTCGGACTGGATCAGCCGGACGCGTTCCTCGAGCGCATAATCCTTGACGTTCCGTTCGGCGACCGCCAGCGCGTCGGGCGAGAGATCGACCCCGTCTACCGTCGCTTCGGGGAAAGCTTCTGCGGCGAGAATGGCAAGACACCCCGAGCCGGTGCACATGTCGAGTACGTGGCGAATGGCCCACGGATCGTCGATCCACGGACTGAGTTGCTCGCGCAGCAATTCGGCGATATGCGAGCGCGGGACGATGACCCGTTCGTCGACGTAGAAGCGGTAGTCTCCCAGCCAGGCTTCGTGCGTCAGGTACGACGCCGGCAGGCGCTCCGTTATCCGCCGCCCGATCAATTCCAGCGCGGCCGCGCGTTCGCCGCTGGTCAGGCGAGCGTCCATGTAGGGGTCGAGCTTGTCGATCGGCAGATGCAGCGAGTGCAGCAGCAGGTAAGCCGCCTCGTCCCAGGCGTTGTCGGTGCCGTGACCGAAAAAGACCTCGGCTTCGTTGAGGCGGCTGACGGCAAAGCGCATCAGGTCGCGCAGGGTGAGGAGTTCGCTCTGGGCTTGTTCGAATAGGTCGGTTGTCACGGGGTTTTCAATGGTGGTGTAAGAAGCTTTTCAAGAATGCGCCGATAGACGGCGGCGAGTTCGGGCAGCGCGGAAATTTGGACGCATTCGTCGATCTTGTGAATGCTGGCGTTGACCGGGCCGATCTCGATGACTTGCGGGCAGATTTCGGCGATGAACCGACCGTCGGAGGTGCCGCCGGTGGTCGAGAGTTCGGTTTCGATGCCGAGTTCCTCGCGGATGGCCTCCCGCGAGGCGTCGATCAGTTCGCCACTCCCGGTCAGGAACGGTTTAGCGCCGAGTGTCCAGCGGATTTCGTAATCCAGGGCGTGGCGATCGAGGATGTCGCAAAGCCTCTTTTGCAAACCGTCCGGCGTGCTGGCGGTGGAGAAGCGGAAGTTGAAGAGTATGTCGATGTGTCCGGGAATGACATTTGTCGCGCCGGTTCCGCCGTGGATGTTCGATATCTGCCAGGTCGTCGGCGGGAAGAAGTCGTTGCCTTCGTCCCAGATCGTGGCCGCGAGTTCGGCAATCGCCGGCGCGGCCAGATGGATCGGGTTCTTCGCCAGATGTGGATAGGCAATATGTCCCTGCACGCCCTTGACGGTGAGCGCGCCGGAAAGCGAACCGCGACGGCCGTTCTTGACCATGTCGCCGAGGCGCGATACCGACGTGGGTTCGCCGATCAGGCAGTAGTCGATGACTTCGTTCCGCGCCTGCAGGGTCTCGACGACAGCCACCGTACCGTCGATGGCGTCGCCTTCCTCATCGGAAGTAAGGAGCAGGGCGATTGAACCACGATGCGCGGGATACGCGGCAACGAAGTCTTCGAGCGCGATGACGAAGGCGGCGATCGAGCCTTTCATGTCCGCTGCGCCGCGTCCATAGAGGAAACCGTCGCGTTGCGTCGGCAGGAACGGCGGGCTTTGCCAGCGGTCGGTCGGACCGGGCGGCACGACGTCGGTATGGCCGGCAAAGCAGAACACGGGACCGGAATCGCCGCGGCGCGCCCAGAGATTCGTCACTCCACCACGGTTGATGTGCTCGCAATGGAACCCCAGGCGCTGCAGGCGCGTTTCGACGATCGGCAGGCAACCCGCGTCATCCGGAGTGATCGACGGGCAGGCAATCAGTTGTTCGGCAAGGAGCAGAGTAGGGTCAGCGGGCATCGGTGCTTTCGGTTTCAGGTGTTTCGTCCAGGCTCAGGGAAAATTCCTTGAACGAAGTGCCGTTGCCGTTGATATCGGAAAACTCCAGCGGCAACTCCGAAGCCTTCTCCGTGTTCTCGCCGGGAGCGCTGATTTGCGAGTTGTTGATCAGCCAGGAGAGGTTCGTCGGCGAATCGGCATTGGCCAATGCCTCATCCAGGGTGATGGTTCCGTCGCGATACAAGCGGTAGAGGTCCTGCTCAAACGTTTGCGAACCGGGTGCCAGGCTTTGCTCCATGGCTTCCTTGATCGCCTGGACCTCGCCGCGTTCGATCAGTTCCTGGATATGGCGGGTGTTCAGCAGCACTTCGGCTGTCGGCAGCCGCCGACCGTCGGGACGCTTGACGAGACGTTGCGAGATGATCGCCTTTAGGCTTGCCGAGAGGTCCAGGTATAGCGCCGTGCGACTCTCCAGCGGGAAAAAGTTGATGATGCGGTTGAGTGCGTGGTAACTGTTGTTGGCGTGCAGGGTTGCCAGGCACAGGTGGCCGGTTTGCGCGTAGGCGATGGCCGCCTGCATCGTTTCCTTGTCCCGGATTTCGCCGATCAAGATGCAGTCCGGTGCCTGGCGCATCGCGTTCTTCAGGGCGTGTTCCCAGCCGAGCGTGTCCATGCCCAGTTCACGCTGGTTTACGATCGATTTTTTGTGCTTGAAGAGGAACTCGATCGGATCCTCGATGGTGAGGATGTGCCCGGTCCGGTTGATGTTCCGGTGGTCAAGCATCGAGGCGATGGTCGTCGATTTTCCCGAGCCGGTGGAGCCAACGATCAGGATCAGCCCGCGCTTTTCCATCACCAGTTCGGCAAGGATTTCCGGCAGCATCAGCGTGTTGAGTGGCGGGATGTTGCCGAGGATGAAGCGGACGACGATGGAGATCGACCCGCGCTGACGGAACAGGTTGATGCGGAAGTTTCCGACATTCGGCACGCCGAAGGAGAGATTCATCTCCATCGTCGCTTCGAACGTTCGTTGTTGATCGGGTGTCATCAGCTCGAGCGCGATCTTTTCGATCATCGCCGGATCCATCACCTGCTGATTGACCGGGAGTGTGTTGCCCTGGATCTTGATGTGAATCGGAATTCCGGCAGAGATGTAAAGATCCGATGCCTGCTTTTCAGACATCAACTGGAAGAGTTTGTCCAGGATCATGCTGTCTCCGCCGGAAGAAAAAAGTTGGGGGGCTGGCTCAGTCGCCGCGCAGCAGGTCGTTGATGCTGGTCTTGGCCCGGGTCTTGGCGTCGACTTTCTTGACGATCACGGCGCAATAGAGGCTGTAGCTGCCATCCTTCGACGGCAGGTTGCCGGAAACGACCACCGATCCGGGCGGAATGCGACCGTAGCTGACTTCGCCCGTTTCGCGGTCGAAAATCTTGGTCGACTGGCCGATGTAGACACCCATCGAGATGACCGAGCCCTCGCCGACGATGACGCCTTCGACGATCTCGGAGCGGGCGCCGATGAAGCAGTTGTCCTCGATGATCGTCGGGTTGGCCTGCAGCGGTTCCAGTACGCCGCCGATGCCGACGCCGCCGGAAAGATGCACGTTTTTGCCGATCTGCGCGCAGGAACCGACCGTCGCCCAAGTATCGACCATCGTGCCTTCGTCGACGTAGGCGCCGATGTTGACGTAGGAGGGCATCAGCACCACGTTCTTGCCGATGAAGCTGCCGCGCCGGGCCGTCGCCGGCGGAACGACACGGAAGCCGCCACGACGGAACTGCTCCGTGTCGTACTCGGCGAACTTGGTCGGCACCTTGTCGAAATAGCGCATCGGGCCGTTGTCCAGCAGCACGTTGTCTTCCAGACGGAACGAGAGCAGGACGGCCTTCTTGATCCACTGGTGCGTCATCCATTCGCCGTCGATTTTCTCGGCGACACGCAGCGTTCCCGCGTCGAGTCCCTCCAGCACCTTGGCAACGGCTTCGCCGACCTTGGCCGGGGCGGTTCCGGGTTGCAAGCTGGTACGGTTTTCCCAGGCGTCTTCGATGATCTGTTGGAATTCCTGCATTTTCTGGTTCCTAAAGGGTTGAAACGAACTGTTGAATCCGGCTGGCCGCCTCGACGCATTTGTCGAGCGGGGCGACCAGGGCAATGCGGACGTAGTGGGTGCCGGGGTTGACGCCGTACGCCTCGCGCGCCAGGAAACTGCCCGGCAGGACAAAGACATTATAGTCAGCCGCCAGGCGCCGGGCGAAATCGGTTTCCGGGATCGGCGTCCTTGCCCACAGGTAGAAACTGGCGTCCGGCATGGCGGTTTGCAGCGAGCCCGCCAGCATGGGGGTGACGGTTTCGAATTTCTTCCGATACTGCTCGCGATTGGCGATGACGTGCGCTTCATCCTTCCACGCGGCGATGCTGGCGGACTGAATGGCCGGATTCATCGCTCCACCGTGGTAGGTCCGGTAGAGCAGGAAGGACTTGAGCACGGCGGCATCGCCGGCGACGAATCCCGAGCGCATGCCCGGCACGTTCGAGCGTTTGGACAAGCTGGAGAACATCACGATGCGTTCGAAGCCGCGGCCGAGCAGTTTGGCCGCCTGAAGACCGCCGAGCGGCGGATTGGCCTCGTCGAAGTAGATCTCCGAGTAGCACTCGTCCGACGCGACGATGAAACCGTATTTGTCGGAGAGTTCGAAGATCTTTTTCCAGTCGTCGAGGTTCAGGACCTTGCCGGTCGGATTGGCCGGAGAGCAGACATGCATCAGCTGCACCCGGCGCCATTCCTCGTCGCTCAGGCTGTCGTAGTCGAAGGTGAAACCGTTTTCCGGGAGCGTGTTGAGAAAACGCGTGTCGGCCCCGGCCAGGTACGCGGCGCCTTCATAGATCTGATAGAACGGGTTGGGGTTGACGACCAGCGGCACATAGCCCCGTGACGGATCGATGACCGTCTGGGCGAAGGAAAAAAGCGCTTCGCGCGAACCGTTGACCGGAATGATCTCGGTATCCGGATTGACACCCTCCAGCCCGTAACGGGTAGCCACCCAGTCGGCAATGGCGTGCCGCAAGGCCGGTTGGCCGAGCGTTGTAGGATAATTCGCCAGTCCGCCGAGCGCCGCAGTCAGGGCGTCCTTGATGAACTGCGGTGTTTCATGCTGCGGTTCGCCGATCGACAGTTTGATTTCCCGCAAGTCCGGATTTGGCTTGATCCCCGCCAGCAACTGGCTGAACTTCTCGAAAGGGTATGTCTGCAATTTGCAGAGGTGAGGATTTACAGGCGTTGGATTCACGGGCGCGTTTCGATCGTCAATGGCAAAACGGCGATTATAGAGGAACGCTGGTACGGAGGAAAAAAGGCGTGCAAGAGAACGAGGTGACGGTCCGGACAGCCGACGGGAACGCCGGAGATACGTCGGTATCCCGGGCGACGGCCGTTGCCTCATTGCTGGCGGGGGCGCTGGTCTGGGGCGTCATCTGGTATCCGTACCGCTTTTTGCGCGACAACGGCGTCGATGGGGTGATGGCATCAACCCTGACCTATGCCGTGGCGTTCCTTCTGGGCGCTGTCCTGTTCCGCCGCGTGTTGCGTTCGTGGAGTTGCGCCCGTCGCGACGCCATTCGGCTCGTCGTCCTGGCGGTTGCAGCCGGGGGCTGCAATCTCGGGTACGTCCTCGCAACCCTGCATGGCGAAGTGGTGCGGGTGTTGCTGCTTTTCTATCTCGCGCCGCTCTGGACCGTGATGCTCTCGCGGGCGATTCTCGGCGAACGGCTCAATCGTGTCGGCGCGCTTGTCATCGGCTTGTCGCTCGCCGGGGCCGCGACCATCCTCTGGCACCCCGCCGTCGGTTGGCCGTTGCCACGCGATATTGCCGACTGGCTCGGGCTTGGCGCGGGGTTCTCCTTTGCCCTGTTCAATGTGTACTCGCGCCACGCGCGCAACGTTCCGGTCGAGGTCAAGTCGATGGTCGCCTTTTCCGGCGTTGTGCTGGTCGGGGCGGGCATCATGGCGTGGGTCGCCTCGCCGATGCCGGCGGCTGCGGTTCCGATTTGGGGGTTGCTGGCGTTGCTTGGGCTGGTTCTGGTGATCATCAACGTGGTCGTGCAATACGGGTTGTCGAACCTGCCGGCCAACCGGGCCATCGTCATCATGCTTACGGAAATTGGAGTTGCCGCGTTGTCCGCCTGGTGGCTGGCGGGTGAAGCCTTTGGCTGGAGGGAGTCGCTGGGCGGGGCGATGATCATAGCCGCCAGCGTGTTTTCTGCGAGAATGGAGCCTGAAGAGAACAAATAGGCCGTCTTCCGACGGAGTGGGGGAATCAATTCATGCAAGCAAATGAGAAAGTCGTCCTGGTAACCGGTGCGTCCCGCGGAATCGGCAAGGCGGTGGCCGAAGGATTCATCGACGCGGGGTATGCGGTGGTGGTCGCCGCGCGCAGCGTCGGGCCGTTGCAAACCCTGGTGGACCGCGCCGAAGCAAAGCAGGTGAAAGCGCTTGCCGTCCAGTGCGACGTAACCGTGCCGGAAAGCGTCGATGCCCTTTTCGGGCGCATTCGCGACGAGTTCGGTCGTATTGACGTCCTGTTCAACAATGCCGGCGTCGCCTTGCCGGCGACACCGGTCGACCAGCTCACGTTCGAGCAATGGAAGAGTGTGCTGGATACGAACATGACCGGGGTGTTCCTCTGCATGCGCGGAGCCGTGGCGTTGATGAAGCAGCAGGAGCCGCGCGGCGGACGCATCATCAACAACGGTTCGATTTCGGCGCACGCGCCGCGCCCGTTCAGCGTTCCCTACACGTCCACCAAGCATGGCGTGCTCGGGATGAGCCGGTCGCTGGCGCTGGAAGGGCGGAATTTCGACATCGCCTGCAGCCAGATCGACATCGGCAATGCGGCGACAGAAATGGCCATTCCGATGGCCAGCGGGTGCCTGCAGGCGAACGGCTCGGTTGCTCCCGAGCCGTTGCTCGACCTGCGTCACGTGGTCGACGCGGTGCTGTTCATGGCCAGTCTGCCCTTGCAGGCCAATATTCCGAACCTGACGATCATGCCGACCGCGATGCCGTTCGTTGGTCGGGGTTAAGCGGCATCGCTGCCAGAAGTCATGCGCAAGCAAGCCAACGAAGCGAAGTGCAACATCACCACGATCGGCGGTGGCACGGGAACCTTCAATGTATTGTCCGGGCTGGGCAGGAACCGGCAGCTTAATCTGGCGGCGATCGTGTCGGTGGCGGATTCCGGCGGGTCTACGGGGGAGTTGCGCGACGAGTTCGGTATCCTCCCGCCGGGCGATGTGCGCCGGGCGATCGTGGCGCTGGCGGATGACACCGAAGTGGTGCGTCGGCTGTTCGAATACCGCTTCAAGGAAGGAAAGCGCATTGCCGGGCACACGGTCGGCAATCTCTTGTTGACGGCGCTGACCGACATCATGGGCGACTTCGAGCGGGGCATCGAGGAACTCGCGGACATGTTCGACGTGCACGGGAAGGTGATTCCTGTCACGCTCGACAATGTCAGCCTGGGTGTGACGCTGGAAAACGGCGAGCAGATCGTCGGCGAAACGCATATCGACGTGCCGCGGCACGACACGACCATCCCGATCCGCGATGCCTTCCTGCTCGGCGGCGGGCGTCTCAACCCGCGCGCGCGCGAGGCGATCGAGAATTCCGACTACGTGATCATCGGGCCGGGCGATCTGTACACCAGCATCATTCCCAACCTGCTGTGCGAAGGCATGGTCGAGGTGCTGCGCAATACCAGCGCCAGGATCATCTATGTCTGCAACATCATGACCAAGCATGGCGAAACCGACGGGTTCGGCGTCGAGGATTTCGTGCGGGTGCTTGAGCACTATCTGGGCGAGGGAGCAATCGATTATCTGCTGGTGAACAACGGCGAACTGCGCAGCAGTCTGGTGCGGAAGTACGAGGAAGAGGGCAAGATCCCGGTGCGCCTGCATGACCGGCAATCTCTGGTGTGCAAGGGCATCAAGATCGTCGAGCGCGATTTCACCAGTGCGACCGATTACATTCGCCACGATCCGCACAAGCTGTCGCGCACCATCGAGGATTTCGCCAGCGGCTGGATTCGTTAGTCCGTCGTTCCGGCAAGCACACATGAAAGAGGAGAAAGTGCCGATGTCGGCGAGAGAACTCACGGATTCAGCCAGGGCGATGCGGGTGATCGCCGCATTGTTCGGCTTCGCGGCTGTTGCGCTGGGCGCGTTCGGTGCGCATGCCCTGCGCGGAACGCTGTCCTCGCTGGGAACCGTCGAAACCTGGACGACAGGCTCGATATACCATCTTGTACACGCTGCCGTGCTGACGGTTATCGCCCTGGCGTATCCAGGAGCGCGGATCAGTTTCTGGCTGTTCGTGGCCGGCATCGGCTTGTTCTGCGGATCGTTGTACGTCTACGCTGTAACTGGATCGAAGCCTGTAGCGATGCTTGCTCCGGTGGGCGGCGCCTGCTTGCTGGCGGGCTGGCTGGCCTTGGCCTGGAGGGGCGGGCGGGGTCGATGACAGCCCAGGGGACATGACTTTCCCGCCGTCGTGGATTCATCGGCTTCCCTCTCGATTACGGAGGAATGACATGAGCGAAAACAACAAACTTCAGTCGGCCCTGAAATCACCAAGAATGCGGAAGTACGGCTTGCGGTTGATCATGGCGGTCCTCCTGCTTGGAGTACTCGGATTCTTTGTTCTCCCGCCGATCGTCAAGCACGTCGCGGTGAGCAAGATGAGCGAGCTGCTGCATCGGCCGGTAGCGATAGAAAGCATCAGCATCAATCCGTACGCCTTGTCCTTGACGCTGGAGGGTCTCGAGATCAAGGAGAGGGAAGGGGGCGCCACCTTCGCCGGATTCGACAGCCTCTATGTCAATGTGCAGGCCGCGTCGCTGTTCCGCTGGGGGCCGGTGATCAACGAAATCAAGCTTGTCAATCCGACATTCCGGCCCGTTCGGGTCGAGGCGGATCGCTTCAATTTTTCCGACCTGATCGACGAATTTGGGGCTAAACCGGAAGGCGAACCGAAGACCGAAGAATCCGGCCCGATGCCTGCGTTTTCGCTCAACAACATCCAGATCTCCGGCGGCAAGGTCGAGTTCGACGACCGTGTCGTGGACGAGAAACACGTGATCAACGAGATCACGCTGATGCTGCCGTTCGTGTCCAGCATGGCCTATGCGACCGATATCTTCGTCGAGCCGCATTTCTCGGCGACGATCAACGGGGCGCCGCTGGCGCTGACCGGGAAGAGCAAGCCGTTTGCCGATACGCGTGAAAGCGAGTTCGTTCTGGCGCTGGACAACCTGCAGTTGCCGAAATACTTCGACTATTCGCCGGTCCGCCTGCCGGTGAAAATGGATTCCGGGACGCTGGATACCGATCTGACGCTGGTGTTCAGGCAAGAGCCGGGAAACGTGCCGAAGCTGTTGCTGTCGGGCGCGGCCACTGTCAAGAACCTGCGGGTCGTCGAGTCGTCGGGAGCACCACTGGTTGCGTTCGGCCAACTCGATGTGGCGGTGGATGCGGCAGATCTGTTCGGCGGCAAATTCGCCATCGAGAAGATCGCATTGGACGCACCGGACATCGTCGCTCGCGTCAGCCCCGAGGGGGGACTCAATTGGCTCGATCTGTTGCCGAAGTCAGCGCCGTCGGCCGGGAAAGCCAAGGACAATGTGCCACCAGTCGCGCCCGCCTGGTCAATCGGCGAAGTGAAGATCGGCGGCGGCGTAGCGCACTGGATCGATGACTCCAATCCGGGCAAGTTCCGTGCCGACGTCAAGATGATCAATGTCGTGGTCAGGAAACTCGATAGCCAGGGGAGCGAGGCGGACTTCGAGGCGTCATGGTCGATTGATGGTGGTGACTTGCTGAAAGTCGAGGCGTTCTCCATCAAGGACGGCAAACTGGAGCTCGGCAAGCGCCAGGTGCGCATCGGCGAGGCGCGGCTCAAGGGGGGGCGCGGCCTGATCAAGCGTTCGGCCAAAGGGCTGATCGAATGGATCGAGCCGCCGGCGTTGCGCGTCGCCGCGGCGGCGCAGAATGATCCGGCCGCCCCCTGGCGGGTCGATGTCGCCCGGTATGTCGGCGAAGACATCAACGTACGCTTCGAGGACGCCGCTGTCTCGCCCAAGGCCACGCATGCCGTCGAGGGTTTGAGTCTCGATTTGGCGAATCTTTCCACCGAACCGGCGCAGGCAACGCAGGTCAAGGCCGCTTTCCGCCTCAACCGCAAGGGGAACGTGGCGATCGACGGCTCCGTGGTGCCCATGCCGCTCAACGCCAACCTGAATCTCGACCTCAAGTCCGTCGAGTTGTTGCCGCTGCAGCCGTATTTTTCCGAGAAGCTGAACATCGACATCACGCGGGGACTGGTTACCGCGAAAGGCAATGTCCAGTTACGTCTTGCCGACGGCGGCAAGGCAAAGGTCGATGCGGGCCTGACGGGGGGATTTGCCGGGCAACTCACCGTCGGTGATTTTCAGGCGGTCGACAAGCTGAATTCCGCCGATTTCCTGCGCTGGAAGTCGCTGCACCTCGGCAAGATCGACGTGCGCCTGGGGCCTGAGTCCGTATCGGTGGGGGATATCGCACTGGCCGATTTCTTCGCCCGCGTGATCGTCAGCCCGGATGGGAAGCTCAACCTCCTGCAGATCGTGCGGGACGAGGGAAAACCGGATGAGGGGAAAGCTCCGGAGCCGGTCGCCGAGTCGTCGGACGGCAAGGCGACGGCGCCCGTAATGGCTGAACGTGGGCCGGTGTTGCCGGTGAAAATCGGGAAAATCACCCTGCAAGGCGGCAGTGTCCGCTTCACCGACAACTTCATCAAGCCCAACTATTCGGCCAATCTGCGCGAGATCGGCGGCAGCGTTACCGGACTCTCGTCGGAGGCCGGCAGCCAGGCCAAGCTGGAATTGCGTGGCAACTACGACAACGTCGCGCCGCTGACCATCGCGGCCCAGATCAACCCGCTGTCGGAAAAACCCTATCTCGACCTGCAGGCGGACGTGAAAGGCATCGAACTGACGGCGCTGTCGGCTTATTCCGGCAAGTACGCCGGTTACGCGATCGACAAGGGCAAGTTGTCGCTGTTCGTGAAATACAAGATCGAAAATGATCAACTCGAAGCCGAGAACCGGGTTTTCCTCGATCAGCTGACTTTCGGTGACGCAGTGGAAAGTGCCGAGGCCACGTCCCTCCCGGTCAAACTGGCTGTGTCGCTGCTCAAGAACCGGGCGGGGGAGATCGACATCAACCTGCCGATTTCGGGGTCGCTCAACGATCCGGAGTTCAGCGTCGGCGGGCTGATCGTCAAGGTCATCGTCAATCTGCTGGGCAAGGCGCTGACCTCGCCGTTTGCGCTGATCGGTTCGATGTTCGGTGGTGGCGAGGAACTGTCGAACGTGGAATTCGATGCCGGTCGTGCGACGCTCGCGCCCGAAGGCGTCAAGCGGCTCGAGATCCTGGCGAAGGCGCTGCTCGATCGCCCCGGGTTGAAGCTGGAAATCGAAGGAAAATTTGATCCCGAACTCGACCCGGAAGGGCTCAAGCGGGCGCGCATCGATCGCAAGGTACGGGCGGCGAAACGCGAGGAACTGACACGGAAGAACGTCGAGAGCGGGGCGGCCGAGACGGTGGAGGTGTCCGCGCAGGAATACCCGGCATTGCTCGAGCGCGTCTATCGCGAGGAGAAGTTCCCCAAACCGCGCAACGCCATCGGGATGATCAAGAGCCTGCCGGTGGAGGAGATGGAGAAGCTGATGCTGGCCAATTCGACGGTCAATGACGATGATCTGCGGGCGCTGGCGGATCGGCGGTCGAAGGCCGTGCGCGACTGGCTGGTTGGCCATGAGGTGCCGGTAGAGAGGCTTTTCCTGCTGCCAAGCAAGGCGGCGGCAACGGAAGAGAAAACCAATGGCGAGAAAAAACTCGCGGCCAGCCGCGTCGACTTTTCGCTGAAATAGGAAGGAAAGATGGAGAACCTCTGGATGTATGTGTTACTGGGCGTAAGCCTGGTCGTTCTGGCAGCACAGATTTTCGTTATTCAGCGTCTCGGGCGATGGGGAGGCGCACTCGAACCGCAATTCCGGCAGCTCGAAATCAGTATGGAGCGCACGGAACGCGAGTTGCGCGAGGAAATGGCGCGCGGGCGCCAGGAAGCCGCCAGCAGTGCGCGCGGCGACCGCGAGGAACAGGCGCAGGCTATCGATCGTCTGGCCAAGACACTGGCTGCCCAGGTCGGTCAGTTGTCGTCGCTGCAGGCGCAGCAACTGGAGGCGTTTGCCCTGCAATTGGGGCGCCTGACCCAGAGCAACGAGCAGCGTTTCGAGCAGTTGCGGCAGGCCGTGGAAGCGCGGCTGGGAGCGATCCAGAACGACAACGCCAGCAAGCTGGAAGAGATGCGCAAGACGGTGGACGAAAAGCTGCATGCCACGCTCGAACAGCGCCTCGGCGACTCCTTCCGCCTGGTGAGCGAACGGCTGGAAATGGTGCACAAAGGACTGGGTGAAATGCAGACGCTCGCCGCCGGTGTCGGCGACCTGAAGAAGGTGCTGACCAACGTGAAAACTCGGGGAACCTGGGGCGAGGTGCAACTCGAAGCGCTGCTCGACCAGGTGCTGACGGCGGATCAGTACGACAAGAACGTGGCGACCCGCCCCGGCAGCGGCGAGCGCGTCGAGTTCGCCATCCGCCTGCCAGGGCAGAACGACGCAGGCGCGGATCGGCGTCCCGTATGGTTGCCGATCGACGCGAAGTTCCCGGTCGAGGACTACCAGCGCCTGACCGAGGCCCAGGAGCGCGCCGATCCGGCGGCGGTCGAGGTCGCGGCCAAGGCGCTGGAAACCCGGCTGCGCGACGAAGCGAAGAAGATTCGCGACAAGTACGTCGAACCGCCGCACACCACCGACTTCGCCATCCTTTATCTGCCGACGGAGGGCTTGTACGCCGAAGCGCTGCGGCGTCCCGGCCTGGCGGAAGCCCTGCAACGCGAATGCCGCGTCAGCCTGGCCGGTCCGACGACGCTGGCGGCGCTGCTCAACAGCCTGCAGATGGGCTTCCGCACGCTGGCCATCGAGAAACGCTCCTCGGAGGTCTGGGCGGTCCTCGGCGCAGTGAAGACCGAGTTCGGCAAGTTCGGCGAAGCGCTCGAGTCGACGCGCAAGAAGCTCGAACAGGCGACCAAGAGCATCGAGTCGGCCGGCGTCCGCACGCGGCAGATCGAGCGCAAGCTCAAGGGCGTCGAGGCGCTGCCGGTGATCGAGGCGCAGGCCCGGCTCGGCACGCTGGAAGAAATCGATGCCGCAGAAGCGGAGGCCTGACGGGGCGAACCACGCTCCTTGCGAAAAAACATGGAACACGCGTCAATGCCGTCAATCCGCCCCGTCATCCACGTCATCGACGATGACGATATAGTCTTGTGGCTGTTCAGGGAGTTGCTCCGCGGAGTCGACGCGGAGATTCGAACCTTCTCCTCTGCACAGGCTTTTCTGGACACCTATCGCCCCGCGCCGTGCGAGTGCCTGCTTTGTGATCTCCGGATGCCGGAGATGGACGGGCTGGCGGTCCAGCAATGCTTGCTCGACAAGGGCAGTTTTCTGCCAGTCATCCTCGTTTCCGGTTTTGCTGACGTTCCTTGCGCCGTCGAGGCGATCAAGAAAGGGGCGTTCGATTTCCTCGAAAAGCCGGTCGATGGCGAGCTCCTCGTTGCCAAGGTGCACAGCGCGCTGGCGCGCAGTCGTCAGCTGCATACGGAACATCTGGAGCGGGTGACGCGCGAAGCGCGGCTGGCGCTGCTCACGCCGAAAGAGCGCGAGATTGCCGAACGCGTCGTCGCCGGCAAATCCAGCCCGAGGATTGCCCAGGAGCTCGACATCAGCGTGCGCACCGTCGAAAACCACCGGGCGCGGCTGATGGAAAAGCTGCACGTCGAGTCGGTTGCCGAACTGGTCCGGATGTTCGTCTGAAAACCCTGGCTTGGTGCGCGATGAAGATTTCCTACAAGGACTTTCGCCCGCGTATCCTGCTCGCGGTGCTGGCCATCAGCGTGTTGATCGCCGCGGGAAGCGCGGTGCTCGACATCATCTGGAACACCTATCATCAGACGCTCGCCAGCCACGTCATCAGCAATCTGGAGACGATGTCGCGCGGGGCCGTGCTGTTGCAGCAGGACTCGGTCGCGCGCGTGCGCAAGATCGCCGACGAGGCGACGCACAAGGCGCTCGTCGTGCGCCTCATCGGCGACCCGGACGATCCGTCGATCCATAATGCCTTCGAGGCCTGGATCACACCGTTGTACCAGAGCCGCGGCTTCGACGACTATTCGCTCATTTCGCCGGATGGCAAGCGCGTGATGACGGCAGGGACGCGGCCGTATATCGGCCAGCTGCCTTTGCCGTCGACCCGCGAGACGCTGCGGCGGGCCGAACTGCTGCTTGCGGGCGCGGTGACGCCGCCGATTTCGGCGAATCGCCCGTTTTCAACGCTGCTGGTCGAGAATCCGTCGGCCTACGCCTATCAGCTCTCTTGTGCGCCCGTCGATCAGGACGGCCTGCGCATGGCTTTTCTCTGTCTGCACGAGAACCCGTCGGTGCGCCTCTACCGCCTGCTGCGCGACGGTCGCCCCGGGGTGACCGGCGAAGCCTACGTAGTCGACCAGGAAGGCAACATCCTCTCGCCGATCCGTTTCGAGAAGAGCCTGGCCAAGCCGGAAGGCGCCGAACCTGGCTGGAGCCTCTTCCGCTTGCGCGCACGCGTCATGCCCAAACGCGACGACAACGGACTCCCCGATCCGGCGCTGATCAGCACGGAACCGCTGACCCGTGTTGTCGAACGCCTGCTGCAATTCGACTCGTTCGATACCGGTCTGCTTTCCGACTACGAGGATTATCGCGGGCGACGGGTCGTCGGCGCTGCTCGCTGGCTTCCGGATGCCGCGCTGGGCCTGGTGGTCGAGGAAGACATGGACGAGGCCTTCCGCTCCTATCATTTCGCCCGCCGTGCGCTGGTCGCGCTGATCACGCTCGGGAGCATCCTGATTCTGGCGTTGACCCTGGTCGATTGGCGTTCGCGGCGCTCTCTGGCGCGTAGCGAGCAGCGTCTGGCGGCGTTCCGCGACTACATCCCGGCGGGAATGAACATGAAGAGCGTCGATGGGCGCTATCTGATGGCCAATCCGGTTTTCGAAGCCAGTTGTCATTTTTCGCCCGGTTATGTGCTCGGCAAGACCGATGCCGAGCTCTTCCCCGCGTCTGAAGCGGAGAAACTGCAAGCCGAGCATGCAGAGGTTCTGCGCAGCGGGCGACCCGTAGCGCGCAGCTATGTCTTGCACGAGGCGGACGGCAGCGAGAAGACCTACAGCGCCGTGCGTTTCCCGGTACTGGACGAAAAGGATGGCTCCGTGGTCGCTGTCGGTACCGTCGCCCTGGATATTTCGGAGCTGATCCGGACGCAGCGCGACCTGGAAGAGCTCACGCAGACCTTGGAGAACAAGGTCGCCAAACGCACCGAAGAGCTCGCCGCCGCGCGCGATCTGGCCGAATCGGCCAGCCGGGCCAAGGCGGAGTTCCTGGCCAACATGAGTCACGAGATTCGCACGCCGCTGAACGCGATCATCGGCATGGGCTATCTGGCGGCACACGTCAACGCCGACGCGCGCGTCGGGCACTACATCAGCCGCATCCAGTCGTCGAGCCGGCATTTGCTCGGGATCGTCAACGACATTCTCGACCTCTCGAAGTTCGAGGCCGGCAAGCTGCAGATCCGTCCTGCCGAGTTCTCGTTGCGCGAGGCCATGGACGACGTCGCCGACCTGGTATCCGGGCAGGCCCAGGCCAGGGGCCTGGCATTGACGGTCGACGTGGCCCCGGAGCTGCCGGACATCCTCATCGGCGACGTCAAGCGGATCAGCCAGATACTGATCAATTTCGCCAACAACGCGGTGAAGTTCACCGAACGCGGCGGAGTGGTTCTGCGGGTTTGCGAGTACATGCGCGATACTGACCAGATAGGGTTGCGCTTCGAGGTCGAGGACAGCGGGATCGGTATCGCCGAAGAAAACATCTCCCGGCTGTTCAGCCCCTTCCAGCAACTTGACGGCTCCATCTCACGGCCGTTCGAGGGGTCCGGCCTGGGTCTGGCAATCAGCCGGACGCTGGCCGGTCTGATGGGGGGGCGCGTGGAAGTGCGTTCCCGACTCGGCGAAGGAAGCGTGTTCTCGTTTGAAGTGCCGTTGCGCATTGGTGTTGCCGCCAGCCTGCCGACTATGCCTGCGCGGACAGGCGAGGTGGCCGGCGGGGAAATGGCAACGGCGGCGACAGGCTGGCTGGCGGGTCGTTCGATTCTTCTGGTCGAGGACAACGCGATCAATCAGGAGGTCATGCACGACCTCCTGGAAATGTTCGGCGCCCGGGTCACTGTTGCCGGCGATGGCAGGCAGGGTATTCGCTGCCTGCAAACAGAGCCGTTCGATCTGGTGTTGATGGATATCCACATGCCGGCGCTGGACGGTTTTGCGGCAACGGCGGAGATCAGAAAGGAGCCGCGCTTCGACAACCTGCCAATCGTCGCTCTGACCGCCAATGCGCTCGAAGGCGATCCGGAGCGTTGCCTGGCGGCGGGGATGAACGACTACCTCGCCAAGCCGATCCAGCCCGACCTGCTGTTCGCTTGCCTTAAGCGTCATCTCGATGTCCCGGAGCAACTCAAGGCGACGGAAAGTCAGCCACTGGAGGCTGCAAGCGGCGGCAGCCTTGACGCCAATGATGAGCGCCTCTTCTCCGCGCTTTCCGCAATCCCGGGTGTCGACGTCGCGCAGGCCGTTTCGCGGATGATGGGCCGGCGTGATCTTTATGTTCGTCTGGCGCGTCGCCTGGTCGATGAGCGGAGCGATCTGGTCGATCGGCTGGACGCGGCGCGTCTGGCCGGCGACCGCGATAGCGTCAGGGAACTCGTCCATGGCGCCAAGTCGCTGCTCGGCATGTTGGGCGCGGACGGCCTGCAACGGCACTGTGTCGAGCTTCAGCGGCAGTTCGCGGACGGGGCGGCCGAGGACGGCGAGATCGATCGTTTCGCCGCTGACCTCTCTGCGCTGCTGGCCCGGCTTGCCGAGGCCGTCCGGCCTGAGCGAGGGCCAACCGGATGATCGCTCGCGCTGAGTAGTTTTACTCCCCCTTGGCTTTGCTCACCGGAAAGTGTTGTGCAATTCTTCGCCGCGCTTTGTCAGTCGTGACCCATCAATCCAAGAGGAGGAGCAATGAAAAAAGTCCTGACCACGATCGCCTTGTCCACCGCCATGATTTTCGCTGCCGGCGGCAGTTCCGCAGCTGATATCAAGGAGCGTTCGGCCAAGTTCCCGATCGTCAACGCCATCGACCATCCGCAAGGCCTTGGCGCGCAGAAATTCGTCGAAGTCGTCGACAAGAAGAGCGGCGGCAAGATCAAGATCAAGGTCTTCCCGAACGGCACGCTCGGCGGCGAGCAACAGGTCGCCGCGGCCATGCAGGGCGGCACGATCGAAATCTCGATGATGTCGCCGGCCCAGTTGGTCGGCACGATCAAGGAGTTCGTCGTCCTCGACTTCCCGTTCTCGTTTGCCAACACCGCGCAGGCCGACGCCGTGCTCGACGGCCCGTTCGGCAAGAAGCTGATGGACTACATGCCGGCCAAGGGCTGGGTCGGTCTCGGCTTCATGGAGCAGGGCTACCGCAGCATCAGCAACAGCAAGCGGCCGATCAACAAGCTCGAAGACATCAAGGGCCTGAAGATTCGCACGATCCTCAACCCGCTGTACGTTGACATGTTCAACACCCTCGGCGCCAACGCCGTGCCGATGCCCTTCCCGGAACTCTATACGGCGATGGAAATGAAGACGGTCGACGGGCAGGAAAACCCGGAAACGACGGTCGACGCCAGCAAGTTCTATGAAGTCCAGAAATACTTCAGCGGTACCCGTCACATCTACAACCCGCAGATGATGATGGTCAGCAAGGCGTTCTGGGATCAACTCTCGGCCGACGAGAAGAAGATCTTCGAAGAAGCGGCGGTCGAAGCCCGCGACGTGCAGCGCAAGGCCGCCCGTGCTATGACCGAGAAGTCGCGCAAGGTGATGACCGACCACGGCATGCAGCTCAACGAAATCGCCCCGGCCGAACTGGCCCGGATGAAGGATGCCGTCAAGCCGGTGGTGGACAAGTACGCCGCGCAACTCGATCCGGAACTGATCAAGGCGTTCAACGCCGAGCTCGAGCGGGTCAAGAACCTGAAGTAACTCCGGGATCACCGCAAGCGGGCCGGCCTGATGGCCGGCCCGCTTCTCAGCTTGCAACGCGGCTGACAACGTGAGGGGAACAATGAAAACACTCGAAAAATACGTGCTGAACCTGTTCAACGGCTTGATCGTGCTGTTCCTGGCGATCATGCTGGTGCTGGTGTTCGGCAACGTCGTGCTGCGCTACGGCTTTAATTCCGGAATTACCATTTCCGAGGAAGTGTCGCGCATCCTGTTCGTCTGGCTGACCTTCCTGGGCGCCGTGGTCGCCATGAAGGAACACGCCCACCTGGGTATCGACTCGTTCATCAAGCGCCTGCCGCCGGCAGGCAAGAAATTCTGCGTCGTCGTCACCAGCCTGCTCTTGCTGGGCGTCTGCTGGCTGATCTTCAAGGGCAGCCTGAAGCAGACGATCATCGGCCTGCAGACCGAATTTCCGGCTACCGGCCTGCCGGTAGCGATCCAGTACGCCGTCGGTCTGGTCGCCAGCGTCGGGATCGCCATTTATCTGATACGCAACATTTACGTCGTCATTTCCGGGAAAGCCACCGAGGAGGACCTGGTGACGGTTCACGGGTCGCTCGATGAGGTTGAGGCGGACGGCGTGAGTGAAAACAAGAACGGCGGCAAGGGAGAAGCCAAATGACCGTAGTGATTTTTCTCGGCTGCCTGCTGGGCTTTCTGATCCTTGGCGTGCCGATCGCCTTCGCGCTGCTGCTGGCCGGCACGGCGATGATGTGGCAGATGGGCATGTTCGATGCGCAACTGATCGCGCAAAACCTGATCAACGGCGCGGACAACTTCGTTCTGCTGGCGGCGCCGTTCTTCATGCTCGCCGGCGAGTTCATGAATGCCGGCGGACTCTCCCGCCGCATCGTCAATATGGCGCTGTGCCTGGTCGGACATATCCAGGGCGGCCTGGGCTACGTGGCGGTGATCGCCGCCGTCATCATGGCCAGCCTGTCGGGTTCGGCGCTTGCCGATACGACGGCGCTCGCCGCGTTGCTGCTGCCGATGATGCGCGACGCGAAGTACGACGTGCCGCGCTGTGCCGGCCTGATTGCCTGCGGCGGCATCATCGCGCCGGTGATCCCGCCGAGCATTCCGTTCGTCATCTTCGGCGTCGCCGCGCAGGTGTCGATCACCAAGCTGTTCCTCGCCGGCATCGTTCCCGGCGTGTTGATGGGGGCTTCGATCCTGATCGCCTGGCGGCTCGTTTCGCGCCACGACAAGCTGGAAACACGCCCCAAGCCGTCCGCGGCCGAAATGCGCAAGACCTTCATCGATGGCGTCTGGGCACTGGTCCTTCCGGCGATCATCATCGTCGGTCTGAAGATGGGCGTGTTCACGCCGACCGAGGCCGCCGTGGTGGCTGCCGCCTACGCCTTGTTCGTCGGGATGTTTATTTATCGCGAACTGAAGTTCAGGGATCTATACCGCCTGTTTCTAAGTGCCGGAAAAATGACTGCGGTAGTGATGTTCCTCGTCGGCGGGGCGATGGTCAGCGCCTGGTTGATCACGGTGGCCGATCTGCCTGGGCAACTCGTCGGAATGCTCGGAGGTCTGCTCGAATCGCCCAAACTGTTCATGCTCGCTGTCGTGCTGATTACGCTGGTGATCGGAACGTCGATGGACATGACGCCGAACATCCTGATCCTGGCGCCGGTGCTGATGCCGGTGGTTAAACAGGTGGGAATCGATCCGGTGTACTTCGGAGTCGTCTTCGTGATGGCCAACGCGATCGGACTGATCACCCCACCGGTCGGGACGTCGCTGACGGCCGTCTGCGGCGTCGGCAAGCTGCCGGTCGGTCGTGTTGTGGCCGGTATGTGGCCATTCCTGCTCGCCGAGGTGGGCGTTCTCGTCGCGCTTGTTGCATTCCCTCAACTGGTTACGGTACCGTTGGCTTTCCTGTCCCGCTAAGAAATGGTTGGGGGTGATGAGTACGTCGGATCTGGAGGCGTCCTTCCTGGCGACTACATATTGTGTCGAAGGGCACGGTGAGCGCTTCGATCTGCGGATCGGAGAGCCTCACCCGAGCTTCGCGTCCTGGCTCGATGACGAGGATGCCAGCAGTTGGGCGATCATTACCGCCTGCAATCCCGGCGGGATGCCGACGCCGTTGCAGAACGCCGCGCGCAACGAAGCGCTCCGGAAAAGCATCGAGACACTGGGGTGGCGTTACGTTCCTGCCCGGAATCATGCCGACGGCGGGCGCTGGCCGGACGAACCCGGTTTTTGCATCTTCGATGCTCCGGAGAGTCAGGTCTGCGCGCTGGCCGCCGGTTTCGGGCAGGCAGCGATTATCGTCGGATCGAACGGGAAGGCGTCAGGGACCCTGGTCTGGATCGATAGTGGAAAACTGCGTGACTGAGAGCCTCTTCCTGGTGATCTCGTGATCCATTCGCTGGAGAGGAGTCACGGTTCCAAACGACTGCCTGATAGAATGCCTCGAAACTAGTACCGGAGGATTCCGGCGGGGGCAGGATGGGCAGCA
>JARFTZ010000053.1 GCA_029289235.1 Gammaproteobacteria bacterium
TTCGAGGAACGCCCGCCGACACTTTCCGACAAGCAAGCCATCGAGCTCTTCGATTCAATCGTCAATTCGATCCGCGTACGACCGGTGAGTTCGCCCACGCCTTCGTCGGAACCGTCGACCCATCCGGTCGCGCCGCAAAGCGGTTTGCCGTTGGGCACTTCTGCAGCTTCACTGAGCCCCTGTCCGCAAACAGGCCTCTGGGAATGCGCCGCCGAACTTGCAGCCGGCGAGAAACGCCGCTTCTTCCCGCAGGGGATGACGCTCCCGACCGTCATCGTGCGCGGCCCTGAACGCAGCTTGCTGCAAAAACTCAAGGGGGCCCCCATCAACGTACTCGTGGAAACGACGTGGACGCTGGTGGCGTATGCGTCGGGAGACGGGAAGTTCAACGCGTGAAAGTGTGGTGGCTGGTGGTGTCGATCGCCGGGTCGGCCCTTCTTTTGGCGTCCTTTCTGTTCTGGCCAGTGCGGGCGGCGGTTTTTCCATTCGGTTTCAGCCCTGTCGGACATTCTCTTTTCTAATCAACTTGTTCACCGATGACCTCCCATCTCAGATCCCTGGTTTCCAAGCTCGATGTTTCCTCCCGCAAGGCGATGGAGTCTGCGGCCAATGTGGCGCTGTCTCGCACTCATCACGAAGTCGACATCGAACACGTGCTGTCCGCATTGCTTCAGGCGCCGGATGCCGACCTGCTGCGCATCGTGAAGGCATATCACGTCGATGTGCCGCGTTTGCAGGAAGATCTGGAAACGGCGCTTGAACGTTTTCGTACGGGCAATACGCGCAATCCCGTGCTCTCCCGCAACATTCTGCGCTGGCTGGAGGCCGCGTGGCTGGCTGGGAGCGTGAATTACGGCGTGGAACGACTGGGGAGCGGGCTGCTGCTGCTGGCGCTGGTCGCGGACGACGAGTTGCGCCGCCAGCTTTCGGGCTCCTGTGCGGCGTTGAGCCGGGTTCCGGTGGACGATCTCAAGGACACTCTGCCGGCCTTGTTGCAGCGCTCCGAGAGCGCTTCATCGACCGGGCACGGTGAGTCGGCCGGGAATGAGGCCAGCGAACCCGTTTCGCAGCACAAGACGAAGAGTGCACCGAATCTGGACAAATACACGGTCGATCTGACGGTGCAGGCCCGGGCCGGGAAGATCGACCCGGTGCTCGGGCGCGATGGTGAAATCCGCCAGATGATCGATATCCTGCTGCGCCGTCGCCAGAACAATCCGATCCTGACCGGCGAGCCGGGTGTGGGAAAGACGGCCGTGGTCGAGGGCTTGGCGCTGCGCATCGTTCAGGGCGACGTGCCGGAGGTTTTGCGCAACGTTACCCTGCGCACGCTCGATCTTGGCCTGTTGCAGGCCGGCGCGAGCGTCAAGGGGGAATTCGAGAACCGGTTGCGCTCGGTGATCGATGAGGTCAAGGCGAGCCTCACCCCGATCATCCTGTTCATCGACGAGGCGCATACGATGATCGGGGCGGGCGGCGCGGCGGGGCAGAACGACGCGGCGAACCTGCTGAAGCCGGCGCTGGCCCGTGGCGAACTGCGCACGATCGCGGCGACGACCTGGGCCGAATACAAGAAGTATTTCGAGAAGGATGCGGCGCTGGCCCGGCGCTTTCAGGTGGTCAAGATCGATGAACCGCCCGAGGAGGCGGCCATCCAGATGGTGCGCGGGGTTGCCGACGCGATGGAGGCGCACCACAAGGTGCGCATTCTCGACGAGGCCGTGGTGGATGCGGTGAAACTGTCGAGCCGCTACATCTCGGGTCGGCAATTGCCGGACAAGGCGATCAGCGTGCTCGATACGGCCTGCGCGCGCGTGGCGCTCTCGCGGGCGAGCACGCCAGCGGCGCTGGAGGATGTTCATCGCCTGATCCAGAACATCGACCGTGAAACAGCAGCGCTGGCAAAGGAGCAGGATCCCGCACATGCCGAACGGCTGACCGAGCTGGCGGCACGACGCAAGGCGCTGGAGGGCGACCTCGAAACGTTGCAGGCTGCATTCGCAGAGCAGCGCGCCCTGGTCGAGGAGATCGCGGCGTTGCGGGTGCGCCTGCAGGAAGAGGGGGGCGAGCTTCCCGTCAAGAAGGCGAAGCGGGGCAAGGCAGGAAAGGACGGCTCGACGCGCGAAGCGCTGCTGGCGGCACTCGGGAAGCTGCACGAACTGCATGACAAACAGGCACTGATCTACGAGTGCGTGGACGGTGCGACGATCGCCGAAGTCATCTCCGGGTGGACCGGCATCCCCCTGGGGGGAATGGTTGCCGACGAAATCGAGACCGTGCGCAATCTTCATGCGTTGCTCGAGCAGCGCGTGGTCGGGCAGCCGCACGCGCTGGCGTTGATCGCCCGGCGTATCCAGATCGCCAAGGCCAATCTGGAAGACCCCGGCAAGCCGAAGGGCGTGTTCCTGCTCGTCGGACCGTCCGGTGTCGGGAAAACGGAAACCGCACTGGCGCTGGCCGATACGCTTTATGGCGGCGAGCGTAACCTGATCACCATCAACATGTCTGAATACCAGGAGGCGCACAGCGTTTCCGGTCTCAAGGGTTCTCCGCCCGGCTACGTCGGTTACGGCGAGGGCGGCGTGCTGACCGAGGCGGTGCGGCGCAAACCGTATTCGGTGGTGTTGCTCGACGAGGTGGAGAAGGCGCATCCGGATGTGCTGGAATTGTTCTTCCAGGTTTTCGACAAGGGTGTTCTGGAGGACGCCGAAGGACGCGAAGTCGATTTCAAGAACACCATCATCATCCTGACCTCCAATGTGGGTACCGATCTCATCATGCGTGCTGTCGAGCATGGCGTTACCGTGGAGGAGGAGCAGCGTCCGCCGACGCCCGAGGATTTGCAGGAACTCCTGCGTCCGGCACTGCAGCGGGCTTTCAAGCCGGCGTTCCTGGGGCGCCTGTCGGTCATCCCGTACTACCCGATCTCGGACGAAATCATGCGCCTGATCGTCGGGCTGAAGCTCGCCAGGGTGCAGCGTCGGATGCAGTCCAACCACGGCGCACGGCTGGTCTTTGACGCCGCGCTGCCCGACATGATCGTCGCGCGCTGTACCGAAGTCGATAGCGGCGCGCGGGATGCCGAAGCGATCATCACCGACACCGTGCTGGCGCGCGTTTCCGAAAAGGTGCTCGCGCGCATGGCAGAGGGGCGGCCGCTGCGCGAGGTGAGCCTGAAAGTGCGTAACGACGAACTGGCGGTCACCGTCAAATAGGAGTGACCTGAATGCTGAAGAGATTGATCATCTTGGCGACGCTGGCTGCCGCCTGGGTAAGCGCGTTGTGGTTCGGTGTGGCGCCGGATTTCGGGCAATGGTCGCTGCCCCGGCTAGCCGCCGTCCATGCGCTGCCGCCGCTGTTCTGCGGGGGGCTCTGGCTTGGCTGGCGACGTTGGCGGGACCGCGTCGCGGAGGCGCGGACCCGGGCGATGGAGGAGCGCGCCGAAGAAGAACGCCAGGCGGGGGAAGAAAACGCTCGCAGACTTGCCACGGAGGAGTCGCAGCGCAATCGATTCGGCTGCGATTGCCGCGCTGTTGCGCTGGCGCAGGTGAGCGCCGGGGACGGTGATGTGCCTCTGGCCGAGATGTGTCAAGGTGTTTACCTCTCCTCATTCGAGTCCTCGGCTGCGGATGTTGATGAGCGGGCCGAAGTGGTGGCCCATTTGCGTTCCGGCATGCACGAGGCGTTGGGAGCGATCTATGCGAGCAGCCCGGCCGCCGTATCGCTCCCTCTTTATGTCGTGCCGCCGGGCGAGGCGCGTGCGGACGAGTTCGTGAACGCGGTCAGGGGCGTGCAACATGCGCTCATCGAGGAGGGGGGGCTATTATTCGATGGCGTGCGTGATCCCGGACGGATACTTCAACTGGCGGAAGATGGGGGCGTGTTGAGCGCTCTTCTCCGCTTGTTCGAGCAGAATCCGGGGTTGGCCGTCGTTCTGCTCGGGACGGATTCGCCGTGGCTGCAGGCGCAGAACACGGACGAAGAAGAGGAGGCTGTCGGTGCCGGGAAGCCGGGGCAAGGGGTGTTTGCGATGTTGCTGACCCATCCCGATTTCGTGAGCGATGACGCGGATTCTGCCCTGGAAAAGGACGAGGCGCTGCGTTCCCGGCCGGTACTGGCGCGTCTGCATCGACCGGCTATGGCCAGGATGAGTGGCGGGAAAACGCGTGCCAACGTGTTGGCACGCACCTTGGGAAAAGCTCTGGATGAGGCCCGGCGTTATGCCGGAATGGACAAGATGCTTCCGGCCTGCGACGGCGTAGAGGCAAATGAGCAGGAAGGCGGAGGAGGCAGTACGTGCAGTTGGCTGGTGCATAACGCGGGAACGCCGGCGAACTGCGGTGTGCACATGGCCGGACTCGGTGTGGCGCTGCTCGAGCACGGCATCGAGCTCGATCCGTTCGACGAAGCGACAAACATTTCCACCGTGGCCGGCGATCTCGGCGATGCGCTTGATGTCGGCATGCTCTCCGTGGCGGTGGCCCGAGCCGCCGCGACGCAAGGTGCGGCGCTTTGCGTCGAGTTTCGTCGCGACGCAACCTTGTCGATCTTTTTTGCGCGTGCGCCGGAATCCGCGGAAATGTCAATGGGCTGATGCTCGGGAGAGAGAATGAAGCGAGTAATACGCCTGGGCGATCCGCACACGCACGGCGGGCGGGTGATTACGGCTGCGGCGAATACCGAAATCAACGGCAAGCGGGTGGCGCGACGTGGCGACAAGGCGGTTTGTCCGAAGAAAGGCCATGGGGTCGTGACCATCGTCGACGGCGATCCGTCGTGGTACGTCGAGGGGCAAGCCGTGGCGCTCGAAGGCCACAAATGCAGTTGCGGCTGTTCGTTGATCTCCACGTTGCCGACCTTGGGGCGCTCCTTCGAAGGTGCCGGATCGGCATCCGGCGCGATGGCAGCTTCGGTGGTGGGCTTGCTCGTGCCGAAGGTGGCTGAGGCGGCAAGCACGGCAAGTTCTGCAGTACATGCTGCCGGAAAAAGCGGTTCTGCGGTGGTGACAGGGCTGGGTGACGGCGTCGATGCACTTGTCGCCAAATCACCGAGTCTGCAGAAGGACGTTCGCAAACTGAAACAGGAGGGTTGGGCAATTGAGTATGGTCCCGCAGGAAGTGGGTCGTACGCTGATCGAATGGCTTCTCCTCCGACAATTACGATTGATGGCTCAGAGAGGGGAAATCCGGAGGTTGCAACTCAATCGCTTGCTCACGAGGTTGGGCATGCTGTCTATCCGTACGTAGCCGACTATTCGTCCAGAACTGCTTTCATCAATGGTGCAATGGCCGATGAAGGGGGCGCCACGATGAACAACATAAAGGTACAGCGAGAGATACTGTCCAGCGGAGGCCCGGATATCGGAATTGCAGGAAACCGCGCCAATCATGCTGCGTACAATGCGGCTTACGATCAGTACCTCAAAGACGGCAATGCGATTGCCGCACGAAACTCCATTGGCGCAAGGTTTGGAACGGGTGAGATAACCTCGAATACAGCACAATCGTATGCAGACTATTACGGGGGATGGTATGACCGAGCCTATCCGGCGAAAAAATAATCTATTGCGCCTGTTCTTGCTCGGTATGTTGGGGTGTTTGTGTGCGGGATGTCTGCATGCTTCCGGCGTTAAGGAAAAGGAATCATTGATGGAAAATGGATGCGGGACGCTATGGGGCGTCGTGAATACACTTGGCGAAGAGATGCCGCTTTCGAAAGAGGTGGTCGAAGCGGTATTGAGAACAGAACTGACAGACAAAACGCGTGATGAATACCTTTGGCACCTCATAGGGGCCGGTCATCCGCTTGATGATGGTTCGTCAGTTTCTCGCGTAAGTCTCGCGCTACTGCCCGGCGGTGAATTCGGGAAGAACAGTGGATTGTCTATTGAACTTGAGGGGCGGTGTATCGGCCTCGACGAGATTCGCGAGCACTTTGGTGAGCTAACCATCGTTCAATACCCTCGTGGGCGCTCGTTGCAGGAAACGACCGTATATGCTGCAGCGATGCCGTGGGGGGAGCTGTCGTTTGCCTTCAAGGAGGAAAAACGAGACTGTCTGTTCCGTATTTTATTTCGCAAGAAGATGCCATGACGCAGGCGCCAACAGGTGCGCGATTACCACTTCGTTTCACCCCTTCCTGCCATTTGGTGTCGGCATTCGCCGCCCCCGGTTTTCCGCCTGCTCAGATCTGAGGATGGCAAAGATCGCTCTACTCTATTTACGTACTCGAAAAAATTCCCGGAGTCGCAAAACTCTGACTGACGGAAGAAATCCATGAACAGCCTTCTACCTGCTCCGCTCCTTGACCCTGTTCCCGGTGACGACATCTGTGGTGTCGACCTGTCGTTTTCTGCCGTATTCGACGAAATCCGCGAGGCGCGGCGCGAGGACGATACGACGCTGGCGCAGGGCGAGTGGGAGACTTCATTGAAGACCGCGGACTGGCCGCGGGTGAGGGAATTGGCGGAGAATGTGTTGTCGCGCCAGAGCAAGGACTTGCAGGTCGCGGCCTGGTACGCCGAAGCGATGGCGCGAATGAAGGGGTTCGAGGGCGTGACGATGGGGCTTGCGGTCGTCGAGGGGCTTCTCAACGAATTCTGGGAATTCTGCTATCCCAGTCTTGATCCGGACGATCTCGACGAGCGGGCCGGGAAGATCGAGTGGTTGAACAAGCAACTGAGCGCGGTGATCCGCGAGATTCCGCTGACCGATCGGGCGTCTGGCGGCTATTCGTTCCTGAAGTGGGAAGAATCGCGTCTGGTCGACAACCTGGGATTGAAGGACAGTGGCGCCCGCGACAAGGCGATTGCCGCCGGGAAGTTGTGCGGTGAGGATTTCGACAAGGCCGTGCAGCTATCCGGGCCGGCCTATTACGAGAAGTTGCATGCGCGAATAGGCGACGCGGTTTCTGCTGCCGGGATGCTGGCCGCGCGCGTTGACGAGCGCTTCGGACTCGATGCGCCGAGCCTGAAGGAAATGCAGGAGACGCTTGGCGCGTGCGAGTCGCTTGTCGGCAAGTTGCTGGCCCGCTTGGGCGGCCAGGTGGTGGTGGCTCGGGGCCAGGAATCTCCTTTAGCCGGGACGGAACGAAACAGCCACGCGGTCGATATGGCGCCGTCGCTCTCGCCGCGGTCTGTACAGGGCATCATCGTTACCCGTTCCGATGCGATCCAGGCGTTGCGCGCCGCGGCGTCGTATTTCCGCAAGAACGAGCCGCACAGCCCGGTGGCGCCGCTGGCCGAACGGGCGGCCAATTGGGCGGAAATGCCGCTGGAGCGCTGGCTGGCGTCCGTCGTCAAGGACCAGGGGACGCTGGCACAGCTGCGCGAACTGCTCGATTTTCCGGAGGATACGCGTTCCTGACCATAAAACTGGTCAGGCCGAAAAAGGTTATTGCGCGGTGCCGATCCTCGCCGCGCTCTGTGGTAACTCTGTGGTAACATTCGCGCCGGCGGGTCTCCCCGCATCGCAGGGTGGTGAACCTGGTCAGGTCCGGAAGGAAGCAGCCACAGCCATTTACTGTGAGTGCCGGGGTAAGGCTCGCCACTTTCTTTTTGCCGTCCGTTTGAGAGACGAGGCGCGCACGGCGTGCGGCGTCTTTCGGTTTTCTGAAGCCGATTCCACGATGATAGATTCCAGACTGCCGCCGAAAGTCGGCTTTGTCTCCCTCGGGTGCC
>JARFTZ010000054.1 GCA_029289235.1 Gammaproteobacteria bacterium
GGCCGTTCCTCCTGGCTCAGACCGGGGTGATGATCCTGCTGATCGCCGTCCCCGACATCGTCCTCGTGCCACTCAAGTGGCTCACCCACTGATCGCTTCTTCCTCCTTTGGCGCCAGCGATACTACGCTGGCGCTTTTTTATCGCCCGGCGTAGCGCGTGGCGAGCAGCGAGCAGACGAACAGCTGCAACTGGTGATAGAACATGATCGGCAGGACGATCAGTCCGAGCGACGGATTGGCGCCGAACAGCAGGGTCGCCATCGGCACGCCGGAGGCGAGCGTCTTCTTCGAGCCGCAGAAGACGATGGTGATTTCGTCCTCGACGTTGAAGCCGAGGCGCCGCGCGAGCAAGGTGGAGAGCACAAGGACAATGGCGAGCAAAGCGGCCGCGCCGGCCAGGGTGACGCCGATGATCTCCACGCCGTGGTCGCGCCACAAGCCGGCTGCGACCGAATCGCAAAAGGCGGCGAAGACCAGCAGCAGGATGACGAGTTTGTCGAGCTTGCCTGTGATCGCCTTGTAACGGTTGAACCAGCGGAAGAGCAGGGGGCGCAACAGCTGGCCGACGACGAGCGGCAGCAGCAGCATGCGGGCGATGCCGAGGATGGTGTCGAGCAATGGCAGCTCACCGGCAGTACTCTGGGTGTCCGCCATCAGATTTACCAACAGCGGGGTCATCACGATCCCCAGCAGGCTGGAAAGGGTGGCGTTGAAGATTGCTGCCGGCACATTGCCATTGGCCATGGCCGTCATCGCCACTGACGACGTGATCGTCGACGGAAGGACGCAGAGGTAGAGAAAGCCCAGCATCAGCGCTGGCGGAATGATTTCCGAGAACAGGCTGCGGAAGGGGTAGAACAGCAGGGGGAAGAGCGCGAAGGTGAGGGCCTGAACGACGACGTGTACCGGCCAGCGCATCAGCCCGGCCTTGAAACTCTTCAGCGAGATTGTCAGCCCGTGCAGGAAAAAGACGACGGCGACACCGATGTCGACGACGTTCTCCATGTGCAGCCAGCCGCCGCTTTTGCCTGCGTCCGGGAAGAAGGAGGCAAGCAGGACAGCGGCAAGCATGCCGATGAGGAACCAGTCGCGGGCGAGGCGGCGCAGGTGGGCAAGCAGTGAAGAAAGCATGGTGACTCCGGAAAAATCCTGGGCGCCGATTCGGTGGAGGCTTGCGGCGCGGCAGCCGCCACTATAAATTCTTCGATTGTTTCCGCCTGCCGTTAATCGGACACTGAATGTCGATAACCCGCCATGACTGACCAGCGTTGTTCTCCGTTGCGTGCCGAACGGGCCTTGCCCTTGCTGGATGTGTTGCTGCGCCCACTGTTTGCCCGCGCGGAATCGCTATCGCCGGGAACTTACAGTGCGGTGCATCGGCATCCTTGGGGGCAACTGTCGTACGCCGTCGAAGGCGTGCTCGATATCCGCACACCGTTTGGCAACTACGTGGCGCTGCCGCATTGCGCGGTATGGATTCCTCCCGAACTGGAGCATCAAGTGGTCAATCCCGGCCGGGTCGAGATGCGCAGTTTCTACGTTGATCCCTCTCTTTTTCCGTGGGAAGACGGGCGTTGTCGCGTCCTGCAGGTGTCCGTGCTGGTGCGCGAACTGATCAAGACGGCGAGCGCGTTTCCTCCCGATTATCCGCTCGACGGTGCCGAGGCGCGCCTGGTGCAGGTGCTGGTCGACCAGCTGACGACCTTGCCCGAGGCGGCATTTTCCCTGACATTGCCGCGCGACAAGCGACTTCTGTCCATCGCGCGGGCCTTGCTGGATTCACCCGGCGACGGACGGACGCTGGCGCAATGGGCAGTGCAGACGGGCGCGTCGGAACGCAATCTGGCACGGCTGTTCCGGCGCGAAACCGGCTTGTCGTTCCGGCTCTGGCGCCAGCGCCTGCGGTTGATGTTGTCGCTCGGCGGGCTGGAGTCCGGCCACCCGGTCACGCGCGTGGCGCTGGACTACGGCTACGATTCACCTTCGGCGTACATTGCGGCGTTCCGCGTGCTGTTCGGCTGCACGCCGGGCGAACTGGAAAGGCGCTGAGGCCGGATCGCTCACAGCCATCCGAGCAGCTTCCACCACAGGTAATCGAGCGGCAGCAGGACGACGAAGGTGATCAGCGCCAATGGCAGGGTGATCTTCAGCAGATGTCCGAGTTTTTCGCCGGAGAGTTGCATGGCCACGATCAGCGGGCCGACCTGATAGGGAAACAGCACCGTCGAGAAGCCGATGACCTGCGTCATCAGCACGGCCGGCAGGCTGAAGCCCGAGGCCGTGGCCAGATCCGGCGCCATCGGCGTCAACACGGTCGGGACGCCGGGGATCGTGGTGACGATGCCGGTCAGCGTGGACATCGCCGAGAGCGACAGGAAGTTCAGCGCATCCCGGCCCGGCGACAAGGGCAGCACCTTTTCCAGGACTTGTCCGACCACCTGCCCGAGGCCGGAGGCATTGACCAGCGCGCCAAGCCCAAGTGCCGCCGCGACGAAGAGCACCATGCCGAAATCGACCGACGTGTTGAACGACTTCGGCGCGACGACGCCGATCCGGGGCATCAGCAGGATGACCGCGGTGGCGATCCCGATCCAGGCCGGGTTGATGCCGTGCAGTTTGTCGGTCATCCATAGCGCCAGCGTGGCCAGCAGGATGAAGGCGACGCGGCGCTGGGCGCCGGCATCGGCCGGTTTGTCCTCGCCAGCGGCCGGAGTCGGAGTCGATTTACCGACGATGGCCTCCTGCGGGTGAATCCTGGCGGGAAACATCATCAGCACCAGTCCGACCATCAGTGCCGACTTGAGGATGCCGAGAATCGGAAAATGCAGCAGCAGATATTCCGTGTAGCCGAAGCTCGCGCCGTGCAGCGTTTCGCCGGCACCGGCCAGAATCATGTTCGGGATGTTCGCCGGCAGGATGGCGAAGCTCGGCATGTTGCAGGCCATGGCCAGTGTCGCGGCGATGCCGATTCGCCCGTTCGAACCTTTGCCAAAACCCATGCGGTCGGCCAGAGCCATGCCGACCGGCACCAGCACCACGGCGCGGCCGACGGAAGAGGGCATGACGAATCCCAATGCCGCCGATGCCAGCGTGAGCCCGGCGATCATGCGCGGATAGCTGGCGGCGAGCAACGGCGCCAGCACCGATGCCATGCGCTGTCCGAGCCCGGAAGTGGTGATCGCCGCACCGATGATGAAGCCCGAGACGATCAGCCACACGGCGGCGGAACCGAAACCGGAAAAAACGAGATCGGGTCGGGCGAGGCCGAAGATCAGCACCAGTCCGAAGAAAATCAGGCTGGTCAGGAAGGGCGGCAGCGCGCCGGTGCTCCACAGCGCCAGCGTGATCAGCACGACGGCCGCGCTGCGCGCTGTAAGGGGATTCGCCGCGGCGAGCGGGTCCAGCGCCAGCCACAGTGCGGTGATGAACGCAACACCGACGAGCAGATGTCTGATGGAGAATGGTTTTTTCATTGGTTTTTGCGCCGCTTCATGGACTGGCCGAACAACGGGCGGAGTGCATGAAGCGGCTACTTGCGGTGTTTCTGGATGATTTCGCCGAGGAGCCTCAAGCCCGACAGGCTGCTAGACCACCATTGGCGAGACGGCGCCGTCCATCGACAGGATGGCGCCGGTGATGTAGCTGGCTTTCGGCGAGCAAAGAAAAAGCACGGCATTGGCGATTTCGTCGGGTTCGGCGACGCGTCCGAGCGGCAGGTTGACGCTGGATTTGGCGAGTGCTTCTTCGATCGTGATGCCGTGCGCACGTGCCTCCACTGCCAGCCCCTCCTGCATCCGTTCCGTCCGGGTCGTGCCGGGGTTGATCGCATTGACGCGGATGCCGCGCGGGCCGTAGGCCGCCGCCAGGCCGGCGCTGACCAGCATCAGCGAGGCGTTGGCGGCGCCGCCGGGCAGGTGCAGCGGCTTGGCGATCTTGCCGCCCGAGCCGACGATATTCACGATGGCGCCGGCGCCCCGGGCAGCCATCCGCTTGATCACCGGGTCGATCAGATGGATGTAGGTGAAGAACTTGGCTTCCATCGCCTCGTGCCAGTGCTGCGGCGTGAGCTCGTCGGGCGGTGTCCGCTTGGCGGCTCCGGCGCAGTTGACCAGGATGTCGATCGGTCCCTGTCGCTGCTCGGCCTTGACAGCAGCCTCGGCGGCCGCATCCGCATCGCGCAGGTTTGCCGCAAATACGGCGATGCGCTCCGCGGCATCGGGATGGCTTGAAAGCAGGGTGGCGCGGGCCGCTTCCAGATGGCCGGCGTCCCGCGAAACGAGGGTCACGCGGGCACCTTCACCGAGAAAACTCGTGGCACAGGCGAGGCCGATGCCCTTGCTGCCGCCACCGATCAGGACGTGTTTGTCGCGAAGCTGCAGATCCATGCCGCAATCTCCCGTGCGTGTTGGCGTGCCGTGTCAGTGGACGTTGTGTTCCTTGATCAGACCCTCGCGGTAGGCGTGCAGCAGGTCTTTCAGGTCGGCAATCTGTTGCTGGATGTCCTTGCCGCGGTCGGTGTCCCGCACGCGCAGCCGGTGTGGGTGGGTGTGGATGATCTCGGTTTCACTGTCGATGTCGATTTCCTCGGAGACGGCCTTCTGCGTCGATTCGAACGGCTGGTGCGCGGCGAGCAGCAGGCCGCGCGAGTTCGAGATCAGCGTGTAGCCGGCGATTCCGGTTTCCTTTTGGTAGGCGCGGGAGAAGCCGCCGTCGATGACGATCAGCTTGCCGTTGGCCTTGATCGGCCGTTCGCCCTTGGCAACCTTGACCGGTACGTGGCCGTTGATGATGCAGCCGCGGTCTGGGTCGAGGCCGAACTCGGCAAGGATCTTGCGCGCATTTTCCTCAGTGTCGCGCAGGGTGTAGTAGGGGTTGCGCTTCTCCGCGTGCGTGGCCTTCTCAGCCAGGAAGTAACGTTCGAAAGTGGCCATCTTTTCCTTGCCGAACAGCGGTGACTGGGGCGCGCACCACATGAACCACATGGCGTCCATCCCGTATTGCTTGACGGCCGGATTGTCGGTGGCGAAGTAGCCCTGCCGCGCGAGGCGGTCGACACGGTCGAGGAACGATTTTCCGGCGAAGGACTTGCCGTCAACGTTGAAGGCGCGGAACTCGCCGTCGTCGTTCATGGCGATGCAGCCGTGGTAGAGCAGGTTGCCGTCGTGGATCAGGTAGGTGCTGCCGTTGGAAAACAGGAAACGGGTGTGCTCCTGCAGTTTCTGGCTGTTGACGAAGGACAGCTTCAGCTTTTCCATGACCGCCTGTTCTTCCTCGGTCAGGACGTCGGGGTGCTTCGGGTCGATGGTCGGGAACAGGGTGTCGAGCATCGGGTACTCGGTGCCGTCGATGTTGACCACGCTGCGCTCGTAATCCACCTTGTCGAGCAGCAGCCGGTCGTCCATCTTGTAGTGCGGGCGGCGCTTGATGATCTGGCTTTCCAGCTTGAACTGCATCACCGCCATGGCCTTCTGCATCTGGGCCATCAGCCGGACTTCCTGCTCGGTGAAGTTGTCCTCCGGCGAGACCTTGGGGATGAAGCGCTTGCACGGATCGTTCTTGTACGTTTCCAGAGCGAACGAAGCGAGCGGGATCAGGCTGATGCCGTAGCCGTTTTCCATCGTCTCCAGGTTGCCGTAGCGCAGGCTGGTGCGGATGACATTGGCAATGCACGCCTCGCTGCCCGCCGCGGCGCCCATCCACAGGATGTCGTGGTTGCCCCACTGGATATCCACGTCGTGGTAGTCCATCAGCAGGTCCATGATGATGTGCGCGCCGGGGCCGCGGTCGTAGATGTCGCCGATGACGTGCAGCCGCTCGACGGCGAGGCGGCGGATCAGCGCGGCGATGGTGATGATGAAGGTCGGTGCGCTGCCGGTCGCGACGATGGTGTCGATCTGGTTCTGGTAATACACCGACTTGAATTCGGAACCGTCCTGGTCGTAGATCAGCTCCTCGATGGTTTCGGCGAGGTGGCTCGGGAGATAGCTGCGAACCGTGGAACGCCGGTACTTGGCGGTGAGATTGCGGCAGAACTTGACGAGGCGGACGATCTTCAGGCGGAACCACTCTTCCTTGTCCTCGACCGACTGCAGCATCAGCGGGATCTTCAGTTCCGGGTAGTAGATCAGCGTCGCGAGGTTGCGCCGCTCGGACTTGGAGAGCGTGTTGCCGAACATTTCCTCGATCTGCCGCCAGATTGCCCCGGCACCGTTGCGGATGACGTGGTTGAAGGCTTCGTGTTCGCCGTGCACGTCGGAAAGGAAATGCTCGGTCCCCTTGGGCAGTTGCAGTTGCGCCGAGTAGTTGATGATCGCGGTCGAGGCCGCCTGGATCGTCGGGTACTTTTCCGAGAGGAGTTGCAGATACTTGAGGGAAGGTTTGGGCATGATGGGCTCTTATAAGTCGTTGTGTGGGATGAAGACAGGTCGAGGCAGTGTTTTGTTCCGATATGTCATGGGGCGGTCATCCGGACGATGCCGGGACGGATTCCGCGGCGAGGCAGCGTTCGGCGGCGGCCTGGATCGCGCCGGTCAGTTCGTCCAGCAGCGGCGATTCGAGATTCCAGCAGTGCCAGTACAGGTTGACCGGCAGGGCAGCATCCGGTGCGAGATTGACCAGTCGGCCGGCGTCGAGCAGCGAACGGACCAGCATTTCCGGCACGACACTGGCGCCCCAGCCGGCGAGGACGGCGCGCACCTGGCCTTCGGAGCTCGGGACGAAGCTTTGCCGCAGGTTGACCTGTTTGACATTCAGCACGTGGCGGACGAATTCGGTTTGCAGGTCGTCCTTGCGGTTGAAGGCGATGAACGGGAGTTGCCGGATGCCTGGCGCCGAAAGCCCGTTCGGACAGTATTTGCGCAGCGTCTCCGGCGTGGCGACGGCAACGTAGCGCATCGCCCCGAGCGGCGTGATCCGGCAGCCGCGCAGGGCGTGCGCCAATGCCGTCACGCAGCCGAGAACCTGCCCTTCGCGCAGCCAGTCCTGGGTGAAGTCCTGGTCGTCGGCGATGATTTCGAGGGAGAGGCCGTCCCGTTGCAGCGCGTCGAAGGCAGGGAGCGCCCAGGTGGCGATGCTGTCGGCGTTGACCGCGATCGAAATGCGTTCCTTGTAGGTTCCGCCGCCCGCGCCCGGCACAAACTGGCGCAGATCCTGTTCGAGACCCGTGTGCAGGAGGCGCATCTGCATCGCGTGGCGGAGCAGGAGACGCCCTGCCGGCGTGGGCCGCAAGGGCCGGCCGCGCACGACCAGCACCGTGCCGGCCTGGGTTTCCAGCGCGTGCAGACGTTGCGATACCGCGGACTGGGTGATCGACAAGCGGCGCGCGGCGCGCTCGAACCCGCCTTCTTCGATCACGGCGGCGAGACATTCAAGCAAATCGGGAGAAAAAGGCGTCATGGATTCACGCTCCGCGGAGCGATGCAGTGTATTAACAGTGCTTATGGGAAAGCAAATAATTTAATATATCTTTGGTTTTTTTGTCGTTCCGTAAAGACTATACTTTCCCCGCTTTATGAGTCCTGATCGCGGGATTCATCCTCACGGCCAAAGAATAATAGCTACAGCTGGCCGTTCCATTCGCTTTATAACAACGAAACTCTCTTCATGGAGGCGGGCGTCAATGAATCTGCTTAATTTTTCCGTAGCGGTCGATGACTTCTTCTGGAGCCAGATCATGATCTACGGGTGTCTGGGGGCGGGCATCTTTTTTTCAGTGCTCATGCGTTTTCCGCAGCTTCGGCTGATCAAGGACATGGTTCGCCAGTTGTTCAAGGGCAAGGCGTCCGATACCGGGGTGTCCTCGTTCCAGGGCTTCGCGATGGCGCTCGGCGGGCGCGTGGGGACCGGCAACATCACCGGCGTGGCCTCGGCGATCTTCTTCGGCGGCCCCGGTGCGGTGTTCTGGATGTGGGCCATCGCCTTTCTCGGCGCGGGGTCGGCGTACATCGAGTCTGCCCTGTCGCAGGTGTGGAAGGACGAGGTTCACGGCGAATATCGCGGCGGACCGGCGTACTACATCGAGAAAGGGTTGAAGAGCCGCGCGCTCGGCATCGCCTTCGCGGTGCTGACGATCTTCGGTTGCGGCCTCGCCCTGCCGGGCATCCAGTCCAACGCCTTCGCCCAGGCGGCGAAGTTGTCGCTGGGCATGCAGCCGTGGATGGTCGGCGTGCTGTACGCGGTCTTGATCGGTTATGTCGTGTTCGGCGGCGGTCGGCGGATTGCCAAGGCAGCCGAGCGGATCGTGCCGTTCATGGCCATTGCGTACATGGCCGTCGCTGTCGTGATCCTGCTCGTGCATTTTGACAAGATCTGGGGCGTGTTCGAACTGATCTTCAGCAGCGCCTTCAACATGAATGCGGTGTACGGCGCCGTGTTCGGCAAGGCGGTGCAGTGGGGCGTGAAACGCGGCATCTTCTCGAACGAGGCGGGGCAGGGTACGGGCGCGCAAGCCTCCGGCGCCGCCGAGGTGTCGCACCCGGCCAAGCAGGGGCTGGTGCAGGCCTTCTCGGTCTACGTCGATACCTTGCTGGTATGTACGGCGACTGCGGTCATGATCCTTGCCACCAACACCTTCAATGTGGCTGATCCGGTCAATCAGGGCGGCTTTATCCTGCAGTACCTGCAGGGTGTGCAGGCGTCGAACTTCACCCAGTACGCCGTAAACTCGCTGGTTCCCGGCGCGGGCGGTGCGTTCGTCGCCATCGCCCTGTTTTTCTTCACCTTCACGACGGTCCTGGCCTACGCGTTCTATTCCGATTCCAGCGTGGCCTACCTGTTCAAGCGGAACGCGCAGGGTGACGGCTACAAATACGGCATCCTGTTCTCCCGTGTTGCCGTCGTCACGATGTCGTTCATCGGCGCGGTCAGCTCGGTCGACGTGGTCTGGAACTTCGGGTCGGCGGCGGTTGGCGCCATGGCCTGGTTCAACATCGTCGTGATCCTGCTGCTGGCCAAGCCGGGCATCGCCACGCTGCGCGATTACGAGGAGCAGCGGAAGATGGGGCTCGATCCGGTCTTCGTGCCGTCGCGTCTCGGCATCAAGGATGCGGAGATCTGGGAAGGGATCGCCGCGAATCGTTACCCGCAGCAACTGGCGGCGCTCAACGAAAAAACTCGCCAGCTCGAGTCCGGCTTGACGAGCCTGAAAGAAGAGGCGGAGACAGCCTGAGTCTTTCTGGCTGGATTGCATTGCGGCCCTCTGCTCATCCGGAGGGCTTTTTTTCGCCTGCGGGCCGTTGCTGTTGATTAGTAATTCTTATAAGAAGAGAATTAGTTTAATCATTCTGTGCTTCTTCGTGGTGCAGGTCGATACTTGCGAGGTTGTTCCTGTAATACGAACCGTCGGAGAAAAAATCATGAGAATTGGTGTGCCCAAGGAAATCAAGAACCACGAATACAGGGTTGGGCTGACGCCGGCCAGCGTACGGGAGCTTACGTCGCGCGGCCATGCGGTGCTGGTTCAGAAAGGCGCCGGTGCGGTGATCGGCCTGAGTGACGAACAGTATGCGGCGGCGGGCGCGGAGTTGGTGCTCGATGCGGCCGCCGTCTTCGCCGGCGCGGAGATGATCGTCAAGGTGAAGGAGCCGCAACCGCAGGAGTGTGTCCTCCTCCGTCCGGAGCAGATCCTTTACACCTACCTGCACTTGGCGCCAGATCCCGAGCAGACAGCGGCGCTGGTCAAGTCAGGCGCCGTGTGCATCGCCTACGAGACGATCACCGGGCCGGGCGGCGGTTTGCCGCTGCTCGCCCCGATGAGCGAGGTGGCCGGGCGCATGGCGGTGCAGGCCGGTGCCGCGCACCTTGAGAAATCGAAAGGCGGGATGGGCATCCTGCTCGGCGGCGTTCCCGGCGTTCCTGCCGCGCATGTGGTGGTTATCGGCGCCGGCATGGTCGGCACCAACGCCTTGCAGATGGCCGTCGGCCTGGGCGCGCGGGTGACGGTCATCGACAAGAACGTCGACCGCCTGCGTCACCTCGACTTGATCTACGGCAATCGCATCACCACGCTGTTTTCCACCGCGCACACCATTGAAGAGGCCGTGATCGACGCCGATCTCGTCATTGGCGGCGTGTTGATTCCGGGCGCCGCAGCGCCCAAGCTGGTGACGGCCGACATGGTGGCGCGCATGAAAACGGGCGCGGTGATCGTCGACGTGGCGATCGATCAGGGTGGGTGCGTTGAAACCTCGCATCCGACCACGCATGCCGAGCCGACCTTCGTGGTTGACGGCGTCGTACATTATTGCGTGGCGAACATGCCGGGCGCCGTGGCTCGCACCTCGACCTTCGCGCTGAACCACGCGACCATCGGCCATGCTCTTGAACTGGCCGGGAAGGGCTGGCGGCAGGCGCTGAAGGAGAGCGAGCATCTGCGCAACGGGCTGAACGTGGCGCTGGGCAAGGTGACTTACGAGGCCGTGGCCCGCGACCTCGGTTATGTATACACCCCTGCCGCAGCGTTGTTGAATTGATCACCTTGCGTGATCGTCTATGTTGTGAATCGCGCAGAAAACGTCATTAAGTCGATTTGCTATATGGCCCATGGTCTCGACTTTGTTTGCATCTGAAGCGTGATGACGCACTTGAAAGACATCACTTTCCATCATTGCATGATTGTCAAGGCGGTTTGCCTCATGGGGGACGGGAGGAGTATCCTCCGCGTCTCCCCGTTCCCTAAGGGAACAACGTAGCGATTTGTCCGGGAGTCGCGGGCACCCCGTCGCTGCATCACGGAAAGTGAGGTAACCCAATGCAACATGGAGTTTCGAAAACGCCGGCGCAGCAGGCTGCCCTGGCGCTGGCCGCGCTGGGTGTCGTCTACGGCGACATCGGTACCAGTCCGCTTTATACGATCAAGGAAGTCTTCGCCGGGGTGCACCCGATCCCGCTCAACCCGGCCAACGTGCTGGGCATCCTGTCGCTGATCCTGTGGGCGCTGATCATCATCGTCTCGATCAAGTACGTCGTCTTCATCATGCGCGCCGACAACCGCGGCGAGGGCGGGATCATGGCGATGATCGCCCTGGCGCTGCACTCGGCGGGCAAGGACAAGAAAAGGAAGAAGCTCATCACGATGGCCGGCCTGCTGGGGGCAGGCATGTTCTACGGTGATGGCATGATCACCCCGGCGATTTCGGTGCTGTCCGCGCTCGAAGGTCTGGAAGTCGCAACGCCGCTGCTCAAGCCCTACGTGTTGCCGGCGACGCTGGTCGTGCTGTTCGGTTTGTTCTTCGTGCAAAAGCGCGGGACCGGTTCGGTCGGCGCTGCGTTCGGCCCGATCATGATCGTCTGGTTCTCGACGCTGGCGGTGCTGGGCATCTCCAATATCATCGGCAACCCCTCGGTGTTGGGGGCGGTCAATCCGTTGCACGGCCTGCGCTTTCTCGTTGAAAACCGCGGTCTGGCGCTGGTGGCGATGGGGGCGGTGGTTCTGGCGGTGACTGGTGCCGAAGCCCTGTACGCGGACATGGGGCACTTCGGTGCGCAGCCGATCCGGCAGGCGTGGTTCTTCTTCGTATTGCCGTCGTTGATGCTCAATTACTTTGGCCAGGGGGCGCTGATCCTTGCCCACCCGGAGGCCGTGGAGAATCCGTTCTACCACCAGGCCCCGGACTGGATGCTTTATCCCCTCGTCGGTCTGGCGACGGTGGCCACGGTGATCGCCTCGCAGGCGGTTATTTCCGGCGCCTTCTCAGTGTCCCGGCAGGCGATGCAACTCGGTTTCCTGCCGCGTCTGGAAGTTCAGCACACCTCGGAAAAGGAACAGGGCCAGGTTTATCTTCCGGGGGTCAACTGGGGACTCTTCTGTGCCGTGGCGATTCTCGTCCTCGGCTTCCGTTCGAGTTCGAACATCGCAGCCGCGTACGGCATCGCGGTGACCGGCGACATGGTCATCACTTCGTGCCTGGCGACCTTCGTCGCCGCCAAGTCCTGGGGCTGGGGCTGGCCGCGGGCGATGGCGCTGTTCGCCGCATTCCTGGTCGTCGAGATAACCTTCCTCTCGGCGAACGTCCTGAAGATCCCCGACGGCGGCTGGTTCCCGCTGGCGATCGGTTCGCTGGTCTTCCTGCTGATGAGCACCTGGAAGCGCGGCGGCCAGTTGCTGACCGAACGGACCAGTGGCGAGGCCATCGAGCTGGACATGTTCATCAATGCCTTGCTGATTTCCGAGCCGGCACGCGTGGCCGGGACGGCCGTGTTCATGACCTCGGACAACTCGCGCGTGCCGAACGCCATGTTGCACAACCTGATGCACAACAAGGTGCTGCACGAGCGGGTGCTGGTGCTGTCGGTCGAGGTCTTCGACGTGCCCTACGTGCCTGAGATCGACCGCGTCGAGATCCACCCGCTGAAGGGCGGCTTCTACAAGGTCACCGTGCAGTACGGATTCAAGGACGAACCGGACATCCCCGCAGCGCTGGCCTTGTGCACGGCGCAGGGAATGGACTTCGACATGATGGAAACGTCGTTCTTCCTCGGTCGGGCCACGCTGATCCCGAAGGTCGGCTCGGAAATGGTCTACTGGCGCGAGAAACTGTTCGTCTTGATGTATCGCAACGCCAGCACGGCGATGAGCTTCTACAAGATCCCCACCAACCGGGTCGTCGAACTCGGGGCGCAGGTTGTTCTTTAGACTGCTTCAATAGAGGAGATGCGGGCGCCGCGTCTCCTCCCAGGCCGACTCGTCGTGCCGCGCCAGCGTATCCAGGTCGCCCGGCGTTGCCGCGGGGTCGTCCACCCAGCCGCGAAGAATCTCGCTGCCGTTGATCAGGTCGATGGCCAGGCGGTTGAATTCGTATTCGTAGGCGAATTCGCGCCAGAGCGGGTAGTCCGGGTAAAGCCGGCGGATGGCCTTGAAGGCCAGCGCCTGCAGGCGCCAGGGACGGAATTCGTGGTGGTGATAGGCGCCGTCGTCGACATGGATCTGCACGCCGTGGCAGAGTTTGCCAGCGTGCTTGTGGAAGGTCGGCTCGAACCAGCAGTCGCGCAGCCGGCAACCCGCCAGCCAGTGCGGCGCCAGTGCCTGCTTTTCCGCGATGAGCGCGTTGGCGTCGATGTCCGGAGCACCGAAGAGTTCAAGCGGCCGTGTCGTCCCGCGCCCTTCGGAAAGGGTCGTTCCCTCGACCATCACGGTGCCGGCGTAGCAGCGTGCCATCGAGAGGTTCGGGGCGTTCGGGCTGGGGTTGACCCAGATACGTTCGCCGAGCGGCCAGCCATGACCAGGGGGGGCGTCGGGCTGCCAGCCGTCCATTGCAATCACCTGGCAGTCGACATCCAGCCGCAGTTCGGCGATGAACCAGCGTGCGAGTTCGCCCATCGTCAGGCCGTGCCGCATCGGCAGCTGTCCGGCGCCGACGAAGCTTTCCCAGCTCGGGCGCAGGGTCAGTCCTTCGATCGGCCGGCCTGCGGGGTTGGGACGGTCCAGAATCCACACTGATTTGCCGTGCTCCGCAGCCGCCTCGAGCATGTAGCGCAGCGTGGTGATGAAGGTGTAGATGCGGCAACCGAGATCCTGCAGATCGATCAGCAGCACGTCGAAGGTGTCGAGCATCGCCGGGGTCGGCCGCCGCACTTCACCGTAGAGGCTGAATACCGGGATGCCATGTCGCGGATCGAGGAAATCCGGCGATTCGACCATGTTGTCCTGCTTGTCTCCGCGCAGGCCGTGTTGCGGGCCGAAGGCAGCGGTCAGGCGAATGTCCGGCAGCGTGGCGAGGGCATCGAGGGCGTGCGTCAGCCCGGCCGTGACGGATGCCGGATGGGCCAGCAGGGCGATGCGTTTTCCGGCGAGCGGCTTGCGCAGGGCGGGGTCGGCAATCAGCCGGTCGAGGCCGAAGGAAACGGTCATGAGCAGATTTCCGGGTTGGTAAGGCCGGGAAGTCTACCGCGAAGTGGGGGGCGAGGTGGCTGTTCAGACCGCCGCAGTGCGAGGAATCACTTGCAGGGCGTCGAGGATTTGCCCCGTCGCGGTGGCCCAGGAAAACTGTTCGGCGCGCTGGCGGGCCATTGCTCGCGGGATCGCCAGGGCCTGCAGGCAGGCTTCGCGCAGGTCCGCGTGCATCGCGCCGCCGCCGGAGCGCCCGATGACGTCGATCGGTCCGGCGACCGGAAAGGCGGCGACCGGCGTACCGCAGGCCATGGATTCGACCATGACCAGCCCGAAGGTGTCGGTGACGCTTGGGAAAACCATCACATCGGCGGTGCGGTAGAGCGCCGCCAGTGCCGCGCCGCTGAGCACGCCGAGCCAGCGGGCTTGCGGATAAAGCGCTTGCAGGCGGCGGCGCTCCGGCCCTTCGCCGGCGACCCATTTTTCGCCCGGAAGGTCGAGGCGCAGGAAGGCGTCGACCTGCTTCTCGACGGCAATGCGGCCGACGTAAAGGAAGACCGGCTTGTCGATCGGGTGCTCGAGGCGCTCGCCTAGGTGGCTGAAGGTTTCCAGGTCGACGCCGCGCGACCACAGGCGGGCGCCGCGGAATCCGCGGCTTTTCAGGTCGTTGACGATGGCCGGTGTCGGTGCCAGCGTGGCGCGGGCGGCGTTGTGGAAGCGGCGCAGCAGGGCATAGGTCCAGCGGGTCGGAATGCGGAAGCGTGCATGAACGTATTCCGGGAAACGGCTGTGGTAGGCCGTGGTGAACGGCCACTTCCGGCGCTGGGCGACGCGCCGCGCCAGCCAGCCGAGCGGACCCTCGGTGGCGATGTGCAGGCAGTCCGGGGCAAAACGGTCGATGCGCCGGGCCAGTTCGCGCTCGCCGGTCATCGCCAGGCTGATTTCCGGGTAGGTCGGGCAGGGGATCGAGCGGAAGTCCTGCGGCGAAATGATCTCGACGTGATGACCAAGGCGTTCCAGTTCGCGCCGGGTCATTTTCAGGGTGCGTACGACGCCGTTGACCTGCGGCTCCCAGGCATCGGTGACGATGAGGATTTTCATTGCCTCCTTTCGGCTGTGCTCAGAAATCGTTGGCGCTGCTCTGGAAAGCGAACAACTCTTCGCCGGACGATTCGCCGTGAAGCGCCTCGACTTCCTGGCCGGGCATGTTCTCTCTCTCCGGTGACAAGCCGAGGTGGTAGGCCACCGCGCCGTGGGCCATCGCCGCCACCTCCCGGCGTGTGAGACCCTCCGCACGTTCCGCGAAGATCGGCGGGGTCGGGCGCAGGCGTACGCGCAACGACCGGCAGGCAATGATTTCCGCCATGCATTCGGCCATCGTGGTCTCGCCGGCGTAGGCCGGCGCGAGGCTGCGTTGTCCGCTGGCGTCGAAGTAGGCGAGGGCGAGCGGTTGCACGGGGCGGCCCCCGTCGATCGCCGATTGCAGCAAGGCCCCGTGGAAGGGCAGCAGATGCGAGCCGTCGGTCGTCGTGCCTTCGGGAAACACCGCAACGTCCTTGCCGGAGGCGAGCATCGCCCCGATCCGGGCGTTGGTTTCGACCGCGTCGGCGCGCCGCCCGCGGCGCAGGAACAGCGTATCGGTGTTTGCCGCAAGCCACCCGGCCAGCGGCCACTCGCGTACCTCGGACTTCGAGACGAAAGCCATCGGCCGCGCCGCGTTGAGGACGAAGATGTCGAGCCAGGAGATGTGGTTCGCGACGATCAGGCTGCCGCGTGCCACCCCGTGCAGGTTCGCATCGAGACGGATCGCCAGGATTTCCAGCAGTTGCCGCGACCAGCGCTGCTTGAGCCAGAGCCGGGCGGTGGCGTTGAGAAATCGATAGACGGTGGCGATGGTCAGCGCGCCCCAGAGCAGGTGCAGACCGAGGCGCGCGTAGCGCACCCACTGCAGCGGGCGCGGTGTCGGGTTGTTTTTTGTGCGCTTCAGTCCGGGCTCCCCATGAAGTGCCTGGCGTAGCGCGCGTCGATCCGCGAGACGGGCATCAGGATGGGCAGGTCGGCGGTGTTGAAGTCAGGGTCCCACGCCGGTTCGCCGCAGATGTAGGCGCCGGCGCGCAGGTAACCCTTGATCAGCGGCGGCAATTCGGCGTCCAGGTCGTTGCGCAGCGCTTCCAGTGGCAGCGGGCAGCGCGGAAAGACGCGGTATTCGAGGGGGCTCATGTGTTCGCCGAGCCGGCTGAACATGCTGGCGGCGGCGTGGCCGCCATCGGCCATGCTGATGCTGGCGCAGCCGATCAGGTATTCGTAGTGGTTTTCGAGCATGTACTTCGCCAGTCCGCCCCAGAGCAGGGCGATGGTCGCGCCGCTGCGGTAGTCGGGATGCACGCAGGAACGGCCGATCTCGACGAGGCGCGGGCGCAGCAGTTGCAGGCGGGTCAGGTCGAACTCGTTCTCGGAGTAGTAGTTGCCGACGCGGCGGGCGTTCTCCGGCGACAGGATGCGATAGGTGCCGACCACGATGTCTTCGTTGTCGTCGCGCACGATCAGGTGTTCGCAAAAGGGGTCGTAAATGTCCTGATCGACGCCCGGCGTGCGGGTCGGCAGGTTGGCGCCGAGTTCGCCGGCGAAGATCCGGTAGCGCAGCCGCTGCGCTTCGAGAACGTCCCACTCGCTGCGGGCCAGTGCGACGGAAAGCTTGCGCCGGGGGGGGGTGGCCTTCAGGCCGGTCTGGATGCTCGTGCTCATCGTTCGTCCTCCTTGCTGTTGCGTCGGAGGCACTTTAGGAGCGTCACGTTACCAACGTGTTGCGCCGAAATTACGGTTCGATTGATCCGGCAAGCCGTGAATGAAAAAAAGCCGGGGCGTTTTCGCCGCCCCGGCAGAGGTTCTCTTTGAAGTGATCAGGCCGTTCAGGCCGGGATGTCCGGAACCAGCATTTTTTCGAGCTGGTAGATCTTGTCCTTGATTGCCAGTTTGCGTTTCTTGAGTCGCTGGACCAGCAACTGATCCTGGTTCGGCAACGGTGTGGCGGCGAGATGTTCGATGATCAGATTGAGATCCCGGTGCTCGACATGAAGCTCGTTGAGCGTGGCCCGGGCGTCGGCGGTTTCTGTTTCGGTCAGCATCGTTCTGGATCCTCTGGCAAGGTTGTATATGACCACCGCAGCGGCCAATTCAGCGGCTAACTCAGTAGAGCCTGCAATCCCCATAACGCGACCATCCCCAGGATCACAGTCCACAACGCGCTCCGCGTTTTCCAGGCGACCAGCACGGCGAAGGTGGCGGCCAGCAGGCGCGGAGGGTCGAAGGCAATGGTAGGCGCTCCCCCGGGAAAAAACAACGCGGGCGTGATGATCGCGGTGAGTACCGCCGGCGGGACGTAGAGCAGGGCGTGCTTGAGCCAGTTGGGCAGTTCGAAACGCGCGATCAGCGCGATCGGCACGAAGCGCAGGGTGAAGTTGATGGCGCCGATGACGATGATCAGCAGCCAGGCGATCAGTTCTTCTTCCACAGTTTCTCCGAGGCAAGACCCGCGAGGATGCCGACGCCGGTCGCGGCGATCAGGTTCAGCTTCAACGGCAGGTTCAGCGCGACCGAAGCAATGCCGCCGGCGAGCGCCGCGTGGAGCATCGCGGGGCGGGTGATCACCGGCACCACGACGGCGATGAAGGTGAGCGGCAGGATGAAGTCCATCGACCAGCCCGACGGGATCAGGCTGCCGAGCAGGATTCCGGCGAGGCCGGCCAGTTGCCAGCACAGCCAGATGGCGAAGGAGATTCCGAAAAGGTACCAGTGACGATGCCGCGGGTCGCCTTTCTCCATGTAACGCATGAGACCGAGCGCGTAGGCCTGGTCGGTCATCATGTAGGCCAGAAGCACTTGCCACTTCCGGTTGAGCGTGCGCAGCGACGGGCCGATCGAGGTGGCGTAGATCATGAAGCGCAGGTTCATGATGGTGGCCGTGGCGATGATCACCAGCAGCGGAGCGCCGCTGCCGTACAACTGGGAGGTGATGATCTGCGCCGACCCGGTGAAGATGATCCAGTTCATCGAGAACGCCTGCCACGGGGTCAGGCCGGCCGCCAGGGCGGCGGCACCGCAGATCAGGCCGAAGGGCACGATGCCCATGATGAGCGGCACGAAATCGCGAACGCCGGCGATGAACTCGGTTCGCGCTTCGGAGTGTTGCTGCATGGTACGGCGAGGGAGATAGAATGAAGGCCTCGATTCTACTCCCAGAACAACGTTCCATTCTTGCTGCTGTCTGCTGATTACCATGAACAAGGCCTTTATTCGCGAAACCGACGAGGACGAGGACGAGGGGGCCGAACAGGCGCCCAGCCTGCCGCAGGGAACCCGCAACTACATCACGCCGGGCGGGTATGCGCGCATCAAGGACGAGCTTGACCAGTTGCTCCGCGTCGAACGTCCGCATATCGTGGAGGTCGTGCACTGGGCGGCCTCGAACGGCGACCGCTCCGAGAACGGCGATTACCTCTACGGCAAGAAGCGCCTGCGCGAGATCGACCGGCGCATCCGTTTCCTGACCAAGCGGCTGGATCTGGCCGAGGTCGTCGATCCGGCAACCCGGCAGGAGAGTTGCGACCAGGTGTTCTTTGGCGCGACGGTGACTGTTTGCGACGAGTCGGGCGATGAGCAAACCTACCAGATCGTCGGCGTCGACGAAACCGATTTCTCGCGTAATCGGATCAGCTGGGTGTCGCCGCTGGCCCGGGCGCTGATCCGTTCCCGTGAAGGTGATCAGGTGCGCTTCCAGAGTCCGGCCGGGTGGCGCGAGATCGAGGTGGTGAGCGTCGCTTACGTGACCATCGATCCCTGATTCAGGTCGACGGGGACTCCGGCTGGGGATACGTTTATAATGCGCGCCTTCATCGGGGAGGCGGCAGCGTCTTTTCAAGCGGGTGTCATCGCGTGCGTCTTCCCACCCAAGGAAATCAACCCATGGACGCATTTCTCGTTTCGACAGGCATCGTTGCCCTGGCCGAAATCGGTGACAAGACTCAGTTGCTGGCCTTCATCCTCGCGGCGAAGTTTCGCCGTCCGACGCCGATCAATGTCGGGATTCTGCTGGCAACACTGATCAACCACGGTTTTGCCGGCGCAATCGGTTCCTGGCTGACATCGCTGGTGGCGCCGGGCGTGATGCGCTGGGTACTCGGAGTTTCCTTCATCGGGATGGCACTGTGGACGCTCGTTCCCGACAAGTTCGACGAGAACGAGGCGCGGCTTGCGCGGTTCGGCGTGCTGGGAACGACGATCGTGGCGTTCTTCTGCGCCGAAATGGGCGACAAGACGCAAATTGCCACCGTTGCCCTCTCTGCGCAGTACAAGGCCTTTCTCCCCGTCGTGGCCGGAACGACGTTGGGGATGATGATCGCCAACGTCCCGGCGGTCATCCTTGGCAACCGGATCGCCAACCGGATTCCGGTTCGCCTGGTGCATGCCATCGCGGCGGCGATCTTCGCGATTCTTGGGGTGGCGACTCTTGCCGGGGTTGGCGAGGGCCTCGGGTTCTGAACGAGCAAAGCCACGCCGGGGGGGGCGTGGCCGAATCGATGCGGAGTGCCGGTTGCGTCAGTTGTCGCTGTCCTCCCAGGCGCGGGAGCGTTCGACGGCCTTTTTCCAGCCCTTGTACTTCAGTTCGCGGGCTTCCGCGGCCATCGCCGGCTGGAACGTGCGGTCGACGTTCCACTTCTTGGCGATTTCCGCCTTGTCCTTCCAGAAGCCGGCGGCCAGTCCGGCCAGGAAGGCCGCGCCCATCGCGGTGGTTTCGGTGACCTTGGGGCGGTCCACCGGCACGCCGAGGATGTCTGACTGGAATTGCATCAGGAAGTTGTTGGCGACCGCCCCGCCATCGACCTTGAGCGCCTTGAGCGTGATGCCGGAGTCTTCCTGCATGGCCTGGAGCACGTCGCGGGTCTGCAACGCGATCGATTCGAGCGTGGCGCGGACGATGTGGTTGCGGTTGGCGCCGCGGGTCAGGCCGACGATCGTGCCGCGGGCGTACATGTCCCAGTACGGCGCACCGAGTCCGACGAAGGCGGGAACGACGTAGACCCCGTTGGTGTCCGGTACGGCGGCCGCCAGTTCTTCGGACTGCGCTGCATTGTCGACGAGCTTGAGTTCGTCGCGCAGCCACTGCACCGCGGCGCCGGCGACGAAGATCGCGCCTTCCAGTGCGTACTCGACCTTGCCGTCAACGCCCCAGGCAATCGTCGTCAGCAGGCCGTTGCGCGACGGGACCGGCGTCTCGCCGGTGTTCATCAGCATGAAGCAACCGGTGCCGTAGGTGTTCTTGGCCATGCCGTCGGCGAAGCACGCCTGCCCGAACAGCGCCGCCTGCTGATCGCCGGCGACACCCGCGATCGGAATCTCCGCGCCGCCGAATGTCTGGTGGTCGGTGCGTCCGTAGACACAACTCGACGGCTTGACCTCGGGCAGCATGCACGCGGGAATGCCCAGTTCGTCGAGGATCTTCGGGTCCCAGGCGAGCGTCCTGATGTTGAACAGCATGGTGCGCGAGGCATTGGTGTAGTCGGTCACGTGGATCTTGCCGCGGGTGAGGTTCCACATCAGCCAGGTGTCAACGTTGCCGAACAACAGTTCGCCCTTCTCGGCGCGTGCGCGTGCGCCTTCGACGTTGTCGAGGATCCACTTGATCTTGGTGCCGGAGAAATACGCATCGACCACCAGCCCGGTGTTCTCGCGAACGTAGGCTTCCAGGCCGCGTGCCTTCAGGTCGTCGCAGATGCCGGCGGTGCGGCGGCATTGCCAGACGATGGCGTTGTAGACCGGCTTTCCGCTGGCCTTTTCCCAGACGATCGTCGTTTCGCGCTGGTTGGTGATGCCGATCGCCGCGATCTCCTCGGGACGGACGCCCAACTTTTCCAGCACCTCACGGGCGACACCGCTTTGCGATCCCCAGATCTCCATGGGGTCATGCTCGACCCAGCCGGCTTTCGGGTAGATCTGGGTGAATTCCTTCTGCGCGACGCCGACGCTCTTCCCTGATTGGTCGAAAAGAATCGCGCGCGAACTGGTGGTGCCTTGGTCGAGTGCCAGAACGTATTTCTTCGTCATTTCCCCGCGTCCTTGTGTCTGATTGTGCTATGCCGCGTGTTCTGCAAAATACTCGTCGAACTTGGTCTGGGCCTGGTCCTCGAAGAGAATTTCGCAGGCCTCCATCAGGCCTTCCGCCCGGCGAATATCCTCTTTCCGCACGACAAGAGCAATCTTCGAGCGCCGGCGCAGGAAATCATCCAGCTTGGTAATCATTTCCTGCTGCTTGGCGAGGCGTATTTCACAGCGGAGGTAGTCGGTGCCCTTGATCAGGATCTCTGCCTGGCGCGGATCCTCGCGGATGTCGGCCAGCAGTTCCAGAGCTTGCCGGTCGTAACGCCGCCACAGGCGCTGGCTGAGTTGCTCGATTGCGTCGGGCGAGGTGTAACCGTCGAGATTCATCTGCTTCGCCTGCTGCATGTACTCGTCGTACACCGAGCGATGCGGCTCGCCGTACCACTTGTAGTCGGGGTTGTCGAGACGTATCCCCATCGCGGACACGTAGCCGGCGACCTCGTTGCCGACGTTGACGCAATCGGTCAGCTTGCCGCCGAAGATGCTGATGTGCGCCGTTTCGTTGCTGATGTCGATTTCGTGCTTGCGCGACATCTGCAGCCAGTCGCGCTCGTTTCCCTTGCCGTTGCCCGTTCCGACGACCAGAGGCCGGACGCCGCAGCGCTCGGCGATGATGTCCTCGCGCGTGAGCGGCTTCTTCAGGTTGAGGCGTTTGTTGATGTTGTCCAGCACGAACAGGCGATCTTCTTCCGTCACTTCGCTGAACGGCGATTCAGTGCGCGTATCCGTCGTTCCAACGCACGTGCGAACGCCCATCGGGATGACGAAGAACAGGCGGCCGTCATCGGCGAAGAAGGTCAGCACGCGGTGGCTTTTCGTTATCTGCGGAACGATCAGGTGGATGCCTTTCGAGAAGACATGCCGGTGCGCGGTCTTTTCGCCGGTCTTCTGGTTGTGTTCGTCGACGAACGGCCCCGCGGCGTTGATCAGCACCTTCGAACGGATCTCGAACTCGCGGCCGGACATGCCGTCGCGCGCCCGGGTGATCCAGATGCCGTTTTCGCGACGGGCGCCGAGCGATTCGACATAGTTGGCGGCGATGCAGCCGCGATCCATCGCCGAGCGGATGAACTGAAAGACGAAGCGCGCGTCGTTGTCGTGCAGGTAGGCATCGGAATACTCGAAGCCACCGTAGAAATTGTCGGTGCGAATGACCGGTTCCTCGGCATTGACCGTGCGCCGCGGCAGCCAGCGCGGGGTTTGCGTGAAGCCGCGGCCGAAGAACCAGTAGAGCCAGGTGCCGAGCCAGATGAAGCGCGGGGGGAAGCGGAATCCCTTTTCGATCGTCGAGTAGAAGCGGATTTCCTTGACCCGCGACGGGTAGTTCTCCATCAAGTGGTTGCGGCTCTTGCACAATCCCCAGACGAGTCCGAAATCATTGCTTTCCAGGTACTTGATGCCGCCCCAGGCCAGGTTGCTCGACTGTTGACTGGTGAACCCGGCGAAATCGCGCTGGTCGATCAGCGCGACGCGCGCACTTTTGCCGGAAAGGGCTGCGGCGGAAACGGCTCCATTGATGCCGCCGCCGATGATCAGTGCGTCGAATACGTCCTGGTCGAGTTTGTTGATATTGCTGTCACGGAGTCTCATTGATATGCGCCAATATGTTCGAAGTGGTTCGAAGAGTTCTAAATCGAACTTAATTGTAGCCAATTATGTTTTATAACGAACATATTTTCTTTCCTGGCAACGAAGGCGGCTCGGTGGGCGGCGTCTGTCAGGTTACAATTTGCGTCACAAACATGTATATAGTGGTCAGGGGGGGCGTTTCATGAAGAGTCGAATTTCGCAAACGAATCTTTCGCCGAGGCATTTCGAAATCATCGAGATGGCAAAACGCAACGGCTTCCTGTCGACGGAGGAGCTGAGCAGGACACTCGGGGTTACTGTGCAGACGATCCGGCGTGACATCAACGAATTGTGCGAACAGGGCATGTTGCGGCGATACCACGGCGGAGCCGGCCTGGCGTCGAGCGTGCAGAACGTCGATTATCCGACGCGGCAGGTGCTGAACCACGAAGAGAAGATTCGCATCGCGCGCATGGTGGCGGATTACATCCCGGACAACGCCTCGCTGTTCATCAACATCGGGACGACCACCGAGGAAGTGGCCAAGGCGCTGCGTGACCACAAGAATTTGCGGGTGATCACCAACAACCTGAACGTGGCCAACGTCCTTTGTGACAATCCGAGTTTCGAGGTCATCGTGGCTGGGGGCGTGGTGCGTAGCGACCGCGGCGTCATCGGCGAATCGACGATCGATTTCGTGCGCCAGTTCAAGGTCGACTTCGGCATCATCGGCATTTCCGGGATCGACGAGGACGGTACGCTGCTCGATTTCGACTACCGCGAGGTGCGCGTGGCGCAGGCGATCATCGAGAACGCGCGGCAGGTGGTGCTGGTGACCGATCATACGAAGTTCAGTTGCAATCCGATGGTCCGCTTGTGCCACATTTCGGATATCGATGTCCTGTTTACGGATTGCCAGCCGCCGGAAAGCATTCTGGTCGAACTGGGCAAGGCGAAGGTCGAATTGCACGTCAGCGAGGCAGGCGCGGAGCCCTCTGCCTGATCCGGCCGTTCCCGGCGATCGTCGGGCCGGTGATGTGCTCCGGTCTGGCCTTGAAATCCGCAACGGAAACCCCATGTAGCCTCGGCTCGCAGGTCGCCGGCGCGTGCGCCGCGCTGCGCAATTATCACCAATCCCGGTAAATCAACGTTTTACGGAGTTATTCATGGGCGCCAACAAGGAAACCCTCGGCTTTCAGGCTGAAGTCAAGCAACTGCTGCACTTGATGATCCACTCGCTGTACAGCAACAAGGAGATTTTTCTGCGCGAGTTGATCTCGAATGCTTCCGACGCCTGTGACAAGCTGCGTTTCGAGGCCTTGAACAATCCGGCGCTGTATGGCGACGATTCGGAACTGAAGATCCGTTTGTCCTTCGACAAGGAGGCGCGCACGCTGACCATCTCGGACAATGGCATCGGCCTTTCGCGCGAGGAGGCCGTCGAACACCTCGGCACGATCGCCAAGTCCGGCACGCGCGAGTTCTTCTCGGCGCTGACCGGCGACCAGGCCAAGGATGCGCACCTGATCGGCCAGTTCGGCGTCGGGTTTTACTCCTCGTTCATCGTTGCCGACAAGGTGACGGTGATTTCCCGTCGGGCCGGGCTGGAGGCCACTCAGGCGGTGCGCTGGGAATCGGCCGGCGAAGGCGATTTCAGCGTGGAGATGGTCGAGAAGGCCGGGCGCGGCACGGACGTCGTCCTTCATCTCCGTGACGGGGAAGACGAGTTCCTGTCGAACTGGAAGCTGCGCCAGATCGTGCGAAAATACTCCGACCACATCACCCTGCCGATCCTGATGAAGAAGGAGACGTGGGACGAGGAGAAGAAGGAGCAGGTCGTCACCGACGAGGACGAGACGATCAACCAGGCCTCCGCGCTGTGGGCCCGGCCGAAGTCGGAGATCAGCGACGAGCAGTACAAGGAGTTCTACAAGCACGTCGCGCACGACTTCGAGGAGCCGCTCGCCTACATCCACGCCAAGGTCGAAGGCAAGCAGGAATACACCCAGCTCCTGTACGTTCCGCAGCGTGCCCCGTTTGATCTGTGGGACCGCAATGCGCGCCACGGCGTGAAGCTTTACGTGCGCCGCGTGTTCATCATGGACGATGCCGAACAGCTGATGCCCTTGTACCTGCGTTTCGTGCGCGGGGTTGTCGATTCGAATGACCTGCCGCTCAACGTTTCGCGCGAGATCCTGCAGGAGTCGAAAGACATCGAGACGATCCGCGGCGGTTGCGTAAAGAAGGTGCTTTCGATGCTCGAATCGATGGCTGACAGCGAGGATGCCGCCGAGAAGGAGAAGTACGGCAAGTTCTGGACCGAGTTCGGCCGCGTGCTCAAGGAAGGTGTCGGCGAGGACTTCGCCAACAAGGAGCGCATCGCCAAGCTGCTGCGCTTCGCCTCGACTCAGTCCGATACGCCCGACGAAACCGTGTCGCTGGCCGATTACGTCGCGCGCATGAAGGAAGGGCAGGAGAAGATCTACTACGTCACCGCCGAAACCTTCACCGCCGCGAAGAACAGCCCGCACCTCGAAATCTTCCGCAAGAAGGGCATCGAAGTGCTGCTGCTCTCCGACCGCGTCGATGAATGGGTCACCGGCCACCTGACCGAGTTCGACGGCAAGCAGTTGCAGTCCGTCGCCAAGGGCGGCCTCGATCTCGGCAAGCTGGAGGATGAAGCCGAGAAAAAGGAAGCCGAACAGGCCGCCGACGAGTTCAAGGAATTGCTGGAAAAGATCAAGACATCGCTCGGCGAGAGGATCAAGGAAGTGCGCGTGACGCATCGCCTGACCGATTCGCCGTCGTGCATCGTTGCCGACGAGCACGACATGGGCGGCAACCTGGCGCGCATCCTCAAGGCGGCCGGGCAGAAGGCGCCGGAGATGAAGCCGATCCTCGAGATCAATCCAAAGCACCCGGCCGTGCAACGCCTGAAGTATGAGGAAGCCCGCTTCGACGACTGGGCCAATCTGCTGCTCGAACAGGCGACCCTGGCCGAAGGCGGCACGCTGGAAGATCCGGCCGGCTTCGTCAAGCGCATCAATGACCTGATGCTGGCGCTGACGAAATAATGGATGGAGAATCGCCCCTGGCTTTGTCGACTTCGCCTCGCCGTGCTACAGCACTGTCTTCGGCTCGTCTTCGCGCCACGGGCGATTTTTGAGGCGTCGTAAGCCCGGAAACGCCGTGAACACCGATCCGTCATTGCTTGAGGGTCTTCCGCCGATTCTGGATTACAGAGTCGAGACGCTGATCCTCGGCAGCTTTCCTTCGCCGGCATCACTGGCCGCGCGCCACTACTACGCGCACAAGCAGAACCAGTTCTGGCGGGTAATGGCCGCACTCCTCGGGGAGCCTATGGTGACGTTTGATTACGCCGAAAAGCAGCGTTGTCTGCTGCGCCATCGCGTCGGTGTGTGGGACGTCTATCGCACCTGCCGGCGCGAAGGGGCGCTCGATTCGGCGATCGAGGCGGCTGAGCCGAACGATTTTTCGCTGCTCAAAAAACAAGCGCCGCGATTGCGGCGCATCTGCTTCAACGGCAAGACATCAGGGAAATTCGAACGCTGGTTCGCCGGGCAGGGGTATGAAACGCGTGTCCTGCCCTCGACCAGTCCTGCCTACACGTTGTCATTCGCCCGCAAGGTGCAACTCTGGCAGGAAGCGTGGGCGGCCGGTTGATGCATTCTCCTGCTAGGGAGCGGTGCTACTTCTTCTTTGCCTTCGATTGATCGCGGATGCACTGCTTGTACTTGGCCTTCGGCGCGCCTTTGCAGGCCGCTTCGGCTTTCTTGCGTGCTTCGACGCGTGCGATGCAGCGGTCGACGTTCTTCGATTTGGCGCACTCGCTCGGGACCGGCGGCGGCACCGCTTTCCTGGTTTCGGCGGGCGCGGGTGGCGGGGGCGCCGGGACCGATACCGGGGCGGGGTCGGGGACGAGGCCCGGTGCGCCAGGGACGCCGGCGGGGCCCAGCTGCGCGTAGACCGGCAGGGCCATTGTCGCCAGCAGGGAAAAGAGAAGCACAACGCTTTTCATCGAAACTCCGAGGATGGGTGGGGCAGGAGTGGTGCAAGAGTAAGGCAGGTCAGCCGCGTGCGCGATTGTATCCTCACCCGGGCCCTTGCGTCATCAAGAAATTATCCATAATGAATGGGCTTTGCGTTTCCTGCCGTTGAGCAGACAAGAACGAGTCGGGTATAGTTCCCCGGGTCTTTTCCCAGGATCGAATCCCATGGCCGCGCCGAGTCAGCAGTCCCTTCCCGAACATCGACTGACCATTCCCGAGGTGCTCGGCATGCTGGTCGAGGATGGTCTGGTCGAGCAGGCCGAGGCTGATGCGTTGATCGCCGAGGTGCGGTTGCGGCGTTTGTCGGCCCATCCGCTGGCGATCATAGCCGAGCAGAAATGGAAGTCGCTGCAGCCGCCGTTCCGGCCGCTGACGCTCGAAGAGCTCGGTGAATGGTTCGCCGCTCGGGTCGGTCTGGAGTACTTCCACATCGATCCGCTCAAGGTCGATTTCACCTCGGTAACCGACGTCGTCTCCAGTGCCTACGCGACGCGTTTCGGCATCCTCGCGGTGCGGGTGACGGCCAGCGAGATCGTCTTTGCGACCACCGAGCCGTTCCTGCGCGAGTGGGAAAAGGAAATCGAGTCGATCACCAAGAAGCGGATCCGGCGGGTGATTTCCAACCCGGTCGATGTCGCCCGCTACCTGGTCGAGTTCTACAACCTCGCGCGTTCGGTCAAGAAGGCGGCGCAACAGGGGAACCAGAGCGCCGGGCTGTCGTCGTTCGAACAACTGGTTGAACTCGGGCGCTCCAACCGCCAGTTCGACGCCAACGACCAGCACATCGTCAACATCGTCGATTGGCTGTGGCAGTACGCCTTTGAACAGCGCGCCAGCGACATCCACATCGAGCCGCGTCGCGAGCTGGGCATCGTGCGTTTCCGCATCGATGGCGTGCTGCATCAGGTTTACCAGATTCCGATGAGCGTGATGGCGGCGATGGTCAGCCGCATCAAGATCCTCGGGCGCATGGACCTCGTCGAGAAGCGTCGCCCGCAGGACGGGCGCATCAAGACGCGTACCGCCGACGGACTGGAGGCGGAACTCCGCCTGTCCACGCTGCCGACGGCCTTCGGCGAAAAGTTGGTGATGCGCATCTTCGATCCCGAAGTGCTGGTGCGCAATTTTTCCGACCTCGGCTTTTCCGACGAGGACCGCAAGCGCTGGGAAACCATGGCGAACAGCCCGAACGGGATCATCCTGGTGACCGGCCCGACCGGTTCCGGCAAGACGACGACGCTCTACTCGACGCTGAAGCAGCTGGCCACGCCGGAGGTCAACGTCTGCACCATCGAGGATCCGATTGAAATGGTCGAGCCGGCGTTCAACCAGATGCAGGTGCAGACGGTGATCGACCTGACCTTCGCCGAAGGCGTGCGCGCGCTGATGCGGCAGGATCCGGACATCATCATGGTCGGCGAGGTTCGTGACCTGGAAACCGCCGAGGTCGCCATCCAGGCGGCGCTGACCGGCCACCTCGTGCTGTCGACGCTGCATACCAACGATGCCCCTTCTGCGGTGACGCGGCTGCTCGACCTTGGGCTGCCGTCCTACCTGATCAGCGCGACGATGCTCGGGGTGATGGCGCAGCGGCTGGTGCGCGTACTCTGCCCGTCGTGCAAGGAAGCGCGGCCCGCGACGGCCGAGGACGACGCGATGTGGGATCGCCTTGTGGCGCCGTGGAAGGCCAATCGCCCGGCGCAGTTCCATCACCCGGTCGGCTGCCTCGACTGCCGCATGACGGGGTATCGCGGCCGGATCGGATTGTACGAGATCCTGACGCTTTCGCCGGACATGAAGCAGTTGATCAGCGAGAGTGCCGAGATCGCCAGAATCCGCGACCTTGCCTACCGCGAAGGCATGAAGCCATTACGGATCTCCGGCGCGATGAAGGTGGCGGCCGGGTTGACGACGCTGGCCGAAGTGTTCAAGGTTGCCCCGCCTTCCGAGCGGGTGTGACGGGCCTCAGACGAAACAGGGTGTATTGCGGTTTTCCGCGTTTTTTCAGCGTCTTGTGTGTCAAGACGGCTTCCGATGAGCGATAATGGCGAATTATTTTTCAGCCTGCCCGGCTTGTGGCGCAGGCGGGTCTCGTGGAAGGTGCTGAATGAAACGTGTTGATGATTTCCGTTTGCGGCTGGGCGACAAGGAGCTGGTGCCGATCGTTATCGGTGGGATGGGCGTCGATATCTCGACGGCCGATCTGGCGCTTGAGGCAGCCCGGCTCGGCGGCGTCGGACACATTTCCGACGCCATGATCAACACGGTGACCGATCGCCGCTTCGACACCAAGTTCGTCAAGGAAAAGCTCAAGCAGTACAAGTTCAACGTTGCCAATCCGAACAAGGCGGTCGTCCAGTTCGACCTCGGCCAGCTGGCCGAGGCGACCAAGATGCACGTCGGCCGGACGATGGAGCGCAAGCGTGGTGATGGCCTGATCCTGGTCAACTGCATGGAAAAGCTGACCATGAACGCGCCGCGCGAGACGCTGAAGGTGCGGCTCGAGGCAGCCCTGGACGCGGGCGTCGACGGCATCACGCTGGCCGCCGGCCTGCATCTCGGCTCGTTCGCGCTGATCGAGGATCACCCGCGCTTCCGTGATGCCAAGCTGGGGATCATCGTTTCGTCGCTGCGCGCGCTGCAGTTGTTCCTGAAGAAATCGGCGCGGACCGGTCGTCTGCCCGACTACATCGTCGTCGAGGGGCCGCTGGCCGGCGGGCATCTGGGTTTCGGCCTGGATTGGGCCAAGTACGACCTGGCGATGATCGTCGCCGAGATTCATCAATACCTGCTGGCCGAGAAGCTCGATATTCCGCTGATCCCGGCGGGCGGCATCTTCACCGGCAGCGATGCCGTGAGCTTCCTCGAGAATGGCGCGGGCGCCGTGCAGGTGGCGACGCGCTTTACGGTGACCAACGAATGCGGTCTGCCGGATCCGATCAAGCAGAAATATTTCGAGGCGAACGAGGACGGGATCGAGGTCAACATGATCTCGCCGACCGGCTATCCGATGCGCATGCTGTCGAACAGTCCGGCGATAGGCGACGGCATCCGCCCGAACTGCGAAGCCTACGGTTACCTGCTCGACGCCAACGGCAACTGCTCGTACATCACCTCGTACAACCGTGAGGTGGCGGCGCATCCGGGCGCCAAGCGCGTGTCGGTGATGGACAAGACCTGCCTGTGCACGCAGATGCGCAACTTCGACCTGTGGACCTGCGGCCACTACACCTATCGCCTGAAGGACACCACCCGCAAGCAAGAAGATGGCTCGTTCCGCCTGCTGACCGCGGAGCACGTCTTCAAGGACTATCAGTTCAGCACTGACGGCAAGATCGCGCTGCCCGAATAAGACAGCCGCGCCGTGCTTAGCTACCGTCACGCCTTCCACGCCGGCAACCACGCCGACGTGCTCAAGCATCTGGTGCTCATCCAGCTGACCCGTTACCTCGGGCAGAAGGACAAACCGTTCTGGGTAATCGACACGCACGCGGGGGCGGGCGCCTACGAACTGGAAGGCGGCTATGCCGCCAAGCTGGCGGAGTATCGCGGCGGCATCGGACGCTTGTGGGAGCGGTCGGACCTGCCGGCGCCGGTCGCCGATTACGTCGAACAGGTTCGGCGCTTCAACCCCGACGGGCGTCTGCGCAAGTATCCCGGCTCGCCGTTCTTCAGCCTCTGGACGCTGCGCGAACAGGATCGGCTGCGCCTGTTCGAATTGCACAGCACGGATGCGCGCCTGTTGCGCTCGAATTTCCTCGATGCGGGGAAACAGGTGGTTGTCGAGGATTCGGACGGCTTCGCCGGACTCCGCGCCCTGCTTCCGCCGCCACCCCGTCGCGGACTGGTCCTTATCGATCCGTCGTATGAAGAAAAGCAGGATTACGAGCGGGTCATCCAGGCGCTCAAGGATGCGCTGACGCGCTTCCCCGGCGGCACCTATGCCGTCTGGTATCCGCAATTGACCCGTATAGAGTCGCGCGAACTGCCGCAGCGCCTGAAGCGCCTGCCGGGCAAGGGCTGGCTGCACGTCGCGCTGCGCGTGCGGGAGCCGGCGCGCGACGGCTTCGGGATGCACGGCAGCGGCATGTTCGTGATCAATCCGCCGTGGACGCTGCACGACACGCTGGCCGGTAGCATGCCGTTCCTGGTCGAGGCGCTGGGCGAGGATGCCGGCGCCGGATTCATCCTCGAGCAGCAGGCGGCTTGAGTCACTTCCTCGTCATACCGGCGAAGGCCGGTATCCAGTGTCGGAGAGCAATCGTCGCGTGTACACCTGGACCCCGGCCTTCGCCGGGGTGACGAATTCAGAGGTTGTCGCGCCTGATCAACACTGCAACTGTTCGATGCGCTCCTTGAGGCGCTGGATGCCGCGTTCCGGCGAGGTCAGCACCGGCACGTCGCTCGGCGGCATGCCGGCCATGGCGCGGGCCATCGATGCTTGGGCAAGGACAACCACGTCGGCGTTTCCGAGCGCGTCGCGCAGTCCGGCGGCGACGATGCGGTCGTGCGTTTCGTTGTCGCCGGCCAGCAGCGCCTTGAACGCGTCGGCCATCAGCGTCGGACGGACATCAACATCGGCGCCGGCTGCGCGCGCCCGGCGCTGCAGGTAGTCGAGCGTCGGCCGGAGGGTGGTTTCCACCGTGGCGAGCACGGCGATGCGCGGCCCCTTGCGGATGGCTTCCTCGATCATCGCCTCGTCGATCCGCGTGACCGGCATCCGGGTGAGGAACTGGCATTGTTCGACGCTGCCGCCGATCGACGAGCAGGCGGTCATGAAGATCGCGCAGCCGGCTTTTTCTGCGGCCTGCACGTAGCCAGCGATACGGGCGTTGATCTCGGGCGTCGGTCCGCCGTTCTTCATCACCTCGCGGATCATCGATTCCTCGACGAAATGCACGATTTCGACGCCGGGCATCGCGCTTGCCGTGAGGTTCTGGAACAGCCCCAGCGTCGCGGCGCTGGTGTGGAAGATTGCAGCTTTGGTCATGTGGTTCTCACGAAATCGGGTTGTTTTGCAGCGCGGCGACGAGCAGTTCGGCGGCCTCGACGTCTTCCTGGGCGGAGATTCCGCCGATCGCCAGCGCACCGATCAGCTTCTTTTCGGCGTTGAGGATCGGTACGCCGCCGGGCATGGCGGCGAATTTCTCGTCGCCGAACCACGAGAGTTCAAGGTTTTCGCGTTGCAGGCGTTGCTGGAAGGCGAGCGTCGAGCACCCCATGCGCGACGCGGTGTAGGCCTTGCGCAGGGTCAGTTCGATGCTCAGCGGCCGCGCGTTGTCGGTGCGGCCGAAGGCGAGCAGGAAACCGTTGCGGTCGCAGACGGCCACGCTCAGCCCGGTGGCGGCATACTTCTCGGCGCCGAGCGCGAGCGCGTGGCCGACGACCGACTGCGCGGCGCTTTGCGGCAGGTTGTCGCTCATGTCGGTGGTTACGGCTTCGGCTGGATGTTCAGGATGCACCGCGCTTCGTCCGGCGTGGCGATTTCGCGGTCCATGGCGCGGATCAGCGTCGCCAGCTTTTCGACGAGCTGCAGGTTGTTTTCCGCGCGCTGTTCGGCGTCGATGAACTTGCTGTCCTCGAAGCCGATGCGCACCAGGTCGGCGCCCATGCCGATCGCCGCGGCGAGGAAGTCGAAGCTCTTGCGGCCGAAGTGGGTGACGCCCCACAGTGCATCCTTGGGGACGAAATGGCGGAAATGCACCAGCGCATCGATGGTTGCAGGCATCGTGCCGCGATGGCCGAAGACGGTGTTGATCAGCATCGGCTTCGAGACGCTGATCTGCTCTTCGAGCTGGCAGATCGAGTTGATCATGCCGACCTCGAACACTTCATACTCGGGAACGATCTTCTTCTCGGCAGCGATCGTCGCGCAATAGAGGATGTCCGGCAGCGAATTGGCGTACACGGCGTCGCCGAGGTTGGTGGAGCCGCCGTTGAGCGAGGTCATTTCGACGATCGGGCACTTGAACAGCGGCGCGCAGCGCTGCTCCATGGTCATGTCGGAGATGCCGCCCGAGGACGCCTGGATGACCAGGTTCGAACCTTTGCGGATCAGGCCGATGGTTTCGGCGAAGTCGCTGACGTCGGGGGTCAGCTTGCCGGTCTTGTCGCGCACGTGCAGGTGGACCATCGCTGCGCCGAGCTTCTCAGCCTGGACCACTTCGGCGGCGACTTCCTCTGGGATGACCCGGGTGTCGGCGGCGGAAACCGGGGCGAGCGAGATGATGACCTTGTTCATTCTGCTGTCTCCTTCAAAGGCCATGGGGTTTCATGGCGGATGGTGGCTCGCGGGCGACCGCCCGAGTGCGTTGCGGCGTATTAGATCGGCCGCGGCGAAGGAGTGTCAATGATGTTGCCGTGATTTTTTATGATGTGTTTTGATGTTTTTATGTGCGGTTTTTCATGCAAACCGCTGTTTCGGCGGGCTTTTGGCCTGGCGCTGGATGGGGTGGCGGGGAGGGCGGTCAGGGCAGGTTTTCGCGGAACACCACGCTGATGCGTAGTGCCTCGACGCCGGCGAGCGGGTCGCGCTTGTCGCGCAGGTTGCAGAAGATGCGCACGCTGTTCATCACCACGCTCAGCGGCGGCTGGGTGAGCACCGCGTCCATGGCGCCGTCGATCAGCAGTGAACGCGTGTCCGGGGTCAGGCCATGGCCGACGAGCACAATCTTTTGGTCCCGGCCGGCGTCCTTGAGCGCCAGTGCCACGCCGTCGGCGCCGCCGCCGATGTTGTAGATGCCGACGAGGTCCGGGAACTGTTCGAGCAGTTGCCGCGTTTCCTTGCGGTTCTTCTCGGCGTCGTCCTGGCCTTCGCGCAGGCCGACGACGCGCATGGCGGGGAACATTTCGCTCATCAGGCTGAGAAAGCCGACTTCGCGTTCCTCGTGGCCGCGATAGGCGCGGCTGCCCGCGATCAGCGCCACCGCGCCACGCCCGCCGGCGAAGCGGCCGACGATCAGCCCGGCGGTGCGTCCTGCCGCGCGGTTGTCCAGGCCGACGTAGGCGACACGGCGCGAATGGGTCAGGTCGGAGACCAGCGTAACCACCGGAATCCCCTCGTCGGCCAGCGTCGCCACCGCTTCGCGAACGCGGGGGTGTTCCAGGGCCATGAAGGCGACGCCATCGGCGCGACGGCCGTGGTAGAGCAGGCGCTCGGCCAGCACGTCTGGATTGAAGCCTTCGATGAAATAGCTGCGACAGCGCACGTTGAAGGGTGAGAGGTGTTCCTCGGAGGAGGACACCATGTCGCCGAGCATGCGCAGGTAGCGGTTGGTTCCTGACGGCAGGAGAAACGTCAGGCGCAGCGGTTTTGGTCGCAGGGACTCGAACAGGCTGGCTTCCGGCAGGTAGTCCAGCTTGCCGGCGATCTTGAGCACGCGCTGGACGGTAGTCTCGCGTACGCCGGGGCGGCGGTTGAGGACGCGATCGACGGTTGCGGTGGAGACGCCGGCCTCGCGGGCGATATCAACGATGCGGGTTCGGGCAAGTTTTGATGACATGTTTAAAAAACATCAAAAAAAATCATTTGGATTGTTTGACCAGTGCTTGAAGACGGGCTTAATGTTCGGTTCGTGGCAGGGTCACAACAACATTTTCATTCAATTAAATATCAGGAGACATCATGGTTGCAAGCCGCTTGTTCTCTCGTCGCACGATTCTTGGCCTGGTTTCGGCCGTCTGTCTGGGGGCGACGCCGTTCGCTTACGCGCAAAAAACCATCGAGTGGCGCTACGGCCACATGAACCCGCCGTCGAGCGCAGCCGGCATCCAGGCCAACTGGCTGGCCGAAGCGGTGGAGAAGCACACCAACGGGCAGGTCAAGATCAAGGTCTATCCCGCTTCCAGTCTCGGCAAGCTGCAGGAACTCGCCGAAGCAGTTTCGACCGGGACGATCGCCCTGTCGCACAACACCGCGGCCGGCATCGGCTCGCTGCACGAGCCGTTCGCCGCACTCGACACACCCTATCTTTACCGCGACGTCGACCACCTGATGAAGACCGTCGATGTCGACTCGCCGGTGATGAAAAAACTCAACGAAGGCCTGATCAAGTCGGCCGGCGTGCGCGTGCTCTACGCCTACTACTTCGGTACCCGCCAGCTCACGGCGAACAAGGCCGTGACGCAGCCGTCGGAACTCTCCGGGATGAAGATCCGGGCGATCCCGTTCCCGATCTACATGAGCACCGTCGAGGGGCTGGGCGCGGTTCCGGTTCCGGTTGACTGGTCGGAAGTGCCGACGGCGCTTGCTACCGGCGTGGTGAATGGCCAGGAAAACCCGGTGAACGTGGTGCTCTCCAGCAAGCTGTACGAAGCGCAGTCGCACATGATGCTGACCGGCCACATCATGAACGCCCAGGTCATCGTCATCAACGAGAAGATCTGGCAGGGGCTGTCGCCGGAACTGCGCCAGGCTGTGGCGAAAGCTGCCGCCGAAGTCCGCCAGCGTGCGACCGATACCGTCCGCACGCAGGAAACGGAAGAGCTGGCCAAGCTCAAAAGCCTGAAGATGACCGTCATCGGCACGGACAACGGGCTCAAGCTTGATGCCTTCAAAGCGTCGGTCAAGAAAGCGATCGACGCGAAGTTCGTGGCGAAGTACGGCGACCTGTACAAGGAAATCGCTGCGATCAAGTAACACGGATGTCGTTGGTTCGTTTTTGATTCGTCATTCCGGCGAAAGCCGGAATCCAGGAATTCAATGTACTGGACTCCGGCCTTCGCCGGGGTGACGGGCAGTCACCGCATACAAGAAATACAGAAGGGTTCAGACACTATGCAACACGATGCGCTACCGCCCGACAGCGGGGTCCTGTACCGCGCCTGCCGCTTCTTCGAAGTCATCGCCATGGTCTTGCTCGGGGTGATGACATTTCTGGTTCTGCTACAGATTGCCGGGCGAGATCTTTTCGGTTCGGGCTGGCCATGGGCCGATGAACTGGCGCGCTATGCCGGGCTGGGGCTGGTCTACCTGACCATTCCGTTGCTGCTGATGCGCGACGGGCACGTCAAGGTCGACATGATTTCCAGCCGGTTCACCGGCAAGGCGGCCTACGCGCTTCATCTGTTCAACGAAGCACTGATCGTCCTCTTCTGCGTCCTGTTCTTCTGGGGCGGCTGGGCCTTCATGCAGAAGGCTGCCAAGTTTTCGACGCCGGCGCTGGGTATGCCGAACTGGCTGTTTTATCTGCCAGCCGCCATCGGCATGCTGCTGTTCGGCCTGGTCGCGCTGTCCCGCCTGTTGCGCGCATTGAAGGGTAAACCGGTGGGCGCCTGCCACGCTTCCACCGTGACCGAAGGAGCCGCATCATGATGAGCCTGTCCGTGCTGGTGATCTTCGTCGTCACCATGATGCTCGGCCTACCGATCGCGGTGTCGATGGGGCTTTCGGCCGGGGTGGTGATCTGGTTGGCCGACATGCCGTTGTCGGTGCTGGCCCAGCGCACCATCAACGCGCTCGATTCCGTACCGTTGCTTGCCGTGCCGATGTTCATTTTCGCGGCGGCCTTGTTCAGCGCGTCGGGCATCACCCGGCACCTGTTTTCCGTAATCCAGATGCTGGTCGGGAGGATTCGCGGCGGCATGGGGCATGTGACCGTACTCGCCAACCTGATCTTCTCCGGCATTTCCGGGGCGGCGCTGGCGGACATCGGCGCGCTCGGCGGAACGCAGATCAAGCAGATGCGCGACCGTGGCTACAGCGATGAATTCGCCACCGGCATCACCATGGCGGCGGCGACCATCGGGCCGATCTTTCCGCCGAGCATTCCGCTGATCATCTTTGCCGCCGCGGCGGAAGTTTCGGCCGTCAAGCTGCTGCTGGCCGGCGCCGTTCCGGCGATCGTCCTGGCGATCTTCCTGATGGCGCAGGTGAGCGTCATGGCCCGGCGTCAGAACCTGCCGGCCGACACCACGCCGTTCGACTGGGGCGCGTTCGGCAAGTGCTTCATCGTTGCGCTGCCGGCACTGATCGCGCCGGTCATCCTGGTCGGCGGCCTGGTCAGCGGCTGGTTCGGCCCGACGGAAGTGGCCGGCGTGACCGTGGTCTACGGCCTGCTGCTCGGCTCGCTGGTGTACCGCGAACTGACCTGGGCCGGCGTGGTGGAGGCGGCGCGGGAAACGGTGCGGTCGACGGCGAGCGTCCTGTTCATCGTCGGCTCGGCGGCATTGTTCGCCTGGGTGCTGACCATCGACCAGGTGCCGATGAAAGCCAGCGAGTTCCTCCTGGGCATGTCGCAGAGCCCCTATGTCCTGCTGCTGCTGGTCAACGTGTTGCTGCTGGTCGTCGGCATGGTGATGGAGTCGATCGCCGCGATCCTGATCCTGGCGCCGATCCTTACGCCGGCGCTGATGGAAGCGGGGGTTGATCCGGTGCAGCTGGGCGTGGTCGTTGTCCTCAACCTGATGGTCGGCCTGCTCACGCCGCCGGTCGGCATGAGCCTCTACATGGTGTCCTCGATCTCGCGGCTGCCGCTGCAGCGCGTCGTGGCCGGCGCCATTCCGTTCCTTGTTCCCCTGGTTCTGGCGCTGGGCGTGGTGACCTTCGTTCCCGCCGTCTCGACCTGGCTACCCAACCTGATAATGAAGTGATTCCATGAGCAGACATTTAGGAGCAATCCGTCAACTGGGCTACGTCGTGCCCGATATCGAAGCGGCCATGGACTACTGGTCGCGCACGCTGGGCGTCGGTCCGTGGTACTACAACCCGCAGGTGCCGATCAAGAACTACCGCTACAAGGGCGAGAGTTACCAGCCGCACAACTCCGTGGCGCTGGCCAACGCGGGCTATATCCAGGTCGAACTGATCCAGACACGCAACGACGTCCCGTCGATGTACCGGGACTTCCAGCAGACCAGCAAGAGCGGCCTGCAACACGTGGCCTACTGGACCGAGGACTACGATCGCGATCTGAACAACCTGGTCGGCCTGGGCTGGAAGCCGATCATGCAGGGCGAGGTCGGCGAGCGCGGGCGCTTCATCTATTTCGATACCGAATACCACCCCGGAACCGTCATCGAACTGTCCGAGGTGGCAGGCCCGAAGGGCAAGCTGTTCAAGCTGATTCGCGAAGCGAGCGAAGGCTGGGACGGCAAGGACCCGGTACGTCCCTTCCCTGACTTGTCGACCTTGTGACCTCCTTGTTTTTGTCGTCAAGTAAAGGCCCGGGCCGTCTGTCCCGGGCCTCTTTTTTCCGGCACGGCACTGGTAGTCTTCTGGAGGTGATTGCTCACTGCACCAAGACGAAGAAGTTGTGTGCGTCAAGTTGTGCAAAAAGGTGGATGGGTATTCGGTTGATCCTTCTGCGCTGTCGGTGACGCGGAGGGCGTAGCCCGGAGCGGCGCCGACAGCGCGCGGCCACTTCAGGCGGCCAGTCTCAACAACTCCTTT
>JARFTZ010000055.1 GCA_029289235.1 Gammaproteobacteria bacterium
GAACTCGTCATCGAGCGCATCGGCGACGCCGAGATCATCTTCACCAACAAGACGGTCCTTTCCCGCGAGATCATCGCCGCCTGTCCGAGCGTGCGCTTCATCGGTCTGCTGGCCACCGGCTACAACGTCGTCGACATCGCCGCTGCACGCGAAAAGGGCATCGACGTCTGCAACATCCCGACCTACGGCACCCAGTCGGTCGCCCAGTTTGCCGCGGCGCTGCTGCTTGAACTGTGCCACCGCGTCGGCCGCCATGCCGACGACGTGCGCGCCGGCAACTGGGGCAAGTGCGTCGACTTCTGCTACTGGCTCAACCCGCTGACCGAACTCGACGGCAAGACGCTCGGGCTGGTCGGCTGCGGACGCATCGGCCAGGCCTTCGCGCGCATCGCCCAGGCGTTCGGAATGAAGGTCGTGGTCTACGACAAGATGGTCAACAAGGCGCTAGAGAGCGACACGCTGAAGTACGTCACGCTCGACGAACTGTACGCCGCGGCCGACGTGATCAGCCTGCACTGCCCGCTGTTCCCCGAAACCCAGGGCATGATCAACAAGGAAGCCATCGCCCGCATGAAGCCCGGGGTGATGCTGATCAACACCTCGCGCGGACCGCTGATCAACGAGCAGGATCTCGCGGACGCGCTGGCCGCCGGCCGCGTCGCCGGGGCGGCCGTGGACGTGCTTTCCTGCGAGCCGCCGAAGCCGGACAATCCGCTGCTCTCGGCGCCGAACTGCCTCGTCACCCCGCACATCGCCTGGGCGACGAAGGAAGCGCGGGAACGCCTGATGGGGATCGCGGTCGACAACGTTGTCGCATTCAAGAAAGGGACACCACAGAACGTGGTGAACTGACTGCCATGAGACTCTCCTTCTTCGGCGCTGCCGGCGAAGTCACCGGCTCCTGTTTTCTCGTGGAAACCGGCCGGACCCGGTTCCTGGTCGATTGCGGCATGTTCCAGGGCGGCCCGGAGGCCCGGGCCAAAAACCTGGGCGCGCTGAAGTTTGGCAGCGACGTGCGAAACATCGATTTCGTCCTGCTGACCCACGCGCACATCGACCACTCCGGCCTGCTCCCGCGCCTGGCCGTGCTCGGCTACCGGGGACCGATCTACGCCACGCCGGCGAGCATCGATCTCCTCGGCGTACTGCTCCCGGACAGCGCGCACATCCAGGAGAAGGAGACGGAGTGGCAGTTGCGGCACCGCCGCCGCCAGGGAAAGAACGACCGCGGCGTGCAGCCCCCCTTGTATACGATCGCCGAGGCCCAGACCGTGCTCCGGCTGCTCCGGCCGGCGCGCTACGGCGAAACCATTTCGCCTGCGGAGAACGTCCGTGTCAGGTTCCACGACGCCGGACACATCCTCGGCTCGGCTTGGCTGGAAGTCACCATCGAGGGTGAAGGACAGCCTCGCCGGCTGGTCTTTTCCGGCGACCTCGGGATGCACAGCCGGCCGGTGCTGCGTGACCCCGAAAAAGTGATTCCCGAGGCCGACGTCCTGCTCGTCGAATCGACCTACGGCAACCGCCAGCACCGCTCGATGCCGGAGACCGAGGACGAAATCGTCGACGCCTTCGAGCGCACCCGCGCCACCCACGGCAACCTGATCATTCCGTCCTTCGCCGTCGGACGCACACAGGAGATTCTCTACATCCTCGCCGATCTGGTGCGGCGCGGACGCATCTCGCCGCTGAAGGTCTATGTCGACTCGCCGATGGCCAACGAGGCAACACGCATCACCCTCGCCCACGATGACCTGCTCGATGCCGAAACGCGCGAACTGATCGCCTGGCAGCAGGCGCACCCCGAGAAGATGCGGGTGGAATTTGTCGCCGACGTCGAGCGCTCAAAGGAGCTCAACGCGATGCGCGAAGGCGCGGTGATCATCTCGGCCAGCGGCATGTGCGAAGCCGGCCGGATCAAGTACCACCTGCGCGAGAACCTGCCGCGCAGCGAATGCAGCATCCTGATCGCCGGGTTCCAGGCGGCGGGCACACTGGGGCGCCGCCTCGTCGATGGCGCGCGCGTCGTCAAGATATTCGGCGAGACGGTTCCGGTGCGGGCGCGCATCTACACCGTCGGCGGTCTTTCCGCGCACGCCGACCAGGGCGCGCTGCTCAACTGGCTGCGCGGCTTCCACAAGCCACCGCGGATGACCTTCATCACCCACGGCGAGTCGACGGCTGCCGAGGTTTTCGCCACCGCCCTCCACGATCAACTCGGGTGGAAAAACGTGCATCGCCCCGTTCGCGGCGAACATTTCGAGATTTAGTCGGCAAGGAAACTGTCGCCCGGAATAGTTGTCTGAGTTCGCAAGCGGCCGGTATTTTTCGACAACCCACGACGCACAGCCGGCCGTCCCGATCGATGAACCTCGCCACAGGAGATCATCATGGAACTGGACGAACTCAACGTATTGCTCGCCCTCGCTGCCGCAGCCCCGTACGCGGCCGAAGCCGCCTACCGGTCGATCAGGCGTTCCGGCACGGGCAAGGCGATCACCCGCTTCCTGCAAAGCCAGTTCACCCAGATCCAGCATTGAGCTTCATCCACCTTCATCGCCCTGCAACATTTCCCCGTGACAATCCGCCCCGTATCAACACTCGGACCGTCAGAGAAATGCACAAACTTGACCACTACGTCGGCCGCATCGTGCGGCTGAAAGACCGGGCCTACGAACAAATCGTGCGCCGCGGACGGCGCTTTGTCGAACATCAGGAAAACTGCTTCCTCGTCGCCGCCGTCGACCGGCAACTCAGTCGCCTGATCTGCTATGGCGCCAACCAGCGCATCGATGTCGGACCAGGCGACATCGTCCTGGTTTGAAACCGTTTCAGAACTCGCGCTCCCGCCTTGCCCACAGGCGCGCATCGCCCCGTTCGACCCGGATCGGCAATACGCTGATCACACGTCCATCCTGCGTCGCGACCGAAAAGCGCCACTCACCCGGTTCCGGATTGAGTACCCACGAATAGCCGCGAAAGCCGCGTTCACGCCCGCCGGTACTGCGAAAAAGGTTGCGGTAGATCAGCCGCCAGCCGTCATCGCCGAACACTTCCCAGCGGTGTTCGAGATACGCCGTCACCCCGAGCGGCGCGAATACCGCCGTCACTCCGTAAAGACGCCCACCCTCCTCGACGTGGACCGTTGCCGCCTGATCGCGCCAGAACTGCCAGCGTGACGGCTGTTCGACGGTCAGCAAAAAGCGCCCTTCGGTCTGCACGAAGTCGTGCCCAACCGCAATATCGCGGCTGACCAGTGGCACCGGCGCAATCATTCCGAGGTTCCAGGCCGCCAGCAGAGAGACAGCGACGCCCCAGGCCGGTCCGATTCGCCCCGGCCGCCCGGGCGCGAGCCAATACACCACCGTCGCAGTCATCACCCCGGCCAGCGTCGAGGCGTAGAACCACCGGGGATCGAGGCTGCCAGCCAGATGCGGCAGGACGAAATTGAGCAGCAGGATGGCGTTCAGCGCGAAAAGCGCCCAGGTCAGGGTAAAACGCCGCCCGTAACGATCGCCGGCAAACTCGTTGGCGACCAGCAGGGCGCCAAGCGCCGCGGCGGTGATCCACGCGCCGAAATGCCCTGAACTTTTGAAATAGAGGATGAACAGCGCGGAGAAGATGCTGCCGAAAAAAAACTGCACGAGCAGGTACGGCGCCTGCCAGCGAAAGCGCGCAACGTGCCCCTTCAGGTCGGCGGCGGGCAGGGGCGGTTCCTTCTCACGCGCGTCCCGCCAGGCCAGCCACAGGATGAAGACCGCCGCCCCGGCCAGATACGCGCCCAGTTGCCAGAAATCGAGCACCCTGACGCGCTTTCCGAGCGTCAGGGCATCGACGATGAAGCCGCCAAAAAAGGCGACCACCGGGTAGAGGCGGCGAAAAATATTCACGTTTCCTGGAAAAAACCGATGGAGATGCCAATCTTAACGTTGACCGGAGGAACAAAGGCGCTCTCGCAAAGACCGTCTGCGCCAACGATGCCTGCAGCAGAATAAATACTGGCATATGACAATATTTACAGCTTTCGGCGGTATCATCCCGCAAGCGACTCATCAACCCGACCGATCGTAGGAGGTGCCCGGTGTTTGCCAATCTCTCGCTCAAGAACCGCCTCTGGCTGCTTGGCATTGCTGCCGCGCTGGGCATGTCGATCCTCGCCATTTCTTCCGTCTATTTCACGATCAGCAGCGAAGCCATTCTCGTCAAGTTCGTCGACGAACGGATCGCGACTCGCCACGCGGCAACCCTGGCCTACGCCAACGGACTGCAGAAAGGCCAGGCCATCCGGAACATCCTGCTGGACCCGGGCAAACAAACGGCCTACGACAATTTCAGCAAGGCCGCGGAGATTTTCACCCACGAAGTCGACACACTCATTCCCCTGCTTGCTGCGGACGGAACGACCCAGGAAATCGCCAGTCGTCTCAAGCGCAACATCGACCAATGGCAACCGCTGCAACAGAAGGTCATCACGCTGGTCAAGGCGGGTAACCTGGACGAATCAAAGACATTGCTGGTCGCCGAGGAAACCCCGGCCTGGCGGAAGGTTCGCGACGACCTGCTGGAGATCGGAAAGATCGCCGATGCGGCAGCGACCACAGATCGCGCCGCGCTGGTCGCCGGGCTTGAGCGTGCCCGCACGCTGGCCATCGCGCTTGGGATCGCCAGCGTGTTGATCGTCGCCGGGATCATCGTCTTCATCGGCCGCGGCATCTACCGCCAGGTCGGTGGAGAACCGGCCGATGCCGCCGCTGCCCTGAGCCGGATCGCCCAAGGCGACCTGACCGAGTCACTGCACGTGCTTCAGGGCGACCACAAGAGCATCGTCGCCGCGATGCAGACGATGCAGACGCAAATCCGCCAGCTCATCGCCGACACGGCCCGGAGCGCCGATGCCGTCGTCGACGAAAGCGAAGCGATACTGGCAGACGCGTCCCGGCTGGCACAAACCGCGGAGGAGCAGAGTTCCGCGACATCGGCGATCGCCGCCGCCGTCGAGGAGTTCACCGTCAGCATCGGCCTCATGTCCGAAACCGCCAACGATGCCGGGCGACTGTCCGCGGACTCCAAGCAACAGGCGCACGACGGTCAGGACACGGCATCGAACGCCAGCCGCATCATCCAGCAGCTGGCGTCGGGCATGGCGGACGCCGCTGCAACCATGGAGGAGCTGTCCGGCAAGGTGTCGAACATCACCGGAATCGTGCAGACGATCCGCGACATCGCCGACCAGACCAACCTTCTTGCGCTCAACGCCGCGATCGAGGCCGCGCGTGCCGGCGAGGCAGGCAGAGGTTTTGCCGTCGTCGCCGACGAAGTGCGCAAGCTGGCCGAACTGACGGCGAAATCGACGCAGGAGATTTCCAGCATCGTCGAAGGCGTGCGACAGACCAACGACGCCGCGTTCGCCACCATATCGCATGCCAAGGCGCAGGCGGTGGACGGCGCCAGTTGCACGGAGGAGATCCGCACGGCCGTCGCCCGGATGAACGACTCGTCAATCCGGGTCAGCGAAGCGATCGAGACGATCGCCAACTCGCTGCGCGAGCAGTCGGCAACCAGTACGGACATCGCCCAGCGCGTCGAACTGATCGCGCAGGGGATCGACCAGACGCACAGCGCTTCCAGCGAATCGCGCCGCCGCTCCGACCTGCTGGTCAATCTCTCGCGCAACCTGAAGGAAAGCGTACGCCGTTTCCGCGTGTAAGCCGATACCAACCCACGACAAGCCGCCATGAATTCTCCCATTAGCATCACCCTCATCGTCGACAACGACGCCCCGGACGGACTGGTGGTCGAACACGGCTTCGCCGCCTGGATCGACACAGGAGAAGAGTGCTTCCTCTTCGACACCGGCCAGGGCGCGGCGCTCATCCCCAACGCCCGCACGCTCGGGTTCGACCTGGACCGCGCCAGCGCGCTTATCCTGAGCCACGGCCACTACGACCACACCGGCGCCCTCCCGGAATTCCTGGCCGCCAACCGGCACGCTCCGGTGATCCACGGGCCGGGCGCGACGATCCGCCGCTACAGCTGCCATCCGGAGCAAGCCCCACGGCAGATCGGCATGGCCGATGCGGTGCTGCAGGCAATCGAACAACTGCCGCCGGAACGGCACACCGTGCTCGACGCGCCGCGCTACCTGCGCCCCGGCATTGGCATCACCGGGCCGGTTCCGCGCTATTCAGCCTTCGAGGATACCGGCGGCCCGTTTTTCCTGGACGCTGAGAAAACACGGCCGGACTTGATAGAGGACGACTTGTCGCTGTGGTTCGAGACCACCGGGGGTCTGGTCATCCTCACCGGCTGCTGCCATTCCGGCATCGTCAACACGGTGCGCCACGCACAGCGGGTCAGCGGCCTTACCCGCATCCACGGCATCATCGGCGGCCTGCACCTGCTCAATGCCGGACCGGAACGACTGCAAGCCACCCTCGAATTCCTGCACGAATGCGCACCGGATTTCCTGCTGCCGTGCCACTGTACCGGGGCGCAGGTCATCGAACGGCTGCGGTTGGAATTCGGTGAGGCCGTGGTCAAGACCGGCGGTGCGGGGCGGACGATCAGGATCGGAAACTGATCCGTTTCAGCGCTTGCGCCCCGACAGAACCACGAGTCCGCCAATCGCCAGATGCGCCGGAAGGAGACATTCGACGGCGCGGGCCAGCAGTGACCCCGACGGCAAAAACACCGCGCTGCTCACGCGAACATCCGTCACCGGCAAGCCCGCGACGCTGTCGCGCAGTTCTTCCGGCGTTACCCAGCAAGCGCCACGATAGGCACCGCTGCCGCCATTCCGGCCCTTTTCACGCCACAGGAGACTGCGCCGGTTGAGCATGCCGATGGCGAAACGGCCACGGCTGACGCGAACGACCTCGCCGACCGCACGGCGCCAGTCGGCGGTGAAACACAGCGCCGCGATCGACACGACGCCATCGAAACAGCTGTCGGCAAACGGCAGCGCCAGCGCGTCGCCCTCGATGTAGTTGGAGGCGGCGTCGCACTCGCGCGCGTAGGCCAGCCAGTCGGCGTTGATGTCCAGACCGGTCACCTGCACGCCGGGCAACCGGGCCATCCGCCGCGTGAACCATCCAGTGCCGCAGCCGACATCGAGCAACGACTCGCCCTGGCGCGGTTCCACCGCCCGCAGCAATATCCGGCATTCGGCGTCACCGACCCACCGTCCGCGCGGGGTGTCGTACCAGGCATCGTAATCAGCCGCGTTCATTTTCTCCCCGCTCCTCGCATATCCATGCCGCCCCCCGCGGCGACGATCAGGCCCGCGTGATCCGCGCTGCAATCCAGGTTATCCCGAGGGCCACCAACGGAATCCCGAGCGCCATTCCGATATTTCCCAGTTTCTCCGGCGCCAGCAGCAGCAACGCGCCGAGGCCGAACATCATCAGGCCGGACAGAAACTTGAGCAAGCGCCCTTCGCGTTCGCTGAGCTTGCGCGCGCCCATGGTGCGCACGAAGGCGATCACGATCGCCAGCAAGGGCAGCACGTAAATCACGTTGTACAGCGCGAGATAGGGGTAGTGCTGCGCCGTGCCGCCGCCCTGCAACGTCAGCAGGCGGGTGAACACCATCGGAAAGCCGGCCGTGCATAGCAGTTCGTAGAAGTTTGCGGAAACAGCGAGGACGACCGTCGCGGCAAGCATCGCCGGCAGGTTTTCGGCGCTCAGCAGACGGCGTGCCCGCTGGAAGATCGTCGCCTTGCCGCTGTCGGAGATAGAGAACGAGATCCCCTGCCGGAAGCGCACGAAGTCCTTGACGTTGACCGCGCCCATCAGCAGCGCCAGCAGCCCGGCCGCACCGGTCACCCAGGGCAGGGTGCCGAGCACGAGGAACAGGTTGAGCCAGGCGGCCATGAAAGCGAAGTACATCAGCCCGGAAAAGGCCACGAAGACGCCGCCGATCAGCACCATCCGGCGGCGGTCCGACTGATGCACGAGCAGCGAGAGCAGGAAAAGCAACACGAAAAAAGCACACGGATTGAAGGCTTCCATGCCGGCGATCAGCACCGTCAGCAACGGCAAGGACAGACTGGCCGAATCGACCTCGCCGAGCAGCGGCAGGCGAAGGGGGGCGGTGCCGGAATCCGTTGCCGTTCCGTGTTGCGCCCGGCACGCTTCCAGCCTGCCGAGCAGATTCGCCATGCCCGTATCGCTGCTGTCCAGCCCGACCTCCATCCGCCCGCAATAGATCAGCGTCGGCACGGCACGCGCCTCGCCGCCCACCCGTTGCGCAAGCTCGACGAAGCGGTCGACGTTTTCCCGATGCGCGTTCAGCTCATGGTCATGCAGCCTGATCCAGGTGTTCCGCGCCGCGAGATCGAGCAGGCGCGGACGCGCTTCGAGGCAATGCGGGCAGCCTTTCGACCAGAACAGGTAAAGATGGACCTGCGCGCCGTCCGTGCCAGGCTCGGCCCACACCGGCTCCGCTGCCCCGGCCAGAAGCGGAAGCCAGGAGAGGATAAGGACACACAACCACTTGCGCATGACACCTCCGGGGAGCCTTTCTTTACTCCAGCATAGCCGCCGGCGCGGCCACGATCGCGGTCTCGTCGAGCGCAGGCAACATGTCAGCGAGGCGCAGCGCCTTGCCGTCGATCAGTGCCGTGGCCACCTTCTTGCGCGCCAGCGCGACGATCTTGCCGAAGGTCTGGCGAGAAATCCCCATCAGCCGAGCCGCGTCGGCCTGATACAGGCCTTCGAGATCAGCAAGGCGTAGCGCCTCGATCTCGTCCGGCGCGAGCACCACCTCGTCGAGCGAGTCGGACGACACGCAATGCGGCTTGAACAGGCCGACCACCGGACGGCAGCAGACACGGCGACACTTGGGCGGCCGCCCGATCATGCCGATGCGGGCCGGCGCTGCATCAGGGCGGCGACCTGCTCCGGCGTCATCGCCCCGAGATCCTTCCCGCTCACGTCGCGCACCGACACCGTACCCTCGCTGCGCTCACGTTCACCGGCGACGAGCAGGTACGGTACGCGTTGCAGCGTGTGTTCGCGCACCTTGTAGCCGACCTTCTCGTTGCGCAGGTCGGCGACCGCCCGCACGCCGGCGCGCTTCAAAGCGTCTACGGTGGCGCGCACGTAGTCGGCCTGCGCGTCGGTGACGCCGAAGACGACGGCCTGCACCGGCGCCAGCCACGCCGGGAAGGTACCGGCGTAGTGTTCGATCAGGATGCCGGTGAAGCGTTCGAGCGAGCCGAAGAGCGCGCGATGCAGCATCACCGGGCGCACGCGCTGGCCGGATTCGTCGATGTAGGCGATGTCGAAGCGCTCGGGCAGGTTCAGGTCGACCTGCAGCGTGCCGCACTGCCAGTCACGGCCAATCGCGTCGCGCAGGACGAATTCGAGCTTCGGCCCGTAGAAGGCGCCCTCGCCGGGATTGGTGGTGTAGGCCAGCCCCATCGCGTCGAGCGACGAGGACAAGGCGTGCTCGAGCAGATCCCAGGTTTCGTCGCTGCCGATGCGGTTGGCCGGGCGCGTCGACAGCTTGATCGACACATCGTTGAAGCCGAAATCGCGGTAGATGTCGAGGATCAGCCGAACGACCGTCTCGCACTCGGACTGCATCTGCGCGGTGGTGCAGAAGATGTGCGCGTCGTCCTGCGTGAAGTGGCGCACGCGCAACAGGCCGTGCAGCGCGCCCGACGGCTCGTAGCGGTGCACCTTGCCGAACTCGGCCATGCGGATCGGCAGGTCGCGGTAGCTCTTCAGCCCGTTGGCGAAGATGGCGACGCCGCCCGGGCAGTTCATCGGCTTCAAGGCGAAGGTGCGGCCGTCCTCGGTCTCGGTGGTGAACATGTGGTCGCGGTAGTTGGCCCAGTGGCCGGAAAGCTCCCACAGCGAGCGGTCCATCACGTCCGGCGTATTCACTTCCTCGTAGCCGGCGTCGAACTGGCGCTGGCGCATGTAGGCGATGAGTTGCTGGAACAGCGTCCAGCCCTTGCTGTGCCAGAACACCGAACCGGGCGCGCATTCGTCGAAGTGAAAGAGGTCGAGCTGCGTGCCGAGCTTGCGGTGGTCGCGCTTCGCCGCCTCCTCCAGCCGGGTGAGGTAGGCCTTCAGGCTCTTCTCGTCCGTCCAGCAGGTGCCGTAGATGCGCTGCAGCATCGCGTTCTTCGAGTCGCCGCGCCAGTAGGCACCGGCCACCTTCATCAGCTTGAAGGCCTTGAGCTTGCCGGTCGACGGCACGTGCGGGCCGCGGCAAAGATCGACGAAATCGCCCTGGCGGTATAGCGAGACGACGGCGGCGGCCGGCAGGGCGCGGATGATTTCGCACTTGTAGTTCTCGCCCAGCGATTCGAACAGTCGGACCGCCTCTTCGCGCGGCACTTCGCTGCGTTCCAGCGGAATGTCGGCGCGCGCCAGTTCGCGCATCCGCTCCTCGATCTGCGCCAGATCCTCCGGCGTGAACGGGCGCGAATAGGCGAAGTCGTAGTAGAAGCCATCCTCGATCGTCGGCCCGATGGTGACCTGCGCCTCCGGATAGAGCTGCTTGACGGCCATCGCCATCAGGTGCGCGCAGGAGTGACGTAGCAGGTCGAGTCCTTCCGGGTCGCGCTCGGTAATCAACGCGACGCGTGCGTCGGAATCAATCACTGTGGACAGGTCGCTCAGGCGGTCATCAATACGCGCCGCCAGCGCGTTGCGCGCCAGGCCGGCGCTGATGTCCCGGGCAATGGAAAAGGCACTCAGCGGCACCGGAAAACTGCGTTGAGCCCCGTCGGGCAGTGTGATTATTGGCATCTCATCCTCGTCTTGCGATCATCCGAAAAACGAATGTTATGGCATATGCCAGTAAATTGCCAAAACAAAACAGCAAAAAGATTCTGGCATTTGCTTGAAATTATTGTTGGCGTATGCCAGTATTTAGCGAAAGCAACGCACTCACAGGAGCGATATCGCGATGAAACTCGTCTTCACCACCACCGGCGACAACCTCGACGCGCTGCTCGACCCCAGCTTCGGGCGGGCGCGCAATTTCCTGCTTTTCGACCTGGAGAGCGGGACCAGCCAGGTCATCAGCAACCAGCAGAACCTCAACGCCGCGCAGGGGGCCGGCATCCAGGCCGCCCAAACGATCGTCAAGGCCGGCGCCGGTGCGCTCGTCACCGGGCATTGCGGCCCGAAGGCGTTCCGCGTCCTCGCCGCCGCCGGGGTCAAGGTGTACAACACCGATGCGCCGACCGTCGCCGAAGCGCTCGCCCGCTACCGCGCCGGGCAGTTGACCGAAGCGGCCGCAGCCAATGTCGAGAGCCATTGGGCATGAACAACGACAGCATCGTTTTCCGGCCGATCGGCGTGATCCGCAGCGAGCACATCGCGCCGCAGGAGACACCGATCCAGCCGGTTTACGCGAGGGAGTGCCACGGGCGCGTCGAACTGCTGCCGGAATTCGCCGACGGCCTGCACGACATCGACGGTTTCTCGCACCTCTATCTGATCTACCACTTCGATCGCGCCGAGGCGCCGAAACTGCGGGTCAAGCCCTTCCTGCAGGACACGGAACGCGGCGTATTTTCGACGCGCGCGCCCTGCCGTCCCAACGCCATCGGCCTGAGCGTCGTCGAACTGCTGCGCCGTGAAGGCAACGTGCTGCACTTCGCCGGTGCCGACATCCTCGACGGCACGCCGCTGCTCGACATCAAGCCGTTCACCACGAAATTCGACGGCATCACGCCGAGCCGCAACGGCTGGCAGGACGAGGTCGATGAGACGACGGCCCGGCACCGGGGGAAGCGAGGATTTCGGGGAGGGAGGTCGGAATGATCGTTACCATCGCTTCCGGCAAGGGCGGCACGGGCAAGACCAGTCTGGCCGTCAATCTGGCGCGCACGCTGGAAAGAACGCGCGACACGCCGGTGCAACTGCTCGACTGCGACGTCGAGGAACCGAATGCCCACCTGTTCCTGACCGGCACGCCACTCGGCGAGGAGACGATCAACATCGCCGTTCCCGACTTCAACCCCGACAAGTGCGACGCCTGCGACAAGTGCGTCGACTTCTGCCAGTTCAACGCGCTGGCCTCGGTCGGCAAGACGCCGCTGCTCTTCCCCGAGCTGTGCCACGGCTGCGGCGGCTGCATGCTGGTCTGCCCGCAGGACGCGATCCGCGAGAAGGACTACCGGATCGGCGTGGTCAAGACCGCCCGCGCCGGGAGCATCACCCTCAAGAGCGGCTGCCTCGATATCGGCGTCTCGCTGGCTTCCACGCTGGTGCATGCCCTGAAGGAACGCCTTGAAGACGGCATCACGACAATACTCGACGCGCCGCCCGGCACCGCCTGCCAGGCCGTCGCCACGCTGCGCGGCTCGGATTTCGTCGTTCTGGTGACCGAACCCACGCCGTTCGGCCTGCATGACCTGACGCTGGCAGTCGATACCGTGCGCGCGCTCGACCTGCGTTTCGGCGTCGTCATCAACCGCGTCGGCGTCGGCGACGACCGCGTGCAACGCTACTGCGCCGCCGAGGACATCCCGATCCTGCTCGAAATCCCCGACGACCGCCGCGTCGCAGAAGCCTACTCGCGCGGCGAACTGATCGTCGATGCGTTGCCGGACTACCTCGCCCACTTCGCGCAGTTGTGGCACAACATAGCGCACCACGCCGCACTGGAGGTCGCCGCATGAAAGAACTCGTCATCCTCAGCGGCAAGGGCGGCACCGGCAAGACCAGCATCACGGCCTCGTTCGCCCGGCTCGCCGAGCGCCCGGTGATCGCCGACTGCGACGTCGACGCCGCCGACCTGCACCTTGTCATCCCCCCCACCATCCGCGAACGGCATATATTCATGAGCGGACACCAGGCGGTGGTCATGGAGGAAGTCTGCTGCAACTGCGGCGTCTGCCTCCCCGAGTGCCGCTTCGGCGCGATCATGGAACCCGCCCCGGAGGCCGGCCACGACACCTTCTGGATCGACCCGACGGCCTGCGAAGGCTGCGGCGTCTGCCTCGAAACCTGCCCGATGGACGTCATCGAGTTCCCCGAACGCCGCTGCGGCGAATGGATGATCTCCGACACCGCCTGCGGCCCGATGGTGCACGCCCGCCTCGGCGTCGCCGCCGAAAACTCCGGCAAGCTCGTCACCACGGTGCGCCAGCAGGCGCGGCGCATCGCGGAGGAAGCAGCACACCCGCTGATCCTCGTCGACGGCCCGCCCGGCATCGGCTGCCCGGTCATTGCCTCGATCACCGGCGCGACCGACGTGCTGCTGGTCACCGAGCCGACCCTGTCCGGCGCGCACGACCTCGAACGCGTGCTGGCGCTGACCCGCCATTTCGGCATCCCGGCAGCGGTCTGCGTCAACAAGTGGGACATCAACCCGGAGATAACTGAGCACATCGAGGCCCTGGCGCACAAGTCCGGCGCCCGCGTTGTCGGCCGGGTCCGCTACGACCCGTCGGTTACCCGCGCCCAGATTCAGGAAAGGGCTGTCGTCGATACCGACTGCCCGTCGGCCGATGACATCCGTGCCATCTGGAAAGAACTTGCCCTGCAATGAACCACCACGTTTTTGCTCAAGGAGCCTGACCATGCGTTTCGCCATTCCCCTCGCCGAAGGCAAACTCGCCGTTCATTTCGGCCACTGCGCCAGCTTCGCCCTGCTCGACGTCGATCCCTCGACCAATGCTCTGAGCAGCCGTCAGGACGTCGACGCCCCACCGCACCAGCCCGGCCTGCTGCCCCCCTGGCTCGCCGAGCGCGGCGTCAGCCGGATCATCGCCGGCGGCATGGGCCAGCGCGCCCAGCAGTTGTTCATTGAGCAGGGCATCGAGGTGATCGTCGGCGCGCCGGTCGATACTCCGGAGCGTCTTGTCGCTGCCTGTCTTGACGGTTCGCTGCAGGTCGGCAGCAACGCCTGCGACCACTGAGCAGGGCGCCCACGCCACCCACACCGAGGCGATCCGATGAAAACCGCGCTGGATTGCATCCCCTGTTTCGCCCGGCAGGCTGCCGAAGCCGTCACGCAGACGGTTTCGGAGCCGGACCGCCGGGAGAGAATCCTGCGGACGCTCCTGCGCGCAATCAGCGAAGCGGACTGGAACGGTTCGCCACCGGTGATGGGGCAACGCATCCATCGCCTGATCCGGCAGGAACTCGGCTGCGACGACCCGTACAGGGAAATCAAGCAGCGGATGAACCGGATGGCCCTCCAGCTGCTGCCCCAACTGCGGGAATCGATGGCGCGTCAGCAGGACCGGCGGGTAGCCGCAGTGCGGGTGGCAATTGCCGGCAACCTGCTCGACGCCGGCGCAAAAACGCAGATGGAGATGGACGCGTTGCCGCGCTACATGGAGACGATCTGGACCCGGCCGCTGCACGGCGATGTATCCGCGCTTTTTGACGCCGCCGACCGAACGCGCCACCCGGATTCTCTACCTGGCCGACAACGCTGGCGAAATCATCTTCGACCGGGTGCTGATCGAGGCACTGCCGCGCGGCAAGGTCACCGTCTTCGTCCGTGGCGCGCCGGTGCTGAACGACGCGACGCTGGACGACGCGATTACCGCCGGCCTGCCCGAACTGGCACCGGTCTTCCCGAATGGTTCGGACGCGCCCGGCACCCTGCTCGACGACTGTTCCGACCAGTTGCGCAACGCCTTCGCCCAGGCCGACCTGATCATCGCCAAGGGACAAGGCAACTACGAGACGCTTTCTGAATCGTCGCGGCCGATCTTTTTCCTGTTTATCGTCAAATGCCCGGTGATCGCCGCACGCGTCGGCGCGCCGGTCGGGACGCTGGTCGCCGGGCGCTGACACGCCATGGAAATCGCTTTCGGGCCCGTCCCCTCCCGCCGCCTCGGGCGCAGCCTGGGCATCAACAACATCCCGGCGAAGCATTGCAGCTACTCGTGCGTGTATTGCCAGGTCGGGCCGACTCCCGTCACGGAAATCGCACCGCGGGCATTCTATTCACCAGAGAACATCCTTCACGATGTCCGGGAGCGTATGGGCGCCGTTCGCGCCCTTGGCGAACCGGTCGATTACCTCTCCTTCGTCCCCGACGGCGAGCCGACGCTGGACATCAGGCTCGGCGCGGCGATCGACGCCCTGCGTCCGCTCGGCTTGCCGATCGCCGTCATCAGCAACGCCTCGCTGATCTGGCGTCCGGAGGTCCGCGACGTACTGCTGCGCACCGACTGGGTCAGCGTCAAGGCCGACAGCGTCGATGAATCGCTCTGGCGCCGCATCAACCGGCCGCACCCGGGCCTCGTCCTTGCCGACATTCTCGAAGGGATCCGGGTCTTCTCCCGAAGCTACCGCGGCATGCTGGTCAGCGAAACGATGCTGGTCGCGGGCATCAACGACACGGAGGAGGCACTGGCAGCAACCGCCAGCTTCCTGCGCGACACTGGCATCAGCCGTTCGTACGTATCGGTCCCGCTCCGCCCACCGGCGGTCAAGGACATCCGTCTGCCCGACGAGCAGGCGATCGCCCGCGCCTGGGAGATCTTCAGCGCGGCCGGAGTCGCCACCGAACTGCTGACCGAGAGCGAAGGCGACGCCTTTGCCTTCAGCGGTGATCTGCGCAAGGACATCCTGGCCATCACCGCCGTGCATCCCCTGCGTGAATCGGCGTTGCGCGCCCTCGTCGAGAAATCGGGAGCGTCGATGACCGAGGTCGACGCGCTCATCGCTGCGGGCGAGTTAAAGGCCGTGGCGCACGCCGGCGAAATCTTCTATGTCCGCCGGCTGGCGCCCGGCATCCCCTGACCGACTTTTTTAGCGACACAGCCCGTGTCACTCACCTTACGGAGGCACCATGGAACGCAAAGTCATCCACACATCCCACGCTCCGCAGGCCGTCGGCACCTACTCCCAGGCCGTCGCGGTCGACCGGATGGTCTTCATCTCCGGACAACTGGGCATCGACCCGGCCAGCGGCAACCTGGCCAACGGCTTCGACGCACAGGCGCATCAGGTCTTCCGCAATTTGCGCGCCGTCTGCGAGGAGGCTGGCGGCGAACTGCAGGAGATCGTCCGGCTCGGTGTTTTCCTGACCGACATGGGCGACTTCTTCCGTTTCAACCAGATCATGAGCGAGTACTTCAGCGAACCGTACCCGGCCCGCGCCGCCGTCCAGGTCGTCGCGCTGCCCAAGGGCGGGCTGGTGGAAGCGGAGGGAATCCTGATCCGCCACGATGCCTGACCTTCCCGGCACCGGGCTGAGCCAGGCGATCCTCGACAGCCTCTCGGAAGGCGTGTTCACCGTCGACACCGACTGGCGAATCACCTCCTTCAACCGCTCGGCCGAGGAAATCACCGGCGTCCCGCGTCACGAAGCCCTCGGGCAATTGTGTTCCGACGTCCTGCATTCGACGCTGTGCGAACGCCACTGCCCGATCCGGCAGGCGCTGGCCGACAACAAGCCGATCATTGACCGGCGTTGCCACGTCGTCGACATCGACGGCGAGCGCATCCCGCTCAGCGTCTCCGCCGCGGTCCTGACGGGAGAAAACGGTGAGGTGCTCGGCGGCGTCGAGACCTTTCGCGACCTCAGCGAGGTCGAAGCCCTGCGCACCGCCCTCCAACGCAAATACACCCGCCTGACCAGCAACAACCCGGCCATGCAGCAGGTGCTCGATCTCGTCCCGGTACTGGCAGACAGTCCGACATCGGTCCTCATTGCCGGGGAAACCGGCACCGGCAAGGAAGTCATCGCCCGCGCCCTGCACGACCACGGCCCCCGCATCAAGCGACCGTTCGTGGCGATCAATTGCGGCGCACTGCCGGAAACCTTGCTTGAGTCCGAACTGTTCGGCTACCGGAAAGGCGCCTTCACCGGCGCCGAGCGCGACAAGCCCGGGCGACTCGCCCTCGCCCGCGATGGCACGCTGTTCCTCGACGAAATCGGCGAAATCAGCCCGGCCATGCAGGTTCGCCTGCTGCGGGTCTTGCAGGAGCGCGAATTCGAGCCGCTCGGCGGCACCCAGCCGGAGCCGCTGCGCGCGCGCATCATCGCCGCCAGCCACCGCGACCTGCTCGCCCTGGTGCGCGAGGGGCGCTTCCGCGAAGACCTCTACTACCGGCTGGTCGTGATGCGCCTAGACATTCCGCCGCTACGCGAGCGCCGCGAAGATATCCCGACGCTGGCCAACGACCTGCTGGCGCGGATCAACCTGCGGATGGAACGCAGCATCGCCGGCTTCACGCCAGAGGCCTTGGACGCCCTGCAGCGACAACCCTGGCCCGGCAACATCCGGCAACTCGAGAACGTGATCGAACGCGCCGCCGTGCTTTGCCGCAGAGAACTGATCGATCTCAAGCACCTTCCCGCGGAATACTCGGATTGTGAGGACAGGCAACTGCCATCCGGCACCGACGTCTCCCGTCCGCTGGCAGCACAAGCGCGCCAGCAGGCCGAAGCGCGGACGATTCTGGAAGTCCTGCGGCGCAACGGTTTCAGCCGGCACAAGACCGCCGCCGAACTTGGCATGCACCCGAGCACGCTCTATCGCAAGCTGAAGGCCTGGCGCCTTCTGGAAGAGTAGCGACCGACCTCGCGGATCGCTTGAACAACCTCTACCCCCCTTCAAGGGCTATAGCATGCACATAACCCCGAGTCATTCCGGCGCAGGCCGGAATCCACGCTTTCGGAGCATGAACTGGATCCCGGCCTACGCCGGGATGACGGGGGCTTCGCGAGGAGAGGGAGCGGAGGTGCTGATGCGTATTGCACACAGGCGATTGCCTTGCGATCAGCAACCGCTCAGCGCCTTGTTCCTGAAATCGTTCTGCAGCCGCTCGCGGATCGCCTGTGCTTCGTCGCTTTCGAGGAAAGCCCGTGTCGTCGGCGGGACGTAGTCGGCGAGACCGGCGAAATCGCCCTTGCCGACCAGTTCGCGCACCTTGGAGGCGCTGATCACTCCGGTTTCCGCCTGCTTGCGCTCGATGATTTCCAGTTCGATGCCGTGCGCCGGCAGGATGCGCTGCATCGCCAGGTTGTAGCCGCCGGTCAGCGGACAGTTCGGTTCGGTGCCGACGAAGCGGCGGGTGATGCCGAAGAACGGGGCGATCTTCGAAGCGAACAGGGTGACGTCGAGCTCCATCTGGATGCGCGCGACCGGATCGTCCTTCTTCAGGAAGTAGGTCGGGAAGGTCGCGCCGCTGACAATGTAGCGCGAGGTATCGAGCTGGATGACGTTCGGGATGTGACGCACGCCCTCCTCGACGAGACGGTAGCGCACGTCGAACGGAAAGACCGAGCGGTCTTCCTTGACGACGAAGATATAGAGATTGTCGACGCGCCGCGCGGCGCTCTCGATCAGGTACAGATGGCCGTTGGTGAAGGGGTTGCAATTGACCACCACGGCGCCGTTCAGCCCCGGGCGGACCAGATCCTTCTTCGATTCCAGCCACTTGCTCAGCCCCTTGCCGTACTCGAGCAGGGCGACTTTCTCCTGGCTGGCCAGCAGCGTGAAATTGAGCGACTGGAAGGAGAAGATGAATTCCGGCTTGGTATAGACAAACAAGGACTCATGCCCCGCGCGCTGGCCGCTCATCACCAGTTCGGTGACCAGTTCGCCAAGCACCGAGCCCCCCTGATGGTCGGGGGCCAGCGCCAGCATCTTCAGGATGTTTCCAGCCCGCGAGCCGGTCGCCACGAGTTGCTCGTTCTCGTACATGCCGTACATCACGTCGACATTGTCCTCGAACGCCAGGCCGCTCGCCTCGATCAACTCGCGCGCCATCTTGCGTTCGGATTTCAGAGCCAGTTCAACGATCATCTTGCCTCCCCTTCGGTCATTTATCCGCGGGCATTGTAATGGTCAGACGTAGAAACTTCCTCCGCAACCACACTGGCTGCTGACGTTGGGATTGCTGAAGGCGAACCCGCTATCGTCGCCCGCCTCGATGAAGTCGACTACCGTACCCTCGATCCAGGCCAGTGACTTCGGATCGACGTACAGTCTTGCGCCATGGCTTTCGAATACTTCGTCGCCGGTTTCCGGTGCATCGACGAAGAGCAGCCGGTAGGCCATGCCGGAGCATTCCGATGACTGCACGATTACCCGGATGCCCAATCCGCCGCCTCGCTCTTCCAGAGACTTGATGATTTCTTCAGCCGCTCGCTGGGTAAGACTCACTGCCATGCTAGTACTCCCGAACAAAATTTCTGGCATATGCTAACACACACTTATTGCTGCATGGTGGAAGCACTCACAACAATGCAATCCTGCAATGCACGCCAGTGACGCATTGCAACCTTGCACGACATCCAAGAGATGGGTTTCCCGAGAATCATCGCAACCCACTGATTTTACTCGCGCACCTTCTTGACTTCCGCGGTGGCACGCAGGTTGCTGAGTAACGCTCGTCGCAGCCACCACTACCGTAATGAAAATCGCCGTCCCTGTCTGCCGCAACCGCATCGCGCCGCTGTTCGACGTCGCCGCGATCTTCGTGCTTTTTGAAGCTCAGGACGCCGGAAGCTTGCCGACACAAACCGGCACGATCGATTCAACGGATGGTGACACCACCCGAGTGCTTATTGATGCTGGCGTTGACACCGTACTCTGTGGCGCGATCTCGCGCTACTGGCAGAACCGGCTGAACCGCCTCGGAATCGAGGTCCACGGTTTTCTCGCGGGTGAAATTCCGGTGGTTGCGCAAACCTATTGGCAGGAAGGTCCGCGAGGACTCGCACGCTTCGCCATGCCCGGCTGGCAGCACCGCGGCCAAGGCAGGCAGCGAAGGATGCGCCGCAACGGCGGCTTCATGCTGCAACGACTTGAAGAGGAGATTGATCATGCCGCGGTTTAACAATGGAATGCCCGGACGCAACGGCCGCGGGTCCGGAATGGGAACGGGAATGGGGAATGGGGTCGGCCTAGGAGCCGGCCAAGGACTGGGCCAGGAGCGAGGAGTTGGCGGCGGCCGTGGCCGCGGCGCGAATTGCCGGGGCAACGGCCAGGGATTCGGATTTGGATTCGGGGCCGGCAACGGGCAGGCTTCGGTAGGCCAGCGCACCCCGGGCTTTTTCCGCCGCTTCTGCCTCGGGCTCACCGACCCATCGGATATGACGAGCAGCACACGCCGCGGAGGACACATCCCCGCCATCGATGATCTGCAGCGACAGATCGACGCACTGAAGAACTCATCCGACAAATAGCCGAACTCACTTTTTTCCGGGGCATCTCCTCGTTGCCCCGTTTTTTTTCTTTTTACGGGCAGACCATTGAGCACCAATGTCATTCAACTCAGGAATTTTCTCGAACCGGCCAACACGATTCATGTCCAGCCACCTGCCAGCCACGCCGAGTGCATGGCCTGCAGCCCCGGCGGACTGCTCGGGCTGCGCTTCTGGCCCGACGGTGCAAACTCGGTCGTCGCTTCGGTGCGGCCGCGCCCCGAATGGCAGGGATATGCAGGGATTCTGCATGGCGGCGTGGTCAGCACCCTGCTCGATGCAGCGATGACCCACTGTCTTTTCCACCACGAAGTCGAAGCCATGACCGCCTCGCTCAAGGTCAGGTTTATCGAACCGACGCCGTGCGCGGGCCAGCTCGACCTGCGCGCCACCTTGTCCGACCAGCGGCGCCATGTCTATCTGCTCGACGCCGAGTTGATGAACCATGGCCGTGTACTCGCACGCGCCGAGGCACGATTCATCACCTCAGCCAATGCGCACCGTCCGCCCCGGGGGGAAGCACCATGGGCAGCCGGACTAACCCATGTCGACCGGCGCTGAAGCACGACCCGGCCGCTGCGTTCTTTCTCGCCGTCACGGCGTCCGGACTGGGCCTGCTGGCCGTCGTGCTCGCCGTGGGTTTGCAGCTGGAAGCCTGCCACCTGTACATCTTCCAGCGGCTCGTGTATTTCCTCGGCGGCGCTTCGTTTCTCGCCGCCGTCCTGCTCTGGAACCACGCTCTCCCGCGTATCCTAGCCCTTGTGAGCGGTGCCTGCAGTCTCTGGGGGATTTGCATTGCCGCACAGCAGAGCTGGTTGCAGTGGTTCCCGAAATCGGGGGTCACCTGGGGCACGATCGAGCCGAGCCTCACCGAACGGTTGATCGACTGGCTCGGCGAGTTGTCGCCGACCTTCTTTATGGCAAACGGTTTCTGTGGCAGCAAAGATCTGGAGATCCTCGGCCTGTCACTCGCCAACTGCTCCTTCCTCATTCTGACGGGCTTCCTCACCGCGAGTGCGTGCCTGGCCTTCGGCGGGGAAAATCGCCCCGGACCGACGACGATGGACGAGGAGCGAAAGAACACTCGACCCCCAACCTGAACACCACGCATTCGAAAAAAGCTTGCCTTCCGACAAATTTGGCATATGCCTGCAAAAATCCTTGCCACCTCCGTAAATATCAATGTATATTAGAACACGCTAATTTACTGGAGTAGCAAAAATGTCCGAGACCCAACAAGTTGTTTGCCCTCATTGCCATGCCACCAACCGCGTCGCCGTCGACCGCTTCGAGGATGGTCCGGTCTGCGGCGGTTGCGGAAAGCCGCTTCTCGATGGCGAACCGCTGGAGCTGACGAGCGAAACCTTCGACCGGCACATCGGCAATTCCGACTGGCCGGTACTCGTGGACTTCTGGGCACCGTGGTGCAGCCCCTGCCGGATGATGACGCCGATCATCCATTCCGCCGCAAAGGAACTGAAAACTACGATGCGCGTCGCCAAGCTCAATACCGAGGCGGAAGGCCAGATCGCCGCGCGCTTCGGCATCCGCAGCATTCCGACGCTGATGGTGTTCCATCACGGCAAGGTGGTGCTGCAACGCACAGGAGGAACCGATCTCGCCAGCCTGCTCAAGTGGGCCAGATCGGCGCTCCACTGAAGAATCCCGATTTCATCTCGAACACATAACAATCCCGTTCACCAAAGGATCACCATGACATCAACAAAACTGCTGGTCGTTGGCGGCGTTGCCGCCGGCGCCTCCTTTGCCGCCCGTGCACGCCGCCTGTGCGAAAGCGCGGAAATCATGATCGTCGAGCGAGGCCCGGACGTATCCTTCGCCAACTGCGGTCTGCCCTACTTCGTAGGAGGCGAGATCGCCGCGCGCGACGCGCTGGCCGTCCAGACGCCGGCGACGCTGCAGTCCTTTCTCAACCTGGACGTACGCACGCGCTGCGAGGCAATACAGATTGATCGCGGCAAAAAACGGGTGGAATTACGCCATCTCGACAGCGGCGCCAGCGAATGGCAGTCCTACGACAAGCTGATGCTCGCCCCCGGCGCCTCGCCGTTGCGTCCGCCGATTCCCGGCATCGATGACGCCCGGATCTTCACGCTGCGCAACCTGCAGGACATGGACCGTATCGCCGCCGCCACAGATACCGGAATGCGCGCGGTGGTGATCGGCGCCGGCTTCATCGGCCTGGAGATGGCCGAACAGTTGCACCGCAAGGGGCTCTCCGTCCAGCTGGTGGAGTTGCAAAAGCAGGTCATCCCGCCGCTGGATGCGCCGATGGCCGCACTGCTGGAAAGCGAACTGCGCCACAACGAGATTGGCGTCACTCTCGGCGACGGCATTGCCCGCTTCGAGCCGACGCCTGATTTCCTGCGCTGCCACCTCAACTCTGGGAAGGTGCTTGACGCCGACCTCGTCATTCTCTCGATCGGCGTCAAGCCGGATTCGGAAATCGCCGCGGCCGCCGGGCTGGAGCTCGGCCCGCGCGGACACGTCGTCGTCGACGGCTTCCAGCGCACCTCCGACCCGGACATCTACGCCGCCGGCGACGCCGTGGAAACCGCCGACCGCGTGTTCGACAGCAAGACGGCCGTCCCGATGGGCGGCCCGGCCAACCGCCAGGGCCGCGTCGCGGCCGACCACATTTTCCTCGGCGAAAAGGCGCGGCCGTACCCCGGCTCGCTCGGCACAGGCATCGTCCGCGTCTTCGACGTCGTGGCCGGAATCACCGGATGGAGCGAAAAACGCCTGCAGGCCGCCGGCCGTCCCTACGACACGGTTACGGTCAACGACAGCCACCACGCTTCCTATTACCCCGGCGCCAAGCCGCTGACGCTGAAAGTGCTGTGGGAGCCGGAAAGCGGGCGCCTGCTCGGCGCACAGGTCTGCGGCTACGAAGGCATCGACAAGAGGATCGACGTGCTGGCCACCGCAATACTCGGCGGGATGACAGTCGAGGATCTGTGCCATCTTGAACTCGCCTACGCCCCGCCGTTTGGCTCAGCCAAGGACGTAATCAACCTTGCCGGCTTCGCCGCGTGCAACCGCAGCGACGGTCTGGTAAAACACACCACCGAACTGCCGACCGACCCGCAGGTACAGGTCGTCGATGTCCGCCCGAAGCCGCTGGCCGAGGCCTATCCGGCGCCTGTCCCGGTCATCAACATCCCCTTCCCGACCCTGCGCGCCAGTCTCGGCAAACTCGATCCCTCGCGTCCAGTGGTCACGCTCTGCGCCTTCGGCAAGATGAGCTACTTCGCTTCGCGCATCCTGACGCAGAACGGCTTTGACGTCACCAGCTACAGCGGCGGCCTCAAGGCCAACGTCGACCCGCGCACGCCGGCGAAAATGCCGACCGCCTGACAAAACCGCCGCAACAACAGTGACGCCCGCCTCAAGGGCGTCACGGCCTTTCTGATCAGCCCATCAGCAGCGCCGGTAACCAGATACTCAGGGCCGGGAACACGGTGATCAGCAACAACACCAGCACATTGGCCAGCAGGAAAGGCAACGCACCGCGAAAAATGGCGATGATGCTCTGACCCGAAACCGACGAACAGACGTTCAGGCACATCCCCACCGGCGGCGTCACCAGGCCAACCGCCAACCCGCTGATCAGTACCGCCCCGAACTGAACCGGGGAAACGCCGAGCATTTTCAGCGCTGGCAGGAAAACCGGGGTCAGCAGCAGGATCGCCGGACTGACGTCGACGAAGAAGCCGACCGCAAGGATGATCACATCGACGGCGAGCAGCGCCGTGACCGGCGAGAACTGCATCCGCGCGAACAGCAGGCCGATCGCCTCGGTGACGTGTTCGAGCGCGAGAATCCACGTGAATACCCCCGAGAAGGCGATGATGATCATGACGTTGGCACTGCTCAGGATCGCCTCCTTGAACAGTGCGGGCAGATCGCGCCAGGTGATCCCCTTGTAGTAATACATGCCGACCAGCAGCGCGTACACCGTGCCGGCCGCCGCCGACTCGGTGGCGGTGGTGATCCCTGAAACGACCGATCCGACGACGATCAGCGGCATGATCAGCGCCGGAACCCCTTCCGCGGCGCAGCGGCGGATTTCGCTCCACGAGAAATCGACTTCCTCGCGCGGGTAGCGGTTCTTGTGCGCCAGGAACAACGTGATCGTCATCATGAACACGCCTACCATCACCCCGGCGATGAGGCTGCCGAGGAACAGCTTGCCCACCGACTCGGAGGCGGCGAAGGCGTAGATGACCATCGGGATGCTCGGCGGAATGATCATCCCCATCGTCGACGACGCCGCGATCAGCCCGGCCGACATGCGTACCGGATAGCCCTTCCGCTGCATCGCCGGGATCATGACCTGGCCGATCGACGCCGCATCGGAAACCGACGAGCCGGAGATGCCGCCGAAGATCATGCTCGCCAGCACGCTGACCATGCCCAGGCCGCCGCGCAGGCGCCCGACGAACAGCATGCAGAAGTCGATCAGGCGGCTGGTCAGCCCGCCGTGGTTCATCAGGTGGCCCATGATGATGAACAGCGGCAGCGAGATCATCACCGACGAATCCATCCCGGCGAACACCCGCGCGGGCAGCACGCTGACCAGCGCCGGCTGATGCACAAGGAAATACAGCAGGCCGGACGCACCCATGGAAAAGGCAATGGGAACGCCCATCACCATGAAAATCACAAGACTGCAAACGAGCAGAAGCATGGCTTACCTCATCGGGGAGCGGCGGGACGCTCATTGACGGCGATCACGATCCGGGTCAGGCAGAACAGCACCGTCAGCGCGCAGCCGATCGGCATCGCGACCTGGACGACGCCCTCGGGCACATGCAACACCGGATGCTCGCTGCCGCCGACGGCGCCGACCCAGTCGAAACTGAACTTGAGCAGGAAACCGTGCAGCACCGCGACGATGCCCAGATTCACGACACCCAGCCAGTAGCGCACACGCACCGGCAGGAAGTTGACGAAGCTGTCGACGATGATGTGTTTGCCGCGCGCCACCTCCACAGCCGAACCGAGCGCGGTGGTATAGATGAACAGCATGACCGTCGCCTCGTTGCCACCGACGATCGTGGTGTTGAATACGTAGCGCAGCACGACGAGAACGACGACCAGCGCGAAGATGCCCATGAAGACGATGGTCAACAATCGCTCCAGCACACCGGCGACGATTTCCTCGATCCTGTGCGCCTTTACCTGTGGGGCATGCCCCGGCGCTGTGGAAGATTCATTCACTCCACTCTCCCTGTGTTCTTGTCGAAAAAATGCCGGCGGCGGGTTGTTCTCCGCCGCCGGCGTATCCGTGGCCTATTTTCCAGCCGCCAGGGCCGCCTGGATTTCCGCCTCGGTAAACGTGCCGTCCTTCACGTAGGCATCCCAGACCGGCTTCACCTTTGCGACGAACTTCGCGCGATTTTCCGGCGAGACGGGATTGACCGTCATGTTCTTCTTGAGCGTCTCCATGTAGCCGGCTTCAGAGGCCAGCCAGTTGGTGTCGCTCCACTCCATCGCCTCCCTGGCTGCCTTGTCGAAGACGGTCTTGAGGTCCGCCGGCAACGCCTGGTACCACTTCAGATTCACCATCAGTGGATCGGGATGGATCTGATAGTCGACCAGCGAAAGATACTTCTGCGCCTCGTAGAACTTCATTTCGGCGATGTTCGACGGCGGATTTTCCTGGCCATCGACCACGCCCATCTTCAAGGCCATGTAGGTCTCGCCATAGGGAATCGACTGGGGATTGGCGCCCAACGCCTGCATCGTCTTGACGATCGTTTCGATCGGGGGAGTACGGATCTTCAGTCCGCTGACGTCGTCCGGCGTGTTGATCGGCCGCTTGCTGTTGGAAATCTGCCGGAAGCCGCCGGCCACGCCGGTCGCCGGGATGTAGTAGCCGCCAGCCTCGGCATGCTTGGCGATGGACGCGCCAAAATCGCTGCGCATCGCCTTCAGCACCGCGTCGATGTTGTCGAACAGGAACGGCAGCGTGTAGATGAGGAACTTCTTGTTCGCCTTGGCGAAGCTTCCGCCGCGCGTCCCCTGCACGTTGCCCATCTTGACCATGTCCATCACCTCGGCTTCGCTGCCGAGCGAACTGCTGGCGAACAACTCGACCTTGATCCGGTCGTTGCTGCCCTTTTCCAGCTTCTCCTTGAACATCAGCATCGACTTGTGCCGGACGCTGCTTTCCGGCTGCGAGTGCGCGAACTTGAAGTTGAACTCGGCGGCCGAAGCGGTCAGCGAGAACACCAGACCGACGATGGACGCACCGACCACTCTTTTGAATATCGCTTGCATGAAAACCCCTCCCTTGTTGTGTTGAGATGTCAGCTACAAACTTCTTTGATTCACTTCCCGCGGATCGGCTCGACGCATTCGGCAAGGATTCCCTTGAACGCCGACTGCAGGTGGTACATGTCGTTGCCGAGAATCAGCATGTTGACGCCCTTGGCGATCATGTCGCGGGCGTTCTCCTGCGTCGCCGGCACCACCGGGCACATGATTCCGATACCCTTCGCCCGGGCACGCGATTCGATCTTGCGATAGGCGTCGATCAGCGAGGGATGGTCGATCTTGTAGCCGATCGGCAGGTTCGCCGAGAGCGAATAGTCGATCGGGCCGAAATTGATGGCGTCGATGCCCTCGACCGAAAGAATCTCGTCCACGTTGTCGGCGAACTCATAGTCTTCGGCCATCGGGATGATCAGGCTCTCCGCATTGCTCCGAGCGATGTACTCCGGCCAGCTGAAACCCGGACCGCCGAACGCGGCGGCACGTACGTTGGACTCCGCGCCACGACGACCGAACGGCGGAAATTTCGCGGCACGCACGATCTCTTCCGCCTGCTCCCGGGTCCGCACGTGCGGAATCACGACCCCCTCCACGCCCATTTCCAGCACCTTGCGAATCTCGACTTCGTCATCACGGGTCAGACGGACTACCGCCGCAATGTTCGCCAGTCGTGCCGCCATGATCTGTTTCTCCAGATCCGGCCCGACACCGATCGACGTGTGTTCTACGTCGAGATACACGAAGTCGTACCCCCAGTTGCCGACACTCTCGATCACGCTCAAGGCCCCGGTGAATATGGCAAACCCGAATACCGGCCCCTCCTTCATGCGTTGCTTCAGACTCACGACGCCTCCTGTTTTCTTTCTGGTAAGTATGGTTGCTCCAGTCTATATACCAACTAGTAAATTCGTCAACCATAACCCCATACCCCTTCCAGACAAATCGACAAACAACTGGCGATATCGCACTAATACAAGGAGAATAATCGTAATCAAAGTCACATACCAACCACCCAGACACCAACTGAACAAGACAAATACTCCATACCGTCTTGACAGATTACCATACCAACGTCAACCTCAAAAGAAACAAGAACGGGCGAAAACCAACGGAAAAAGCGCGCAAATCGATCCGCTTGACGCAGACTTCACCCCGTGATTCCATACCACTCCATACTTTTGCAACCTTTCTCATTCCCATGCCCCTTCTCCCGAAAAACGTTCGCATCGGTCGCAACGGCCGCATCGGCATCCTGAAAAAAATCCCCCGTGACCTTTGGCAACACCCCCACTACGCCAACAAATCGAAGGTCATCGAACGCTCGACAGGCATTGCCGATATCGAGGAGGGAACGAAAGCCGCCCTGGCCATGCTGGAAACGCTCGAACAGGAATTCGCGGCAGCGCGCAAAGCAACTTCCGGCCAGAGCGCGCCAAAGAGCACCGGGCAAACGGTCTCCCCGCTTCCCGGCAGCACGATCGAAACGCCGACGGACTTCCCCGGTGATGCCACGACCACATCACGACAACGCACGCAAGTCGGCGAAGACACTCGCCGGGACATCCTTTTCGCCGCGATGCACGAGTTCGCCGAAAGAGGATTGCTGGGCGCGCGCGTCGACGACATCGCCGCCCGCACCCGCACAACCAAGCCGATGATCTATTACCACTTCGGCAGCAAGGAAAAGCTCTACGCCGCTGTCATGGAAGAAGCCTACGTCGGCGTGCGCAGCAAGGAACAGAGCCTGCATCTGGACGATCTCCCGCCCGTCGAGGCGATGCGCCGGCTGGTCGAGGTCACCTTCGACCATCACGCGGCCTATCCCGAGTACGTTCGCCTCGTCTGTGCCGAAAACATGGAACGTGGCCGGCATATCACTGGCCGACACTCCCTGGTGCAACGCAACGCGATCGCCATCGAAACGGTGAGCAGGCTGCTTGAGCGGGGCGAAAAGACCGGTGCATTCCGGCGAGGCGTCGATCCTTTCCACCTGCACTTCTTCATCAACTCGTTCTGCTTCATGCGGGTGTCGAACCGCTACACCGTCTACGCGGTTTTCGGGAAAGATCTCTGGGATCCGGACGACGTCCCCTTGCAACGGGAAATGATCGTCGAAGCCGTCCTGCGTTACCTGAAACCGGATACTCCGGGCACGCACGCCGATTGAACTTTTCTCCCTTCTCGCGGGTCGGATGTTTCGTTTTCTGTTTTTCACTTTGCGAAACGTAGTTTCGCATTGCGATAAAATACAAAATCAAATAATCGATAGCCCTTACAAAAAGCAAGGTCGTTTCACTCCTGCAGCGTTCATCTACAATGAATGATCCGCAGGCCAATCATCCGCAGACCAGGAGGCAAGTCATGGCACCAAACCCAGAACAACACTACCCTCTCGCCCAAGAAGATGCCGATCCGCAGGAAACACTCGAATGGCTGTCGGCGCTGGCCGGCGTCCTCGACAACGAAGGCCCCGAGCGCGCGCATTACCTGATCGAAAGGATGATCGCCCAGGCCCGCGAGGAAGGCATCGACATCCCGTACAGCGCGACAACCGAATACGTGAACACCATCCCGGTCGAGCGTCAGCCGAACTACCCGGGCGACGCAACGCTGGAAATCCGCATCCGCAACTTCATCCGCTGGAACGCCATGGCCATGGTCGTGCGCGCCAACAAGCACACCAACGTCGGCGGACACATTGCCTCCTTCGCCTCGTCGGCCGCGCTTTACGAAGTCGGCTTCAACTGGTTCTGGCGGGCGCCAACCGACAAACACGGCGGCGACCTGGTGTTCTTCCAGGGCCACTCGATTCCGGGCGTCTACTCGCGCGCCTTCCAGCTCGGCCAGCTGACCGAGGAACATCTCAACAATTTCCGCCAGGAGGTCGGCGGCCACGGTCTGTCGTCCTACCCGCACCCCTGGCTGATGCCTGACTTCTGGCAATTCCCGACCGTCTCGATGGGGCTCGGACCGATCCAGGCGATCTATCAGGCGCGCTTCATGCGCTATCTGGAAAGCCGCAACCTGATCGAAGCGCAGGACCGCAAGGTCTGGGCCTTCCTTGGCGACGGCGAAACCGACGAGGTCGAAGCGCTCGGCGCGATCGGCATGGCCGCACGCGAGAAGCTCGACAACCTGATCTTCGTCATCAATTGCAACCTGCAGCGACTTGACGGGCCGGTGCGCGGCAACGGCAAGATCATCCAGGATCTGGAAGGCGAGTTCCGCGGCGCCGGCTGGAATGTCATCAAGCTGATCTGGGGCCGCCACTGGGACGTGCTGTTCGAGCGCGACAAGAAGGGCCTCCTGAAGAAGCGCATGATGGAAATTGTCGACGGCGAATACCAGACCTTCAAGGCGAAGAACGGCGCCTACGTGCGCGAGAAGTTCTTCAACACGCCGGAACTGAAGGAACTGATCGCCGACTGGACCGATGCCGACGTATGGAACCTCAACCGCGGCGGCCACGACATCTTCAAGATCTTCAGCGCCTTCAAGGCCGCCGTCGAACACAAGGGCAAGCCGACGCTGATCCTGGCCAAGACCGTGAAAGGCTACGGCATGGGCGAAGCGGGCGAGGCGATGAACATCTCGCACCAGCAGAAGAAGCTTGACCGCACCGCGCTGCTCGGCTTCCGCGACCGCTTCAAGCTGCCGATCGCCGATGACGAAATTGAAGCGCTGCCGTACATCAAGTTCGAGGAAGGCTCGGACGAACTCGCCTACATGCGCGAGCGCCGCGCCGCGCTCGGCGGCAACCTGCCGCAACGCCGCCGCACGGCGCCGGCACTGGAGATTCCGGCACTGTCCGCCTTCGAGCCGCTGCTGAAAGCTTCCGGCGAAGGCCGCGAGGTGTCGACGACGATGTCGATCGTGCGCGCGCTGAATATCATGCTCAAGGACAAGAACATCGGCCGCCACGTGGTGCCGATCGTTCCCGACGAATCGCGGACCTTCGGCATGGAGGGCCTCTTCCGCCAGGTCGGCATCTGGAACCAGCAGGGCCAGCAATACCTGCCGGAAGACCATGACCAATTGATGTTCTACAAGGAGTCGAAGACCGGCCAGGTGCTGCAGGAAGGCATCAACGAGGCCGGCGCGATGAGCGACTGGATCGCCGCCGCCACCGCGTACTCGGTGCACGGCGTGCAGATGGTGCCGTTCTACATCTGCTACTCGATGTTCGGCTTCCAGCGCACCATGGACCTCTGCTGGGCAGCCGCCGACCAGCGCGCCCGCGGCTTCCTCGTCGGCGGCACGGCGGGACGTACCACGCTGAACGGCGAAGGCCTGCAGCACCAGGACGGCCACTCGCTGATCCTCTCCGGGCTGATCCCCAACTGCATCAGCTACGACCCGACCTTCGCCTTCGAGATCGCCGTGATCATGCAGGAAGGCATGCGCCGGATGTTCAAGGAGCAGGAGGACGTCTATTACTACCTGACGGTGATGAACGAGAACTACGAGCACCCGGAAATGCCGCAGGGCGCCGAGAAGGACATCATCAAGGGCATGTACCTGCTGCGCAAGGGCGCCAAGGCCAAGGCCAAGAATCCGGCGCCGCGCGTCCAGTTGCTCGGTTCCGGCACGATCTTCCGCGAAGTCATCGCCGCCGCCGACCTGCTGAAGAACGACTGGGGCGTCGATGCCGACCTGTGGGGCTGCCCGAGCTTCAACGAACTGGCTCGCGATGGCCAGGACGCGCAGCGCTGGAACATGCTGCACCCGTCCGAGAAGCCGAAGCAGAGCCACGTCGAGCGCTGTCTCGGCAAGACCGAAGGCCCGATCATTGCTGCCAGCGACTACGTCCGTCTCTACGCCGAGCAGATCCGGCCGTTCATTGACCGCCGCTACCTCACCCTGGGCACAGACGGTTTCGGCCGTTCCGACACGCGCCAGGCGCTGCGCCACTTCTTCGAAGTCGACCGGCGCTGGGTCACCGTCGCCGCGCTCAAGGCGCTGGCCGACGAGGGCAGCATCGACCGCAGCAAGGTCGCCGAGGCCATCGTCAAGTACGGCATCGACATCAACAAACCGAACCCGATGGCGGTCTAAAGGAGCGATTTCATGAGTCAAGCAATCGAAGTCAAAGTCCCGGACATCGGCGATTTTTCCCTCATTCCCGTCATCGAGCTGTGCGTCAAGGTGGGCGACACGGTGGAAGCCGACGCCCCGCTGATCACCCTCGAATCGGACAAGGCGACGATGGACGTGCCCGCGCCGCAAGCCGGTATCGTCAAGGAACTGCGCGTCGGCCTCGGCGACCGGGTTTCCGAGGGCACCGTCATTGCCCTGATAGAGCCGGTCGCGGCCGAAGCCCCGGTAGCGGAAGCGCCTGCCGCCGCAGCCCCGGCACCGAAACCCGTTGCGCCGCCGACACCGCAAGCACCGCGCGCACCGATCCCGGCGCCGCGCATCTCCAACGCAGAAGAGAAACCGGTCCTCGGCAAGACGCACGCCAGCCCGTCAGTGCGCCTGTTCGCCCGTGAACTCGGCGTCGACCTGACCAAGGTTCCAGCCTCCGGTCCCAAGGGGCGCATCCTCAAGGAAGACGTCACCGCCTTCGTCAAGGGCGTGATGCAGGCCGGCCCGGTCGCAGGTGCTGCGCCCAGCCTCGGCGGCGGCCTTGACCTGCTGCCCTGGCCGAAGGTCGATTTCGAGAAGTTCGGCCCGATCGACGTGCAGCCGCTGTCGCGGATCAAGAAGATTTCCGGCCAGAACCTGGCGCGCAACTGGGTGATGATCCCGGCGGTCACCTACCACGAGGACGCCGACATCACCGATCTGGAAGCTTTCCGTGTAGCGCTGAACAAGGAAAATGAGAAGTCGGGCGTGAAAATAACCATGCTCGCCTTCCTGATCAAGGCCTGCGAACTGGCGTTGAAGAAATTCCCCGAATTCAACAGTTCGCTGGATGGCGAAAATCTGGTGCTGAAGAAGTACTTCAACATCGCCTTCGCCGCCGACACGCCGAACGGTCTCGTCGTCCCTGTGGTGAAGAACGTCGACCAGAAGTCGGTCAGCCAGATCGCCACGGAATGCGGCGAGCTCGCCAAGAAGGCGCGCGACGGCAAGCTCGGCCCGGCCGACATGACCGGCGCCTGCTTCACCATCTCCAGCGTCGGCGGCATCGGCGGCACCGCGTTCTCACCGATCGTCAATGCGCCGGAAGTCGCCATCCTCGGCGTTTCGAAGTCGGTGATGAAGCCGGTGTGGAACGGCAAGGAATTCGTCCCGCGTCTGACCCTGCCGCTGTCGCTCTCCGCCGACCACCGCGTCATCGACGGCGCGCTGGCCACCCGCTTCAACGTTTACCTCGCGCAGTTGCTGGCCGACATGCGCCGGGCGCTGGTCTGATCGGGAGGAACGCATGAGCCAGATCATTGAAGTCAAGGTCCCCGACATCGGCGATTTCAAGGACGTGCCGGTCATCGACATCGTGGTGAAGGTCGGCGACAGCGTCAGCGCCGAAGACGCCCTCCTGACCCTCGAATCGGACAAGGCGACGATCGACGTCCCCTGCCCGGCCGACGGGGTGATCAAGAAAATCACGGTCAAGGTCGGCGACAAGGTCTCCGAGGGCAGCGTCATCGCGCAACTGGAAACCGCTGAAGCCGGTGCCACCGAAGCGGCGCCCGCCGCAACGCCTTCGCCGGCAACCGAAGTACCTGCAACAGCGTCGGCACCGGCTGCTGCCACTCCGGCTCCGTCCCCAGCTCCCGCCGCAGGCCAATTCACCGGCAAGGTCGATGTCGAGTGCGAAATGCTCGTCCTCGGCGCCGGTCCGGCCGGCTATTCGGCTGCCTTCCGTTCCGCCGACCTCGGCATGAAGACGGTCATCGTAGAGCGCTACTCGACGCTCGGCGGCGTCTGCCTGAACGTCGGCTGCATTCCCTCGAAGGCGCTGCTGCACGTCGCCACGGTAATGGAAGAAGCCGCGCACATGGCGGAAACCGGCGTCACCTTCGCACCGCCGCAGATCGATCTCGACAAGCTGCGCGCGCACAAGGGCAAGGTCGTCGGCAAGCTGACCACCGGCCTCGCCGGCATGGCCAAGGCGCGCAAGGTCGATTTCGTACGCGGCTTCGGCACCTTCCTTGACGCCAACCACGTTGAAGTCGAGGTCACCGATGGCAAGGGCCAGGAAAAGACCGGGCAACGCAAGGTCATCCGCTTCCAGAAATGCATCATCGCCGCCGGCAGCGCGCCAGTGCATCTGCCGTTCCTGCCGCAGGACCCGCGCATCGTCGATTCGACGGGCGCGCTGGAACTGCGCTTCGTGCCAGAGAAGCTGCTGGTCATCGGCGGCGGCATCATCGGCCTGGAAATGGCCACGGTATATTCGTTGCTCGGCGCCCGCGTCGATGTCGTGGAGATGCTTGACGGCCTGATGCAGGGCCCCGACCGCGACGCCGTCAAGGTCTGGGAAAAGCAGAACCTGCACCGCTTCGACAAGGTGATGCTGAAGACGAAAACCGTCGGTGTGGACGTCCGTGACAGCGGCCTGTACGTCACCTTCGAAGGCGAAAACGCGCCCAAGGAAGCGGTCAAGTACGACATGATCCTGCAATCCGCCGGGCGAGCGCCGAACGGCAAGAAGCTCGGCGCCGAGAAGGCCGGCATCAACGTCACCGACCGCGGCTTCATTCCGGTGGACCGGGAGATGCGCACCAACGTGCCGCACATCTTCGCGATCGGCGACATCGTCGGCAACCCGATGCTGGCGCACAAGGGCGTGCATGAAGGCCATGTCGCCGCCGAAGTCGCCGCCGGGCAGAAGACCGGCTTCGACGCGGCGGTGATCCCGAGCGTGGCCTACACGCATCCGGAAGTTGCCTGGGTCGGCTACACCGAGGCGCAGGCACAGAAGGAAGGGCGCGCGGTGGAAACCGCCAAGTTCCCGTGGGCCGCCTCCGGCCGCGCCATCGCCAACGGTTGCGACTACGGCTTCACCAAGCTGATCTTCGACAAGGAAACGCACCGCGTCATCGGCGGCGCGATCGTCGGCCCCGCGGCCGGCGACATGATCGGCGAGGTCGCGCTGGCGATCGAGATGGGCTGCGACTCGGTGGATATCGCCAAGACCATCCATCCGCACCCGACGCTCGGCGAGAGCATCGGCATGGCCGCAGAGGTGGCGCACGGCACTTGCACGGATCTGCCGCCAGCACGCAAGAAATAGCTGCTTCCCACCAGTCATCGACACGCCATTCGGGGGTCATCCAAGCCCCCCGAATGGCGTTTTTTTCAACCCTCGCAAGCAAGCCCCGCGGGTCACGCACTCCTCCCGGCATTGCCGCCGTAACTACGATGCCGGGCGACTGCCGGAGGACTTCTCCGGTTCAAAGCATCTCCCAATTGTTTCGGCGATCCCTTTTAGTCATAATGACCGGTCTCCCGAAGGATCATCGCCATGGCATCTTCCAACACCAGTGTCATCGAGGAGCGCGTACACCTCCTGCATACGCGGTGGAGCAATTACATCAGCGGTGGGTCATTTGACCAGTTCATAGAATTTGCCGTGACGGTCAACAGCCTGGCTGAACATTTCAGCCGAATGCGTCTTCCCGGCCTGGTCAGGCTGTGCGAGGGTCTGGAAAACCTGGCGCTGGCCCGACTGGGCAGCCAGGCATCGCATCCGCTCCCTCCGCAGGACATTGCCTTGCTGCAACGGCAGGTCAGCACGCTGCTCGGCACCGTGGCGACTTCACGCGGCGCGCCGCCGGAACGGCGTATCGAAGAGTACCGCGACGAGCCACGCCCCGTTGAGTGGATCAAGCCCCGTCTGGTCTGGCTGGTCGTTTCCGACGACATGCTCGATGCCGCCGACGCGCTGCGTCAGCAAATCGATTTTTTCGGATTCCAGACCGAGGAAATCAGCTGGAACGATCCACTGCCAGGCAGCGACGCGCCACTGGCCGTGCTGTTCTTTCCCGGCTCCGATTCAGAAGACAGCGAACACGCCACGATCGCCGCGATTCGCGGTCACTGCGCGACCAGCCAGCTGATCTATGTCGGCGCGCAACCGGCGATCGACAACATTGTCGCCCTGATGCGCTCGGGAATCGACCTGACGATCCCGATCGAGGAAGGGGCAACGATGGTCCTCAATTGCGTCCTTGATCTGGTGCAGAACTTCGAGCCGGAAAAATATCGCGTGCTGGTGGTGGAAGACTCCCTCGTGGCGCTGACGCTGATCCAGCGCACCCTCTCCGAACACGGCATCGACAGCCGCGCCGTCCGCGACCCCGGGCGCCTCATCGAGGAAATGCGTGCCTACCAGCCCGACCTGATCCTGATGGACATGCACATGCCGCGCTTCAACGGCGTCGAGGCAACCCGCGTGCTGCGCCAGATGTCGACGTACCGTTCGATTCCAATCGTCTATCTTTCCAGCGAATCGGACATCGGCATGCAGGTCGAAGCCCTGCGCCTCGGTGGTGACCAGTTCCTCAACAAGCCGTTCAACCCGGTCCTGCTCGCCGCCGTCGTCAAGACCAAGATCGAACGCTTCCGCGAGACGCTGCGCTCCACCCGGCACGATGGACTTACCGGGCTGCTCAATCACACCGCGGCGAAGTCGCAACTGAAAGCGATGGTGGAAAGAGCAGCGCCTGCCGCGCAACTGACCGTGGTGATGATCGACATCGACCATTTCAAGTCGATCAACGACGCCTACGGCCACCCGGTCGGCGACCAGGTCATTCGCGGCCTCGCCTGGTTGCTCAAGGGCCGCCTGCGCTCCTCCGACCTGATCGGTCGCTACGGCGGCGAGGAATTCCTGGTCGCATTGCCGGACATAACGCCCGGACAGGCCCGGGCGGTCATCGAACGCATCCGCGAGGATTTCTCGTCGTTGCCGCACGCCCACGCCAAAGGTGCGCTGTTTGCCACGTTCAGCGCAGGTGTCGCTTCCTCGACCGATTTCCCGACAGCCCAAATGTTGACCGAAGCTGCCGACTTCGCGCTGCTCGAAGCCAAGCAGCACGGGCGCAACCGCGTCCGCCAGGCACGGGCGGACGACGAGAATTTCCGCTGTCTGCAGCCGTACCTTTTCCCTGAAAACTCCTGAGTTTCAAGCCAGCAGTACGCACCCCCAGACGAATGCCACGTTGACCAGCGCCAGCAGAACGGCCGCGCTGCCAACATCCTTGGCTCGCTTTGAGAGGTGGTGCCGATCGAGGGAAACCCGGTCCACGGCGGCCTCGATCGCCGAGTTGATCAACTCGACGATTAGCACCAGCAGCACGCTGGCGATCATCAGCGCCCGCCCGACCCAGGTCACCGGCAGGAAGAAGGAGGCTGGAATCAGCAGCAAGGAGAGCAGCACTTCCTGGCGGAAGGCGTCCTCGCAGGCGTAGGCGGCACGCAAGCCCGCCAGTGAGTAGTTCAGCGCGTTCCAGACACGCCGCAACCCGGTTTTTCCCTTGAACGGGCTTTCTTCGGACACTTTATTTCCTCGAAGGATCGACGGTAGCGCGCGAGTATACCTGCGCCCCTACCGTCCCGGGACAATTGCCGTGGGCGCTGAAGGTGCCTTCAACGGGAGGACAGCCTGCAAGCCACCGATCCCTCGCCGGCGTGTTCCGCGACAATCTGCCGATAAATCTCCGCCATGCGTCCGGCCAGGGCATCGCTCGACCATTCCGCCGCGTAACTGCGCGCTTCCGCGGAAAGCTGCCGCCGCAGCCCGTCATCCTTGAGCAGGCGCGTCAGGGCCAGGGCGAAGGCGTACGGATTATCGTCCGGCACCAACGCCCCTCGCTCCGGCCCGAGGATATCCACCGTGCCCATTTCCGCCAGCGCCACCACCGGCAGTCCTGTCGCCATGGCTTCGAGCAACACCAACCCCTGCGTCTCGGTCCGCGAGGCAAAGACGAAGGCATCGGCAGCGGCATAGCACGCCGGCAGTTCGCTGGCCCGGTCGAGATAACCGATGAAGCGGACCCGGTCGCCCAGCCCGCGATTGGCAACGGCGTGCCGCAAGACCGGCAAGGCCGGACCATCACCGGCGATGACCAGCAGCAGGTCAGGAACACTCTCGCGCACCTGCTCGGCGACATCGAGCAGAAAATCGATGTTCTTCTCATGCGCCACGCGCCCGACGTAGAGCGCCACCCTTTTCGTTTCATCGATGCCGTGACGCGCGCGGAACCAGCCGCGCGCGCCCTCGCCCGGCGTATTCAGCGACACGCCGGTCGGCAACACATGCTGCCTCGCCGTCACCCCGTACCCGGAGAGGCGGCGGCTCATCGCCGACGACGGCACGATCACCGCATCCAGCGCGTTGCACTGGCGCCGCGAGAAACGGCGGGCCAGCGCCTTGAGCCAGCCTGACGGCACCAGCGGCACGTAGTGCGCGAGATATTCCTCGAACAGGGTGTGGTAGGTGGCGACGACCGGAACACGGAAGCGGCGCGCCATCCGCACGCCCGCGTAGTGCGCGAGGAACGGCGTCTGCACATGGACGAGATCGCCGCCTTCGGTGAGAGCTTTCTCCACCGCACGATTCATCGCCCCCCAGTGCGCCAAGCGGTCCTCGGGGTCGCCCGGAACCGGCCGCGCCGGGACCCGCCGGATCCACGCCTCGTCCTTCTCGCCACCATACGCCGGCGCCACCAACACGACCTCCACCCCGTGCGCCCGCAACGATTCGCGGTACGTCTGGATCGCCGTCGACACCCCGTTGATGCGCGGAAAGAACACATCGGACACCATCACGACACGCATGCCGCCAACTCCTTCGACAACCGCGGCGTCATCTCGCCGACTTCGATCGGCGGTTCAATCCCGCCCCATGGAACAAGCTCCAGCGTCCCGTCCGGATGCTCGACGATGGCGGTACAGCTATCGACCCAGTCGCCGCAATTGACGTACACCGTTCCGTCCTTGCATTCACGGATCACCGCACTGTGGATATGTCCGCAGATGATGCCGTCCAGCCCGCGCTGACGGGCGGCATGCAGTGCCGATTCCTCGAAGTCGAAGATGAACTGCAGCGCCTTCTTGACCCGCCGCTTGGCGTACCCGGCCAGCGACCAGTAACAGCGCATGCCGAAGCGGCGGCGGATCAGCGACAGCAGCATGTTCGCCCGGACCAGCAGGTCGTAGGCGACGTCGCCGAGCACAGCGATCCAGCGATGATGGCGCGTGATCTGGTCGAATTCGTCACCATGCAGCAACAGGAAGCGTCGCCCGTCGGCCAACGTATGCACGTGCTCGCCGCAAATCTCGATGTCGCCGAAGGAGATGTCGAGATAATCGCGCAGTGCTTCGTCGTGGTTGCCGGGAATGAACACCACCCGCTCGCCATGCCGCGCCCGGCGCAGGATTTTCTGGACCACCGTGTTCTGTGCCGGCGTCCATGCGATGCTGCGGCGCATCGCCCAGAAATCGACGATATCGCCGACCAGGAAAAGGTTCTCGGAACGATAGGCGCGCAGGAAATCGAGGAGCCGATCGGCCTGGCACGCCCGCGTACCGAGATGGATGTCGGAGAGAAAAATGGAGCGGACCTTTGTCATGCAGGCATGCTGCGGCGCGATCGTTACGCGCCGGTGTCATTGCCGTTACGTTTTTGTTTTTTGGCCGCCGCGGCGATTCGATAGAATAGGCGCTCCGCTCAGTTCCTCAATCCAACGAAAAGCAGACCATGACCCAAGACGAAATGAAACTGGCCGTCGCCCGTGCCGCCCTTGAATACGTTGTCGAAGGACGCATCGTCGGTGTCGGCACCGGCTCCACCGCGCGGATGTTCATCGAGGCTCTCGCCGGCATGAAGGACCGCATCGCCGGCGCGGTGGCGAGTTCAGAGGACACCCGCCAGCGCCTCGAAGGACACGGCATCAAGGTTTTCGACCTCAACGAGATCACCGACATGCCGGTTTACATCGACGGTGCCGACGAAATCACCCCCGAAATGCACATGATCAAGGGCGGCGGCGGCGCCCTCACGCGCGAGAAAATCGTCGCGGCGGTCGCCGGCAAGTTCATCTGCATCGTCGATGGCACCAAGGTTGTCGACTACCTCGGCCGCTTCCCCCTGCCCGTTGAAGTCATCCCGATGGCCCGTGCCCACGTCGCGCGTGAACTGACCAGACTCGGCGGCACGCCGGTGCTGCGCGAAGGCTTCGTCACCGACAACGGCAACCTCATTCTCGACGTCAAGGGGCTGAAGATCGTTGATCCGGTCGACCTCGAAACGCGCATCAACCAGATCGCCGGCGTGGTCACCAACGGTCTGTTCGCCCTCCGCCCGGCTGACGTCTGCCTAATCGGAACACCGGAAGGCGTCCAAACGATGACTGCGGAGTGACACAAAACTGTAACCTCCCGCCCCTACAATACGCGGGACGATCACCTTACGCGCAAGCACGCTGGAGTCAAAAGCATGAACGACCACCGCATGAACGACCATCATACGTCCAAGAATTTCGATCTTGAACTGGAAAGCCTGCGCACGCGCGTGCTGCAGATGGGAGGGCTCGCGGAGGAGCAGGTCCGCAAGGCTGTGGATGGGCTGTACAGCGGCGATATTCCGCTGCTGGAAAAGGTCATCCGCGACGACGAGCGGGTCAACGAGCTTGAGGTGGGAATCGACGCGCTGTGCAACCAGGTGATCGCCAAGCGCCAGCCGACGGCGATCGACCTGCGCATGATCGTCTCGGTCATGAAGACCATCTCCGACATCGAGCGCGTCGGCGACAAGGCGCGCAAGATCGCCCGTCTCGGCATCTCGATCCACGGCCAGAACGGCGGCGCCCCGGTGAATGTCGAGTTGAACCACATGACCGAGACGGCGCTGAAAATGTTGCGCCTGTCGCTGGATGGATTCGCCCGCCTCGATCTCGCGCTGGTCACCGAGGCGGTGCGCCTCGACGAACAGGTCAATGCCGAATACCGCGGCATTGCCCGTCAGTTGATCACCTACATGATGGAAGATCCGCGCACGATCACCCGCTCGCTGGATATCCTGACCATCGCCAAGGCCATCGAGCGTATCGGCGATCACGCCACGAACATTGCCGAATACGTGGTTTACATGGTCAAAGGGCTGAACGTTCGGCACGCCAGCACCGACGAGGTCCTGGCCCAGCTGAAGGACGCGTAACCCGTCATTTCGGAAAAGAGCTTCCCGTAACCTGCCGGAAATCAAGCTGTAACGGGAAGCCGCTATCGTTCCTCCAGAACAACGACGAAGGAGGAACCATGAGCACCCAAGCCGCCCCCGCCCTCGACCCGCGCGTGGCGACAGCCCCGTCGCGCCAGACTGCCCTCTCGGTCGGCCTGGCCATCAGTGCCACGGAAATCGAATCCGCGCAACGGCTCCGCTACAGGGTCTTTGGCGAGGAACTCGGCGCCAGGCTGAACTGCGCGACGCCAGGTGTCGACGAGGACATCTACGATCCGTTCTGCCGGCATCTCGTCGTCCGCGACAACCGCCGCGGCGCGGTTGTCGGCACCTATCGCATCCTGCCGCCGGAAAACGCCGCGATGATCGGCCGGTACTACACGGAAAACGAATTCGACATTCACCGCCTATCCCACCTGCGACCGAGCCTGGTCGAAGTCGGGCGGGCCTGCGTGCATCCGGATTACCGCAGCGGCGCCACGATCGCCCTGCTCTGGTCCGGCCTGATGCGCTTCATGCTCTGGAACGGCCACAGCCACCTGCTCGGCTGCTGCGCCATCAGCATGGCTGACGGCGGACATGCCGCCGCCAGTCTCTACGCCCGCCTTCAGGAATACATGAGCCCGATCGAATACCGGGCTTTCCCGCATTGCCCGTTACCGATCGCGGCGCTGCGCCGCAACGTGCCGGCGAGGGTTCCGCCCCTGCTCAAGGGCTATCTTCGCGCCGGCGCCTCCATCTGCGGCGCCCCGGCGTGGGATCCCGACTTCAACACGGCCGATCTGCCGCTGCTGCTGCCGATGGCCAACATCGCGGCGCGCTACGCGCGTCACTTCGTCAGGCGCAACGCCTGACACGGCCTGCGGCGGGGAAAAACGTCGAATCAGAACACCACTTGCTGCAGGATCTCGCCGGTCTGCTGGACGTAATAGACGATCCGGCTGACCCGGAACGGCACGTCGTACTCGTAGCTGGTTGCTTGCCGGGCCCGCTTCACGACCGGAAGCAATAATTCGCCGCGTTCATTGACGAAGCGCTCCGCGGCGACCTTGCCGACGAACAACACCGAGACCGTTGCCCCCTGCAGTTCACGCGCCTTGTCCTCGGCCAGCGGGAGCTCCCGATTGAAATAGAACTTGTTCCGGTCGAGCTGAAAGCCATCCTGAACGAAGAGGCTGTCGATCGGAATGGCCAGACCATGAATCTCGTGCGTAGTCTCCTTGGCCGCATCAGCCATCCCGGCGGCGACGCTTTCCGCCGGCAGCGCGTACTCGCTGATGGCGCAGGTCACATATCCTTCGCGAAAACCTGACGCCGGGCAGCCATACCCGTTCTTGCCGCCGAATTGGTAAGCCTGGTGCGCCGGGTTATAACTGGCCGCGAGGCCGGCAATCCGGAAGGCATACATCACCTTTGTACTGATCGGTTTCAGGACGGCTTCAGTATCCGCGGCACGCTTCAGGAATTGCTCGACGGATTCCTTCGGACGTCTTTCGAGCGAACCGAGCTGCTTTTTGAAGAGTTCAAAGAACCGTTTCTCATCCACACCGGCATAGTCTGGCGGCAGTTTCCCCTGCCCCTCGACGAACGGTTGCAGAAGCGGCTCTTTCTCCTTCGTCGGCGCATTCTTCCCTTTGTTTCCCTTGGCGGCCAGCGCCGGCGTGGTGGCAGACACGCCAAGGATCAGCGCCAGAATCGTCGCGAAGGCCCTTTTCCTCATTTCCCCCTCGCGCGAGATTCAGGCCCCTGGCGGCACGTAGCCCTGAACCTGGTCGGCGCCCTCGCCAAAGAAGTGCTTCTCGACCTGCTCGGCAAGATACTTGCGGTGCCCGGCATCCGCCAGGTTCAAACGGTTCTCGTTGATGATCATCGTCTGCATGCGGATCCATTGCTGCCACGCTTCCTTTGAAACATTCTCGTAGATCCGTTTGCCGAGTTCGCCGGGGTAAGGCGGGAAATCGAGTCCCTCCGCTTCGCGACCCAGCTTGATGCAATTGACCATGCGTGCCATATACGTAACTCCGTCAATAAAGGAATGAATCAAATCGCTCCGGCCAAAGCTGCCGACTAGAGCGTCTTGGCAAAAATCTTCGAGCGCCGCTGCAGGTTATAGACAAGGCGCTTTTCCTCGGGCAGCTCGGCCAGCGTCTTTTCCACGAAGCCGCGCTCGCGGAACCAGTGCGCCGTCACCGTGGTGAGCACGAACAACTCCTTGATGCCGACGGCACGGGCACGCGTTTCGATGCGCTTCATCAGCTTTTCGCCGTAGCCCCAGCGCCGGTAATTCGGATGCACGGCCACACAGGCGAGTTCGGCCTGATCCTCGGTATAGGGATACAGCGCCGCACAGCCGACGATCATTCCATCGTGCTCGACCACCGAGAAGCGCGTGATTTCGCGTTCGAGCAACTCGCGCGAACGACGCACCAGGGTACCGTTTTCCTCCAGCGGCTCGATCAGCGCCACCAACCCGCCGATGTCGTCCGGACGCGCATCACGCAGAATTTCCAGCGACTCGCGGGTAACGATCGTTCCGACGCCGTCGCGCGAGAAAAGTTCGAGCAGCAGCGTGCCATCCTCGTTGTAGCCGATCAGATGCACACGTCCGACGCCCGCCCGGCTCGCCCGCACGGCGCAGGGCAGATAGCGCCGGATATCCGGCGAAAGCCAGCCCCCCTCGGTAATCAGGCGCTCGGCGGTATCGGCCGTCATTTCGTCGAGCAACTGCCCCTGGTTGTCGGAAACCCCCTGGCTGTCCGTCAGGAAAATCAGCTTGTCGGCACCGATGGCGGTGGCCGTCGCCTCGGCGACTTCCTCCATCGCCAGGTTGAAGATCTCGCCCGTCGGACTGGCGCCGAGACAGGACAGGATCACGATGTTGCCGATGCGCAATTGCGCGCGAATGCCCTCCGCGTCGATCTTGCGCACGACGCCGGCGTACTGCATGTCGACGCCGTCGATCACGCCGACCGGTTTGGCGGTAATGAAGTTGCCCGCCACCACGCGGATCGTGCTGTTGGCCATCGGCGTATCCGGCAACCCTTGTGACAGCAAGGCGTCGATCTCGATATACACGCTGCCCACCGCATCGATGACGCAATCGAGCGTTGCCGCGTCGGTCACCCGGTAGCCGGCGTGCGTCTTCGACTCCAGTCCCTTTTCACGCAACTCCTCCTCGATCTGCGGTCGCGCGCCATGCACCAGCACCAGGCGCACACCCAGCGCCGCCAGCAGGTTGGCGTCGTACGCCAGCGTTCGCGCGAAGGGGCCGGAAATGGCCTTGCCACCAAAAGCGATGACAAAGGTCTTGCCGCGGAAAAGGTTGATGTACGGCGCAACCGACCGGAACAGCGAAACGAATTGCGAAGCGCTCAGGGCATCGAACATGGTGTCATCAATCCTTCCCGTTTTTCGGTTTCTCGTCAGTCAATGCCCGCTCAAGCCGTTCGCAGATCGTCCGCAGAATCTTCACGCGGGCGAACGACTTGTCGTCCGCCTCGACCAGTGTCCATGGCGCCGTGCCGGTACTGGTGCGATCCACCATGTCGCACACGGCGGCATGGTAGGCCGGTCGCTTCTCGCGGTTGCGCCAGTCTTCGTCGGTGATCTTGAAGCGTTTGAACGCGATCTTCTCACGCTCCTTGAAGCGTCTCAATTGTTCCTTGTCGCTGACCTGCAGCCAGAACTTGACGACGATCGCGCCGTCCTCGTGCAGTTCATGCTCGAAGTCGTTGATCTCGGCGTAGGCGCGCAGCCAGTCGGCCTCGGTGCAAAACCCCTCGACGCGTTCCACGAGCACCCGCCCGTACCAGGTCCGGTCGAAGATGGTCACCCGACCGTGGCGCGGAATATGCCGCCAGAAGCGCCAGAGATACGGCTGCGCCCGCTCTTCCTCCGTCGGGGCGGCCACCGGCACGATCTGGTAGTGCCGCGCATCGAGTGCTGCGGTGACACGACGGATGCTGCCCCCCTTGCCCGCCGCATCCGCCCCCTCGAAGGCGAGGATCAACGAGCGGTGAGCAAATGCGGGATGGCGGACGAGTTCAGCGAGCCGCCCCTGCCACTTGGCCAGTTGCGTCTCGTACGCCTTCTTGTCCAGCTTCTGCGTCAAGTCCAGCGCGGTCAGGACATCCAGGCTGTCGGTCTTCTGCACGATCGGCGGGGCCACCGGAAAGCCCTGGTCGCGCGTATCCGCCAGGCGCTTCTGCAAGGCATCGAGAATGATCTTGCCGACCGTCAGGGAACGATAACGATCGTCGGTGCCTTCGATGACGATCCACGGCGCCCATGGGGTGTTGGTCATGCGCAGGACGTGCCCGGCAGCCTCCTGCAGCTTGCCGTAGGTCTTCACCCGCGCCCAGCTCTCCCTGGTCACCCGCCAGGCGGTGCGGGGATCGCGCTCCAGGGATTTCAACCGCTGCCGTTGGCCGTCTTTCGAGAGATGGAACCAGAACTTCAGGACCAGCGCGCCTTCGTTGACCAGCATCGCCTCGAAGCGGTTGATCTGATCCATCCGCTGGTCGAGGTCGCCGCGCGACAGCTTGCCGGCGATATGGTGGGCGATCGACGACGAATACCACGAGCCGGCGAAAATGCCCATCCGCCCCTTGGGCGGCAACGCCCGCCAGAAACGCCACATGAACGGCCGCTCGCGTTCCTCGTCGGACGGCGCGGCGAAAGCCAGCGTCGACAGGAAACGCGGGTCCATCCATTCGTACAGGACGTTGATCGTTTCGCTCTTGCCGGCCCCATCGACTCCGCTGATCAGGATCACCACCGGGAAACTGCCGTTCTCGCGCAGATCGAACTGCGCGTCGAGCAGGGCCTCGCGCAGCTTGGGAACTTCGCTACGAAACGTCGTCTTGTCGATCTTGTGTCCCAGCTCCGCCGATTCAAACATCGCCCGCGCCTCCTCCGAAATCGCCCCACAAGCACTGGATCGCCGCCAGCGCGGCAAGTCCCGCCGTTTCCGTGCGCAGCACGCGCGGCCCGAGCCGGACACCGACAAAGCCAGCCGCCACGGCCATCGCCTCTTCCTCCGGCGCCAGCCCGCCTTCGGGCCCGATCAGCAGTTCGACGCGCTGCCCGCCACCGGGCCGGGTCAGCGTCTGCAGGGTGTTCGACGACCGCGGGTCGAGCAGCAAGCGCAGGACATCGCCGTCGACCGGCCTTGCCAGCCATTGCCGCAGGCTTTCCAGCGCACTGATTTCCGGGATGCGGTTGCGCCCGCACTGTTCGCAGGCCGACGCCGCCACAGCGCGCCAGTGCTCTACCCGCCGCCTGGCGCGCTCGCCCTCCAGGCGTACCACGCTCCGCTGCGAGGCAACCGGAACGACTCGCTGCACCCCCAGTTCGACGGCCTTCTGCACGGTCAGGTCCATCTTTTCGCCGGCCTGGAGCGCCTGCGCGAGAGTGATGGCAAGCGGCGATTCGCATTCGCAGTCGCGCCATGCCAGCAGTTCGGCCACGACGTCGTCGCGACCGGCGCGGGCAATCCGTGCCGGGTATTCCCCCCCCCTGCCGTCGAACAGGGTCAGGGCATCGCCTTCACGCAACCGGAGGACCCGGACGGCATGCCGCGCGGCGTTCTCGGAGAGCGCGACGCACGCGCCCGCGGACAAGGTTTCGGGGCTGTAAAATCGGGGCGCATTCATGGCCGGTATTATAAAAGTAACCGTTCATCCACGCTGAGAAAGGAGACCCAACATGGCTGCCGTCAGCCCCCCCGTATGCGACTTCGGCTGGAAAGCCGTCGACTTCGAATTGAGCGATACCGAAGGGAAACGCTGGACGCTCGAATCGCTGCGCGGCCCCAGCGGCCTGCTCGTCATGTTCATCTGCAACCATTGCCCGTATGTGATGTCGGTGATCGACCGCCTTTGCCGCGACATGAGGGACGTGCAGGCGCTCGGTTTCGGCATCGCCGCGATCATGAGCAACGACACCGTAGCCTACCCGGACGACGCGCCGGACAAGATGAAGGCGTTGGCGCAAGAACACGGATTCACCTTCCCCTATCTGTTCGACGCGACGCAGGCCGTCGCGCGCGCCTACGGCGCCGCATGCACTCCGGACTTTTTCGGTTTCAACCGCGACCTCGAACTGCAGTACCGCGGCCGGCTCGATTCCAGCGGCCGGGCACCCGCGACCCCGGAAACCCGCCGCGAGCTGGTGGACGCGATGCGCCAGATCGCCGCCACCGGCGAGGGGCCGGAAAACCAGATGGCGAGCATTGGCTGCTCGCTCAAGTGGAAAGCGTGCTGAGGCCGGCACATCAACACTCAGTTGTCCTGCAGGATGCTCAGCTCGTTGTTGGTATGGCGTAGCCGGATGGCGAGCATCCGGGCCAGCTTGGCAAGCAGCACGAAGGCGATCCGTTTGTGCTGCTCGGCCAGCAAGTCGAATTTTTCGATCGACAGCACGTACATGTCGCAGTCGGTGATCGCGATGGCGTCGTTGGTCCGCGGATAACGGTCGAGAAACGCCAGCCCGCCGACGAAGTCGCCGCGCCCGTACGTCGCGATGTGCTTGAGCGCGTTGCTGCGGCCGATGTAGCCCATGACCCTGACCTGCCCCTTGCGGATCAGGAACAGCTCATCACCCCGCTCGCCACGGGAAAAGATCGTCTCCCCCGCTTTCACCGAGCGCTTTTCCAGGCATGCCTCCAGGTCGGTCAGCGTATCCGGCTTGCTGCCGCGGAACAGTTCAATCTCGTGCAACTCGAGCGGCGGCGCATCTTCCTCCTTGACCACGTCGCCACTGGCCGAAAGAATCCGGGCCTCGACCCATTCGATCGCCGCTTGCAGCGTCGGCAGGTAGATCAATTGCTTTCCGTCGCCTTCCAGGCCGGAGAGTTCGAGGAATTCGCGCAGGTTGCGGCCATTCGGCAAACGCTCGCGTACCGTCGACAGGATGATTGGCACCTGGCGCTCCGCCAGCGCGTCGCTCACCCGCTTGAGCGTATGCGCCGCCGTCACGTCAACCGACTGGACCCGCTGCATGTCGAGGATCATGAACGACGCCGTGGGCAACTCCGGTTCCAGCAGCCGATACAGCTGCTGCGCGGTGCCGAAGAAAAGGCTGCCCTGCAACTCGAAAATAACCGCCGACTGCCCCTTTACCTCAAGGATGCGCATCTCGTGCTCCGGCCGATACCACGTCGAGGTCCGTTCGCTGACGCAACTCCGGCGCCTCAGAACCGCGCCACCGACCTGCTCGCGCAGGAACAGCATGATCGAGAGCACCACGCCCGCCGCCGAGGCGGCGATCAACCCCACGCTCAGGGCAACGCCGACGACGACAAGCACCACGGAGAAATCGATCACTGTCGACGTCGACTCAAGGAAACGCAAGGGATCGGTATCGATCATGCGAATGCCGACGACAATCAGCACCCCGCTCAGTGCCGCCACGGGCACCCAAGCGACGAACATGCCAAGGGCAAGCGCGGCGAGCAACGTCAGCATTCCCTCAACCACCCCGGACAGGCGTGTCTGCGCGCCGCTGTTCAGGTTGACCATGCTGGCCCCCATCGTGCCGGCGCCCGGCATGCCGCCGATCCCGCTGGAGACGACATTGGCCAGCCCCTGGGCGACCAGCTCCCGGTCTGAATCGTGCTGGCTGCGCGTCAACTGATCGAGGACCACGCAGGTTTTCAGCGTATCTATCGACAGCAACGCCGCCAGTGTCAGCGCGCTGCCCACCAGCCCGCCCACCTGGGCCAGCTGCAACTCGCCGATCTGATCCCAGCGGTCGCTGATCACGCCAAGGTAACCGCGACCGACACGCCCCAATTCGCCAATGACCAGCGGGTTTCCATCAAGCTGAAAAAGCGCCGGATCCGTCGCCCCGATGGCAAGAAAAGCCAGAATGCCGGCGCCAATCCCGATGATCGTCGAAGGAACGCTTTTGGTCACTTTTCCAGCCAGGGACATTGCAAGCACGGTCACCCCGCCGATGACCAGTCCGCGCCAGTCCCATTGCTGCGGCGCAAGCAGCACCTCCAACCAGGCCGAGCCGGGCGGCGCGCCGGCGAATTTCGGAATCTGGCTGCCGATGATGATCAGACCGACGCCGCTAAGGTAACCGCTGACCACGGGATACGGGATGTACTTGATCAGCCGGCCGATACCGAGGAAGCCGAGCAACACCTGCAACAACCCGGTGAGCAGCCCGAGGACGGTCATCATCAGGACAATGTCTTCCGCAGCGACACCCTGTTGCGTCATGGAAATGGCGAACGCCGCCAGCACCGCGGCGGCCGGCGCGCAAGGCGCGCTGATCAGGCGATCGGTGCCGCCGAACGTTGGCGCCACCAGGCCGAGCGCCATGGCCCCGAGAATCCCCGTCAATGCGCCGAAAGCGGCGTACTGCGGCGAGATCGTCGAATACACGGTCACGCCAAAGGCAATGGCCGCCGGCAAGGCCACCAGCATTGCCGCGAGGCCTCCCCAGAAATCGCCGGAGTAACGCATCAAGGTGCCAGAAAAATAGCGCATGATTCTTCCGTCAAAACCAATCAAGAATGCCCTGCTGCGCCCAGCATAAGCTTAACGCCCACCCAGTCAAAGCCGCATATAATTAACCACGCTGACGAGAGGAACATTTCCGGCCACTGCCAGTCTTTTAGGTATTGCCATGTCAATCGCACCCGGGGTGCCTGAATCCATGAACTAGTCCTCCATCTCCTACCACGCGGCCTCGAAGTGCCTGCATCCGTTTGCCCAACAGACGCTCTACGAAACCACTCTCAGGAGACACAGACCGATGTCTGAAACGTCCAAAAACAACAAAGGCGCCGAGTTCCGCGCCGAGATCGACAACAAGCTGCTGCATGCTGTCGCCGCCGAACCGGCCACGGCGAACACCAAGGAGCTTTACAAGGCGCTGGCCATCGTCGCCCGCGAGCAACTGGCACAGCGCTGGGTCCGGACCCAGATCGACGACCGCCGCAACAAGTCCCGCCGCGTCTATTACATGTCCATGGAGTTCCTGATCGGGCGCACGCTGGACAACGCGCTCGCGGCACTGGACCTGCGCGACAAGGCGGCGGCGGCCTTCTCCGACGCCGGCGGGCCAAGCCTGACCGATGTGATTGAATGCGAGCCGGACGCCGCGCTCGGCAACGGCGGCCTCGGCCGTCTGGCTGCCTGCTTTCTCGATTCGATGGCGACGCTCGAACTACCCTCCTGGGGCTACGGCATGCGCTATGAATACGGCATGTTCGCCCAGTCGATCATCAACGGCGGCCAGGTCGAGCACCCCGACTCCTGGCTCGTGGATGGCACCCCCTGGGAATTCGCGCGCCCGGGCACCGTATTCCCGGTGCGTTTCGGCGGTACCGCAGAGCACCACGGCGAATGGGCGGAATGGAACGCCGCCGAGGCCGTCGAGGCGCGAGCGTTCGACTACGTGATACCCGGCCACGGCACCGACCGCGTCAGCACCCTGCGCCTGTGGAAGGCAGGCGCCCCGGCGCAGATCGACCTCAACGCCTTCAACTCCGGCGATTACGCGCGTGCCGCCGAATTCAAGAACCGGTTCGAGAACATCTCGTGGGTGTTGTACCCGAACGACAGTACGCCGGCGGGACGTGAATTGCGCCTGCGGCAGGAGTACTTCTTCGTCTCGGCCTCGCTGCAGGACATCATCTTCCACCATCTGGAAGAACACGGTCACCTCAACAACCTCGCCGACCAGATCGCCATCCACCTTAATGACACGCACCCGGCGATCGCCGTCGCCGAACTGATGCGCCTGCTCTGCGACGAATACGGCATGCTCTGGGCCACTGCCTGGAGCCAGTGCAAGCGGATCTTCTCGTACACCAACCACACGCTGATGCCCGAAGCGCTGGAGACCTGGCCGGTTACACTGATCCAGCACCTGTTGCCGCGCCACATGCGCATCATCTACCGGATCAACCAGGAGTTCCTGGCCGAGGTCGAACAGCGCTTCCCCGGCGACCTCGACCTGGTTCGCCACGTTTCGCTGATTGACGAAGGCAACGGCAGCGAGGAAAACAAGCGTGTGCGCATGGCCCACCTGTGCATCGTCGGCAGCCACCGCATCAACGGTGTCTCGCAACTGCATTCGGACCTGATGGTCAAGACGATCTTTGCCGGTTTCGCCAAGCTCTATCCCGACCGCTTCCACAACAAGACCAACGGCGTCACGCCGCGGCGCTGGCTGGCCCAGGCCAATCCGGGGTTGTCGTCGCTGCTCGACGCGCGCATCGGTCGCGACTGGCGCCTCAATCTTGACAAACTGCAGCAGATCCTCCCCCTCGCCGAAGATGAAAGCTTCCGCGCCGGATTCGCCGCCGCCAAGCGCAGCAACAAGGTACGCCTGGCCGACTACATCAGGCGCGAAACCGGCATCGTGCTGAATCCGGACAGCCTGTTCGACGTCCAGGTCAAGCGCATCCACGAGTACAAGCGGCAGTTGCTCAACGTGTTGCACGTCATCACCCGCTACAATGCCATCCTGCACGGGCAAGCGGACGATGCGGCGCCGCGCTGCGTGATCTTCGCCGGCAAGGCCGCCTCCTCGTACCACATGGCCAAGCAGATCATCCACCTGATCAACGACGTCGCCAACGTGATCAACAACGACCACCGCGTTCAGGATCGCCTGAAGGTCGTCTTCGTGCCGAACTACGGCGTCTCGGTCGCCGAGCTGATCATGCCTGCTGCCGACCTTTCGGAACAAATCTCGACGGCCGGCACGGAAGCCTCCGGCACCGGAAACATGAAGTTCGCGCTCAACGGTGCGCTGACCATCGGCACCGAGGACGGCGCCAACATCGAAATCCGCGACAACGTCGGCGCCGACAACATCTTCATCTTCGGCAAGAACGCCCAGCAAGTCGAGGCACTGCGCCGCGCTGGCTATGACCCGCGCGCGATCTACCAGAACGACCCGCTGCTCAACGAAACGCTGAACAAGATCGATGGCGGTTTCTTCTCGCCGAACGACCGGCGCCGGTATCACGACGTATTCAACAGCTTGGTCAACTACGGCGACCACTACCTGCTGCTGGCCGACTACGCCGACTACATCGAGAAGCAAAGGCACGTCGACAGCGTGTACAAGACAGCGGAGGAATGGCTGCGCAAGGCCATTCTCAACGTCGCCGGCATGGGCCAGTTCTCGTCCGACCGCACCATTCGCGAATACGCGGAAGACACCTGGAATCTCGGCCCATCACTAAGAAAGAAGGTCTGACATGTTGAGAAAAGCGGAAGCGTTGGCTTTGTGCCGCGCCGAACACGGCGATCCGTTCGCCGTACTCGGCATGCACGCCGACAGCAAGGGACGCCTGTGGATTCGCACCCTGCAACCCGGTGCGCTCGCGGTATCGGTCATCGATGCGGAAAGCGGCGAGGAGGTGCTGGAACTCCCTCAGCGCAAGCTTGATGGCATTCCGGGCGCTTCCGGCTTTTTCGAGGGATCGTTGCTCGGACGCTCGAAGCCCTTCAAGTACCGCCTCAGGATCCTCTGGTCCGGCGGCGCGCAGGAGACCGAAGATCCGTACAGTTTCCCGACGATCATCGGCGACCTCGATGCCTGGCTGCTCGCGGAAGGGTCGCACCTGCGGCCATTCGAGCGCCTCGGCGCGCATCTGCGCGAGATCGACGGCGTCAAGGGCGTCACCTTCGCGGTCTGGGCGCCGGATGCGCAGCGCGTCAGCGTCATCGGCGACTTCAACACCTGGGACGGCCGCCGCCACCCGATGCGCCTGCGCCGCGAATGCGGCGTCTGGGAATTGTTCATCCCGCGTCTGGAAGCCGGGGCCTGCTACAAGTACGAGATTCGCGCCAGGGACGGCCGCGTTCTGCCGCACAAGGCCGACCCTTACGGATTTGCCGCCGAATTGCGCCCGTCCACCGCCTCGATCGTCCACGGCCTGCCGGCTAAGGAAAAGCGCCGGACCATCGGCGCCAGCAGCCAGCTCGATTCGCCGATCTCCATCTACGAAGTTCACCTCGGCTCTTGGCGGCGCGACGAGAACGGCGGTTTCCTCGACTGGAAACACCTGGCGGAAACGCTGATTCCCTACGCCGTCGATCTCGGCTTCACCCACCTCGAACTCCTGCCGATTTCGGAGCATCCCTTCGACGGCTCCTGGGGCTACCAGCCGCTCGGCCTCTATGCGCCGACGGCGCGTTTCGGCTCGCCGGACGGGTTCCGCGAGTTCGTCGCCGCCTGCCACCGCGCCGGCCTCGACGTCATCGTCGACTGGGTACCTGCCCACTTCCCGACCGACGAGCACGGACTCGCCCGCTTCGACGGACAATGCCTGTACGAACACGCCGACCCGCGCGAAGGGATGCACCAGGACTGGGGCACGCTGATCTACAACTTCGGGCGGCGCGAGGTGTTCAACTACCTCGTCGGCAACGCGCTGTACTGGATCGAGCAATACGGCGTTGACGGTCTGCGCGTGGATGCCGTCGCCTCGATGCTCTACCGAGACTACAGCCGCAAGCACGGCGAGTGGGTTCCCAACATCTACGGTGGCCGTGAAAATCTCGAAGCCGTGCATTTCCTGCGCCGGATGAACGAAGTTCTCGGCACGGAATGCCCCGGCGCCGCCACCTACGCCGAGGAGTCGACCGCCTGGCCGGCGGTCAGCCGGCCGCCATCGATGGGCGGGCTGGGTTTCCACTTCAAGTGGAACATGGGCTGGATGCACGACGTGCTCGATTACATTCGTCACGATCCGGTGCACCGCCGCTACCACCACCATCAACTGACCTTCGGCCTGCTCTACGCCTTCACCGAGAACTTCGTCCTGCCGCTCTCGCACGACGAGGTGGTGCACGGCAAGGGCTCGATGATCGCCAAGATGCCCGGTGACTACTGGCAAAAGTTCGCCAACCTGCGCGCGCTCTACGGCTTCATGTGGGCGCATCCGGGCAAGAAGCTGCTGTTCATGGGCGGCGAGTTTGCTCAGTGGAACGAATGGAACGACGCCGGATCGCTCGACTGGAACCTGCTCGACTTCCCGCAACACGACGGCATCCGCGCGCTGATTCGCGACCTCAACACGCTCTACCGCAAGACGCCGGCGCTTTACGAGATCGACTTCGACCACCACGGCTTCGAATGGATTTCGGCCAACGACTCCGACAATTCGATCATCGCCTTCCTGCGCCGGGGCAAGGATCCCGCGCGCGTCATGCTCTGCGTCTGCAACTTCACGCCGGTGGTGCGCGAAGGTTACCGCATCGGCGCGCCGGGACCGGGTACCTACCACGAGCGGCTGAACACCGATTCGCAGTACTACGGCGGCAGCAACGTCGGCAACCCGTTCGGCCGCGTCGAAGCGGAGCCGACACCGGCGCATGGCCGGGAATGGTCGATTGCACTGACCCTGCCGCCGCTGGCCACGGTTTTTCTTGAATGGGAAGCCTGATCACGCACGCCGGTTTGCAGGAAGGCCGGCCCTGGCCGCTCGGGGCGCACTGGGACGGCGAAGGCGTCAACTTCGCCGTCTTTTCCGCGCATGCGGAACGCATCGAGTTGTGCATCTTCGAAGAAGGAAACACCACCACCCTGCCCCTGCCGCGCTGCACCGACCAGATCTGGCATGGCTACCTTCCGGGCGCCAAACCCGGCTTGTGCTATGCCTTCCGCGCCTACGGGCCGGACACCGACGGCCACAGGTTCGATCCGCAAAGATTGCTTGTCGACCCCTATTCGCGTGATTTGGCGGGCCGTTTCGACCCCGACCGGTTCGTCCCGCCGGAGCAGCAGCTCAAATCCCGCGTCGTACACGAGCCATTCGACTGGGGCAACGATGCACCGCCGGCCACACCCTGGTGCGACACGGTGCTCTACGAAATCCACGTCAAGGGCGCAACCCAGGCTCATCCCGACGTTCTGCCAGAACAGCGCGGCACCTACGCCGGGCTGACCTCGCCGCCCATGCTGGCGCACCTCAGGCGACTCGGCGTCACCGCCGTCAAATTGCTGCCGGTGCACGCTTTCCTCGACGAGAAGCGCCTTCTGCACAGCGGATTGAAGAACTACTGGGGCTACAACACGCTGGCCTTTTTCGCGCCGGAGCCGCGCTATGCCACGGCCGACTCGCCCTCCGTCATCAACGAGTTCCGGACAATGGTCCGCGCTCTGCACGCCGAAGGGATCGAGGTCATCCTCGACGTAGTGTTCAACCACACGGCGGAAACCGACGAGTTCGGCCCGACACTGTCCTTCCGCGGCCTGGACAACGCCAGTTATTACCGGCTCCGGCACGACAATCCACGCCTGTACGAAAACCATTCCGGCTGCGGCAACACCTTCAACCTGGCCCACCCGCGCGTACTGCAACTGGTCATGGACGCCCTGCGCTACTGGGTCGGCGAAATGCACGTCGACGGCTTCCGGTTCGATCTGGCCGCCGCGCTCACCCGCGACAGCGCCTTCCTTGCGACGATCGCACAGGATCCGCTGCTCTCCCGCGTCAAGCTGATCGCCGAGCCGTGGGACCTCGGCCCCGACGGTTATCGTCTCGGCCGTTTCCCGCCGGGCTGGAGCGAATGGAACGACCGTTTCCGCGACGACATTCGTGCTTTCTGGCTGACCGGCGAAAGCGGCATCGGCGCGTTGGCTCAGCGGATTTCCGGTTCGAGCGAAATTTTCCGCCACCACGGCCGCTCGCCCACCGCCGGCGTCAACTTCATCACCGCGCACGACGGCTTCACCCTGCGCGACCTCGTCAGCTACAAGCACAAGCACAACCACGCCAACGGCGAGAACAACCGGGACGGCCACGGCCACAACATCTCCTGCAACTGCGGCGTGGAGGGCGAAACGGACAATCCTGCGGTGCTGGAACGACGGATGCGCCTGCAACGCGCGCTGCTGGCCACGCTGTTTGTTTCCCAAGGCATTCCGATGCTGCAGGGTGGCGACGAGATCGGCCGGACCCAATCGGGCAACAACAACGCCTACTGCCAGGACAACGCCCTGACTTGGCTAGACTGGGAACGCGCCGACGAAAGCCTCGCCGAATTCTGCGCCGGGCTGATCCGCCTGCGGCAACGCTTCGCGCAACTCCGCCGGCGCGACTGGCTCACCGGCCAGCCGGACCGGCACGGCCAGCGTGACGTCGTCTGGTGGCACCTTGACGGCCGCGAAATGCGCGGGGACGACTGGAACGCCCCACATGCCGAAACGCTCGGCGCGATCCTTTCCCCGCCCGCGCCGGGCGGGGAAACACTGCTCATCCTGTTCAACCGCACCGCCCGTCCGCACACGGCCATGCTTCCCGCCGGCGACTGGAAACTGTGTTGCGATACCGGGACAGACCAACCTTTCGCCAGCGACGCGCGGCGATCGCACACGACCCTTGCTGCTTGCAGCGTGCAACTTCTCTCGCAAGGATAAGGCCATGACCTACAACCGACATAGCGGCATTTTGCTCCACCCGACCTCGCTTCCCGGCCGCTTCGGCTCCGGCGATCTCGGGCCAGCGGCCTATCATTTCATCGACTGGCTGGTCGCCGGCGGACAGACGCTCTGGCAGATTCTGCCGCTCGGCGGTATCGGCCCGGGCAACTCGCCGTACATGAGCCCGTCGGCGTTCGCCGGCAACGAACTGCTGATCGATCTGGAGCGCCTGCGCGACTACGGCTGGCTGACAGACGCCGACCTCGCTCCCGATCCGCTGTTCAGAAACGACCGGATCAACTACCCCGCCGTCCGCCCATTCCGCATGTCCCGCCTGCGACTGGCGGCGGAGCGCTTCTTCGCCGACCCACGCCAGGATGCGCGCAAGGCCTTTCTCGCGTTTTGCCAGCAGGAGTGCGACTGGCTCGAAGACTATGCGCTGTTCATGGCCCTCGACGGCAGGCTGAGTCCTTATGGCAAGGTCTGGCAGGATCTTCCGGGCGAGCTGGTTCAACGCAGGACCAAGGCCTTGCGCGAAGCCGCAAAATCGCTGGCCGACGAATGCAACTTCTGGCGATTCTGCCAATGGTGTTTCGATGAGCAGTGGATGGCGCTCAAGCGTTACGCCAACGAGCATGGTGTCCGCATCGTCGGCGACATGCCGATCTTCGTATCGGCGCACAGCGCCGACGTGTGGGCGCATCAACGGCTTTTCGACCTCGATGCCGGCGGCCATCCGCGCGTAATCGCCGGTGTCCCGCCGGACTACTTCAGTTCCACCGGACAGCGCTGGGGCAACCCGCTCTACCGCTGGGATGAACACGCGAAAGACAACTACGCGTGGTGGTCTGAACGCATGCGCCGCGCGCTGAAGCTGACCGACATCGTGCGCATCGATCATTTCCGCGGCTTCGAGTCGTACTGGGAAATCCCGGCGACCGCTCCGACGGCCATTGACGGCCGCTGGCTTCCCGGCCCGGGTCAGGCGCTGTTCGCCCAAATTCGCAAGACGCTGGGGATCAAACACGCAAAAGACGGAAGTGACGTCCGGATCATTGCCGAAGATCTCGGCATCATCACGCCCGAGGTGACTGCGTTGCGCAGGGCGGTGGGACTCCCTGGCATGCGCATCCTGCAGTTCGCCTTCGATGGTCACAGTGACAATCTCTATCTGCCGCACAATTTCGATCCGCACACCGTCGTTTACACCGGAACGCACGACAACGACACGACTCAAGGCTGGTGGGGCTCCCTGAGAGAACAGGAGCGGCACTACGTCCGCCGCTATCTCGGTGTCAAAGGCGACTCGATCCACTGGGACTTGATTCATGCCGCCTCGGCATCGGTCGCTGCAATTTCCATCATCCCGATGCAGGATGTGCTCGGCCTGGACTCCTCTGCGCGCATGAATCTCCCGGGCATCAACGACGGGGCATGGGAATGGCGCTTTTCCTGGGAGCAGGTCGCCCCCTGGCATGCCGAACGTCTCGCCGAACTGGGACGTCTGCATGGTCGTACGCCACGCCGGCGCATCGATGAGCATGCCGTTTCGGCACATTAACCACAGTCTCTCGTCGTAACACGACATCAAGGCAACCGCATGACATTCGCCGCCCCCTGGATGTAGTACGATTAGCCGCAGGTTTGATCGATGGGACGACTTTCATCTACCTTAACAAAAGGAACGATCATGGCTGACGAAACCCCGAAGACCCCCTCCCGGAAAACGACGACACGGACGAAGAAGGCGGAAACCACCGCTGTCGCCGTGGAGCCCAAGGCCACGAAGCCGGCAGCCGTGAAGACGGCAACGAAGAAGACAGCGGCAGCGCCAGCAGCCGACAAGCCCGCCGCCGAAAAAAAGGCGCCCGTCGCGAAAAAGCCGGCAGCGGCAAAGACCGCCACACCGCGCAAGACCGCCGGGAAAAAGGCCCCGGCCAAAACGACAAAAATCACCGCCGAGCAGCGCTACCGCATGATTGCCGAAGCAGCCTACTACCGTGCTGAAAGCTGCCAGTTCAAGAGCGATCCGCTACGCGACTGGATCGAAGCGGAGCGGGATATCGCTATCCTGCTTCGCGAAGTCGAGTAGCGCGCTACCGCTCAGTCAAATCCGCCTGCGAATTTGAAGCGATAAGCAGGGAGTCATGAGTTCAGGACTCCCCGCGCAGACACCTTGACCGCGACGATCACTCACGCGATCGCGCGAAACGGCGCAACTCAGAGGCTGCGGTAGAGTTCCTCGTAATGTGCCGCCGAATCGTCCCACGAAAAATTCTGGCGCATTCCTCGCCGCTGCACCCGTCCCCAGGCGTCCTGGTTCCGGAAGAACTCGCAGGCATCGCGGATACGCGCACCCAAGGCATGGCGCGCGGCATCATCGAAAACGAACCCTGTCGCCCGATCTGCCGCCAGGCTCTCGTCGTTGATATCGATCACCGTGTCCGCCAGTCCCCCTACCCGCCGCACAAGTGGCAGCGTCCCGTAACGCAGCGCGTACAACTGCGTCAGTCCGCACGGTTCAAAACGCGACGGCACCAGCAGGACATCCGCCCCGGCCATGAAGCGATGCGACATTTCTTCGTCATAGCCGATGTACACGGCGACATTCCCCGGATTGACCGAGGCGGCATAACGAAAACCGGCTTCGAGATCACCCTCGCCCGTTCCGAGAACGATCAACTGCGCGCCATCCCGGAGCAGTTCCGGCAACGCCGCCAGCAGCAGATCCATGCCCTTTTGCGAGGTCAGGCGACTGACCACCGCGAACAACGGCCCCCGCGCGTCGGTCGACAACCCGAACTCGGTCTGCAAGGCCGCTTTGCAGGCTTTCTTTCCTTCCGGATTATCGACGGTATACGGGACGGCGATCTTCGCATCGGCCGGATTCCACACGGAATAATCAACACCGTTGAGAATCCCCGACAAGTCACCACCGCGATCACGCAGCACGCCATCGAGACCGCACCCGAACTCGGGCGTGCAGATCTCGCGCGCATAATTCGGGCTGACTGTCGTGATCTTGCTGGAATACACCAACCCCGCTTTCAAAAAGGAAATCTTGCCGTGGAACTCGATTCCGTGCGGCGTCAGCTTGCGCATCGGCAAGCCGAGATCGTGGTGACACTCCATCGGGAAGATGCCGCGAAAAGCCAGGTTGTGGATGGTAAAGACGGTCGGTGTCTTCAGACCCGGATTCTGAACGATATACGCCGACGCCAGTCCGGCATGCCAGTCGTGCGCATGAACGATATCCGGGGCCCATTCGCTGTCCAGTTCCCCGGACGCCAGATGGGCGGCCACCCAGCCCAGCAACCCGAACCGGCGATGGTTGTCGCTCCAGTCATGGCCATCCGGCCCGACATAGGGATTTCCTTCGCGCCGATAGAGGAACGGCGCATCTATCACGTACACCGGCAACCCACTGTCCGGCAAACGAGCGACGCAGAGCGTCACGACTGCCGCACCGAACACCGGCCCGATCTGCATCACCGGCTTGAGACCGACGACTCCGGCAAGGACACCAGGCAACCCGGGGAGCAGGACGCGAACATCCAGCCCCCGATTAGCCAGCGCCGGCGGCAACGAACCCATGACATCAGCCAGACCGCCGGTCTTGACAAGAGGGAAAAGCTCGGAAGCAACGTGAAGTATGCGCATGTGATCTACAAACAAATATCCAGGAAAGTCACCGCAGCCGTTCGATCATCTGCCGCGTGACGAGAGTAACGCCGTTATCGGTACGGCGGAAACGGCGCGCATCCTCTGCAGGATCTTCGCCGATGACCATCCCCGGCGGAATATTGACGCCATGATCGATGATGCATCGGTTCAGACGCGCGCCGCGCCCGATTTCGACCTCAGGCAACAACACCGACCAGTTGATCTTCGAATAGGAATGCACCCGGCAGGCAGAAAACAGCAATGAGCGATTCAACTCGCCGGAAATGATGCAGCCACCGGAAACCGTCGACTCAATGGCGACGCCATGCCGGTCAATCTGGTTATGCACGAATTTTGCCGCGGGCAGTTGTTGCTGATAGGTCCACACCGGCCAGCTGCGGTCGTACAGATTCAAGGCCGGATCAGTTGCGGTGAGATCGATATTGGCTTCCCAGTAGGCATCGACCGTGCCCGCGTCGCGCCAGTAGTCCTCCTTGTTCGGCCCCTCTTCCGGCGCATGCACGCAGCTCCGGGAAAAGGAATGCGCATACACGCACCCGGCCTTCACCGCGTACGGGAGAATGTCCTTGCCAAAATCATGGTTCGACGTCGGGTCGGCAATGTCGCGTTTCAGTTGCTCGTACAGATATTTCGCATTGAAGATGTAGATTCCCATACTGCATAGCGAAACATCGGGCTTGCCAGGCATCGGCGGGGGATCGGCGGGTTTTTCGATGAAGTCGGTAACACGGCTGCTGCCGTCCACCGCAATGATGCCGAAACCGGAAGCTTCCTTGCGAGGCACCTCGATGCAAGCGACCGAACACTCCGCACCGCTTTCAACATGGTCGACCAGCATCGCCGCGTAGTTCATCTTGTAAACGTGGTCGCCTGCGAGAATCAGGACGTACTCCGGGGATGGATGGTAGGTCTCGAGAATGTCGATGTTCTGATACACGGCATCGGCCGTTCCGCGGTACCAGGACTCCTCGTCGACACGCTGCTGCGCCGGCAGAAGATCGACGAACTCGTTGTTCTCCCCACGCAGGAAGCCCCACCCGCGCTGGATATGCCGCAACAGGCTGTGCGACTTGTACTGAGTGACGACTCCGATGCGCCGGATGCCCGAATTGACGCAGTTGGACATCGCAAAATCGATGATCCGGTACTTCCCGCCGAAATAAACCGCCGGCTTGGCGCGACGATCCGTCAACTCATACAACCGGCTCCCACGCCCGCCAGCCAGCACCAGCGCCACCGTTCTTCCGGGCAATTGAAAAGTTCTTCTTTCTATCATGTCGCCGCTCCTTTTTTACCCTGATCCAGACATCAATAACGTGACCGCCCCACCGCTCAACTGATCACATCCGGTGCACTTCTTCCAGTAATTGCATTGATATTGGCCAACGCTTCCGCCAGCGAGATGAGCGGTGCCAGAGACGTCTGCGTCGGCACCTCGTGAAGCGAGGCATCGGCGACGTAGCGTTCGAGGTACAGGCGTAACGTGGCACCTTCCGTCCCTGTACCCGAGAGGCGGAATACCACGCGCGAACCGCCATCCAGAAGCACGCGCACTCCCTGCTTATCGCTGCGAGAACCGTCGACAGGATCCGTGTAGGAAAAGTCGTCTGCGGCCGCGATGCGCAAACCCGCGAGCTGCTGTCCGGGCAAGGTCGGCAGTTTTTCCCGCAATTCCGAGAACAACCGATCAGCCTTGTCCGTCTCGATACCTTCGTAGTCGTGGCGGGAATAGACGTTGCGACCAAAAGTCTTCCAGTGATCGCGGACGATCTGGGCAACCGGCTCGTTGCGCGCGGCCAGGATGTTCAGCCAGTAGAGCACGGCCCAAAGTCCGTCCTTTTCGCGCACATGGTTCGACCCTGTCCCGGCGCTTTCCTCGCCGCACAAAGTCACTTTGCCGGCATCCAGCAGGCTGCCAAAGAATTTCCAGCCGGTGGGTGTTTCGAAACAGGGGATGCCGAGCGACTCGGCGACACGGTCGACCGCACAGCTCGTCGGCATGGATCGCGCGACACCGGCCAACCCAGCCGCGTACGCAGGCACATGCATGAAGTTGGCGGCCAGAACAGCCAGACTGTCACTCGGACTGACGACAAAATCGCGTCCGACGATCATGTTGCGGTCGCCATCCCCGTCGGAAGCCGCACCGAACGACAGGCCGGAGCGCGGATCGGCCAGCGCGGCAACCAGGTCCGCCGCATAAACGGGGTTGGGGTCAGGGTGCCCGCCGCCGAAATCAGGCAGCGGAACGCCATTGACCACTGTTCCGACCGGCGCGCCAAGCCGCTCCTCAAGGATCGCCCGAGCATACGGCCCCGTCACGGCATGCATCGCATCGAAACGCATCCGGAACTCGGGACGCATCAGCAGGTTGGAAATCCGTTCAAAATCGAACAGCGTCTCGAGCAACCCGGCATAGTCCGCGACGGAATCGATCACCTGCACCGTCATCTCGCCAACCCGCGTCTCGCCCAGACGCCCAAGGTCGATATCATCCGCCTCGACGCGGTTGAAACTGGAGATTTCCTGGGTACGCCGATACACCGCCTCGGTGAAAGTCTCGTTGGCCGGACCGCCATTGCCGAGGTTGTACTTGATGCCGAAGTCGCCGTCCGGTCCGCCCGAGTTGTGGCTGGCGGAGAGAATGATTCCGCCGAATGCCTGATGCTTGCGGATGACCGCGCTCGCCGCCGGGGTCGACAGGATTCCGTTCTGCCCGACGAGAACGCGCCCGAACCCGGCCGCAGCCGCCATGCGCAGGATGGTCTGGATCGCCACGTCATTGAAATAGCGTCCATCACCGCCGAGTACCAGGGTCTTTCCCTGTTGCCCGGAAAGCGTATCGAAGATCGACTGGACGAAATTCTCCAGATATCCCGGCTGGGCAAACACCTTGACCTTTTTTCGCAACCCGGATGTACCGGGCTTCTGTCCGGGGCACGGAGTGGTTGGAACCGTCACGACATGCATCTCGAAGCTCTCCCTGTGTTTGTCACCAATCTTTGTCACCCATCAGCGTTACCTGCGGCAATAGGCCAGCAGCCCCCGCGTCGACGCGTCGAACCCGGTCGCCAGCGACGGATCGGCAAACGCTGGCAGAATCCGGCTCGCCATCGCCTTGCCGAGTTCCACCCCCCATTGATCGAACGAATTGATACCCCAGATGGCCCCCTGGACGAAAACCTTGTGCTCGTACAGAGCCACGAGCGAGCCGAGCGCCGCGGGACTGAGGTTTTTCAGCAACAGCGTCGAAGAAGGCTGATTCCCGGCAAAGACGCGGTGCGGCAGCAGATCGACCATCTGTTCCGGGGTCAGGGATTCCTTCGCCAGGCTCTCGCGCACTTCGCTTTCCGTCTTGCCGAACGCCAGCGCGGCACTCTGCGCAAAACAGTTCGACAGCAACGCCTCCTGGTGTCCGGGAAGCGGGTAATCCGAACGCACCGAAGCGATGAAATCGCAAGGGACCAGCCGTCCGCCCTGGTGCAACAATTGGAAGAAGGCATGCTGGCCGTTGTTGCCGAGTTCTCCCCAGACGATCGGCGACGTCGCGCAATCGACCGCATCGCCGCTGATGCTCACCGACTTTCCGTTGCTTTCCATTTCGAGTTGCTGCAGGAAAGACGGGAAATATTTCAGCGATTCGTTGTACGGCAGCACGGCATTGCTTGTCGCACCGAGGAAATTGGTATTCCAGATGCCGATCAGCGCCATGATCACCGGCAGGTTCTCCGCCAAGGGAGCCGAGCGGAAATGCTCGTCCATGCGTTCCGCGCCCCGCAACAATTCGTCGAAGGCATGCGGCCCTATGGAAATCATCAGCGCCAGCCCGACGGCCGACCACAGGGAATAGCGCCCGCCGACCCAGTCCCAGATCGGGAACACGCGCTCGCCGCTGACCCCGAACTGCACCGCCCGCTCCGGACGACTCGATACGGCGGCGAAGTGATTCGCGAGATCGACATCGTCGCCGAGATTGGCTTTCAACCAATTGCGCGCTGTCTCGGCGTTCAGCATCGTCTCCTGGGTGGTGAAGGTCTTGCTGACCACGATGAACAGGGTGGTCCGGGGATCGAGCGTTTGTAGCAACGGGGCCAACTGCGCCCCGTCGAGATTCGACACATAGTGCACACCCAGCGCCGGGTGGCTGATGGAGCGCAACGCCTGGTTAACCATCTTCGGCCCCAGATCGGAGCCGCCGATGCCTATATTCACGACGTCGTGAATCGCCATGCCCTGATGCCCCACGCACTTGCCGGAGCGCAACGCTTCAGCAAACTCGCCCATCCGCTGCCGGGTACGCTGCACCTCTGGCATCACGTCGCATTGCGTATCGGGAAAAGGCGCTGCAGAGCGGCGCAACGCGACATGCAAAACAGCGCGGTCTTCGGTGACGTTGATGTGATCACCGGCGAACATCCGTCCAATCCACTCGGGGAGGAACGCTTCTTCCGCCAACTTGACCAGCAAGGCAAGCGTTTCGGGCGTCACGCGCTGCTTGGAGAAATCGAAAAGAATGTCGTCGAACGTGAGGCTGAGTCTTTCAGTACGCTGCGGGTCGCTGGCGAACAGCTCGCGGAGATGAATATTTTCTGTTTTTTGGCGATGAGCACAAAGATCCGCCCATGTCCGCGTGGCCGTAATTGTCATTGAGGCAACCTCCACTTTTGTTCTTGATGGTTATCCGGCCAACGGCCGGAAGCCGCTGCAATCAACGAATCCAAGGCTATTCTATGCCTAATGATCGCCGTTCAGCGACTCTTGAATCATAAAAATGTTTGCGTCAGAATCCTTCTGATTCACCGCTCCCCGACAGGTTCCCGCACACGGGAATCCTCTTCCCGACGGCCACACCGGACATTTGATTCCCATGCAACAAAAATGTAACGGTTGCGACTGGAAATCTGACGCCAGTTGTCGGATAATATTGGCCCCTAATAGGTGATTCGCAGTACCCCCGCTGCCGGGGGATATCGTGTCTTTGTGGTTCGCGTGCCGATCTGGTTTCCGCACGTCGGCGCGCAACGAGAGCAGTCTGGCCCCCAGTCCCCAAGGGGTCGCCAAGACCATACCACAAGCATAATCGCCCATTTTGAAGTCTGTTTTTTTAACGAGGAAAGTGAATCATGACTATCAAAGTAGGTATCAATGGTTTTGGCCGTATCGGACGCATGGTTTTCCGTGCCGCCGTGCAGAATTTCAACGACATCGAGATCGTTGGCATCAACGACCTGCTCGAGCCCGACTACCTCGCCTACATGCTGACGTACGACTCCGTTCATGGCCGCTTCAAGGGCGACGTCAAGGTTGATGGCAACGACCTGATCGTCAACGGCAAGAAGATCCGCCTGACCGCCGTCAAGGATCCGGCCGAGCTGAAGTGGAACGAAGTCGGCGCCGACGTCGTCGTCGAGTCGACGGGCCTCTTCCTGACCAAGGAAACCGCCGCCAAGCACATCGCCGCTGGCGCGAAGAAGGTCATCATGTCCGCCCCCTCCAAGGACGACACCCCGATGTTCGTCTACGGCGTGAATGACAAGACCTACGCCGGCCAGGACATCATCTCCAACGCCTCCTGCACCACCAACTGTCTGGCGCCTCTCGCCAAGGTCATCAACGACACCTTCGGCATCAAGCGCGGCCTGATGACCACGGTGCACGCCGCCACCGCCACCCAGAAGACCGTTGACGGCCCGTCCAACAAGGACTGGCGCGGTGGTCGTGGCATCCTCGAGAACATCATCCCGTCCTCGACCGGTGCCGCCAAGGCCGTTGGCGTCGTGATTCCCGAACTGAACAAGAAGCTCACCGGCATGGCCTTCCGCGTGCCGACCTCCGACGTTTCCGTGGTCGACCTGACCGTCGAGCTGAACAAGGAAGCCAGCTACGAAGAAATCTGCGCGGCAATCAAGGCCGCTTCGGAAGGCCCGCTGAAGGGCGTTCTCGGCTACACCGACCAGAAGGTCGTGTCGACCGACTTCCGCGGCGAGTCGATGACCTCCGTCTTCGACGCCGAGGCTGGCATCGCGCTGGACAAGACCTTCGTCAAGCTGGTCTCGTGGTACGACAACGAATGGGGCTACTCGAACAAGGTTCTCGAGATGGTCCGCGTAATCTCCAAGTAAGACCCGGACAAAAGGGCACTGCAAGGTGCCCTTTTTTTGTCTTCACTTCCCGCACAAAGAGAGTATTGCCATGACTTTCAAACGCCTCACCGACCTCGATGTCGCAGGCAAGCGCGTTTTCATCCGCGCCGACCTGAACGTACCCCAGGACGACAACCTGGCGATCACCGACGACACCCGCATCCGCGCCGCCCTCCCCGGCATCCAGTACGCGCTGACCAAGGGCGCGGCCGTGATGGTCACCTCGCACCTCGGCCGCCCGACCGAAGGCGAGTTCAAGCCGGAGGACTCGCTCGCGCCGGTGACCAAGCGCATGTCCGAACTGCTCGGCAAGGACGTCCGCCTGATCCAGAACTGGGTCGATGGCGGCTTCGACGTCAAGCCGGGCGAAATCGTCATGCTGGAGAACAGCCGCTGCAACAAGGGCGAGAAGAAGTGCAACGACGAGTTGTCGCAGAAGATGGCCGCCCTGTGCGACGTCTGGGTGATGGACGCCTTCGGCACCGCGCACCGCGCCGAAGCAACCACCTACGGCATGGGCAAGTACGCCAAGATCGCCTGCGCCGGCCCCTGCGTCGCCTCTGAACTCGAAGCGCTGACCAAGGCGCTGGCCCAGCCGGCCCGGCCGATGGTCGCCATCGTCGGCGGCTCGAAGGTTTCGACCAAGCTGACCGTGCTCGAAAGCCTGTCCGCCAAGGTCGACCAGCTGGTCGTCGGCGGCGGCATCGCCAACACCTTCCTGCTCGCCTCGGGCAAGAAAATCGGCAAGTCGCTGGCCGAGAAGGATCTCGTCGACCAGGCCAAGGCCGTGATGGCCAAGGTCGCCGTGCCGCTGCCGACCGATGTCGTCTGCGCCAAGGAGTTTTCCGCCACCGCCGAAGCCACCATCAAGAGCGTCGACGACGTCGCCGATGACGACATGATCCTCGACATCGGCCCGCAGTCCGCCAAGGCGCTGGCCGAGATCATCGCCAAGGCCGGCACCGTGGTCTGGAACGGCCCGGTCGGTGTGTTCGAGATGGACGCGTTCGCCAACGGCACCAAGGAACTGGCCAAGGCCGTCGCCGAATCGAAGGCCTTCACCCTGGCCGGCGGGGGCGATACCGTCTCGGCGATCAACGTCTTCAAGATCGAGGACAAGGTCGGCTACATCTCGACCGCTGGCGGCGCCTTCCTGGAATTCCTGGAAGGCAAGCGTCTCCCCGCGGTAGACATCCTCGAATCGCGCGCCAAGGACTGATTCCCGGCGACTTGCGCAGCCTGGATCGGTGTGATTCAGGGCTGTGCCGATTCGTGAGGCGGCACCGCTATCGCAGACGATACCGGTGCCGCTGCTCTTCCACCGACCTGCTGCAAACTGCACTTTTCTGAAGGATTCGCCCGTATGGACGTGCATCTGTATTTCTCGCTGATCCCGGAAGCGCTGATCGCTTCCAATCTTCCTCCGGAGAAATTCGGGCAGTACTACGCCACCGGCAGCGGCTACAAATCCAAGGGCCAGAGCCTGTTTTTCGAGGTCGATCCGACCTTCCGCAGCGAACATTTCGAAATCGACACGGCCATCGCCCGTTGCGTGCCCGCTGACGACGGAACGCCCAAGCACTCGGTCTATATCGCGGTTTACCGCGTCCTGGAGCACTTGCCGATCGCCGCGCTGGGCAAGCTCTACCTGACGACGGCCTACGGGCACACGCTGGGACTGGAACGGGGCGAACTGCCTGCGGAAACGGATCAGGGGCTGCACCTTTACCAGGATCTCGTTCCGGTCAACAGCCTGGTGGTCAGCAATCTCGAGCCGAATGCGTTCTATCGCAGCGTCACCGTCAATCCCGCGAAATTCATCCAGTTTCCGGGGCTGTTTTTTGTCGAACTGGAATTGGGCGAACTGGCAACCGACCCGGAAAACGGCAAAGCGGGCGACCTCCCCTACCCGTTCATCCACCACTTGCGCGAGGCACTGATGACGCTCAAGCCCGCCACCGGCGAGCAGCCGAGCCCGAAGGACAGCAAGATGGTCCATCGCGTGCATTCGCTGGACTTCCCTTACCGCATGGTCCGGAAAGGCTTCTACGTCGGCAACGGCGCCGACGTCGCGTTCTACCCCATGCTTTCGCACAAGGAACTGCGTGACAAGCATGCCCAGTGGTGGCGATCGGCAGGCCTGTAAAAAGCCGTCCAGAGATCCGGATGCCTTTTCGCGTGGTATCCGGAAAAGAATTGCGGCATCATCATGAACTATTCGCCCGAGCAGCATGCCGAAGCGGGCGTTCATCAACGCGAAACACGACCATCGCATACTGGGATGATCGACTTACCGAGACATCCCGTCATTTGACACAAGGACTTCCATGGCCCGCCATACAAAAATAGTTGCCACCCTCGGCCCGGCGTCGCGAGACCCGCAAATCCTCGAAACCCTGATTCGTACCGGCGTTGACGTCGTGCGACTGAATTTCTCGCACGGCAAGGCGGAAGATCACATTAATGCCGCAGCCGAAGTCCGCCGGATCGCGGCGAAACTGGGCCGTTCGATCGGCATCCTCGCCGACCTGCAGGGTCCGAAGATCCGCATCGGCAAGTTCGAGGAAGGCAAGATAATCCTGGAGACCGGCGACAAGTTCATTCTCGACGCGCAGTGCGAACTGGGCAACCGCGAACGGGTCGGGCTCGATTACAAGGCTCTGCCGGGCGACGTCGAGAAAGGCAACATCCTGCTGCTCGATGACGGCCGCGTTGTCCTGGAAGTCGAAAAGGTCATCGCGCACGAGATCTTCACCGTGGTCCGCCACGGCGGCCCGCTGTCCAACAACAAGGGCATCAACCGCCAGGGCGGCGGACTCTCCGCGCCGGCGCTGACGGCCAAGGACATGGACGATATCAAGACGGCCGCGCAGATCGGCGCCGACTTCCTCGCCGTCTCGTTCCCGAAAAGCGCCTCCGACATGTACATGGCGCGCCAGCTGATGCTGGCGACCGGCGGTCATGCGCTGACCATCGCCAAGATCGAACGCGTCGAAGCGGTCGCCGCGCTCGATGAGATCCTCGACGCCTCCGACGGTCTGATGGTGGCGCGTGGCGACCTCGCCGTCGAAGTCGGCGATGCGGCCGTCCCGGCTCTGCAGAAGCGCATGATCCGCCGCGCCCGCGAGAAGAACAAACTGGCCATCACCGCCACACAGATGATGGAATCGATGACGCACTCGCCGGCACCGACGCGCGCGGAGGTCTCCGACGTCGCCAATGCCGTGCTCGACGGTACCGACGCGGTGATGCTCTCGGGCGAAACGGCCGCCGGCGAATTCCCGGTCGAGACGGTCGAATCGATGGTCCGGATCTGCGAGGAGGCGGAGAAATCGCTGCCGGTAACGCTTGACCGCGGTTTCCTTGATCGCTCGTTCACGCGCATCGACCAGTCGATCGCCATGGCCTCGCTCTTCGCCGCCTACCACCTGGAGGTGAAAGCCGTCGCCGCGCTGACCTCGACCGGCTCGACCGCGCTCTGGATGAGCCGCCTGAACTGCGGGATCCCCATTTTCGCCCTGACCGAGAACGCGGTCGCGCAGACGCGCATGACGCTCTTCCGTGAGGTCTTCCCTCTTCTGATGACCAACATGAATGCGGACCGCGACGTTCTGCGCCGGAACGCCGAGAAACGCCTCCTCGAAGCCGGCGTCGTAAAGAAAGGCGATCTCATCGTCCTCTCCTACGGCGACCGCATGGGGCTGGCGGGCGGAACCAACACGATGACCATCGTGCGCGTCGGTGACAAATAAACGGGACCGACCCGCCTGATACAGTAGCCAAAACGCCGCGACCCTTGCTCCGCATCGTGTCGCGGCTTTTCTTTTCTGGAGCCTGCATGCTTCCCGGATTCAACCTGAGCAGCGTCGACGAACACCCCTTGCGCGAGCATCTCAACCGGGAATTCCACGCCCGCTCGCCAATTCCGCTGACCAGCCCGGCCCTGGTTTCGCACCTCGCCTTTCATCACGACGACGTCACCTCCGCCGAGGCGGAGCGTGAGAACGTGCTGCGCCTCTGCCAGACGAGCGCATGCAAGTTTCTCGAAAACTCGGCGACGCACATGCTCGTCGATGCCGGGAGCTTCCTGCTGCGCTGGGAACTGCACACCGAATATTCGAGCTACACCTTTTTCCAGCCGCTGACCGAAGGCGAGTCGCTCGATCCGGCGACGACCGCCCTCGATGCCGTCTTTCCCGGCTGGCTCGCCGGCATTCCCGGCAAGCTGCTGGTGGCCACCCACGTCGAACTGCGTTCGACGAAGGAACTGTCGCCCGAGAAAGTCCTGGAAGGGCTTTCCCCGACCGCCGACCGGCAGATGGTCGTTGCGCGCATCGCGAACGGCGCGGCGTGGGTGTTCACCGACTTCATGCTCGACAACAGGTTTTCCCGCTTTCTGGTCCTTGACGACAGCATGGTCGGTCGGCAGCCGGGACGCGCGGTCCAGCGCCTTTTCGACATCGAGACCTACCGCATGCTGGCCCTGCTCGGCCTGCCCGTCGCCACCGAGGTCGGGCGCTGGCTGACCGGTGCCGAACGACGCCTGGCCGAACTGATGGACCACATCGGCCAGGCCGACTGCCCGGAAGAGGAGCGCGCCGTTCTCGACGACCTGTCGAAGATCGCCGCGGAGGTCGAGCACTCGGTCGCCCGCACGACCTTCCGCTTCACCGCCTCGCGGGCCTACGGCAACCTGGTGCTGCAGCGCATCGACGAGTTGCGCGAAATCCGCGTTCCCGGCTACCCGACACTGCACGAGTTCATGCAGCGCCGCTTCCAGTCGGCGATGAATACCTGCGCTGCGATGGCCAGCCGGCAACAGGACCTCTCCAGCCGCGTGGCGCGCAACAGCCAGTTGCTGCGCACCCGCGTCGACATCGAACTGGAACGCCAGAACCAGGAACTGCTGACGCAGATGAACCGGCGCGCCAAGGTGCAACTCCGCCTGCAGGAAACGGTCGAAGGGCTCTCGATCGCTGCGATCACCTATTACTCGTCGCAACTGGTGTATTACCTCGCCAAGGGCGGCAAGACGCTGTTCCCCGCGCTGTCGCCGGAAATCGTCGTCGCCTGCTCGATCCCGGTGATCGCCGCGCTGGCCCTGTTCGGCATCAAGCGCATGCGCAAGGCGCTGGCCGCCGAGGAGGCCGGCCAACCTGACGAATCCTGAACTGCCTTATAATCCCTTGTTTTTGCAAACCTCTTCCGGAACCGACGCCATGACCCAAGCCCTCTACGAATCCTCCATCAAGAGCCTGCCGCTGCTCGGCCGCGGCAAGGTGCGCGACATCTACGCCGTGGGCGACGACAAACTGCTGATCGTCACCAGCGACCGCCTTTCCGCATTCGACGTGGTCCTGCCGAACCCGATTCCCGCGAAGGGCATCGTGCTCACGCAGCTGGCCAACTTCTGGTTCGACAAGCTCGCCCACATCCTGCCGAACCAGCTCACCGGCATCGATCCGGAAAGCGTCGTCACCGAAGAGGAACGCGAACAGGTCCGCGGGCGCGGACTGGTCGTCAAGCGCCTGAAGCCGCTGCCGATCGAGGCCGTGGTACGCGGCTACCTGATCGGCTCGGGCTGGAAGGATTACCAGCAGACCGGCGCCGTCTGCGGCATCAAGCTGCCGGCCGGCCTGCAACTCGCCGCCAAGCTTCCGGCTCCGATCTTCACCCCGGCGACCAAGGCCGAACTGGGCGAACACGACGAGAACATTTCCTTCGAGCAGGCGCAGGTCAATTGCGCTGCCGCCCTCGCCGACGCACTCAAGGGCACCGGCAAGGACGGAGCGCAGATCGCCACCGAAGCGCGCGATGCCGCGATCGCCCTCTACAGCACGGCCGCCGATTTCGCGCTGACGCGCGGCATCATCATCGCCGACACCAAGTTCGAGTTCGGCATCGATGCCGCCGGCACGCTGCACCTGATCGACGAGGCGCTGACGCCGGACTCCTCGCGCTTCTGGCCGGCCGATTCCTACCAGCTCGGCAGCAACCCGCCGTCCTACGACAAGCAGTACGTGCGCGACCACCTCGAGACGCTCGACTGGAACAAGAAGGCCCCCGGCCCGACCCTGCCGGACGACGTCGTCGCCCGCACCAGCGCCAAGTACATCGAGGCTTACGAGCAACTTACCGGCAAGAAGCTGGTCGATTGAGCATCGTCCCGATCTTTTTCCCGAGTCGGGCGGCTGCGGCCGCCCGCTTTATTTCCGGAACACACTGACCATGACCGACACCAATCCCCTCCTCGATTTTTCCGGACTGCCCCGCTTCGACGCCATCCTGCCGACCCACGTAGACTCGGCGATCAACGGCCTGCTTGCCGAAAACCGCGCGCTGATCGACCGCCTGGCCGACGACCCGCAGCCCGCCACCTGGAACAACTTCGCCGGCCCGCTGACCGACGGCATCGAGCGCCTCTCGCGCGCCTGGGGCATCGTCGGACATCTGCATTCGGTCAACGACATCCCCGAATGGCGCGAGGCGTACAACCGGATGCTGCCGGACGTCAGCCGCTTCTACGCCGAACTCGGACACAACCTCAAGCTTTTCGCCAAGTACAAGGCCCTGCGCGACGGCGCCGAGTACCCGACGCTCTCGCCGGCGCGGCGACGGATCATCGACAATGAAGTGCGCGACTTCCGCCTCTCCGGCGCGGAATTGCCGGACGAACAGAAACCGCGCTTCCAGGCCATCCAGGAGGAACTCGCCTCGCTGGCCGCCAAGTTCTCGGAAAACCTGCTCGACGCGACCAACGCATTCGCCGAATTCGTCACCGACGAAGCCGAGCTCGCCGGCCTGCCGCCGGACGTCATCCATGCCGCCCGCGAAGCCGCGGAGAAAGAGGGAAAGGAAGGCTGGAAATTCACCCTGCACATGCCCTCCTACTGGCCGGTGCAGCAATTCGCCGACAGTCGCCGCCTGCGCGAAGTCCTCTACCGCGCATCGGCCACCCGCGCCTCGGAATTCGGCCCGGAGAACCTCGACAACACGCCGCTGATCAAGCGCATCCTGGAACTGCGCCAGGAAGAAGCGCAAATGCTCGGTTACAGCAACTTCGCGGAGGTTTCGCTCGTTCCCAAGATGGCCGAATCGGTGGCACAGGTGCTCGCCTTCCTGCGCGACCTCGCGAAAAAGGCCAAGCCGTTCGCCGAAAAGGACGTCGCCGAGCTGCGCGATTTCGCGCGCCGCGAACTCGGGCTGGAAACGCTCGAATCGTGGGACATGGGCTACGCCTCGGAAAAACTGCGCCAGGCGCGCTACGCCTTCTCGGAACAGGACGTCAAGCCCTACTTCACCGAACCCAAGGTGCTGGCCGGCCTGTTCCACGTCGCCGAGGCACTCTACGGCGTGCAGATCCGGCCGGACAGCGCGCCGGTCTGGCACGAGGATGTGCGCTTCTTCCGCATCGAGAAGGACGGCGAACTGGTCGGCCAGTTCTACCTCGACCCCTACGCGCGCGAAACCAAACGCGGCGGCGCCTGGATGGACGAAGCAATTTCGCGTCGCCGGGTCAGCAATGGCATCCAGAAACCGGTCGCCTACCTGGCCTGCAACTTCCCGCGCCCGGTCGGCGGGAAACCTGCCACGTTCTCGCACGGCGACGTCGAGACGCTGTTCCACGAAGCCGGTCACGGCCTGCACCACCTTCTGACGCGCGTCGAGGAACTCGGCGTCTCGGGCATCCACGGCGTCGAATGGGACGCCGTCGAACTGCCGTCGCAGTTCATGGAGAACTATTGCTGGGAGTGGGACGTGCTGTGCCAGATGTCCGGCCACGTCGATACCGGCGAGCCTCTGCCGCGCGAACTGTTCGACAAGATGCTCGCGGCGCGCAACTTCCAGAGCGGCATGCTGACCGTGCGCCAGATCGAGTTCGCCCTGTTCGACATGCTCCTGCACAGCGACTTCGATCCGGCGTGCAAAGGTGAAAAATGCGGCAGCGTGCTCGACCTGCTCGACGCGGTGCGCAAGGAGGTCGCAGTGACGTTCCCGCCCGAATGGAATCGCTTCCCCAACAGCTTCTCGCACATCTTCGGCGGCGGCTACGCAGCCGGCTACTACAGCTACAAGTGGGCGGAGGTCCTCTCGGCCGACAGCTACGCCGCTTTCGAAGAGGCTGGCGACCCGTTCGACCCGGCGGTCGGCAAGCGCTTCCTCGACGAGATCATCGCCGCCGGCGGCGCACGACCGGCGCTGGAGAATTTCCGCGCCTTCCGCGGCCGCGACCCGCAGGTCGATGCATTGCTTCGGCATAGTGGTATGATCGCCGCCTGATTGCCGTTCAGGGGGATAAGGTCATGAAAACCAACCGTTTCGTCGTACTGGCCATCGCACTGGCATTGTCGCCGCTGGCCACCGCCCAGACCACCTACAAGTGGATCGACAAGACGACGGGACGGACGGTGTATTCGGACCAGCCGCCGCCTCCGGGGGCAAAGATCATCGAAACCCGCGAAGGCCCGGCGGCCGGCGACGAGAAGCAGATGCCCTTCGCCATCCGCCAGGCGGTGCAGAAATACCCGGTCACGCTCTATACCGCGGCCAACTGCACCGAAGTGTGCGCCAACGCCCGCGCCCTGCTCAACGGTCGCGGCGTTCCCTTCACCGAGAAACTGCTGAAGAGCGAGGAAGAATTCGCCGAGGCGGCCAAGTTGATGGGCAACGAGTCGTTTCTTCCCGGACTGACGGTCGGTACCCAGCGCTTTCCCGGCTTCGAGTCGGGCGCCTGGAACAACCTGCTCGACCTCGCCGGCTACCCGAAGACGGCACCGTACGGCGCCAAGCCCTCCGGCGTCTTTGCGCAATGAAGCTGGCGAGCTGGAACGTCAACTCGCTCAAGGTCCGTCTGCCGCAACTGCTCGACTGGCTGGCCACGCGCCAGCCGGATGTCGTCTGTCTGCAGGAAACGAAGCTGGAAGACGCCAGCTTCCCGCGTCTGGAAATCGAAGCCGCCGGCTATGGCGTCACCTTTTCCGGGCAGAAGACCTACAACGGTGTCGCCCTGCTGTCGCGGCAGACGTTGCAGGACGTGGCGTTCGGCAATCCACGCTTCCCGGATGAACAGAAGCGCCTGATCAGCGCGACGGTCGGATCGACGCGGATCATCTGCGCCTATGTCCCCAACGGCCAGGAAGTCGGCAGCGACAAGTACGCCTACAAGCTGGCCTGGCTCGATGCGCTCGGCCAGTGGCTCGGTGACGAACTGGCATCGCACCCGAACCTCGTGCTGGCTGGCGACTTCAACATCGCGCCGGACGACCGGGACGTGCATGATCCTGCGGCCTGGGCCGGGCAGGTGCTCTGCTCCGAGCCGGAACGCGCTGCCTTCCGGCGGTTCGAATCACTGGGCCTGAAGGACAGCTTCCGCCTGTTCGAGCAACCGGAAAAATGCTTCTCGTGGTGGGATTACCGGATGCTCGGCTTCCAGAAGAACCGTGGCCTGCGCATCGACCACATTCTCCTGTCGGCACCGCTGGCCGGGCGTTGCCTCGCGGCCGGCATTGACCGCGAGATGCGCAAGCGCGAACGCCCGTCCGATCACGCTCCGGTGACAGCGGACATCTCGGATTAGAGTGGTTTTCCGAACCTACTCTTTCGGGAAATCCGCAGCCCGTGCCACCGCCTCGCCGGCACGAAACTGCGCGAGCAGCGACTCCAGGTAGGCCGTAGACACATCGAAGGCCGCGTTGCCGAGAAGCAGATGACGCGGCGGATTCGGCGACTCGACCGCAGCGATGATGGCCTTCACCGCGCGCACCGGATCACCCGGCTGCTTGCCCGAAACGGCGCGCAACTGGGCGCGCTTGGCGCCGGCGGTCGACGCGTAATCGTCGATCACGACCGGGCTCTCGTCAGCGGAACGCCCGGCCCAGTCGGTGCGGAAACCGCTCGGCTCGACCACGATGACCTTGATCCCCAGCGGCTCGACCTCTTGCGCCAGCGCGCCGGAAAGCCCTTCCACGGCGAACTTTGTCGCGCAGTAGTAGCCAAGCCCGGCAAACGGATGGAGGCCGGCCAGCGAGGCGATGTTGATGATGCAGCCGCTGCGCTGCGCACGCATCCCCGGCAGCACGGCCGACGTCATGCGTCCGAGGCCGAACACGTTGACGTCGAACATCCAGCGGACCCTGTCTTCCTCGCTCTCCTCGACTGCGCCGAAGTAGCCGAGGCCGGCGTTATTGACCAGCACGTCGATCCGCCCGAAGCGTTCCTGCGCCGCCTTGACCGCTTCGTCGACCTGCGCGTTGTCGGTCACATCAAGCTTCAGGACGAGCGCCTGCGCGGAGTCGGCAAACTCCTTGAGAGCCTCGGGTTTGCGCGCAGTGACCACCACACGGCAGCCGCTCGCCAGGAGATGCCGGGCAAGTTCCCGGCCGAATCCAGTGGAACACCCGGTAATGAACCAGACGCGGCTATCGCCAGCCGCCGAGACGCCATTTGCCATCGATCGCTCCTTTGCCAACGTTGTTTTTGAAACAGCGTTTTATTTTACTGCGTTGGCGAGAGCGATGTAATCGGAAAGGGTCAATTCCTCGGCACGGGCGGTCGGAGCGATGCCCAGGCGCTCAAGCAGGCCGTCGTCAACCAGGCCCTTGAGGTTGTTGCGCAGCATCTTGCGCCGCTGCCCGAAGGCCGCTGCGACCAGTTCGGCGAAACGTGCCTCGTCGCGCACCGTCAGATCTTCCAGCGCCCGCGGAATCAGGCGGACGACTGCGGAATCGACCTTCGGCGCCGGATCGAACGATTCCGGCGGCACGTCGAGCAACCAGTCCATCACGAAACGGTACTGGAGCATCACCGACAACCGCCCGTAATCGGCCGTTCCCGGCTCCGCGACCATCCGTTCGACGACTTCCTTCTGCAGCATGAAGTGCATTTCGCGGGTGCGATCGGAAAATTGTGCGAGGTGGAACAAGAGCGGCGTCGAAATGTTGTAGGGCAGATTGCCGACCACGCTCAGCTTCTTGCCGGCGGTGTCAGCCAGCGCGCCGAAGTCGAACGCCAGGGCGTCGCCTTCGTGGATCGTCAGGCGCTCGGGCGAATAGCGTTGCCGCAAGCGGGCGACGATATCGCGGTCGATTTCGACCACGTGCAGATGGTCGAGCCGCGCGAGCAACGGCCCGGTCAGCGCGCCGAGTCCGGGACCGATCTCGACGACCAAGTCGTCGCGCTGCGGCGCAACCGCGGCGACGATCTCGCCGATGACCTGCGCATCGATCAGGAAATTTTGTCCGAACCGCTTGCGGGCGACGTGCTTGCTCATCGGCACGATCCGGCGAGGCGGGCCATGACGATGGCCTGTTCGACAGCGACGAAGAGGCTGCCCGGATCGGCGCGACCGCTGCCGGCAAGCTCCAGCGCCGTGCCATGATCAACCGACGTACGGATGATCGGCAGGCCGAGCGTCACGTTGATGCCGTTGCCGAAGGTCGCGTACTTGAGCGCCGTCAGTCCCTGGTCGTGGTACATGACCAGCACGCAGTCGCCCTGCGCCAGCAACGGCGGCGTGAACATCGTGTCCGCCGGGAGCGGGCCGAGCAGTGTCATGCCTTCGGCTCGCAGTTTTTCCAGGACCGGGGTGATCACCCGTATTTCCTCGTCACCGAGATAGCCACCCTCGCCGGCGTGCGGATTGAGGCCGGCAACAAGGATGCGCGGCCGGTCGATCCCGAACTTGCCGCGCATGTCGGCGTGCAGGATGCGCAATGTCGTTTCCAGCGACTCGGCCGTGATCGCCGCCGGCACGTCCTTCAGCGGCAGGTGCGTCGTCGCCAGCGCGACGCGCAGATTGCCGCCGGCGAGCATCATCACCACCTGCGGCGTATGCGTCTTTTCGGCAAGGTATTCGGTGTGGCCGGTGAAGGGAATGCCGGCATCGTTGATCACTGCCTTGTTCACTGGCGCCGTCACCATTGCCGCGAACTCGCCGGTCTGGCAACCTTCGAGCGCTCGATCGAGCAGAGCAAGAACGTACGGCGAATTGGCCGGATCGAGCTTTCCCGCGACGGACGTCACTCTCAGCGGCACATGGATGAGGTCGAGGACACCCGCTTCCGGCGGTGTCGTCGCCGACCACTCGCGCAAGCGGACGGCGAAACCGAGCTGCGCGGCACGCGCACGCATCATTTCCCGGTCGGCCAGAACGACGAGTCGTGCTGCGAAATCCTTCTCCGCGAGGCGCAGGCAGAGTTCGGGGCCGACGCCGGCCGGCTCGCCCGAGGTGACGGCGATGACCGGCGCCACGCTCAGCGCTCCTCCAGCCGCAGGTCGACGTAGGCGCGATCCCGCGCCTGCCGCAACCAGTCCTGATACGCCTCGTCCAGCTTGCGCTCGCGCAGCACCTGGCGCGCCGCGGCCTTTTGCCGGTCAGCCGAGACGTCCTGAACGCGGCGCTCCAGCACCTCGATCAGATGGAAACCGAACGGGGACTTGACCGGACGGCTGACTTCGCCGGGTTTCAGGTTGTTCATCGCGCGCTCGAACTCCGGCACCGTGTCGCCCGGATAGATCCAGCCCAGATCGCCCCCCTTGGGCGCAGACCCGTCCTGCGAATGCAGCTTGGCCAGTTCGGCGAATTTCTCGCCGTGGATAATCCGGTCGTACAACCCTTCCAGCTTGTGCTGTGCCTCGCTTTCGGAAACCAGTTCATTGACCCGGATCAGGATGTGACGGACGCGCGTCTGCTGTACCGGCGGCAACGCCGCGCCGCCCTTCTTGTTCAGCAGCTTGACGATATGGAATCCGTTCGGGCTGCGCAGCAACGGGCCGACATCACCCGCGCTCATTTTGGCCACGACATCGGAAAAGATGTTCGGCAGCCGGTCGATGGGCCGCATTCCGAGGCTGCCGCCCTGCAACCCGTCGGGTGCATCCGAGTACGCCGCCGCCAGCTGGGCAAAATTCTCCCCCTTGCGAGCACGCTCCAGCACCTCGTCAGCCTTGGCCTTGAGCGTGGCAAGCTGTACGGAATTTGCCGATTCGGGCGCACGCAGGAGAATGTGCGCCACCTCGTATTCCTCGCCGGCGCCGGCGGCAGACTGCCCTTCGAGGTAGTTCTCGATCTCGCTGTCGGAAACGGCGATCTTGTTCTCCACCTCGCGCTCGCGCACGCGAGCGATGAGCATTTCGTTGCGGATATCCTCGCGGAATTTCGGGAAGGCGATGCCGTCGCGCTGCAAGACTTCGCGGAACTGCTCCATCGACATCTTGTTTCCGGCGGCGATGCGCTGCAGCGCCTGATCTAGTTGACCATCGTCGACGCGCAGACCGATCTCGCGCGCGTGCTGCAGCTGGATCTTGTCCATCACCAGACGCTCAAGCATCTGCCGTTCCAGGACGTCGCGCGGCGGCAACGGCGTCCCCTGCCGGCGCAATTGCGCGACGGCACGCTCCAGGCCGCGATTCAATTCGTGCAGGGTGATCACCTCGTCGTTGACCACGGCGACGATCCGGTCGACGGGAATCGGCTCAGCAGCGGAGCGCTGCGGCGCCTGCGCAGAGGCGACGGCACTCTGCAAAAGAACCAGCAGCAAGGCTGCACGCAACAATCGCTTCATCTTGAACACCTCAGTTTTCAAAAGCGGCGCTCTCGCCGGAGCCACCGATCAGGCTGTAGCCCTGAATGTTGTCTTTCAGCACGCCGAGCGGATTGGAGCCGATCCGCCCCAGGCCGCCCAGTTCGAGCTGGACGAAGAAGGAGGTCGACGCGTCCTCGGAGGTAAGCGCCTGACGACGCAACACGCCGCGCAGCACCCAGCAACCGCCGTTGTATTCCAGGCCGGCAACCGATTGAATCACCCGGCCGTTTGCTGAACTGGTCGACAGGACGGTTCCGTCATCCTTGAACGCGTAATTGAGGCGGCCGACGGCATACCACGGGCCGGATATTGGCCATTGCCCGGAAAGATCAAGCTGGTTGATCGGTGCCGTCTCGTCGCGGTTGTAGCGATAAGCGGCATTCAACACCTTGCCCGGCTCGGGCTGATAGCGGAGGCCAACCGAATAGCGCTCGGTTTCCTGGTCAGCGAGGTCGAACTGCCACGCCGTATCGGCATAAACCCGCGGGAGAATCTGGCCACTGAACGCCGCGAGGAAGTCGGAGCGGTCCCACTTGTCGCTGTCGCTGGTTGTCGTCGCCGAATCGTTAAGCCCCACCTTGCTCCGGGTGAAGTAGAAACGCTGCCCGATCATCGCACGGATGATTTCGTTGCCGGTATCGGGTTCGATCAGACGGCTGGTCAACGCTGCCGTCAGCTGATTGGCATTGTTGACCCGATCCCAGCCCGAGAACTGGTTTTCCGAGAAAATCTGGGCAAAGTTGAAATCGGCCAGTGCCGTGTCGAACAACGGGATGTCGCTCTGGTCCTTGTACGGGATGTTGAGGTAATAGAGGCGCGGTTCGAGCGTCTGCGTGTAGTCGCGACCGAACCAGTTGCTTGAACGCTCGAAGGTCATGCCTGTATCGAGGCTGAAGATCGGCAGGGATACGGAAATCGAATCCGGGCTACCGGCGGCTTGTCCGCTCAACGAATAGCTGCGGTAATTGACGCCGAACTTCGGTGTGACATACCAGCCGGGGGTCACGTACGGCAAGGCGATCTGCGGATAGAGCACCGTCCGTTTGCCGTCCGGGTAGATCGTTCCGTATTGCTCGCGCTCGCGGATCGAGAAGCTGGTGTACTGCCCGAGGAAACTCAGATCGGTGTGGTGGAAATCGGGTTTGCGCGCGTTGAAGGTGATTTGCGGCAACATCCGGTACTGTTCGAGAACCGGATTATCCTCGTCCGGCTGCAGGGTCTGGTACTGCTGGAAGTTGATCGACGTACTCCACCATCCGCCGCCGCTGTAGGTCAACTTGCCCTGTTGCAGCAACTGCGTCTGCGAGGTCGAGGCGATGTCGGACGACAGGTCGGTGTAGTAATCGTCGTCGGACACCTTGTTGTAGTTGATCAGGCCGGTAAAGCCGTTGCTGGTCTTCTGGTCGTGCCGCAGCGAAATCCCGTAGCGACGATCGCCGTCGCGCAGCTTGTCATCCGGCAGCAACTCCGCCTGCAGCTTGCCGGTGTAGGCGCCGCCGAACGCCGTGTTGAGATAGCGGAACTCGTTGTTCAGCTGGATGCCCCGCTTGCTCATCAGCCGCGGCGTGAAGGTCGCATCCATGTTCGGCGCGATGTTCCAGTAGTACGGCTGCTCGTACTCGAAACCGTTGTCGCTGCTGGTACCGAACGACGGCCGGAGGAAGCCGGACTTGCGCTCGCCGCTGAGCGAGAAGGAAATCCAGGGCGAATAGAGGAACGGCACATCCTTGAAATAGACCGTCGCGTCGTCGCCTTCGCCGACCTCGCGATCGTAGTCAAGCCGCATCTCGGACGTTCGCACGTACCAGTCGTTGTTGTCGATCGGACAGGTGGTGAACGTGTTGTTCAGCAGGCGATAGTGGTTTTCACCCTCGAACTCCAGCCGATCCGCTTCGCCGCGCGTTTCCGTCACGGGAGCCAGGTCCAGCTTGTCCCCGACCCGGGTTTGCGATGAAGAGAATCCAGAGTCCCACCAGGACTGCTGGCTCAATTCGTCGAGCCGCTGGCTCGAATTCGCCCGGTCATCGGCCGTCTTTCCGCCCATCAGCTGCCGCTTGAGCTGATAGGCAGGCTTCTCGAAGTAGCCGACCTGGTCCTCGATGCGCAGGCGCATCTTGGGGCCGGTAACGACATCCTCGCCCTGCTGCAACCGGACGCCGCCCTCGGCCTCCATTTCGTCGTCAAGCGGCCAGTACGTCAGACGATCCGCGTTGACCACCGTACCGATCTTGCGCAGTTCCGCCTCGCCCTCGGCATTGAATTCACGGTTCACTTCGCCGGACATGCGCTGCGCGCTCAGGAAGGCCGGCCGCGGGGCCGTTTCATTCTTCGGCGGCGTTTCCATCTTGCGCGCCGCGCGCAGAGCCAGCGCCGGCTGACCATCGTCGACCACATCGACCACGTCGGACTGGAACTGTCCCGGCGCCGACTCGCCGGATGCGCCAGCCGCGCTGCCGGCAGCGGCACGACGCACCGCGGTGACGCCAGCACCGGACACGCCGGCTTGTGCCACCGGAGCGATCGGCGGCAAGCCGAGCAACGCCGGATCGACGCGAAGCGGCTCAAGCGCGGAGACCCTTGCGTCGGGCGAAGCCGGCGCAGCGACGGGCTTTGCTGCAATCACCGGTACCGCAGGCTTTTCCGCAGGGAGCGCAACAACGCTGGCGGAGGGGCCCTTCGGCGCGACCGTCGCCAGAGAAGACACGGCAGGTCCAGGCTGAGCCGCAGGGGCTTTTTCCTCGACAGCCGGAACGGCCGTCCCTCGCTCGTCGCGAGGGGATTCGGGTTCAGGTTCGGCAACGACCGTCTTGACCTCGACGGCGGCTGGCTCGACCGGTACAACCTCGACTTGCGTCTTTGGCGCTTCCGGCTTGGCAGGAACGGACGCACGTTCCTCCTTGGCCTCTTCCTTCTTGACCGGCGGCAACCCGAGCAGCACCGGGTCAACACGTAACGGAGCCGGCGCTTGGGCCACGGCATCGCCCGCGTGCACGGCAGCCAGCGTGCCGGCGAAGCTGCAGCACAGAATCAGCGCGAGTTGTTTGCGTCGGGCAGTCCGAGTCATCCGAAACGTCGATAAAGTCACACAGTGCTCACGGGGCGGCCCGCGCAGCGCGTAAGGGGGCGAATGGTAAAATCGCCGCATTCTAGCATTTAGCCCGAGGAGAAGCGGCATGCCGCGTACCATCCTGCTGCGCGAGTGGCTCAACCGCCTGTTTCCGCGCCAGCACCACGAACAGGAACTGCGCATCGAACCGGCGTCGGCCGACGCCAGCTTCCGTCGCTACTTCCGCGTGACGCTGGAGAATGGCGACACGCGCATCGTCATGGATGCCCCGCCTGAGCATGAGGATTGCCGGCCGTTCCTGCACGTTGCCACACTGTTTCGCGACGCCGGCGTGCATGTCCCGGAGGTCTTCGCCCAGGATCTGGAGCAAGGCTTCCTGCTGCTCTCCGACCTCGGCAATACCACCTACCTGAACGTGCTCGACGCAACGACGGCGCCGGCGCTCTACCGCGACGCCAACGCCGCGCTGGTGGACATCCAGCGCGCCAGCCGGGCCGGCGTCCTGCCCGCCTACGACCGCGCCCTGCTCGAACGCGAACTCAACCTGTTCCCCGACTGGTACGTGGCCAGACACCTCGGCCTGACGCTCGACACAGTGCAGACGGCCCAGCTGCGCAACGCCTTCGAAACGCTGCTCGCCAACAACCTCGCGCAGCCGCAGGTCTTCGTGCACCGCGACTACCACTCGCGCAACCTGATGGTCATCGACGGCGCCTACCCTGCCAACCCCGGCATCATCGACTTCCAGGATGCCGTCTACGGTCCGATCACCTACGACCTCGTCTCGCTCTACCGCGACGCCTACATCACCTGGGAGGAAGAGCGCGAACTCGACTTCGTCATCCGCTACTGGGAAATGGCGAAGAAGGCGGGGTTGCCGGTCAGCCCCGATTTCGACGCCTTCTACCGCGACTACGAATGGATGGGCGCCCAGCGCCAGATCAAGGTGCTCGGCATCTTTGCCCGCCTGTATCACCGCGACGGCAAGGACGGCTATCTCAAGGACATGCCGCGCGTGATGGCCTACCTGCGCCGCACCTGCACGCGCTACAACGCGCTGGCGCCGCTGGCCCGGCTGCTCGACCAACTGGAGAACCGCGCGGTGGAAACGGGACTGACCTTCTGATGAAAGCGATGATCCTCGCCGCCGGGCGCGGCGAACGCATGCGCCCGCTCACCGACACGACGCCGAAGCCGCTGCTGATGGCCGGCGGCAAGCCGCTGATCGTCTGGCATCTGGAACGGCTCGCCGCCTGCGGTTTCCGCGATGTGGTGATCAACCATGCCCACCTCGGCGACCGGATCGAGGCGGCGCTCGGCGACGGCCGCGCCTTCGGCCTGTCCATCCGCTATTCGCCGGAACCACCCGGCGCCCTGGAAACCGCCGGCGGCATCGCCCACGCCCTGCCGCTGCTCGGCAGCGACCCGTTCCTGGTGGTCAACGGCGATGTCTGGTGCGACTGGGATTTCCGCCGCGCACGCGCCCTGGCGCACAGGCGCGCCCACCTGGTTTTCGTCGACAACCCGCCGCAACACGCCGGCGGCGATTTCTGCCTCGACGGCGACACCGTGCGCTACGCCGCCGACCGTATCGGCCCGACCTACACCTATGCAGGAACGGGCGTGTTTTCCCCCGATTTTTTCTCCGACGTACCTGACGGCGCAGTCATGAAGCTGCGCCCGTTGCTCGACGCGGCCATCGCCCGACGCGAGCTCACCGGGGAACACCACGCCGGCCGCTGGGTCGACGTCGGCACGCCGGAACGGCTGGCCCAACTCGACCAGGAACTGAGAGGTTGTGAATAAATGCTTTCACACCCACCGCAAAGACGCAAAGGCACAAAGATTTCGCAAAGAAAACCTTTGATTAAAAGGATGGCCTTTGCGTGTTCTTTGCCTCTTTGCGCCTTCGCGGTGGATTTTCGATATTTGCACTTGCCTTGAGGCAATCCGCATGAAACACGAACCGTACTCGTCCCGCCGGCAAACCTTGCTCGACACGATCGGCGACGGCGTGGCCATCATCCCGACCGCGCCGGAGCGCATCCGCAACCGCGACTCGCACCACCCCTACCGTTTCGACAGCTACTTCTGGTACCTCACCGGCTTCCCGGAGCCCGAAGCCGTCGCGGTGCTGGTCGGCGGCGAGGAGCCCCGCTCCATTCTTTTCTGCCGCGAGAAAAACGAGGAGCGCGAAGTCTGGGACGGTTTCCGCCACGGCCCTGCCGCCGCGCTGGACGCCTTCGGCTTCGACGAAGCCTTCCCGATCTTCGAACTCGAGCAGCGCTTGCCCGACCTTCTAGCCAACCGCGATACCGTGTGGCACGCCCTCGGCCACGACTCCGCCTGGGACGCGAAGATCGTCGCCGCGCTGAACACCGTCAGGGCGCAAACGCGTGCCGGCAAGCGCGCGCCGGCGCAACTCCGCGACCTGCGCGAGCCGCTCGACCGCATGCGCCTGATCAAGGACGCGCACGAACTGCAGATCATGCGCCGCGCCGCGAACATCACCGCCGCCGGTCACGTGCGCGCCATGCGCGCTTCCCGGCCCGGGCTCGCCGAATACGAACTGGAAGCCGAGCTTTCCTACGAATTCAGGAAACGCGGCGCCGACGGGCACTCCTACTCACCGATCGTCGCCGGCGGCGCCAACGCCTGCGTGCTGCATTACGTCGAGAACGACAAGCTGCTCGCCGACAACACGCTGGTGCTGATCGACGCCGGCTGCGAACTCGCCGGCTACGCCGCCGACATCACGCGCACCTTCCCGGTCAACGGGCGCTTCACCGGCCCGCAGCGCGACGCCTATGAAATCGTCCTCGCCGCCCAGACCGCCGCCATCGCCGCGATCCGCCCCGCCGCGCCGTTCTCCGCCTACCACGATGCGGCCCTGCGCGTGCTGGTGCAGGGCATGGTCGATCTCGGCCTGCTCGCCGGCACCATCGACGGGCTGATCGAAAGCGAAGCCTACAAGCCGTTCTACATGCACCGCACCGGCCACTGGCTGGGGCTCGACGTGCACGACGCCGGCGAGTACAAGTCCGGCGACGAGTGGATCGCGCTCGCCTCCGGCATGACGCTGACGGTCGAGCCCGGCCTGTACATCCGTCCCGGCGAGAACATTCCGGAACACCTGCACGGCATCGGCATCCGCATCGAGGACGATGTGCTCGTCACCCCGGACGGCGCCGAAGTTTATACCAGTGCGCCGAAGACGGTCGCCGAGATCGAGGATGTCATGCGCCATGACTGACACGCCAGACACCGGGAAAACAATCCACACCGACGTGCTCATCGTCGGCGCCGGCCCGGTCGGTGTGACCCTCGCGCTGGCGTTGGAAAAGAGTCCGCTGCGCGTCCTGCTGCTCGACCGTCAGGCCGACGGCGCCTGGCGGAAGGACCCGCGCGCGCTGGCGCTGTCGCACGGCAGCCGGCAACTGCTCGAACGCCTCGGCGCCTGGAACGCCCCCGCCGGTACCGCCATCCGGCGCATCCACGTCTCGCAACGCGGCGGCTTCGGCAGCACGCAGATCGACGCCGCCGACTACGCCATCCCGGCGCTCGGCTACGTGATGCGCTACCGCGACCTGCTCGCCGGACTTTACGCGCAACTGCCGCCCGACCGGCTCATCGCGCCCGCCACGGTCACCGGGATCGAGACAGCGGCGGAAAAAGCCACGGTCACGATCGACGCATCGGGAAAACAACAGCGCATCGTGGCCCGCCTCGTCGTACACGCCGAAGGCACGCCGTCGGACGACCCCGGCGTGGCGGTCCGCGACTACGGCCAGCACGCGATCGTCTGCGAAGTCACCCCGGCCGCCGCGCACGAAAACCGCGCCTGGGAACGCTTCACCCCGGACGGTCCGCTGGCGCTGCTGCCGGTCGACAAAGGTTACGCGGTGGTATTGACCATGGCGCCGGACAAGGCGGCACGCATCCTCGAACTGTCCGACGGCGAGTTCCTCACCACGCTCAACCGCCAGTTCGGCGGCCGCCTCGAACTCGTCGCCACCGGCCCGCGCGCCGCTTTCCCGCTCGCCCTGCGCCTGCGCCGGCGGCTGACCGCCGAACGCCAGGTCTGGCTCGGCAACACCGCGCAAACGCTGCACCCCGTTTCCGGCCAGGGCTTCAACCTCGGCCTGCGCGACGCCTGGGAACTGGCCGAAACGCTGCTCGACACCGCCCCGGGCGACCCCGGCCAGGCAGCGCCCCTCGCCGCCTACGCGCTGCGCCGCCAGCCGGACCGCCTCGGCAGCGCCGTGTTCACCGATGGCATCGTCCGCCTCTTCTCCAACGACATTCCGCCGCTCAAGGCGCTACGCGGGCTGGGCCTCTTCGCCCTCGATCTCGCGCCGCCCCTGCGGCACTTCGTTGCCCGCCGGATGATCTGGGGCGCCCGCGCCTGGCCCTGACCCTGTCCCGGAAGCAAGCAAACCCGTCTGGTCGAACCGGAAGGCGTTGCTTATACTGAATCGACAGCAACACCTGTAGGCGAAGCGATTGCGAGTATCGCAAGCAGGGAGCGCGGAGGAAAAACAGATGATGGATTTCCAGGCATTCCGCCGCCACTCATTGAAGACGCGCATCCTCATCGTCACGCTCGGCCTGATCGTTGCCGCGGTCTGGTCGCTGTCGTTCTACGCCAGCCGGCTGTTGCGCGATGGCATCGTTCATCTGCTCGGCGAGCAACAGCGATCGACGATCGCTTTCGTCGCAAAAGAAATCGACAACGACATCAGCAATCGAATCCGGGCACTGGAACTGACCGCCGCCAACCTGGAGCCGGCTATGCTTTCGCGGCACGAGGCGCTGCAACAGCGTCTCGAACAGCATCTTGTGCTTCAGAGCATGTTCAACATCGGGACATGGGTTACCGATGCCGAAGGCACCGCCATTGGCGTAGTCCCGCGCTCGATCGGCAACCTCGGGGTCAGTTACCGGGATCGGGAATATTTCACGAGAACGATCCGCGACAACCGGCCGACCGTATCCTCCCCGCTGATCGGAAAGGTCATACAGACACCGATCATCGTGATCGCCGTGCCGCTGCGCGATGCGCACGGGAAACCGATCGGCGCCCTGTGCGGCGGCACCCGGCTCGACCAGGCCAGTTTTTTCGACCCGATCACCGAAAACCGCTACGGGAAGACCGGCGGCTTCCTCGTCATCTCGCCGGAGACCCGCCAGATCATCAAGGCAACGGACAGTCACCGCAACATGGAGGTGCTTGCTCCACGCGGAGTCAATCCGAGCACGGACCGCGGGCTGGAACATCCGCCAATGACGCAGATCCAGAAGAACGCCCGTGGAGTCGAAATCCTCGTTTCGAGCCACGCGATCCCCTCCGCCGGATGGGTTGCCGCGGCATTACTGACGACCGAAGAAGCCTTCGCGCCGATCAATGACATTCATCGCGGCATCCTCCTTGCCGCGGCACTGGTTACCGCACTGGCGGGCAGCGTCATGTGGTGGCTGCTGAACCGGCAACTGCGCCCCCTCGGCGAAGCGGCCAGAGCGCTCGACGTAATCAGGGAGTCCGGCGCAGCCCCGCATCCGTTGCCGCTGACCCGCAACGACGAAATCGGCATACTCATCACCGCGTTCAACGAATCACTCGGGCAACTGCAGCAACGGGAGCAGGCACTGCGCGAAAGTGAACAACGGTTCAGGGCGCTGCACGATGGCTCGTTCGGCGGAATCGCAATCCACGACAAGGGAGCCATCCTGGACTGCAATCAAGCTTTGGCCGACATGTCGGGCTTTTCGCATGAGGAACTGATCGGCATGGACGGGCTCCAGCTCATCGCGCCGGCATGGCGCGACCGGGTTCGGAACAACATCAAGAACGGCTACGACCGCCCTTACGAGGCCGAAGGCCTGCGCAAGGATGGCTCGGTCTACCCGTTGGCGATCCGCGGCAAGAACATCCCCTACAAGGGCGACACCGTGCGGGTCACCGAGTTTCGTGACATCAGCGAGCAGAAGCGGGCCGAGCAACAGTTGCGGATTGCCGCCACGGCCTTCGAATCGCGCGAAGGGATGTTCATCACCGACGCCGAGCACCGCTTCGTGCGCGCCAACCGCGCTTTCCTGCAAATGGTCGGTTACACCTTCGACGAACTGCTGCCACTCCCTCCCGCCGTCATCCATTCCGAGCGCAACCCGCCCGAATTCCTGGCCGACTTGCTGCACGCCCTCGACAGGGATGGCGCCTGGCGGGGTGAATTCTGGGCGCGACGCAAGGACGGGGAGGACTTCCCGACGCGACTCAGCGTCACCGCGGTTCGCGATGAGGCAGGGGTCGCGACCCACTACGTCCTGGGGATCGAGGACATCACCGAGCGCAAGCTCGCGGAGGAGGAAATCCGGCATCTCGCCTACTTCGACCAACTGACCGGCCTGCCCAACCGCCAACTCCTCGCCGACCGGCTGCAACAGGCTTTGGCGGCAAGCTGCCGCCACCATCAATGCGGCGCGGTACTGTTCATCGATCTCGATAATTTCAAGACGCTGAACGACACCCTCGGACACGAGCAGGGCGACGTCCTCCTGCGCGAAGTGGCACGGCGGCTCTCGCGCTGCGTCCGGGAATGCGACACCGTCGCCCGCCAAGGCGGCGACGAGTTCGTAATCATGCTCGAAGCCCTCGGCGAATCGCTGCCCGACGCGGCCAATCATGCCGAGCTGGTTGGCGAAAAGATCATCGCCAGCCTGAACCAGCCGTACCTCTTCCCCGGTTACGAACACCACAGCTCGGCCAGCATCGGCATCGCCATGTTCTCCGGCTGCGACGAGGTTGCCGACGAACTCCTGAAACGCGCCGACATGGCGATGTACCAGGCCAAGTCGGCCGGCCGCAACACGCTGCGCTTCTTCGACCCGGAAATGCAGGCGGTCGTATCCGCCCACGCGGCACTCGAGGCCGGACTGCGCGAGGCGCTACAGCAGGACCATTTCGTCCTCCACTTTCAGCCGCAGGTCGATTCCGCCTGCCGGCTGACCGGCGCGGAGGTTCTCCTGCGATGGCACGACCCGCGTTACGCCCAGGTACCGGCGCGAATCTTCATCACTGTCGCCGAGGAAACCGGGCTGATCATTCCGATCGGCGAGTGGGTGCTATCGACAGTCTGTGCGCAGTTCGTTGCATGGCAGGCCGACCCCGCGCTGGCGCATTTATCCATCGCCGTAAACATCAGCCCCCGCCAGTTTCAGCAGAAGGACTTCGTCGAGCGGCTTCTCGCCACCCTCGAGCACAGCGGGGCCGACCCGCGGCGTCTCAAGCTGGAGCTGACCGAAGGCATACTGGTCAAGGATATCGACGACGTCGTCGCCAAGATGGGGGCGCTCAAGGCACACGGCATCGGCTTTTCCCTCGACGACTTCGGCACCGGCTACTCGTCTCTGAGCTACCTGAAACGCCTGCCGCTCGATCAGTTGAAGATCGATCAGGGATTTGTCCGCGACATCCTCGCCGATGCGGACGATGCCGCGATCGCCGGGATGGTCGTCGCCCTCGGGGAGAATTTCGGCCTGACCGTCATCGCCGAAGGCGTCGAGACAGAAGCGCAACTGTTCAAGCTCGCGGAACTGGGATGCAATCATTACCAGGGCTATCTGTTCAGCCGTCCGTTGCCGCAGGCGGATTTCGAGGCTTACGCCCGGAGCCAAACTCGACGCTGAGCTTTCGAAGCCTCGCGGAGTCGGCTAGACTTGTGCAATTTTTCCCCCTCCCCGCTCAATGGCCCGCGCACACAAGAAGCCGCAACTGATCGAATTCAAGGGGACGACGCTTCCCGTCGTCAGCGTCACCCTGCACACCCTGAACCCGGCACAACTGGCAACGACGGCCAGCGACCTCTTCGGCGACGCGGCTTTTTTCGACGGCGACGCCGCGGTGCTCGAACTGGAACAGATCGACCCGGCGGCACAGGACGCTCCGGACTGGACGGCGATTCGCACCATTCTGGGCAAGCATGGGCTGCAGGTCGTCGGCGTGCGCGGCGCGAGCGAGACGCTGAGTGCTTCTGCCGCAGCCGCGGGGCTGCCGGGCATCACCGCGCTCAAACGGCCATCCCGCCCGGTGGCGGAACCCGCTACGGCCAAGCAACCCGAGACTCAGGCCGCGCCGCCCCCGGCACCGGCAGAACCGCCGCCAGCGCCCCCCCCGCCCGCCGCCGTTCCCACCGTGATCATCGACCGCCCCCTGCGTTCCGGCCAGCAGGTCTACGCCCGCGGCGGCGACCTCGTCGTCCTGGCCGCGGTCAATGCCGGCGCGGAAGTCATCGCCGACGGCAGCATCCACATCTACGCCCCGCTGCGCGGCCGGGCACTGGCCGGCGCCAGTGGTGAAACGGGAGCACGCATCTTCACCACGCGCTTCGAGGCGGAACTGGTGTCGATCGCCGGCGTCTATCGGACCTTCGAGGCCGGCATCCCCGACGCCCTCGCCGGGAAGCCGGTGCAGGTGCAGCTGGGCGATGCAACGGAAGGCGGCGCCAGCCCGTTGCTCATCAAGGCGCTGAAAACCGATTGATGCCATTCGGAAAACCGCATTCAGCAGGTAAAATTCTGTTTTTTTGACGAAAGACTGCCGTGACAAGAATCATCGTCGTGACCTCCGGCAAGGGTGGCGTGGGCAAGACCACCACCAGTGCCAGCTTCGCCTCCGGCCTGGCGCTGCGCGGCTTCAAGACCGCCGTGATCGACTTCGACGTCGGCCTGCGCAACCTCGACCTGATCATGGGCTGCGAGCGCCGCGTGGTCTATGACCTGATCAACGTCCTCAACGGCGAAGCGACACTGACGCAGGCGCTGATCAAGGACAAGCACTGCGGCAACGACAACCTCTACGTCCTGCCCGCATCGCAGACGCGCGACAAGGACGCGCTGACCGAGGAAGGCGTCGAGAAGGTGTTAAAGGAACTGGAACACATGGGCTTCGACTACGTCGTCTGCGACTCGCCGGCCGGCATCGAACGCGGCGCCGTGATGGCTCTGACCTTCGCCGACGAGGCGCTGATCGTCACCAACCCTGAAGTCTCCTCGGTGCGCGACTCCGACCGCATCCTCGGCATCATCCAGGCCAAGTCGCGGCGCGCCATCAAGGGCGACGAACCGGTCAAGGAGCACCTGCTGATCACCCGCTACTCGCCCAAGCGCGTCGAGGAAGGCGAAATGCTTTCCTACAAGGACGTGCAGGAAATCCTGCGTGTGCCGATCATCGGCGTGATTCCCGAGTCGGAATCAGTGCTGCAGTCCTCCAACCAGGGCACGCCGGCCATCCACCTCAAGGACAGCGACGTCTCCGAAGCCTACTTCGATGTTGTCGACCGTTTCCTCGGCCAGACCAAGCCGTTGCGTTTTGTCGATTACGAGAAGCCTGGACTGTTCAAGCGACTTTTCGGAGGGAAATAGATGTCCCTGCTCTCTCTCCTCTTCGGCAGCAAACCGAAATCCGCCGCGCTGGCCAAGGAACGCCTGCAGCTGATCATCGCGCACGAACGCAGCGGCCTGTCGGGCAAGAAGGAATTCCTGCCTGAGATGCAGAAGGAACTGATCGCGGTCATTTCCAAATACGTGGCGATCAACCCGGACGACATCAAGGTCTCGCTGGAAAAGCAGGGCAACTACGAAGTTCTGGAAGTCAATATCGTCCTGCCGGAACCCGACGGCGACCACTGACAGCAAGGTCCGCAGCATCCCGCGAGGCACGCCGGCGAAGGCCGGCGTGCCTCGTTCGGTTTTCCGCATCGCGCGCACGGCTGCGCGCATTTCAGAACCTCGATCTTTACCTGAATTTTCCCGGACTAACGCCCTGTTTCCTTGGGAATCGCCGACCAGCCCGGCCAAATCAATGCACAGAAATATGAAAAATCAAGAATTTTTTTGCCTTCCCGAATGACTATTTTGTCTATTTTTTAGGCAGCAACGAGAGTAAAATCCGCTCCCTTCGCTGTTCGTCCGCTACTACTCCCATGCAATTCGTCGGCTATTCGCTCCGGAATAATCTCTTCGTCGCGCCCATGGCCGGGGTGACGGACCGTCCCTTCCGCCAGTTGTGCAAGAAGATGGGCGCGGGGCTGGCCGTCTCGGAAATGGTCACCTCGAACTCGCTGCTCTACGGCAGCGCCAAGACGCAGCGGCGCGCCAATCACGACGGCGAAGTGGAGCCGATCTCGGTGCAGATCGCCGGTTCGATCCCGGAGATGATGGCCGACGCCGCCCGCCATAACGTCGACCGGGGTGCCCAGATCATCGACATCAACATGGGCTGCCCGGCCAAGAAGATCTGCAACGTGATGGCCGGCTCCGCCCTGCTGAAGGACGAGCCGCTGGTCGGGCGGATTCTCGACGCGGTGGTCAAGGCCGTCCCCGCAACCCCGGTGACGCTGAAGATCCGCACCGGCTGGGACAAGGGCAGCCGCAACGCGCTGGCTGTCCTGAAAATCGCCGAGCAATCCGGCATCCGCGCACTGGCCGTGCACGGGCGCACCCGCGCCTGCGGCTACACCGGCCACGCCGAATACGAGACGATCGCCGCAGTGAAGGCCACCGCGCGCATCCCGGTCATCGCCAACGGCGACATCACCTCGCCGGAGAAGGCGAAACAGGTACTCGACGCGACCGGTGTCGACGCCCTGATGATCGGCCGCGCGGCCCAGGGCCGCCCCTGGCTGTTCCGGGAAATCGAGCACTACCTGGCGACCGGCACACACCTGCCGCCGCCGCGCGTCAGCGAAATCCACGCCATTCTCATCGCCCACCTGGAAGACCTGTACGACTTCTACGGCATCGAGACCGGCGTGCGCGTCGCGCGCAAGCACATCTCCTGGTACACCAAGGGACTGGTCGGCTCGGCGGCCTTCCGCCACCGCATGAACCAGCTACCCACCGTCGAGGAACAGCGCGAAGCCGTCAACGCCTTCTTCCTCGGCCTCGCCGAGCACGGCGAACACCTGAATTACGAGATTAATGACACGGCCGAAAACAACAACATGGGGGAACTCGCCGCATGAATAAAGCAAACGACATAGCCGCCTGCGTCCGCGGCGCCCTGGAAACCTATTTCCGCGACCTGGACGGCGAATCGCCGACCAATGTTTACGACATGGTGCTGAAGAGCGTCGAGCGCCCGATGCTCGAAGTGATCCTGCAGCAGGCCGGCGGCAACCAGACGCTGGCCGCCGAAATGCTCGGTATCAACCGCAATACCTTGCGCAAGAAGATCACCGAACACCAGCTGTTTTGAGAATCCTTTAGCCACAGAGGCACAGAGACGCGGAGGCTACGCAGAGAAACCCATCAAAAACAAGCGATTCTCTGTGTTTTCTCCGCGTAGCCTCTGTGTCTCTGTGGTGGATTTTGATTTGCCGACCTTATCGTTTTTTCTACCTTGAGAAAGCTCTCTTCATGAAGATTCGCCAAGCTCTGATCAGCCTTTCCGACAAACGCGGCGCGCTCGAATTCGCCCAGGGGCTCGCCGCCCAGGGCGTCAAGCTGTTGTCTACCGGCGGCACCGCCAAACTGCTGCGCGACGCCGGCCTCGCCGTGACCGAAATCGGTGACTACACCGGCTTCCCGGAAATGCTCGACGGCCGCGTCAAGACGCTGCACCCGAAAGTGCATGGCGGCATCCTCGCCCGCCGCGATCTGCCCGCGCACATGGCGACGCTGGAAGAGCATGGCATCCCGACCATCGACCTCGTCTGCGTGAACCTCTACCCGTTCGCCGCGACGATCGCCAAGGACGGCGTGACGCTCGAGGACGCCATCGAGAACATCGACATCGGCGGTCCGACGATGGTCCGCTCCGCGGCCAAGAACTATACCGGCGTGGCCATCGTCACCGACCCGGAAGACTACGCCGCATTGCTCGACGAGATGAAGGCCAACGACGGCGCCCTCTCGCTGACCACCCGCTTCAACCTGGCGAAGAAGGCCTTCACCCACACCGCCCGCTACGACGGCATGATCGCCAACTGGCTGACCGGGCTGGATGAAGGTGTCGAGACGAAGGCAGAAGAAGCCGCGCCGACACCGGCCATTTTCCCGGCCAGGCTGCAGCTTGCCTTCGACCGCGTCGAAGTGCTGCGCTACGGCGAGAACTCGCATCAGTCCGCTGCGTTCTACCGCGACACCGCCGCCCTGCCGGGCAGCATCGCCGCCTATACCCAGTTGCAGGGCAAGGAACTCTCGTATAACAACATCGCCGACTCCGACGCGGCGTGGGAGTGCGTCAAGACTTTCAGCGCGCCGGCCTGCGTCATCATCAAGCACGCCAACCCGTGCGGCGTAGCCATAGACGCCAACCTGCTGGGCGCCTATGAAAAGGCCTTCAAGACCGACTCGACCTCGGCCTTCGGCGGCATCATCGCTTTCAACGGCGAAGTCGGCATGGACATCGTCGATGCGATGAACGCACGCAAGCACTTCGTCGAGGTGCTGATCGCCCCGGCCTACACCGCCGAAGCCAAGGCGGCGCTGGCGGCCAAGCAGAATCTGCGCGTCCTCGTCGTTCCGCTCGGCAGCGATCTGAACAAGCTGGAATTGAAGCGCGTCGGCGGCGGCCTGCTGGTGCAGACGGCCGACGATTTCACCGCACAGGCCAGCGGCCTGAAGGTCGTCACCAAGGTGCAACCGACCGCGCAGCAGATCGAAGACCTGCTCTTCGCCGAACGCGTCGGCAAGTTCGTCAAATCCAACGCCATCGTCTTCTGCGGCGGCGGCATGACGCTCGGCGTCGGCGCCGGCCAGATGAGCCGCGTTGATTCGACCAAGATCGCCGCGATCAAGGCGCAGGCCGCCGGCCTGTCGCTACAGGGCTCGGTTGTCGCCTCGGATGCCTTTTTCCCGTTCCGCGACGGGCTCGACGTCCTCGCCGAGGCCGGCGCCAAGGCCGTGATCCAGCCGGGCGGCTCGATGCGCGACGACGAGGTCATTGCCGCGGCCGACGAACACGGCATCGCCATGGTCTTCACCGGCGCCCGCCACTTCCGTCACTGAGAACGAACCGACACGAGGAGTAGAATCACCGGGTTTTCCTCCTCACCGCTTACTCACTCCTTTCACTGGACTTATGAAACTACTTGTCATCGGTTCCGGCGGCCGCGAACACGCGCTGGCCTGGCGCCTTGCCAAATCGGCCGGGCTGCAGAAGATCTACGTCGCCCCCGGCAATGCCGGTACGGCGCACCAGATCGAGATGGAAAACCTGCCCATCACCGCCCCCGAGGCCCTCGCTGACTTCGCGGAGAAGGAAAAGATCCACCTGACCGTCGTCGGCCCGGAAGCGCCGCTTGCCGCCGGCGTGGTCAATGTCTTCCGCGCACGCGGGTTGAAGATCTTCGGGCCGACCAAAGAAGCCGCGCAGCTCGAATCCTCCAAGGACTTCGCCAAGCGCTTCATGGCACGGCACAAGATCCCGACCGCCGCCTTCGAGACCTTCAGCGACACCGCCGCCGCGCACGCCTACGTCGACCAGAAGGGCGCACCGATCGTCATCAAGGCCGACGGCCTCGCCGCCGGCAAGGGCGTCGTCGTCGCCATGTCGCTCGACGAGGCGCACCGCGCCATCGACGACATGCTCTCGGGCAACAAGCTCGGTGATGCAGGCGCCCGGGTGGTCATCGAGGACTTCCTCGACGGCGAGGAAGCCAGCTTCATCGTCATGGTCGACGGCAAGAACGTCCTGCCGCTGGCCTCCAGCCAGGACCACAAACGCATCTTCGACGGCGACACCGGCCCGAACACCGGCGGCATGGGCGCCTACTCGCCGGCCCCGGTGGTCACGCCGGAAATCCACGCCAAGGCCATGCGCGAGGTGATCCTGCCGACGGTGCGCGGGATGGCCGCCGACGGCATGCCCTATACCGGCTTCCTCTACGCCGGGCTGATGATCGGCAAGGACGGCTCGGTGAAGGTCGTCGAATTCAACTGCCGCATGGGCGATCCGGAAACGCAGCCGATCATGATGCGCCTGAAGTCCGACCTCGTGACGCTGGTCGAGCACGCCATCGACGGCAAGCTCGACCAGATCGAGGCCGAATGGGACCGCCGCGTGGCGCTGGGCGTCGTCCTCGCCGCCGCCAACTATCCCGAGACGCCGCAGAAGGGCGACGTAATCAGCGGTCTGCCCAAGGGGGCCGACAACAACGACAGCGTTTGCGTCTTCCATGCCGGCACGGCGGAACAGGACGGCAAGGTGGTCACGGCCGGCGGCCGCGTGCTCTGCGTCACCGCCCTCGGCGACAACGTCAAGCAGGCGCAGAAGCTCGCCTACGACACGATCACCGGGATCCACTTCGACGGCATGCAGTTCCGCCGCGATATCGGCCATCGGGCCATTTCGCGGTAACAGGCCTTGAGGCGACCGCCCGACGGGCGGTCGCCATCCCATTCGTCAGCGAGCCGCGGATTCGCCGGTGATATCGACCGGTTCCACCGCTGCCGGCGCCTCTGCCGCAACACCGTGTTTTTTCAGCCGGCGCACGATCCGGTCGACTTCGCCCTGATTGCCGCATCCCTGCTGCGCGCGGAGTTCCAGCCGCAAGGCGGCGGCGCTTTCGCGGGACGATTCGCGCAAGCGCGCCAAAACCTCGGCCGCCTCGGGAAAACGGGATGCTTCCAGCAGCATCTCGGCTTCCAGCATCAGGCTCGCCCCGCTAGCTTCCCGCCCCCTTTTGCTCTGGACCGCGCGGTCGAGCCACTCGCGCATACGTGCGAAGTCGCCAAGCGCGAAGGCGGCACGAGCGGCCACCAGCGCTGCGGGCATCTCGGCAGCCGGCGTCGCGACATGGGCTTTGGCCGCAGACTTCAACGCCCGCTCGTAACGCCCCTCGAACAGCAGGCGAACACTGTCGCCAAGGAGCGCCAGCGCCTTTTCCCGCGCCCGCCGCTCTCTGAATTCGCTGACCTTCCGAGGCAGCGAGAGCGTCAACGCCGCGGCGCGCACCAATGCATACACCAAGAAGAAAACCAGGAACAGGACGATGATCGCCAGATTCAGCGAGATTTCGCCCCGGTAAGGCGGCACGACGAGCAGGAGGTAACCGTCGTTGACGTTGGCAGCCAATGAAATGCCCACGGCCAGCGCGAACAGCCCCAGCACCCAGAGCAGCCCTCTCATGGCCGCTCCTTCTCCGAACGCGCGGACTTGATTGCCGACAGGCTGTCGTTGAGGCTCGGCAAGGCGATGTTGAGTTCGGTCGCCGACAACTGTCCAAGCGCCTCCATGGCCCGCCGGACGGCAGGGGCCTGACCGTCGAAGTAGCGCCCGATCAAGGCCAGGCATTGCTTGAGCTCGTTGCGATAGGTCCATTGATCCCGCGACAGCAGCGCCAGCCGGGCCGTCAGCAGCCGCAGCTTGAGGTTTTCGCGCAGGAAGAAAATCTGGCTGGGTGCGAGCAGCGCCGGCTCCTCGCGGTCAAAACGCTGTATCCGCACCAGGCTGCGCACTTCCCGCCAGAGGTCGCGGGCGAGCAGTTCCCAATAACCAAAGGAGAACGCCGACGACGCGTCCGCCTCCGCAGCCGCCGGCGCCGGTCCACCTTCTTCCCGCGGCCGCCCGTCCACCGCCAGAGGGAGTGCGTCGACCGAGGTGATGACGTTTTCGATGCGCAGGTACATGCCCGGCAGATCGAGTTCCGGAACCGCGCGCAGGCGGTCGAGATCGCGCACCAGCACTTTGCGCAGGCCGATGAACTGCGGCCGGCTGCTGGCCGCGAGGCGCGCTTCGGCCGCCTGCAGCGCCAGCACGGCGCCCTGGACGTTGCCCGCCAGCTGCAACTGCTGCGAGGCGAGGGTCACGCTGTGCTCGATCTCGGCCAGCGCCGATTCCTCGCTGTTGCGCGCCAGATTCTGATACAGCGCCTCCAGGACCTCCTGCTGGCTCTTCGAATCGGCCAGTCGCCCCTCGAGTTCGCCCAGCTTGGCATGCACCGACGCCAGTTGCTCCTGCGCCTGTTTCGCCAGCGCACGGCTCTCGTTGGCGGCGGCGTCGCTCTCGGACAGCCTCCGCGCCAGTTCCTGCCGCGTTTCAGCCAGGCGTGCGCGGGTCTCGAACCATTGCCAGCCGGCGAGGCCGAGCGCCAGCACCGCGATGACCAACCACGGACTGAACCAGTGCCCCCGGTTCGGGTTGGCAGGTGCCGACGAAGGTGGCGGGACAGTGCTCGCTTCCTTCGCTTCGGCTTCGGGAACAGTCGCCGCTGTCGGCGGTGAGGTATCAGCGTTTTCGTTCATGTTCTAGCCAACGGTAATTGCACAAGCCCTCGACGAGTCCGGCATCGGCGGCGCCGGTCAGCACCACGCGGGGCAATCCGAATCGTTCCGCCTCTTCGGCAATGCGCTGATGCGGAACGAACAGCTGCAGGCCGCGGAGCCTGTCGAGGCTGTCAGTATCGAGCAGTTCGAGCAGGTTGCGCAAACCCTCGCTGGACGAAATAGTGAGCGCATCCAGCGCTCCGTCGCGCAGCAGCGACACCACCGGCGCGGCATCGCGCGGCGCCGTACGGCGGTAGCAGGTCACGCAATCGACCACCGCACCGCGCGCGCGCAGGGTTTCCGCGAGCAGTTCGCGGCCGCCGTTGCCACGCAGGATCAGCACGCGCTTGCCGGCGACGGCGGTTGCCTGAAGTGGTGACAGTTCCAGCAGCGCTTCGGAATCGAAACGGGCGGCGGGCACGATGACGCCGGAAATGCCGAAATCCGCCAACCGGCGCGCGGTGCCCGGCCCGATCGCCGCCGCTTGCAGCGCTCGGGGCCATGGGCGAGCGGCCAGCAGCCGCGGCAGGGAAAAATCAACGGCGTTCGGGCTGATGAAGACGACCAGTTGCACCGTATGGAGCCGCGCCGTCGCGGCATCGAAGGCCGACCAGTCATCGATCGGGGAGATATCGATCAGCGGGAAGCACACCGCTTCGCCGCCGTGCGCGGCGATTTGCGCCGCCAGGTCCGCAGCCTGGGCTTCCGGCCGGGTAACCAGAATCCGGCGTCCGGCAAGTGGCGGAGTCATTGTTGCGCGTTGTGCGGCAGCAACCTGTCCGCGCCCCGTGCGCACAACCGGGCCGCAAGATCACGGCCGATGGCCTCGTCATCACCCGCCGGACCGCGCGATTCGCCGCTGACGACCGCGCTGCCGTCGGCCGCCGCGACGAAACCGCGGAGCCAGAGTTCGCCACCATCGATCAACGCGTGACCGCCCAGCGGCACCTGGCAACTGCCGCCCAGAGCCCGAGAGAAGGCGCGTTCGGCGCGCACGCAATGCGCGGTGAGCGGATCGTGCAACGGTGCGATCCAGGCCGCCAGATCATCACGTCCGGCCTGAATCTCGATGCCCAGCGCCCCCTGCCCCGGCGCCGGCAGCGACTGCTCCGGCGTGAGCACCGCGCGGATGCGCTCCGTGAGTCCGAGCCGGATCAGCCCGGCCGCCGCGAGGATGATCGCGTCGTATTGTCCTTCGTCAAGCTTGCGCAGGCGTGTGTCGAGGTTGCCGCGCAGCGGCTGGATCGTCAGATGCGGGTAGCGCGCCCGCAGCGTCGCCTCGCGGCGCAGGCTGGAGGTACCGACGACGGCGCCCGACGGCAGCGCATCGAGACCGGCGAAACGGTTGGAAACGAAGGCATCGCACGGATTCTCGCGCGCGGTGATCGCCGTCAGCGCGAAGCCCTCCGGCATCTCCATCGGCACGTCCTTCAGCGAATGCACCGCCAGGTCGGCCCGCCCTTCCTGCATGGCGATTTCCAGCTCCTTGATGAACAAGCCCTTGCCGCCGATCTGCGACAACGGCCGGTCGAGGATCTGGTCACCACGGGTGGTCATCCCGAGGATTTCGATCTCGGCTTCAGGGTAGAGTCCCTGCAGCCGCGACTGGACATGCAGCGCCTGCCACATGGCCAGACGGGACTCGCGCGTAGCGATGACGATGCGTGAGGGGGCAGAAGGCGAACGGACCACGGCGACATCCTAGTTTGCGGTAGGGAAGCGCGCCGATTCTAGCACGCCCCCTTTCTCCGCCTGGCGTCACGAACTCATCTGTCGCGCATACGACCTGACCAGCGGCCATTGCCGCCGGCTCACCGGCAGCCGCTCAGGAACGCCGCGCAGCAGGGCCTGCCATAGCGCCTCCGCTTCCTCGCCGGCGCACCTCTCGAACCCGGCGATGGCATCACGAGCGACCAGCACGCTGCGATGCAGACGGATGAAGCGCCCGGAGAACTCCTTTTCGAGATGAGTCAACGATTCGTCGAGCAGGTACTCGCGCGCCGCAGTGCGTGCCGTCACGTACTTCAGGTCGGCCTTGAGATAAACAATGTCATGCACCGGAATCAGCAACATGCGGCCCCGCTCGCTGCAGGAAAGGTGGGTTCTCGCCCCTTGCTGCAGTTCGGCCAGAACCTGTTGCGGCGCGGGCCGGACACAGACACTGCGGACCTTCTGCAGCGCCGCTGCGAGACGCTGGGCCCGCACCGGCTTGACCAGATAGTCGATGGCGTTGAGTTCGAAAGCCTGGACCGCGTAGCTGTCGTAGGCGGTCACGAAGATGATGGCCGGCGGATTCTCCAGCCGCCCGACATGGCGGGCCAGTTCGATGCCGTCCATCTTCGGCATGCGGATGTCGACCAGCAACACATCCGGCCGATGCTCCTTGAGCGACTCGGCGGCGACGACACCATTGCTGGCCTCGGCAACCACCTCGTTCGGCACCTCGGCGGCGATATCGGCGAGCAGGTCGCGCAGGCGCACACGGGCCAGCGGTTCGTCATCGACGATCAGCACGGAAAGGGTCGGCGGCGGACTTGCGGTCATGATTTACGGCACGGCAATGTGATATGCACCTGGTATTCACGGGCTCCATCGGGAGAAACGGCCTCGCCGGCCTCCAGGCGAGCCTCGAGATCATAGTACAACGTCAAGCGTTCACGAATATTGGCCAGCGCCATGTGATTGCCCTTCGCCGATTCGCCGCTGCCGCCGCAGGGGTTGGCGAGATCGATATGCAGCTCATCACCGCGACGGGCAAAGGCAATGCGCACCGTGCCAGGCTCGCCGGACGGTTCGATACCGTGATAGACGGCATTTTCGAGCAATGGCTGCAGCATCAGCGGCGGCACCTTCACGTCGGCCGGAACGTCGCTCACCGCCCACACCACCGTAAGGCGCTCGCCGAGCCGCAGCTTCTCCAGCTCGAGGTACTGGCGACACAGTGCGATCTCGTCGCCGAGCGGCAGCAGTTCGCGATGGTCGCGCATCAGCACCCGGAACAGATCGGCCAGCTCCTCCAGCGCCGATTCCGCTCGCCGCGGATCGGAACGGATCAGCGAGAGCACCGCGTTCAGGCTGTTGAACAGGAAGTGCGGCCGGATGCGCGCCGTCAACGCCTGCAGACGCGCTTCGTTCACCGCCGGCGCGAGGCCGCGCGCGCGCAACTCGAAATAGAACAACAACGCCGCCGCGGTGAATCCCCCGAGCAGTCCGGCGCGCACGACGCGCATGCTTCCCCCCGCATCGAACCCCATGAAGCGCCAGAAGTCGGCCAGCAGCATCGCGGTCATAACCGAAAGAAGGCAGACCGCCAGTTGGCCGCAACGCGCCGGCAGCAGGCGGATTGCCTTGGCGAGCAGCGCCAGCAGACACAGATTGAGCAGCAGCAGCGGCTGCACCGAGGCCGCCATGTCGACATAGCGTTGCACCCAGTCGCCAAGATCACTGCTCTGCACGAGCGCCGCGATCAAGGCAAACAGGTTGCCTCCCAGCAGGATGCGCAGCATCACGCCAAGGTTGCGGAAGTCCGGAAGCGGCTGGCCTGCGAGGTTATGCTTTATACTTGCCATCTCTACGAGTGGGGCCTGTCCAGGTTCCCGCATTCTAGCCCAAGCCCTTGCTCCCATCATGAACTCCACCACACCTTCGTCGCCCTCGCAGTACACCTGGGCCGGCCGTTTCTCCGAGCCGATGTCCGACCTCGTCAAACGCTACACGGCCTCCGTCGATTTCGACCAGCGCATGTGGCGGCAGGATATCCGCGGCTCGCTGGCGCACGCGAAAATGCTTGCCCGGCAAGGCATCATCTCCGCGGCCGACATCGCCGACATCGAGCGCGGCATGGCGCAAGTCATTGCAGAGATTGAAGCCGGCGCCTTCGAATGGTCGCTCGACCTCGAAGACGTCCATCTCAACATCGAAAAGCGCCTGACCACGCTCGTCGGCGATGCCGGCAAGCGCCTGCACACCGGCCGTTCGCGCAACGACCAGGTGGCTACCGACATCCGCCTTTACCTGCGCGACGCGATCGACGCCATCCTCGCGCTGCTCAAGCAGTTCCAGAGCAATCTGCTCGACCTCGCCGAACGCGAAGCGGCGACGCCGATGCCCGGCTTCACCCACCTGCAGGTAGCGCAGCCGATCACCTTCGGCCACCACCTGCTGGCCTGGTTCGAAATGACCCGGCGCGATGCCGAGCGCTTTGCCGACGTGCGCAAACGTACCAACCGCCTGCCGCTGGGCGCCGCCGCGCTGGCCGGCACGACCTACCCGATCGATCGCGAATTCGTTGCTGCCGAACTCGGCTTCGAAGGCGTCTGCGAGAACTCGCTCGACGCCGTCTCCGACCGCGACTTCGCCATCGAATTCTGCGCCGCCGCCGCGCTGCTGATGATGCACTTCTCGCGCATGTCGGAAGAACTGGTGCTGTGGATGACCCCGCGCATCGGCTTCGTCCGGATCGCCGACCGCTTCTGCACCGGCAGCTCGATCATGCCGCAGAAGAAGAACCCGGACGTGCCGGAACTGGCGCGCGGCAAGACCGGCCGCGTCTACGGCCACCTGACCACGCTGCTGACGCTGATGAAGGGCCAGCCGCTGGCCTACAACAAGGACAACCAGGAAGACAAGGAACCGCTGTTCGACGCCGTCGACACCGTCACCGACACGCTGCGCATCTTCGCCGACATGATTCCCGGCATCACCGCCCGCCCCGAGAACATGCGCGACGCGCTGCGCCAGGGCTTCGCCACCGCGACCGATCTTGCCGATTATCTGGTGCGCAAGGGGCTGCCGTTCCGCGACGCGCACGAAGCCGTCGGCATCGCCGTCCGCCGTGCCGAGGAACTTGGCGTCGACCTGCCGGAACTGCCGCTCGACGTCCTCAAGAGTTTCTCGCCCCTGGTCGGCGACGATGTCTTCTCGGTGCTGACCGTCGAAGGATCGCTCGCTTCGCGCAACCACATCGGCGGCACTGCGCCGGACCAGGTCAGATCGGCCATCGCCCGCGCCCGCCAGCGCATGTAGCGCTACGCGATGAACCGGATCGGGAAATACGATCTCGTCCGCGTCCTCGGCAGTGGCGCGACCTCCACGGTCTACCTGGGGCATGACCCCTTCGCGCAGCGCCAGGTCGCCATCAAAATCGCCTTTCCCGAGATCCTCCGTCACCCGGAGCGCGGCCGGCTTTATACCCACCTGTTCATGAACGAGGCGTCGCTGGTCGGCAGGCTGGCGCATCCGCACATCGTGCAGATCTACGACGCGGTGGTCGACGAGGAACTCTGCTACATCGTCATGGAGTACGTGCAAGGCGGCACCCTCGAAGCGTGCTGCGACGAGAAGAAACTGCTGCCGGTCGAGCGCGTCGTGGAAATCGCCTTCAAATGTACGCGCGCACTCGATTTCGCGCACCGCATCGGCGTCACCCACCGCGACATCAAGCCGGCGAACATCCTGTTCGTCGGCGACGATCCGGTTAGCGGTGAAATCAAGATCTCCGACTTCGGTGCGGCAATCGTCGACCACCCCGACCGCACGCAGGTATCCGGCGTCGGCTCGCCGGCCTACATGTCGCCGGAGCAGGTACGCGAACTGACGCTCGACCACCGCACCGACATCTACTCGCTCGGCGTGGTCATGTACCAGTTGCTCACCGGCCAGCTTCCCTTCCAGGCGAGCAACAACTACAACATCATCTACCAGATCATCAATACCGATCCGACGCCGCCGTCGCGGCTGTGCAAGCAGGTTCCGCAAGTACTGGACGCGATCATCGCCCGGGCCATGCACAAGGATGTCGACGCACGCTATTCCTCATGGGAAGAGTTCGCCCATGATCTGGCCAACGTCTTCCGGCAGAAGAAGGGAATCGCCACGAATGTGCTCTCCGAATCGGAGAAATTCGACACGTTGCGACAGCTCAGCTTTTTTGAAGACTTCTCCGATGTCGAGCTTTGGGAAGTCCTGCGCTTCGCTCACTGGAGTTCCGTCGCCCCCGACGAAATCGTGATGCGGGATGGCGACAGCGGTGACTTCTTCTGCTTTCTCGTTGACGGAGAACTCAAGGTCACCAAGAACGGCAGGATGCTCAACCTGCTGACCGTCGGCGACTGTTTCGGCGAGATGGCCGTCATCAGCAAAAACATGCAGACCCGCGGCGCCGACATCACCGCGCTGACCACCTCGAAGATCGTCACCGTCGGCGGCGACGCACTGCGCCGGGCTTCGGAAAGCTGCCGCATGCATTTCTACCAAGCGTTCCTGGAGGTGATGGTCAGCCGACTCGCGCTGGCCAACGCCCGGCTGGCAGCCCTTTAGCGCCAGTTCGCGCGACTCAGTGGCCGCACCACGGGGAAACCCCGTCGCGACCACGCAGATCGGGACGTTGCTGCGTCGTCCGCACCCTGCCGGTCGTCGCATCGAAAAGCACATCGAAATACGCCTGCCGGTTCCAGCTATCGCAGAAGAGCCACGACCAGACCAGTTCGTCACGCGCCTTGAAATAGGTGATGTTCTGTGGAGACACGGGGCCGAGCAGGCGCAGAACACTGACCAGATCGCTTTCGCCACTCCGGATGCGGCTGAAATGCTCCATGTCGAGCACTTTCTCGATCCGATCGAGCCTGCCGTCCGGCGCGATGAACACCATGAAGGTCTGTGTTCCCGCAGGCCCGCGCGGATAGGCCAGTTGCTCGCGCCCATCGGAATCCTTCCAGGTCATCGCCGGAACGCCCATCGACGCAATCACTTCCGGCAACGAAGACTCACCCGGTTTCAGGTTGCTGCCGCCATACCCTGCACAGCCGGAGAGGAAGGCTGCGACCAGACATCCGGCCATCAGTTTCCGGAAAGAGGACAACGCAAAATGGGACATAGCGAATTCCCGGGACAACACCAAGGACGGAAATTCTACACGCGTGCTTTCCGCTTGCATCCTTGTGGAACACGAGCACGATACAAAAACAATAACTAATCATTTACTGAAAAAACTTTAACTTTTAATAACAAAACAAGCCATCTAAACTGCCTCCAGACCAACATAACGCTCGTTCCCCACGACTGAATCAACAATGCCGAAAGAGAATCCAAGCTCGCGCAACCACTTGCAAGCGGTCATCTTCGACGTCGACGGCACGCTGGCAGAAACCGAAAGAGACGGCCACCGCGTCGCCTTCAACCATGCCTTTGCCGAATTCGGAATGACCTGGCACTGGACGCCGGATGAATACGCAACGCTCCTCGGCATCGCCGGCGGAAAGGAGCGCATGCGCCACTACGCGGCCCGCTACGCACCGCACCTGCTGCAACAGCGCGGTTTTGCCGACCAGGTTGCCCGCGTCTATCGCCGCAAAAGCGAGATTTATTCGTTCATCGCCCTGGGCGGCAGCATCCCGCTGCGCCCCGGCGTCCGCCGGCTGCTTGCTGAACTGCGCGCAGCGGGTATCCGCCTGGCGATCGCCACGACGACGGCGCACGCCAGCCTGAACAGCCTGATCGTGGCGAATTTCGGCTGCCCCATGGAATCGCTGTTCGAAGTCATCGGCGCCGGTGACCAGGTTCCGAACAAGAAGCCCGCGCCTGACATCTATACCTGGGTGTTGAAAAGGCTGGGATTACCGGCGACGGCCTGCCTCGCCGTCGAGGACACCCATATCGGCCTGAACGCCGCGCGTTGCGCCGGCCTGCAGACTATCGTGACGCCAAGCGACTACTCGGCCGGCGAAAACTTCGCCGGTGCACTGAGTGTCGTCGCGGATCTGGGCGAACCGGACGCGCCTGCGCGCCACCTCGCCGGAGCGCCTCTTTCCCAATCACACGTCAATCTGGAACAACTCCAGAACTGGCACGCCAACGCATCGATGTGCTAAAACCCCCCGTCTGAGAAACCTGACCCATTCTCACAGGAGATCACCATGGACCAATCAAGCCGCTACGCCGCTCTCGACTTGCACGAGGAAGATCTGATTCGCGACGGCCAGCACATTCTGGTGGCCTACAAGATGAAGCCCAAGGCCGGCGTCGGCTATCTGAGCGCGGCAGCGCATTTCGCCGCGGAATCGTCCACCGGCACCAACGTCGAGGTTTCTACCACCGACGATTTCACCAAGGGACTCGACGCGCTGGTCTATTTCATCGACGAAGCCAGCGAAGACCTGCGCATCGCCTACCCGATCGACCTCTTCGACCGCAACATGATCGACGGCCGTTTCATGCTCGTTTCGTTCCTGACGCTGGCGATCGGCAACAACCAGGGCATGGGCGACATCGAACACGCCAAGATGATCGACTTCTACGTGCCGCCGCGGGTCATCCAGATGTTCGACGGCCCGGCCAAGGGCATCGCCGACCTGTGGCGCATCCTCGGTCGCCCCGTCAATGAGGGTGGCTACATCGCCGGCACAATCATCAAGCCGAAACTCGGCCTGCGCCCGGAGCCGTTTGCCGAGGCCGCTTACCAGTTCTGGCTCGGCGGCGACTTCATCAAGAACGACGAACCGCAGGGCAACCAGGTCTTCGCACCGATCAGGAAGACCCTGCCGCTGGTCTATGACGCGATGAAGCGGGCGCAGGACGAAACCGGCGAAGCCAAGCTGTTCTCGATGAACATCACCGCGGACGATCACTACGAGATGTGCGCCCGTGCCGATTTCGCGCTGGAGACCTTCGGCCCCGACGCCGACAAGCTGGCTTTCCTGGTCGACGGCTATGTCGGCGGCCCGGGCATGGTCACCACCGTGCGGCGCCAGTATCCCGGGCAGTTCCTGCACTATCACCGGGCCGGACACGGCGCCGTCACCTCGCCGAACTCCCGGCGCGGCTATACCGCCTTCGTCCTCGCCAAGATGAGCCGCCTGCAAGGCGCTTCGGGGATGCATGTTGGCACCATGGGGCACGGCAAGATGGAAGGCGAAGGCGAGGACAAGAAAATCGCCTACATGATCGAGCGCGACGCCTGCGAGGGGCCGGTCTACCACCAGGAATGGCATGGCATGAAGCCGACCACGCCGATCATTTCCGGCGGCATGAACGCGCTGCGGCTCCCCGGCTTCTTCGAGAACCTGGGGCACGGCAACATCATCAATACCGCCGGCGGCGGCTCGTACGGACACGTCGATTCGCCGGCAGCAGGCGCCCGCTCGCTGCGCCAGGCGTACGAATGCTGGAAAGCCGGCGCCGACCCGGTCGAGTGGGCGCGCGAGCATCACGAATTCGCCCGCGCCTTCGTCTCCTTCCCCGCCGACGCCGACGCGCTCTATCCCGGCTGGCGGAAGAAACTTGGCGTTGCGGCCTGAACGGCCGCGCTCAGGCCTTCAGGATTTCCGGATGCGCCAGTTTTTCAAGATACGCCGGGGCGAATTCGAGAACGAAGGCCCAGAACGCGGCGAGCGCCGGCGTCATCCGCTTGCCCTTGTGCCGGACCATGAACCAGCGCCGCATCACCGACGCGCCCTCGACCTGCAAGACGGCCAGATGGCCGGTGCTCAGTTCCAGCCCAAGGGTGTGCTGCGACAGGAAGCTGATCCCCAAGCCGGCCACCACCGCCTGCTTGATCGCTTCGTTGCTGCCCATTTCCATGACGATGTTGGGCTCCAGCGAGCGCAGGCGGAAAAACTCCTCCATCGCCGAGCGGGTACCCGATCCGGCTTCACGCACGATCATCGGCTCGTCGATGATGTCGCTGATCGTCAGTCCGGCACGTCCGGCCAGCGGATGGTCGGCGCAGCAGACGATCACGAACGGATGCGGCGCGAAATTCACCGCTTCGGCATCCATGTCGGCCGGCGGGCGCCCCATGATCGCCATGTCGACTTCGTTGGCCTCCAGCAGGCGCGCAACGTCCTCGCGGTTCTGCACCAGCAGGCGCACCCGCACGTCGGGATGCGCCTTGCGGAACGCTGCCAACAGCCCCGGCGCGAAATATTCCGCGGTACTCGTTACCGCGATCGATACGCGGCCGCCCTTCAGCCCCTTCAGCGCCAGCAACGATTCGTCGGCGTCCTTCAACAGACGCAGGATTTGGCGCGCATGATCGAGCAGCACCTCGCCGGCATCGGTCAAGTAGACGCGCTTGCCGATCCGATCGAACAGGATCGAGTTCGAAACCTCCTCCAGTTGTTTGATCTGCAGGGAAATGGCAGCATGCGTCAGATGCAATTCTTCAGCGGCGCGAGCAAACGACAAGTGCGTCGCGGCGACAGTAAATATCTGGAGTTGCCGGATGGTGATGTTTTTCATTAACAAACTATCGCTAAACGAATAGTAAAGAATAATTAACTACCGTTTTCTATCACGAGAATACAATCCGTTCAACATGAATCTGTAGTTTCTCTTGGCTTTTCAGGGAGTATTGCCATGCGTTTCGGACGCACCAACGTTAACAAGTACCTGGTCGGCGAACAGCGCCGGAACCCGGCAATTGCCGGCGAATTTTCCATGCTGATCAGTGACGTGGTGCGTTCCTGCAAGGCCATTTCGCAAAGTGTCTCGCTGGGCAAACTGATTCTGCGCGAACGGTACGGCACGACCGACCTCAAGGAAATGGCCAACGGGTTGTTTCTCCATCATTGCGACTGGGGAGGGCACCTGGCGGCGATTTCTTCCGCGGAAATGGACTCGATCTACACCCCGCCGTCCGATGAGCGCCGGGGTAACTACCTGCTGCTTTTCGATGCGCTGGACGGGTCGTCGAACATCGACATCAACCTTACCGTCGGCAGCATTTTCTCGGTGTTGCGCTGCCCGGAGGCCACCTGCAACACCTCGATCGAGGATTTCCTGCAACCGGGCGCGGCGCAAGTCGCCGCCGGTTATGCGCTATACGGATCCTCCACGATCATGGTATTGACGATCGGCAACGGCACGCACGGCTTCACCCTTGACCGGGAAATCGGCGAGTTCCTGCTGACCCACCCGAACCTCGATATCCCGGCGGATACGCAGAGTTTTGCCATCAACACGTCGAAGGAACGCTTCTGGGAGCCGCCGATCCGGCGCTACGTCGAGGAGTGCCTCGCGGGACAGAGCGGGATTCGCGGCAAGGATTTCAACATGCGCTGGGCGGCCTCGATGGTGGCCGACGTGCACCGCATCCTCATGCGCGGCGGCGTGTTCCTCTACCCGCGCGACACCCGCGATCCGGAAACGCCGGGACGCACCGACCTGTTGCACAAGGCCAACCCGATGGCCATGCTCATCGAACAGGCGGCCGGCTGGGCCTCGACCGGTTACGAACGCATCAGCGGCATCGTTCCGACCGGTTTGCACCAGAAAACCCCCGTAATACTGGGCTCCCGCAACGAAATCGAGCGCATCGAACGCTATCACCAGGAGTTCCTGAACGGTGAGGATAAACCTTTCAGTTCCCCGCTCTTCTCCACGCGGACACTCTTCCGCACGAACTGACCGGACCAGACTTCCCTTTCGCCTCAGGAGACGCTGCATGTCGATCAAACACCCCATCATCGCCATCACAGGCTCATCGGGTGCAGGCACCACCTCGGTCACACATTCGTTCCAGCACATCTTCCGGCGCGAGAAGATCAATGCCGAAATCATCGGCGGCGACAGTTTCCATCGTTACAACCGGGCCGAGATGACCCAAAAGATGGCGGAGGAAGAAGCGGCGGGAAACCATCATTTCAGCCACTTCGGGCCGGATGCCAACCTCCTGGGCGAACTGGAGGACCTTTTTCGCGAATACGGAGAGACCGGACAGGGCAAGCGCCGCCACTACATCCACGACAACGAAGAGGCAGCACGACTGGGCGCCGCTCCCGGAACCTTCACGGAGTGGGAAGCCCTGCCGGACAACACCGACATGCTGTTCTACGAAGGACTGCACGGCGCCGCCCTGACCGACGAAATCGATATCGCCAGGCATGTCGACCTGCGCGTTGGGGTCGTCCCGATCATCAACCTTGAGTGGATTCAGAAAATCCATCGCGACAAGGCGGTCCGCGGCTATTCCACCGAAGCCGTGATGGATACCATCCTGCGCCGCATGCCCGACTACATCAACTACATCTGCCCGCAATTCTCGCGGACGCACGTCAATTTCCAGCGCGTGCCAACCGTCGACACGTCCAATCCGCTGATCGCCAACGACATCCCGACGCTCGATGAGAGTTTCCTGGTCATCCGCTTCGACGATCCGCGCGGAATCGATTTCCCCTACCTGCTAAGCATGCTGCACGACTCGTTCATGTCGCGCCCGAACATCATCGTCTGCCCCGGGGGAAAGATGGGACTGGCCATGCAGATCATTTTCACGCCGATGATCATGCAGTTGATGGATCGGAAGCGCCGCGCCCGCTGAACTATGCCGGGCGCTTCATCTTGTTCGCCTTGCGCTCGTGCCACCAACCGATCGCCACGGGCACCAGCGAAACGACGATGATGCCGACGATCACCAGGCTCAGATTCGCCTTCACCCAGGGCAGGTTGGCAAAAAAGTAGCCGGCCAGGGTCAGCGACACTACCCACGCAATTGCCCCCAGGAAATTGAACGCCAGAAAGCGCAGGTAGTTCATCGCGCCGACGCCTGCGACGAAGGGGGCAAACGTGCGCAGAAGCGGCAGGAAGCGCGAAATCACCAGGGTCTTGCCGCCGTGACGTTCATAGAAGGCCTGCGTCTTGAGCAGCGCCCCCTTGTTGAAGATGCGGGAATTCTGCCACTGGAAGACCCGCGGCCCGATGTACCGGCCGACCTGGTAATTGACCATGTTGCCCAGAGCCGCCGCCGCAATCAGCGTCCCGACAAGGATACCGATATCCATCCCGCCCAGCGCCGCCAAGCCTCCCGCGACGAAGAGCAGCGAATCGCCCGGCAGGAAAGGCATCACCACCAACCCGGTTTCGCTGAAAATGATCAGGAAGAGAATCGCATAGACCCAGACACCATACTGTTCAACCAACACCGCGAGATGCTTGTCGAGATGCAGAACGATATCGAGAAAGGCGGCCAAATACTCCATTGGTTTGATCCTGGCAGGGAGAAAGGCGTCATTCTAATGAGATTCGAGCGCCCGTCAGGGCAATCACAAACCGTCACAGAACAAGCGCGATAGCGCAACAGACGCCCGGCCGGCGCGCGCCTAGACTACGGGCATTGCTTCAGCGCCCTCCGCTGACAATGTTTGACCCTCCCTGACCCATCGCAACGATGGGACTTTCAATCCCGTGCCACACCGGCGCGGGATTTTTTTATGTTTGCCCCATCGAACCCGGCGTTGCTGATCAGATCACGGATTTCCCCTGATTTTCGGCAACCAGCTTGGCCAGTTCGACCGCCGTCTTGACTCCCATCTTGTCGAACAGGCTGGCCCGATGCACCTCCACGGTGCGCATGCAGACCTGCAATTCGTCGGCAATTACCTTGTTCAGCTTTCCCAGCAGAATCCGGTCCATTACCTGCCGCTCCCGGGGTGTCAGCTGAGCCAGTCGCTGGTTGACCGAATCGGCCGACGCGGCGGCGACCCGTCTCGCCTCGTCGAGCTTGAACGCCTCGACGACCCGATCCACCAGCAAGTTGTCGTTGCACGGCTTTTCGACGAAATCAAAGGCGCCATTCTTCAACGTCGATACTGCCAAAGGGACGTCGCCATGACCCGTCAGGAAAATCACCGGCATCAGGCAGCCCCGCTCGAGCAAGAGGTCGAACAACTCGTTGCCGCTCATTTCCCCCATGCGGATATCAAGAAGAATGCATCCGGCGAAAGACGGATCCCAGGCTTCGAGAAATATCTCGGCCGACGCATAGGTACGACACGGCACCCCGCGCGATTGCATCAGCCAGCTGAGGGAGTCGCGGATGGCTTCGTCGTCGTCGACGATGTAGGCAAACTGGGTCATGACTGGATCACTGGAAGAGAAATAACCACGACAGTACCACTCTCCGGATTTTCTTCAACCCACAAACGACCACGGTGAAACTCGATGATCGAGCGACAAATGTTGAGCCCCATTCCCATCCCGTGCGGTTTCGTCGTGAAGAATGGCGTGAACAGATTCTCGAGGACTTCGGGGGGCATGCCCGGCCCCCGATCGACAACGCGAATCTGCACCTGCTGGTCGTCCGGCTGGGCGAGCTGCAACGTCAGACAGCGCCGTTCGGACGGCACCCCGCCCATCGCCTCGATCGCATTGCGCATCACGTTCAACAGCACCTGCTCGAGCATGACGCGATCTCCCATCAGTTCACCCGAGACAGACGGAAACTCCCTGACGATGCGGACGCCCGCCAGCCGGGCTGCCGATTCGATCAGGCCGATGCTGTCCTCAATCACCTCGACCAGGTTGCACGGAGCGAGTTTCGGTTCGCTCTTGCGCACGAAATCGTGGACCCGCCGAATGATCTTTCCCGCCCGCTGCGCCTGCACGCCAAGTTTCTCCAAGGCGGCCTTGAGTTCCTCCGGCGAAAACACACCGGACTCTATCTTGTTCAGGCAACCGGCCGTATAGCTCGTAATCGCCGCGAGCGGTTGGTTCAGCTCATGCGCCAGCGTTGAGGCTAGCTCCCCCATGGTGACCAGACGCGACGTGAATTGAAGCTTTTCCTGCTGCTGCCGTGCCAACTCCTCCGCCCTCTTTCGCTCCGTCACATCGACGATCGAAGCCATCCAGCCCGTATGCAGTCCGTCGGCATCGATCAGAGGCGCCTCGTAAACCAGCGCATCGAAGCGTTTACCGTCCTTGCGCATCAACCGGACTTCCGCCCCCTCCCTGGGTGCGTGGCCGGAGATGACGGCTTCGTTGATCGCTCGCGATTTTTCCTGATCTTCCGGCGCCCAGAACGGCATCGGCGGGCTCGCACCGATCAATTCATCCTCACTGAAGCCAACCATGTGGCAGAACGCCGGATTGACGTACGTAATCCGCCCGACACGATCGCGAGCGCGCATGCCGACGGTCAGCGAATCCTCCATGGCCTTGCGGAACGCATATTCGGCGCGATACGCCTGCTCAGCGGCAAGACGACGCTGAATATGGCGCCGCATCACCCACAAGCTCAACAGAACGGCCACGGCGAGGGCAATCACCAGCGTCGTCAACAATACTTCGACAAAGCTGCCGCTCGCACGATAGGCGTCCACCCGGAGCACGATCCCATAGCCAGGCGGATCGACAGGAATCGCGTAATTGATGGGGGTAGTCGCGCTCCCCGCCCGCATCTTGCTGGCCAGAACACTTCCGTCTTCATCAACGATGCGCACCTGGTACTTTTCGGCGAACCACCATGGAACAAGATGCTTCAACAGGGAATTGAAGGAATAGACGACAACCAGCGAGCCGTCATATTTCCCGTCGACGAATACGGGGACGTACATTTCGAATTGCCATCCGCTCGCGGTGGAATAGGCGTCGGTATACGTGGGCTTGCCGAGCTTGCGTGACATTTCCAGCGCCAGGGCGTGTCGCTCGCCGCCGATGCCGTCAACTCCCAGGCGGGGAAGCTTCACGGCCGGTTCGAAATCGACCACGCTACCTGATGGCCCGAGCCACATGATCTGAAGGACGTCCGGGTTGTTCCTCAGCAGATAGCCGGCGCGCTGCCTGAAAAGGCTACGGCTGTCTTTTTCTTGCGCCAATTCCCCCGACAGTTGTTCCAGAAACTCGGCGTTGCCTTCGAGATGGAAATTGATTCCCTGCTCGAGCCAGAGGACGTCGGCGATCAGTGTCGTGCGCTGCTCTTCGACCTCGCTCTCGAACAACACCCAGAACAACGCGACGAGCAAGATCAGCAACAGCCCCATCGCGGCCTTGAGCGCAATCAGGTACCAGCTCGACCAGCGGGACGACACATGCCGATCGGGAGCGCCGTTTCTGAGCTTTGTTTTTGCGATAGCGGAAAATGCCATGTAAGCCTGCTTGTCGATCGCCCCGGATCAGCCCGCGATTGATGAAAGGTCCGGCCCATGGTGGCCGGAAGTTTCGGAGTATGCCTCACGCACGTTGGAGTGCAAGACATCGACAGGCGAAAAACACCTGCCGGCGGCAATCAAAAAAAAGGAGGGGGTTCCCGCTCCCCCTCCGTCATGGAAAAATGAATCAGTGGTGTTGTTTCGCTACTTCCCTTTGGTCCCGCAGTTACTTGACCGGGAAGAACGGCCACACGATCGGGATGATGATTAGCGAGACGATCATGCAGATTATCGTCAGTCCTGTCCCGCACTTCACGTAATCGTTGAAGCGATATCCGCCCGGCCCGAGCACCAAGGTGTTCGGCGGCGTGCCCACCGGTGTGGAGAAGGCACACGACGCGGCCACGGCAATAGCCATCAGCACGGCATGCGGGCTGGCACCGACGCCTTGGGCGATGGAGATCCCGATCGGAGCCAGCAAGGCGGCACAGGCGGTATTCGACATGAACTGGGTCAATCCCGCCGAGAGGACGAACAACGCGGCGGTCAACATGTACGGGCTGGGATTGCCGCCCAGGAGACCGACTACCCATTCCGCGATCAATTTCCCGGCACCGCTCTTATCCATGGCCGTGGCGATCGGCATCATGCCGGCGAACAGGAAGATCGTTACCCAGTCAATGCCAGTGTAAGCCTGCTTCTCGGTCAGGCACTTCGTGATCACGAGAACCAGGGCACCAATTCCGGCAGCCACCTCGAGCGGCACCTGCTTGAAATCAAGCGCCATGACCGTAACCACGGCAACCAGCACCACGGCGGTGAGCGATGACTTGAACGGGTCGCTGGTCGACGCCTTGGCTTCTGCCGCAGCATCCGCATCGACCTCAACATTTGCCGAGACATCGACTTTCGGCAACAGCCGCTTGCCGATCGTCAGCATGTAAATGATGCCGACCACCGTCAAGGGAATCCCGATCCACGCGAATTCGAAGAAACCGAAGGGACGCAAACCCGCGGCCTTCAGAGCGCCTGCGGCAATGATGTTCGGCGGCGTTCCGACCAGGGTAATGATGCCCCCCAAGCCAGCGGCAAAGGCCAGCGGCATCATTTGCCGGGATGCCGGAATCTTTGCGGCCGAGCAAATCCCCAGTACCACCGGAATCAGGCACGCGGTCGTTCCGGTGTTGGAGGTAAAACCGGACAGGCCACCGGCCGCAACCATCACGCCGATCATCAACCCGTTTTCACTCGTCCCGGAAAAACGTACGACGGTTTGCCCCAGTTTTTGGGCAAGTCCCGTATGGAACATCGATGCGCCGATAACGAACATCGCAGCGAAAAGCACCACTGTCGAATTCGACAAGCCTGAAAAGACACTCTTGACCGGAATTACGCCGAGCAACCCGAGTACGATCGCCCCTCCCATGGCGGTAACGGCCAGGGGAATTGCTTCAGTAACAAAAAGAATGGCGACGCAGGCCAGCACGATCAGCGTCTTGGCAGCGGGCGTCATCGGCGCTGCCTGACTCGAGCCGAGGCCGAACCAAGCCAGCGCGATTCCACCCACCACGAAGGCAATGGCCCACGGGAGCCACTTCCTGTTTCCTACGGTACTTGCAGCCGATGACATAAACCCCTCCCAGAGAGAAAAAAATCGCATAAAGACGCGAAAAAAACTGGCGCTCCCAATCTCCGCTCTTGGATCGATATAATTCTTCCGGCGGAGTCTGTCGCTTGGCTACACTATCGGCGCAGCCACCCTGCCTCGCAATTGTGGAAATCCGTATCGCCCGAGATCAAGGAACGTCGGCACGCGGGAGATGACAGGTTCGTGATGGCCGGTCGGCACTCTGGCATCCTGAGCCCGGAACAACACGGGCCCGCTCTTCCCGGATGCACTGCAGCAATCCGCAATTGCCTTTCCAGCGCTGTTGTCATAAGTATGTAAACGTCTGCCTCTGAAGAATTGTGACGCCGGTCAATGATGCAACTACTCCGCTCCGTGTTTTTTTCGATGCTGCTGGCCTTCGGGATACCGCTTACCGCGACGGCCCAGCCGACGATCGTCATCAAGTTCAGCCACGTTGTTGCCGTCGACACCCCCAAAGGCAAGGCGGCCGACTATTTCGCGCAGCGCGTCGCGGAACTGACCAGGAATGCCGTGCGCGTCGAGGTCTACCCGAACTCGACCCTCTACAAGGACAGGGACGAAATGGAGGCGCTGCAACTCGGCGCGGTTCAGATGCTGGCTCCGTCGCTCGCCAAGCTCGGCCCGCTCGGGATCAAGGAGTTTGAAGTATTCGACCTTCCGTACGTCTTCGACAGCGTCAGCATGCTGCACCGGGTCACGCAAGGCAACATCGGAATCGCTCTGCTGAAGAAGCTTGAGCCAAAGGGAATCAAGGGGTTGGCGTTCTGGGACAACGGCTTCAAGTCGTTTTCGGCGAACCGGCCACTGAAGACGCCCGAAGATTTCAACGACCTGAAAATGCGCATCCAGTCATCGAAAGTCATCGAGTCGCAAATGCGCGCACTCGGAGCCCAACCCGTCGTCACTGCGTTTTCCGATGTCTATATGGCACTGAAAACCGGCGTCGTCGATGGCACGGAAAACCCTCACTCGAACTTTTACACGCAGCGAATGTTCGAGGTGCAAAAGCACATGACGATCACCGAACACGGCTATCTCGGCTATGTCGTCATCGCCAACAAACGCTTCTGGGATAGCCTGCCACGCGGTATCCGCAACCAGCTCACCCAGGCCATGAACGAAGCGACGGAATACGCCAACCGGATCGCCCAGGAAGAAAACGACAAGGCCCTCGCCCGGATCATCGAGACAGGCAAAACAAAGGTTTATGTTCCGACTTCTGCGGAACGCCTCGCGCTCAAGAGGGAAATGGTCAAGACGCACAAGGAGCTGACCTCGCGCATCGGCCAGAACATCATCGAGGCCATTTACAGCGAAACGGGATTCAAGCCGGAGGAACTGTAAGCCCCGCCGGTATAATCGGCGAATGTCCACAGCCCCCCCGTCCCGCGCCGCCATCCAGCGCCTTCCCGACCTGCTGATCAGCCAGATTGCCGCCGGCGAAGTCGTCGAACGCCCTGCCTCCGTCCTCAAGGAATTGCTCGAAAACGCGCTGGACGCGGGCAGCACGGCCATCCAGATCCAGCTCGAAGAGGGTGGCGTCAAGCTGATCCGGGTCACCGACGACGGTTGCGGCATCGCCCGCGACGAGCTGGCGCTGGCCCTGACCCGCCACGCCACCTCGAAGATCACCTCGCTCGCCGATCTGGAGCAGGTCGCCACGCTCGGCTTCCGAGGCGAGGCGCTGGCCTCGGTGGCCTCGGTCGCGCGCTTGACACTGACCAGCCGCCTGACCGGATCGACGCACGCCTGGCGGCTCTCGGCAGAGCCCGATGCCTCGCCGGAACCGGCCGCGCTGCTGGCGGGAACGGTCGTCGAAATGCGCGACCTGTATTACAACACCCCGGCCCGGCGCAAGTTCCTCAAATCCGAAGCGACCGAATTCGCTCATTGTGCCGAAGCGGTCAAGCGCATCGCGCTGGCGCATCCGGCCGTCGCATTCACGCTCTCGCACAACGGACGCGTCACCCAGCATCTGGTCAGGAACGATTCTGCCGGTCGCGCCGGCGCCATTCTCGGCGAGGACTTCCTGGCCGAATCGCGTTCGCTCGACACCGCCTCCGGCCCGCTGCGTCTGTCCGGCCACTGCGCGACACCCGCCCATTCACGGCCGCGCAGCGACGCCCAGTACTGCTACGTCAACGGCCGCTTCGTGCGCGACAAGCTGCTTACCCACGCGCTGCGCGAAGCCTACCAGGACATGCTCCACGGCAGCCGCTACCCGGCCTACTGCCTTTTCCTGGAAATCGACCCGGCGCTGGTCGACGTCAACGTCCATCCGGCCAAGACCGAAGTGCGCTTCCGCGACAGCCGCGCCGTGCACCAGTTCGTCTTCCACGCCGTGCAAAAGGCGTTGTCGAACCCGCTCACCGCGGCGGCCCAAACGATGAACCGCACATTGGAAGAGGCGCCTCGCCAGGCGCCTGCCATTCCGACCGTATCCGTTCCGCAAACTCCTGCCTACGCGCCGAATGACTGGACGCCGCGCCACCAGACGCCACTGCGAGTCGCGGAACCGGCAACGGCGGCCTACTACGCCTTCAGCCAATCGGCGCGTGAAGCGCCTCTCCCGACGGAAAGCTCATCCCTTCCGGCCAGCCCCCCGGACTCGGCGCCACCGCTCGGCTATGCGCTGGCACAGTTGCACGGCATCTACATCCTCGCCCAGAACGCGGTCGGCATGGTGCTCGTCGACATGCACGCCGCGCACGAACGCATCCTTTACGAAAAGCTCAAGAACGCCCTCGACCAGCAGAAGATTGCCACGCAGGCGTTGTTGATTCCCGCGGTTTTCAGCGCGGAGGCGCTTGACGTCGCCACAACCGAGGAACACGCCGCTTCGTTGCGCGACCTCGGCTTCGACATCGCCCCGATGGGGCCGACGCAGCTTGCCGTGCGCAGCGTCCCCGCCCTGCTCCAGGCCGCCGATCCCGCCGCGCTGGCCCGCAGCCTGCTGGCCGAACTGCGTGAACATGGCGTCAGCCAGCTGCTGACCGCGCGTCGCAACGAATTGCTGGCAACCATGGCCTGCCATGGCGCCGTGCGCGCCCGTCGCCAGCTATCGATCCCCGAGATGAACGCCCTGCTGCGACAGATGGAAGCCACGGAGCGCGCCGACCAATGCAACCACGGCCGGCCGACCTGGACCCAGCTCTCCATGCAGGAGCTCGACTCGCTGTTCCTGCGCGGACGATGAAACGACATCCCCCGGCCATTCTGCTGATGGGTCCGACGGCATCGGGCAAGACCGCGGCCGCCATGTGGCTGGCCGAACGGTTCCCGGTCGAACTCGTCAGCGTCGACTCGGCGCTCGTCTTTCGTGACATGGATATCGGCACGGCCAAGCCCGATGCCGTGACCTTGCAAGCCTTTCCGCACCACCTGATCAACCTGATCAGTCCGGAGGAAGCCTATTCCGCGGCCCGCTTCCGCAACGACGCGCTTGCCGTCATGGGCGAAATCGCCGCTCGCGAAAAAGTCCCGCTCCTCGTCGGCGGCACGATGCTCTACTTCAAGGCATTGCTCGACGGTCTCGCCGAACTGCCGCAGGCGGACCCCGCAATCCGCGCCGAAATCGACGCTCTCGCCGCTGCCCACGGTTGGCCGGCCGTGCATGCCGAACTGGCCCGCGTCGATCCGGCCACGGCGGCCCGCCTGCATGCAACCGATGCCCAGAGGATTCAGCGCGCCCTGGAGATTTTCCGGGTATCGGGCCAGCCGATGTCCGAGTTGCTCGCCGCCGGACACCGGGTCGCCCCGCCCTTCGATTTTCTTTCCCTCGGCCTGCTTCCCTCCGAGCGCGGAACACTGCACCAACGCATCGCCGCCCGCTTCGACGCAATGCTCGCGGCCGGGTTTGAAGACGAGGTATCGGCGCTCCGAAGCAAGTACACGCTCTCGCTGGACCTGCCATCAATGCGTTGCGTCGGCTATCGCCAGGTATGGGAAGCTCAGGACGGGATCATACCGCGCGAGGAAATGCGCGATCGCGGCATCTACGCCACCCGCCAGTTGGCGAAGCGGCAGATCACCTGGATGGCCAACACACTGAAGCCGGAACCATATGACTGTCTCGACCCGGCAAGCAACGACCGGATCGGCAAACGAATCGCGGCTTTTCTCGCAGAGAATTGAAAAAGCCCATGCAGTAAATGCATGGGCTTCTGGGACTCATCCCCGGCACACCTGGCCGGAGTAATCGGCTTCACGCCGCCTGGGTACTGCACAATCATCTTTAGGTGTTGCCTTGCAATGATCTCCCATCAAGTCTCCAGCTAACACGGCGGAACTACCACTTCGTACCGGACTTGCCGCTGATCACGGCACGGTTTCAATATACCCCTCGGCACGCGAAAAAGCCAGCCATTCGCGCACAGCGCGCATTTCAAGCGCAGCGCGTCATCACCCACTAAAGAAAGGAAAAATTCCTCCGTTACATCAATCGTCTAAACACAGATTTACAGTTCCGCCATGCGCGTCCCGGACGATATCCTGTTCCGCCACTACGACGGCCGGAGGCATCAAGCCTCGACCGACGAGGAGGGCACGCCGCCGGTCAATGGTTCACCGGCCAGCGGAGACGCGCTGGCACGCGAACGCCGCCGCGCCACGCCGCCCCACGACATGCCCGACGATGGGGAAAATCAGCAGAACAGGCCGAACGACGAGCGGCGACGGCAGGAAGATCGCCGACAGCGACAAGAGAATGTGCTGCTCGATACGCGCAGCCGTCCCGACAGACGGCGGTCACCGCTTTATCCGAACGTCAACGTAAAAGCCTGAGGCAGTTCAACGCGCGACGATCAGACGCACACCCAGCGCGACAAAAACCGTCCCGGCCAGACGATCGAGCCAGAGCCCTGCACGGCCGTGGCGTTGCAACCATTGCCCGACCCGTCCCGAAAAATAGCCGAGCACGCCGAACAGCACTGCCGCCTGGACGGTGAAGACGATGCCGAGCTGTGCCGTCTGCCAGCCGACGTTACCACGCTCCGTGATCACGAACTGCGGCAGGAAGGAAAGAAAGAACAGGACGACCTTGGGATTGATTGCGTTGGCCAGCAGCCCCTTGGCGAACAGGCGCGGAAGCGCCTCCTCGCCACCCTGCGCGGCGATCGGCTTCGCCTTGCCGCTGCTTCGCAAGGCCTGGATACCGAGCCAGATCAGATAGAGGCCGCCACCGATCTTCAGCGCAGTAAATGCCGTGGGCGAGGCGGCGATCAGCGCGCTGACGCCGAGCACTGCCAGGAGGGTATGACTCAGGCAGCCCAGACCGCAGCCAAGGCCGAAGGCAATGCCCTGCGCCCGTCCGCGCGAGACGCCGAAACCGAGCACCATCAGGTTGTCCGGCCCCGGCGACGCGGTGATCAGCACCGCGGCCGCAAGGAAGCCGAAAAACTGTTCCGGTGCGAGCAGCATGGATCAAACGACGATCGTCTGCGCCTCGCCATCCTGTCGCGATTCGATCCGGCCGATTTCGAGCGCCGGTTCGCCGGCAGCGCGCAGCAGTTCGAGCGCCCGCTGCGCGTGCTCCTTGGCGACGACCACGCACATCCCGATGCCGCAGTTGAAGACGCGGTGCATCTCGCTCTCGGCGACATTGCCGGCGCTCTGCAGCCACTGGAAAAGTTTCGGGCGCTGCCAGGACGACTGCTCGATCACCGCCTTGACGCTGGCCGGCAGCACGCGCGGCACGTTTTCGGTCAGGCCGCCGCCGGTGATGTGCGCCATGCCCTTGACCGGCAATTCGGCCATCAACGCCAGCATCGGCTTCACGTAGATGCGCGTCGGCGCCATGATCGCGTCGGCCAGCGTCCGCTCGCCGTCGAACGGCGCATTCAGGTCGGGCTTGGCGACGGAGAGAATCTTGCGCACCAGCGAATAGCCGTTGGAGTGCGCGCCCGACGACGGCAGGCCGAGCACCACGTCGCCGGGAACGATGTCCTGGCCGGTGATGATCTTCGACTTCTCGACGACGCCGACCGCGAAGCCGGCGAGGTCGTATTCGCCGGCCGGGTACATCCCCGGCATTTCCGCCGTCTCGCCGCCGATCAGCGCGCAACCGCCCTGCTCGCAGCCCTGGGCGATGCCCTGGATGACGCTTGCCGCAGTGTCGACGTCGAGCTTGCCGCAGGCGAAGTAATCGAGGAAGAACAGCGGCTCGGCGCCCTGTACCAGCACGTCGTTGACGCTCATCGCCACGAGGTCGATGCCGACCGTGTCGTGGCGGTTGAGATCGAAGGCCAGCTTGAGCTTGGTGCCGACGCCGTCGGTCCCGGAGACCAGCACCGGCTCCTTGTAGCGCTTGGGCACCTCGAACAGCGCACCGAAGCCGCCGAGGCCGCCCAGCACGCCTTCGCGCAGGGTTTTCTTGGCAAATGGCTTGATGCGTTCGACGAGGGCATCGCCGGCGTCGATATCCACGCCGGCGTCACGGTAGGAGAGCGATTGCTGAGTCATCTTGGAGTCCCGGAGGAGGCTTGAGCGCACGGTGGTGGTAAAATCCGCGTCTCGTTGCGAAAAGCTTGAATTTTATCCGAAATCCCGGCCCGGCGCGCGGCCGCCCGCCACCGCCAGAGCCCTCCCCGATGCAACAACTGCTCCTCGATCTGCTGCCGGAAAATCCGCCCAGCCTCGCCAATTTCGTTCCCGGCACCAACGCCGAGGCGCTCGCTGCGCTGGCGAATTGGCTGGCGCCGGAATGCCCGGAACACTCGCTGCTGCTCTGGGGCGAAACGGGGTCCGGCAAGACGCACCTGCTGCACGCCAGCGGGGCACGCTATTTCGATGCCGCCAGGACACCCGATCTTCAGGAAACCGCAACGCTCGGCACTGCCGCGAGCCGTGTCGCCGTCGATAACGTGGAGGCGCTTTCGGAAACCGGCCAGATCGCCCTGTTCAACCTGTTCAACCGCCTGAGAGCCGCCGGCGGCCACCTGCTGACTGCCGCCAGCCAGCCACCGCAGCACCTGATCTTGCGCGAAGACCTGCGTACCCGGCTCGGCTACGGACTGGTCTTTCGCCTGACCACGCTGACCGACGGCGAAAAGCTGACCGCCCTGGCTGCGCAGGCCGACTCGCGCGCCCTGCGCCTGCCAGCCGGCGCGCTCAACTACCTGCTGGCGAGGGCACCGCGCGACATGCGCCACCTGATGGCCGTCCTCGTCGCCCTCGACCGTTACTCGCTGGAACACAAGCGGCCGATCACCCTGCCGCTGCTACGCGAAGTGCTCCAGCATCCGCCTTACTGAGGAAACACCATGCAACTGGCCCTGTTCGATCTCGACAACACCCTGCTGTCCGGCGACAGCGACTTTGAATGGGCGCAATTCCTGATCACCAAGGGCGTGCTCGACCCCGAGGTGCATGAAGCCAAAAATGATTATTTCTACGAGCAATACAAGGCCGGCACGCTCGACATCCACGAATTCCTCGATTTCCAGCTGCATCCGCTGGCCCGCCACCCGCGCAGCCAGCTCGACGCCTGGCACGCCGAATTCATGGATACGCGCATCCGGCCGATGATCGGCGACAAGGCCCGCGATCTCGTCCGCCAGCACCGCGACCGGGGCGACCTCTGCGCGCTGGTGACGGCAACCAACAGCTTCGTGACCGGGCCAATCTGCCTCGAACTGGGCGTCGCCAACCTGATCGCTACCATCCCGGCGCAGGAAAACGGGCAGTTCACCGGCAAGCCGCGCGGCCTGCCGGCTTTCCGCGAAGGCAAGATCAGCCGCGTCGAAGCCTGGCTGGAATCGATGGGTTTCTGGTGGAGCAACTTCGAGCGCAGCTGGTTCTACAGCGACTCGCTCAACGACCTGCCTTTGCTCTCACAGGTCAGCGACCCGGTCGCCGTCGACCCGGACCCGACCCTGCTGGCCCACGCAAAAAACGCCGGCTGGCCCGTACTGAACCTGCACACCGGCGCCGACGCCTGATTCCTGTGGGCTACAAGCATCTGATTACCGGGGACAAATTCGGCTATCATCAGCGTTTTTGTCGCCGTCAAAAGCAAGAACAACCCAGCGATGATTCGTAAACTCATATCCCGAGTCCTCGGGCGCAAATCGGCGGGCGAACCCGCGGAAATCCCTCACAGCAAGCACGGCATCCGCCGCGACGCCATCAGCAGCGGCAGCTGGCGCACCGTCGAAACCCTGCAGGAGAAGGGCTACAAGGCCTTCGTCGTCGGCGGCGCCGTGCGCGACCTGCTCGCCGGCATCAAGCCGAAGGATTTCGACGTCGCCACCAATGCCACGCCCGAACAGGTGCGTCAGTGCTTCCGCCGCTCGCGCATCATCGGCCGGCGCTTCCAGATCGTGCACGTGATGATGGGACAGGAGACCATCGAGGTCACCACCTTCCGCGGCCATCACGGCCAGCAGGACAGCCATCGCGCGCAAACCGACGAGCAGGGCCGCGTTCTGCGCGACAATGTGTTCGGTTCGCAGAAGGAGGACGCAGCGCGCCGCGACTTCACCGTCAACGCCCTGTATTACGACCCCGTCGCCGAAACGGTGGTCGACTACCATCACGGTCTCGCCGATCTCAAACAGAAAACGCTGCGCATGATCGGCGACCCGGCCACGCGTTATCGCGAGGACCCGGTACGCATGCTGCGCGCCGTGCGCCTCGCGGCCAAGCTCGACTTCTCGATCGAAACCGGCACCCGCCAGCCGATCGGCGAGCTTGCGGAACTCATAGAGAACGTCCCGCCCTCGCGCCTGTTCGACGAAATGCTCAAGCTGCTGACCTCGGGTCACGCCGTGAAGTGCCTGCAGCGGCTGCGCGCCGAAGGATTGCACCGCGGCGTTCTGCCGCTGCTCGACGTGATTCTCGAACAGCCGCTGGGTGAGCGCTTCGTCACACTGGCGCTCGAAAACACCGACCGGCGCGTCCATGAAGGCAAGCCGATCTCGCCGGGATTCCTCTTCGCCACCCTGCTCTGGCACGAAGTCCTCGGCCGCTGGGAAGGCCTCAAGGCCGGCGGTGCGCGTCCGATTCCGGCGCTGTTCCAGGCGATGGACGACGTGCTCGACGTCCAGGCGGAAAAGCTTGCCATCACCCGCCGCGTTGCCGGCGACATCAAGGACATCTGGGCGCTGCAGCCGCGTTTCGAGCAGCGTTCCGGCAAGCGCCCGTACGGCCTGCTCGAACAGCCGCGCTTCAAGGCCGGGCTCGACTTCCTGCTGATGCGCGTACAGTCGGGCGAAGTACCCGACGAACTCGGGCAATGGTGGGGGGCTTTCCTCGCCGCCGACGGCGAAGGCCGCGCAGCGATGCTGCTGCCGCAGAAACCGGACGAAAAGAAGAAGCGGCGGCGCCGCAAGCGCAAGCCAGCCGCAACGCATGACGACGCGCACGACGAAGCCCCCGAATAGGCCGCCTCGATGCCCCTCGCGTTCGTCGCTCTCGGCGCCAATCTCGCTGACCCGGCGCATCAAATCCGCGCCGCGCTGGAATCGCTGTCGCGGCTACCGGACAGCCGCCTGCTGCGCGTCTCCTCGCTGTACCGCACGGCGCCGGTCGGGGTCGCCGGACAGCCCGACTTCATCAACGCTGTCGCTCTGGTGGAAACCACGCTCGCGCCGCACGAACTGCTCGCTGCGCTGTTCGCCATCGAGGCGGAGTTCGGCCGCCGCCGGGACTACCGCAACGCCCCGCGTACGCTCGACCTCGACCTGCTGCTGTACGACGAGCTCGTGCTCGACGGTACCGAACTGCAGTTGCCACACCCGCGCATGCACCTGCGCGCCTTCGTTCTCGCGCCGCTGCTGGAGATCGCGCCCGCCTGCGTCATCCCCGGACGAGGGACGGCGGCCGCCTGGCGGCCGGCGGTCAGCATGCAGCCGATCGAAAAGCTCGCCGCATGAATCCGAACAGTTGCCCGAAAACCGCCCATTCGCCGACACTCCTGTGTATCCTTGGCGCCGTTTTCCCCACCCGGGGCCAATAGCGCGGTACATCACGCAACGTCACTCAGGAGAATCGCATGTTCGGAACCAAGACAAAACTTCGCGAACTTGAGCGCAAAATCGTCGATCTCGGACAAGAGAACCAGTCCTTGCGCGAGCGCCTTGCCGAAGCCGAGCGACAATGCGAGGAAAGCAAGCAACGTTGCGCCGGCACGGAGCAACACAACCGTGACCTGCAGAAACTATTCACCTCGCTACGCTCGTATCGCGAGTCGCTCGTCGAATCGCAGCAGACGCTGGCGACGCTGGCCAACAATCTGCTAGATGAACGCAGGGGCAGTATCGAAGCCGGTACCATGGCCAGTTCCAGCCGGGATGCCGTGCACGCGATCAGCCGCGACCTCAACCAGCTCGCCAGCAACTCGCGCAGCGCGATGGAAAAGGTCGCCAGCCTGCGCACCAGCGCCGAGCAGATCGGCGGCATCATCAACCTGATCAAGGAAATCGCCGACCAGACCAACCTGCTGGCGCTCAACGCGGCGATCGAGGCTGCCCGCGCCGGTGAAGCCGGACGCGGTTTCGCCGTGGTCGCCGACGAGGTGCGCAAGCTGGCCGAGCGCACGACGCGTGCCACCGCCGATATCTCGCAACTGGTCTCGAACATCCAGAGCGAAACCTCGTCGGCGAACAGCAGCATCGGGCAGCTGGCCGAACACTCGGAATCGTTCAGCGCGCAGGGACAGCAAGCCTCGGAGAACATCAGCGGCATCACCGACGTGGCACAACGGATGGAGCGCACAATCGCCGTCGCCGCTCTGCGCAGCTTCGTCGAACTGGCCAAGATCGATCACCTGGTCTTCAAGTTCGAGATTTATCAGGTGTTCATGGGATTGATCGAAAAGCGGCCGGAGGAGATCGCCACTCACACCACCTGCCGCCTCGGCCAGTGGTACTACGAGGGCGAAGGCAAGACGCGCTTTTCGCACCTCGACGGCTACCGGGCCATGGAAACGCCGCATGTCGAGGTTCACCGCCACGGCCGCGCCGCGATCGAAGCCCACCAGTCGGGTGATTTCGCCGCCGGCCTCGCCGCCATCGAGCAAATGGAACAGGCCAGCATTGGCGTGCAGGAAGGCCTGGAACGCATGGCGCAGCACGGCGAGAAGTCCCCGGAGACGCTCTGCCAGAGCACATAACGCATTTTCACCATGACGCAACGCAACCTACTATCGTCGGCCCGCCACATCGTCATCGAAGGTCCGATCGGCGTCGGCAAGACCAGCCTGGCGCGGCGGCTGGCCGAGCATCTCGAGGCCGACCTGCTGCTTGAACAGCCGGAGGCCAATCCGTTCCTTGCCCGCTTCTACCAGAACCAGCAGCGCTACGCCTTGCAGACGCAGCTCTGCTTCCTGTTCCAGCGTCTCGACCAGATGCGCGATCTGGCGCAACCCGACCTGTTTCCGCGCACGGTGATCAGCGACTACCTGATGGAGAAGGAACTGCTGTTCGCCCGCCTGACCCTGAACGACGACGAATACCAGCTCTACCGCCAGATTTACGATCGCGTCTCCCGCGAGGCAGCGGCCCCGGATCTGGTGATCTACCTGCAGGCCCGGCCGGACACCCTGATCTCCCGCGTGCGCAAGCGCGGCGTCGAGATGGAACGCAAGATCAGCGACGACTATCTAATCGGACTGGGGGAGAGCTACACGCGCTTCTTCCACGACTACGCCGCCGCGCCGGTGATGATCGTCAATTCGGAACATCTGAACTTCGTCGAAAGCCCCGACGATTTCCTGCTTCTCGTCCAGCGCATCGAAGCAATGCGTGGACACCGCGAATATTTCAACCGAGGTAACTGAACAATGTCCGCACAATCCGTGACCCGGCGCCTGACCCTGCTCGACATGGCGAAGATGAAGGCCGCCGGCGACAAAATCGCCATGATCACCTGCTACGACGCCAGCTTTGCACAAGCCTGCGACACCGCCGGCATCGACAGCATTCTCGTCGGCGACTCGCTCGGCATGGTCGTGCAGGGACACGACTCGACGCTGCCGGTCACCGTTGAGCACATCGCCTACCACGTCGCCTGTGTCGCCCGTGGCTGCAAACGGCCGCTGATCATCGCCGACCTGCCCTTCGGCAGCTTCCAGGAAAGCCCGCAGATCGCCTACCGCAACGCGGTCACGCTGATGGCCGCCGGCGCGCAGATGGTCAAGCTCGAAGGCGGCGTCGAAATGGCCGAGACCACCCGATTCCTCACCTCGCGCGGCATCCCGGTCTGCGCCCACGTCGGCCTGACGCCGCAGTCGGTGCACCAGCTCGGCGGCTATCGCGTCCAGGGCAAGAGCGACGCCGGCGCCGCGCAACTGCTCGCCGATGCCCGCTCGCACCAGGACGCCGGCGCCGCGCTGATCGTCCTCGAGGCCATCCCGGCCGCGCTCGCCGCCGAAACCACGGCCAGGCTGACGACGCCGACCATCGGCATCGGCGCCGGCAAGGACTGCTCGGGCCAGGTGCTGGTGCTGCACGACATGCTCAACGTCGCAAACGGGCACAAGCCGCGCTTCGTGCGCAACTTCATGGCCGGGAGCGATTCGATCACCGGCGCCATCGCCGCCTACGTTGCCGCGGTCAAGGACTGCAGCTTCCCTGCCCCCGAACACTGCTACTGAAATCATGGAAATCCACGCATCCATCGCCGAAACACGCACCGCGCTGAAAAACCGCGGCCGCCTCGTCTTCGTCCCGACCATGGGCAACCTGCACGAGGGGCACATCTCCCTGATGCGCCAGGCGCAGGCCCATGGCGACACGGTCGTCGCCAGCATCTTCGTGAACCGCCTGCAGTTCGGGCCGAACGAGGATTTCGACAAGTACCCCCGCACCTTCGAGGCCGATTGCGCGAAACTGCGCGAGGCGGGCGTTGCTGTCCTCTTCGCCCCGACCGAAGCCGACCTCTACCCCGAGCCGCAGGAATACCAGGTCGACCCGCCGGATATCCAGAACCTGCTCGAAGGCGAATTCCGCCCCGGCCACTTCCGCGGCGTCGCCACGGTCGTGCTCAAGCTGTTCAACATCGTCCAGCCGCAGATCGCCATCCTCGGCAAGAAGGACTACCAGCAGCTGATGATCCTGCGCAACATGACCCGGCAACTGGCCCTGCCGGTGGAGATCGTCGGCGGCGAGACGGTGCGCGCCGAGGACGGCCTCGCTCTGTCCTCGCGCAACGGCTACCTGACGCCTTCGGAACGTGCCGAGGCGCCGCGCCTGAACCGGGTGCTGCGCCGCATCCGCGACGCGATTCGTGCCGGCGACCGCGACTACGCCCGGCTGGAGCGCGAAGCAATCGCCGAGCTCGACGGGCACGGCTGGAAAACCGATTACGTCGCCGTGCGCCGGCAGGCCGATCTGCAGCCACCCGCCGGCAACGACGACGCGCTGGTCGTCCTAGCCGCCAGCCGCCTCGGCACACCACGGCTGATCGACAATCTGGAGATCTGACGCGGAGCGGGAACTATCCGCTCAACAATCGAAGCCGTTGTAACGGCGAAAGTATTCGACGTCGGCCGGGCGCATGTACCTGAACAGGACGCAGACGGTGAAGCTGCCGACCTGGCGCCCGTTCCGGACGTAACCCCAGTCCACAACGTCGTCGCGCGAAAAGCTCACCGTCTCGCCGAGACTGACGTTGCGCACGACTTCCGGCGTATTGGCGATCGTTCCCTCGAAACCGCTGTCGAGAATCCAGAACGGCTTGACCCAGAAGGTCTCCATGGCGGCACCTTCGCGCACAATGATTTTCAGCTTGAAGGTCGAGGTCTCGGACTCGGGATGGCGGACAAGTTCGAGGAAGTCGTCGAGACTCGCGCGCGCGCGCTCGATCGCTGCCAGCATCTCCGGGTTGGCGGTTCCGAATTTCGGTAGCGTTTTCTCCGACTCTTCCGCCTGTGCGGTGGCGGCGAAGAGAATGCCGGCGGCGGAGAGGCCGGACAACAGGAAATATTTCAAGCGCATGGGGAAGCCCGCTCGTCGAAAACGTCGAATGGTACGTTTTCCGGCGGCAAACGCCCAGCCTCCATCACGCCTCCTTGTGCGGCATTCCGCCCCATGCTCCACAGGGGTGCGCTCTTTCGTTAAAATGCACCGTTTCCGCATTTGATTCGCCACATTTCCATTCCACCCCGTTTCGCACTCCTCATTTTCCGAACGAAAGGATTCCATCATGGATCGCGTCTTCAATTTCAGCGCCGGCCCGGCCGCGCTTCCGCTGGACGTGCTGCAACTGGCGCAGCAGGAACTGGTCAATTGGCATGGCAGCGGCATGTCCGTGATGGAAATGTCGCACCGCGGCAAAGAATACATGAGCATCCAGGCTGACGCCGAAGCCGACCTGCGCGAGCTGATGAGCATTCCGGCCAACTACAAGGTGCTGTTCCTGCAGGGCGGCGCCTCGCTGCAGTTCGCCGCGGTGCCGATGAACCTGCTGCGCGGCAAGGCTTCCGCCGACTACCTGAACACCGGCGAATGGTCGAAGAAGGCGATCAAGGAAGCCAAAAAGTACGGCGGCGTCAATGTCGTCGCCTCGTCCGAGGACAAGAATTTCTCGTACGCCCCAGCCCAGTCGACGTGGAAGCTCGACCCGAACGCGGCCTACGTGCACATCACCCAGAACGAGACGATCGGTGGCGTCGAAATCTTCGACGCCATTGACACCAGCGCCGTGCCGCTGGTCTCCGACATGTCGTCGAACATCCTCTCCCGCCCGATGGACGTTTCCAAGTACGGCCTGATCTACGCCGGCGCCCAGAAGAATATCGGCCCGGCCGGCCTGACCATCGTCATCGTGCGCGAGGATCTGCTCGGCCAGACCGTCGCCGGCACGCCGACGATGCTGGACTACAAGATCCAGGCCGAGAACGACTCGATGTACAACACGCCGCCGACCTACGGCATCTACATTGCCGGCCTGGTCTTCAAGATGCTCAAGGCCAAGGGCGGCCTCGCCGCGATGGAACAGGTCAACCGCGCCAAGGCGAAGATCCTTTACGACGTGCTCGACGCCTCCAGCTTCTTCCACTCGCCGGTCGCGCTGGAAAACCGCTCGCTGATGAACATCCCGTTCACCCTGAAGAATGCCGATCTCGACGAGGAATTCCTCAAGGGCGCCAAGGCCCGCGGCATGATCCAGCTGAAGGGCCACCGTTCGGTCGGCGGCATGCGCGCGTCGATCTACAACGCCATGCCGGTCGAGGGCGTCCAGGCGCTCGCCGACTACATGAAGGAATTCGAGAAGACCAAGGCCTGAGCAAAAGGACAGCCATGAAACGCACCATCAAGACGCTCAACGCCATCTCGAAACAGGGCCTGTCGCGCCTGCCCGATACCTACACGGTCGCCAACGATGCCGCCGACCCGGACGCCATCCTGGTCCGCTCGTCGGACATGCACAAGCTGGAACTCCCGGAAAGCCTGCTCGCCGTCGGGCGCGCCGGCGCCGGCACCAACAACATCCCGGTCAAGGCGATGAGCGAAAAGGGCATCGTCGTGTTCAACACGCCGGGCGCCAACGCCAACGCGGTCAAGGAACTGGTCATCGCCGGCATGCTGATCGGCGTGCGCAACATCGTCCCGGCGCTCAACTTCGCCAGCAACCTGCAAGGAGACGACGAGTTCCTGCACAAGGCCGTCGAAGCCGAGAAGAAGCAGTTTGTCGGCCGCGAGTTGCGTGGTAGCACGCTGGGCATCGTCGGTCTCGGCGCGATCGGTTCGCTGCTCGCCGAATCGGCGCTGCAGTTGGGCATGAAGGTCATCGGCATCGACCCGGAAATCACCGTCGAAGCCGCCTGGCGCCTGCCCTCGCAGGTCCGCAAGGCGACCAGCATCGAGGAACTGCTCAAGTATTCCGATTTCGTCAGCCTGCACGTACCGCTGCTGCCGGCAACGAAGAACCTGATCAACGCCGAGCGCGTCAAGGGCATGAAGAAGGGCTGCGTGCTACTCAACTTCTCGCGTGACGGCATCGTCGACACGCAAGCGGTGATCGACGGCCTCAACGCCAACCGCCTGCAGGCCTACGTCTGCGACTTCCCGAGCAACCTGATGCGCCAGCATCCGCGCGCCGTCGCCATCCCGCACCTGGGCGCGTCGACCGAGGAAGCCGAGGAAAACTGCGCGGTGATGGTCGCCGAACAGGTCGCCGACTACCTGACCAACGGCAACATCCTCAATTCGGTCAACTTTCCGAACATCTCGATGCCGCGTGGCTCGCGTTTCCGCCTGGCGATCGCCAACGCCAACGTGCCGAACATGCTCGGGCAGATCTCCACCGCGCTGGCCAGCGCCGGCCTGAACATCAACAACATGATGAACAAGTCGCGCGGCGAACTGGCCTTCACCCTGGTCGATATCGAAACCGAAGTTCCGCAGGCGGTCATCGACCAGCTCGCGGCGATCCAGGGCGTCCTGCGCGTGCGCTACCTGCCGTCCTGACGTCTTTCTTCGCCCGCCCCAAAGCCCCTGCCGGACGATTCCGCCAGGGGCTTTTACCATCCGGGAAAGGACTACAATCGGCTGACTCCACCTGTCCAGGAGGCCGCCATGATCCGCATCTCTCTTCTTTCCGCCGCACTGCTGCTCTGCACCTCGGGAACCGGATTAACCCAGCCCAGGGTCGCCCTGCCCGATTCACCCGACTACAAGGGAGAAATCCGGCGCGGCCCGGACGGCAAGCTGATCGTCATTGACAAAACCGCAACTCGTCCGGCGCCGACCTCCGCCCTCGCGGCCACACTGGTCGTCGGCCCCGACGAGGCGATCCGCACGATCACCGAGGCGGCGAAGCTCGCCCGCGACGGCGACATCGTCGAGATCCGCCCCGGCGAATATCGCGGCCAGACAGCGATCTGGACGCAGAACGACCTGACGATCCGCGGCAGTGGCGGAAACAACACGCGGCCGGTGCTTCTCGCCGACGGAAAGAGCGCCGAGGGCAAGGGGCTGTGGGTCATCCGCGGCGGCCGGGTGCGCGTCGAGAACCTGGAATTCCGCGGCGTCCGCGTGCGCGACGGCAACGGCGCGGGCATCCGCTTCGAGCGCGGGCAGCTGGTCATTCACCGCTGCGCCTTCATCGACAACGAGATGGGCATCCTCACCGGCAACTTGCCCGACCTGACGCTGGAGATCAGCGACAGCGAATTCGCCGACGCCGCCCGCCATCAGGTCGACCTGCACCACCTGCTCTACGTCGGCGCGATCGGGCGCTTCGCGCTGACCGGCAGCCGCTTCTCCAACGGTTATCGCGGGCACCTGGTCAAATCACGGGCGCGCGAGAATCACATACGCTACAACCTGCTCGCCGACGGCCCCGGCGGCCGCGCTTCGTTCGAACTCGAGTTCGCCAACGGAGGGCTGGCCTACGTCGTCGGCAACGTGTTCCAGAAAAGCGACAGTGCCGACAACTCCGTCCTTGTCTCCTACGGATCTGAAGGACCGCGCTGGCCGGACAACGCCCTCTATTTTTCGCACAACACGCTGATCAACGACCGCCACGCCGGCACCTTCCTCAAGGTCCGGGCGGAGAAATTTCCCGCCGGAGTCGAAAGCTGGATGATCAACAACCTGACGGTCGGCCACGGCGACCTTGCCGCCCCGGAAAACGGGCGCTTCGAAGGCAACCTGACGGCGCAGCGGGGCGAACTGATCGACTACGCCGGCCAGCCGCTGCGCCTGAAGCCGACCTCGCCCCTGCGCGGGCAGGTCCGCATTCCCGGAAAAGCGCGGGAAATCGATCTGCTCCCCGACGCCGAATTCACCCTTCCGGCCGGAACGCGCCCGGTCAGCCCCGGCAGTGCGCTGGCTCCCGGCGCCTTTCAGCGGGGGGGCTAAGGCGCCTCACGCCCCTTCCGGCACGGACGGCTTCGCCGCTTTCGGTTTGCGCGGCCGCCGCCCGCGCGACGCCGCCGGTTTGGCCGGCGCCGGGCCTTCCTCCGCTGCGACGTCGAGAACAGCAGCAACGGGTTCTTCGACAGAAGCGGTCTGCGGCACGGCGTCCACGGCAACAATCACGGGAGCGACTTCTTCCTTCGCGGCTTCGCTCACAGCCTCCTTGAGGCCATCTTTTACGCTTTCTTTCACGCTGCCCTTGCCACGGCCGCGACCACGCCGCCGGGTCGGCGCTGGCGCTGCCTCGGCGACTTCAGCGGAGACGACCGGGGCGGGAACCTCGTTCGCTTCCGCCGCATCCGGGACTGGCGCGGCAACGGCTGCCGGAACAACCTGTTCGGGCTCGTGGCGGGCGGAGAGGCCCGCGCTGCGCGACACGTAGGCGCCGGATTTTTCGTCCCGCCCGACCTCCAGCAGTCCACGCACCTGCGCCTCTTCCAGCAGGTTGCCGAAGCTGCGGAAGCCGAAGTGGCCTTCGTGGAAATCCGGCTTGCGCCGTTTCATCGCCTCCTTGAGCATCGAGGCCCAGACTTTTCCGCTCTCGCCACGCTCGACAACCAGCGCGTCAAAGGTCGTTACCGCCAGTTCGATGGCCTCGGCCTTGCGCGCCGCATACTCTTCCGGCGACAGGCGAGGCATCGTCTGCACCGCCTTCGGGTCGCGCCGTCCGACCGCGCGCTGGCTCTCGCGCACCAGATCATCGTAGAAGATGAACTCGTCGCAGTTGGCGATCAGCAAATCCGACGTCGATTGCCGGATGCCGACGCCGATCACGTACTTGGCGTTCTCGCGCAGCTTCGAAACCAGTGGGGAAAAGTCCGAATCGCCGCTGACGATGACGAAGGTATTGACGTGCGACTTGGTGTAGCACAGGTCAAGGGCGTCGACGACCATGCGGATGTCGGCCGAATTCTTTCCCGACTGGCGCACGTGCGGAATCTCGATCAGTTCGAAGTTGGCCTCGTGCATCACCGCCTTGAAGCCCTTGTAACGCTCCCAGTCGCAATACGCCTTCTTCACGACGATGCTGCCCTTGAGCAGCAGGCGCTCGAGTACCGGCTTGATGTCGAACTTGTCGTACTTGGCGTCGCGCACGCCGAGCGCGACGTTCTCGAAGTCGCAGAACATCGCCATGCTGACCGTTTCGGGGGATGCCGCCATGATGCCTCCTTGTTGTGTTGCCGCGAGTATAGCCGTCTAGCGGCCCTTCTCCGGGGCGAACATCAGACCGAGTCCGGAGAGATAAGTGTCGATCAGCGCCGGGCCGTAACTCGCCAGCGGGAAGAGCGCCTTGTCGAGCGTCCAGTTGAGCACTAGGCCGTCGATTACCGACATCAGTCCGACCGCCGCGAAGTGCGGCTCAATCGACGCCGGCAGGAAACCGCGCTCCCGGGCCTGGCGAAAGGCTTCTTCGCTAAGCGAAAGGTAGCGGTTGCCGCATTCGAGATGGCTGTCGCGAATCGCCGCCATCTCGCCGACGTACTCGCACTTGTGCCAGGAGATTTCCACCATGCGGAAATAACTCGGGTCGTTGACCACGCGCTCAAGGAAATGAAAGGCCAGCTTGCGCAACAGGTCGACCGGGTTCTCGTCCGGTGTTTCCTCAAGCTCCGCGAGCTTGGCTTCGAGTTGCCCGAACACCCGCTGCACCATCGCGTCGAAGAGATCGGCCTTGTTGGCAAAATGCCAGTAGATCGCCCCCCGCGTCACGCCGGCGGCAGCCGCGATCTCCGCCAGCGAGGTGCGACTGACGCCGTGCTCCTGGAAAACAAGCTCCGCCGCATCGAGTATCGCGTTGCGGGTTTCCTGCGCTTCTTCCTTGGTTTTTCTGACCATGACTTCCCATTCCCTGAATCGGGCGCAATTTTAGCTCACGCCACACATACATTCCCGAATGTATGTAATATACGCGGTTTTCCAGCCCAATCTGACGCCCTCGCCATTCCGAGGGCGACACGCCCCCCGGAGAAACGCCATGCCGCGCCTTCTATCCCAGTCTCGTCCAGCACTCCCCCCGTCCCGCGCCACTTTTTTCTTGGCCATGCTTTCGTCGTTGTTGCTGGCCGCCTGCGGCAAGGCGCCGGAAAACGGCCAAGCCAGCATGTTCGGCGGACCGGTGCCGGTCGCCGCGGTCACGGTCCAGGAAGAAACCCTGCCGATCACACTGGAGTATGCCGCGCAGACACTCGGCTCGCGCGAGGTGGAAGTGCGCGCCCGGGTCACCGGCATCCTTCAGAAACGCAACTACGTCGAAGGCGCGAAGGTCAAGGCAGGGCAGTCGCTGTTCACCATCGACCCGGCACCCTTCGAGGCGGCGCTGGCGCGCGCCGAGGCCGACGTCGCAGCCGCCGAGGCGCGCTACGAACAGGCCGAGCGTGAAGCGACCCGCCTCGCGCCGCTGGTGCAACCCAAAGCAATCAGCCAGAAGGAATACGACGATGCGCTCTCGGCGAAGTCCATCACTCGCGCCGACGTGCTGGCGGCCCGGGCGCGCCTGCGCGAAGCGAAGCTGAATCTCGCATGGACGCGTGTCGAGTCGCCGCTGGCGGGGATCAGCAGTCGCGCCCTGAAGTCGGAAGGCTCGCTCGTTTCCGGCCCGGACGTGCTGCTTACCACGGTGACGCAGACCGACCCGATCCAGGTCATTTTCGGCATTCCCGACAACGAGCGCCTGAAGCTGCGCCAGGACGCCGACGCCAAGCGCGTGATCTGGCCGAAGGACGGACGCTTCAAGGTCAAGCTCAAGCTCGCCGACGGCAGCGAGTACGGCAAGAGCGGCTTCACCGACTTCTCCGACATCCGCGTTTCCCGCGACACCGGTACCAGCGAGGCGCGCGCCGAGTTGCCCAACCCGGACAACCTGCTGCAGCCCGGCCAGTTCGTTCGCGTGCAGCTGTCCGGCGCTTCGCGCGTCGGCGTTTTCCGCGTGCCGCAACGCGCCGTGCTCGAAGGCCCGCAAGGAAAATTCGTGTTCATCGTCGGCAAGGAGAACAAGGCGGAGATTCGGCCTGTCGAGGCCGGCGACTGGACGGGCGGCGATGTAGTGATCAGCAAGGGGCTGACCTCGGGTGATCAGGTCATCGTCGACGGCGTCATCAAGCTCGGCCCGGGCGCCCCCGTTCAGGTCAGTGCCCCGCCGGCACAGCAAACACCGGCCGCACCGGATAAACCGGCCAACGCCAAGCAAGGAGGCTGAGCAATGTTCTCCCGCTTCTTCATCGACCGGCCGATCTTCGCGATGGTGATCTCGATCTTCATCATGATCGCCGGCCTCGCCTCGATCCGCAGCCTGCCGATCGCGCAGTATCCGGAAATCGCGCCGCCGCAGGTACTCGTCGCCGCCACCTACCCTGGCGCCTCCGCCGAAGTGCTGGAAAAGACGGTCGCCGCGCCGCTGGAGACGCAGATCAACGGCGTCGAGGGGATGATCTACATGAATTCCACGTCGGCCTCGAACGGCCGTGTGGAAATCACCGTCACCTTCGAGATCGGCACCGACATCGACCAGGCGGTGATCAACGTCAATAACCGCGTCAAGCAGGCCGAGGCCCGCCTGCCGCAGGAAGTGCGCCGCCAGGGCATCCAGGTCGAAAAGAACTCCAGCTCCTTCCTGCAGGTGCTGGCGTTCACCTCGCCGGACGGCCGCTACGACGACCTGTACACCAGCAACTACGTGACGCTGAACGTCCTCGACGTCTTGAAGCGCGTACCGGGCACGACCAACGTGCAGATCTTCGGCGCCAAGGACTACTCGATGCGCGTCTGGTTGAAGCCCGACCGCCTGGCGCAACTGAAGCTGGCTACCTCGGACGTGGTGCGCGCGATCAACGAACAGAACGCGCAGTACGCTGTCGGCCGCATCGGCCAGCCACCGACTGCCAGCGGCCAGGAAATTTCGCTGACAATCAACACCAAGGGCCGCCTCGCCGACGTGGCCGAGTTCGAGAAGATCATCATCCGCGCCGGCGCCGACGGATCGATCCTGCGCCTGAAGGACGTCGCGCGTGTCGAACTCGGCTCGAAGGACTACGACTTCATCGGCCGCCGCAACGGCCAGCCGGCGACGCTGATGGGCATCTTCCTGAAACCTGGAGCCAACGCGCTCGACACCGCCGAAGCCGTCAAGAAAACGCTCACCGAGCTCTCCACGCGCTTCCCTGACGGGCTGACCTACACGATTCCGTTCGATACCACCGACTTCGTGCAGGTGTCGATCCGCGAGGTGGTGAAGACGCTCGGCGAGGCGATGGTACTGGTCTTCCTCGTCGTATACCTGTTCCTGCAGAACTGGCGCGCGACGCTGATCCCGACGCTGGCCGTGCCGGTGTCGCTGATCGGCACCTTCGCCGGGATGCTGATGCTCGGCTATTCGATCAACACCCTGACGCTGTTCGGCATGGTGCTGGCCATCGGCATCGTCGTGGACGACGCCATCGTCGTGCTGGAGAACGTCGAGCGGATCATGCACGAGGAGCAACTGCCGGCCAAGCCCGCCGCGATCCAGGCGATGCGCGAGGTGACCGGGCCGGTCATCGCCATCGTGCTGGTGCTCTGCGCGGTGTTCGTACCGATCGCCTTCCTCGGCGGGCTGACCGGCGAGCTGTACCGCCAGTTCGCGGTGACCATCGCCATCGCGGTGGTCATCTCCGGCATCGTCGCACTGACGCTGACGCCGTCGCTCTGCGTGCTGATCCTCAAGCATGAGCACAAGGCCAGCAACCGCGTCTTCAACGCCTTCAACAACTGGTTCACCCGCGTCACCGGGCGCTACACCCAGGGCGTCGCCTGGCTGATCCGGCGCGGCGCGCTCGGCGCGCTGCTCTTCGGCGGGATGGTCGTCATCACCGCCGGGCTGTGGAAAGCCACCCCCGGCAGCCTCGTCCCGGACGAAGACCAGGGCTACTACATCAGCGCCGTCTATCTGCCGGACGGCGCTTCGCTGGAGCGCACCGACCGCATCGTCAAAGAGGTCGACGAGATCATCCGCAGCAACCCGAACGTTGCCCACACCATCGTGTTCACCGGTTTCGACTTCATCGGCGGCAGCTTCAAGAACAACGCCGCGACCTTCTTCGTCACCCTGAAGCACTGGGACGAGCGGCAGGTGCCGGCGAACGCGCTGGTCGGCGAACTGTTCGCCAAGACCGCGCATATCAAGGAAGCGCTGGTCCTGGCCTTCGGTCCGCCGGCGATCTTCGGCATGGGCAACTCGGGCGGCTTCGAGTTCTACCTGCAGAACCGCGGCGAAGGCGGCGCCAAGCAGCTCGGCGAAGTCAGCCAGCAGTTCATCGGCAAGCTGCAGAAGGATCCGAACTTCGCCATGGTGTCCTCACTCTGGCGCGCCAACGTGCCGCAACTCGACGTCGACGTCGACCGCGAGAAGGCCAAGACGCTCGGCGTGCCGATCGACGGCCTGTTCGACACGCTGGCCGCCACGCTCGGCACCTACTACGTCAACGACTTCAACAAGTACGGCCGCACCTGGCAGGTGCTGATGTCGGCCGAGCCGAAATTCCGCAGCAGCCCGACGGAAATCGGCGGCATCTACGTGCGCTCGGAGCGCGGCCAGATGGTCCCGCTCTCGGCGCTGGCGCAGATCCGCCAGACGACCGGCCCGGAAACGCTGGAGCGCTTCAACAACCTGCCGTCGGTGAAGATCATCGGCTCGGGCGCGCCGGGTGTCTCCTCCGGCCAGGCCATCGCCGAGGTCGAACGCATCGCCCGCGAAACGCTGCCGCCGGAGTTCAGCTTCGACTGGGGCGGCGCCTCGTACCAGGAGAAGAAGTCTTCCGGCTCGTCGAGCTACGCGCTGATCCTCGGCGCGGTGATGGTCTTCCTGATCCTCGCCGCGCAATACGAACGCTGGTCGTTGCCGCTCGCGGTGCTGCTCGCCCTGCCCTTCGGCACTTTCGGCGCACTGGCGGCAGTCTGGCTGCGCGGCATGAGCAACGACGTCTATTTCCAGATCGGCCTCGTCACTCTGCTCGGCCTCGCCGCCAAGAACGCCATCCTGATCGTCGAATACGCGGTCTATAAACACGGCGAGGGAATGACCGCCGCGGCGGCGGCGATCGAAGCGGCCCGTCTGCGCTTCCGCCCGATCCTGATGACATCGCTGGCCTTCATCCTCGGCGTGCTGCCGCTGGCCATTTCGCACGGCGCCGGTGCCGGCGCGCGGCAGGCCGTCGGCACCGGGGTCATGGGCGGCATGCTGGCGGCAACCTTCCTCGCCGTCTTCTTCGTGCCGCTGTTCTACCGACTGATCTCCGACCGCCGGCTACGCGACGAACGCAGCACCGACGAGTTGTTCGATGAAATCCGGCATACCCACGCCCTGGCACACGAAAAACTCCTCAAGCGCGCGGAGCGCGACGAACACGCGAGAAAAGACGATGAATAGGAAACCGCCCATGAAGCACCCCAGCCGCCTTGCCCGCCTGCCCGTCATCATCGGCGCATTGTTGCTCGCCGGCTGCGCCGTCGGCCCCGACTACGAGCGACCGGCCTTCGACCTGTCCGCCGCGTGGCGCTCGGGCGGAGCGGCCGACGTCCCGACGCAGACGCTGCGCAAGGCCGACACGCTCGGCGAGCGCTGGTGGTCGATCTACGCCGACCCGGTACTCGACCGGCTGATCGACGAAGCGCTCGAACACAACGCCGACGCCCGGGCCGCCGCGGCGCGCGTGCTGGAAGTGCGCGCCCTGGCGCGGGCCACCGACGCCGACCTGTATCCGACCGTCTCCGCCGGACTCACCGGCAAACGCACGAAAAGCTCGGAACTCGGCACGTACCCGCTCGGCACCATGCCGCGCATCCAGAACGACCACGTCGCAACCCTCGACGTCAGCTACGAGATCGACCTCTGGGGCAAGTACCGCCGCGCCAGCGAAGCCGCCCAGGCACAACTCTTCGCCGCCGAGTCGGCGCGCGACGCGGTCCGCCTGTCGCTGATCGCCCAGGTCGCGCAGCAGTACTTCGCGCTGCTGGCCAGCGACGCGCAGTTCGCCGTCACCGAACGCCTGCTGACGACGCGCACCGAGGCGCTCGATCTCTTCACCCGTCGCCAACAGGCCGGCACGCTGTCCGAATACCAGTTGCACCAGGCCGTCGCCGAACAGGCGGCAACGCGCAGCCAGCTCGCCGGCCTGCGCCAGATTCAGGAGCGCAACGAAAGCGCCCTGGCCGTCCTGCTCGGCCGCTCGCCGCGCGAGGTCATGGAAGCCCGGGTGGAACGCGGAACCCCTCCGCAAATCAAGGAGCTGATCACTCCGGCGGGACTGCCCTCGGACCTGTTGCTGCGCCGCCCTGACCTGCGCGAAGCCGAACAGCAACTGATCGCCGCCAACGCCGCGATCGGCGTCGCGCGCGCGCAGTTCTTCCCGTCACTCGCACTGACCGGCTACCTGGGCAGCGAAAGCACCGCGTTTTCAAAACTATTCACCGGCCCAGCGGCCACCTTCTTCTTCGCCGCCAACGTCACGCAACCGATCTGGAACGCCGGGCGCATCGCCGCCGGCGTTGACGCCTCGGAAGCGGTGCGCGACCAGGCGCTGGCGGCCTACCGGAAGGCCGTCGCCAACGCCTTCAAGGACGTACGCGATGCCCTCGCCGCGCAAACCGCCGCACGTGAAACCTTCGACGCCGAAACGATCCGCGCCGCCGCCCTCGAAAAAGCCCTCAAGCAGGCCCACCTGCGCTTCGACGCCGGCATCGCCAGCCAACTCGACGTCCTAGACGTCGAACGCAACCTGCTGAACGCCGAACTCGTTCGCATCGACAGCGAACGCGCCCACAAGGCCGCGCTGGCAGACATGTTCAAGGCGCTGGGGGGAGGCTGGGAAGCAGCGCAGTAAAGCGAGGCAGATAATCTACCGAATTTATTAAAGTATATTTTATTTGAAATATACTTCGATATACTTTAGTAGTTTTATTTAACTTCGGAACTGACATGGACCCTGTACGCAATCCCTTTGCACCTGGCGCCGGCAGTCGGCCACCAGAATTTGCCGGCCGCGACGCCATTCTCAACGATGCTGAGATTGCCATCAAGCGGGCATTGATCGGCAAGCAAAACAGGTCACAGATGTTGCTCGGCTTGCGCGGAGTCGGCAAGACGGTACTCCTGAACAAGATCGAAGAGATGGCGGAAAACGCGGGGCATGTAGCTTCGTTCATCGAAGCACCGGAAGGCAGGCCGTTGAGCGAACTGCTAGTCCCGAAACTGAACCACGCTCTACGAAAACTCTCGCTAACCGAGCAAGCGAAGGCAAAAACTCATCAGGCACTGCGAGCGCTTCGATCCTTCGCATCAGCCTTCAAGTTGTCTTATGGCGAAACCACCTTGTCCGTCGATCCAGAAGTGGGCATCGCCGACAGCGGAGATCTGGAAAGTGACTTGCCGGACCTATTCATTCGCGTCGGAGAAGCGGCCAAGGCTGCCGGCAAAGCCTGGACGCTGCTGATTGATGAAGTCCAGTACCTGCGGACGAAAGACTTGGCGGCGTTAATCGTGGCCCTGCACAAAATCAGTCAGAAAGAACTCCCGGTACTGTTTTTCGGCGCTGGTTTGCCGCAGGTCGCTGCTCTGTCTGGCGACGCCAAGTCGTATGCCGAGCGACTCTTTCATTATCCAGCAGTAGGCCCGCTACTCCCCGATGACGCAAAAAGTGCCATCAGGCAACCCATCGAAGATGAGGGCGAAAGCATCAGTGACGACGCCTTGAACGAGATACTGTTTCAGACCAAATGCTATCCGTACTTTCTTCAGGAATGGGGCTACCAGTGCTGGAACATTGCGCAAGGACCCCGGATTGATGCTGCTGACGCAAAGCAAGCTGCCGAGGAAGCAACCCGGCGCCTGGATGACGGTTTTTTCAAAGTGCGGTTTGATCGACTCACCCCCAAAGAGCGCGAGTATGTAATCGCGATGGCCAAGCTGGGCCCCGGCCCGTATCGATCATCTGATATCGCGGAAGCACTGGGTGAAACACATCAAAGTCTGGGGCCACGCAGATCCCAAATCATCAGCAAAGGGATGATCTACAGCCCATCGCATGGCGACATCGCTTTCACAGTACCGATGTTCAACGACTATTTGATTCGCAACTTCGTAGACCGGCCCTACAGGGCATAGTGCGCGCTAATCGCCAGCAATGCGCAGGTGCGCCGCCACCCCTGCCCTGGAACGCCGGGCGCATCCACAACGAACGCGCTCACTAGGCCGCGCAGGTGGACATCTTCAAGGCACTGAGGGGACGCTGGGACGCGCCGCGGCAAGTGACAGGAAAGCGGTTGGTCAGGGCACCCGGATCAACCGCTTCGAAGTTGAGGAGTCTGATTTTTGATGCTGGCTGACACAGCGGAGACCTGCCAGAAGGAGGCCTCCTTCTCAAGGAGGGTTCAACATCAAAGGATCGCTTGCCGTCCGCAATTGCGCCAGATTTGGCGCAAACCTTGCCGCGCGAAGCGAATGGCGCGGCCGACTCAGCGCGCCGCAACCCCAAGACTTACTCTTCGCGACCGGCCGCGACGACTCTGTTGCGACCGGCTGCTTTTGCCTTGTAAAGCGCGGCATCAGAGATTGCGAGAACCTCGGACAAATCGGCGTGATGTGGCGAGCGTTCTGCGACACCGATGCTCACTGACACGTTCAAGGATCCGCGCGGCGAAGAAATCGTCGTCCGCTCCACCGCCAAGCGCAGCCGCTCGGCAACGGCCAGCGCGCGATCCATCGAGGTGTCGGGAAGCAAGGCAACGAACTCTTCACCTCCATAACGGCACCAGATATCGTTCGTTCGCAACGCCGCCTGGGCGGATCGCGAGACTGCAACCAATGCTGCGTCACCGGTCTGGTGGCCGTATTGATCATTGAAGAGCTTGAAATGATCGATATCGACCGAAAGAATCGAGAATGAAGAGCCATGACGCTTGCTTCGGGACCACTCCTTGTCGGCAAACTCGGTAAAGGCGCGGCGATTGTAGGCGTCGGTCAGTGTGTCACGGCGTGCTTGGGCGTGGATTTCCTCCTGAAGCCTTTGCGACGTATGCAAGGTCAACAAAACGGTGATCATCGGGAAGCTGATGAGCGACGTTGCAATCCAGAACAAGCGCGGTAGCGCTGGCGAGAACGAGAACGTCAAATCAAAAACGCCACCCGCCACGCGCCAAAGGCAGATGAATGCCAACAAGACAAACAAGACGCCGATCAAGCGAAACGTGTGGTTGCCTTTCGCTGTTTTCGCCGTCAAACAGGCGTAAGCCGTGTAGATATCGAACGCCAGAAACACCACATTCTGGGTAACGACTCCGACCGGATAATTAGGATCCGCCAAGACAAACCAGGCCAGGACTGCGTTGGCGACCACACACAACAGCACGCCTGAGGCGAACGGCGGTTCCCGGCCGGTCGCTTTCACTATCCCGAAATTGAACAGCATCAGCCCCGGGAGCAGGAAGAGATTCGAAACGATTTCGCTCAACACCACGGGTGCTTGATTCCGTAGAGAAAACAAGAACAGACCGATGGCAAACATCAAGGACCCGAGAGCCCAGTCTTTCGCCGGCGGGTAGTTGCGCTGCACGCTCCATAGGTAGACCAGAACGACCGTCTGTCCGATATTGATCCCTACATAGATCAGCACCAAGGTTCTGATATCGAGAACAGCGGCCATTGTTAGCGCAAGCGGAAGAAAGGTGGCAGTTTATACCCCGCCGGACCGGCCAGGAATCTGGAAGGCCCGGGGGAAGCCGCTGGCGTATTGCTCGCCATGCGGCCGATTTCGCGCTTCAGCACTGAGAAAACACGCTCCGCGAGCCTCCGCGCCACCGGCTGGCAAACGCCGCCGCATCAGGCAGAAACGCCCGGAGGTCGTTCTCGAAACCTTCGGGATCGGCCAGAAACTCCTCGATGCCGCCGCCGAGCGGATTGGCGCGGCTGAGGCGGTGGATGGCCATGCGGTCGATCGCCCGACCAACGGCTGCGACGTTGCGGTAGGAGCCGAGCCAGTTGTATCGGCACATCAGGTCGGCAATTTCACGCGCTCTTTCCGGCAACAGCGCCGTGTTGGCGTCCAGCTCGGCATAGAGGCGGACGGCGTAGTCATCGAGCGGTTCGGCGCAGTAATCAGCCCAGTCGCGAGCGAGCAGGTGGTCGTAGAAGAGATCGACGAGCACACCGCCGACGCGCCGACGCAGCGGACTGATCCGCGCGCGGCTGGCGATGAACGCCGGGTGCCGGTCGGCGAAACTGTCGATCGCCCGGTGCAGCGCCACGCCGGATGCCAGCGGCGGCGGCAGCCCGGCCGGCAGCGGCCCCTTGACGAAATCGCCCATCAGGCCGCCGATGCGGTCGGCCTCGGCATCGCCGGCCAGGAAGGCGTGAGCCAGGAAGTTCATGCTACATCGCGATGTCGAGCCGACCCGGCAGGACCTTCACGGCGGAGATCTGCTTGCCGATGAAGCTGTCGTCCCGGTAGATCTCGACGCCTTCGAGGCGTGGCAGGACAGCCTGATTGACAAGGGCCTTGAGCAGTTCGACGTCCTTTTCCTTGATGCCGGGCGCGCTGAGCGAGACCAGCGCCATGCGGGTCGCCAGCAGCGAACCGGTCTCCTGCCGCCACTGGGGCGTCATGTTGGCGCAGAGGGCGACGTCGCCGGGAATCATCCTCGCGCGCACGGTCGCGCATAACGTCGCATGGCCGTCGAGCAGCGTGATCTTCGGCGCAAGCACCTGCACGTCGCGGTGCTGTTTCTCGGCCAGTTTCTCCGCCACGAACCGATTGAGCGTGGCCTCCGAGATATCAATGGCCCGCGCGGAGGAACAGCCGAGCAGCAAGGCCAATGCGAAAAGTGCAGTTTTCATGGTTGTGGCGGCCGGGTTCTCCAGGCTTCGTCGAAAAGCCGTTCGAGTTCGGGATGGACGCCGCGCAGGCCGTCGACCACGGCCAAGGCCCAGTCGAAATACGCCTGCTGCCGTTCCAGCGACCAGCCTGCGGGCGGGCTGTGGGCGATATCGCGGAGGTTGCAGATCTTGTCGGCCAGCTTGACGAGCTTGGCGCGCTGGCTGATCTCCCCGGCGTGGACGACCTGCAGGCGCTTGCGCTCGGCCTTGGGCAGCGACTTGTCGTCGGTGACTTCGAGCACGATCGCGGCGACCTCCGGCCCGAACTCGCGCAGGAGTTCCTCCGCAGTCGTGTCGGTGTCCTCGATGGTGTCGTGCAGGACGGCGGCGATGAGCGCGGTTTCGTCGTCCACGTGCGCCTCGTTGGCCAGCACGTTGGCCAAGGCGATCGGGTGGTTGATGTAGGGGGACGCGGCGACATCTTTGCGCCGCTGGTCACGGTGCTTGTGCGCGGCAAAGGCAAGGGCGAAAATCAGTCGGTTCATGGTTGCCGGATCACGGAAATGGAAGCTTATATCAACAGGAAGAACGGAAAACGCTACATCGTCATCGCCGAGGGCATCGACTGCACCAATGCCCGCGACGGAACGCCTGTCATCGTATACCACCCGGAGGAAAAGCCCGAACTGGTATGCGTCCGCGAAAAGGCCGAATTTCTCGTCAAATTCGATCCTGAACCGGCGCAATGACTCGCCCGTTTCGCATCCTTCAAAGCTATCCGCTATGGGGACGAACATCCTGAAAACAAGGACTTGAAAATACCTGCAAAGCACCTTAACTAAGGGTACGAGAGGGGATGCCATAACCCTCGCAACCCGGAAAGGAGCTCTGCATGTACTACCGTTCATTGTTCCCCCGCGACCTGTTCGCGGAACTTGACCGGCTGCAACGCGAACTTCAGCAGTCGGTCGATCCCAACCCCAGCATCCGCGGCCTGACCCGCGGCTTTCCCGCGCTGAACGTCGGCGGCACGCCGAAGACGGTGGATATCTACGCCTTCGCGCCCGGCATCGATCCAGCGACGCTGGACGTGCAACTGGTGAAGGGCATGCTCACCATCGCCGGCGAGCGGAAGATCGACCCGGTGCCGGAGAAGGCCACGCTGCATATCGACGAACGCTTCGCCGGTCGCTTCCGCCGTGTCGTCTCGTTGCCCGACGACGCCGATCCGAACGCGATCGAGGCCAAGTACAAGGACGGCGTCCTGCACGTGCGCATCCAGCGCAAGGAAGAAGCGCAGCCACGGCGCATCACCATTCAGTAAGAAGGAGGAGATCATGAGCGAAAACAACGCCGTTGCCAAAGCCAGCGAACCCCGGCGCGACGAAGCCGCCCTGTTGCCGCCGACCGACGTGATCGAGGACGCCGGCGGAATCACGCTCTACGCCGACCTGGCGGGCGTGCCGAAGGACAAGCTCAGCCTGCAGGTCGAGGCCGACACGCTGACGATCGAGGGCGAGGTGGCGCTCGATCTGCCGGAAGGCATGGAATCGAGCCATGCGGAAGTCAGCTTGCCGCGCTATCGCCGCGTATTCACGCTGTCGCGCGAACTTGATCCGGGCAAGGTCAGCGCCGAGTTCAACCAGGGCGTGCTCAAGCTGCGCATTCCCAAGGCCGAACACGCGCAGCCGCGCCGCATCGAGATTCAGGTTGCCTGATGCCGGGAGGAGCACCCCGGGTGCTCCCCTCATCGCTCGAGGAGCGTAGACATGAACATGAACCTGGAAACCATCAAGGACAGTGTCGGCTCGCTTTGGGACAATCTCGCCGAAGGATGGAAGCATCTCACCCAGTCGGCTTCCGGCGCGCTGACGCGCTTCAAGCCGGGCGAGCAGACCGACCTCCCGGCCAAGGGCGAGGTGGACGACGCGTTCTACCTGCCCAGCCGCAGCTGGTCGATGCTCGGTGGCGACGTATTCGAGGACGACAAGCGCATCGTCGTGCGCCTGGAAGTGCCCGGCCTGGACAAGCAGGACATGACCATCGAGGCGCGCGACGACGCGCTGGTCATCTCGGGTGAAAAGCGTTTCGAGCGGGAAAGCACGGAAGGACGCTGGCGGATCATGCAATGCGCCTATGGCAGTTTCCGCCGTGTCGTGCCGCTCAATGTGCCCGTCCTCGCGGACAAGGCCAATGCGTCGTACAAGAATGGCGTGCTCCGCGTCGAACTGCCCAAGGCGTCGCCGGGCGCGCCGAAGACCGTAACGATCCGGGTGAAGTAAACCGCCTGACGCTTACTTCGCCACACGCCAGTCGAGCCGCGGCCAGCCGCGCTCGGCGGCGACGGCGGCGAGGCGCGGGTCGGGATTGACCGTTATCGGCTGATCGACGGATTCGAGCAGCGGCAGATCGTTGATCGAATCCGAATAGAAGACGGTGGCCGAAAAATCGCCAAATCCGCGTCCGGCGCGTTCGAGCCAGTCTTGCAGGCACACCATCTTGCGCTCCGCGTAGCAGATTTCACCGGCGATGCGTCCGGTGAAGGCGTCTTCGCGCACTTCCGCCGGCGCGGCCAGCACATCCAGCCCCAGCAAGCCGCCCGCCCCCTCGGCCAGGAAACTGTGGGTGGCGCTGATAACCAGCAGGCAGTCGCCGTCAGCGCGATGCTTCGCGACTGTCTGGCGGGCCGCAGCAGAGATCCGCGGTGCAACGCAGGAGACCAGAAAATCCTCGCGGCGCGCACGCCATTCGGCGACGGACGCGCCGGCAAGCAGGGACAGCTGGTATTCGATGTAGCCGACGATATCGAGCTGGCCTGCAAGGTAGCGGGCATGGTCGTCGATCTGCCGCTGCATCGCATCGGGGCCGGCCAGGCCGGCGGCCATCAGGTATTCGATCCAGAGGTGGTTGCTATCCGCGTCCAGCAGGGTGTGGTCGAGGTCGAATAGAACAAGTTTCATTGAGCATCAATTCATTGGGGGCGGCGAGCAGGAGTCGCCTCCCAAGAAAATCGACCCGGAGCCGCGCCATCAGGCACCGCTCCGGGCCGGGTCAAGGCTTAAGGCAACGGAGCAATCAGCCGATCGAAAACACCAGCGAACCGGCGCCCGAATTGAGCGCGACGCTAATCGGCATCTGCTTCGCCACGTCGCCCCACAGCTGGCGCGGCCCCGGTGAACAGAACAGGTCGTCCGCGGCCCAGTCGGCACGGCGGGAAACGAAGTACTGCATGGCCGGGGAGTCCATCTTGACCAGCGCCTTCTCGATGACGAACTCATCCTTGCCGTGGCGACGCTCGATGTTGAGCAGGCCGGTCAGCGGGATTGCGCGCGGCACGCCGCCCTTGTCGAGGTCGGTCACCGTGGCCATGTAGCCGGTACGCCCGTCGAGGATCAGCGAACCGGCGGTCAGGCCGAGGTTGTAGGTGTAGGCGGCGTCGAACAGCGTTGGCGCGCCGCAACGGCCTTCGTAGCCGAGGAAGTGGCAGTGGGCACCGAAGGGGATTGTCGAGTTGATTTCCTTGACGCGCGCCTTGACCATGTCGACCAAAAGCTGCTCGGTCGGAATCAGCGAAACCTGCAGGTTGCCGTGCGAATCACGCTCGGCGAGCAGCATGCGCACCACGTAGGCAGGCAGCGAGGCGAGCAGCGTGGCATTGGCCGGGGTCAGCTTGGACATGACAAATGCCGTCTTGTCGGCATCCGCCTCTGAAGCAAAAGCGTCAGCGTGATGGGCCAGGACGTCGTTCAGTTCGGCGATGAGAACGTTCATCTCGGGGATGAATTCGATCAGCCCTTCCGGAACGAGTACCACGCCGTGGTTGATGCCCTTGGCGGAACGTCCGATGACGGCCTGGGCGATCTGATCGACGATCGATGCCAGCGATTGCTTCTTCTCGGCGACTTCTTCGGAGATGATGGTCACCGCCGGCTTGGTCTGCAGCGCAACTTCGATGGTCACGTGCGAGGCGGAACGCCCCATCAGCTTGATGAAATGCCAGTACTTGAGCGAGGAGCGGGTGTCCTGCAGGATGTTGCCGACCATCTCGCCGTAGATCTTGGTCGCCGTATCGAAGCCGAAGGAAATCGGCAGAAGATCGCCGATCTGCAGGTCGCCGTCGATGGTCTTGGGCACGCCGATCACCTGCACGCCGGAGCCGTCGGCCTTCACACCCTTGAACAGGTACTCGGCGAGCACGGCGGCATTGGTGTTCGAGTCGTCGCCGCCGATGACGACGATAGCGTCGAGGTTGTGCTTGACGCAGGTTTCCTTGACCTGGTTGAACTGCGCATCGGTCTTGATCTTTGTGCGGTCGGTGCCGAGGAAGTCGAAGCCGCCGGTATTGACGACCGATTCGATGTCGGCGTCGGTGATCTCGAACAGATTGCCCTTGATCAGGCCCTTCGGTCCCGGCTTGACGCCGAACAAGGTATTGCCGGCGCCCAGCGCCCGCTTCAGGCCGACGACGACGTTATGCCCGCCAGCCGCCGGGCCGCCGGAGAAGAGGACGGCGACACGCTTGCCCTGAGCCGCCTTCAGGTTGGTACCGGAGGAAGCAAGAACGACGTTGCCGGACGCCTGCACGGAGTTAGGGAAGCTCTTGGCGACACTGTCGCTGTCCTTGGTGCTGAGTACCCGCTCGGTGCTGGCAAAGGTCACGGCCTGTGGCTGGCTGGCAGCGCCGAACGCCGGGCAAACCGGCAAGGGCAGCGCGCGCACTGCCGACTCAAAAATCGAATTGTGCTTCTCCATTTTCACTAGCTGATCTGACAACGTGCTCATTCTTTATTCCTTGGATGAAAAAAATGGGGGGACAACGATGCAGCTTCAACCACGATCGGAGGGACGCAAGACGTCCCCTGCGCAGACCGTGCAACGATGCCGTAAATGGCAAAATCGGCTGATTTTACCCCATGCGCTTTTGCCAAGTCTTCCGGAATGATGTTCCGGAAACCCTTGCGTGAAGCGCCTTGCGCAGGCATACGTGCAAAAAGGACGCCTGTGCGCGAAACGACACGGCGACTCTCCTGTCGATCGGCAGCGTGATGCCCGACAACCTGAACGCCAGAGTCCACGTGCGCGCCATCCATCTGCTCCGCACGCTTCGGCCCAAGGCTCACGGCAACGCGGACTGAGGCACGCTTTCCTGCGGAAAACCGAACCCTGCATCAGAACCACTTTCGGCTACCATCCGTCGTGGTCAGAACGGGCAACGGCAGCAAGAACGCTCCAGCTTTCTCACACGTGCCTCCGCACTCGGACTCGACTATAATCCCGCGGCTTCCGACCGGCTACCGCTCTACGTGTCGGGCCGCAATATCCCACCGGTTTTCGCAGTATCCCAAGACTTAAATCACCATCATCTTTCTGGAGAGTCATCAATGAGCGTCGCTGAAACCCAACGCATCAAAATCGGCATTGCCAACCCCACCGCACTGGGGCTGTTCGGACTGGCCATCGTCACCTTCGTGGCCGCTTCGCAGAAGCTCGGCCTCACCACCGGGCTGTCGTTCGTCATCGTCTACGCGATATTCCTTGGCGCCACCGCCCAGTTGATCGCCTGCATCCTCGACTTCATCTACGAGAATATCTGGGGCGGCACCGTCTTCGGGGCCTACGCCTTCTTCTGGTACGCCGTCGCGGTGGCCTGGATGATGAAGATGGGCGTCTTCGGCCCGGAACTCGCCGCCGCCTGCGACGTCAAGCAGCTCGGTTTCGCCTTCCTCGGCTACCTGATCTTTTCGGTGATGATGACCATCGGCGCCATGGAAGTCAGCAAACTGATCTTCATCATCATGGTCGTCATCGACGTGCTGCTCGGCGCACTGGCGCTCAACGCCTTCGGTGTGGCCCCGCACCTCACGCACACGATCGGCGCCTGGGCCGAAATGATCACCGCCCTGCTGTCGTTCTACGCCTGCTCGGCAGTCGTGCTGAACACCTTCTTCGGCCGCGTCTTCTTGCCGGTCGGCAAGCCGTTCGGCATCTTCAAGTAACATGCACACGCGCCGGGCGTCGACGCCCGGCGGCGAGCGATGCACTCAAGCCTCCCTTCGCAGGAGGCTTTTTCACGCCCGCTTAAGGGCACTCCTCGCCGAAAGCGCAGATCTTCTGCACCGGCGAACGCTCTGCAACATTGTCGCCAAAGGCAGAAATCTGCTCCTCTGGCAGCTTTTCATCGAGAAGATAGCCAAAGGCACCGATCGGATCGGCGGAAGCCACCTCCTCGCAATCTTCGCCGAACGCGCAGATGTTCATCGCCGGAGCCTTTTCCTCGCAATCTTCACCGAAGGCGCAGATTTTCTGGGCCGCCGGGGTTTCGACCAGCACCTCGCCAAAATCGCCGATTTTCGTCATTGCAGTCTCCCTTTTCTTGACCGTCATGTCCCCTGAGATCGTGATTGCCGGAAAAGATTCCATCACCGCATCGATTAGCGCAATCGCGCTGGAGGCGGGGACACCCACCTCCGGGCAGGTACAAGCAAAAAAGGGCGCCACAGGCGCCCTCGTCGGGTAAAGAACTCGCGGTCAGACGACGTACTGATGCACCGCCTTGTTCATCCGGTCCACGATGCCTTCGAGTTTCTGCACCATGGCTTCGGTCTGGTTGACCACCGCGACGTTCTGTTCGGTCATCGTCGCCACCTGCTCGACGTTCTGCGCCAGCTGGGTCATCGCCTCCTGCTGCTCGCTCGAGGCGTGCGATATTTCGTTGACCCGCTGGATCGTGTTGCCCATCTCGTCATCAATGCGCTGCAAGGACTCCTGCGCCGAATGAACCAGCGTGACGCCTTCCTCAACCTGTGCCGCCCCGGCGCGCATGCCATCGACGGCATTCTGCGTATCGCTCTGGATCAACCCGATCATGCTGCTGATTTCCTCGGTCGCCTTGGCCGTGCGTTCGGCCAGCTTGCGTACCTCGTCGGCGACCACGGCGAAGCCGCGGCCGGCCTCACCGGCGCGGGCGGCCTCGATCGCCGCATTGAGCGCCAGCAGGTTGGTCTGGTCGGCGATTTCCTTGATCGCGCCGGCGATCTGGCTGATTTCCGCCGAACGCTGCCCGAGCGTCTCGACCTGTTCCGCCGAACGCTTGACCGTCTCGGCCAGCGAGTTGATCGTCCGGCAGGCTTCGTCGGAGCGCTCGACGCCGGCGCGCGAAACCTCGCCGGCGCTCGCCGCCACGTCGCGCGTCGAGCGGGCATGCTCGGCCACTTCGCTGATCGAAACCGTGACTTCCTCGACCGCGGCGGCCGCCGACGAGGTCGCTTCGTTCTGCCGTTCCGCCGAGTCCATCGCCACGCGCATGCCGTCATCGACCTCTTGCGTGGCTTGCCGGACGTGGCCGGCGGTATCGGCGATCCCCTGCACCGTCGCCTGGATCGACGAGACGAAAACGTCCATCTGCCGCGCCGTAACGCCGAGAAGGTCGCCCCGCGTTATCGGCAGACGCTGCCGCAGGTTGCCCGACGACAGGACTCCCTCGATCCACTGATTCATGGTCCTCAGATCACGGTTGACCTTCGGTACGAAGTACGTCATGAAATACAGGGAATAGATGACGGTAAAAACCATCAGCCCGTGATGCACGACCGGAATCAGCTCCTGGCCAAAGAACACCTCCGCCACATCCAGCGCGCCGAGCAGCAGAATCAGGATTCCGATGAACTGCATCTGCCAACTCAGGGAAAGCAATCCGAGCACGAAATTCGAATGTCTTTTTTTCACCCGGCCGTGGCTGACTATCAGGTTTTTCGATCCGGCATTGATCCGTGCATAGGCCTTCTCGGCCACGGCAATTTCCTCGGGAGTCGGCCGGCTGCGCACCGACTGGTAGCCAATGACCTGGCCGCTCTCGCGCACAGGCGCGACGTTAGCCACGACCCAGTAAAAACCGCCGTCCTTGCGCCGGTTCTTGACGATGCCGCGCCACGGCAACCCGGCCTTGAGGTCCCGCCACATATCTTCAAATGCCGCCGGCGGCATGTCGGGATGGCGCACCATGTTGTGCGGCTTGCCGAGCATTTCCTCGCGGGAGAAACCGCTGACATCGCAGAACGCATCGTTGGCCTCGGTGATCTGGCCTTTCAGGTCCGTTCGCGAATAGATGAACTGGTTTTCCGGAAGAAGGGTTTCGACATTCGTGACGGGCAGGTTTTTTCGCATGTTTATTGGCCTTATCGAGTTGGGGCGTTCATCAGCAATTATGACTTTGCTCATAGAACATCGGCAACAGAAACAAGAGGAAATGCCTGCGCTATCGGTCGTAAAATCGCAATCTGACAACGTTCAGCGTAATCATGCAGTCCACCATGCCCAGAATACCCCCTCTCCGTTACAGCGTAATTGCTGCCAACCCGGCCGCGCACCGATTCACCGTCACCTGCACCGTCGAGCGCCCCGACCGCGCCGGGCAGTGTTTCGCGCTGCCGGCCTGGATTCCCGGCAGCTACCTGATCCGCGACTTCGCCCGCCACATCGTCGCCATCCGAGCCGAATCGGAAGGCAAGCCCATTCGCCTCGACAAGCTCGACAAGCACACCTGGCGGGCCGCGCCGCTGAAGAAACCAGCTCCACTGACCATCATTTGTGAGGTCTACGCCTGGGATCTGTCGGTGCGCGGCGCGCATTTCGACCGGACGCACGCGTTCTTCAACGGCACCAGCGTCTTCCTGCGCCCGCTCGGCCTGGAGGCATCGCCCTGTCTCGTCGAACTGCGGCGGCCGGACGGCGCCGACTTCAGGAACTGGCGCGTTGCCACCTCGCTGACACCGGCAACGGGTGAAAAGGGTTGCGCCAAACAGTTTGGCTTCGGCTGGTACCGTGCCGACAACTACGACGACCTGATCGATCATCCCGTCGAGATGGGCACCTTCACGCTCGTCTCGTTCGAGGCCTGCGGCGTGCCACACCATGTCGCCATCACCGGCCGGCACGATTGCGATGAAGAACGCCTCGCCGCTGACCTCAAGCGCGTCTGCGAGTGGCAGATCCGCTTCTTCGGCGAACCGGCACCGATGCAGCGCTACGTCTTCCTCGTCACTGCCGTCGGTGAAGGCTACGGCGGGCTGGAGCACCGCGCATCCACCGCCCTGCTCTGCTCGCGCAACGACCTGCCGTACAAGGGCATGCAGGGTCTGCCGGAAAGCTACCGCACCTTCCTCGGACTTTGCAGCCACGAATACTTCCACACCTGGAATGTGAAGCGCATCAAGCCTGCAGCCTTCGTCCCCTACGATCTCGACCGCGAGAATTACACCACGCAACTCTGGGCGTTCGAGGGCATCACCTCGTACTACGACGATCTCGCGTTGCTGCGCAGCGGTGTCATCGAACGCAAGGACTGGCTGGATGTCACCGCCAAGACGATCAGCAACGTGCACCGCGCGCCCGGCCGCCTGCGCCAGTCGCTCGCCGAATCGAGCTTCGACGCCTGGAGCAAGTTCTACCGGCCGGATGAGAACACGCCGAACGCGGTCGTCAGCTACTACGCCAAGGGCGCGCTCGCCGCGCTGGCGCTCGACCTCACGCTGCGCCGGAGGAGCACGGCCTCGCTCGATGACGTAATGCGCACACTTTGGCAACGCTTCGGCCAGACCGGCTATGGCGTGGCCGATGACGACGTGCGGCGGATCGCCGAAGAACTCTCGGGCCTCGATCTGAAGCGCTTCTTCGCCGAGACGATCCACGGCACGCGCGACCTCCCGCTGAAAACACTGCTTGCCCCCTTTGGCGTTCACCTGGCATGGGAGCAGGCCAAGATTCCTTCACTCGGCATCAAGACGACCAGCGATGGCAACGACCTCCGCCTGTCCACCGTTTACGACAATGGCGCGGCGCAAGCCGCCGGGCTCTCGGCCGGCGACCTGCTGGTAGCCATTGATGGACTGCGCGTCACGGCGAAGAATCTCGACACGCTTCTCGGCCGGCACCTGCCAGGCGAGACGCTGACGATCCACGCCTTCCGGCGCGACGAACTGATGACCTTTGCCGTCGTGCTCGGCCCGCGTGATGAAGATTCGGCGAAGCTGACATGCCCACCGACCGAAAACCGCTTGCGCGAGAGCTGGCTGGGCAGTTGAAGCTTCGTGTGGCGCGGGGACGACGCCCCGCGCCACGCGCTACACCCGGAACTTGTCCATCTGCACCCGGACGTCTCGCGCCAGGCCGCGCAGACGATCGGTCTCGGTCTGCGTTTCCTGGATCGACGCGTCGGCACTCTCGGTCATCTCGTGCATGCGCGCGATATTGCGGGCAATCTCCTGGCTGGCGAGCGACTGCTCGGAGGTTGCCGAGGCGATTGTAACGAGCGCCTGT
>JARFTZ010000056.1 GCA_029289235.1 Gammaproteobacteria bacterium
GCCCCCGACGGGAAGTATTGCAGCTTGTAGCGCCCGTTCGTGCGCTTGGCAATCTCGTCGCCAAACGTCGTCACGCCCACCCCGTAGTGCGAGTCAATCGTGTTCGTCCAGCCAATCTTGAACACCGTCTGCGCCTGCGCCGACACCACCAAACCAAACCCCACCAGCAGCCCTGCCACGATCTTCGTTGCTTTCATCTGTCTTCCCTCTCTAAAAATGCCAGCCCCAGCTCTTCAGACAACATCGCCCAAATCACTAAAACCAGCGATGAACAGCCTTGAGAATTTCTTTTTTGGGCGCCCCATCATTCAGTGGAGCGGCCTTTGAAAAGTTGTCATACAAGATTACATATGATAACTTTCATTTAGTAAAACATAGAAACGGATCAATTACAACATCCGTAAATAAAAAATTACCGGGGTCAAACCAATGGCATCTACACCAGAATTCAGGGTCGAAAGGATCACGGCGACAGGCACGCTCACCGACCGTGTCTTCGACGCTCTTACGCAGTTGATCAATGGCGAGGATTTCCCGCCGGGCGCACGCTTGCCGTCGGAACTGAAGATGGCCGGCCGGTTCGGCGTCAGCCGCACGGTCATCCGCGAGGCCGTTTCACGCCTGAAGTCGGAAGGACTGGTCGAATCGCGTCAGGGCAGCGGCGTATTTGTCCGCGACCGCAACATGCACGCCCCGTTCCGTATCAACCCGAGCATCATGGACTCGATCCAGTCGGTATTGCAGGTCGTCGAACTGAGAATGTCGCTGGAAGGAGAAATCGCTGCCCTCGCGGCCAAACGTCGCACGCGGGAGCAAATGGCAGCAATCAAGCGGGCACTGAAGCAGATCGAACTCGACGAACAATCGGGGGAAAACGGGGTCGATGCGGATATCGTTTTTCACCGCAGCATTGCGGAGGCAACGGGCAACCCCCACTTTCTCGCCCTGATCGAATTCCTGTTCAATTTTCTGACCAAGGCGACGCTGATAACCCGCAGCTACGAAGCGACCCGGGCCGCCCTCTCCCAGCAGGTAAAGGAAGAGCATCAACGCATCGTCGACGCGATTTCCCGGCAGGACGAACAAGCTGCTCGCACCGCCGCGCGCGAACACATGGAAGGCGCCTCCCGCCGCCTCGGCTCAGTCGATCTCAAGCGTTTCATGGCGCAAAACGGCTACGAGAAAGTCGACTGAGAACAAAAAGGGAGCTGACCGGGCACGGCACTATGCAAGCGGCACGACTCATTCCGGTGACCCGTCCTGAACTAGGTTGACACCTGTTGTGACGAACAAGCCGGCCTAATGGCTAGCTTGCAAAGACGCCCGATGGACTTCGTCGGGCGTTTTCAATTGTAGCGAACTGTGCGGCCGCTCTGCGTTGTAGATGGCGATCGACTGACGGACCATGCGCCGGGCCTGATGCAGATCGTCAGGCAGTTGGAGCAGGAGTTCATGCTTGAGAATGCCATTGACCCGTTCGGCCAAGGCATTCTGATAACAGTCGTAGCCGTCGGTCATCGAGCAGATCAGTCCGTGTTTCTGGTGAATAGCTTGGTACTCATGGGCGCAGTATTGGATGCCGCGGTCGGAATGATGGATCAGCGGCTGGCTTCCGTGGCGCTCCTTGAGCGCCATCTTCAGGGCCTGGCTGACCTCGGCGGTGTGCAGGCTGTCATGGACGTGGTAACCGACGATCTTGCGTGAATAGGCATCGGTCACCAGACTCAGGTAGGCGCAACGCTCCCGGGTCGGCAGATAGGTAATGTCGGCCACCCACACCTGTTCGATCGCTTCGGCCCGCACCTGCTCCGGCCCTGCCTTCAACAGGTTCGGATGGCGCCGGAAACGATGATGGCTGTCCGTCGTCTTCTGGTACGCCCGCCGGGTCGGTACCAATAGGCGATTCCAGCGCAAGAGATCGAACAAGGCATCGCGCCCCATGCCAAGACCTTCGGCCGTCAGCATCGGGCCAATCAAGTGGTGCAGCTTGCGCGTGCCTAACCGGGGCTGGCGCAGGCGCTTTTCCTTCACCAGGGCCACAACCCGTTCGTGCTTGGCTTCGTCGCGCGCACGGCGGCACTGCCACTGGTAATGCGCCTGCCGGCTGGTGCCCATGTAGCGGCAAGCCCTCGATACGCTCAGCCCTTCGACGGACTTTTGCGCGAGGACTTGCCCACAGGCTTTTTTACGACGCGCACCCCGTAGTCCTTCTTCAGGACATCGATCACCGCCTCAAAGAATTGGGATTTCTCCCGCGCCTCCTTGAGTTGGCCTTCCAGTTCCTTGATCCGCTGCTCCGGGGTGAGCGTCTGGCTGTTCGTTGCTTGGCTTGGGTCGCTCATGCGGCCATAGTGTGCCATCGGGCCCCACTTCTGGCGACCGTGCTTGCGCAACCACACCAGAACCGTCGACCGCCCCTGAATGCCGTACCGTTCCTGCGCCTGCTTGTAGGTCAGTTCGCCTTTTTCGACTTGCTCGACCACCGCCAGTTTAAAAGCCAGCGTGTAATCCCGCTGCGTCCGCTTAACCCCTGATTCCATCTGACTTCCCCTTTCCTTGACAGAAAAGGTGTCAACTTCTGGCAGGACGGGTCACCGGGCAAAAAAAAAGCCTCGCTGTCCGCGAGGCTTTTTTTAACCCGAAGGGGGCTTTTATTTAAGCTTGGTTTCCTTGTAAGCCACATGCTTGCGGGCGACCGGATCGTATTTTTTGATTTCCAGCTTCTCCGGCGTCGTCTTCTTGTTCTTCGTCGTGGTATAGAAATGACCCGTTCCGGCGGTCGATTCAAGCTTGATCTTTTCACGCATGACTGGTCTCCTCGTCAGATCTCGCCACGTGCACGCAAATCCGCGAGCACAGAGTCGATGCCATTTTTGTCGATGATGCGCAAACCGGCGTTGGATACGCGCAGGCGAACCCAATGGTTTTCGCTTTCGACCCAAAAACGACGGTACTGCAGATTCGGGAGGAAGCGGCGCTTCGTTTTGTTGTTGGCGTGGGAAACGTTGTTCCCAACCATCGGGGCTTTACCCGTCACTTGGCAGACACGTGCCATGATCGTTACTCCAGTTGGTCTCGGGGAGAAAGGCGGGGATTTTATCGCGAACCCCTTGGTTAGTTCAAGACTTTTTTGAGTTCGAACGTTACAAGAGACCGCGTTCGGCAAACGACAACGGTGGAGACTGACCGGCCACGACGAAGTGGTCGAGCACGCGGACGTCGACCAGCGCCAACGATTGCCTGAGGCTGCGTGTGAGCGTTTCGTCGGCGGACGACGGCTCCGCCACACCGGAGGGATGATTGTGCGCAAAAACAACAGCCGCCGCGTTGTGCTCCAGCGCCCGCTTGACGATTTCCCGAGGAAAGACGCTGGTTTGGGCCAACGTCCCCCGGAATAGTTCTTCGGCCGCCAGCAAACGATGCTGCGAGTCAAGCCACAGCGCAAAGAACACCTCAAAGGAATGCCCGGAGAGGTGCAAGCGCAAATAGTCGCGCACGGCCGCCGGACTGGAGAATGCATCCCGCTCCTTCATCGGTTCGGCAAGAGCCCGCCGCGCCATTTCAAGAACCGCCTGCAACTGCGCGTATTTCGCCAGGCCCATGCCGGGAATGGCTGAGAAGGCCGATTCGCTCGCCGCAAACAGTCCGTTGAGACTGCCGAAATGACCGATCAACTGGCGCGCCAGATCGACAGCACTCTTCCCCTTCACGCCAACACGGAGAAAAATGGCCAGCAATTCAGCGTCCGACAGGCATGCGGCGCCGCGTGCGAGCAAGCGTTCCCGCGGACGTTCCTCCTCAGGCCAATCGGTAATTGCCATGAAATGTTCTCGGTTAGAATGACCGACCGGAATTTTAACGGGAAACCCATATGGAATTAAAAGGAAAGCGGATCGCGCTCGGGGTTACAGGCGGAATTGCCGCATACAAGGCCGCCGAACTGGTACGCCTGCTGGTCAAACAGGGTGCTTCGGTGCAAGTCGCCATGACCGAGGCCGCGACGCATTTCGTGACGCCAACAACGTTTCAGGCACTCTCTGGAAACCGTGTTTTCACCGACCAGTGGGACTCCGGCGTCGCCAACAGCATGGCGCACATCCAGCTTTCCCGTGACGCCGACGTGCTGCTGATCGCCCCGGCCTCGGCGGATTTCCTCGCCAAGGCCGCCAACGGCATCGCCGACAACCTGCTGACGACGCTGACCCTAGCGCGCGATTGCCCGCTGCTGGTCGCGCCGGCAATGAACCGGCAGATGTGGACCAACCCCGCGACGCAGCGCAACATGGCCACCTTGCTCGGCGACAACGTAACCGTTCTCGGCCCGGCAAGCGGCGAGCAGGCCTGCGGCGAAATCGGCGACGGGCGAATGCTCGAACCCGAGGAGATACTCGCGGAAGTGATCGCGCATTTCCAGCCGAAGCTGCTCAAGGGCAGGAGCGTCTTGATGACGGCCGGCCCGACCTTCGAAGCCATCGACCCGGTACGTGGCATCACCAATCTGTCCAGCGGCAAGATGGGCTTTGCCATTGCGCGCGCCGCCCGCGAGGCCGGCGCCAACGTCACACTGGTCTGTGGCCCGGTGTCGCAGCCGACGCCCCGTGGCATCACCCGCATCGACGTCACCAGCGCGCTGGAAATGCACGCGGAAGTCCTCAAGCGCGCTGCAAACCAAGATGTATTCATCGGCGTAGCCGCAGTCGCCGATTACCGCCCGAAGATCGTCGCTGGACAAAAGACCAAGAAGGATGGCGCGCCGCCGCCGGTGATCGAACTCGTGCAAAATCCGGACATCCTCGCTGACGTTGCCGCCCTGCCCCAGCCCCCGCTGTGCGTCGGCTTCGCTGCTGAAACGCAGAATCTCGCCGAGTATGCCGAGAAGAAACGTCGCGCCAAGAAGATTCCGCTGATCGTCGGCAACCTGATCCAGGACGGCTTCGGCGGTGACGACAACACCCTGATCCTGTTCGACGATGGCGGCCAGCAACCGCTCACCCCCGCCCCAAAACTCGAACTCGCGCGCCAACTGACCGCGCGCATCGCTTTCCTGCTGGAGAACCCGAATGCACCGCATTGACGTCCGCATCCTCGACCCGCGCCTCAAGGACACGCCACCGCATTACGCCACCCCCGGGTCGGCGGGTCTCGACCTGCGCGCCTGCATCGAGGCCCCCGTCGACATCCGCCCCGGCGAAACCCTGTTGATCCCCACGGGCATGGCGATTCACCTCGAAGACCCCGGCCTGGCCGCGATGATCCTGCCGCGCTCGGGCCTTGGCCACAAACACGGCATCGTGCTCGGCAACCTGGTGGGCCTGATCGATTCGGACTATCAGGGCGAGATCATGGTGTCGACCTGGAATCGCGGCAAGGAGAGCTTTACGCTCAACCCGCTCGACCGCCTTGCGCAACTGGTCGTCGTACCGGTGCTTCAGGTCGCCTTCAACGTCGTTGACGAGTTCGACACAAGCACACGCGGCGCCGGCGGGTTTGGCAGCACCGGAAAAAGCTGAGGGTCAGGATCGAGGCGACACGGTGACGCGGACCAGCCCGCGCAAGGCATTGCCAAGATAGACGGACGCGTCGCCGAACAGATCCTCGCGCGTCAACACGCGTTCCACGGCGCGCCCCGACTCGAGCAAGTGACGCCTCAGCACGCCCGGCAGGAGGCCGCAGTGTAGCGGCGGCGTCAGCAACACTCCATCGCGTTCGACAAAAACGTTGCTGCGCGCCCCCTCACAGACTTCGCCGCGACTATTGAGAAAGATTGCATCGAACGCACCCGGAACCCTTTCCAGCGATTTCAGAGCCCCGTCGTAGCGGCTGCGCGCGCTCGTCTTGTGCCGCAACATATAGTCCGATGGATCCAGCACCTCGGACGCGATAGTCGCCGACTTCGGCAAAGGGTCATCCAAGAACGCCACCGAGGTCGCTCCCCATTCACCGGAATGCGCCAGCGTCAAGCGCACCCGATGCAGACCAACACCATTCCCGGCGGCCCGTCGCTGCAAGGCATCGCGAATCTCGGACATCGGGCAGGCGAACCCCAACGCAACGGCCGAGGATGACAAGCGCTGCAAGTGCAACTCGAGGAACGGATATCGCCCCTGCTCCAGGCGAAGCGTCTCGATCAGCTCGAAGCCCGGATCGAAGCCAGTCAGAAAGCGCGCCTTCAGCAGGCACTCGGCGTATTCGCGCGCGGGTTGCGCATCGATGACAATCCCGCCGCCGATGCCAAGGCGCCCGAAGCCGTCCCCGCCAAGTTCCGGTGTACGGATCGCCACGTTGAAGCGGCAATCGCCCCCGGGCGCCAGCCAACCGATCGATCCCGTATAGATGCCACGCGGCGAGTCCTCCAACTCGGCGATGCGCTGCATGGCGCGAATCTTCGGCGCCCCGGTGATCGACCCGCACGGAAACAGCGCCGTAAAAAGATCGCGCAGCCCGACATCGGGCAATTCCGCAGACACGGTGGACACCGATTGCCAAAGGGTCGGATAGGCCTCGGCCTCGCACAGCGCATCGACGCGCACCTTGCCCGCATCCGCCAGCCTCCCCAGGTCGTTGCGCAGCAGGTCGACGATCATGATGTTCTCGGCGCGCTCCTTGGCCGAAGCAAGCAGAGCGCACCGGTTTTCCGCATCCTCGATGGGGGTGGAACCACGCGGCGCGGTTCCTTTCATCGGCCGTGTCACCACACGCCGCCCACGCCGCTCGAAGAACAACTCCGGCGACAAGGATAGCAACGGCCCGCCAGGAACCGACAAATACGCACCGTGCCTTACGGGCTGACGCCGACGCAACCCGGCATAAAGCGCCAGGGGATGCCCGAAGTAGCGAAACCGCAACGGGAAAGTCAGATTGATCTGGTAGCAATCGCCCTCGGCAATCCAGCGCCGAATCTGCTGGACCTTTGTCACGTAACCGTCGAGATCAAGCGCAGGACGAACCTCCGCGATGCCGGCGACACGTTGCTGATCTGACAGTCGGGACAAGCGCTCGTGGAGAAACGCGGTGACACCCGCAGCATCCAGACATTCCGACTGCCCGAACACCCAGCCTCGAAGAAGCGGTTGCCTCGTGGGATCCCGGCGAACGGCCGGTTCGAGCAACGCGCCGAGTTCGTAGCTGGCGGCCAACGCCACCCACTCGCCTTGGCCGACAGCCATTTCGGCAGCTGCAAATGCAGCATCGAGAGCGGCGCCATCCAGGTTGCCGTCAAACGAAAAGGAGCGACGATAACCGCTCAGAAGCCGTGCTGTCCCGTGATCGTCATCGAAGAGCGCAAAACAATCTTGCAGGCATTCCCCCAAGGGCATTACTGACCCCGAGAAAAAAGAAGGTTACTTGCGCTTGAACAGGAATTCGAACACTGCATCAAGTTCAGTCACATTGAGCAATTCATTACCCGTCTGTTTGGCAAACGCCCGAAAATCCTTGACTGCGTGTGCGTCGGTAGCGACGACACGCAGCACCTGGCCCGAGACCATTTCGGACAGCGCTTTCTTGGTACGCAATATCGGCAAAGGGCAATTCAGACCCTTGACATCCAATTCACGATCAACCTCCATGACGAACTCCCGCTGAAACGAAGCCTGTCATTCTAACCGCCGTTGCGCTTCCTCTTCTCTTCTTCCATGTGCTGCTTGCGCAGCTCGCGCAGCCGCGCGTCCACAGCCGACAACTCGTAGAAATTTCCATCTTTCGCTTTTTGGGCAAACTCGAGTTGCTCGATCGCCGGCCCCAGTTGCCCTTGCAGATAATAGAACTCCGCCTGCGCCCGATGCTGAAGCAATTGTTTCCCCATGGCTGCATAATTCTTCGCCTGCAAGCCGTACAGCTTGTAATCCCAAGCATCGCGCTGCAGTTGAGACGCCAGGAATTCTTGAGCCGTTTGCAAATCGCGTGCGGAGAAAAGCGACTCGGCATAGCCATACACCAGCGCTTTGGCTTGCGGGAAACGTTGTAAGGCGGCGCGGTATATCGCGTGTGCGTCGGTGAAATCGCCAGACGCGCCCCGAATTTCCGCCACAAGACCCGCAATGATCGGGGACGAATCCGCCAAGGCAGTGAGATTCTCGCTGGCGCGTTTTGCCCCCTCGAAGTCCCGCGCACGCAAAAGCGCCAGGCTCAGCCCGTACTGCACGGCCGCTTGCGAAACGTATTTCTTTTCGCGCAACAGCTTCTCGAACTCGCGAACAGCGTCGCGCGGAGTGCCCTCCTGCGCCCGCAATCTGGCGCGAATCAGATGGAACTCCAGACTACTGACCACCTGGCGATATGGCGATTCTGCTGCCCGGTTCTGCATATCCGACAGCCTTTCGACCGTCAGCGGATGAGAACGCAGATAGACAGGTGCGTTGTTATCGTAGAGCCGGGTAACATTTTGCAGACGGCCGAAGAACTCGCCCATGCCGCGCACATCGAAGCCTGCTTTCTCCAGCGTCTGATAACCCATGCGATCGGCTTCCCGTTCAAAATCCCGGCTGTACGCCAACTGCGACTGAATGATGCCCGCCTGGACGGAAGCGACAGTTCCGGCCGCCACCGAGGTATTGGAACGTGCGGCAAGAATCCCGAGCGCCATGGCCACCAGGCTGGGGATCGTGTTTTGCTTTTCCTTGGCGATCTGGCGTGCCAGATGATGCTGGGTTACGTGGGCAATTTCGTGGGCGATCACGCCAGCCAGCTCCGATTCGCTTTGGGCGGTCAGCATCGTTCCGGTATTGATCCCGATGTACCCGCCGAACATCGCGAACGCGTTGACCGTATTGTCGCGGATCGCGAAAAACTGGAATTCTCCGGTGGGACTGTCGCTAGCCTCGACCAGTCGCCGCCCCAGATTCGCCAGATAATCGTTGATCTCCGGATCATCGATATAGCTCGGCTCGCGCTGGCGAATCTGGTTCATGATGCTTTCGCCGATCTTTCGCTCCAGCTGCGGCGACAACTCCGCGCGCGCCGATTCCCCAAGATCAGGCAGATCATTGATGCCGGTCTGCGCGAAAGTGATCGACAGCGGCGAAACGCCGAGAACAAAAGCAATCAGCGAACTGACAATGCGACTGGAGATGTGTGACTGTGACATGATGCGCCGGAACGGCAGACAGGACAGGACGCTCATGATAACGAACCTATGCAGCGCCCGGTGTTTCGGTTTGTTTCAGGAGCACCGCGAACAGCAGGTAAAAAAAACCCGCCGATGGCGGGTTTTTTGGCACGGGTGACTACTAATCAGGCACGTGCGATGTTCGAAGCCTGTTTACCCTTTGGACCCTGAGTTACATCAAAACTGACCTTCTCGCCCTCTTTGAGGGTCTTGAATCCGCTCATGGTTATCGCCGAAAAATGCGCGAAGAGATCTTCGCTGCCATCGTCCGGAGTAATGAAGCCGAAACCCTTGGCGTCGTTGAACCACTTAACAGTACCAGTTGCCATATTGCTACTTCCTTTAAATAAACGAAATCCGGGCAAAGCCCGACTTGCATGTTTGGTGATCAACATTGCGCTGAACCGAAACATGGGGTCTTTGTACGCTAGTTTTTGAGAGAGCGTCAAGCCTTTTGCCGGCTGTTTGCGGAAATCCGTGTGGTTTCTATGCAAAACCCCGAAAAGCTGAACGTTTCCTGGCGTGGGGTGATGCTGTTTTCGCGTCGGGGAAGAGCCGCTAGAATGAGCTCATGGCTAAACGGCAAATTCAAGACAACCCAGTAGTAGAGGCGCAGCGCAGCAAGCTCGCACCGCCACCGCTTTACACCGTGCTATTGCTCAATGACGACTTCACGCCCATGGATTTCGTCATTCATGTACTGCAAAGGTTTTTTTCAATGAATCGAGAACGGGCGACACAAATCATGCTCAAAGTTCATACGGAAGGACGCGGAATCTGCGGCGTGTACCCGCGAGACGTCGCCGCAACGAAGGTCGAACAGGTATTGAGCTTTGCGCGCGAAAACCAGCATCCGCTGGCGTGCATCATGGAGGAGAGTTGAATGATCGCTCAGGAACTTGAAGTCAGTCTGCACATGGCGTTTGTCGAAGCCCGCCAGAAACGCCACGAGTTCATCACGGTTGAACACCTTCTGCTCGCCCTCCTCGACAATCCATCAGCGGCCGAGACACTGCGCGCCTGTGGCGGAAACATCGAACAGTTACGGAAGGATCTCAGCCGTTTCATCGAGGAGCATACCCCGTCAATCGAAGGCAAGGACGATATCGACACGCAGCCGACCCTTGGCTTCCAGAGGGTGATTCAGCGCGCCATCCTGCACGTCCAGTCGTCCGGAAAAAAGGAAGTTAACGGTGCCAACGTGCTGGTCGCCATATTCGGCGAGAAGGATTCGCACGCTGTTTACTACCTGCAAAAGCAAGGAATTACGCGCCTCGACGTCGTCAACTTCATCTCCCACGGCATCAGCAAGGTTCAGCAACAACCCGCCCGCCCCGAACCGGAGGCCGAAGCCGAGGGCGAACAGGCTTCCGCTCCGAGTTCCCTGGAAAACTACACGATCAACCTCAATGCACTCGCGCAGCAAGGAAAAATCGACCCGCTGATTGGCCGGGACAGCGAACTGGAACGCGTCATCCAGACCCTCTGCCGCCGACGGAAGAACAACCCGCTGCTTGTCGGCGAAGCCGGGGTAGGTAAAACCGCAATCGCAGAAGGTCTTGCACGTCGCATCGTCGAAAATGACGTGCCCGATGTCCTGGCCAACGCCAAGGTCTTTGCGCTGGACATGGGGGCGCTGCTCGCCGGGACAAAGTACCGGGGCGACTTCGAGCAGCGGCTCAAGGCAGTCGTCAAGCAATTGAGCGAGAACCCGAACGCCATCCTGTTCATTGACGAGATTCACACCTTGATCGGTGCCGGGTCCGCTTCGGGCGGCACCCTCGATGCGTCGAATCTGCTTAAGCCCGCGTTGTCCAATGGACAATTGAAGTGCATCGGGGCAACGACCTACAACGAGTTCCGGACGATCTTCGAGAAGGATCACGCGCTGTCGCGTCGTTTCCAGAAGATCGACATCAACGAACCCTCGGTCAGTGACACCATCGAAATCCTGAAAGGACTGAAGTCGCGTTTCGAGTCGCATCACGGCATCAAGTATTCGGCCGCGGCGCTGACCTCGGCGGTCGACCTCTCGGTTCGCTTCATCACTGACCGCCACCTCCCGGACAAAGCCATCGACGTCATCGACGAGGCGGGTGCCGCGCAACGCATCCTGCCCAAATCGAGGCAGAAGAAAATCATCGGCAAGCAGGATATCGAGGAGATCATTGCCAAAATCGCACGCGTACCGTCGACGCAGGTTTCCACTGACGACCGCAACGCGCTGAAGAATCTCGACCGCGATCTGAAAGCGGTCGTCTTCGGACAGGATCCGGCGATCGATGCGTTGGCAAAGTCGATCAAGATGGCCCGCTCGGGGCTCGGCACACCGGGCAAGCCGATCGGCTGCTTCCTGTTCTCCGGCCCCACGGGCGTCGGCAAGACCGAGGTCGCCAAGCAACTGGCCTATTGCATGGGCGTGGAGTTGCTGCGTTTCGACATGTCCGAATACCTGGAACGGCATGCGGTCTCGCGCCTGATCGGCGCGCCGCCAGGCTATGTCGGGTTCGACCAGGGCGGCCAGCTGACCGAGGCGGTGACCAAGAAACCTTACTGCGTCCTGCTGCTCGACGAAATCGAGAAAGCGCACCCGGACATCTACAACATCCTCCTGCAAGTGATGGATCACGGCACGCTGACCGACAACAACGGACGCAAGGCCGATTTCCGTAACGTGGTCATCATCATGACGACCAATGCCGGACAGGAGGCGATCCAGAAGTCGACGATGGGCTTCACCGGCAAGCGGCAGGCAGGCGACGAAATGGGTGAGATCAAGCGGCTTTTCACGCCGGAGTTCCGCAACCGCCTGGACGCAATCATTTCCTTCAAGGCGCTCGATCACGAGGTCATCCTGCGTGTGGTAGACAAGTTCCTGATGCAACTCGAAGAACAGTTGCACGAGAAAAAAGTTGAAGCCATCTTTACCGAGCGACTGAAGGAGCATCTGGCCGAGAAAGGATTCGACCCCCTGATGGGTGCCCGCCCGATGGCGCGGCTGATCCAGGATACGATCCGCGCCGCGCTGGCCGACGAATTGCTGTTCGGCAAACTGGCAAGCGGCGGTCGGGTGACGGTCGATCTCGACAAGGACGGCAAAGTCCGTCTCGTCTTCGCCGAGGAGGCTGAAACTGTTGCCTGAGACGCATGTCGGTGACGCGTCGTCTTTGCGACCGACTGAAAACAAGCTTTTGTTCGCCAGTGACAACTACGCGGGCATCTGCCCGGAGGCGCTAGCCGCGCTGGTTGAGGCCAATGCGGGGAACGCTCCCGCTTATGGTGACGACGACTGGACCCGGCGCGTGTCGGACCGGCTACGCGACCTGTTCGCCTGCGACTGTGACGTATATTTTGTTTTCAACGGCACGGCGGCCAACTCCCTGGCGCTGGCGTCGCTTTGCCAGAGCTACCACAGCGTCGTCTGCCACGACCTGGCGCACGTCGAGACCGACGAGTGCGGCGGCCCGGAGTTCTTCTCCAACGGTTCCAAGCTCCTCCCGGCCAGTGGCGAGAACGGGAAGCTGAATCCCGCCGCGCTGCTCGACGTCATCACTCGCAGAAGCGACATCCACTACCCGAAGCCCCGTGTCGTGACGCTGACCCAGGCGACCGAAGTCGGCACGGTCTATCGTCCGGCCGAAATCGCCGCGATAGCAGAACTGGCGCACCGCCACGGGTTGCGGGTGCACATGGACGGCGCCCGCTTCGCCAACGCGCTCGTTTCCCTTGGCGTAGCTCCAGCGGATATCAGTTGGCGCGCAGGCGTCGACGTGCTGTGCTTCGGCGGAACGAAAATGGGACTCCCGGTCGGCGAGGCGGTTGTATTCTTCGACCGGTCGCTCTCTGAAGATTTTGCCTGGCGCTGCAAGCAGGCCGGGCAACTGGCTTCGAAGATGCGTTTCCTGTCGGCGCCATGGCTTGGCATTCTGGACGGCGATGTCTGGAAACAACACGCGGCACACGCCAACGCGATGGCACAACGTCTGGCACAAGGATTGCGGGACATCCCGGGGGCACAACTACTCTTTCCGGTGGAGGCCAACGGGGTATTCGCCTCGCTGCCGCCAGAGGTGCTGGAGGGCCTGCGTGCGCGCGGCTGGCGCTTCTATACCTTCATCGGCGCAGGGGGTGCCCGTTTCATGTGCTCCTGGGACACTCCGCTGGAAAGCGTCGAGCGGCTCCTGAACGATCTGCGCGATCTTTCCAGGAAACGCTGATCCGACTGCGCGCGACGGGTCAGGAGGCCATCAACCGGGCCAGTTCGAACAGGATCAACAACAACAGCCATAGCAGCAGGGCCCGCCAGACCAGGCCGACGGCGCTCTGCATCAAGTCCAGGCCAACCTCTTCGCCACCATGTCCGACACCATTGCCCGCCATTTCCGCGGGAAGCGATCCCAACGCCCCTACGCCGGCCGCAACGACAACAGACTGGCCCCACCCGGTGCCAGCGTCGGCACGTGCCTCTGATGCGCGCGCTCTCCAGCAGTACACCGCATTCTCGAAATTTCCCACCACGGCGAACGCCGCAGCGGTCAAGCGGGCTGGCAACCAGTCAATGATCGCGAAAGCCTGCCGGGAAAAATCGCCGAAACTGTCTGTGCCGCGTACGGTCCCGCTCCCCCAGCGATCGGCAAAAAAAGCGGCCGCGCGATATAACACCGCGCCACACGGCCCGGGCAGCAACACGTAGCAGACCAGCACGCCGAAGACATGTGTATGCGAAGCTGCCAGCGCGCACCGGATCGATTCGCGGGCGATGGCAGCGGCGGACAGGTCGTCGGAGCGAGCGCCGCGCCACTCGCCGAGCACTTCGCGTGCGTGCGACAGGTCACCAAGTCGCAACGCCAACTGGATATCGGTGTAGTAGTGGCTGAACTGCCGGAACCCCATTGTCAGATAGAGGACCAGGACACTCCAGATCCAGGCCGACACCGGACTGAGCGCGTAAAGAACCGCGTACGCAATACCGGAAACCAGCACCAGACTCCCGGCACCGAGCAGCCAGGCCACGATTCCATGGCTACGTTCCCCCGCATTGAAACGCGCTTCGAGCCACCCGGCCCAGCGCTCAAGCGGCACCCCGACCACAACCGGAAAGGGCAGCGGACGGATTTGTTCGATCAGCAGGACGGCAATCATCGAAAATAGCGACATGACATTCCTCTCATCCGATGGAGGACGCTTGCCTCCTCCCGCGCCACACTCAACGCGCCAGCGCCCGCGCAAGGCTGACGATGATCCCCGCCGTCGCCCCCCAAATGAAATGCCGACCATACGGCATCGCGTAAAAACTACGCACTTCCCCCTGAACCTCGCGCGACCGGCGCTGGTGATTCTCAGGATTCATCAGGAATGCCAGCGGCACCTCAAACACCTCGGCAACCTCTGACGGATCCGGGTGAAGCGAGAATGGCGGCGTCAGGAGAGCAACCACCGGGGTAATCCGATACCCCGTGACAGTCAGATATTCCGGCAGCGTGCCGATCACTTCGACATGTGCCGATGATAGTCCGATCTCCTCCTCCGCCTCACGCAATGCAGTATGCATAGGAGAGAGATCACCGGACTCGGCGCGTCCGCCCGGAAAACTGATCTGTCCGGCGTGGTCGCGCAGATGCGCCGTACGTTGCGTCAGAAGAACCGTCGTGCCGCTCTCTCGCAACACAATCGGGAAAAGGACCGCAGCCTCAACCGGGTTCTCAATCTGAATACCCGACTCGTCATCATGCCTTGCATTCGCAGGCAAAGCTGCGAGCACGCGACGCAACCGGCCAAAATCAACCGTACCGGAGAGATCGGGCGTCCCTCTCTCGCTTTGGCGATCACTTTCCTTTGTTGACAGCGTCTTCTTCCTCTATCTCGGCGTTAATCGATCCCAACGCGTCCTGCAGGGTTTCTTCCGGCAGCATATTGATCAGGGTCGCGACCTGGTCCGCCGACTCGACGGCCCCCACCGGCAAGCGATTGCTGTCGAGAGACGCGATCAGCGCGGCGCTGGCGCCTACCACGCGCAGCAAGCTTTGCCGCTCTCCCATAAATATCTCAAGTTCGCGGCGCAGCATGGCTATTTCCTGATCACGATGCGGCATCTATCCCCCTATTTTCTCTAGTAGCGTTTAATCAATGTCATGGTATCCCCGTTTCGCTGCATTTCCATGCGATTCAGGAAACTCATTCCCAGCAGCGACACAGGCAGGTCATGCTGGTGAACCAGCGCGTCAACGTTATTCAGTTCAATCTCCCCCACCCGCACCGAATGGAGTTTCACTCGGGAAACGACGGTCTGCCCGTTCGCCGTATTGGCGACGCCAGGCACCCCCTTGGCCGGATCGACACCAATTCGCCGCGCGTCGCCTGCGCCGAGCGAAATCATCGAGGCCCCGGTATCCACCAGAAAGCGGACCGTGGAACCGTTGATGTTGCCCGTCGAATAAAAGTGTCCACGAGCATCGGCCGTCAGCACCACACGCGCAGGTCCGCTCTGCGAGGGGCGCGACACAACATTCTGCCCGACGCGCAACTGGCGTCGCTTGCCATTGACCTCCAACGTCGCCGTCTCTCCATTGACCGAAACGACCTTGACGCCTTCATCGGTCGTCGCGCCGACCGCCACTATTCTCGGTTGCCCTCCGTTGATGGTCAGTAGCGCCTTTCCGGGGAACAGCCCCGCCAATCCCACATCCGCCGCAAGGACGACAGAACTCCACGCGCCTGCCGCCACGCCCAGAGATAAGCAAAGCATGCTTCGCGTAAAATCGAAACGGGCCGAACCCCTTGGATAGCCAAACAGGAACCATCGACTCATGAAACCCATCGCCATTTTTCGCCACACCCGTACAGAAGGTCCGGGCTATTTTGCCACATTCCTCGATCGGCACTCGCTTCCCTGGCAACTGATCTGCGTTGACAGCGGCGCCTCCATTCCGGAGTCGACAGAACCCTATTCCGGGATCTGCCTGATGGGGGGAACCATCAGCGTCAACGATCCGTTACCATGGATCGAAGAAAGTTGCCGATTGCTCCGCGAAGCCTTCGCGAAAAACGTCCCGGTCATCGGACACTGCCTTGGCGGACAATTGATGAGCAAGGCGCTCGGTGGCCATGTCATCAGGAACCCGGTCAAGGAGATCGGCTGGGGCATCGCCGAAGCCGATCTTCAAAGCGAGGAGGCGCGAAGGTGGTTAGGGGATGCCCTCGATGAATCTGGCAAGGCAACGGTATTCCAGTGGCACGGTGAAACGTTCAGCATCCCCGCAGGAGCGAAACGTCTTCTGGGAAACGGATACTGCGCGAACCAGATGTTCGCTCTTGGCCCGCATCTGGGCATGCAATGCCACGTGGAGATGACGCCGGAGATGATCGCGACCTGGAACGCGAACTGGGCGGAAGAAACGCGCGGGCTGGAGCCACTCCCGCCTTCGGTGCAGACGCCGGAGCAGATGCAGGCCGAAACAGGTGATCGCCTGCCGGCCATGCGCCGTCTGGCCGATCAGCTCTATTCGGCATGGATCGGAGGACTTGCGGGAAACTGATCCCCATGAGCAAAAAAAAAACGCGGCCCGGGCCGCGTTTCGATTCAGGACGGGAAGGCTTACGCCTTGTGTTCAACGACCACGCACTGATAGACGCCCCCGAAAAACGTCTTCTTGCGCCAAACGAATTTATCGGCATTGCGCGCGTAGTGCTGGATCTCGTTTTTCCACATCGCCTCGGCAAACGGCTCAAGATAGTGGTTGACCACCTTCAGGATGTAACGAATCGGCTGCCACTTCGCCGGGTTATGGTAATCGACGAACACCGCCTTGCTGCCTTTGGGCAGTTTTTCCAGCATGTGATTGACGATCTCGTACTTTTTCTCTTCCGGCACTTCATGCAGGAGGAAGAAACTGCAGATGAGATCGTAGTGATCGTTTTCACCAACGACATAGGTCGCCGCATCGGCACGGACGACCTTGGTCCACTCCATGCCAGCCAACTTGCGCGTGCCGTGCTCGATCTGCACCGGCGTCACGTCGGTGAGCAGGAACTTCCCTTTGGGACCCACTTTCTTCGCCACACGGGTCACCAGATCGCCGTAGACGTGCGCCAACTGCCAGACGCGCATGCCTTCCCTGATTTCGTTGAGATAGGCGCGCATCAGGCGCTGGTCGTTCAGGAACAGCAGGACCCGCACGACCCAGTTGTGATCCAGCGCACGCACCCACTTCGGGTCAACGTACGCCCAGTCGTACACTTCAGTCATGTACGCCGGTACACCGTCGTAATAAGGATCGATGGCGAGTGACGGGTGATTCTTGGTCATGTTCAGTCCTGTCTGTTCAATGATCCCGAGCCAGGCGAAAGGCGTTCTTGAGAGGCCGTTGAGAGCCGGAGACGCCGGCGAGGGAGGGCAAAAGTGTGGATTATCCACCAACCATCACCGCACGGTCAAACATGGAAGGGAGAAAAATTACGTATAAAACCCTTTCGGATCATGGCACTTGCGCTGCAGACACGCTCTGCCGGCAGGAAATCTAGGAGGGTAGCGGCGCAAACAGCGCGGCAATGTCGTCCTCGCCGAATTTGAGCGCAGCGTTGCTGTCCGCCGACAGGATTCCCGCAGCAAGGTCAGCCTTGCGTTCCTGCAACGCGAGAATTTTCTCCTCGATGCTGCCGGCGACAATCAGCTTGTAAACAAATACCGGCTTATCCTGGCCGAGGCGATGCGCACGGTCAGTCGCCTGATTTTCTACGGCCGGGTTCCACCACGGATCATAATGGATCACGGTGTCCGCAGCAGTCAGGTTCAGACCCACCCCGCCGGCCTTCAGGCTGATCAGGAAGACCGGAACCTCGCCCGACTGGAAGCGGCGCACAGGGGTCTCGCGATCCGCGGTATCCCCGGTCAGCAACTCGTAGGCAATTCCCGCCCGCTTCATTTCGGCCTCGATCAAGGCGAGCATGGCAGTGAATTGCGAGAAAATCAGAATCTTCCGCCCTTCATCGACCAGTTCCGGCACCATGGTCATCAGCAGATCGAGCTTGGCCCGCTCCTTGACCCGCTGCGCAACCAGGGATCTCACGAGGCGCGGATCGCAGCAAACCTGCCGCAGCTTGAGGAGCGCGTCGAGGATGACGATCTGGCTGCGCCCGAACCCCTTGCTGGCAATCTCTTCGCGCACCATAACGTCCATCGCGGCACGCACCGCCTCGTAAAGGTCGCGCTGGCCGCCCGCGAGTTCGACCTTGCGCTGTATGACGGTTTTTGGCGGCAGTTCAGGCGCGACCTCTTCCTTGCGCCGACGCAGGATGAAGGGGCGAATGCGCTGTGCCAGCAAATTCCGGCGCTGGGCATCGCCCTGCTTCTCGATCGGCGTACGCCAATAGCGGGCGAAGGTATTGCTGCCGCCAAGAAAGCCAGGAAGCAGGAAATCAAACTGGCTCCACAGCTCCCCCAAGTGGTTTTCGAGCGGCGTTCCCGTCAGGCACAGACGATGCCGTGCATCGATCCGCCGAACCACCTCCGCTCCCTGGCTCCTTGAATTCTTGACAGTCTGCGCTTCGTCGAGAATCAGCATGTGGTAAGAGAAGCGGGTGAGTTCGGCCGCGTCCCGCCAGAGCAACGGATAGGTCGTCAGCACGACGTCGTGCTTTGGAATGTCGTCGAAGCGCGACTTGCGATCCACGCCCTGGAGCGACAGCACGGAGAGTTCCGGCGCGAATCGTGCCGCCTCGTTCATCCAGTTGAACACCAGCGAAGTCGGCAAAACGATCAGCGCCGGACGGTCGAGGCGACCGCTTTCCTTCTCCAGCAGGAGATGCGCCAGCGCCTGTGCGGTCTTGCCAAGTCCCATGTCGTCGGCCAGGATGCCCGAGAGTCCCTGCTCGCGGAGAAACTGCAGCCAGGCGACCCCTTCCTTCTGGTATGCACGCAGTTCAAGCCCCAACCCCTTGGGCGGCTCGATCTGACGCACTCCCTGCGCCGCGAGCAGGCGATCCGCCAGGGCAACGATTTCTTCGTGTCCGCGAAACTGCCAGCGGCTGGCGTCACTCAACACCTTCAGCCGCTGTGCGTCGAAACGTGAAATGCGCAAAGGCCGTCCGTCAAAACTGTCAAACAGGTCGATCAGGGTCAGCGCCAGGGGCTTGAGGCGCGCCGCAGGTACCCGCAGACGCTTGTTGGCGGCCGTCCTCAGTTCGATCTGCTCGTTGTCATCAATCCGAAGGACATCCACAGTTTCCAGCCAGCGAGAATCCCTCTGGAACAACGCGGCAAGCAGCGGAGCCAGGGGCAGACGCTCGCCCTCAACAATGATGCCCATGTCGAGATTGAACCAGCCGCTGTCCGACGCGACGAGATCGGCTTCCCAGGCATCGACCCGCAGCGAATGATGGCGGAATTCCTCGTCGAACCCGACCTCCCAGCCGGCTTGGCGCAGCGCGGGAAGCGACTCCTCCATGAAACGCGCCCAGGCCGCTTCGCTCTCCAGCCCATAGGCATTCTCCGGCAAGGCGCCACATGCACGCAGCATCGCGACGGGAATCCTCTCCAGGCCATACGCGGATAGCTGAGCCAGAAGCGCCTCCTCGGCTTCCAGACGACGCCTGACCCGCACTGTTTCGCCATCGGCAAGCGCGACGAATTCTCTTCTATCCCCGGCTCCGACCTCAGCGTCCTGGTAACGGAATCCGGCAAGAGCGACATCAAAGCCGACGGTATCGGCACATGACGCGTATTCGCGCCATGGGTCATGGCCGTTGGTTTCCAGCGTCTCCAGCCGAAGGACGGGAACAGGAGCGACGTCGATGCAGCGGAGCGACGCCTGCGCATTTTCCTCCGGCGCAGGCAGTTCGGGGGCCAGTTCGGCAAGCATCGCGGCCACGACCTCGGCCTGCATGTCCCCGAGTGGCGGCAAGGAGAACAAGCGCGCGATGATGTCCGGGTCGCCGGGGACGTCAAGCAGGCCAACAACACTTCGGTCGAGGTCGACATACCAGGGTGGCAACAGCGGAATAGCCAGGCATCCTTCAGTGAGAACCCTGAAACACGGACGCTGCAAGCCATGCTCGTCAATCCGCCAACCGAGTTGCCCCGGCCGGTTCTCGCCGGCAAGCAGAGGTGAAAGATCACTGGCCAGGGCGAAGCGGCCGGTACGCAGCAAACGCTGCAGCAACTCGCCACCGTCGCGCTCCCCGAAACCATAGGCACGCAAGCCACTTTCCGCAGGGAGTTCATACCGCAGCAACTGCAGGATATCCGCATCCTGATCGCTTAGGGACGACTGCGACTTGATCGCCCCTCCCTCGATCTCCCACACGACCTCGGCATCCTCCAGACTACGACCGCGGTGTACAGTAATGCCGAAACAACTGGCATCAGGCGTCCAGTGCAGGAGGTAATAAATTTGATTGCGGCTCGACGTCGACCGGCTTCCGCTCTGACTGACCGCCTGCGACACCCGCCGCAATTCGTCCGCCCAGGACATCCCTGGCGCGGATACAACCTCGTTATCGTGCACTTCTTGGACAGTCTTCGACGACATCAATGACATGCTTCATAGGCGCCATCCTTGTCGGAACGGCGCGCTGGATAGCCCCAGGCGAAGAATCGACGGATCTTCCGTCGGGCACCGCGTGCTTGAATCCGCGTAAATGCGGCGCCTCGATATTCACCCTCGGCTTAATCGCGGAAGTTTCCGTATTTGATCGGAAAATCGGTAATCGCTTTGGTCACCGTCGCAATACACGCCTGCAACTCATCACGCTTTGCGCCGGAAACCCGTACGGTATCCCCTTGAATCGACGCCTGCACCTTCAGCTTCGAGTCCTTGACCAGCTTGACGATCTTCTTTGCAAGCTCGGTCTCGATACCGACCTTGATCTTCAGTTCCTGCTTGACCTTGTTGCCGGAGACCTTCTGGATGGACTGGTGATCCAGACGCTTCACACTCTCCTTCTCCTTCTTCTCCATGGCGGGGAAGAGAATGTCCTTTATCTGGCTGAGCTGGAAATCTGAATCGCCGTAAAGCGTGATCACCTTGTCCTTTTCATTGAGTTCGACCTTCGCTGACGTACCCTTGAAGTCGTAGCGCGCGTCGATCTGACGGCTGGTGACGTCGATGGCATTTTTCAACGCGACCAGATCGGCCTCGGAAGAAAAATCGAACGATGGCATGGCATTCCCTCAAAAAAATCGCCGGTATCGCAAGCACTCAGCCGTAGTGGCAGACGTAATGATACGGCTCGTCACAGACGATCTCGAACGACGAATTGGCCGGCACATTGAACGACTGCCCGGCCGAATAGGTTGTCCACTCGCTGTCGCCCTTGAGGCGCACACGGCACGAACCGCTCACGCACTCCATGATCTCCGGCGCGCCGGTATTGAAAACCAGCGACGCAGGCAAAACCACGCCGACGGACTTCTTGCTGCCGTCGGCAAGCTCGATGGAATGACTGACGCATTTTCCGTCGAAATAGACGTTGGCCTTCTTGACGACGCTGACGTTATCGAATTGAGACATTTCACATTCCCCAAAACCTCTGGATCACGGACTTGGCGACAAAACCAAGCATGCCGAGAGCCAGAACCAAAAAAAGGACGAAGGTGCCGGTTCTCCCGGCCTTCGACTTCCAGGCGAGTTCGCCAATGATGAACAACATGAAGAGCATGAAGGCAGCAATCCCGAAGGACATGCCGAAAGCGGAAACCTGCTCTTCTGTAAAGCCGAACATCGACTGCGCACAACCAGTCAACTTCTAAGGATTGACTCGGCCGAGCAAAAGAAACTCCATCAATGCCTTTTGCACGTGCAAGCGGTTTTCCGCCTCGTCCCAGACAAAGCTCTGCGGCCCGTCGATCACCTCGGCGGTCACTTCCTCGCCCCGGTGAGCCGGCAGACAATGCAGGAAGATCGCCTCCGGATTCGCCGCCTTCATCATGTCGGCATCGACCTGCCAGTCGGCGAAATCGCGCAGGCGCTCCTCGTTCTCCGCTTCGAAGCCCATCGAGGTCCACACGTCGGTCGTGACGATATCGGCCCCGCGCACGGCATCCATCGGATCGGCAAACTGCCGGAAATGCCCTGTACCATGCAGCCCGGCACGCTCCGGCTCGACCTCATAGCCCGGCGGCGTCGACACGTGTACGTTGAAGCCGAGGACTTCGCCCGCCTGCAACCACGTATTGCACATGTTGTTCGAGTCACCGATCCAGGCCACGGTCTTGCCCTCGATCGATCCGCGGTGTTCGATGTAGGTGAAGATGTCGGCCATGATCTGGCACGGGTGGTATTCGTTGGTCAGGCCATTTATGACCGGAACTCGTGAATGCGCGGCAAAGCGCTCGACGATGGTCTGCTCGAAGGTGCGGATCATCACAATGTCGCTCATGCGCGAAATGACCTGTGCGGCATCCTCGATCGGCTCGCCACGTCCCAGCTGCGAATCACGGGTATTGAGGTAGATTGCCGAACCACCCAGTTGCTGGATCCCCGCCTCGAACGACAGGCGCGTGCGCGTGCTGGCCTTTTCGAAAATCATCACCAGCGTACGGTCGCTCAACGGCCAATAGCGCTGATACGCCTTGAACTGCGCCTTGATCCAGCGTGTGCGGCCGAACAGGTACGCATATTCCTCGCGGGTGAAATCGTTGAACTGCAGGTAGTGCCTGACGACTGGCTTAACGGGAGTCATGTCCGTATCCGATCAGGAAGAAAGAAATTCACGAATCAGCGCACCCAGCCGCTGGACCAGTTCGCGCGCATCGTCGGCACTGAAATTCAGCGCGGGCAACAAACGCACGACCTTCTCGGCGGTCACGTTGATCAGCAATCCGGCGTCGAGCGCCAGCCTGACCAGTTCCCCACACGGACGATCGAGCTCGATACCGATCATCAAGCCTTGTCCGCGAATTCCGACAAACCCCTTGACGCCACCCAGTTCGCGCGCCATGCCGTCACGAATGAGTTCACCGACAGTCACCGCATTCGCCAGCAACTTGTCCTGCTCGATCACCGCCAGCGTCGTCAACGCCGCCGTCGTCGCCAGTTGGTTGCCACCGAAGGTCGAACCGTGGTTGCCCGGCTTGAACAACCCGGCCGCCTTCCCGGCCGCCAGGCAGGCCCCGATCGGCACGCCACTGGCGAGCCCCTTGGCCAGCGTCACCACGTCAGGAAGGATGCCGGCGTGCTGAAAGCCGAACCACGTCCCGGTACGCCCCATGCCGCACTGCACCTCATCACAGATCAGCAACCAGCCGTTTTCGTCGCAGAGTTTGCGCAGAGCGCGCTGATAATCCAGGTCAGCGACGTAAATGCCGCCCTCGCCCTGAACGATTTCGAGCATCACGGCAACAACGTTCTTGTTGTGTTCGGCTATCGCGCTCACCGCCTCGAGATCATTGAACGGAACACGCACAAAACCTGAAACCAGCGGCTCGAAACCCGCCTGCACCTTCCGGTTCCCGGTGGCGGAAAGTGTCGCCAGCGTGCGCCCATGGAAGGATTGCTCCATGACGATGATCGCGGGATTATCGATGCCTTGCTGATGACCGTAGAACCGCGCCAGCTTGATCGCCGCCTCGTTGGCCTCGCACCCGGAATTGCAGAAGAACACCTCCTGCATGCCTGACACTCCGGCCAGCTTGTCCGACAATTCCTCCTGCTGCGGCATGCGATAAAGATTGGAGGTGTGCAACAGGCGTCCCGCCTGCGCGGCAATCGCTGAAACCAGAACCGGGTGATTGTGCCCGAGCGTGTTCACTGCAATCCCCGACAGGGCGTCAAGGTAAACCCTGCCCTCGGTATCGGTCACCCGACTGCCGCTTCCATGACTGAAAGCGACAGGCAACCGGGCATAGGTATTCATCAGGTGAGACATATTCAACCCCTTGTTGAGGTGCAAAAACTGAAACGGCGGCCTACGCCGCCGGAACAGACCGGGCCTCGCCGGTGAATTGCAGGCAAAGCCTGCGACAGGCCGTGCGCCAAAAATGCCGAAAGAAAAATTCTATGGGAAAACGCCTGGCTTGTATAGGCTGAAACGGCCTATGGTAAAAAGCAAAACGGCGCCCGAGGGCGCCGCCAATCACATCCGATACCCTGAACTATCAGGCAGCAAGCGCCTTGATCTGGGCCGACAGCCGGCTCTTGTGCCGCGCCGCCTTGTTCTTGTGGATGATCTTCTTGTCGGCGATGCTATCGATCTCCGAAACGGATTGCTGGAAAACGACTTGAGCGGCAGCCTTGTCGCCAGCGACAATCGCCTTCTGCACACGCTTTACCGCCGTGCGCATAGCGGAGCGCAGGCTTGCGTTGTGGGCGCGTTGCTTGACGGCTTGGCGGGCACGCTTACGGGCTTGTGCGCTGTTGGCCATGAGTTGATCCTCAAAAAGCAGATGAGTTAATCGAAAGCGCGGAATTGTACAGACCCGCCTCCCGGATGGCAAGCGATTGTTGAAAGCGCCACCTGTCCTGTCACCATCCCTCTTATGCGGCTAAGATGGCGCCTTTGCCGTCACCCTTCTCCCGATGAATCTATTGAAAGCGCTGGTTACGATCAGCTCCATGACACTCATCTCACGCGTTCTCGGCTTTGTCCGGGATTTCGTGATCGCCAGGGTTTTCGGCGCCGGGATGATGACCGATGCCTTTTTCGTCGCCTTCAAGCTGCCGAACCTTTTTCGTCGCCTTTTCGCCGAAGGAGCATTCTCCCAGGCGTTTGTCCCCATCCTGGGCGAATACAAGAACCGGCTGGGCGAGAGTGAGGCCAGGCGACTTGTCGACCAGGTCGCCTCGCTGCTGCTTCTTGTCCTGATCGCCGTCACCCTCGCCGGGATGGCTGGAGCGCCGTTACTGGTCTACATATCCGCGCCCGGCTTTGCCGCCGACCCGGACAAGTTTGCCCTCACTGTCGAGCTCACGCGCATCACCTTCCCGTACATCCTGTTCATGTCGCTCGTCGCTCTCGCCGGGGGAATTCTCAACACCTGGAACCGCTTCGCCATTCCGGCGTTCACACCGGTCCTGCTCAACGTGTCTTTCATCGCCATGGCGCTCGTTGCCGCGCCATGGTTCGACCGGCCCGTCATGGCGCTCGGCTGGTCGGTCTTCATCGGTGGCGCCCTGCAACTGGCATTTCAACTGCCCGGGCTGAGGCGCATCGACATGCTGCCGCGCTTCTCGCTCGACTGGCGCGCACCGGGAGTGCGACGGATCCTGGCATTAATGGCGCCCGCGGTCCTTGGCGTGTCTGTTTCCCAGCTCAGCCTGTTGATCAACACGATCTTCGCGTCATTTCTCGACACCGGCAGCGTATCGTGGCTGTATTACGCCGACCGGCTGATGGAGTTCCCGTCCGGCATGCTCGGTGCCGCACTCGGGACGATCCTTCTGCCGTCATTGTCGAAATACCACGCGGACGGGAAGTTCGATGAGTATTCCAGGCTGCTTGACTGGGGACTGCGTTTAACACTGCTGCTGGCAGCCCCTGCCGCGGTCGCCTTGGCCATTATCGCCGTACCGCTGATCACCACACTGTTTCACCACGGCGCTTTTACCGACAACGACGTCTTCATGACCCGCAACGCACTGATCGCCTACAGCGTCGGCCTGCTTGGCCTGATCCTCGTCAAGGTTCTGGCGCCCGGCTTCTACGCCCGCCAGAACGTTCGCACCCCGGTCAAGATCGGGTTGATCACGCTGTGCGTCACCCAGGCGCTCAACCTGGCCCTGATCGGCTGGCTGCAGCATGCCGGCCTGGCGCTGGCCATCGGCCTGGCCGCCTGCCTCAATGCCTGGCTGCTTTTCCGCGGATTGCGCAGGCACGGAATCTACACACCGCAGCCGGGATGGCTGGCGTTTTCGCTCAGGTTGATTGTTGCCTTGAGCGCCATGGCCGCAGCGCTGTGGTTTCTTGCCGGCGATGCTGCGGACTGGTTGCAATGGGGCCTCGCCACCCGCTTGTGGCGACTCGCCGCACTCGTCAGCTTCGGCGCGTGCAGCTATTTCGCTACACTATGGCTCATCGGCTTCCGCCCCCGTGACTTCAGGCGCCGCGCAGCCGAATAACCCTCACAGGAGAACCCCCCATGAAACTGACGAGCAACAGCTTCGCGGACGGACAGCGGATCCCGGGAGACTATTCCTTTTGCGTCCCCGACCCGGCGCACCATGTCTGCCTCGGCAAAAACCTGAACCCCCACCTGGCTTGGACAGAGGTGCCCTCCGGCACGCAATCCTTCGTCGTGATCTGCCATGACCCGGACGTTCCCAGCCGCGGCGATGACGTCAATCAGGAAGGGCGTTCCGTCCCTGCCACCTTGCCGCGCATTGATTTCTTCCACTGGACCCTGATCGACCTGCCGGCGGACATGCAGGAGATCAAGGCGGGCGAGTTTTCAAACGAAGTCACCCCGCGCGGGAAAGGCGGCCCCGCCGCCCAGCACGGCGCGCGCCAGGGAATCAACGATTACACGGCGTGGTTTGCCGGCGATGGCGACATGCGCGGCGACTACTTCGGCTATGACGGCCCTTGCCCGCCATGGAATGACGAAATCGTCCACCGCTACGTATTTACGGTTTTTGCTCTCGACATAGAGACTTTGCCGCTGGAAGGCACATTCAGCGGCCAGCAGGTCCGCGAGGCCATCAAGGGGCATATCCTCGCAGAAGCCAGCCTGACCGGCCTCTATGCCCTGAATCCATCCGTCGCAGTTTAGAAGCGAATCGTCGACAAAAAACGGGGCCTGCCGAAAGCCCGCCCCGTTTTCGTTTCGCCCCGGCGCTCTCAGGACAACGCCGCCAGCGCCTCCCGGGCAATGTCGTCAACACTCCCCACGCCGGATATCGTACGAACTTTAGGCGCCGCCGCCTCGCCGGAAGCCGCCCACTCTGTATAGAAAGCGAGCAGTGGCTGCGTTTGGGCGTGGTAAACCTCCAGCCGCTTGAGCACGGTTTCCCGCGAATCGTCATCACGCTGGATCAGCGGTTCGCCGGTAATGTCGTCACGCCCCTCGACCTTGGGCGGATTGAACGTGACGTGATACGTCCGGCCAGAGGCGAGATGCACGCGACGGCCGCTCATGCGCTCGACGATCTCAGCGTCCGGCACGTCGATCTGCAAAACGTAATCAAGTGGGACTCCCGCACTGCGGATCGCTTCCGCCTGCGGAATCGTTCTCGGAAAACCGTCGAAGAGGTAGCCTGCCCGGCAGTCCTCCAGGAACAACCGCTCCCGGACCAAATTAACGATGATTTCATCGGAGACCAACCGCCCCCGATCAATCACCTTCTTGGCTTCCTGGCCCAACGGCGTTCCCGCCTTGATCGCCGCACGCAGCATGTCGCCGGTGGAAATCTGTGGAATGCCGAATTTTTCGCAGATGAATCGGGCTTGGGTCCCCTTGCCGGCGCCAGGCGGACCAAGCAGTATAAGCCTCATGGTTTCTTCCTTGGATAAATTAAAGAGATAAACGGAAAGCGGGTAGGACAACCCGGCGCGCCGGCGCAGCGGGTCGGGCAGGTCAGGTTTTCTTGCTGAACCACTCCTGCATGCGTGCCGCATCCTCGGGCGTATCGACGCCGGGCATCGGCAGATGATCGGAAACGAGCACACTGATCCGGTAGCCGTGCCACAAGGCACGCAATTGCTCGAGCGCTTCAAAACCCTCGACTGGCGATGGCGTCAGCTTGGCGTAGGCACGGAGAAACCCGGCGCGATAGGCGTACAGACCGATGTGCCGGCAGGCGATGAACCCGGAAGGAAGCGACGCCCTGTCCTTGTCCTGCGCAAAATGATCCCGGGCAAAGGGAATCGGCGCACGCGAGAAATACATGGCGTCGCCATTGGCTTTGCAGACCACCTTGACCACGTTGGGCGCAAAAAAATCGGCCGGATTGTCAATGGGATGCGCCACCGTCGCGATATCGGCGCCACTCTCCGCAAGCTGCTGCGCGGTCCGCGCAACCAGCGCGGGATCGATCAGCGGCTCGTCGCCCTGCACGTTGACGACGATCGTGTCGTCACTCCAGCCGCGCAGCTCCACAACTTCGGCCAGACGATCGGTCCCTGTCGGATGATCGGCACGTGTGAACAGAACAGAAAGCCCGCTGGCCTCCGCCGCCTTGACGACGTCAGGATGGTCTGTCGCGACCCACACCTCATCGGCACCGGACAGCACGGCACGCTCGGCCACGCGGGCAACCATCGGTTTTCCGCCCAGATCGAGGAGAGGTTTCGCCGGCAAACGGGTCGACGCGTAACGAGCCGGCACGACGGCCTTGAACTTTACTTGCGGTGACGACATCAACACTCTCCCTCGTTCAGGCGGCGCGCCTGGTCCTCCAGCATGATCGGAATGTCGTCGCGAACCGGAAAGGCCAGCTTGCACGGCTTGCAGACCAACTCCTGTTCGGCTTTGCGATACTCGAGGTTGGCTTTGCAAATCGGGCAAACGAGGATATCAAGCAGGCGCGCATCCATTCAGTTTCTCCAGAATCAGGTCCATCAACGCGCGCCCGTCCGGCGCTTCGTCGACGCGAGCCTCAACGGGAAGCACCCACGCTTCCGGCAAGGCCAAACCGGCGCATTTTACCGCATCTTTCTCGGTCATCAGCAGCACAGCGCCGTTGGCGAAGGCGAAGTCCTCCTGGCGATACGCGTGGTGATCCGGAAACGGATGGGCCTCAAACTCAAGCCCCTGGGCGGTCAATTGCGCGAAGAAACGCGCCGGGTCGCCGATCCCCGCTATTGCATGAAGCGTCTTGCCGCGCAAATCGTCAGCGCTGCACTTCCGGGCACGATCGTTCAACGCATGGAAACCATCGGCAACCAGATGCATCGAAAAACCTGGCACAACCGGACCGGCCTCCACCTCTGCCGCAACACCGCCATTCCAGACGAGAGCTGTCACCGCGGCAAGGCGCGAAACCGGCTCGCGCAACGGGCCAGCCGGCAGCAATTGCCCGTTACCAACCCGACGCCCGTCGAACACCACCAATTCGGCCAAACGCTTCAAGCGATAATGCTGCAAGCCGTCGTCGGAAATCAGCACGTCGCATTCCGGATGGACTTGCAGCAACGCCTTTCCAGCGGCAACCCGGTTTCGGCCGACAACGACCGGAACGCCACTCCGCCGGGCCAGCAAGAGCGGTTCGTCGCCGACCAGCTCGGCGCTCGAATCGCTCGTGACCTCAAGGACATCGTCCCCGGCCTTGCCGCCGTAGCCCCGGCTGATGATTCCCGGCCGCCACCCGCTCTCCTGCAACCTCGCCGCCAGCCAGAGCACCAGCGGTGTTTTTCCGCTGCCGCCGACAGTCAGATTTCCGACCACGATCACCGCGGCCGGCAAACGAAACGAGGGAAGCCACCCGCAACGGTAAAGCCGTCGCCGCAGCGCGACCAGCAACCGGAACAGCCAGGAGAGCGGAAGCAGCGGCCACAAGACAGGCGCCAGGCGGCGCCGGTACCACAAACGAGGCAGACTCGCCCTCAAACCGCCCGCCATGTGCGACTCGGTCCGTCTTCAGCGCGGCGACTGGGTTGCGAAGGAAATGCGCGGATACCCGACCGACTGCGCCGCCTGCATGATATCGACGACGCTCTGATGAGTCGCCTTGGCATCGGCATTGATCACGATCACCGGGTCCTTCTTGTCACCGGCGGCTCGCTGCAGCGCCTCGCCGATCGAACGCACGTCATTCGCTCCGAGCGGCGCCTTGTTGACCAAGACCTGCCCGGTCGCCGTTACCGCCACATTCACCTCGTTCGGTTCCTCGTTCTGCTGGCTGGCATCCGCTGTCGGCAGATTGATCTCCAAGCCGGAGAACCTGGCGTAGGTCGTGGTCAGCATCAGGAAGATGATGATCACCAGCAACACGTCGATGAGGGGAATCAGATTTATCTCGGGCTCGTCATGGCCGCGACCGCGCAGAAAGTTCATGAGCGCACCCTACGCGCGGCGGTCGCCGTGCAAGACCTCGACCAGGCGGACTGCCTGTTGCTGCATATCGACGACGAAGCTATTCACCAGCGCCCGGAAATGCCGCCAGAAGATCATGCTCGGAATCGCGATCAACAAGCCGAAACCGGTGTTGTACAACGCGACCGAGATACCATGCGCCAGTTGCACGGGATTGCTTCCGCTCGGGGCCTGCGAACTGAAAATCTCGATCATTCCGACCACCGTGCCGAACAAGCCCATCAACGGACTGATCGACGCGATCGTACCCAACGTCGTCAGATAACGTTCGAGCTCATGGGCAACCACTGCGCCGGTTTCCTCGATGGCCTCGCGCATGATCTCCCGCGAACTTCCGACGTTGCGCAACCCGGCCGCCAGAACGCGCCCGAGCGGAGACTGCGCCTCCATTGACGCAACAGTCGACTCTGTCAGGGACTGTTTCCGATATTCGGTAATGACGCTCTGCAGCAAACCTGCCGGAAGCACCTTCGAACGCCGCAGCGCGACCAGCCGCTCGATGATCAGTGCCACGGAGATAACCGACGCAAAAAGCAAAGGCCAGATGGGCCAGCCGGCCGCCAGAATGATCGAAAACACGCTTGCTCTCCGAGGACGAATCAAGCGGCGAACTTTAGCCTGTGGCGTCGTCAGCGGCAACCCCCGACAAAAGTCATAAAAATCCTTTGTCCACAAAATCTGTGGATAACAATGTGGATGAAAGCTGGGTAAACCCGCTAAGTCCCGCTTGCCAAAGGCTTTTTCACACTTTGCAAAAATATTCGGCAAACACAAAAAAGAACTACAAAACAACAAGTTACGCAACACCCCTTGCAACCAAAGGGTTTGCGGGCCGATCCTTGGCGCAAACCCAGTAAACATGTGCATGAATTGACAAGACTGTAGAATTGGGGCATGACCGAGCCCGCCTTCTTCACCCCAAGCCCCGCCGTCACCGCCCCCGTCCTGACCGTATCGTTGCTCAACCGGCTGGCCCGCGAGCGGCTGGAATCGGCATTTCCCCTGTGCTGGGTTGCCGGCGAGATATCCAATCTGACGTACGCCGCTTCCGGGCATGTCTATTTCTCGCTGAAGGACAGCAACGCGCAAGTGCGCTGCGTGATGTTCCGCAACCGTGCGCAATTGCTCGGATGGCGCCTGGAAAACGGGCAACACATTGAAGCCCGCGTTCTTGTCACCCTTTACGAAGCGCGCGGTGATTTCCAACTCAACGTCGAAACGGCCAGACGCGCCGGGGTCGGCAACCTCTTCGAGCGCTTCCTGCAACTCAAGGCCAAGCTGGAAAACGAAGGATTGTTCGCCGTTGAACACAAACGGTCGCTGCCAGCCTTTCCAAGGCGACTCGGCATCGTCACGTCACCGCAGGCGGCGGCATTGCGCGATGTTCTTACGACCCTGGAACGGCGCGCCCCGCATGTCGGCATCGTGCTCTACCCGACGCCGGTGCAGGGCGATGGCGCGCCCGAGCGCATTGTTTCAGCGCTGTCCGTGGCAAGCGATCGATGCGAATGCGACGTCCTGATCCTTTGCCGCGGCGGCGGGAGCCTGGAAGACTTGTGGGCGTTCAACGACGAAGCGGTCGCACGCGCGATCCGGGCCAGCACGATACCGGTCGTGACCGGCATCGGGCACGAAACCGACTTCACGATTGCCGATTTCGCCGCGGATCATCGTGCCGCCACGCCGACCGCCGCAGCCGAACTCGCCGCGCCACATCGCGGCGCCCTCATGCAACAGTGCACCGATTTGCGCCGGACGCTGAACCGGCTTGCCGATCGAACCCTTGAAAGACGCGCGCAACACGTTGACATGCTGGCCAAACGGTTGATTTCCCCGGCGCAACGACTGGCCCAGCAACGACAGCTGCTCGCCGCCTGCCAAAGCCGCCTCACCACGGCGCTGCGGGAGACAGGCGTCCGCGGGACCCTGGCCACCGTCAGGCTGAGCCAGCGCCTGCGGCTCGCCCGCCCGAATACCGAGCGACTGAACGTTCGCCTCGCAACGCTTTCCGAAAGGTTGAACAATGCCTGGCGTAGCGTCCTCGACTCGCGTAGCACGCGCCTTGCCCACCTCGCCGCCAGCCTCGACCATCTCAGCCCGGACAACGTCCTCGCGCGTGGCTACAGCATCGTCACCGATGCGTCCGGGCACGTGCTCCGCAGCAGCGGAGGACTGGAACCAAATGACTGCATCAATGTCTCTTTTCACGCCGGCCGCGCCGAAGCCCGCATCACTTCGGTGCAGCCCTGAAAGCAGCACCCTCGAGGCATGCCCGCTCGGCGGAAAGAAAACAACGATCTCAGCCGCTCTAACTCAAAAGGAGAAACCATGGAACATCAACTGCCGCAACTTCCCTTCGCCCAGGACGCACTCGCCCCCCACATCTCGAAAGAAACGATCGAGTACCACTACGGCAAGCACCATCAAGCCTACGTCACCAACCTGAACAACCTGATCAAGGGAACCGAATTCGAAAACCTCGATCTCGAAGCCATCGTCAAGAAGGCCCCGGCCGGCGGCATCTACAACAACGCGGCGCAGGTATGGAATCACACCTTCTTCTGGAACAGCCTGACGCCGAACGGCGGTGGCGCGCCGGCTGGCGCCCTGGCTGACGCGATCGCCAAGAAGTGGGGATCGTTCGACGACTTCAAGAAAGCCTTCCAGACCTCCGCAGTCGGCAACTTCGGTTCCGGGTGGACCTGGCTGGTCAAGAAGCCCGACGGCTCAGTCGACATCGTCAACATGGGCGCCGCCGGCACCCCCTTGACGACCGCTGACAAGGCCCTGCTTTGCATCGACGTGTGGGAACACGCCTACTACATCGACTACCGCAATCTGCGGCCAAAGTTTGTCGAAACGTTCCTCAACAGCCTCGCCAACTGGAGCTTTGCCGAGAAGAACTTCGCGGCCTGAGCGGAGACTGTTGCGGAAAAATTGCAGCAATGGCCCCGGCACGGCCGGGGCCGGCTGCGTGTTGAACGGAAAGCATCTTGCGCCACATTCGGATCTGATTGACGCCCCAAAGACAGGCGTATAGAATTCGCTCCGTTTTTGGGGGCGTAGCTCAGTTGGGAGAGCGATTGGTTCGCAATCAATAGGTCGGCGGTTCGATCCCGCCCGTCTCCACAGAATACATAAAGCATAAAGGCCAGCAAACGCTGGCCTTTATGCTTTTATGGCTTGAAAAGCGCCTCCGAGAAGAACAGGCATATGTCGGATCGCTTTACACTGAATCCACGGAATTCTGAAGAACACACCTTACATCGCTGTTAACAAATAATAAATTGCAAAGCGGCGTTTTTCTTGCTTGATGGTGATCGTACTGTTCTGAAACAGTTCGGATAAATCACTACGACCCAACAACCAGATCATTCGCTTAGTAACTGTCTCTTTTGGCATGCATAAGTTGCCGTTCTTTGATGAAAGGAACGATCATGTCAGCCACTATCAAAGTCTTCCATGTCGGGGACAAATGCTTCAGGCACGTCATGAGCAGTTATCACGACCACGTCGAACTGCGTGACGAAAACGACGAAACCCTCTTGACCTACAGCGACAATTCCAAGGTATTCGACCAACACGGTCGGCTCGGAAGCCTGAGTATCGAATACGTGGACGGGTACCCGCGCTGGGTCTATTGCGAGACGCATACAAATATTTACATAATTCTCAGCCCGGATCGCGACTCCGCTGAAGTCGAGGTTTCCCGGCGCTACATCATCAGTTTGCACGCAACGTAGATCGCAATCCGGAACAAAAAGCGGGAGCACCGATCTCAGCAGCGGACGCTCCAGCCCTCTATATTCGACCGGACTGTTCTACACTGACTCCAGATACGGACCACTCCGGCGGTTCAACGTATCTCTATATCATTCCAATATCCGCCAAACTGAACGAGGTCATGCCATGAGAACTCAAGCATTTGCACTGTTTTCCGCCATTGCCATCGGCGCAGGAACCCTTTCCGGTTGCGCCAACATGAGTGAAACCGAACGCACCACCGGTACCGGTGCCGCGATCGGTGCCGTGGCTGGCGGCTTGCTCGGAGTTGCCACAGCGGGCGGCAACAAGGGCAAGAGCGCGGCCACAGGGGCGGCAATTGGTGCGGCTCTTGGGGCCGGCGGTGGCTACCTCTGGTCGCGGCACATGCAGGAACAGAAAGCAGCAATGGAACAGGCGACTCAGGGAACCGGGGTCAACGTGACACAGACGGCAGACAACCAGCTCAAGCTGGAGATCCCGAGCGATATCTCCTTCGACTCCGGGCGCTATGACATCAAGCCGAATCTCCGTCCGATTCTCGATCGTTTCGCCACCACCCTGAACCAGAACCCGGTCACCACGGTACGGATCGTTGGCCACACGGACAGCACGGGATCGGATGCGGTGAATAATCCGCTGTCGATCAACCGCGCCGCTGCCACGCGCGACTATCTGGTTTCCCGCGGCGTCTCCGCGAGCCGCATCGGCATCGACGGCCGCGGTTCGCGCGAACCGATCGCCGACAACAGCACGCTGTCCGGCCGGGCAATGAACCGCCGCGTGGAAATTTTCGTCGCCGAAGCCGCGCGCTGAAAGACAATACTCCACACCGCCAGAATGACGGCGGGCTTGAATTGGATCACAAGGCCTGGCCCATCCAGGCCTTTTTTTCGTTCACCGCACGATACGCCGGTTGACAGGGCAAGCCGCCGAAGACGTCTGGCCGTATAATCGCCGCCGATCATTTGACATCGCCCGCCCGCAAGGCCAGACCGCTCGCTCTGGCCTTTGTCGTTTTCATCACAGCGCCGGCGGGCCGGCTGGAGAATCCGCACCGATGAGTTACACCGCCGAATCCATCTCAGTCCTTAAGGGACTGGAACCTGTCCGCCACCGTCCGGGAATGTACACGCGCACGGACCATCCGCTGCACATCATCCAGGAAGCCATCGACAACGCCGCCGACGAGGCGCTCGGCGGCTATTGCAAACGCATCGCCGTGACGCTGCACAGCGACGGCTCGGTCACCGTGCAGGACGACGGCCGCGGCATCCCGGTGGAAATCCACCCGGTCGAAGGCGTGCCAACGGTTGAAGTGGTATTCACCCAGCTACACGCCGGCGGCAAGTTCAACAAGGGCGACGGCACCTCGGCGTACCGCTTCTCCGGCGGTCTGCACGGCGTCGGCGTCTCGGTGACCAATGCCTTGTCGACGCGGCTGGAGGTCGAGGTGGTGCGCGATGGTGGCCGGCACCAGCTGGCGTTTTCCGCCGGCGCGGTCATCGAACCGCTACAGCGCATCGGCGACGCGCCCAAGCGCGCCAGCGGCACGCGCATCCGCGCCTGGCCCGATCCGCAGTTCTTCGACGTCCCTACCATTCCGCTCGGCGAGCTCGAACGCCTGTTGCGCAGCAAGGCCGTGCTGTTGCCGGGACTCGACATCTCTCTGACCATCGAAGGCGGCGAGACGAAGTCCTGGCGCTTCGAGAACGGCATGCAGCAATACCTCGCCGAACAGCTCGACGGCGAACTGGCCGCGCCGATCTTCACCGGCGAGAAGTACGCCGCCGCCGGCGACGAGAACTTCCCGGCCGGCTCCGGCGCCGCCTGGGCGCTGTGCTGGAGCGCCGAAGGCACCCTGGCGCGCGAATCCTACGTCAACCTGATCCCGACGCCGGCCGGCGGTACGCATGAAACCGGGCTGCGCCAGGCGGCCTTCGACGCCATCAAGAGCTTCGCCGAACACCACGCGCTGCTGCCCAAGGGCATCAAGCTCGCCGCCGACGACGTATTCTCGCGCGTCAGCTTCGTCCTCGCCGCGCGCGTCCTCGACCCCTCGTTCCAGGGACAGACCAAGGAGCGCCTGAACTCACGCGACGCCGTGGCGCTGGTCTCGCGCATGCTCCGCGACCCGCTCGAACTGTGGCTCAACGAACACCCCGACGCCGCCAAAAAGATCGCTGAACTGGCGATCAAGGCCGCGCAGGCCCGCTCGCGCGCCGGGCAGAAGGTCGAGAAGAAGAAACAATCGGGCGTCGCCATCCTGCCCGGCAAGCTCTCGGACTGCCAGAGCGAGGACCTGAACCGCAACGAGATCTTCCTCGTCGAAGGCGATTCCGCCGGCGGCTCGGCCAAGTCCGGCCGCGATAAAGAAGTACAAGCGATCCTTCCACTGCGCGGCAAGGTCCTCAACACCTGGGAAGTCGAACCCGGCAGCCTGTTCGCCAACCGCGAGGTGCACGACATCGCCGTCGCGCTCGGCATCGACCCGCACCTGCCCGACGCGCCGGACACGGTGCTCGACAACCTGCGTTACGGCAAGGTGGTGATCATGACCGATGCCGACGTCGACGGCAGCCACATCCGCGTGCTGCTCTGTACCTTGTTCTACCGCCACTTCCCGAAGCTGATCGAACACGGCCACCTCTACTTCGCGCAGCCGCCGCTGTACCGCCTCGACGTCCCGGCGCAGGGCAAGAAGCGTCCGCCGCGCAAGCTCTACGCGCTCGACAACGAAGAGCGCGAGGCGCTGCTCGACCGCCTGCAGCTGGAGGGAATCAAGCCGGAAGCGGTGGCGATCTCCCGCTTCAAGGGACTCGGCGAGATGAACCCCGAACAACTCTGGGAAACCACCATGTCGCCGGACACCCGCCGCCTGATGCGCGTGCGCTTGCCACAAGAAACGGAGGCGAAGCCGGTGATGAACATGCTGATGGCCAAGAACGAATCGGCCGGCCGGCGCGCCTGGATGGAAGCCAACGGCGCGCTGGTCGGCGCGGAGATTTGAGATGACGCACCGCTACGAAGACAACAACACTCCCGACCTGTTTGCCGGATCAACGACCGATCTAGCGGAACGCCCCGCCCCGCCTGCACCTCCGGCGCCACCAGAGCCGACGATCACCGCCGAAGACGACGGCGACAGCATCCTGCTGCATGAGACCGCCGCGCGCGACTACCTCGAATACGCAGTCGCCGTGGTCAAGGGCCGCGCGCTGCCGGACGTGAAGGACGGGCAGAAGCCGGTGCAGCGCCGCGTGCTCTTCGCCATGCACGAACTCGGCCTCGCCGCCGGGGCAAAACCGGTCAAGTCGGCACGCGTCGTCGGCGACGTGATCGGTAAGTACCACCCGCACGGCGACTCGTCGGCCTACGACGCGATGGTGCGTGTCGCCCAGCCGTTCTCGCTGCGCTACCCGCTGGTCGACGGCCAGGGCAACTTCGGCTCGCGCGACGGCGACGGGGCGGCGGCGATGCGTTACACGGAAGCGCGCCTGACGCCGATCGCCGAACTGCTGCTCGGCGAACTCGACGAGGGCACTGTCGACTTCCAGCCGAACTACGACGGCTCCTTCGACGAACCGGCCTACCTGCCTGCCCGCCTGCCTTTCTCGCTACTGAACGGCGCGTCCGGCATCGCGGTCGGCATGGCCACCGAAATGCCGCCGCACAACCTGCAGGAAGTGGCCAATGCGGCGATCTGCCTGATCGAGAACCCGCGCGCTGATCTCGCCGAATTGATGCAGCACATCCCCGGCCCGGATTACCCCGGCGGCGGACAGATCATCTCGACGTCGGCAGAGATCGCCAATGCCTACGGCAGCGGCCGCGGCAGCCTGCGCGTGCGCGCCCGCTACGAGTTCGAGGAAATGGCGCGCGGCGCCTGGCAACTGGTGGTCAAGGAGCTGCCGCCGGGCGTCTCCAGCGCCAAGGTGCTCTCCGAAATCGGTGCGCTGATGAACCCGCAACCCAAACCGGGCAAGAAGGCGATCGAACAATCTGCGGCGCAACTGAAGGCGCTGTTCGCCGCGCACCTTGAGCGCGCCCGCGACGAGTCGGGCAAGGACGACGACGTACGGCTCGTCTTCGAGCCGGTCAGTTCCCGCCTCGACCGCGACGAATTCGTCGCTCTGCTGCTGGCGCACACCAGCCTGGAAACCACCGCGCCGATCAACCTCGTCGCCGTCGGCCTCGACGGGCGGCCGTGCCAGAAGACGCTGGTCGAACTGGTCGGCGAATGGTGCCAGTTCCGCCTGACCACCGTGCGCCGGCGCAGCGAATTCCGCCTCGCCAAGGCCAACGACCGCATCCACATCCTCGAAGGCCGGCACATCGTCTTCCTCAACATCGACGAGGTGATCCGCATCATCCGCGAGTCGGATGAGCCGAAGCCGGCGCTGATGGCGCGTTTCAACCTCTCGGAACGGCAGGCCGACGACATCCTGGAAATCCGCCTGCGCCAGCTGGCCCGCCTCGAAGGCATCAAGATCGAGCAGGAACTGGAAAAGCTGCGCGCCGAGAAGGCGGAGCTGGAAAAGCTGCTTGGCAGCGACACGCTCATGCGCCGGCTGGTCGTCAAGGAAATCAAGGCCGACGCCGCCAAGCATGGCGATGCGCGCCGCACGCTGATCGAAGCGGCGTCGATGGCCTCGCGCTCTGAAGTCGCCGCCGTCGCCGACGAGCCGGTGACGTTGATCGTCTCGGAGAAAGGCTGGGCGCGCGTGCGCCAGGGCCACAACCTCGATCTCTCCGCCGTCGCCTACAAGGACGGCGACGGTCCCGGCGTGAACCACGAGTGCCGCTCGGTCGATTCGCTGGTCATCCTCTCCAACGAAGGCCGCGCCTTCACCGTGCCGATCGCCGCGCTGCCCGACGGCCGCGGCATGGGCGCGCCGCTGCCCTCCTTCGTCGACATGGGCAACAGCCGCATCGCGCACGTGCTGGTCGGCAAGCCGGAAGACGAACTGCTCGTCGCCAAGACCTCCGGCTACGGCTTCATCTGCACCTACGGCGACCTCCTTTCGCGGCAGAAGGCCGGCAAGGCGTTCCTGACAGTGGAAGATGGCGCGACCATCCTGCCGCCGACGCGCGTAGTCGACGCGGACCACCTCGCCGCGCTCTCGGACGATGGCCGCCTGCTCGTCTTCCCGCTCGACCAGATGAAACGCCTGTCCGGCGGCAAGGGCGTGCAGATCATCGGCCTGAAAGGCAAGGAAACGCTGAAAGCGGCAATCGCCGTCAAGGGTCCGGTCGTCGCCATCAAGGGCGTCTTCCGCAATCGCCCGAAGGAACTCATTTCGGAAGAGAAGCACCTCGGCCAGCGCGCGCGGCGCGGCGCGGCGGTGGGGCTCGTCAACAATCCGGTGATCGAAGGCTCCCCCGCGGCCTCCGGCACGAAGGGCTGAACACATGGAACTGGAACGCCTGCTCCGCTCGCAAGGCTTCGGCAGCCGCGCCGACTGCCGGGCGCTGGTCCGTGCCGGCCGGGTGCGCTTCGGCGACGAAATCTGCGACGACCCGTTTCAGGAGGTCATCCCGGACGGACTGACTTTCAGCGTGGATGGCACGCCCTGGCTCTTTCGCCCACAGGCTTACCTGGTCCTGCACAAGCCGGCGGACTACGAATGCTCGCACAAGCCGCGCTTTCACCCGAGTGTCTACTCGCTGCTGCCGAAACCGCTGGTGACGCGCGGCGTGCAGGCCGTCGGCCGTCTTGACGAAGACACGACGGGACTGTTGCTGCTCTCCGACGACGGCCAGTTCATTCATCGCTGCACTTCGCCGAAAAAGCGCGTTGCCAAAATCTACGAGGTGACGACGAAACATCCGGTCGACGAGGCGCAAATCGCCGCCCTGCTCGGCGGCGTGCTGCTCAACGACGATCCGGAACCGGTCGCCGCGCTGGCGTGCGAGAAGATCGCCGACAACCTCCTGCGCCTGACGATCACCGAAGGAAAATACCATCAGGTCAAGCGGATGATCGCGGCCGTCAGCAACCGCGTCGAAGGGTTGCACCGTAGCGCCATCGGCGACTACGCACTCCCCGCCGATCTCAGGCCGGGCGAATGGCGCTGGCTGGAGGCAAGCGATCTCGCCCGGATCGAGACCCCGCTCGAAACCGCCTGAGACCAGCGCTCACTGCAGGCTGGCGACCAGCGCGGCCTCCTGCTTGTGCCAGCGCAGGGGCAGGATGTAGGCCTTGACGTTGCGTGGCACCTGGATAGCCTTGGCGTTGCCGGCGACGACGACGGGAACCGAGATCATGAAGTCCGGCCCGAACACGCGTCGGGCATTGCCGGAGATGGTATTGGCGACTTCGCCGACGAGATCGCTGAGGTTGTCGTCCGAGAGATCCGGTTCGCCGACGCGCAGCAGCAGGTTGCGCAGCAGGTCCCGGTGCGCGGTGAAATAGACGCAGCCGGGGCGGTTGCCGGAAATCCCGATGACGCCGGTGAAATCGTAGATCGGCAAGGCCGAGGGTTCGCCGAGGTACGGCGTGCCGAGATCGGGCAAACGGCCAGTCTGCCGCTCGAAATACTGATTGACGATCTCGACGAAGGCGCGCAGTTCCTGTTCTTCCATTTCAGTCGTCCCCCAGCAGTTCGTCCATCGCCTCGGTCAGGTCAGCCTCGGAAAACGGTTTGCAGAGAAAGCCCTGCGCGCCTTCCTTGAGCGCCTGAATGGCCGTGGCCTTGTCGGCCAGGGCGGAGACGACGAGGATATGCACCTGTGGATTCACTCGCCGCAGCGCGCGAATGCATTCCAGACCGTCCATGCGCGGCATGGTCAGATCCATCGTCACCACGTCCGGCCGGGCGGCGGAAAACTGGCGCACGGCCTCCTCGCCGTCGCCGGCGGTGGCCACGACGGCCATGTCATGCCGCGACAGCGTGCGCGCGATCTTGCTGCGAATGATGTTCGAGTCATCGACGATCATCAGCTTGAGCCCCATCACGCCGCCTCCCTGACCGGTTCGACTGTCTTCGCCGCGAGCGAAGGCTCGTTGCGCAGCGGAAGTTGCACGCGGAAATGGCAGTATTCGCCGCGGGTCGATCCGACCCGGATGCGCCCGCCGTGGCGCGAAACGATCTCCTTAACCGCATCGAGGCCAACCCCACGCCCGGCATCCATGTCGGGCCGGTCGCATGTAGAAAAGCCCGGTTCGAAGATCATCGTCGTCAAGCGTCGTGCATCGAGCATTGCCGCCATTTCTGCGCTCATGCGCCCGGAAGCGATGGCGGCCTGCTTCACCTTGTCGAGATCGATGCCGGCCCCGTCGTCGCGGAAACTCAGTTCGAGGAAACCGTCGCCCTGGTCGGAAACGTAGACCGACAGCCGCGCCGTTTCCGGTTTGCCCCGTTTGCGACGTTCCGCTGGCGGCTCGATGCCGTGGGCCAGCGCGTTGCGGACGAATTGATTGACGACGCTGTTCAGGGTTTCCCGCAGCATCGGCGAGAGCGTCCGGAGGTCAACGCCCTGATAGACCAGTTCGACCTTCTTGTGCAGCCGCTCTGCCAGTTGCTGCACGAAGCCGCTCCACTGCCGGACCAGAGGCTGTTGCGCCGACTCTCCGCCATCCGGCGCCGGCCGCGGCGGCTCGACGCAGACCACGCTGCGTACCTGGTTGATGCGCGTGATGATCTCCTGGATGGACTGGATCGCGGAAAAGAGTTCCTTGATGCGTACCGCGACCGGCAACAGATCCTCGCCCTTGCGCTGGGTACGCCCGCGCAACTCCTGCAACAACGTTTCCAGTCCGTGCAGCGTCTCGGTTGGCGTATCGAGTTGCAGTGCCGCCGCATCGCCTTTCAAGCGGTGGGCGATGCGCAGCATCGCGTCGATTTCGCTGCCAGCGACACCGTTTGCAGGATGGCTGTTCCGCAACACCTCGTTGATCCGGTTCAGGCCGCTGCTCGCGTCGGCCAGAAACGCCTGGAGCAACTGCGGGTCGGCCTGCAGGACGTGTACCATCATCGCCATCTGATCCTGCACGCGACGCTCGCTTTCCTTGAGCTCCCTTTCCAGACGGACCTGGCGACTGATGTCGTTGGCCGTCACCAGCAAATGAGTCACCCTGGCGTTCCGCATGACGCGGTTGAAGCGGATCTGGAGGCAGCGGGTATCGACGCCGCCGTCTTTGCGCACCGTGGCGATTTCGAGGCAATCGAGCGGATTCAGGCTGGCCACCAGTTTCTCCTTGACATCGTGGCGGAGCAGCAACTCGATGTACTCCCTAGCGGTGTCGTAGGTCTTCGGAGAGACGGAGGGCCGCAGCAGTTCGAGAAAGTTCGCGCCCGGACGCACGTCGAATCCGAGCACTTTCGAAAGCGCCTGCGAGGTCTGCGAGCCCATGCGCAAGCGGTGGTCAAGCAGGAACAGCCCGTCCTGCGTGGTCCGGAAGATATCCTCGGTTTCCCGGTGCGCCTGTTCAACGCGGATCGAGAAGACCAGCCCCACCGCCAGCAAGAGGACGCCGACGACGCCGGCGCCGATGACCACGTAGTCCATCTGGCGCGACAACGCCAGCATCGGGTCGGCCGAACCGTAATCGATGCCGACGAACACGGCGCCGCGCGCGCCGTTGTCGAACGCCACCGGCAGGTACGTGGACATATGCCGCCGGTCGAACAGGGTGATCTGCCCGGAGTATTCCCGCCCCGCCTCCAGCGTCCTGGCGGCCTCCGAGGCCGGATCGAGCGCGGTGCCGATCGCCTGCTGCCCATCCGCTTTCTTCAGCGTCGTTGCGGCACGGACATAACGTCCATCCTTGTAGACAAACAAAGTTGCCACTGCCCGGCCTTCGGCGCTGAACGCGTCGAGCAAGCCATCACGCGTCAGTTCGGTGTCGCTCCATGCCTCGGGTCTGTTGCGAATTCCCTTGAGCGCGTGCGCCAAGGCGCCGGTCTGATTCTCAAGCGCCTTGTCGGTCAATTGGGGAATCATCGACAGCTTGATGAATGCCACGATGGCAACCACGACGAGTACCGCGCTGACACACGATGCCAGAAGCAATTTCGTCGCTACCGATTTCGATTTGAGCAGCATGCCGTTCGCCTCCCGGAAGATACGAATCGCATACTCCCAAAACCGAATCATCTTGTGCATCAGTAACTTCCGCCGTGAACCGCGGAAACTACGGAGTCATTACCGACCGACCGCCTCTCCCCGGTCGGAGAATCGTCCGGGAACGGCGACACGCTGCAGAATCGGGGCCGCTTGCCCCCTGTTTTCATGCTAATCTTCGCGCGTTTTCAGGGGATCTACCGACCTCGTGCAGGCAGGGAGCAGGCATTGAAAAAACAGTGGGTTCTGGAGTCCGTCGGCGCTGACGGCACCCGTTCCGATTTCGTCATTACGCAGCTGCCGTGCCGGATCGGGCGCAGCAAGGGGAATGACCTCGTGATTGCCAATCTCGGCCTGAGCCGGGACCAGGCGGTCATCGCCCGCGACATCACCGGCCAGCTCCGCCTCACCGACGAGAACAGCACGAACGGAACCTTCGTCAATCGTCATCGGATCGACGGGTATTGCCTGCTCAAGGAGAACGACGTCATCCACTTCGCCAGCGCCGAGTTCAAGCTGTGTCGCCGGCTGCTGGACGAAGAAGACGCGCTCTCGTTCGACCAGATGCTGACCATGGTGATGCCGGCCGGGATGCCACTGTCCGAGCACTTTGCTCCGAACGAAGCGGAACTCGATGAATTGATCATGGGCCAGGGCATCTCCGGCGCAGCGCAACCGATCGTCGATGCCGTGTCCCGGCGTGTCGTCGCCTATGAACTGCTCGGGCGCGCCAACCATCCACGCCTGCCGGGCAGCCCGATCGAGCTTTTCGCCCTGGCGGAGGCACTCGACCGTGAAGAAGCCCTGAGCCAGGCCTTCCGCGACTTCGGTGTCAGTCAGGCATCCCCGCGCCTGAACGGCAACACCCTGTTCATCAATGCCCACCCCAAGGAAACATTCAGCGCGGCCTTCCTCGCCTCACTGGAGCGCATCCGCAAAGCCTCGCCCACGCTCGACATCGTCGTGGAAATCCACGAATCCGCGGTCACCCGGATCGAAGAATTGCGCGAACTGGCCAACCGCCTGGAGGAACTCGGCATCCGCTTCGCCTACGACGATTTCGGCGCCGGGCAAGCACGCCTGCTCGAACTGGCCGATGTGCCGGCGCATTTCGTCAAGTTCGACATGACGCTGATTCGCGGGCTGCACAATGCCAGCGAACGCAAGCGCAAGATCGTCCGCGACCTGGTACAGATGGTTCTCTCCATCGGATCGGTGCCGCTGGCCGAGGGCGTGGAGGACGAGGCCGAGGCGCAAGCCTGCCTCGACATGGGCTTCTGCCTGATCCAGGGCTACCTTACCGGCCGTCCGGTACCGGTAGACTCCCTGTAGCGCAGGCGGCCAGGACGGCCCGCAGCAGCCGCCAGCAATCCCCCACCGAAGCCACCTCGACCGCTTCTCCCGGCGCATGCGCGCCACGGATCGTCGGCCCGAACGACACCATGTCCATGCCCGGATACTTGCCGCCGATCAGCCCGCATTCCAGCCCGGCGTGGATCACCTGTGTGGTCGCCTCGCCGCCGAACTCCTGACGAAAAACGTCGCGACACAGCGCCAGCAACGACGATGCGGGATTTGGCGCCCAGCCCGGATAATGGCCCGACGGTTCCGCGGCGGTACAGGAAAGACCGAACAGACTGACGATCTGCTGGGCCAGATCGTCACCGGCACTATCGACCAGCGAACGGACCATGAAGTTGGCCGCACCCGCCGGCGGCTGAAGATCGACAACGCCGAGGTTGACGGACGTTTCGACGACCCCGGGCACTGTCACGCTCATGCGCTGGAGGCCTTGCGGCGCAGCGTGCAGCGAGGCCAGCCAGGCGGCCTGGTCAGCTGGCGCCATCACCCGCTCGACGGTTGAGGAGGAAAACGACACGCTGACGTTGGCGTCCACCCCGGCCAACTCGCTGCGGAACGTCGCCTGCAGTTCGGCCAACAGTCCTTCCAGTTCCTGGAACACCTCGCCGGGGACAGCCAGCGTGGCGTGCGCTTCCCGCGGCAAGGCATTGCGCGCCGTTCCGCCGCAGAGCGTGGCAAGGCGCAACGGCCAGCGACGCTCGATCTCCCGCAGCACCCGCACCAGGAGCTTGATCGCACTGCCGCGCCCCTCGTGGATATTCACTCCGGAGTGCCCGCCGCGCAGCCCGCGCACATCGATGCGCAGGCCGGCATGTCCGGCGGGAACGACATTCGGCACACCTGCGCGCGCGACATTCACATCAACCCCGCCTGCACAGCCGAGGTAGAACTGCCCCCACTCCTCGGTATCCAGATTGAGCAGCAACTGCCCCTGCAGAAGCTCCGGGGCGAGTCCCCGTGCGCCGCCCATGCCGCATTCCTCATCGACGGTGAACAGCGCCTCGAGCGGACCATGCACCAGAGAATCGTCTTCCAGCACAGCCAGCATCAGTGCCACGCCGATACCGTTATCCGCACCGAGCGTGGTTTCCTCGGCGATCAGCCAGCCGTCTCGCAAGACGGGAACGATCGGATCGCGCGTGAAATCATGCGCCGTATCGCCGTTCTTCTGGCAAACCATGTCCAGATGCGACTGCAGGACGACACCGGGCGAAGCATCACAGCCCGCGCTCGCCGCTTTTCTCACGATCATGTTGCCCGCGGCATCGACGCTTGCGTCCAATCCCCGTTCTGCGGCCCAACGCCGCAGATGCTCGCGCAGGCCGGCTTCGCCCTTGGACGGCCGCGGAATCGCGCAAAGCGTCGCAAAATGCGTCCAGACGGCGGCGGGTTGAAGATCGTTGAAAACACTGGAAGTGGTCATATCTCACCGGAGAAATCACAAGAACGAGGCACAGTCTACCGCGTCCGAGGCCCCTCCTGACTACCCCCGACCTCACCGATTCACGTATCATTGCGCCTTCCGAGAGTTTCCGTCCCTTGCTGGAGACGTTCCCGCCCCCGGAGTATGTGGGCGCCACTCTCGCTCGTAGCCGCCTCGATCGCGGTTGCCATGTTGACCACAGAAATCCAGGAGTTTTGCTCGTGCTGCCCCGCCGTTATCATCCCGCGATCCGTGCACTTCACTGGGCAATCGCGTTGCTCATCATTGCCGCCCTTTTTCTCGGCACCTTCGTCATGGCCCCCATGGACAACGCCGACCCCGGAAAAACCTTCGCCCTGCTCAAGCACATGGCTGCCGGCACCCTCATCTTCGCCCTTTGCGCCGCACGGATGTTCATCCGCCCGAAGACGAAGCGCCCCGCGCCGATGCTCTCCGGCATCGCCATCGCCGACAGCATCGTCCCGTTCGTGCATCGCATCTTCGACGTTCTGGTGCTGATCATGATCGGCAGCGGAATCGTCATGGCGATCAAGGCCGGTCTGCCGGAAATCCTGTTCAACAAGCGGGTGGTGCTGCCCGCCAGTTTCGACAGCGTTCCGCTGCATACGCTGCATGTCTTCACGGCCCGCGTGCTCGCCGCCATCGTCGCCCTGCACGTGGTCGGCGCCTTCTACCACCAGTTCATCCTGCGTGACGGCCTGCTCTCGCGCATGTCGCTCCCCTTCGGCAGACGGCAACCCGCAGCACGATAGTCATCTCGAGCGTGCGCCTCCAGCGCAAAAAAAATCCCGAGCCGGTGTGGCTCGGGATTGAAAGTCCCATCGTTGCGATGGGTCAGGGAGGGTCAAACATTGTCAGCGGAGACACTGAAACAATGCATGCAGTCTACGCGCCAGAGAGACACTGCGTCTGTTGCGGCCCTTTGGCCTCTCTGTAACCGTCCGTAACAAAAACACACCTGCGGCATTTCCCCAAGACCGGTTGTGGTCTATCCTCTCCGGAAATCGTCATTGGGGGATACGTTCATGAAGAGGAAATCCTGGGGGCTCGCAACGCTAATCGTCGTACTGCTCGGCGGCATCGCAGCCTATTTTTTGTTCTTCAATCCAGTTGACCGGCCATCAACGCTCACCGCGGCGATTTCGCCCCCACCGGCAGCAACTCCCGCGGCACCGGAGTCGACGCCTCTGCCCCCACCCAAACCCATCACCCCGCCGCCCGCGCCGGAACCACCAGCGATCCTCCATCCGATCGAGCCCGCGCCCCCGGAAACGCCGCTGCCGGATCTCGGCCAGAGCGATGCGCCTTTCCGCAAGGCGCTTGGCGAGATTCTCGGCCGGAAGGGTCTCGCGCTGATGCTCTCCGAGGAACTCATCCACCACATCGTCGTCACCGTGGATAACCTGCCCCGCAAGCACCTCCCGGCCGCCATCGTTCCGCTCAAGCGCGCGGAAGGCGCCTTCATCACGGACGGCAAGGATGAAACACTGGCGATTGGAAAAGGTAACGCCGCCCGTTATGCCGCTTATGTTTCCGTTGCAAAAACGATCGACAGTGCGAAGCTCGTTACCGTGTATCGCCGTTTCTACCCCCTGTTCCAGAAGGCCTACGGCGAAATCGGCTACCCGAAAGCCAACTTCAACGACCGCCTCGTCGTCGCCCTGGACGACCTTCTCGCCGCCCCCGACCTGGAGCCGCCGGTCAGACTGCAACAGCCGAAAATCCTCTTTGAATATGCCGACCCCGATCTGGAAGCCCGGTCGGCCGGGCAGAAGATCATGATGCGAATCGGTCGCGAAAACGCCGGCGTGCTCAAGAAAAAGCTGGCTGAGGTCAGGAAGCTGGTTGCCTCTCCATAGGGCACTCGCCGGGCTTTGATCGGGCTGGCGTTCGTTGTATTCTGTCGCCCTTTTGCGAAAACCGCTGGCGGCTTTTGCGTGCCCCATTGCGATTCGTTTCCCGACCAACCCGACCTGGAGTTCCCATGAAACGACTGACAAAACTACTTACCGCCGTGTGCTGCCTGAGCGCACTGGCCGCCACCCCGGCCATCGGCCGCGACTGGAGCGAGATCAAGAGTTCCGGAACAATTGTTGCGGCCACCGAGGGCGCCTTCGCGCCGTTCAACTACTATGAAGGCAAGACGCTCACCGGCTACGAGGTCGATGTCGCCGAAGCGATCGCCAAGAAGATGGGGCTGAAGCTCGAATGGCGCGTCGTTCCCTTCGACGCGCAACTGGCCGCCGTCAAGCAGGACCGCTTCGACTTCGCCATTGCCTCGCACGGATACACCAAGGAACGCGCCGAAGCCGTGGACTTTGCCAGCCCGCACTATTGCACCGGCGGCCAGATCGCTGCGCGCAAGGGCGGAGCGCTGACTGCGGCGGACCTGAAAGGGAAAACGATCGGCGTCCAGCTTGCGACGAGCTACTTCGATGCGGCCAAGAAGATTGATGGCGTCAAGGAGGTGAAGACCTACAAGTCCGATCCGGAAGCCTTCTCCGCCTTGCGCGCGAAGAAAATCGACGCCTGGATCTCCGACAAGTTCACCGTCATGGAAACGCTCAAGAAGAACGCCAACGCCGGCATCGTGACCGGTGAGCAGGTCTTCGTCGAGCGCGTCTCGCTGATCATGCGCAAGGACAACAAGGAGTTCATGGACCAGATCAACCAGACGATCGCCGACCTGGTCAAGGACGGCACCTTCGCCACGATCTCCAAGAAGTACTTCAACGAAGACATCACCTGCCGTTAAGCGGCGCGGCGAAGCACGATGAACTGGATTTCGCGTCACCCGGGCTGGACGATGGTCGCGGCCATGCTCGGCCTGCTGGCCTTTCTCTGGGGGCTGGCCATTCCGCTTTCCGCGGCGCCGGCGCCGATCGGCCCGGCGGCCGAGCAATTCGCCGAAGGCGCCCGCATCACGGTCTGGCTGACGCTGATCGCGGGCTCTGCGGGCATCGTGCTGGGCGTCCTCGGCGGCATGGGCAAGCTCTCGAAATTCCGGCCACTGAAATGGCTCTGCGATTTCTACGTCTGGCTGATCCGCGGCACGCCGCTGCTCCTGCAGATCCTGTTCGTCTGGCTGGTCGTGCCGACTATCCTGCCCGAGAGCATCCAGCTCTCCGATTTCGCCTGCGCGGCCATTGCCCTGTCGCTGAACATCGGCGCCTACAACACCGAATGCGTCCGCGCAGGCATCCTCGCCGTGCCGCACGGCCAGGTCGAGGCCGCCCGGGCACTCGGTCTATCACCGCTGCAGACGTTCATGGACGTGATCCTGCCGCAGAGCATGCGCGTCGCCCTGCCGGCGCTGGCCAACAACCTCGCGTCGCTGGTCAAGGACTCGTCGCTGGCCTACGCGATCAGCGTCGTCGAACTGACCATGGTCGGTTACCGCATCCAGGCCGAGAGCTACCAGCCGATTCCCGTGTTCCTCACGATCGCCACGATCTACCTGATCCTCACCACCGCGTTCACCACGCTGACCTCGGCGCTGGAAGCGCAGCTGCAAACCGGCCAGAAACGCTGAGACCGCCCATGCCCCAGCCCGCCCAGCCCAACACCGAGCGACCGATCATCGTCGCGCGCAACATCGACAAGCGTTTCGGCGCCTTCCACGCCCTGCGCAACGTCTCCGCCAGCTTCAGCGAAGGCCAGGTCACGGCCATCGTCGGCCCCTCCGGGTCGGGGAAATCGACCTTCCTGCGCACGCTCAACCGCCTGGAGAAACATGACAGCGGCAGCATCGTCGTCGACGGCATCGAACTCAACGACGACCTGAAACATCTCGACACCATCCGGCGCGAGGTCGGCATGGTCTTCCAGAGCTTCAACCTGTTCTCGCACCTGACCATCCTGCGCAATATCACGCTGGCGCCAATGCGCGTGCGCAAGATGTCGCGCGCCGACGCAGAGGCCAAGGCGCTGGCCCTGCTTGAGCGCGTCGGCCTGAAAAACCAGGCGCACAAATACCCTGTGCAGCTTTCAGGCGGCCAGCAGCAGCGCGTCGCCATCGCCCGTGCGCTGGCCATGGACCCGAAGGTGCTGCTGTTCGACGAGCCGACTTCGGCACTCGATCCGGAAATGGTCAACGAAGTCCTCACCGTCATGCGCGAACTGGCGCACACCGGCATTACCATGCTCGTGGTCACGCACGAAATGGGTTTCGCCAAGGAAGTGGCCGACCGCGTCATTTTCTTCGACGAAGGTGCCATTCTCGAAGACACCACGCCACAGGCCTTCTTCACCAACCCCGACCACGAGCGGGCCCAGGCCTTTCTGGCCCAGGTAAGGCACGGATTCTAAATCAGCTGGCCGGCTTCGCCCCGAACAAGGGCATCAGTTGCACCGCCAGGATGCACACGAGGATCAGCGCACAGCCGGCCAGCCCCGCCGCGCTCAGACGGTCGCCCATCAGCAGGAAGCCGAACAGCGCGGCGAAAAGCGTCTCGGCCGACAGGATGATCGCCGCATCGGCGGCCTCGGCGTAGCGCTGCCCGACCACCTGGCCGGTGTAGGCGATGCCGACAGAGATGATGCCGGTGTAAAGGATCGGCATCGCCGCCAGGCGGATCCCGGCGAGCGAAATCGATTCGGCGAAAACAGCCCAGAGCAGACAGGCCAGGCCGCACACCAGAAACTGCCCGGCCGCCACCAGAAAAGGCGCCGCCAGCCGGTCGGCAACGCGGCCGACGAGCATGACATGCAGCGCCCAGAACAGGCTGCTGGCGATCACCCACAGATCGCCGGCGCTAATCGCTACCTGCTGCGCTCCCGACAGCAGCCAGGTTCCGACCAGGCAACCGAGCGAGGTCGGCCAGACTGACCAGTGGGGACGCGCGCGCAGGAGCAGCCAGGAGATCAGCGGCACCAGTGGCACGTAGAGCGCCGTCAGGAAGCCGGCGTTGGTCACCGTCGTGCCGTTGATGCCGATCTGCTGGAACACCGCGCCGAGCATCAGGAGCAGACCGAGAACCAGGACGCCCATCATTTCCCGGCGCCCGGGCCGCACCTCGCGCCGGGCAACCGTCCGCAGATCGCGCCAGGCGAACGGCGCGATGATGAGCGCTCCAAGCAGGAAACGGATGCCGGTGAAGGTGTAGGGCTCGACCCCAACCTTCGCGTGGGCCTGGGCAACGAATGCCGACCCCCAGATCAGGGCGACGAGAAGCAGCAGCAGATTGGCTTGGGTACGGGACACGGTGGAGAGGCCGGGAGCAAAGAGCGCGAGTTTACCAGCCGTTCATCAGGTGTCGCTATCGGAAGACGTTTTTCCCGCCATGTATCGGCGACAGGCCAGGCGCAGGAAGCCCATCTGTTTCTTGAAATTCCGGCAACCCTGGCACATCGCCAGATGCATTTCCAGTTGCAGGCGTTCCGCAAGGGTGAGCTCCCGGTCCAGCGATTCGGACAATTTGTGGGTGACGTCCTTGCAGCTCAACATGCCTGTTCTCCCCCCAGGAACCAGTTCTTTTCAAGACAGCGCCGCAGGCCGTTGCGCGCGCGATGCAGGATGACGTTGCAGTTGCTCACCGTGATACGCAACTCACGACAGACCTCGGCCGTTTCGAACTCCAGGAATTCGCGCATCATGAAGACGCGCGCGGTGTTTTCCGGCAGGTGGTTGAGACAGGCATCGAAGACATCCCAGAACCGTTGCTGCCGCAAGGCCTCTTCCGGATCGCCCCAGTTTGTCGGGCGATCTTCCGGCCGCCAGTGGTCGTTGCCCTTGAACAGCGTTTCGAAGGACTGATCGAGGCTTTCCTCGTCGGGCGCCAGCGCGGAAATATTTGTCGTACGGCTCTGCTGGCGGATATGGTCGACGATCTTGTTGCGGAGGATGGCGAAGACCCAGGTCTTCAGCGCCGAGCGACCGGCAAAATCCTGCCCGTTGGCCAGCGCGGCCACCAGCGCTTCCTGCACCACGTCCTCCGCCATCGCCGCGTCGCGCAGCTGCAGCCGCGCGAACTTGATCATGTCGCGCCGGATGGCTTCGACGGCCTCATCGTTCATCCATGGAAGTTGCGGGTCGCTCATTTTCCCCACTCGTTCATTGCCCCGGAGCATGGTACTGGCTCATGAAGCGGCGGTCGATCCAGTCTTTCCAGCGCCAGACCCAATGCCCCGTTGCCGACAGGCCGTTCCAGGACATGACGGCCTCCCTGGGGCCGGTGGCCAGCAGATAAAGCGTCCGCTTCTGCGGGCGATAGGGCAAAGGCGCCTGGCCGAGCAAAGCGCGTTCGAGGTTGGCCGCCAGCACCGGGCCGGCCCGGACCGCATAGACGCCGGACTTGGCATGCGGCGCATCGACCCGCGAGGCGAAATCGCCGCCGGCGAACACCTCGGAATGCGAAACACTATGTTGCCCATCCGCCACCGCAACGAATCCGTCAGCAGCCAGCGCCAGACCCGAACCGGCCAGCCAGGACTGTGGACGAACGCCGGTCGCGGCGATGACGGTATCGACCGCAACGGTGGTTCCATTGTCCAGCAGCAAACCTTCCGGCGATCCGGCGGCGTAACCGGGGATCTCGACGACCTGATGCTCCCGCAACGCCTGCCGCACGCGCTGCACGATGCGCGGGCCATGCCCCGGCATCAAGCCCGAGCCGGCCACCAGCGACACCGCCACGTTCGCTCCCCCAGCTTCGCGGGCAAAACGGTAGCGCGCGGCCAGGGCCAGTTCGACTCCGGCGGCACCGCCCCCAACCACGACCAACCTGGCGGTACCGCGTTGCCGGGCCAACTCAACCTGGCGCTTCCAGCCGACGACGAAATCCTCCAGCGGTCGGATCGGCAGCAGCGTTGCGCCGGTCGCGGCCAGGCAGGAACTGTCGACCTGCGCCCCCACATCGAGCGAGAGGAGGTCGTAGGAAAACTCCCCGGATGCAGCTGTCTGGACGCGTCGCCGCGCGGCATCGAGCCCGGTTACCGAATCCTGCACCAGATGAACGCCGGCTGCCCGCGCCAACGGCTCCAGCGGTGCAGCGCACTGATCCAGCGCATAATGCCCGGCCATCCAGCCCGGCACCATGCCGGAGTAGATCTGGCGCAGATACGGCGTCACCAACGACACCGCGACGCCCGGCCAGCGCCTCGCCGCCAGCGCCTTGAGTACATGCAGGTGGGCGTGCCCGCCGCCGGCGAGGATCAGGCGCTTCATGCGCCACCGCTATCCGGCAGAACCGCCGCCACGTCCGGAAACAAGCCAAGGAGGCGCTCGACGTCCTCGAATCGATCGACATCCCACAACGGGGCCAACTCGCGCCAAGTCAGTCCGGCCGCCTGCAGTTGCCGCCGCGTCTGCGCCATGACCCGGTCGGTACTCCAATCGACATCCCGGAATACCGCAAGCGCCGGTTTCTTCAGCCCGATCAGCACATACCCGCCATCCTCCGCGGGGATCACCACCGCGTCGTGCTCACGCAAAGCCGCCGCGGCCTCTCGCAGCACCTCGGGCGTCAGCGCCGGGCAATCGGTACCAATAACCAGCGTGCCGATGACCAGCGCCCCGGCGGCAGACGCCTCGTCCACCGCCGCATGCATGCGCCCGCCCAGATCGACATCCGGCTGCCGGCATCGGCGCACCGGCCCGAGCCCCTGGCACGCCGCAAAATCCGGATGATCGGTCTCCGGCGCGCACCACAGCGTCACCGGCCCGAGCTCGGCGGCGAGGGCCGTTCCCAGCGTGCGCCGCAGCAACCAGCGTTGCAGCGCTGCGGCGCCCTCGGCGCCCAGATGCGGGATCAGCCGCGTCTTGGCCAGGCCCGGGACGGGTGCCTTGGCCAGGATCGCGACCGCGCACTCAGTCGTTACGCGGGACATAGCCGTACTCCCGGGCAAGCGTCTGCGGACTGACACCGAGCCAGAAACGCAGGCGCAGCCACCACATCGTCAGGATCGTGCGCCACACCCCGTGCTTCTCCCAGCGCCGCCCCGAGGTCGTGACCTTTTCGGCGAGACAGGCCGGACGCGCGATCCGGCACATCGCCGAGGAAAAGGCGATGTCCTCCATCAGCGGAATATCCGGAAAGCCGCCGACGCGCGCGAACGCCTCGCGCGTGATGAAGATCGCCTGATCGCCGGTGGCGATGCCGGTCAGGCGCGAACGCATGTTCATCAGCGCGGCCACTACCGGCAGCATGATGGAGGCGCCTTCGATGCGCACGTCGAAGCGCCCCCAGTGCGCGCCACCTTCCATCACCTCCTCGATCCGTTTGATCGCCGAGTCCGGCAGAACGGTGTCGGCATGCAGGAACAGCAGCACCTCGCCGGTCGCCTGTTCCGCCCCGGCGTTCATCTGCCTGCCGCGACCGCGCGGCGCAGTGATGACACGATCAGCGAACGGCAACGACCGCCCGGCGCTATCGTCGGCGCTGCCGCCATCGACGACAATCGCCTCCACGCCTCCCGCCCGCAGACCCTGCAAGGCAGCGAGCCGCGACACGAGGGTCTCGGCCTCGTTGAGCACGGGAATAATGATCGAGAGACGCATCGTATCGCCCTAGCCCCCGCTCGGTGCCGGACACTCGCCCGCCGTGGCGACGAAACGGAAATCGGCGAAGCCGGCGTGCGCCTCCTCGCCGGTGTTGTCGGTATCGCTGGCAATCGCCAGCCCGCGCAACTGTCCGCCCATATCGCCGAACGCCAGCCGATAATCCTCCAGCACATTGCGCCGTTCCGTCACCCACCCCCCGGCCAGATCGCCGCCCGAGCGCAGCACCAGCATCCGGGCGCGATCGGTATAGGCATTCGCCTGCACGGTGCCGACGGGATGACGGTTATCCCAGATGTAATTGAGGGCGGCGTCCGGCACCTGGTTGCCGTAAATCGAACGCGCCAGCGCCAGTCCGGCGCGGGTAAGCACGCCCAGTTGGCCCGGCGGTACATTGAAGGTGAGATAGACGCGCGCGGCGTAGTCGTCGCCCGATTTTTGCGCCATGTCCGCCGAGGCCACCGGCGCATCGATCCGCCATTGCCAGCAGAGGAACGGCGTCTTCTGCAGGTCGATTTCAAGCGGGCGGCCAAACAGCGCCATGCTCTTGTTGGCTTGCGCCTCGACCGCCGCGACGCCGTCCCAGACACGCAGACCATAGCGCGTCGGCGGCACGCGCTCATCAAGCCGTTCGACCCTCCAGGGCGGAGGCGGGAAATCCCCGGCTGACGGGAAACGACCGACCCAACCACCATCGGCAAGCGCCGGCGCCGCTGCCAAAACACAAAAGACACCCAACGCCCACCTCCCCTCCTTATCAGAAAGGCGCCGATTTCGTGCACGTTCGTCATTCCGGCGAAAGCCGGAATCCAGGAAATTCAACGCACTGGACCCCGGCCTTCGCCGGGGTGACGAATACTTCAGCGTTTCCTTGAAAGAAAACACGTGAATCACCCCCGCCGCCAGGCATGAAAACGTTCGACCCACGCCAGCAGCTTCTCCGGTGCGTGCGCCTTCTTCCAGACGCCGGCGACGTACTTGTTGGCCTCGGCCAGCGTCGGGTAGATGTGGATGGTGCCGAGGATTTTGTTCAGGCCGATCCCCTGCTTCATGGCCAGCACGTACTCGGCGATCAGGTCGCCGGCGTGTTCGCCGACGATCGTCACGCCGAGAATGCGATCCTTGCCCGGCTCCGTCAGCACCTTGATGAAACCGTGGGCTTCGCCGTCGGCGATGGCGCGGTCGAGGTCGTCAATGCCGTAAGTGGTCACTTCGCAGGGAATGCCATTTTCCCGGGCTTCGAGTTCGTTGAGCCCGACGCGCGCGACTTCCGGTTCGACGAAGGTCGCCCAGGGGATCACCGCGTAGTCCGCTTTGAACTTCCTGAACGGATCGAACAGCGCGTTGACCGCCGCGTACCACGCCTGGTGCGCGGCCGTGTGGGTGAACTGGAACGGCCCGGCCACGTCGCCTGCCGCATAAATGTTGGGGAAGCGGGTCTGCAGGAATTCGTTGGTCTCCACCGTACGCCCGGTCGGGATGTCCAGTTTTTCCAGCCCGTAGCCTTTCAGGTTGGCCGCACGGCCGACGGCGACCAGCACGGCGTCGAAGGGAATGCGCACCTCCTGTCCGGCGTGCTCGGCGACGAGAATCTTCTCGCCGTTCTCCACCAGAAACGCCTTGGCCTGATGCCCGGTCAGCACGGCAACGCCCTCGGCACGGAAGCGCTGCGCCACGAGTTCGGAAACCTCCGGGTCTTCGCGCATCAGCAGGCGCGGCGCCATTTCCACCTGCGTCACCTGTGCGCCGAGGCGGGCAAAGGCTTGCGTCAATTCGGATCCGATCGGCCCGCCGCCGAGAACCACCAGCCGGCGCGGTAATTCGCGCAGGTTCCAGACCGTGTCCGAGGTCAGATAGCCGACCTCGTCGATGCCAGGAATCGGCGGCACGAACGGCCGCGCGCCGGCGGCGATGACGATGCTGCGCGTGGTCAGCGTTCTCTGGGTGCCGCCCTCGCCCGTAACCTCCACTTCCCACGGCGAGACGATGCGGGCCGTTCCCTGCACGACATCGACGCCCAGCGACGTGTAGCGCTCCGCCGAATCGTGCGGCTCGACGCTGCGGATCACCGCCTGCACACGCTCCATCACCGTGGCGAAGTCGAACTCCGCCTTCGCCGAGGCAATGCCGAACTCCCTGGAACGCGCCATGTGCGAGAGCAGCTTGGCCGAACGGATCAGCGCCTTGGACGGCACGCAACCGGTATTGAGGCAGTCGCCGCCCAGCCTGTGCTTTTCCACCAACGTCACTTTCGCCTTGACGGCAGCGGCAATATAGGCGGTAACCAGCCCGGCACTGCCGGCACCGATGACCACCAGGTTGCGGTCGAAGCGCGCCGGCTTTTTCCAGCCGGCATAGACCCGGTTGGCGCGCACCGCATCAATGATCTTGCGCGCCAGCAGCGGGAATACGCCGAGCAACGCGAAGGAGCCGAGCAGCGCGGGCGACAGGATACCCGCCAGCGAATCGAGCTGCGCCAGTTGGGTGCCGGCATTCACATACACCACGGTGCCGGCGAGCATGCCGATCTGGCTGGTCCAGTAGAAGGTCGCCACCCTCATCGCCGTCAGCCCGAACAGCAGGTTGATGACGAAAAACGGGAACACCGGCACCAGGCGCAGGGTAAACAGGTAGAACGCGCCCTCGCGCCGCACGCCCGCGTCGATGGCCTGCAGGCGCGGACCGAAGCGCCCGGCCACCCAGTCGCGCAGCAGGAAACGGGCGATCAGGAAGGCCAGCGTGGCGCCGACGGTCGAGGCGAAGGACACGATCACCGTCCCCCACAGCAGGCCGAACACCGCGCCCCCCGCCAGCGTGAGCAGCGCGGCGCCGGGCAACGACAGCGCCGTGACCAGCACGTAGAGCAAAAAGTAGACAGCTACGGCCAGTACCGGCTGGCCGACGCGGAAAGTCTCGATCGCCGACTGCTGCGCCTTGAGCGTCTGCAGATTGAAATACTGGCCGAGATCGAAGGCAAAGAAACCTGCAACCGCGAGGATCAGCGCAACGAGCAACAACAGCTTCTTGAGACGCATGAGATCCTTCCCTCCTAAACCACTCGGGCGCATTTGCCCGACAGGCATTGCCCCAGCCAGTGATCGAGCGACACCACACCGCCGCCCCGCGCGATCAGGAACAATAGTACCGTCATCCACACGCCATGCGCCGGGTACGCATCGGGATAGACAACGATCTGGATCACCAGCGTCATGATCAACAAGGCGAGGGCGAGCAAAGCAGAGGTCATCGTCTTGTTCATGGTCAGTCTCCTTGGTTGCATTGGTCATCGGGCGGGAGCCCGAACCGCCAGCCGGAATGCCGGACTGTTAATCGTTAGTCGGAGCTAGCGGCGATTTCTTACAAGGAGCTTTCGTCGTCCTCAGAAACGAGGATGGATTGGCTCACGCTGAATGCTGCCAAAATTGGACAAAAGCAATTACAATGGCGCGCCCATCTCGCGATCGCGAGATTCGCTGCGGCTCAGCGCAAGTACTTGATAGAAATACAATACTCTTGGTTTTTAGTGCCGGTCTGGTATCGAATTCAAGCGCTTGTGATCAAAGGATGATTGTTTCAGAAGTCTAAAACGCCTAGGACTATCAGGTCGTCCGAGGACAACGCATTCAATTCGAAGAATCTCATGCGCAAGCTGGACCATCAATCTCGTAAATCCATCTGCCACCGGTTCCGGTCATACATCGCCAGGTCAGTCCCTCAACGGGAAGATCTGGCCTGTTCACGCTGGTTGCGGCCGATCGCCCACCTGGTCGTTAAAGACGATCTATGGCGTTTCAAACGCGATACCGTTGCCCGCGGCGTGGCTATCGGCCTGTTCTGGGCATTCCTGCTCCCGGTCGCCCAGATCCCGTTCAGCGTGATGCAGTGTGTCTTTCAACGCGGAATGATCACGGCGTCGATCATCGCGACATTTATTACCAACCCCCTCAACTTCCCGTTCTGGTGGTGGCTCGCCTACAAGGTTGGCAATGCCTTGATGGGAGGTGGATTGGCATATGCGCCACCATCCGCGAGTGTGGACTGGCTCGATTGGGCGCTGAGCATCGGGAAACCGACCTTCCTCGGGATGGTCATTTTTGCGCTGGCGTTTTCCACGATCGGCTATTTCTCCGTCAAGCTGGTCTGGAATTTCCGGGTACTGCACAAGCGCCGGACCCGCCGATTGCAGTACCGTTTGATTGTGGAGGCAGGCAGCGCCTCTGCGACAAGCTCCTGATTCTGAATTACCTACTGGCTCGCATCGAGACGGATAAAGGCCTTCACAAGGCAGTCGAATTGGCGAACGAGACGCCCGCCGCATAACATTCCGGATACTCACTGGACGCCATCGCCGCCGTCCTGACGGAGTAATCCGGCCCATCCATGATCCGCCGGTAATACGACTGCCACGCATCCGATTCCGGCGGCCAGTTGGCGAGGAAACGCGCTTCCCATGCCGCATGGTCATAGGCGACCGGCAGCGCATGAACCTGCGCCCCGGCGAAAACGCTGCCATAGAGCGCCGCATGGACCGGCGGCGCGATGCCGATGCGGGTAAGCACGCCGTGGCGCGAGCCGTGAAAGTTCGGTAGACCGGAGGCGCCATTATTGATGACCCTGCCGTTTGCAAAGCGCCGCAGCGCCGGCAAACAGGTGTGGCTGCTGGCGAACACGTCGACCTGAGCGTCGTGAAACGCCTCCTTCAGCCAGATGCCGTTCTCTGACGCGTCCAACGCCTTGGCGTCGAAACGCCAGCCGGCGAGCGAGTCGGCATCGCCATGCACCACGCCAACACGGCAGCCGCCGACGCGAAAGCGCGCGACCATGGGCAAGGCACTCAAACGCTGAAGAACGTCCGGGAAACGCGCTGCCGTCACCTTCAGCCGCGCATGGATGCGGTTCGAGCGCTCGACGAAGGCATCGCCAACGTCCTCCGGATACGCACAGCCGCACCCGGCACTCTCTTCCCCTGAAAACAATTCAGCTTCGACATTACCGAGCGTCGCCGAATGGCGCAGCACCCGTTCGTTGATTTCGGAAAATCCGGCCGGATCGACATTGAACCAGTTGAAATCGCCGTTGAAGCACAGCGTCACCGGGCCGTCCTCGGCCGCCGCCAGCGCCTCGATGGCGTCCAGCGCCGGCAGGTTGCCGTACAGTCCCCCGATCACGTAGAGCGTACGGGCCTCTTGTATCGGGGCCTGGCCAATCGCCGCGGCGCCGTAGCGATAGCGCAGCGGACAGGCTCGACCGGCGCGGCCTGATGTCTCGCTCACGGCTTGCTCCCGATTGCGGCGAGCACTTTCGAAGCCGATGGAACTTCCCAGAACGCCTTTTGTGGAGAGTCTTCCGGGCGATACAGCCGCATCAGCGTCGTGTCGTCGACTTCGCCGACCGGCAGGTCGAAGGCGATCCGCCCCTGCTTCAGGCCGATCACGCGTTCGGCGAGCAGCGGCAACAGCGAGGGGTTATGCACCACGGTAATCAATGTCTTCCCGGCGGCGGCCTGGACGAGCAGCCGGCAGACTTCCGCCGCCGCCGACGGATCGAGCGCGGCCGTCGGTTCGTCGGCCAGGATCAGGGACGGCGCCTGCACGAGCAGGCGGGCAATCGCCGCCTTCTGGCGCTCTCCTCCCGACAACCGGTCGGCCCGCGTGCCGGCCAGCGCCAGCAGGCCGACGGACTGCAGCGCCGCCTCCGCCCGAACGATCTCGCCGGCGGGGAAGCAACGCGTCCAGCCACGCCAGCCGGGAACACGTCCGAGCGCGCCGATCAGCACGTTCTCCAGCACCGACAGCCGGCCCACCAGATGCAGCCCCTGCAACACCTGCCCGACCTCCCGGCGCAAGGCGCGCAATGTTTCGGCCGGTACCGGGTGGACCAGTTGGCGGCCGAGCACCTGCACCTGTCCGTGCTTTGGCGCCATGAAGCCGGTCAGCAGGCGCAGAAGCGTCGATTTGCCGGCCCCGTTGTGCCCGACAACGGCCACGCGCTCGCCCTGTGCAAGGTTCAATTGCGGAATTTCCAGCACGGCCCGGCCACCCGCCATGCAGACGACGCCATCGAGGACGATGCTCGGGATCGTCATAGCAGCGCCTCACGGATGCGCCGGCTGAGCGCGTCGAAGGCGGAGACCAGGGCAACGATGACAATCAGCACCGTCGCCAGCCGGCCCCACTGGAACAGCGCGACCGATTCGGTAATCAGCAGGCCCAGCCCGCCCGCGCCGATGAGGCCGAGGATGGTCGAATCGCGGATGTTGAATTCCCAGACGTAGAGGTGGCTCGACACGAACTGCGGCAGGACCGACGGCCAGATGGCGTTGAAGAACACCTGCACCGGCCCGGCGCCGACGCTGCGCACGGCATCGACGGCGGCCATGTCCAGCGTTTCGATCGCTTCCGCAAAGAGCTTGCCGTAGGTCCCCGAGGAATGCAGGGCGATGGCCAGGATGCCGGCCGTCGAACCGAGGCCGACGATGCCGACCAGCACCAGGCCGAACACCAGTGTATGGATCGAGCGCGTCACGTCGAGAATCCCCTTGGCCAGCCAGGCCAGCGGCTTCGGCGCGGCCAGGTTGCGCGCCGTCAGTACGGCCAGCGGCAAGGCCAGCAAGGCGCCGAGCAGGGAGCCAAGGGTGGCGATGCGCACGGTCGTCCACGTGGCGCGGCCGAGGCCGGCCAGGTAATCGGCCTCGGCCTGCCGGCGGTTCTCGATGCGAAGCACGCGACCATCGTCGCTGCGGTATTCGAGCTGCGTTTCGCCGAACCACACGTCGAGAAAGCTCGGCCGGGCGAATTCGCCCGCCGTCTTGACCAGATTGGCCCACGGATTGCGCCCCAGCGACAACTCGTCTTCCTGCGCCAGCGAGCCGAGACAGACCGCCACCAGCAGCGCGTAGGCCAGCGTCAGCCCGAGGAAGCCCAGCCGTCCGGAAACGCCGGGGAGGCGGCGTGCGGCCATCACTGCACCGAGAGTTTTCCGGTCGCCAGGCCGGCGTCGCGGATCGGCTTATAGAACGCGTTGTCGCTGCTGACGAAGCCGGTGTAGTGCGGCGGCAGCAGTTTGGGCTGGGTCTTCAGCACGTTCCCCACGTCGCCCAGCGCCCCCTGCAGCTTCGCGACCAGCGCCGTGTCGGCGGCAAGCGCCTTGCTCACGGCGAATGCGTCGTTCGGCAACGGCTCGGACTGCCAGATGATCTTCGAGCGTTCAGCCTTGATCAGCCCCTGTTCGATCATCGCGTTGCGGTTGCGGTTGTAATCAGCGCCGGCATCGAGCACGCCTTGCGTCACCTGGGTCTGAATCGCCTGATGCGAGGTGTGCACCACCCTCGCGAAATACGTTTCCGGCGTAATGCCCTGGGTCATCAGGTAGTGCAGCGGAATCAGGTAACCCGAGGTGGAGCCCTTGTCGCCGAAGGCGAAGGTCCGCCCCTTCAGATCCGCTGGCAAACGGATGCCCGAATCGGGGTGAGTCACCATGATCGCGAAATACTCCGGCTTGCCGTCGTAGAGGATGGTGGAGATGACCTGCGCGCCGGACTGGTGGTTGGCCAGCACGTAGCCCCATGGCCCGAGCAGGGCGATGTCCGTCTCGCCGTTGGCCAGCGACTTGGCGAGTCCCTCCCAGCTATCGACGGTGCGCAACTGCACCGGCCGGTTCAGCCGGGCGGTGAGGTAATCGGCCAGCGGGCGGTAGGTCGCATCGTTCTTGTCCTTGTCCGGTTGGAAGAGGCCAACGCCGAACTTGAGTGGCGGCTCGGATGCAAACGCGGAAGAGAAGAAAAGCGAACTGGCCAGTGCGGTCAGGAATCGAAAAAAACCGTGCATTTGCATTCTCCTTTCACGAAGCCGCAGCCGGTTCCGATGCTTTTTCCGACCCCAGCGCCCCGCCACAACTGCTGCCCTGCCCTGCGGTGCAGCCGTAACAATGATCGGCCACGCGGATCGGCCGGCCCGCGAAATCCGTCTCCAGCAACTCGGAAAGATGCACCGGCCGCGCTTCCGCTCCGCCCGGATGCAAGCCGAGCATCTGGTTGAAATCGCAGTCGAACACATAGCCCTGCCAGCTGACGGAAATCAGGCTGCGGCACATCACGCCATCCAGGTTCTCGGCGCGATAAGCCCCCTTGAGCAGCGCCATGTACGGGTGGAACTCGTTGCGCGAGATGAGCTGGCTGCCGAAGCGCTGGATGGGCATGTTGGTCAGCGCGAAAAGGTGGTTGAAGACGATGCCGTAGCGCGTCGCCAGCTGTTCCTTGTAGGACTGCTCCAGCCGCACCTGGTCGGGCGGCAGGGATGGCCCGAGCGGGTTGTAGACGAGGTTGAGCACCCGCCCGCTGTCCGGCAGGCCATAGCCCAGGTCGTTGAGCTGGCGCAACCCATCGAGGCTGGACTGGAAAACGCCGTCGCCGCGCTGCTTGTTGAAGTTCTCTTCCAGATAGCAGGGCAGCGAGGCGGTGATCTCGACCGCGTTGTCGGCGAGGAACACCGCCAGCGTCTCGTAGCCCGGTTCGTTGAGGATGGTCAGGTTGCAGCGGTCGATCACGCGCAGCCCCATCGCCCGGGCTTCGCCGACCAGCCAGCGGAAATGCGGGTTCATCTCCGGCGCGCCACCGGTCAGATCAAGCGTCTGGATCGCTTGCCGACGCGCGAAGTCCAGCAATACCTCCATGGTTTCCCGACTCATTTCTTCGGTGCGCTTCGGACTGGCCGCCACGTGGCAATGAAAGCACGACTGGTTGCAGCGATAGCCGAGATTGGCCTGCAGGGTTTCCAGTTTGCCGCGCCGGATCGGCGGGAAGTCGGTCTTGACCAACAGCGGGAACGTGTCGCGCATGCCTCTTCTCCTGAAAGGTTTTACCCATTAGACGCACAAGCAGGCGAATTCTTACAGGAACCGCGCAAATATTTCGCGAATGCAAGGCGACACCCCCGGATATTTGCTATTTTCCGGGGGGCCGTCCGGCTCGGCCGGGCAATCATCTCGACAGACACGCAACAATGACAACAATGAACGGCGAACTCTTTTCCTCGGTCTTCCTGCTGCTCCTCGTGCTCGACCCGCTCGGCAACATGCCTTTCGTGCTCTCGCTGCTGCGCAACACGCCGGAAGCGCGCCGGCCGCGCATCATCCTGCGCGAATGCGCGATCGCCACGCTGGTGCTGGTCGGGTTCCTGTTCGTCGGCGACTGGCTGCTTTACGCCATGCGCCTGAGCGACCCGGCACTGGAAATCGCCGGCGGCGTGATCCTCCTGCTGATCGCCTTGCGCATGGCCTTCCCGCCGCCCAAGCACACGGCGGCCGAGCACGAAACCGCCACCGAACCGCTGATCGTGCCGCTGGCCATCCCGATGATTGCCGGCCCCTCGGCGCTGGCGACCGTGCTGCTCGCCTCGCGCCATTCCAACGGCGAGACGCTGCTGTGGGTCGGCGCCGTCGTCCTTGCCTGCCTGATCAACGCCGCGCTGCTGCTTGCCTCCGGCTGGTTTTCCCGCCTCTTCGGCAAGGCCGGCATGGAAGCGCTGGAACGCCTGATGGGCCTGATCCTGACCGCGATCGCCGTGCAGATGCTGATCACCGGCATCCGCATCGCCTTCAAGATCGGCTGATCGGAGCGATTCGGAAACGCTCAGCGCCTGTGAAACGTCCGAAAATCCACCGCAAAGGCGCAAAGAGGCAAAGAACACGCAAAGAAATTCCTCTGTTTCATTCGTTCTTCTTTGCGAAACCTTTGCGCCTTTGCGCCTTTGCGGTGGACGTAAAGGTTTTCGTCACCGACTCTCAATCCTGCAGCAACTTGATCCAGACGAACAGCGTCTGATCCTGCGACTCGGCGAGTTGCGCCAGTTCGACCATTGCCGTGAGGTACGCCAGAACCTCCTCGGGATCCACGCCCTCGTCCTCGTACAGCTCGTTCGCCGCCAGTTCCCCGGCCAGGTCTTCCAGCGCTTCGTCATCGAGCGTCGCCAGGGCGTCGAACAATTCGGGGTCGATGCGCAGGAGCAGCGTTTCATCCTCGCCTTCGGCCACGAACACCGGCTCATAGCGATCAAGCGCCTCATGCAGCGAGTCGCCGGTCAGCAGCGAATGCAAGGCGGCGATCCGCGTCGTATCCAGACCAGGCGCCTCGAAACCGCTCCATTGCTTCAACGGCGCACCCGATACGGCAACCTCGGGATATTCATCCTCCTCCGCAGCCACCACACAGGTCAGAAATTCCATGCTCCCTCCAGACGATCGATCTTCGAAGCGGCGGAGTTTACTCCCGAACGGCCCGCAGTCAGGAATCAGTCAGGAGCACACCACCGCGGCTCCGGAAAGAACATGCTGGGCGAAACCGCGGTCGGAACCGACGATATGTTTGGTCATCCAGACACGGAGAAACTCGACCAGCTCCCTTTCGATCGCCTTGTTGATCGAATTCTTCTCGATTTCGGCGAGCACCTTGAAGAAATGCGCGTGCTCCGCGGTATGCAAACGGAGATCCGGGAAATCGAACAGGCGCATGAGCGCTTCTTCGCAGGTGAAATGGAAGCGCGCAAAATCCCTCAGTTCGGCGACCAGGAAATAGATCGACGACCAGCTCTGGCCCTGCCGGATGGCCTCCTCGATGGCCCCGAAGTGGCCGATCAGCTGCTTGTGCTGGTCATCGAGTTCAACGATTCCCAGCGAGTATTCATTGCGCCAGTGCATGGACGGCCTCCGGTCCGACGTCGCCGCCCCGAGGTTCGGGCCGCGCGCCGGATGTATGACTTTAGTAATAAATCCTTATAGCGCAGAACACCGCTCTCCCCATGTGCAGAAAGTCACACTCTTTGCGCACCCGTACGCCAACAGAAACCACAGCGTAAAATTGCCCCTCCCCGTTTCAGCCGACAAAAACAACAATGACCCAGGAAACCAACAACCTCGCCGCCTACATCTGGTCGCTCGCTGATCTGCTGCGCGGCGACTTCCGGCAAAGCCAGTACGGCCGCATCATCCTGCCCTTTACCCTGCTGCGCCGTCTCGAATGCGTGCTCGCCGCCAGCAAGGACGCCGTCCTCAAGCAGGTTCCGGTGGTCGAAGCGATGAAGCTGCCGGAAGAAGCGCAGGAAAAACTGTTGCTGCGCGCCACCGGCGGACTCTCGTTCTTCAACACCTCGCCGATGGACCTCGCCAGTCTGGGCGAAGCCGGCATCAAGGCCAACCTCGAACGTTACATCCAGTGTTTCTCCAGGGATGCGCGCGAGATTTTCGATCACTTCAAGTTCGCCGAATTCATCGGCCTGCTCAACGACGCCAACCTCCTCTACAAGGTCGTGCAGAAGGTCAAGGCCACCGACCTCAGCCTCAAGGCCGTTTCCAACTACGAGATGGGCCTGGTCTTCGAGGAGCTGATCCGGCGCTTTGCCGAAAGCTCGAATGACACCGCCGGCGAGCACTTCACCCCGCGCGACATCGTCCGCCTCACCACCTCATTGGTGTTCATGGAAGACGACGAGGCGCTGACCCAGCCCGGCATCATCCGCACCATCTACGACCCCACCGCCGGCACGGGCGGTTTCCTCTCCGCCGGCATGGAATACGTACACGAACTCAACCCGCAGACCGTGATCCGCGCCTTCGGCCAGGAGCTCAACCCGGAGAGCTACGCCATCTGCAAGGCCGACATGCTGATCAAGGGCCAGGACGTCAGCCAGATCAAGCTCGGCAACACCCTCTCCAACGATCACCTCTACGCCAGCAAGTTCGACTACATGCTCTCCAACCCGCCCTTCGGCGTGGACTGGAAGAAGATCGAAGGCGCCATCGTCGACGAGCACACGCTCAAGGGCTACGACGGCCGCTTCGGCCCCGGCCTGCCGCGTGTTTCCGACGGCTCGCTGCTCTTCCTGCTGCACCTGCTCAGCAAATTGCGCGACCCGAAGGACGGCCAGGGCGGGGATAGCGGCTCGCGCATCGGCATCATCCTCAACGGCTCGCCACTGTTTACCGGCGGCGCCGGTTCCGGTGAATCGGAAATCCGCCGCCACATCCTGGAAGCCGACCTGCTCGAAGCCATCGTCGCGTTGCCCACCGACATGTTCTACAACACCGGCATCGCCACCTACGTCTGGGTGCTGACCAACAAGAAAACCGCCGAGCGCAAGGGCAAGGTACAGCTCATCAACGGCGTCAACCTCTGCGGCAAGATGCGCAAGTCGCTCGGCAGCAAGCGCAACGTGATGGATGAGGCCGACATCGCCACCATCACCCGCTGCTTCGGCAACTTCGAAGTCGTCGACGCGCGCGAACTCGACAAGCCCGCCGAGCAGAAGAGCAACCGCGGCCGGCAAGCAACATCCGCAAAAACCGAAGCCCCCAAGACCTTCGCCAGCAAGATTTTCCGGACGCACGAATTCGGCTACCGCCGCATCACCGTCGAACGCCCGCTGCGCCTCTCCTGGCAGTTCAGCGACGAACGCATCGCCCCGCTGCGCTTCCCGACCGGCGCGCTCAACGCCGCCGCGCAGTGGATCTACGCCGAATATGGTTGCGACCACTGGAACGATGAAGCCGACGGCGAAAACTACGGCCGGCTCGCCGAGCACGCCGAAGCGATCCGCGCCCACTGCAAGCGCCACTTCGCCGAACTCAAGGAAAAGCAGATCAAGGACCTGCTCGACGCCGAAACCTGGCTCAGCCAGCAGCGCCTCCTGCACAAGGCCCGGCAACTGCAACAGGCGATCGGCACGGCGCAGTGCGACGACTTCAACACCTGGGACGACGCGCTCAAGGCCGCCTGCCAGGAAGCCGGCATCAGCCTCGACACCAGGGAGAAAAAGCAGCTCGCCGATGCCGTCAGCTGGAAGAACCCGGCCGCCGAGAAAGTCATCAAGAAACTGCACAAGGGCAAACCGGCGCGGCTCTACGGCCTGTTCCCCGTCGGCCAGAACATCGTCGAATACCAGGCCGACGGCGACCTGCGCGACTTCGAGAACATCGCCCTCGACCCGAGCCGCCCGGTGGACGACGTCATCGAAGCCTATTTCCTCAAGGAAGTGCAGCCGCACGTGCCGGACGCCTGGATCGACGCCGGCAAGCGCGATGCCAGGGACGGCGAAATCGGCATCGTCGGCTACGAAATCCCCTTCAACCGCCACTTCTACCAATACCAGCCGCCGCGCCCGCTGGAAGAGATCGACGCCGACCTCGACGCGGTGAGCAAGGAGATCATGGACCTGTTGCGCGAGGTGCATTCATGAGTAATCTCATCCGCCCCGATCATGACTTCATGGCCGTCGTTCAGCTCATCGAGTCGGCCAGGCAGCGCGCCAGCCGTGCCGTTAACACCGAGTTGATTGATCTGTACTGGGCCGTCGGCGAATACGTCAGCCAGAAACTTTCCACGGATGCTTGGGGCAAAGGCACGGTGGAAGCGCTGGCCGACTACATCCAGCAACAACAGCCCGGTTTGCGCGGATTTTCGGCCAAGAACATCTGGCGCATGCGGCAGTTTTACGAGGCTTATCGCGAAACGCCAATTCTCTCAACGCTGTTGAGAGAATTGCCCTGGTCGGCTCACCTGCATGTTCTGACCCGCTCCAAGTACCCGGAAGAGAGGGAGTTCTACTTGCGCACCGCCACTGAACAGCGCTGGTCCGTGCGAGAAGTCGCCCGACAGATGGACAACCAGCTCTTCGCGCGGACGATCACTGAGCCCGTCAAGATGGCCAAGGCGCTGCGAGAGGCGCAACCGCAAGTGGGCAACCATTTCAAGGACAGCTACTACCTGGAGTTCCTCGGTTTGCCACAGGAACACGCGGAAGCCGACCTGCATCGAGCCCTGATGCAGCATCTGCGGCGTTTCCTGACCGAGTTGGGGCGAGACTTCTGCTTTGTCGGTTCCGAGTTTCCGCTGCAGGTGGGCGGGCAGGATTTCGCCCTCGACCTGCTCTTCTTCCATCGCGGACTCAACTGCCTGGTCGCCATCGAGTTGAAGGTCGACCGCTTTGAACCGGAACACCTTGGCAAGCTCAATTTCTACCTCGAAGCCCTCGACCGCGACCACAAGAAGCCCCACGAAAACCCGACCATCGGCCTGCTGCTCTGCGCCAGCAAGGACGACGAAGTGGTCGAATACGCCCTCAGCCGCAGCCTGTCGCCGGCCCTGGTCGCGCAATACCAGACCCAGCTGCCGGACAAGAAACTGCTGCAGGCGAAGCTGCACGAGTTCTATCTGGCCAATCTGGGCGCAGGGGAAGTGGAATGAGTCGGTACAAGGCTTATCCGGCATATCGGGATTCCGGGGTGGAGTGGTTGGGGGAAGCTCCGGTTCATTGGGCCACCATACCCGTAGGGCGCCTGTATGTGCGCACGAAGAGAACCAATTACGCCGACAAGGAGCTTCTGTCGGTGTACAGAGATCACGGCGTTGTGCCGACCTCGAGCCGAGACGATAACAACAACAAACCCTCAGAGGATTTGACTGCCTACCAATTGGTCGAGCCAAACAACTTGGTCATGAACAAAATGAAGGCGTGGCAGGGATCAATTGCGATTTCGGAGCACGAAGGGATCGTCAGTCCGGCCTATTTTGTCTATCAGCCGAATGCCCGGATGTTCGATTTGGCGATCCCAAAATACATTCACTACCTTCTGCGCCACCCGATTTACGTCGCGCAATACCTGCGGCAATCGAAGGGCATCCGGGTCAATCAATGGGATTTGGACCCCGACGAATTCAAGAAAATCGAGCTGTTGCTTCCCGAAAAAGAAGAACAGAAAAAGATCATCGATTTCCTCGACCACGAAACCGCGAAGATCGACGCGCTGATCGAGAAGCAGCAGCGACTGATCGAACTGCTCAAGGAAAAGCGCCAAGCGGTCATCAGCCATGCCGTGACCAAAGGCCTCAACCCCGACGCCCCGATGAAGGATTCCGGGGTGGAATGGCTGGGTGAAGTGCCGGCGCATTGGAAAATCTGCGCTCTTAAATACCCATTAAAGAGTCTTGATAATCGTCGTATTCCTTTGAGTGGAGAAGAGCGCAGCACTCGACAAGGCGAGTATCGATACTACGGTGCTTCAGGTGTCATTGATTACATCGACGACTACATTTTCGACGAGCCGACTGTCTTGGTTGGTGAGGATGGTGCAAATTTGGTCAATCGAAGTACGCCGTTGGCTTTTTCTGCGACCGGAAAATACTGGGTCAATAATCACGCTCACATATTGAAAGCGGAAGATGATTTAGTGGATTTCTGGGCTGAAGCGATTGAACATATCGACATTAACCCGTTGGTCAGCGGTTCTGCTCAGCCGAAGCTAACGGCAGAAAATCTCAATAACCTAAAAATAGCGTTCCCTCTGTCGGCATTGGAGCGCAAGGAAATATCCGATTTTATCGAGGGGAGAAAAATCAAGTTCAACGGCCTGATTGATAAGGCCGAGCTGCAAATCTCCTGGCTCCAAGAACGCCGCACCGCCCTGATTTCCGCCGCCGTCACCGGCAAGATCGACGTCCGCGACTGGCAGCCCGCCGCTGCCTGATCTTCCTTCCACCCGCCCACCGACCCAAACCCAGCCATGACCGACCAAGCCAGCGAACGCATCTTCCAGGACGACATCCTCCGGCAATTGCAGGCGCACGGCTGGCTGCTCGGTACCCAGAAGGGGTACAACCAAGCACTTGCTCTTTACTCCGAGGACGTGCTGGCCTTCGTTCAGGAAACGCAGCCGGCGCAGTGGCAGCGTTTCTGCGCCAACCATCCGAAGGACAGCGCGCAGAAGTTCCTCGATCTGGTCGCCGGCCAGCTGGCCAAGGCCGATCCGAACGCGACCAACGCCGACAGTCGCCGCTTCGGCACGCTGGGCGTGTTGCGCCACGAGCTGCGCGACCGCAATGCGCGCCTGTCGCTGTGCCAGTTCAGGCCCGAGCACGAGCTGAATCCGGACACGCTGGCGCGCTATGCGAAGAATCGCCTGCGCGTGGTGCCGGAGCTGGTCTATAGCCCGTGGGCGTCGGCGGCGCAACTTGCGGAGACGGGCGCCAAGGCCAAGGCCTGGCGCATCGACCTGGTGCTCTTCGTCAATGGCCTGCCGGTGGCGACGCTGGAGCTGAAATCGGAGTTCAAGCAATCAGTCGAACGCGCCCTCCGCCAGTACAAGACGACGCGTCTGCCGGTCGATCCGCTGGCGAAGAAGGCGGAGCCGCTGCTCGCCTTCAAGCGCGGCGCGCTGGTGCATTTTGCGGTGAGCCAGTACGAGGTGCACATGGCGACGCGGCTGGACGGCGAGCACACGGTTTTCCTGCCCTTCAACAAGGGCACGGCCGACGGCGGTGCCGGCAACGATGTGCCGGCGGACGTGAACCGCTATGCCACCGATTACCTGTGGAACGAGGTGCTGCGGCCGGACAACCTGCTCGCCATCCTCGCCCGCTTCGTGCATCTGCAGATCGAGGACAAGGAAGACTGGGAAGGCCGCAAGTACAGGAAGGAGAGCCTGATCTTCCCGCGCTATCACCAGTGGGACGTGGTCGGCAAGCTTCTCGACGCCGCCCGGTGCGAGGGGCCGGGACAGAAGTACCTGATCCAGCACAGCGCCGGTTCGGGCAAGTCGAATTCGATTGCCTGGGTGGCGCACCAGTTGTCGTCGCTCTACAAGGCCGACGGCAGCAAGCAGTTCCATTCGGTGATCGTCGTCACCGACCGCACGGTGCTCGATGCGCAGCTGCAGGACACGATCACCCAGTTCGAGCACACCGACGGCGTGGTCGGGCGCATCAACAACAAGGAAGGCGACGGCTCGAAGTCCGAGAAACTGGCAAGCGCGCTGGAGAACGCACAGCCGATCATCATCGTCACCATCCAGACCTTTCCCTTCGTGCTCAAGGCGATTGAAGACAGCGTCAGCCTCAAGGCGCGCTGCTACGCGATCATCGCCGACGAGGCGCATTCCTCGCAGAGCGGCCTGACGGCGCGGCAGATGAAGGAAGTGCTGATGAAGGAGGCTGGCAACGGGGATGAGGACGAAGCGCCGGACAGCGAGGAGATCATCGCGGCGACGGTCGCCGCGCGCCCGGCCTCCGGCAACCTGAGCTTTTTCGCCTTCACCGCCACGCCCAAACCGAAGACGCTGGAACTGTTCGGCCGCCGCCCCAATCCTGCCGAGGAGCCCTCGAAGAACAACAAGCCGGCGGCGTTTCACGTTTACAGCATGCGTCAGGCCATCGAGGAGGGTTTCATTCTCGATGTGCTGAAGAACTACACGAACTACAAGGTGGCCTACAAGCTGGCGCTGAAGATTCAGGAAGCCGACCAGGAAGTCGAGAGCAAACGCGCGCGGGTGCGGCTCAACCAGTGGGTGCGCCTGCACGATCACAACATCGCGCAGAAGGTGATGGTGATCGTCGAACACTTCCGCAACAACGTGCTGGGCCTGCTCAACGGCCAGGCCAAGGCGATGGTGGTGACCAGCTCGCGCAAGGAGGCGGTGCGCTACAAGCAGTGTTTCGACAAGTACATCGCCGGCAAGGGCTATCAGAAGATCCACGCGATGGTCGCGTTTTCCGGCGAGGTGCAGTTCGGCGAGAAAGACCCGAATGCGGCGGACCTGATCGGCCGCAAATTCACCGAGACCAGCATGAATCCCGGGCTGAAGGGCCGCGACCTGCGCAAGGCCTTCGATTCGGACGACTATCAGGTGATGATCGTCGCCAACAAGTTCCAGACCGGCTTCGACCAACCCAAGCTGTGCGCGATGTACGTGGACAAGAAGCTGGCCGGGATGGAATGCGTGCAGACGCTGTCGCGCCTCAACCGCACCTATCCGAACAAGGCCGAGACGGGTACCTTCGTGCTCGATTTCTTCAACGAGCCGGACGACATCCTTGAGGCGTTCCAGCCTTATTACCAGACGGCGGAGCTGGCCGATGTCTCCGACCCGAACCTGATCTTTACCCTGCACGACAAGCTGCGGGCGGCGGGCATCTTCACCTGGCCGGAGGTGGAACAGTTCTGCGTCGCCTTCTATGTGAAGAACAAGAGCAGCGCGGCCATCGCCAACATCTGCAAGCCGGCGGTGCAGCGCTGGCAGCAGCGCTACAAGTCCGCCGTGGCAGCGTTCAAGCAGGCCAGGGCGATGTTCGAGCGCACGAAGAAGACCGGCGACGCGGTGCTGATCGCCAACGCCGAGAATTGCCTGAAGGAATGCAAGAAGGAAAAGGACGCGCTGGAAATCTTCAAGAAGGATCTGGGCACCTTCGTGCGCTTCTATGAATTCATGTCGCAGATTGTCGACTACGACGACACCGACCTGGAAAAGCTCAGTCTCTATGCCCGCAACCTGCGGCCGATGCTGCGCGAGGAGTTGCTCGAAGAAGACGAAATCGACCTCGGCAACGTGGTGCTCAGCCACTACCGCGTGGCGAAAATCCGCCAGCAGGACCTGAAGCTCGAGCAGAACAGCGCCGAATACCAGCTGGAGCCGGGCGAAGGCCTGGGCACAGCGAAACCCGGCGACAAGAAGGAGGATTTCCTCTCGCAGATCATCCGCCGCCTGAACGAGATCTTCGTCGCCGACCAGCTGACCGACAAGGACATGGTGAACTACGCCTACACCATCCGCGACAAGATCGGCGAGAACGACAAGGTGATGAAGCAGATCGCGAACAACGCGCCCGAGCAGGCGTTGCTGGGCGATTTCTCCAAGGCCATCGACGACGCCATCATGGACAGCGGCGCCGCCCACCAGAACCAGATGATGCAGTTGCTGGCCGACCCGAAGAAGGCGGCCGGCTTCGCCCGGGTGGTGTTTGATTTGCTGGTTAGCCGGCCTTGAGAAAGCAAACGCGAGACGGCGAACGCCACAAACGATAGAATCGCGCCTTTTCGGCGGCGGGCCGGACCCGAACGATGCTGAAGGAACGAAGGGAAGTCTTCGTGGTGCCCCGAGCCAGAGTCGAACTGGCACGCCTTGCGGCGGCGGATTTTGAATCCGCTGCGTCTACCGATTCCGCCATCGGGGCCGTGGCTCGCGGGAGGCGAACCGAAGGAGGGCGAATTATCCATGATTCACCCTTGCCCCACAAGACCATAAGCAACCGACAAAACAACTGACTGACAAACCGACAACCTTTTTTCTCGACATGCTCACCCTAGACGATTTCGATTTTGACCTTCCGCCCGAGTTGATCGCCCAGCACCCGGCCGCCGAACGCACGGCCAGCCGGCTGCTTCACGTCGACGGCGAGGCGCTGTTCGACCGGCAATTCGCCGACCTGCCGCAATGGCTCAAGGCCGGCGACCTGCTCGTCTTCAACGACACGAAGGTGATCAAGGCGCGCCTGTTCGGACAGAAGGAGAGCGGCGGGCAGATCGAGGTGATGATCGAGCGCATCGTCGATCGCCGGAATGCCGTCGCCCAGATCCGCGCCAGCAAGTCACCCAAGCCGGGCAGCCGCATCGTGCTGGAAAACGCGTTTTCGCTGCGCGTCGTCGGGCGCACCGGCGCCCAGGCCGAGTTCTTCGCCCTGGAACTGGAAGGCGACGGCGACCTGTACGCGCTCACCGAGGAACACGGCCGCCTGCCGCTGCCGCCCTACATCAGTCACGCGGCGGAAGTGGAAGACGAAACCCGCTACCAGACCGTTTACGCCCGCCACACCGGCGCCGTCGCTGCGCCAACCGCAGGCCTGCATTTCGATGAGGCGATGCTGAACACCCTGAGGGAGCAAGGCGTGGAACTCGCCTGGCTGACGCTGCACGTCGGCGCCGGCACCTTTCAGCCGGTGCGGGTGCACAATGTCGCCGAACATCGCATGCATTCCGAGCGCTTCGACATTCCGCAAGCCACCGTCGATGCCGTTGCCCGCACGCGCGCCCGTGGCGGCCGCGTCATCGCCGTCGGCACCACCAGCCTGCGCGCGCTCGAAGCGGCGGCGCAGAGCGGCGAGTTGCGGTGCGGCCCGGCGGAAACCGACATCTTCATCACGCCGGGCCACCGCTTCCGGGTGGTCGACCGGCTGATCACCAACTTCCACCTGCCCAAGTCGACGCTGCTGATGCTCGTCTCGGCTTTCGCCGGTTGCGCTACCATACGCGCCGCCTACCGCCACGCCGTGGCGCAACGCTACCGTTTCTTCAGCTACGGCGACGCCATGCTTCTGGAAAGAGATGACCATGCAGTTTGAACTCCTGACCACCGACGGCAACGCCCGCCGCGGCCGCCTGACCCTGGCCCACGGCGTCGTCGAGACGCCGGTGTTCATGCCGGTCGGCACCTACGGCACGGTCAAGGCGATGACCCCGCGCGACCTCGACGAGATCGGTGCGCAGATCTGCCTCGGCAACACCTTCCACCTTTGGCTGCGTCCGGGGCTGGAGGTAGTCGCCGCGCACGGCGGCCTGCACGGCCTGATGGGCTGGGACAAGCCGATCCTGACCGACTCGGGCGGTTTCCAGGTCTTCTCGCTCGGCGCGCTGCGCAAGATCACCGAGGAAGGCGTCAAGTTTTCTTCACCGATCAACGGCGACAAATTGTTCCTCACCCCCGAGGAATCGATGCGCATCCAGCACGTGCTCAACTCGGACATCGTGATGATCTTCGACGAATGCACCCCTTTCCCGGCCAGCCACGCGCAGGCCGCCGAGTCGATGCGCCTGTCGCTGCGCTGGGCGCAACGTTCGCGCGATGAACACAACCGCCTCGGCAACACCAACGCCCTCTTCGGCATCGTCCAGGGCGGCATGTACGAGGACCTGCGCGACGAGTCGCTGACCGCCCTCGCCAAAATCGGCTTCGACGGCTTCGCCATCGGCGGCCTTTCGGTCGGCGAACCGAAGGAGGACATGACACGCATCCTCGCCCACACCACGCCCCAATTGCCCGCCGGCAAGCCGCGCTACCTGATGGGCGTCGGCACGCCGGAGGATCTGGTGCACGGCGTGCAGGCCGGTGTAGACATGTTCGATTGCGTGATGCCGACGCGCAACGCGCGCAACGGCCACCTGTTCACCCGCTTCGGCGACATCAAGATCCGCAACGCCCGCTACAAGAACGACACGCAACCGCTCGACGAGTCGTGTGACTGCTACACCTGCCGCCATTTCAGCCGCGCCTATCTGCACCACCTGTTCCGCGTCGGCGAAATCCTCGGGGCGCAACTGAACACCATCCACAACCTGCGCTACTACCAGACACTGATGCGCGAGTTGCGCGAGGCGATCGTGGCCGGACAACTGGCCGGCCACGCCGCCCGGTTCCATGCCGATCGCGCCCGTGGGCCGGCCTGACCACCCCGGTGATACAATGCCCCGTTAAATTCCCAGTTACACAGACTGTGACTGTTGTTCCATCAACCAACCAGGAGAGATTACTGTGCTGATCAGCAACGCCTACGCTCAAGCCGCCGCCGGAGGACCCATGGAAAGTGCAATGCAGTTCCTGCCGATCATTCTGATGTTCGTCGTGCTGTACTTCCTGATGATCCGCCCGCAACAGAAGAAAGCCAAGGAACACAAGGCCCTGCTCGAAGCGCTGGGCAAGGGTGACGAGGTCGTCACCGCCAGCGGCATGGCCGGCCGCATCACCAAGGTCGGCGACGACTACGTAACGATCGAAATCGCCGCGAACGTCGAAGTGCAGATGCAGAAGCCTTCCATCGCCGTCGTGCTGCCCAAGGGCACGCTGAAAAACCTGTAAGGACCGGGAACGCGGGGGCTCACGGGCCCCCGCTCTGTTTTTCCCCTTACTTTTTACCCCCACCGAAAAATGAATCGCTACCCGCTCTGGAAATACATTACCGTCGTCGTTGCGCTGCTGATCGGTTTCATCTACACCCTGCCGAACTTCTTCGGCGAATCTCCCGCCGTCCAGGTTTCCAGCGCCAAGGCCACCCTCAAGGTGGACACCAAGACACTCGACCTTGCCGAAAGCACGCTGAAAGCCGCCGGCGTCGAAACGAGCGGCCTCTTCCTCGACGCCAACGGCGTCAAGGTTCGCCTGAAGGACACGGACACGCAGCTCAAGGCCAAGGATCTGCTCGAGAAGGCCTTCAACCCTGATCCCGCCGACCCGCACTACGTCGTCGCCCTCAACCTGCTCTCCAGTTCGCCGAAGTGGCTGACCGACATGGGCGCGTTGCCGATGTACCTCGGCCTCGACCTGCGCGGCGGCGTGCACTTCATGCTCCAGGTCGACATGAAGGGGGCGCTGACCAAGCGCCTCGACGCAGTCAGCGCCGACCTGCGCAGCCTGCTCCGCGACAAGTCGGTCCGCCATGGCGGCGTGAATCGCGAAGGCGAGCGCATCAGCATCCGCTTCCGCGACGAGGAAACGCGCGGCAAGGCGCGCATCGTTCTCGAAGACAATCAGCCGGATCTGGCGCTGGTCGAACAGGGCGACGGCAGCGACCTGCGCCTGATCGCCACGCTGAAGCCGACGGCGATCCTGAAGCTGCAGGAGTCGGCGATCAAGCAGAACATGGGCACACTGCACAACCGGATCAACGAACTCGGCGTCGCGGAGCCGGTCATCGCCCAGCAGGGCGCCGACCGCATCGTCGTCCAGCTGCCCGGCGTGCAGGATACGGCCAAGGCCAAGGATATTCTCGGCCGCACGGCCACTCTGGAAATCCGCATGGTCGATGACACGCCCGGATCGCTGGAAGCCGCGCTCGCCGGTCAGGTGCCGTTCGGTACGGAGCTCTATATCGAGCGAGGCGGCCGTCCGTTGCTGGTGAAGAAACAGGTGATGCTCACCGGCGACCGCCTGACCGACGCCCAACCAGGCTTCGACAACCAGACGCAGGAGCCGGCAGTGCATCTGAGCCTCGACTCGGCCGGTTCGCGCATCTTCAAGGACATCACCCGCGAGAATGTCGGCAAGCGGATGGCCATCCTGCTGATCGAGAAAGGCAAGGGTGAAGTCGTCACCGCGCCGGTGATCCGCACCGAGATCGGTGGTGGTCGCGTACAGATTTCCGGCTCGATGAGCACCGTGGAAGCCAATGACACGGCCCTGCTGCTGCGCGCCGGTTCACTGGCTGCGCCGATGGAAATCGTCGAGGAGCGTACCATCGGCCCGAGCCTCGGCGCCGAGAACATCAAGAAAGGCTTCGACTCGACGATCTGGGGCTTTGCCACGATTGCCGTGTTCATGACCGCCTACTACCTGCTGTTCGGTCTGATCTCGGTCACCGCGCTGGCCGCCAACCTGTTGTTCCTCGTCGCCCTGCTCTCGATGCTCCAGGCGACGCTGACGCTGCCCGGCATCGCGGCGATCGCACTCACGCTGGGCATGGCCATCGACGCCAACGTGCTTATCAACGAGCGCATCCGTGACGAACTACGCAACGGCGCCCCACCGCAGACGGCCATTCACACAGGCTACGACCGTGCCTTCGACACGATTCTCGACTCGAACATCACGACACTGATCGCCGGCATTGCGCTGCTGATCTTCGGTTCCGGCCCGGTGCGCGGCTTCGCCGTGGTGCACTGCCTGGGCATCCTGACCTCGCTGTTCTCGGCCGTGGTCGTCTCGCGCGCCCTGGTCAACCTCGTTTACGGCGGTCGCAAGGTCAAGTCCCTGTCGATCGGACAGGTCTGGAAACCGGGCGTCGACACCGCCGTCCCGAAGTAAGGAAAGAAGGAAAAAAAGATGGAATTTTTCCGCATCAAGAAAGACATTCCCTTCATGCGCCACGCGCTGGTGTTCAACGTCATCTCGTTGATCACCTTCCTGCTGGCAGTCTTTTTTCTCGCAACGCGCGGCCTGCATCTTTCGGTCGAATTCACCGGCGGCACGCTGATCGAGGTTAACTATTCACAGGCGACCGATCTCGGAAAGATCCGTGAAGGTCTTGGCAAGGCTGGCTATACCGACATCACCGTACAGAACTTCGGCTCCAGCCGCGACGTAATGATCCGCCTGCCGCTCAAGGCTGAACAGAACTCGGCGAAGATCGGCGAGGCGGTGATGGGCGTGCTCGACGCCGAAGCCCCGGGGGCCAGTCTGCGCCGTGTCGAGTTCGTCGGCCCTCAAGTCGGCAGGGAACTCGCCGAAAACGGAGCGCTGGCCCTGCTGCTGGTGATCATCGGGATCGTCATCTACCTCGCAATGCGCTTCGAATGGCGCTTCTCGGTATCAGCCATCGTCGCCAACCTGCACGACGTGATCATCATCCTCGGCTTCTTCGCCTTCTTCCAATGGGAGTTCTCACTTTCGGTACTGGCCGCCGTGCTCGCCGTTCTCGGCTACTCGGTCAACGAATCCGTGGTGGTCTTCGACCGCGTCCGCGAGACCTTCCGCAAGGTGCGCGGGCTGACCACGCCGCAGATTCTCGATCATGCGATCACCAGCACCATCTCCCGCACCGTGATCACCCACGGCAGCACGCAGGTGATGGTGCTGTCGATGCTGATCTTCGGCGGCGAGACGCTGTATTACTTCTCGCTGGCGTTGACCATCGGCATTTGCTTCGGCATCTACTCGTCGGTCCTCGTCGCCAGCCCGCTGGTGATGTGGCTCGGCGTCTCGCGCGAACACTTCGTCAAGCCGAAGAAGCAGATCGAAGGTGCCAACGAGGACGGCGCCGTCGTCTGAACGAATTCCCGCGGGCCATGTCCTACCGGACGTAACTGACGGGCGCCTGATTGGCGCCCGTTTTTCTTCCGGAGGAATGACATGACAGACACCCCCCCCGTCCGCATCAAGCTGTGGGATCTGCCGACCCGCCTTTTCCACTGGCTGCTCGCGGGACTCGTGGTTGCCGCGGTGATCACCGGCAAGATCGGCGGCAACGCCATCGTCTGGCATGGCCGGATCGGTCTGGCCATACTCGCCCTGCTCGCCTTCCGGCTTGTTTGGGGTTTCGTCGGTCCGACTCCGTCGCGGTTCGGCAGTTTTTTCCCCACCCCGGCAACGATCACCGCTTACCTGCGCGGTCACTGGCGCGGCATCGGCCACAATCCGCTCGGCGCCCTGTCGGTCTTCGCGTTGCTGGCATTCCTGTGCATCCAGGTCGGCACCGGGCTGTTCGCCAACGACGACATTGCCTTTCGTGGCCCGCTCCATGAACTGCTGAGCAAGGAATCAAGCGACACGCTGACGGGCTACCACCGTCTGGCGATCAATGTCCTGATCGCCCTGATCGCCCTGCACGTCGGCGCCATCGCCTTCTACGCGCACGTCAAGAAAGAAAATCTGGTCAAACCGATGATCGACGGCTGGAAAACCGTTGAACCCAAAAACGCGCCGGCTCCGATCCGGGGCGGCGGAAGCATCGCCCTGATCGTCGCGTTGAGCGTGGCCGGCGCCGCGGTTTATGCCGGATCGGGGCTGTGGATTCAGCCTGCCGAACCTCCCCCTGCGACAGAAACACCGCAGACACAAACGCCGTCCTGGTAGCCACCCCGAACGAACAGACGCCCGCGCAACGCGGGCGTCCCCATGCGTTTCGTCAGTTGCGGAAATTGTCGTGGCACGCCTTGCAGGATGCCCCGGTCTTGCCGAACTGCGCCTGGATCGCCGCCTTGTCGCCCGCCGCCGCCACTTTCGCGAGTTCGTTGGCTTCCTTGTTGAAATTCATTGCCACTTCCCGAACCTTGTCCTGATTCTGGAAATACTCCGATTTCAGCCGGGTCTTTTCCCCGCCGACATCCTTGTCCGACCCCGGTCCATGCAACGCACCCAATCCTGAATTCGCCGTTGCGGCTATCGCGTTGGCCGCGGCCAAGGTCTGCTCAGCGTTGAACGTCCCGTCCAGATTGGCCTTGATCTTGCCCATGTTCCAGCCCATGAAATTCATGGCGGCCTTGCGATACTTGATCATCTCTTCGGGCTTCAGCGCCTGCTGCGCCATGGCGGCTCCGGCGAAACTCACGAGAACGAGCGTTGCGAGGGTTTTCTTCATGATTCATCTCCACAGAGCGGATTAACCGTTAACCGGGCGGTTAACAAAAATCGGGGCAGAAACTGCCCCGACCGTACAACACCCCTTAGTCAACGATGGTTATCAGAAGTTCGCCATCGATCCCGCCCACTTTTTTCAGACCGCGAACACGTGCTTGACGCGCAACGTTTTTTTCTCCTCGGCCACGACAATCAGCCGATCAATGTTCGGATGCTTGCCAGGATGCTGGCGGGCATCTTCGGTATGCTCGGCGTAGATTTCCAGTCCCTTGCGGGCGGCGTCCGGCGTTATGGCGCCATAGGTCTGCGCAAGGTGGTTATAGACGGCCAGCGACCCCTGGCTGCCCGCCTTGTTCTCGATCACCGCGACAACATTGCCTTCGGCGTCGAGCAGGTTGATCGCCGCCAGATGTGAAATTCCGGGCAGTTTTTTCAGGTTATCGGCAAATTGCGACATGGTCCGCCCCCTCAGATCCGGCTCGCCAGTTCGGCCGCCTTGCCGGTGTAGTCCCATGGCGTCAGCTTGAGCAGTTCCTCCTTCGCTGCGGCAGGGAGTTCCAGCGTTTTCACGAACTCCTGCATTCCCTCGCGCGAAATCCGGTTGCCACGAGTCAGCTCCTTGAGCTTCTCGTACGGATTGGCAATGCCATAGCGGCGCATCACCGTCTGGATCGGCTCGGCGAGCAGTTCCCAGTTGGCGTCGAGGTCGGTACACAGGCAGTCGGCGTTGGCTTCCAGCTTGTTCAGGCCGCGCAGCAGCGAATCGTAGGCGAGCAGCGTGTAGCCAAGCGCGACGCCCATGTTGCGCAGCACGGTCGAATCGGTCAGGTCGCGCTGCCAGCGCGAGATCGGCAGCTTTTCCGAGAGGTGGCGCAACACGGCGTTGGCCAGACCGAGGTTGCCCTCCGAGTTCTCGAAGTCAATCGGGTTGACCTTGTGCGGCATGGTGGATGAGCCCACTTCGCCGGCCTTCAGCTTCTGCTTGAAGAAGCCCAGCGAGATGTAGCCCCACACGTCGCGGTCGAGGTCGATCAGGACCGTATTCACGCGTGCAAAGGCGTCGAACAACTCGGCCATTGCATCGTGCGGCTCGATCTGGATCGTGTAGGGATTGAATTCGAGGCCCAGCGATTCGACGAAACGCCTGGCGAAGCCCTCCCAGTCGTAGCCAGGATACGCCGCCAGATGGGCATTGTAGTTACCCACCGCGCCGTTGATCTTGCCCAACAGGCTGACAGCGGCAATTGCCTTGCGGCCACGCTCCAGGCGGTGGACGACGTTGGCCATTTCCTTGCCCAGTGTCGTCGGCGTCGCCGGCTGGCCGTGCGTGCGCGACATCATCGGCAGCGCCGCGTGCTCGTGCGCCAGATCGCGCAGACGGGCGATCGCCTTGTCCAGCGCCGGCAGCATGACTTCGTCGCGCGCCGCCTTGAGCATCAGGGCGTGCGACAGGTTGTTGATGTCTTCCGAGGTGCAGGCGAAGTGAATGAACTCGGAGACGCGCATGACCTCCGCGTTCTCCGCGAGTTTTTTCTTGATCCAGTATTCGAGCGCCTTCACGTCATGGTTGGTGACCGCCTCGATCTCCTTGACCTCGGCAGCCTGTTCCGGCCCGAACCCCTCGACCAGACGGTCCAGTTCGGCCACAGTGGCCGGCGAAAAGGCGGGAATCTCGGCGAAATGCGGCTCGGCGGCCAGCGCCTTCAGCCATTCGATCTCGACCTGGAGACGACGACGGATCAATCCGTATTCGGAGAACTGGGCACGCAGCGCGTCGACCTTGCCGGCGTAGCGCCCGTCGAGTGGAGAAAGGGAAGTGAGCGTATCGAGCAACATGGCATCTGACCTGTAAGAACGTGGAGCCTGAAAGGGTCTGTATTCTACCTTTTCCGGCCTTCTCCCCAAAAAATCGCGTCGCGCTGTTGGTATATAATCCGAAGCGACAGTTACTTTCCCTGCCACCTTCGAAGACACCCATGAAGCTTATCGGATCCCTTACCAGCCCCTTCGTCCGCAAGGTGCGCGTCGTGCTGGCGGAGAAAAAGATCGAATGCGAATTCGAGATCGATTCCCCCTGGACACCGGAGTCGAATGTTCCCAACATCAACCCGCTCGGCAAGATTCCGGTGCTGGCGCTGGACGACGAAACGGTGCTTTTCGATTCGCGGGTGATCAGCGAATATCTCGACAACGTCGCCCCGAACAACAAGCTGATGCCGGCCCCCAACCGCGAGCGCACGGAAGTGAAACGCTGGGAGGCCCTGGCCGATGGCATCTGCGATGCGGCCGCATTGATCTTCCTGGAAATGAAGCGCCCTGAAGGACAACGGAGCGCCGACTGGATCACCCGCCAGCAGGACAAGATTACCCGCGGCCTGGAGTACATGGCCAATGAACTCGGCGAAAGCCCATGGTGCATGGGCAACCACCTGTCGCTGGCCGACATCGCCACAGGTTGCGCGCTGGGCTACCTGGCATTCCGCTTCCCGGAAATCGACTGGCGTGGCGCGCACCCGAACCTCGCCCGGCTTTACGACAAGCTGATGCAGCGGCCGGCGTTTGCCGAGACGGTGCCAAAGGGCTGACAAAGCCAGAAGGAACATGAAGGGCCGCGAAAGCGGCCCTTCTGTCGTTCACCCAGCGCTGACCTGCGTCCCGGCCGCCAGCCGCTCCCGCAGTTCGTCGGATGGCGGTGTCGCGCCGGCCGCGAGGCAGGCGCCTGTTCCCGCCGCCACCGAAGCGCGCAGGTGAACGTCCCAGCCCGCGTCCGGAAAGTGCAACAGGCTGCTCAGGAGCCCGGCCAGACTGCAGTCGCCGGCACCGACGGTGTCGACCACCTCGATGTCCGGTGGCACGGCACGCCAGGTGCGCTCACCAACGTACAGCGCAGCGCCTTCGCCGCCCCGCGTGTAGAGAATCGGCACATTCGGGGCCATGGCACGCAGGCGGGTGAAGCCGGCCTCCTCGTCGGCCGTGCGAAAGAGGCCGCGCAGGTCTTCCTCGGAAACCTTGACGAGGTCGGCGATGGCCATCATGCGCTTCAGGACGGGATCGTAGCCCTCATCCATCACGGCGCGGAAATTGGGGTCGTAGCTGATGCGGACGCCTTTTGCGTGCAACCGCTCTGCCAGTTCAACGAGCCGTCCGGCAAGCGGCTGTCGCGCCAGGCTGATGCAACCGAAATTGGCCCACCGCGCGCGACTTTCCCAACCTGAAGGCAGGGCAGCCACGTCGAAGTGCAAATCGGCGCTGTCATCGCCGACGAAGAAATACTTCGGTGGGTGTGTCTCATGGACGATGGCGAGCAATGGCGATTGCGAGGTACGTTGCAAAAAGCGCATGTCGAGCCCGGCGCTTTCGCTTGACTGCCACAACTCATCGCCGAAACAATCCCGGCTGATTGCACCGCCAAACGCGCTCGACACGCCGAAGCAGGCCATCACCCGCGCGACATTCCACGGCGCGCCGCCGGGAACGCTCGTCCATGTCGTGCAATCCCGCCGGATCAGGTCGGTCAGCGCCTCGCCAAACGAGACAAAAAGCGGGAATTCACTCATCACAGGCCTTCCGGCAGATCGCCCCTGGCGCGCAACACGTCGAAGCAGGCCCCGATGTCATGGTAATCGACCTTGCCTGCGGGGCTTTTCTCGCGCGTGTGGTTAAGGTTGCCCGGATCAAGGATACGGAACCAGGCGCCCTGCCCGTGATCGACAAAATGCCGCCAGCAGTAGTCCCAGATGCGGTCGTACCACCCCCAGTAGGCGGCCTTGCCGGTACGCTGCGCCAGCAATCCCGCCGCGGCGAACGATTCGGCCTGAACCCAATGGTACTTGTCGCCGTCGCAGATACTGCCGTCGGGCGCAAAGCCGTAATGCACCCCGCCGTGCTGCGTATCCCAGGCGTGGCTGACCGCGGCGTCGAACAACGCCTCGGCGCGTGGCAGATGCCAGTCGGCGGGCAAGTACGCGTCGAGTTGCAGCAGCAGCTTGGCCCATTCGGTCTGATGCCCGGGCTGGAAACCCCACGGGCGGAAGATGTTGCTCTTGTCGTGCCGGTTGTACTCCCAGTCGACGCTCCAGTCGGCGTGGTAGTGCTCCCAGACGAGGCCGTCAGCCAGCGCGGCCTGCCGGACCGTGATGTTGTGCGCCAGCGTCTCCGCGCGCTCGATGTAGCGGCGCTCGCCGGTCGCGGCGTACGCGTAGATCATCGCCTCGCAGGCGTGCATGTTCGCGTTCTGGCCGCGGTATGGCGAGAGCGTCCAGTCCGACTGCGCCTCGTCCGCATAGAGGCCGAAACCGGGTTGCCAGAAGCGCTGTTCGGCAACGCCGAAGGCTTCCTCCAACCAACTGCGTGCCTGCTCGATGCCGCTCTTCAGGGCATGCGCATAGGCCAGCACGACGAAAGCCATGCCATAACAGTGGCGGTTAGCGTCGAGCACCGTGGCACGCCCCCCGTGCCAGTCGATCAGCCAGGCGTAGCCTCCGGTCGCCGGATCGAAAAATGCCCCGCGCAGGAAATCGACGCCGTGGCGCACGCCTTTCCGGAAACGTTCTTCACCGGTCAGCTGGAAGAGCATGGCGTGCGTGATCACGAAGCGTGTGGCGCTGACCAGGTGCCGCGTGCGCGCGTCGTAGACCGTCCCGTCGTCGAGGAAGAAGTGATACATGCCGCCGCTCGGGTCAATCGCCCGGTCAGCGTAGAAATCCATGATCCAGATGATGTGCTGGCGCAGGAAACCCGGGGAACGGAAATCAGGCAACGGAGGAATGGCCATGTTATTCGCTGAACGACAAAGACGGAGATGCATTCAGATAATGATGCCGCCGCCGAGACACACGCGGCTCTCGTAAACCACCACAGACTGCCCCGGCGTCACCGCCCATTGCGGGCTGGCAAAGCGGATCAGACACTCGTCCGCATCGACACGCTCGATCTCGCACGGCGCATCGGCCTGGCGGTAACGGGTCTTGGCGCCATAGACCCAGTGTGTATGCGGGGCCTCGCCGGAAATCCACGAGAGCTGGTCGGCACGCAATTCATCGGAAAGCAGCGCCGGATGACCATGCCCCTGCACGACGTAGAGGATGTTGCGCGCCATGTCTTTCCTGGCCACGAACCACGCCTCGTGCTCGCCGGTGTCGGCGCCCTTGCCGCCCTTCACTCCACCGATCTGCAGGCCCTTGCGCTGACCGAGCGTGTGATAGGTCAGGCCATCGTGTTCGCCGAGCACGCGTTCGTCGTCGAGACAGCGGATTTCGCCCTTCTTCGGCGGCAGGTAGCGCATCAGGAATTCCTTGAACGGGCGCTCGCCGATGAAGCAGATGCCCGTCGAGTCCTTTTTGACCGCCACGTGCAGGCCGGCATCTTCAGCCATCTTGCGCACGTCGCGCTTATAGATGTCGGCCAGCGGAAACAGCGTCTTCGACAACTGCGCCTGGTTCAGGCGGTGCAGGAAATAGCTCTGGTCCTTGGTGCCATCCTCTGCCTTCAGGAGCTGGAAACGACCATTAAACTCGCGCACGCCGGCGTAATGGCCGGTGGCGATCTTCTCGGCGCCCATCTGCAGCGCGTGGTCGAGGAAGGCCTTGAACTTGATCTCCGAATTACAGAGCACGTCCGGGTTCGGCGTGCGGCCGGCCTGGTATTCCTTGAGGAAAATGGAGAAGACACGCTCGCGATACTCCTTGGCGAAATTCACCACCTCGACATCGATGCCGATCGTGTCGGCGACGCTCATCACGTCGATCAGGTCCTGGCGCGACGAGCAGTATTCGTCGTCATCGTCGTCTTCCCAGTTCTTCATGAACAGGCCGACGACGTTCCAGCCCTGTTGCTTGAGCAACAGCGCCGCCACCGACGAATCGACACCGCCGGACAAACCGACGACCACCGTTTTTCCCTTGCCTTCACTCGACATTCGGGCTCTCCCCATTCAGCCACGCCGCCAACGGCATCACCGCCGCCGGCCGACCATTGTCAAAAAACCAGCTATCCACGACGAAAAGCGCACCATCGATTTCCGCAGAATTCACCGAGATCTCCTCGATCTGCGCAGAATAGTGTTCAAACACCAGAAAGCGCGAACGCAGGGCCGGCGCCAGCACGCGATGGAAACGCAGCCAGCCGTGCCGCTCCATCAGTTGCAACAGGCGGGTCGTCGTCGTCGAATGATCGATGCAATCCATCCGGCCGTAGACCGCGTCATCGGCATAGTTGCCGCCCCGATCGGCGGCGATCGGCGACTGCTGCCCGGCCCAGGCGAGCAAGCGGCCAACCGCCTCGCCGATGATCCTTCGCTCCTCCAGCGAATTACGGGCAGCCGCCAGCCACTGCCCCACTTCGTCGAGTTGCTCATCGCTGAATTCAACCTCGGCCTGCGCCAGGCAGCCATAGTTGAAGCAGACGGAAACACGCTCCACCGCGGCGACTGAAAATGCGGCCAAGGCGATCCATGCGCCGACACACAGGCGCAACCAGCAAGCCATCATGCGTAATGGGTGATCAGTTCCAGCGGATAGCGCTTGCCGGCCTGCCAATCCTCGATGCAGCGCAGGATCAACGGGCTGCGATGCTGGCCTGCGCAGGCTCGTACTTCGTCGAACGTCAGCCAGCGCGGGCCGATGATTCCGGCATCAAGCTGGCGCCCGGGATCGTGACCGGTGATCTCGCCACCGAAGGCAAAACGAAGGTAGGTAATGTCCTTGTCCGGATGGCGCCAGTTATAGACGCCGACCAGGAAGCGCGGCAGGAATGCATAGCCGGTCTCTTCCAGCGCCTCGCGCACGACCGCGTCGGTCAACGCCTCCTCGCACTCCAGGTGGCCGGCCGGCTGGTTGAATCGGATGCCTTCGTCGGTTTCCTCCTCGACCAGCAGGAACTTGCCGTCGCGCTCGATGATCGCGGCCACGGTGACATGGGGTTTCCAGATCATGGGGGTGCCTCGGGGTCTGCAAAGGCAGTATTTTAGCGCCATCCCGCCGGCGAAATCGGCTAGAATTTCCGCCTGCCCGCGCGCTGGCAACGAACCGGAACAGGCCCTGCCTCCCGCCGGCAATCCACCGATACAGAACACGCCACTCCCGGAAACAACCATGGCCGACAACAAGACCGTCGAAGTCACCGCTCACGACCTGCCGCTGCACTGCCCGCCTGCCGGCACCGTCGCCTGGAACCTGCATCCGCGTGTGTATCTTGACGTGCTGCAGACCGGCGAAGTGACTTGCCCTTACTGCAGCACCCACTACGTCTTCAAGGGCGACGCCCCCAAGGGCCACTGACGCGCCGCGCATGAAGGCATTTCGCGCACTGGTCGTCGCTCCGGCCTGGATCGGCGACACGGTCATGGCCCAGCCGCTGTTCATGCGCCTGCACCGGACATTTCCCGGCCTGCAACTCGACGCGCTCGCCGCGCCCTGGGTCGCGCCGGTGCTGCGCCGCATGCCCGAAATCGGCGAGATCATCGACAATCCGTTCGCCCACGGGGAACTGTCGCTCGCTGCGCGCTTCCGTCTCGGACGGCAACTCGCGCAACGGCGCTACCGACAGACCTATGTCCTTCCCAATTCGGCCAAGTCGGCGCTGATCCCCTTTTTCGCCGGCATTCCCGAACGCATCGGCTTTACCGGAGAAGCCCGCTACGGCCTGCTCAACGTTCGCCACACGCTCGACGAGAACGCGCTGCCGCAGATGGCCGAGCGCTTCGCCCAACTGGCACAGGCGCCCGGATCGCCGCTGCTTCGTCCGCTCGAGTACCCGCGCCTGACCTCGACGCCGGAGCACCAGGCGACAACACTGGCCACGCTCGGCATCGAGCGCCCGCCGCGCATCGCCATATTCTGCCCCGGCGCCGAGTACGGGCCTGCCAAACGCTGGCCGACGAGCCATTTCGCGGCACTGGCCGACGGACTGGCCGCACGCGGCTACGCCGTCTGGCTGCTCGGCTCGGGCAAGGACAAGGCTGCCGGCGACGAGATTATCCGCCTGTCGGAGACCGCCACACCCCGCAACTTCTGCGGGGAGACCTCCCTGGCACAGGCCATCGACCTGATCGGCGCAGCCGACTTCGTTGTCTGCAACGACTCCGGCCTGATGCATGTATCCGCGGCGCTCGACAAACCGCTGGTGGCACTCTATGGCTCATCCTCGCCGGGATTCACGCCGCCGCTCTCCGACCGGGCGACGATCCTCAGCCTCAACCTCGACTGCAGCCCCTGCTTCAAGCGCGAATGCCCGCTCGGCCATCTGGACTGCCTGAACAAGCTCACCCCCCAGCGCGTGCTGGAAGCCTGTCTGGCGGCCGGGGCGACAGGAATGACCGGAGAGAACTCATGACCACCCTCTACACGACGGCGGAAGATGCTGAAGAAGCCTTTTACGAAGCGATCGGGCGTGCCGACCTGGACGCGCTGATGGCCACCTGGTCCGACGATGAGGAAATCGTCTGCATCCATCCGACCGGACAGCGCATGGACGGCCACGCCGCCATCCGCGAAAGCTGGCGCTCGATCTTCGAGAGCAACCCGCGCTTTTCGGTGCATATCCGCAGCAAGATTCGCTGGCAGAGCCTGCTGCTCTGCGTGCACAGCGTCGTCGAAACCCTGTATCTGGAGAACGACCGGACCACCCACGGCCCGATGCTGACCACCAACGTCTTCATCCGCGGCGCCAACGGCTGGCGATTGCTGTCAAGGCACACGTCGGCGGCGGCCGAAGCCTCGGACGGCGAGAACGATGACCTCGACACGAAACAACACACGCTGCACTGAGAGGTTGTAATCAAACGGCGAACACCCACCACAGAGACATAGAGACGCGGAGTTTTCGCAGAGAAAACCCTTATAAACAAATCGCTTCTCTCTGTGTTCCCTCTATGTCTCTGCGCCTCTGTGGTGAGGTTTTCAAGACCAACCGCTATGCACTGAAGGCAGCGGAGAGTTTCCTCTCCGCCGCTCTCCCGATTACATGCAGCGGTTGACGATGTTTTCGAGCATTTCCTGACGCCCGGAGCGCGGTGTCGGTTCCAGCCCTTCCTTGACGGCCTGGTCGGCCACGGCGGCAAGGTCGACTTTCCCGGTCATGATCCGCTGCCCGAGATCGCCGTCCCAACCGGCGTAACGTTGTGCCTTGAAGGCGCCGAGCCTGTCATCCTCGATCATCCGTGCGGCGATCAGCAACCCCTGCGCCAACGTGTCGATGCCGCCGACGTGTGCATGCACGAGGTCGACGGCGTCAACGCTCTGCCGGCGAATCTTCGCATCGAAGTTGAATCCGCCCTGGGTCAGACCGCCGGCCTTGAGCACGTGGTACAGCGCCAGCGCCGCCTCGCCGGCGTCGTTGGGGAACTGGTCCGTGTCCCAGCCGTTCTGGGAGTCGCCGCGATTGGCGTCGACCGAACCGAAGCAGCCCAGCGCCGTGGCTAGCGCCACTTCGTGTTCGAAGCTGTGTCCGGCCAGCGTGGCGTGGTTGCATTCGATGTTGACCCTGACCTCCTTTTCCAGCCCGTACTGCTTGAGGAAGCCATAAACAGTGGACACGTCGAAATCGTACTGGTGCTTGGTCGGCTCCATCGGTTTCGGCTCGATCAGAATCTGGCCGGAGAAACCGATCTTGTACTTGTGCTCCACGACCATCGACAGGAAGCGGCCGAGTTGATCGAGTTCACGCTTGAGATCGGTGTTGAGCAGCGTGTCGTAGCCCTCGCGCCCGCCCCAGAGCACGTAGTTTTCGCCGCCCAGGCGATGCGTCGCTTCCAGTGCGTCACGCACCTGCACCGCAGCGCAGGCGAATACTTCAGGGTCCGGGTTGGTTGCCGCACCGGCCATGTAGCGCGGGTGCGAGAACAGGTTGGCGGTACCCCAGAGCAGTTTCACGCCGGTCCGTTCCTGCGCTTCCGCCGCCTTGTCGACCATGTGGGCGAAGGCCTTCTGGCTTTCGCGCAACGGCCCCAGTTCCGGCGCGAGATCGCGGTCGTGGAAGGTGTAGAAAGGAACACCGAGCTTCTGCACGAAGGCCATCGCTTCATCGAGTTTTAGCTCGGCCAGCGCCAGCGGATCGCCGCCCTTGTGCCAGGGCCGGTCGAAGGTGCCGCTGCCGAACATGTCGCTGCCGTTGGAACAGAACGTGTGCCAATAGCAGACGGCAATGCGCAGGTGCTCTTCCATCGTCCGGCCGAGCACGACGCGCTTGGCGTCGTACCAGCGATAGGTCAGCAGATCATCGCTGTCCGGGCCGGCATAACGGATCGGCTCGATCGCCGCAAAATAGCTTTCTGTCATTTACGTTTCTCCTTGGGTTAATCGCTGCCGCGGCACAGGTGACTGAGTCACTTCGTCGCGCGGGGGTTGTTCAGTTGCTCCTCGGCGTAGAGGGCCGCGCCGACGATACCGGCCTGGTTCAGGAAGCTGGCAGCCACCACCGGCGCCTTGGTGGTGAGCATCGGAGCATATTCGTGCAACGTGGCGCTGACCGCACCGCCGAGCACGATGAGATCGGGCCAGAGCAATGCTTCCAGGGTACGCAGATAGAGGTTGAGGCGATCGCCCCAGACAGCCCAGGACAACCCCTGCGTCACGCGAACCGCCTCCGAAGCGTAGCGCTCGGCTTCATGTCCGTTTTCCAGATAGACATGCCCGAGTTCGGTATTCGGCTGCAGGTGCCCGGCGCTGAACAGGGCGGTCCCGAGACCGGTGCCGATCGTCACGATCAGCACTTCGCCGGGGTGATCCTTGCCGGCACCGAAGCGCATTTCAGCCATTCCGGCCACGTCGGCATCGTTGGCGATGTGCACCGGCATGCCGATCTCGCGGCCAAAATAGTCGGCAATCGGCAAGTCGATGAACGATTTGTCGACATTCGATGCCGTGCGCGAAATGCCGTGCTGGATGGCCGCCGGAAAACCGATGCCGATCGGGCCGTTCCAGCGATGGCGCTCGACGACCGCGCGCAGCGCCTCCCCGACGGCCTGCGGCGTGGCGGGCCGCGGCGTATCAACGCGGAGATGCTCGCTGACGAGTTCGCCGGTGCCCGTCTCGACGATCGCGGACTTGATGCCCGTGCCGCCGACGTCAATGCCCAGGATTTGCAAGATAGCGTCCTTTCCTCATTCGTTTCAGCGTTCGCTGCCGGCGCCCGATACCACGTCGATCCATACCGCCAGCAGCAGGATCGCGCCCTTGACGATCATCTGCCAGAACGATTCGACGCCGAGCATCGACATGCCGTTGTCGAGACTGGCCATGATCAGCGCGCCGATCAGCGCGCCATAGACCGTTCCCACGCCACCGCGGCTTGACGCGCCGCCAATGAAGCAGGAAGCGATGGCGTCGAGTTCGCCGAGCGTCCCGGCGGACGGCGAACCGGCGGCGAGACGGGCGGTGGTGGTCAGCCCGGCGAAGGCGGCCATCAGCCCCATCATCCCGAACACCAGCATCTTCACCGCCCGCACGTTGACGCCGGACAGGCGCGTCGCCTCGAGATTGGAACCAACCGAATAGATCCGCCGCCCGAACACCGTCTGGTTGGCCATGAAGCTGAAAACACCGAGGATGACCAGCGTCACGAGGACCGGAACCGGAATCCCCTCGTACTGGTTCAGCGTATAGACGAAGCCGACGATCAGCACGCCGATGACGCCCAGCTTGCCCAGATCCTGCCAGAGCGGCGGCACGGCCAGACCGTGCTGCGCGCGTCCGGCGCGGGTCCGGAAGGTCAGGAAGGCCATCAGCGCGAACACCGCAACGCCGAGGAAATTGCCGAGCATCATCGGCAGATACGCCTGCCCGATCATGATCATCGGCTCGGACTCCAACGGCACGGTCGTCCCCTTGGTGATGCCGAGCAGAATGCCGCGGAACGCCAGGAACCCGGCCAGGCTGACGATGAACGACGGCACGCGCAGGTAGGCCACCCAATAGCCGTTGAACAGGCCGATGCCGATGCCGAGCGCGACCACGATCAGGATGATCAGCGGCATCGGCAGCTGATAGGTGTAATCGAGGATCGCCGCGATTCCACCGAGCAGGCCGAGCGATGCCCCCACGGAGAGGTCGATTTCGCCGGAGATGATGATGAACACCATGCCCGATGCCAGCATCCCGGTGATGGCCATCTGCCGCAGCAGGTTGGAGAAGTTGCGCGGCGTCAGGAACGCGCCGTCGGTCAGCTGTTCGAAGAACAGCCAGATCATCGCGATGGCGAGCAGCAGCGCGAGAATCTTGTATTGCGAAAAGAAGCGTTTGAAATCGCGGGTCGTCATGTTCGTATCACCTTCCCTGTGAAGTCTTGAAGTGAGTGCGGATCCGGCGGATTGCGCGAATCAGGCGGCCAGCGCCGCTGACTGACCAAGCGCGGCGGTGAGAACCTGCTCCTGGGTCAACCCGTCATTGATGAAATCGCCCCGCAACTGACCCTCGCCGATGACGAGGACGCGGTCGGAAATCCCGAGAACCTCCGGCAGTTCCGAGCTGATCATGATGATCGACAGCCCTTGCCGGACCAGCTCGAACATCAGCTTGTAGATCTCGTACTTGGCGCCGACGTCGACGCCACGCGTCGGCTCGTCGAGAATCAGCACCTTCGGATTGGGCAGCAGCATCTTGGAAAGCACGGCTTTCTGCTGGTTGCCCCCGGAGAGTCCGCGAATCGGCAAATCCGGCGAAGCCGTCTTGATGCGCATGCGGGCAATCGATTTCTCGATCTGGCACAACTCTTTCTCGGCGTTGATCACGCCATGCCGGGCATACTCGCCGAGCACGGCCATCGTGATGTTGGCGCCGACGCCCTGCAGCGGGACGATCCCGTGGCGCTTGCGATCTTCCGGCACCAGGCAGATGCCCTGCGTCACCGCCGCGCGCGGGGAGTCGACGGAAATTCTCCGCCCATCGAGCCACAGCTCGGCACTGTACTGCCCGGGGTAGCAGCCGAAAATCGCCATCGCCAGTTCGGTGCGCCCGGCGCCGACCAACCCGGCGACGCCGAGGATCTCGCCCTTGCGCAGCTGGAAGGAAATGTTGTCGACCCGCTTGCGCCGGGGATTGTTGACGTCCAGGCAGGTCACGTTGCGCGCCTCGAAGAACACCTCGCCGACCGGATGCTCTTCGCGCGGGAACAGGTTCTTGATCTCGCGGCCGACCATCATGGTAATGATCTCGTTGGTATCCATTCCGCTCATCGGCCGCGTGCCGACATGCGCGCCGTCGCGGATGACGCTGATCGTGTCGCAGACGGCGGCAATCTCGTCGAGCTTGTGCGAGATCATCACGCAGGCCACACCCTTGCGCTTCAAATCACGAATGATGTCGAGCAGGATTTCGGTTTCCGACTTGGTCAGCGACGATGTCGGCTCGTCGAGAATCAGCAGCCGTGCCTTCTTGTTCAACGCCTTGGCGATCTCGATCAGCTGTTGATGGCCGCCGCCGTAGTGATATACCGGCAAGGCGACGTTAACATCCGGCATTTTCAGTTCGGCCATCAATTCCTCGGCGCGCTTGTACATCGCCGAGTAATTCATGCGTCCGCCGGGCAGCGTGATTTCGTTGCCCATGAAGATGTTCTCGGCTACCGACAGTTGCGGCACCAGCATCAGTTCCTGGTGAATGATGACGATGCCCGCCTCCTCGGTCTCGCGGATCGACGTGGCCTTGAGCTCGTGCCCATCCCAGAAAATCTGTCCTTGCCAGGTGCCGTAGGGATAGACCGCCGACAGCACCTTCATCAGCGTCGACTTGCCAGCGCCGTTCTCGCCACACAAGCCGACGACTTCGCCGGCACGCACCTTGAGGTCGATGCCGTCAAGCGCCTTCACGCCATTGAAGTCCTTGACGATACCTCGCATATCGAGCAGATACTCGGTCATGATCCTCCGTCCCGAAAAATGAATACGCCTGACCGCGGTGGCGGGAACACCCGCCACCGCGCCATGACGTTTACAGCCCGAGTTGCTCCTTGGTGTAGAAGTTGTCCTTGACCAGGATGTCCATGTTGTCCTTGGTGATGACGATCGGGTCGAGGAGGATCTGCGGTGCACCACCCTCTGCCTTCTCGGCGTTGTAGCTGACCTTCTCGCCCTTGACCAGAGCAACTGATACCTTGGCGGCTTCGGTGGCGATCAGACGCAGTGATTTATAAACGGTCATCGTCTGGGTTCCTGCAAGGATGCGCTTGCAGGCCGCGAGCTCGGCGTCCTGGCCGGTGACCGGCACCTTGCCTGCGAGTTTCTGGCCGGCCAGCGCCTGGATGATGCCGCCGGCGGTGCCGTCATTCGGGCCGAGGAAGCCGTCGATCTTGTTCTGGTGCTTCGTCAGGACGTTCTCGGCGATGGACAGCGCGTTCGACGGCAACCAGTCCTTGACCGCCTGCTCGCCGAGAATCTTGATCTTGCCGCTCTTGATCGCCGGATCCATCGCCTTCATCGCCCCGGCCTTGAACAACTTGGCGTTGTTGTCACCGGGATCTCCGGAAAGCACATAAACACCGCCGCCGTTCGGCATGGCCTTCATCAGCGCCTCGCCCTGCATGAAGCCGACGCGCTCGTTATCAAACGAAATATAGACATCGATGTTCCGGCTCTTGATCAGGCGATCGTAGGAGACGACCTTGATCCCGGCTTTCTTGGCTTCCCGGAGCACGTTGGACAACGTGGACTGGTCCTTCGGCACGATGACCAGCGCATCGACCTTCTGCGAAATCAGGTTCTCGATCTGCGATACCTGCTTGGCGGTATCGCCATCCGCCGACTGCACATTGACTTCGGCCCCCAACTGCTTGGCCGCCTCGATGAAATAGTCGCGATCGCGGGCCCAGCGTTCGACGCGTAAATCGTCGATCGAGAAACCGATGACGGGTTTTTCCTTGGACGCCATGGCCGGCATGGAAACGCAAGCGGCCGCGGCGACGAGAACTGACAAAAGGGTACGGCGGACTGTGAAACGGCTCATCTGAATTCTCCTTCAATTTACGGGGCGTACCCCGGTCAGGACAACCACATCGAACGAAATCCCTCAGCAGGACGCTGACGGACGCTCACCACACAGCAACAAACCGGCGACACGCACCCGCTGGAATACGGGAACGCCTCGCCGAACACTTCACGGGATGTTTTGCAATGAAGGGGCCGGGCGAACGGAAAAACCACGCACAGCGCCAGAGACGCACCGACGGCGCGCGGACGCCTTCAATTCGACTGTCTGAACCATCAACCCCTCCTGTTTCCCGGCAGTATTTATCTTTTTTTGCCTGCCGCAATCAATCGCTTTTACCTGCGCCCGCCAGCGTTATGTTTTTGTGCCGGTCGAGCGTGCGCAGAACATTAGTTCATTTTTCTTACTAACACAACAGTTTTTTTCGCCCATAGAAACGCGACACCATGCCGCGTCAGCGATCACACAGACGATAGTCCATCGGCCGGGTCAGGACGTGCTTGACCAGCGCCGCCGCGCCCATGCCGATCGAACGCGAGCCAAAACGCGCCAGCCTCAACTCGGGCAATGGCAGCGAGCAATCGCGCGAAAACCCTTCAAGACAGGAAAAAGCCGCGTCAAACAATGGCGGTCCGAGGTCGCACAAGGGACCGCCGATGACGACTCGCCCCGGGTTGAACGACGTCCACAGATTCTGGATCAACACCCCGAGGTAATGCCCGGCACGCCGTACCGAGAGATGGGCGGATTCATCGTTTCGATCGAGCAACTGACGGATGGTTTCCACTGGAAGCAGATCGTCGGCTCGCCCGGAAATCCGCGTACTGACTGCGCGCTGCCCGATAAAGGCCTCGGCACACCCGCGCCGTCCACATGAGCACACGGGCCCTTCGACCTGCAGGATCGAATGCCCGACCTCCCCGGCAAAACCGTCGGCGCCAAGAAACAGGCGCCCGCGCACAACCACTCCGGCACCGACGCCGACGCCGAGTCCGAGGTAAATCAGCGGATCGGGCAACGGCGCCTCGCCAAACTCGTACTCGCCGAGCACCGCCACGTCATAGTCGTTCTGCACCAGAATCGGCAGGTCGGCAACGCCACAGGCCGCCAGTTCGGCACTGAACACCGCATGAAAAGAATAATCCCGCCACCCCAGGTTCGGGGCCAACTTGACCGTTCCCTGATGATCGAGCACCGCGCCTGGAACCCCCACGCCAACCCCGAGCAGCCAACGCCCCGCTGAACGCGCTTTGGCCACGACATCCGCCACCAGGACGGCAAGACGTGGCAGAACATCCTCCGGCCGCCTGCCGGGGAGCGGCTCCGACGCAGCTTCGAGCACCTCCCCGGTCAGCGAAACCGCCAGGACGCTCAAGCCCTCCAGGCTCACATCGGCGCCGATCATCGCCAGGCGCCGGCCGTCCAGACCGAGCGGTATCGGCCGCCTCCCGATCGCCCCGGTTGCCTGCACATCCGACTCGCACAACCAGCCGGAATCGATCAGATCCTGTACCAGCAGGCCGACAGTCGATTTCGTCAGCCCGGTCGCCTTGGCCAGGTCGGCACGCGACAACCCCGCCCCCTGCTGGACCGCACGTACGATGGCCATCCTGTTGATCTCACGCAACAGACTCTGATCGCCGCTGATTGTCATGACTGCCCACCCCGAGCACGGTAATTGGTAAGTTTGTCGAACAATTATCCTCACTCGCGTGACAACAATCAACCGGGAGAGGCGCAGAGCAGATTGAGTCGGGTCGTTTCCCGCCAGCGATGCTAAGATGAAAAAAACAAAAATCACGGCGGCCACCCCCTCTCGCGGTCGCCATGGAGGAGTCGCCATGCCCGATAACGATCTCAAGGACGTGTTTCTTGGCCGCCAGCCGATTCTCGATCGCAAGCAGCAGCTGTTCGCCTACGAGCTGCTCTTTCGCAGCGGCAGCGCCGAAAGCGGCAATTTCGCCAGCTTCATCGACGGCAATCAGGCCACGGCCACCGTTATCATCAATGCGTTCACAGAGTTCTCCGTCGCCAATGCGCTCGGGCCGTACCAGGGGTTCATCAAGGTCGACCACGGTCTGCTCTTCAGCGACCTGATCCACGCGCTGCCGCCGCATACGGTGGTGCTCGAGATTCTCGATACGGTGGCCCAGACGCCGGAAATGATCGAGCGCTGCGAACAGTTGCGTCAGGCGGGTTACGTGCTGGCCATACGCATGCGCCCCGAGTCGCTGGATACGGAGAAGGCGCTGCTGCGCATCGCCGAGGTCATCAAGGTCGACATCAGCCGCGTCGAGCCGGAACGCCTGAAGCAACTGGCCCCTGCGCTGAAGCCGCTGAAAAAGACCCTGCTCGCCGAGAAAGTCGAGAGCGACGCGCAGATGCGCTTGTGCCACGAACTCGGCTTCGATCTGTTTCAGGGCTACTATTTCGCCCGCCCGACGGTCATCCAGGGGAAACGGCTGCAGAGCTCGGAAGTGGCGCTGCTGCGCCTGCTCGGACTGATCAGCCAGGACGCCGACACCACGGAGATCGAGAAAGTATTCAAACAGGAGCCGGTACTCACGCTCAACCTGCTGCGCCTGACCAACTCCGCGGCGGCCGGCATGCCGACGAAAATCACCTCGTTGCGCCATGCCATCACCCTGCTCGGCCGCCGCCAGCTGTTGCGCTGGCTGCAGCTTCTGCTTTACAGCGGTGCTGCGAACGCAACCAGCGCGGTCAATCCCCTGCTGCAACTCGCGGCGACGCGCGGCCGCCTGATGGAGTTGCTGCTCGACCGCACGCCGGACGTCAAGGAAGGCGGACGCGACCTGATCGACCAGGCATTCATGGTCGGCATCCTGTCGCTGATGCCGACGCTGATCGGCAGCGGCATGAGCGAGATCCTCGCCCAGCTGCCGCTGGCGCGGCCGGTACTCGACGCGCTCGGGGAACGCCGCGGCATACTCGGTGATCTGCTGAGCCTGATCGAGTCACTCGAAAACGAGGAAAGCGAAAAGGCATCCACCGCGCTCACCCGCCTGCCGGAGATCGACGCCACCTACGCCAACAGCTGTCTGACGCGTGCGCTGACCTGGGCCAACAACCTGGCGCGCGAGTCGTCATAACCCGCCACCAGTCGCGCGGGGCGCCCGTTCGCCTATAGAATGCATTTTTGATCCATGACCGGGGCGCTCTCGCCGACATGTCCGAATCTCACCATTCCAATATTTTTCTCGGCCGCCAGCCGATTCTCGGGCGCGAACAACAGCTGCTGGCCTACGAACTGCTCTTTCGCGACGGCCCGATCCTCACCGCCAACCGCGCAGAAATCGTCGATCCGTCACAAGCCACCGCCACGGTCATTGCCAACGCGTTCACCGAACTTTCCGCCAACGAAGCGCTCGGCCCCTACCGCGGCTACATCAACGTCGATCAGGAATTCCTGTTCAACGACCTGATCGAGGCATTGCCGCCCAAAGCCGTCGTATTGGAAATACTGGAAACAGTGGAGCCCACCGCCGAAGTGATCGCGCGCTGCCGGCAACTGCGCGACAAGGGGTTTTCGCTGGCCATCGACGACGTCATCGAACTCACCGACGCCGCCCGCCCACTGCTCGAACTGGCAGAGATCATCAAGGTTGACGTGCTCGGCCTCGACGCGGAAAAGCTCACCACGCTGGTCCAGCGCCTCAAGCCATTCGGCAAGAAACTGCTCGCCGAGAAAGTCGAATCGGCGGAGCAGGTGGAACTGTGCAAGCGCCTCGGTTTCGAACTGTTCCAGGGCTACTACTTTGCCAAACCGGCGATCATCGTCGGCAAGAAACTCAATCCGTCACAACTGGCGCTGCTCCGCCTTCTGTCGCTCGTCCTGCAGGACGCCGACACCAGCCAGATCGAGAATGCCTTCAAGGTCGAACCGGGGCTGACGGTCAACATGCTGCGGCTGACCAATTCGGTGAGCAACGGACTGACCACGCACATCACCTCGCTGCGCCACGCCATCACCATCCTCGGTCGCCGCCAGCTGCAACGCTGGTTGCAACTGCTGATCTACACCAATCCGAAGGGCGGAGGACCGGGTGACAACCCGCTGCTGCAACTCGCCGCGACCCGGGGACGTCTGCTGGAACTGCTGTCCGATCGGGTCGTGCCGCGCAACCGGGAATTTGCCGACCAGGGTTTCATGGTCGGCATCATGTCGCTGATGCCGGCACTGCTCGGCGTCACGATGGAGGAAATCCTCACGCACCTGCCGGTGGCGCAGCGCGTCAGGCTGGCACTCGTCGAGCAGGCCGGCCAGCACGGCCAGCTGCTGCAACTGGCCATCGCCACCGAACAAACCAATCCGGAGGTAATCGAAGAAGCGCTGCAGCGCGTGCCGGCCATCGGGCTCGATTTCCTCAACGATTGTCTCTCCCAGGCGCTGTTCTGGGCCAACAACCTCGGGCGCGAAAAGGCCGACGACCTCTGAGCATGAGCGATCCAGCCCTCGACGACACCTACCTCAGCCGTCATCCAGTCCTCGACCTGCAGCACGAACTGTTTGGTTACGAGCTGCGGCTGCAGACGTCCGGAGACGCGCTTTCAGTCCGGAAAGACAAGGAAGACGCTGCCCTGCTGATTTGCTCGGCGTATGCCGAACTCGGCATACGCCGAGCACTGGGACGCAAACGGGCATTTCTCCGCATCGACCAGGGCTTCCTGCACGACGACGCCATCGAAGCCCTGCCGGCCGACTGCGTGGTACTGCAGATCGCGCCAGACCGCGTGCCCGACGCGACCACGCTGGAACGCTGCCGCGCCCTGCGCGACCGGCGCTATTCGCTGGCGCTCGCCGACTACACCGGGCTCGACGAACGCAGTGCGCCGCTGCTGACGATGGTCGACCTGATCGGAATCGACATCCGTGACAGGAGCACACAACAACTCCTCGCCCTCGCCGGTCCGCTCAAGCACCTGCCACTCAAACTGCTGGCCCAGCGCGTGGAGACACAGGAAGCTTTCACACGCAGCCGCGACGCGGGCTTCCAGCTGTTCCAGGGGAATTACTTCGCCCATCCGGAAGTTGTCAGCGGACGCCGCCTGTCGGCCTCGCAAACGACCCTCATCGAGCTGATCAACCTCGCCAACCGCGACGCCGACACGGTGAAGCTGGAAGAAGGCATCAAGCACGACGCCGCGTTGACGGTTAACTTGCTGAGCATCGTCAATTCGGTAGGCTTCGGCATGACCCGGCGCATCAGTTCGCTGCGCCACGCCATCACGATCCTCGGTCGGCGCCAGCTGCAACGCTGGCTGCAGCTGCTGCTGATGACGCCGGCCGGCAAGGCGCCGGACCCGAGCCGCATTCCGCTGCTCCAGGTCGCCGCCTTGCGCGGGCGGATGCTTGAACTGCTCGTCGGCCACCTGCGCCCGCGCGACGCCACCCTGGCCGGGCAGGCTTTCATCACCGGCATCATGTCGATGATGCCTGCGGCGCTTGGCCTGCCGATGGATGAAATCTTCGAGCAGATCGCCCTTGAGCACGAAATCATCGCCGCCTTGCAGTCCTACCAGGGAATCCTCGGCAAGATGCTGGCGCTGATCGAATGCTACGATGCGGAAGACATCCACGGCTGCGACGAGATTCTGGCCGGTTTCCTCGGCACCGGGCTGGATCGCCACATGCTTAACACTTGCCTGACGGATTCACTGCGCTGGATCAACGGCAACAACGAAATTGACCAACCACCTGACTGAAACGCCATGCAGAACATACTGATCACCGGAGGTGCCGGCTACATAGGATCTCATACGTGCGTCGAACTGCTGGCGGCCGGCTACAACCTGGTCGTCATCGACAATTTCTCCAACAGCAAGCCGGACGTCCTGCGCCGGGTGGAGCAGATCAGCGGCCGGACGCTCACCTTCGAGGAAGTCGACATCCGCGACCGCGGTGCCTTGCGCGACGTCTTCCGGCACCACGCCATCGACGCGGTCATCCATTTCGCCGGGCTCAAGGCCGTCGGCGAATCCGTTTCGCAACCGCTGCGCTACTACGACAACAACATCTCCGGCAGCGTCGCGCTGTTCGAGGTGATGGCCGAATCCGGCGTCAAGACGCTGGTCTTCTCCTCCTCGGCGACAGTCTACGGCGACCCGCACAGCGTCCCGATCCGCGAGGATTTCCCGCTATCCGCAACCAATCCGTACGGCCGCTCGAAGCTGATGCTGGAGGAGATCCTGCGCGACCTGTCGCGCTCCGATGAAACCTGGCACATCGCCCTGCTGCGCTACTTCAACCCGGTCGGCGCGCATGAATCCGGGATCATCGGCGAAGACCCGAACGGCATCCCGAACAACCTGATGCCCTTCATCACCCAGGTCGCAGTCGGCAAGCTGCCGGAGCTTTCCGTCTTCGGCAACGACTACCCGACGCCCGACGGCACCGGCGTGCGCGACTACATCCATGTCGTCGACCTGGCGCGCGGCCACCTCGCGGCACTCAAGGCGATCGAAGGAAAATCCGGTGTAACGACGGTCAATCTCGGCACCGGCCAGGGCTACAGCGTTCTCGATGTCGTCAGCGCCTTCGAGAAGGCCAGCGGCCGCCCGGTCCCCTACCGGATCGTCGATCGCCGACCGGGCGACGTCGCCCAGTGTTTCGCCGACCCGGCCCTGGCCCACGAACTGCTCGGCTGGAAAGCGGAGAAGGATCTCGATGCCATGTGCCGCGATTCCTGGCGCTGGCAGGAGTGGGCCGC
>JARFTZ010000057.1 GCA_029289235.1 Gammaproteobacteria bacterium
GAATGCGTTGCCTTTAACCACGAACGGAGCCAACCATGCAAAAGATGATGATGAACGAAACCGAACTGGCCACGCGCTGGAATATCAGCCCTAAGACGCTCCAGCGTCGGCGCAGCGAGGGGCGCGGGCCGCGCTTCATGAAAATGTCCAAGCGCGTCGTGTACCCGATCGACGAAATCCTCGATTAGGAGTTGGTTGCAGAGCACCAAGGACCTGGGCATCGACGTGATGACGGCCCCGGGCGACCAGTACAGGACGTTGCAGCAGGCCCTCGCATCGCTGCCGGTTTGACTGACGCTTCTGGCTCCGGCTATTGCTCCGCCAATTCGTAGCCGGTGCTTCGTCCGCCGCCGGGGGACTTTTTCAGCATACCCAAGCCCAGCAACTGCGTGATGTCACGCAGCGCGGTGTCGGGGGAGCATTTGGCGATGGCGGCCCACTTGCTGCTGGTGAGCTTACCCTCGAAACCATCGAGCAGGCGGTTGAGCAACTTGACCTGCCGCTCGTTCAGAGCTGAACCTGCCGAGCGCTGCCAGAAGCGCGCTTTAACCAGCACAGAGTCCAGCGTGGCCTGCGCGCTCGTAACAGCGCGCCCGAGCGTGCCGAGGAACCACAACAGCCAGTCTGTGACGTCGAGTGCTCCTTTCTGCGTGCGTTCCAGCACATCGTAATAGTCCCTGCGCTCCCGCTGGATCTGCGCCGACAGGCTGTAGAAGCGCTGCGGACTGCCATCGGCACGAGCCAGAAACAGATCACCCACTGCGCGGGCGATGCGCCCGTTACCGTCGTCGAAGGGGTGCAGCGTCACGAACCACAGGTGCGCCAGCCCGGCCTTGACGAGCGCAGGCTCGCCGGTTTCCGCATTCGCCCATGCCAGAAAGCGTGCCGTCTCGGCGGCCAACACATCCGCTGGCGGTGCCTGGAAATGAATCCTGCGCCGACCCATCGGCCCGGAAACGACCTGCATGGGGCCATCGGCATCGCCACGCCACTGGCCTACGGCGATCCGACTCATGCCCGAGTATCCTGTCGGGAACAGCGCCGCGTGCCAGCCAAACAAACGCTCGGCGGTCAGAGGTTCGACGCTGCGCGAAGTGGCGTCGAGCACCATATCAACGACACCGTCCACACGCCGATCCACTGGGGCGACCCCGCCGATGTCCACGCCCAGCCTTCGGGCGATGGATGAACGCACGGATTCCACGTTCAGCACTTCGCCTTCGATTTCGCTGGTCTTGACCACGTCCTCGGTCAAAGCCGCGAGGCTGGCCTGATCGCGCAGCGCCATTCCTACGTCCGCCAGGCGACCGAGTAGCAAGCCCTGAGCACGGCTTACATCGGCGAGCGGTCCCGCAAGAATGGACAGGTCGTAGCGCCAATCGGGCCAGTCGTCGGCCTGCCAAATGTAGAGTTTTTCTCCGCTACCCATGCGGAGATTAAACACCCAATTCGCCGCAACGGCAAGTCATTCTCCGCATCTATTGCGGCAAATGGGGCAAGCAAGCTCCGCACGATAAGGATTCGTGCGGACTCTCCGCCACATCACCATATTCCATTTGTTCGGCAAATTTACATTTATGGAGAAAATACGGAACACACTCTGATCATGCCCGCGAACACCCACACCCAGCGCATCCTTGATCTGGCCAGCCAGAGAAGGGAACCCCATCCCCACATCAATAAAACAGGTCTATATTGGAATTACTCGGTACGTTCCGGTAACACTCGGGAGGACATCATGGGAAAAACACATGAGTCTAGTAAAGAGGCCAAGAAACAGGCCTTGAAGAACCCTAAAGAGAAAAGAGCGGCAAAACGCGCCAAAAAACACGGAGCAGGAAACGCACCTCTTATTGGACGCCAGTGAGAGTAGCGGGCCGGTCAGATGGTCGCTAATCAGGGGCCATGTATCACAAGAGCCGCTGGTCACGAGGGCGTGATTTTGCAGTGCGGTTGATTCAGAGTAGCGCCCACCAAACGACTAGTGGAGACTATTTTGGCAACGGAGACAGTAAAGCGGGGAAGCCGCAATCCTCACGCTCTGGATGGCTCGTTGCGCTTTATTTTTGGAGGCATTGGCTTTTGGCCTCAAGCCAATAAACGACATCCCCTACAACAGCGATGCTCCCCGACACCACAAATGTCGCTGCGGAAACCACGCCCGCCAGCACCAGCAGTTCCACGCACCCTTCATTGCGACATCCCGCAAAAGCCTCCACTTGGTTCGTCTGAAGCGTCATGTGTCGCTTGATAATGCCGCACGCAGCGGTCATATTCTGACGTGGTCATGGGTAGGTAGATACAGCTACACAACCCCACGGAGGCGGAAACCAGTACGAGTGAGAAAACCTTAGACCGGGAAGTCATGGCATTCGGGCCGTATTCTCAATCAACAAGAAGGAGAAGAGCAGAGAAGCCCAAAGCCAATCTCGATGGCCCGAGGGAGGTTGAACCTCTACAGAAAAGCGCCCAACGACGATCGCGCCTTCGTTCTCAGTGTAGACACGCCGTCAGAAGACCTCAATTCACGCTTGCCACACGACTCCTTGGCAATTCCGGGAGGAACGCACAAAAGGACAAGCGCCCTAACCCCTCCCGCGCGACACCCCGGCGACCTTGATCATGTAGACCGAAAACGCCCACAGGATGGCCCCGCCGAGTACCGGCAGTGGCTTGCCCTCGGAGGACAACAGCGCAATCGACCCCGAGCAGGCACAAAGCGCCGCCAACGCCCAGAGAATCCACTTGGTGACGCCCGCAAAGGCAGCCCTGCCGAATCGCCAGAGGAAGGCAACGAAGGCAATGGCCAGCAGCACCAGCATCGAGTATTTGGAAGATCCCACGCTGCCCCATCCCATAGTGAACACCAGACAGCAAAAAGCCCACTCCGAAGAATGGGCCGACTATTTGCTGTTTGGTTGCGGGGACAGGACTTGAACCTGTGACCTTCGGGTTATGAGCCCGACGAGCTGCCAACTGCTCCACCCCGCGCCCGATAAAAACGGAAAGCTTCAAAGCAAAACGCCAACCCAAGAGGATTGGCGTCATTGCTTGATATTTTTGGTGGCGGAAACGGGAACCGAACCCGCGTCCGCTTGCTGATCCAGATAGTAACGCCTCGGCCTTGAGGGCGTCGATTCGATGATTTGGCCGGAGGCGGCCAACGCGCGGGCACGCGTATCCCTGCTCAAAGCTCCACATCCGCCCACCCTGGGCCTACTGGCTCACCTGATGAGCCTCCCTCCTTGGAAAATTCTTCGGAAATCAGCCATCTGTCATTGCTGGTTTGAAAATTTTGCACTATCCTGTCGTGGTTTTCCCTAGATTGGCCATCACCATGTCAACGAGTACCAGCGAAGGCGAGATCCTCACTATCAAGCAGGTCGCCGACTACCTGAAGGTCACCGAGCGGACGATCTACCGGCTGGCAGCGGCCAAGAAGATCCCGGCCTTCAAGGTCGGGGGGACGTGGCGGTTTTCGCGTGCGGACATCGACAGCTGGATCAAGCAGCAGTCATCGGTGGATCTAGGGGATGACAGCCATGACTCAGCGAAAGTTGGGCGGTGACCATGAAGCTGATCCACAACACCGGCGCAGATCGAGTCATCGATCTGATGCGCCCGCACCTCAAACACGGCTACCTGCCAATGGGTCATCGTGTCGTGCAATGTCGATGGAACTTGCCAAGGCATATCCCCAGGTAACGAGCCCGAATAGGTACATGCCCGGAATAACTCCTCTGAAAGATCGTGCCCCTCCGGTAGGACGCTGACTAGTTTTTGGATCAGTCCGAGAGATTTGCGGCGTTCCCCACCTTCTTCACCGAAGCGTTTGGCTGTGTCGAAAAAAATGCTCCGCAAGGTCTCGCACTCGGCCTGGCTCGCTGCAAGATTACAAGCGCAAAACGGGCTGAGCGCATCCAAGTCTTCCAACGTCACAGTATCGGACACCACGCTCGCCCAGAAGTGATCGCCCGGGACGGCAGTGTCGACGGCCTCCGCCAATGGTGCGCCATGCTCTTTGGTGTAGCGAAACCAGGGACGGGTCGATGAATCCATCAGACCCAATTCCGCCAGTGTTCCGGCGTAGTACTGGCCGAGTCCGCCCAATTGGTTCTTGAAGTATCGGTGGGTAGAGTCTTGTGCAGTGTAGTGAGAAAGCAGGAGGGCTTGGCCGTTTTCGAGGCGATCAAGTGCGCTTAGTAGCTGGATGCGCCCGACCATGGCGGCACCGTGACGTTCATTGTCGTTGTCTGTTCGACGTGCGTGCCGTTCTGCAATGAGCGTGAGCAGGCAATCGGCGCGGCGGAAGTACTCAACGAATAGCGCAGCATCTTCTTTCGAGTAACGTCGGTCGTAGGACCAGACAATCCACGGATAGAGTGAGTAGTAACGAGCACGATCGGTAACGTTGGTGATGCCTGGAAGCAGTTGCCCGTAGATAAGCAGACATGGGGCCTGTGTGCCAAGATGGTCAAGGCCCCCTATGGCTGTCGGGGGCGTTAGCCAAGAAGTCTCGATTCTCATGTGATTAACCAGCCTATTTTTGTTTTCGCTAAGCTATTCGTGCGACCTCGAAATGCTAATTGAATCTCCAATGTTTTGCTTGGGAACCGAAAGACATACCCATGTCCGCGTTGTGGCTTTTTTTGCCCAAGTCGCCAATGTAAGGCAGTTTCCGTGACGAACAAGCAGGCGGAAACCCGCATTATTGCTTGAGGGGGCGCGACGGCGTCCTTCGCAGAAACAGAGAATGGGTGGGAACAGAGAGCGGAAAACCACCCGAAACGGGGTGCTCCTGGGCGGCGACGTCCGTCGCAGCGAGGCCCGAACCCGCGCCAATACTGGGAAAAACGGGCGAAAAAAAACCAACCGAGAACGGTTGGTTTTTTGAATAGTGGTGGTGATGGGCAGAATTGAACTGCCGACCTATGGGTTATGAATCCATCGCTCTAACCAACTGAGCTACATCACCGTTAGGGCGCGAGATTATAAAGTTGCTTCCTACAGAAGGTCAACTTCAACAGCACCCCATTCATTAAAAGCTTGTTTATAATGCGCCGATGCCACTACCTGCATCCCTTGTTGCCTCAATCGTCAGCGCCGTCATTGAAACGGTCGTGCAATCGGCGGGTACCGTATCGACAACGCAATACGATACGTACATTGCCAGGCGCACGCTGCCTCCCGAGGTAAAACAGGGTGTCATGCAACCGCCTCCGGGCAATGGCACCGTCACCATCAGCGGCAGCACCCTCACCCTGTCGCCGGTCGCGCAGTTCCGCAACCAGCAGAACCTGATCGTCATGCCCATGGCCATTCAGCAAGCGACCGACGTGGTGTATCTCAACGACAACTTCGGCGCCGTGCACCGCATCTGGCTGATCAGCCGGGCGGAAGCCGATTCCCTGAAGAAAAACTGACTCCGCTCCAATGGTAAAAAAACTGTTCATCCGCACTTTCGGGTGCCAGATGAACGAGTACGACTCGGACAAGATGGCCGACGTGCTCGCTGCTTCTGAAGAAATCGTCAAGACCGACTCGCCCGACGACGCCGACATCATCCTTTTCAACACCTGCTCGGTGCGCGAGAAGGCACAGGAACGCGTGTTCCATGACCTCGGCCGCGTGCGGCTGCTGAAAAAGGAGAAACCGGACCTGATCATCGGCGTCGGTGGCTGTGTGGCCAGTCAGGAAGGCGACGCCATCGTCGCTCGCGCGCCATTTGTCGATATTGTCTTCGGCCCGCAGACGCTGCACCGCCTGCCGCAATTGATCGCCGAGCGGCGCCGGGCCGGCAAGGCGCAAGTCGATGTCTCGTTCCCTGAAATCGAAAAATTCGACAACCTGCCGCCGGCCAAGGTCGAGGGCGCCGCGGCGTTCGTCTCGATCATGGAGGGCTGCAGCAAGTTCTGCACCTATTGCATCGTCCCCTTCACCCGCGGTGACGAGGTGTCGCGCCCGTTCGACGACGTGCTGACCGAGGTTGCGGGGCTGGCCGCACAGGGTGTCGGCGAAGTCACGCTGCTTGGCCAGAATGTCAATGCCTACCGCGGGGCGATGGCGGGCAGTGAAGAAAAGGCGGACCTCGCGATGCTCATCGAGTACATCGCGGAGATCCCCGGCATCGAGCGCATCCGCTACACCACGTCGCATCCGCGCGAACTGACGCAGCGGCTGATCGACACCTACGTCAAGGTGCCGAAGCTGGTTTCGCACCTGCACCTGCCGGTGCAGTCGGGCTCGGACCGCATCCTCGCGGCAATGAAACGCGGCTACACCGCGCTCGAATACAAGAGCCTGGTACGCAAGCTGCGTGCGGCCCGGCCGGACATCTCGCTCTCGTCCGACTTCATCGTCGGATTCCCCGGCGAAACTGCGGAAGATTTCGAGAAGACAATGAAGCTGATCGACGACGTCGGTTTCGACGCCTCGTTCTCGTTCGTTTTCAGTCCGCGCCCCGGCACGCCGGCAGCGGAGATGCACGACGACACGCCGCGTGAAGTCCAGATCGAGCGCCTGACGCGCCTGCAGCGACGCATCGAGGAACTGGCGCAGGTTGTCTCGCAGTCGATGGTCGGCACCGTGCAGCGCGTCCTGGTCGAAGGCTTCTCGAAGAAGGACGAGCACGAACTGGCCGGACGCACCGACAACAACCGCGTCGTCAACTTCCAGGGCAACCCGCGTCTCGTCAACAAGTTCATCGACGTGCGCATCACCTCGGCGATGCCGCATTCGCTGCGCGGCGAAGTGGTCACCCGCGAATCATGAAAACCCGAACTTCATCCGGCGCATCCGCCAAGCCGAAGGCCGTCGACCTGCTGCTCTCGCCGGTCAACAACAATCAGCTCGCCAACCTCTGCGGCGTGCTCGACGAGAATCTGCGCCAGATCGAAACGGCGTTCGACGTTTCCATCGCCCGGCGCGGCGAACGCTTCACGCTGCGCGGAGAAAAGGAACAGACGGCGAAAGCGTCCGAAGCGCTGCAGTTGTTCTACGCCCGCGCAAAGAACACACTGTCCGTCGATGAAATCCAGCTCGGCCTGATCGAACTGCTCAACCGCCCGGCGCGCAAGGACGTGGTGCGCGACGACGACATGCCGACCCTGATGACGCGCAAGGCCGAACTGCACGGCCGCACGCCGCGCCAGGTCGAATATCTGCGCCAGATCCAGGAGCACGACATTACCTTCGGCACCGGCCCGGCCGGCACCGGCAAGACTTACCTCGCGGTTGCGTCGGCGGTCGACGCCTTCGAGCGCGAACTGGTGCAGCGCATCGTCCTCACACGTCCTGCCGTGGAAGCCGGCGAGCGTCTCGGTTTCCTGCCTGGCGATCTGTCGCAAAAGGTCGATCCCTACCTGCGCCCGCTCTACGACGCGCTCTACGACCTGATGGGCTTCGACAAGGTCGGCAAGCTGTTCGAGCGTGGTGCCATCGAGATCGCGCCGCTCGCCTACATGCGCGGACGCACGCTGAACCACGCCTTCATCATCCTCGACGAAGCGCAGAACACCACGCCCGAGCAGATGAAGATGTTCCTGACGCGCATCGGCATCGGCGCCAAGGCGGTAGTTACCGGCGACGTCACGCAGATCGACCTGCAACGCGGACAGAAGAGCGGCCTGATCGAGGCGCGCAAGATCCTGAAGGACGTGCGCGGCATCGCCTTCACCGAATTCCAGAAGGAGGACGTCGTGCGTCACCCGCTGGTGGCCCGCATCGTCTCGGCGTACGAGACCTATGCCGCCCAGGAAGAGAAAAATGGACATGCCGGCGACAACAAGTAGGCGGCTCAACCTGAGCGTGCAATACGCCTGCAACACGGACGGCGTACCGTCGCGTCCACAGTTTCGCGCCTGGGCGCGGGCCGCGCTGAACGCCGACGGGATGCGCGGCGGGCAGATCACGCTCCGCCTCGTCGACGCAGAGGAAGGCCAGTCGCTCAACCGCGACTATCGCGGCAAGGACTACGCCACCAACGTGCTGTCGTTTCCGTATGAGATCGAGCCCGTGGTCATCGGCGACCTGGCCATCTGCCACCCCGTCGTGGCCCGGGAAGCCGCAGAGCAGGGCAAGACGCTCGAAGCGCATTACGCGCATCTGGTCGTCCATGGCGTGCTGCATTTACAGGGGTACGACCACGAGACCGGCGAAGCCGACGCGGCGAGGATGGAAGACAAGGAGCGCGAGATACTGGCATCATTGGGCTTCGCCGATCCTTACAACACGGGGAAAGCGTAGCCGCCCGGCCAAGCTTTCCTGACAACGACAATGGACCCAGACAGACCGACTTTCTTCGAACGCCTCTCTTCCCTCCTCCTGCGCGAGCCGGAGGACCGCGAGCAACTGATCCGGTTGCTGCACTCCGCACACGAAAGAAACCTGCTCGACGCCGACGCCTTGTCCATCACCGAAGGCGCCCTGGCCGCGTCGGAAGCCGTGGTTCGCGACGTGATGGTGCCGCGGGCCAAGATGGAAGTCGTCGATATCGAGGATCCGCTGGAAAAGGTTATCGAACAGATCAACCGCACGGCACATTCGCGCTTTCCGGTGATCGAGGAAAACCGCGACAACGTGATCGGCATCCTGCTCGCCAAGGACTTGCTGCGCATCCGCAAGGACAAGCCCTTCAACCTGCGCGACTGGCTGCGCCCCGCCGTCTTCATTCCCGAGTCGAAGCGCCTCAACGTGCTGCTGCGCGAATTCCGCGTTTCGCACAACCACATGGCCGTGGTCGTCGACGAATACGCGGGGGTGAGCGGACTCATCACCATCGAGGACGTTCTCGAACAGATCGTCGGCGAAATCGAGGACGAATACGATTTCGACGAAACCGAGGACAACATCCGCCGCGACCAGTTCGGACGCTACCGCGTCAAGGCGCAAACGGCGATCGAAGACATCAACGCCGAGTTCGGCACGAACTTCAGCGACGAGGAGTGCGACACTCTTGGCGGGCTGATCCTCAACCACTTCGGCCGCGTTCCCCGCCGCAAGGAAGAACTCGATCTCGACGACCTGCACATCCAGGTCCTGCGCGCCGACCGGCGGCGGTTGTACACCCTGCTCGTCACCCGTCGCCCGCAAATCCCGGATGCCCTGGACTGACTCCCCCCGGACAAACAGGGCAATCGCCCTGCTGCTGGGGGCGGTTAGCGTTGCCGCCTTCGCTCCGACAGGCGCTTTCCCCGTCCTCTGGCTTTCCCTCGCAGGGCTGTTCGCGCTGCTCACCCGTCTGGCCGACGCGAACGCTCCGACGCGCGACGGAGCGATCCTCGGCAGCTGTTTCGGTGCCGGCTTCTTCCTTTCCGGAGTCTCGTGGGTTTACGTCAGCCTCAGCATCTTCGGTGGGATGCCTGCCCCGGTCGCCGGGCTCGCCACGCTGCTGTTCTGCGTCGGGATGTCGCTCTACCCGGCGCTGGCGGGCGCGCTGTTCGTCCGCTTCGCCCCCGTTGGCTGGCGGCGCGCGCTGTTCTTCGCGGCCGCGTGGACGCTCACGGAATGGCTGCGCGGCTGGTTTCTCACCGGGTTCCCCTGGCTGGCAGCGGGCTATTCACAAACGCCGCCCAGCCCGCTCGCCGGCTTCGCGCCGATCGTCGGCGTCTATGGCGTGTCGTTGCTGACGGCACTCGTCGGCGGCCTGTTTGCCCTGGCAATCCGCCCAGCCACGCGCTGGAAAAGCCTCGGCGCGATCGCCGTGTTGCTGCTCAGCGGTTTTCTGTTGCTTCAGCACACGTGGACGTCGCCGCACGGCGAACCGGTTCGCGTTGCCCTGCTGCAAGGCAACGTCGCCCAGGACCTCAAATGGCGGCCGGAAAAATTCGAGGAATCGCTGCGCACCTACTACCAACTGATGCATGACTCCCCCGCGCAACTGACCGTACTGCCGGAAACCGCGCTGCCGGTTTTCCTTGACCAGGTTCCGCCGGATTACCTGGAGGCGCTGACCGCGCAGGCCGCCCGCCAACGCGGTGACCTGCTCTTCGGCATCGTCACCGGCGACCGCCACGAATACGCCAACAGCGCCGTCAGCCTCGGCGCCTCGGGCGAGCAGCGTTACGACAAATCCCACCTCGTTCCCTTCGGCGAATTCATTCCGCCTGGCTTCGCCTGGTTCATGGCGATGGCGAACATCCCGATGTCCGAGTTCACTCGCGGAGCGGAAGCGCAAAAGCCGATGCGCCTCGCGGGGCTGAACGCGGCCATCAACATCTGCTACGAGGACGCCTTCGGCGAAGAGATCATCCGCGCGCTGCCGGAGGCCGACGTGTTGATCAACATCTCCAACGTCGCCTGGTTCGGTGATTCGCTGGCCCCACCGCAGCACCTGCAGATCGCCCGGATGCGCGCGCTGGAAACCGGGCGGATGATGCTGCGCGCCACAAACACCGGCATGACCGCGATAGTCGGTGCAGACGGCCGCGTGCATCACGCCCTGCCGCCGTTCACCCGGGCCGCGCTGAGCGGCGAAGTCCGCGCCTATTCCGGCAGCACACCCTACGTCCGCTGGGGCAACGGGCCGATCGTCGTCGTGGCATTGCTGATCCTCTGTTTCATGCGGCGGCGCAACGCGCTATCCTGATCGCCCTTGCCACACCGGATCGATTCCGCCATGAACGCACAACAACTCGAACAACAGCTCGAACAGCAACTTCTGACCGCCGGCATCCGGCGCGCCAATTCCACCGAACTCTTCCCGGCCCAGCACCAACCCGGCGACGCCGGCCTGCCGATGCTCGTCGTCGAAAACCCGCTCGGCCGTAGCATCATTGCCCTGCAGGGCGCGCACGTCATGGCCTTCCAGCCGGCCGGCGGCCGCGAGATGCTGTGGATCTCGCCGAAGACCTTGCTGCAGGATGGCGTTCCGATCCGCGGCGGCATCCCGCTGTGCCTGCCCTGGTTCGGCCCCGGCCCGGACGGCAAGACAATGCACGGCTTCGCCCGGGTCAAGGAATGGACTATCGCAACTGTCGAACGCCTGACCAGTGGCGCCACACGCCTGACGCTGGAACTCGCCGGCGACGAAGCAACGAGCGCGCTGTGGCCGCACGCCTTCGCTTTCCGCCTGGAGATCGAGACCGGTAACACCCTGACGATGTCACTGCGCGTTGAAAACCGCGGCATTACCCCCGCGCCGCTGGCCGTCGCCTTCCACACCTACTTCGCCGTCCCCGACGTTGCGCAAGCACGCGTTGCCGGACTGGAAGGAACGACGTACATCGACAAGATGGACAATTTCCTGAAGAAGCCGCAGTCCGGCGAGGTAACGATCGACAGCGTGACCGACCGCATCTACCTCGACGTGCCGAAACGGCAGACGATCAGGGCTGGCACGAACTGCATCGGCATTGAATCCGAAAGCAAATGCGCCGTCGTCTGGAACGCCTGGAGCAACGACAAGAACATCCCCGACCTCGGCGAGGGCAACCACGTCGGCTACCTCTGCGTGGAGCGCGGCGACGTCGCCGACCATGCGTTGACGCTGGCGCCGGAAGCCATCTACACAACCTGGATGACGCTGTCCGCCTGACTCTCCCCGCGCTTTATTGCCTTGAGGAAAAGCAAGTAAAATCGCGGTTTATCACGTTTCTTTCCGAAGCCTTACATGCCCACATTTCAGGAAGTCATTCTGCGTCTCCAGAATTTCTGGGACAAACAAGGGTGCGCGCTGCTCCAGCCGTACGACATCGAGGTCGGCGCCGGCACCTTCCACACCGCCACGTTCCTGCGTTCGATCGGACCGGAACCGTGGAACGCCGCCTACGTGCAGCCCTCCCGCCGGCCGAAGGACGGCCGCTACGGCGAAAACCCCAACCGTCTGCAGCACTACTACCAGTACCAGGTGGTGCTGAAGCCCTCGCCCGCGAACATCCAGGAACTCTACCTGCAGTCGCTGGAAGCGCTGGGCATCAACCTCCAGGAGCACGACATCCGCTTCGTCGAGGACGACTGGGAATCACCGACGCTCGGCGCCTGGGGCCTCGGCTGGGAAGTCTGGCTCGACGGCATGGAGGTCACGCAATTCACCTACTTCCAGGAAGTCGGCTCGCTGACCTGCAAGCCGGTACTCGGCGAGATCACCTACGGCCTGGAACGCTTGGCGATGTACCTGCAGGGCGTCGAGAACGTTTATGACCTGGTGTGGACCAACGCCGGCGGCCGGGTTCTGACCTACGGCGACGTTTATCACCAGAACGAGGTCGAGCAGTCGAAGTACAACTTCGAGCACTCGAACGTCGAAATCCTTTTCCGCCACTTTGCCGACCACGAGTCGGAAGCCAAGCGCCTGATGGGCCTCGACCTCGCGCTGCCGGCCTTCGAACAGGTGATGAAGTGCTCGCACTGCTTCAACCTGCTCGACGCGCACGGCGCCATCTCGGTCACCGAGCGCGCCGCCTACATCGGCCGGGTCCGCGCCTTGGCGCGCGAAGTCGCGCAGTCCTACTACAACTCCCGCGAAGCGCTCGGCTTCCCGATGTGCAAGGGAGGCAACTAAGATGACCACCGCCACACTTCTCGTCGAACTCCTTACCGAAGAACTGCCGCCGAAGGCACTTGCCCGCCTCGGCGAGGTCTTCGCCAAACAGATCCACATCGGCCTGTCCGACCGCAATCTTGTCGCCGCAACGGGCGCTTACGAGTGGTTCGCCACGCCGCGCCGGCTGGCCATCCTCGTCCCGAACGTGCTTGCGGTGGCGCCCGATGCCACGGCGTTCGAAAAAATCATGCCCGTTTCCGTCGCCCTGGACGCCAGCGGCCAGCCGACGCCCGCGCTGAAGAAAAAGCTCGAAGCCAAGAGCATCCCGCTCGACGCCATCGCGCAGTTCGAGAAGCGCATGGACGGCAAATCCGAGACCTTCTTCTACAAGGCGACCGTGCAGGGCGCCAAGCTCGATGACGTCCTTGCCGGCATCGTCGCCGAGGCGCTGAAGAAGCTGCCGATCCCGAAGGTGATGCGCTGGGGCGATTCCGAACACCAGTTCGTGCGCCCGGTCCATGGTCTGGTGCAATTGCACGGCGCACGTATCGTGCCCGGCGAAGTCCTCGGCCTCACCAGCCGCAACATCACCCGCGGCCACCGCTTCCTTTCTTCCGGCGACATCGTCCTCGGCTCCGCCGACGCCTACGCTGACGCACTAAAAGCCCAAGGCAAGGTTGTCGCCAGTTTCGCCGAGCGCCGCGCCTCGATCGCCGCGCAACTCGATGCCAAGGCGAAGGAACTGAACGCCACGATCAACCCCTCCGAAGGCCTGCTCGACGAAGTCACCGCGCTGGTCGAATGGCCAGTGATCTACGTCGGCGAGTTCGAAGCCGAATACCTCGACGTTCCGCAGGAATGCCTGATCCTGACGATGCAGCAGAACCAGAAGTACTTCCCGCTGCTCGACGCGTCGAAGAAGCTGCTCAACAAGTTCCTGATCGTCTCCAACATGCAGGTTGACGACCCGAAGCACATCGTCGGCGGCAACGCCCGCGTCGTCCGTCCGCGTCTGTCTGACGCCCGCTTCTTCTTCAACCAGGACCGCAAGGCGCCGCTCGCCTCCCGACTGGAGAAGCTGGGCAACGTCGTCTATCACAACAAGATCGGCTCGGTGCTGCAACGCGTCGAACGGCTGGAAGCGCTGGCCGGCAAGATCGCCCACCGCCTCGCGGCCAACGCCGAACTTGCCGCGCGCGCCGCGCGCCTGGCCAAGGCCGACCTCGTCACCGACATGGTCGGCGAGTTCCCCGAACTGCAGGGGATCATGGGCCGCTACTACGCGCTGCACGACGGCGAGGACAAGCAGGTCGCCGACGCCATCCAGGCACACTACCAGCCCCGCTTTGCCGGCGACGCGCTGCCGGCCGGCAACATCGCCTGCGCCGCCGCACTGGCCGACAAGCTCGACGCGCTCGTCGGCTTCTTCGGCATCGGCCAGATCCCGACCGGCGACAAGGACCCGTTCGGCCTGCGCCGCGCCGCGCTCGGCGTGCTGCGTATCCTGATGGAAACGCCGTTGCCGCTCGACCTCGCCGAACTGATCGCCGACGCACAGGCCGGCTTTGCCGCCGGCGTGCTGACGCAGCCGGTCGCCGAGCCGCTGCTCGACTTCATGCTAGACCGCCTGCGCGGTCTGTTGAAGGACGCCGGCTACGGCCAGGACGTCGTCGAAGCCGTGCTGACCCAGCGTCCGACGCGCATCGACCTCGTTCCGGCCAAGCTCGCCGCCGTGCGCGACTTCCTGCACCTGCCGGAAGCGCTGGCTCTCGCTGCCGCCAACAAGCGGATCGGCAACATCCTGAAGAAGGCGGAAGGCAACCTGCCCGAGCCTGACGTTGCCCTGTTGCAGGAACCTGCGGAAAAAGCGCTGTTCGAACGCGTGGTGCTGATCGCGCCGGTGGTCAAGTCGCACGTAACCAACGAGGATTACGCCGACGCGCTGAAGGTGCTCGCCTCGGTACGCGCCGAAGTTGACCAGTTCTTCGAGGACGTGATGGTCAACGTCGATGAACCGCTGATCCGCGCCAACCGCCTGGGCCTGCTCAAGTCCCTGTTCGATCAACTCAATGCTGTAGCCGACATTTCGAAACTGGGCGTATGAAACTCGTCATCCTCGACCGCGACGGCGTCATCAATTTCGACTCGGACCACTTCATCAAGTCGCCGGCCGAATGGAAACCCATTCCCGGCAGCCTGGAAGCGATCGCCCGCCTGACCCAGGCGGGTTTCAAGGTCGTCGTGGCGTCGAACCAGTCGGGGATCGACCGCGGCCTCTTCGACATGGACACGCTGAACGCCATCCACGACAAGATGCACCGCGCCGTAAAGGCTGTTGGCGGACGGATCGACGCGATCTTCTATTGCCCGCACTCGGCCGACTCGAACTGCAATTGCCGCAAACCCAAGCCCGGCATGTTCGAGCGTATCGCGGCCTGTTTCAATATCGACCTCGGCGCCACCTATGCGATTGGCGATTCCCTGCGCGATCTGCAGGCAGCCGCCAGCGCCGGCGCCAAGCCGGTTCTGGTGCTTTCCGGCAAGGGCAAGGGCACCCAGGCCGACGGCGGCATGCCCGAAGGCACGCTGGTTTTCGACGATCTCGCGGCCGTGGTCGAATTCATCCTCGCCTCATGATCGCCCTGCTCCGTTCCGCGCTTTTCCTCCTGCTCGCCACCCTGATCACTGCCCCGGCGGGGCTGCTCGTCACGCTGGCGGTCGTCCTGCCGATGCGTGCGCGCTTCGCCATCATCGCTTTCTGGCGCGCCGGCTTCATGGCGCTTTGCGATCACGTGCTGGGCTTGCGCTATCAGGTCATCGGCCGGGAGAATATCCCGGCGACACCGTCCGTCGTCCTTTCCAAGCACCAGTCGGCCTGGGAAACGATCGGCCTGCAGGCCATTTTCCCGCCGCTCGTCTTCGTCCTGAAACGCTCGCTGCTGATGATTCCCTTCCTGGGGTGGGCATTTGCGGCAGTCAAGATGATCTCCATCGACCGCGCCGCCGGCAAGAACGCGCTGAAGCAGGTAGAGAAACAGGGCCGCGACCGCCTCGCTGCGGGTTACTGGGTCGTCATTTTCCCGGAAGGGACGCGCATCGCGCCGGGCGAGACGCGGCGCTTCAAGACCGGCGGCGCGCACCTCGCGGTTTCCGCCGGCGCCCCGGTCGTTCCGGTGGCTCATAACGCCGGCGAATTCTGGGCAAAGAACGCCTTCGTCAAGAAGCCCGGCCTGATCACCGTCAGCATCGGCCCGGCGATCGACACGCAAGGCAAGACCGCCGAGCAGGTCACCACGCTGGCCGAGCAGTGGATCGAAGCCGAAATGCGGCGCCTCTCGCCGCACCGTTATCCCGACAGCGCCCATGCCGTGGCAAGCTGAACTGCCTCTTGAGCTGGAACCCCCTGCCGCCGGCGAGACACCCCGAACCATCGCCCTCGGCGACCGCATCGTACCCTACATCCTGCGACGCGCGCGGCGCCGCACCATCGGACTTACCATCGACCATCGCGGCCTGCGCGTCGGGGCACCGCACCGCGCACCGCTGATCGAGGTCGAAACACTGATCCGCAAGCACGGCGACTGGGTCAGGCAAAAGCTTGACGAGTGGCGGAGCCGGCGTTGTCCGGAACCGCTGCGTCTGACCGACGGTACACGCCTGCCCTGTCTCGGCGGCGAGGTGGAAATCCGGCTTGCCGCAGGCAACAACCGGGCCGTGTGGAACACCGACAACACGCTGACGCTTTGCCTGCGCGCGCCGGAACACGCCGGCGGCGTCCTGGAGAAGGCGCTCAAGGCGCTTGCGCTCGAACATTTCCATGCCGAGTTGACACATCACGCGGCCCGATTCGGCCTGGCGACACCACCGTTGCGCCTCTCCTCCGCACGCACGCGCTGGGGCAGTTGCAGCCAGAGGAGCGGCATCCGCCTGAACTGGCGGCTGATCCATTTTTCGCCGCAGATCATCGACTACGTGATCGTGCATGAACTCGCCCATCTGCGCGAGATGAATCACAGCCCCCGCTTCTGGGCCATCGTCGCGCACTATTGCCCGGACTTCCGGACCACCCGCGCGCGACTGAAGCAACTCTCCGCCACCCTGCCGGCGTTCGCCTGAACACCCGCTCTTACTCTTTCCCGAGGAACCGCCATGCGCATCGAACAGGACATCAAGCTCGACTTCAAGGACGTGCTCATCCGCCCGAAACGCTCCACCCTGACCTCGCGCTCCGAGGTCGACATCTCGCGCGACTACGTCTTCCTGCATTCGCAGAGAACCTACCACGGCATCCCGATCATCGCCGCCAACATGGACACCACCGGCACCTTCGAGATGGCCCGCGCGCTGGCCCGGCACAAACTCGCCGTCGCGCTGCACAAGCATTACGACGAGTCGGATCTGCTCGCCTATTTCGCCAAACCGCCGGCCGGCGGCTGCACGTTCTACTCGATGGGCATCACCACGCCCGACTTCGAGAAGTTCCAGCGGGTAATGGAAAAGGCCAACGGCACGATCGAAAACGTCTGCGTCGACGTCGCCAACGGCTACACCAAGGCCTTCATCAGCTTCATCCACAAGCTGCGCCGGGCGTTTCCGGCGATCACCATCATGGCCGGCAACGTGGTTACCGGCGAGATGACCGAGGAGTTGATCCTCGACGGCGTCGACATCGTCAAGGTCGGCATCGGCCCCGGCTCGGTGTGCACCACCCGCAAGATGTCCGGCGTGGGCTATCCGCAGCTGTCGGCGATCATCGAATGCGCCGACGCCGCGCACGGCCTGCGCGGGCTGATCTGCGCCGATGGCGGCTGTACCTCGCCGGGCGACCTGGCCAAGGCCTTCGGCGCCGGCGCCGACTTCGTGATGCTCGGCGGCATGCTCGCCGGACACGACGAATGCGCCTCGGAACTCGTCGAGGTCGATGGCGAGCGCAAGATGCGCTTCTACGGCATGAGCTCGCGCGAGGCGATGAACAAGTATTCCGGCGGCGTCGCCGGCTACCGCGCGTCGGAAGGCAAGGAAGTGCTGCTCGACTACCGCGGCCCGGTCGAGAACACCCTGCAGGACATCCTCGGTGGCGTACGCTCGGCATGCACCTACGTGGGCGCCCGCAAGTTGAAGGAATTGTCGAAGCGCACCACCTTCGTCCGCGTCACCCAGCAGTTGAACGAGGTGTTCGGCGCCTCCTGATCTACCTCATTCAAGCTGCAATGCAGCGTAGAGCATCAGCCGGTCGTCGATCCGCGCGAGATCGAGACCGGTGATTTCCCCGATCCGCCGCAGGCGGTAATCCAGCGTGTTGCGGTGGATACCCAATTGCCGCGCGGCGCGCTCCGCCAGACAATCCTGCATAAACCAGGCAACCAGCGTGGCACGCAGCGATCCACGCCCGTCGGCGACGGCCAGGCGATCCAGCGGCCGGCGTAATTGCTCCGCCTGCCATCCCGCACCGAGGCCGGACAACAACACCGGGAAGCTGAGATCGTAATACGAAATCAGCCGCCCGCTTTTATCGCGCGCTCGTCCGACCCGGGCCGTGCGTTTTGCGCATTGATACGACAGGGGGATTCCGTCGATTCCGGGCAGCGCCACGCCGATGCTCACGACCGCCGGCGTCTGCAGCGCCGGACGCATCGCCGCCTCCAGTGCGAGAAGCAGCGTCTTCGCTGCCACGGCGAGTCCGGCCGCATCGTCGCCTCCGGCGACGACCGGCAACATGACCAGCTCGCGCGGCGACACGGCTGAAATCAACAGCGCTGGTTCCGACGCGGTCAGATGCTGCTGGCAACGCTGCAGTTCGGCCATCGCGCAATCCGGACCGATCGTCTCGTCGAGCAGTTCCAGCACCACGGCCGCGCGCCGTTCCCGGAAATCGACACCAAGCCGGCCACCCCAGCGCTCCAGATCGGTGCGTGAAGTCGCCCCCGGCGAAATGAGCTGGTCGACGAACTCCTCGCGATAGCGCTTCTCGTGCTGCAATTCGCGCAGAAGTTGTGCCTGTTCTAGGATCATCTCCGCCATCACCCGCACGAGTTCGCCGACCTGGCGCACCTCGTCGGGGGCGCCGGAGACCCCCACCACGCCGCAAAGTTGACCGCGCACCGTCAAAGGAATATTGACTCCCGGTTTCGCGCCTTCCAGACCGCGCGTCACGGCCGCGTCCACTTCCACCGTCCGCGACAGGGCCAGCGCCTGACGTGCGCCGGCATGGAGTTCGCCGAGGCGTTCCGGGCTGCCGCTCCCCAGGATAACGCCGTTGACATCCATCACGTTGACGTTGAACGGGACGATCTTCATCGTCCGCTCGACGATCTCCTGCGCCAAAGCACGTTCCAGCAAAACCATACAGACTCACGGACAGAAAGGAAAACGACACAATTTTTACACGAATTTCACCCCCTGTATTGTGCAACTGCACGATGCACTGTTTTGGCATTCGCACTACGATAGGGCGTTTTCCGAAGGAGGCCACATCGTGCAAATTGTCGTCGCACCGGATTCATACAAGGGCAGCGTTTCGGCCATCGGCGTCGCCGACGCCATGGAGCGCGGTATTCACAAGGTTTTTCCGCAAGCGACGGTGAGAAAAATCCCGATCGCCGACGGCGGCGAAGGCACCGTCGAGCCGATGGTCAGCGCCACCGGCGGCGTAATCCGCTACGCGGAGGTGACCGGTCCGCTCGGCGAACGCCACAAGGCGCACTGGGGCATCCTCGGCGACGGCAAAACCGCGGTCATTGAAATGGCTGCCGCGTCGGGCCTGCCGCTCGTGCCGAAGGACAAGCTCGATCCGCGCAACGCCACGTCCTGCGGCACCGGCGAACTGATCCTCGCCGCGCTCGATGCCGGGATGCGCCGGATCATCATCGGCATCGGCGGCAGCGCCACCAACGACGGCGGCGCCGGGATGGCGCGGGCGCTCGGCATCCGCTTCCTCGACGCAGGCGGACAGGAACTCCCTCCGGGAGGCGGCGCGCTCGCGCAACTGGCTCGCATCGACATGCAGGGACTGGACCCGCGCCTGGCGGAGAGCGAACTGATCGTCGCCTGCGACGTGGATAACCCGCTGTGCGGCCCACGTGGGGCTTCCGCGGTATTCGGCCCGCAAAAGGGCGCCACGCCGGAAATCGTCGCCGAACTGGACGGAAAGCTGGCGCATTTCGCTAGTATCGCGAAACAGGCCACCGGCCGCGACGTCGCCGAATTCCCAGGCGCCGGCGCAGCGGGCGGACTCGGCGCCGGCCTGATGTTCTTCACCCCGGCGAAATTACGCCCGGGCGTCGAGATCGTCCTCGAAGCCGTCGGTTTTGCGGAGGTGGTCAAGGACGCCCGGTTCGTTATCACCGGCGAGGGCCGCACCGACTTCCAGACGGCCTACGGCAAGGCGCCAGTCGGCGTGGCCAAGGTCGCCAAGACGTTCGGCGTTCCGGTCTTCTGCCTGTCCGGCGGTCTCGGCCAGGGCGCAAACGATGTCCTCGCGCAGGGCATCGACGCAGTCATGAGCATCTGCGACCGGCCGCTCTCGCTTGAGGAGTGCATGCGCGACGGGGCCACGCTGATCGAGTCCGGCGCGGAGCGCCTGTGCCGGATTCTCAAGGCTGCTCCGACCTTGCTCTGAACCGATAGCCCAAAAACAAGCGGCGCGCCGTGGATAACGACGCGCCGCTTGTTTAGCTTTGACCGAAGGCTCAGGTGTTCTGCACGACGATGTTCGGGAACTTGCTGCTCATGTCCTTGGCCCGCTCGGCGATCTTGACGCCGACGCGACGGGCGATCGCCCGGTAGATTTCCGCGGCGCGGGAGTTCGGCGCGCCGACAACCGTCGGCTTCCCGGCGTCCGTCAGTTCGCGGATTTCCAGTTCCAGCGGCAATGCGCCGAGCAGTTCGGCGCCGTAGTCCTGCGCCATGCGCTCGGCGCCGCCGTGGCCGAAGATGTGCTCTTCGTGCCCGCACTTCGAGCAAATGTGGATGCTCATGTTCTCGACCAGGCCGAGGATCGGGATGCCGACCTTCTCGAACATCTTGAACCCCTTGCGCGCGTCGATCAGCGCAATGTCCTGCGGCGTAGTGACGATCACCGCGCCGGTCACCGGCACCTTCTGCGCCAGGGTCAACTGCGTGTCGCCGGTGCCCGGCGGCATGTCGACGACCAGGTAATCGAGATCCTGCCAGTTGGTCTGGCTGAGCAACTGCTCCAGCGCCTGCGTGACCATCGGCCCGCGCCAGACCATCGGCGAATCGATGTCCACCATGAAGCCGATCGACATCGCCTGCAGGCCGAAGGCCTGCATCGGCGCCATCGTCTTGCCGTCCTCCGATTCCGGCTGCTGGCCTGTCAGCCCGAGCATCTGAGGCACCGACGGTCCGTAAATGTCGGCATCGAGCAGGCCGACCTTCGCGCCCTCGGCAGAAAGCGCCAGAGCGAGGTTGACCGCCGTCGTGCTCTTGCCGACGCCCCCCTTGCCCGAAGCGACGGCGATGATGTTCTTCACGCCCGGCAAAGGCTTGAGATTGCGCTGCACGGCGTGCGCGACGATCTTCATGGAAACGCTGGCCTCGACGCCAGTCACGCCGGGCACCGCCTTGACGGCGTCGACCACGGCCGCGCGAATCGAATCGATCTGCGTCTTCGCCGGATAGCCCAGCTCGATGCCGAAGGAAACCTTGCCGTCATCGACTTTCAGATTTTTGACCGCACGGGTCGAAACGTAATCCTTCTGCGTGTTCGGATCGACGAAACTGCTAAGCGCCGCCTGAACGGCCTCGACTGTAACTGCCATTTTCTGACTCCTTGCTGAGATACCCGAGTAATTTTGTCCAGTTTACCCGAAAACGGGCGGGGCTGCACTTTGCTAGAATGCTCGTTTTCCCGCGTTTCGCCGAAACCGAACAAAATCAAGGACCGCAGCCCATGTCCCGCAAAATTCTCGTCACTTCCGCCCTACCCTACGCCAACGGCGCCATCCACCTCGGCCACCTCGTCGAATACATCCAGACCGACATCTGGGTACGTTTCCAGAAGATGCAGCCGAAGGACAAGGTCGCCGAATGCTGGTACTGCTGCGCCGACGATACGCACGGCACGCCGATCATGCTGCGCGCCGAGAAGGACGGCATCACCCCGGAGGCGCTGATCGAGCGCGTGCATGGCGAGCATTCGCGCGACTTCGCCGGTTTCCACGTCGCCTTCGACAACTTTTACACGACGCACTCGAAGGAAACCCAGGACTGTGCCAACGAAATCTACGCACGGCTGCAAAAGGCCGACCTGATCGAAAAACGCACAATCGAGCAGTACTACGACCCGGTCAAGCAGATGTTCCTGCCCGACCGTTTCATCAAGGGCGAATGTCCGAAGTGCGGCGCCAAGGACCAGTACGGCGACAACTGCGAAAGCTGCGGCGCGGCCTACACGCCGAATGAACTGAAGAATCCGTATTCCGCCGTATCCGGCGCCACGCCCGAGTTGCGCAACTCCGACCACTACTTCTTCAAACTCTCCAGCGAGACCTGCCAGAGCTTCCTGCGCCGCTGGACGCGCGAACCCGGCCGCCTGCAATCGGAGGCCTCGAACAAGATGCAGGAATGGCTCGGCGCGGAAGGCGAGAACAAGCTGACCGACTGGGACATCTCGCGCGACGCACCCTACTTCGGCTTCGAGATTCCCGACGCGCCGGGCAAGTACTTTTATGTCTGGCTCGACGCGCCGATCGGCTACATGGGTTCGTTCAAGAATCTGTGCGCCCGGAAAGGCATCGATTTCGACGAGTACTTCAAGCCGGACAGCCAGACCGAGCTCTATCACTTCATCGGCAAGGACATTCTCTACTTCCACGCGCTGTTCTGGCCGGCCGAGCTGCAGCACGCCGGTTACCGCACGCCGAGCGGCCTGTTCGTGCACGGCTTCCTGACCGTCGACGGGGCCAAGATGAGCAAGTCGCGCGGTACCTTCATCACCGCCGAAAGCTACCTGAAGACCGGGCTCAACCCGGAATGGCTGCGCTACTACTACGCCGCCAAGCTGAACGCCACGATGGAGGACATCGACCTCAACCTCGACGACTTCGTCGCCCGCGTCAATTCCGACCTCGTCGGAAAGTACGTGAACATCGCCAGCCGTTGCGCCGGCTTCATCGGCAAAAAATTCGACGGCAAGCTCGCCAGCACGGACGCGGAATGGCTGAAGCCTCTGCGCGAGGCCTCCGCATCGATCGCACAGGCCTACGAAGCACGCGAGTTCAGCCGCGCGCTGCGCGAGATCATGGCGCTCGCCGACGTGGCCAACGTCTTCGTCAACGACAGGAAACCGTGGGAACTGGCCAAGCAGGACGGCAAGGAGGCCGAACTGCACGCCGCCTGCTCACAGGCCATCGAAGCCTTCCGCCTGCTCACGCTGTATCTCAAGCCGGTGCTGCCGAAGGTCGCCGAAGCCGTCGAAGCCTTCCTCAACATCGCGCCGCTGACCTGGACCGACGCGGCGACGCCGTTGCCGGCCGGCCACGCGATCAACACCTACAGCCACCTGATGACACGCGTCGATCCGAAGCTGATCACCGCGCTCGTCGAGGCCAACAAAGTGTCTCTGGCTCCGGTGCCGGAGGCCGCGCCGCAGAAACACGCCGAGAAACAGGAGAAGGCGGCCGAGGTCGCCAAGGTCGCCGCCGAAGCGAGTCCGCACATCTCGATCGACGATTTCATGAAAGTGGAACTCAAGGTCGCGAAGATCGTCGACGCCGGCCACGTCGAAGGCGCCGAGAAGCTGATCCGCCTGTCGCTCGACGTCGGCGAGGAGAAACCGCGCCAGGTCTTCGCCGGCATAAAGTCGGCGTACGACCCGGCGCAGCTGATCGGCCGGATGACGGTGATGGTCGCCAACCTCGCGCCGCGCAAGATGAAATTCGGCATGAGCGAGGGGATGATCCTCGCCGCGTCGGACATGGACGGCAAGACGCCGGGCATTTTCCTGCTCGCCCCGGACAGCGGCGCCCAACCGGGCATGCGCGTCAAGTAAAACAGAATGACGACGCCGCCACTGCCCCGTCCACGACTGACACCGGCCATTCTTGTCTTTGCTGTTATCGACGTTGCCGGGATGGTGCTGTTCGCCACCGGCGCCATGTGGTTCGCGTACGGCCAGCCCCTGTTCATTCGCGACTTTCCGACCGACCCGATCGAGGCCGGCGCGGCCATCGCCGGCGGTCTGCTGTTGATGTTCTGGGCTGCGGCGCGCATCCTGCGCGCACTGCTCCGAAACGCCGACCGCCGCTAGCCTAGCGCGCCCCATGCCCGACCCGGCCCCCACCATCATCACCCGCCGGATCGTCATTCATGGTCGCGTGCAGGGCGTCGGCTTCCGCTGGTCGCTGATGGAAAGAGCCGGCGAACTCCGCCTTGATGGCTGGGTCCGCAACCGTGCCGACGGCAGCGTGGAGGCGCTTCTCAGCGGCCCCGCCGAGGGCGTCGACGCGCTCACTGTCTGGGCGCATCGCGGCCCGCCGCACGCCCGCGTCGACCGCGTCACCTGGCAGGACGAGCCGGGTACGCCGGATCAACCGCACCCCGGACGTTTCACCCAAAAACCGACGCTTTAGCCGCACGGATCCGCCCGCATGAACACTGCCACCGAACCGTTGTCTCCTGTCTTCCGCGGCATGCTGCTGATGCTGACTACCGTCATGCTGTTCACCTGCATGGACGCCATCGCCAAGCACCTGTCACGCTTCTACCCGGTCAGCATGATCCTGTGGTCGCGATTTCTGATCCACGTCGTCCTGTTCCTGGCGATCGTCATGCCACGGCGGGGGCTGGCGGGCCTGCGGACCGCCCGACTGAGCCAGCAGTTCCTGCGCGGCCTGCTGCTCTCCGGCGCCAGCTTCTGTTTCGTCACCGCCATCTCGTACATGCCGCTCGCCGAAGCCACGGCAATCGCCTTCCTGGCGCCGGTCCTGCTCACGGTGCTCGCCGCACTGTTTCTCAAGGAAAAGGTCGAAACCGGCCGCTGGGTCGCGATCCTGTTCGCCTTCGGCGGCGTCCTGCTGATCATCCGTCCGGGAAGCGACGTGTTCACCTGGGCCGCCCTGCTGCCCCTGCTCAACGCGGCCTTCTTCGCCACCTATCAGGTTCTGACGCGCCGCCTGTCCAGCCAGGACAACCAGTACGCCATGGTCTTTTATCCTGGCCTGGTCGGGCTGATCGTTTTCTCGCTGATCCTGGCTCTCCCGGCTGGCGCGTGGGTCACTCCGCGCGATCCGTGGCACCTGCTGCTTCTTGGAGCGGGTGGCCTGCTCGGAGCATGCAGCCACCTGATCATGATCCGTGCCTTTACGCTCGCCCCCGCCTCGCGTCTGGCACCGTTCAGCTATACGCAACTGATCTGGGTGACGGTGGTGGGCTACATCGTGTTCGGCAATTTCCCCGACCACTGGTCGCTTGCCGGCATCGCCGTCCTGCTGGTCAGCGGCATTTATTGCGCGAACCACCAGCGCCTTTCTGAAAGGGAATCACGGCGCACCCTGATCAATGCATCGGCCAGCGATTGAACCACCCGCCTGGGTACGCTGTCACGTTGACAGCTAACGAATTTTTCCGCCGGATCCGCACTAGAATGAACAAGTAACTCGTCATGCGGCGCCACTCGAGCTGTCGCCGCGGCCAAGGGAGAGCGAGGGAGCGCATGAACCCGAACGAAACGACGCAGCGCGTCTGGCAGGCATCCCAGGCGGCCAAGGCAGCCGGCAAGCTGGTGGCCACGTACGCAGCCTTTTCGTTTCTCTGGATTCTCCTTTCCGACAAGGCTGTCGCCTTCCTGTTCGCTGACCCCGACACCATTGTCCTGGTCAGCCTGTTGAAGGGATGGCTGTTCGTTGCCGTCACGGCGCTGTTGCTGTATCTCCTCGCACGTCGACTGTTCTCGGAAATCCAGACTCATGCGCTCAGCGCGCGTGAGGCTCAGACAGAGCGCCAGCGTACCGACCAACTGCTCGCCGCGATCGTCGACAGTTCCAGTGACGTCATCTTCGCCAAGGATCTCGCCGGCCGATACCTCCTCTTCAACCGCGAAGGCGGACACGCTGTCGGTCGCTCGCCGGAGAGCATCCTTGGCAAGGACGACCATGCGATATTGCCGGCGGAGCAGGCCGCGCAACTTCGATCACAGGATCAGGAGGTCATTGCCCAAGGCCGGTTATGCACCTTCGAGAGCACGCTCAGTACCGCACAGGGCGAGCGAGTCTATTCCGTCATCAAGGGACCGCTACGCGACGAGACCAACCGGATCGTCGGTGTCTTCGGCATTTCCCGCGACATCACCGAACGCAAGCGGATCGAGAACGAACTGCGGCGCAACGAAGCGAATCTGCGCAAGCTGTTCGACGACAACACCTCCGTCATGCTGCTCGTCGACCAATCCAGCGGCCGGATCATCGATGCGAACATGGCTGCCAGCCGGCTCTACGGTTATCCGCGCGAGCAGCTCATGCAGATGGGTATCGAGCAGATCAACACCCTGCCGCCCGAACGCATCGCGGAGGAACGTCAGCGCGCCGCCAGCGGCGAGCGAAAAATCTTCTATTTCTCCCACCGCCTCGCATCGGGAGAAATTCGTGACGTGGAAATCCATACAACGCCCCTCGAACGCAACGGCCGACCGATTCTTCTTTCGATCATTCACGACATCACCCAGCGCAAGCTTGCGGAAGAAAAGCTGCGCGAGAGCGAGGAACGGTTGCGCCTGGCGTTTACCGCATCGAATCAGGGCTGGTTCGACGTAGACCTGCGCAGCGGCGAGATCAGGGTCAGCCCGGAATACGCACGCATGATCGGCTACGAACCCGACGAGCTGCACAGTGACCTGCAGAACTGGCTGAACAATATTCACCCCGACGAGCGCGACACCCTGCTCGCCGCCCTCGAGGACTGCATTGCCGGAACGGCACCGTGCTCGATGGAATATCGCCGCCGCAGCAAATCCGGCGACTGGCACTGGATCCGCTCGATCGGCAAGGTCGTGCAATGGGATGAAAAACAGCGACCGCTGCGCATGATCGGCATCCACACCGACATCACCGAGCGCAAGGAAATGGAGGAACAGATCCGCCAACTGGCCTTTTTCGACCCGCTCACCCGGCTGCCAAACCGCCGCCTGCTCAATGATCGCCTCAGCCGTGCGATGGCCATCAGCAAGCGCAGCGGTCGCTACTGCGCGCTGATGTTCGCCGATCTCGACAATTTCAAGCCGCTCAACGACAAGCACGGGCACGAAGCGGGCGACCTGCTGCTGATCGAAGTGGCCGATCGCCTGAGCAAATGCGTGCGCGAGGCGGACACCGTCGCCCGTTTCGGCGGCGACGAATTCGTCATCATGATCGGGGAACTGGACGTCAGCCGGAACGAATCCGTGGCGCAAGCCCGCGTCGTTGCCGAGAAAATCCGCGTCGCTCTCGCCCGTCCGTATTTGCTCGCCGCGCAGGCCGACGATGGCGGGATCAAGAGCATCGAGCACCATTGCTCGGCGAGTATAGGCGTCGCGCTATTCATCAACCACGAGGCTTCGCAGGGTGACGTGCTCAAGGCAGCCGACATTGCGATGTATGCCGCCAAGGAAGCGGGACGAAACCAGATCCGCTTCCACGACGAGGCGAGTCCGGCGGCTAATTCAGGTTCTTAGCCGAATGCAGGATGACCTTGCCGGCGGCGAAGTTGACGCTGATCGCTTTCTGCTCGTCGCCCCAGAGGCAAGCCCGGATACCCAGCGCTTCATCACACCGCGCCGGGTCGCCCAGCACGGCTTTCACTTCGTCGTATGACTGGCCGGCGCGCAGCTTGTTGTAGTTCTCCAGAGTGACCTTGCTGCCGCACGCCGCAACGAGGATCGTGGCCGCCACCATGAGCCCGCTCCGCCATAGACTGCTTGTCGCCATCGTATACCTCCCGGCTTCCGCCACGCAAATCAGTTGTAATCGACCTTCACGTTCTCGCTGCTCAGCCAGTCGCCGAGCGCGGCCAGCAGATCATCCTCCAGCCGTACACGGCAACTGTCGCCCAACGCCAGTTCGCAAGTCGCCTCGACGTTGCGATAGGCGAGGCGTACCGGACAATTTCCGGGCGTGTAGGGCGCCAGCAGGGCCTGCAGCCGCTGCGCGGCGTTGCGCGCGTTGGCACCGCTGGCAAGGCCGTTGAGGGACAGGCGCAGATGCCGGGCAAACCGCCCGCGCGCCTCGGCGAGCGTCAACAGCCGCTCCGCCACGACGCGCACCTTGCCCTCGCCGGCGAAGTCGTCGCGCTGCACCTTGCCTTCGACGATCAGCACCTCGTCCTCGCGGATCTTCTCGCGTTCGGCGTCGAACGTCTCGTTGAACACCGAAACTTCCAGCGACGTCGAACCGTCGTCGAGCTGCACGAAAGCCATCTTGCCACGCGAGGTGATCTTGGTGCGCACGCCGACCACCAGCCCGGCGAGCATCTGCGGCTCCTTCCGCGGCTCCAGCGACGACAGCGGCTTGCGCGCAAAGCGCGACACTTCGTGCTTCACCTCGTTGAACGGATGGCCGGAGAAGAAGAAGCCCAGCGCCAGTTTTTCCTCGGCCAGCTTCTGCCGCTCCTTCCAGCGCGGCACCTCGACGTATTGCGGCTTGTGCTCCTCCGCCGCATCGCCGTCGAACACGTCGAACAGGCTGACCTGCATGGCGTTGCGCTCGGCCTGTTCGGCCGCCTCGATGGCAATGCCGACCGAAGCCATCAGCCGGGCACGATGGTCATCGATCGAATCGAAGGCGCCGGCGCGGATCAGCGCCTCGATGGTGCGGCGGTTGACCATGCGCTTGTCGACGCGCAGACAGAAATCGAACAGGTCCTTGAACGGCCCGCCTTCGCTGCGCGCCTTGAGGATCACGTTGACCGCCTGCTCGCCGGTCCCCTTCACCGCGCCGAGGCCGTAGCGGATCGTCTGGCGATCGACCGGCACGAAACGGTAGTCGGAAGCGTTGACGTCCGGCCCGAGGACGGTGAGCTTGTTGACCAGGCAATCGTCGTAGAAGATCTTCACCGTGTCGGTGTTGTCCATGTCCGACGACAGCGTCGCCGCCATGAACGCCGAGCAGTGGTGCGCCTTCAGCCAGGCCGTCTGATAGGTGACAACGGCATACGCCGCGGTGTGCGACTTGTTGAAGCCGTACTCGGCGAACTTGGTCATCAGGTCGAACAGCTGCTCAGCCAGCGCCGGATCGTAGCCCTTCTTCTTGGCGCCTTCCGCGATCGTCTCGCGGTGCTTGGCCATCTCGTCGGCCTTTTTCTTGCCCATCGCCCGGCGCAGCATGTCGGCACCGCCGAGCGTGTAGCCGCCGATGATCTGCGAGATCTGCATCACCTGTTCCTGATACACGATCACGCCGTAGGTCGGCTCCAGACAGCCCTTCAGGTCGTCGTGGAAGTAGTCGATCTTCTGCTGGCCCTTCTTGCGCAAAATGAAGTCGTCGACCATCCCGGAGCCGAGCGGGCCGGGACGGTAGAGCGCGAGAACGGCGATGATGTCCTCGAAGCGGTCGGGTGCCAGCTTCTTCAGCAGCTTCTTCATGCCTTCCGATTCGACCTGGAAGATCGCCGTGGTGTTGGCGTCCTTGAGAATCTGGTAGGCCCGGGGGTCGTCGAAGGTCAGCGCGTCGAGGTCCGGCCGCGTGCCGGTCAGCTTCTCGACGTAATCGACGGCCAGCCGGATGATGGTCAGGTTGCGCAGGCCAAGGAAGTCGAACTTCACCAGGCCGACCTTCTCGACGTCATCCTTGTCGTATTGCGAGACGACCGAGGCGCCGGCGTCGGCGGAATACAGCGGGCAAAAGTCGGTCAGTTTGCCGGGCGCGATCAGCACGCCGCCGGCGTGCATGCCGACGTTGCGCGTCAGGTCTTCGAGGCGGCCGGCCAGCTCGAACAGTTCCTTGACCTCCTCTTCCTCCTCGATGCGCTGCTTCAGTTGCGGCTCGGCCTCGATGGCCTTGGACAGGGACAGCGGCTTGTTCTGCTCGACCGGAATCAGCTTGGAGAGCTGATCACAGAAGTTGTACGGCATGTCGAGCACGCGCCCGACGTCGCGGATGACCGCCTTTGACGACATCGTGCCGAAGGTGGCGATCTGCGACACGGCGTCCTTGCCATACTTCTCGCGCACGTACTCGATGACGCGCCAGCGGTTGTCCTGGCAGAAGTCGATGTCGAAGTCGGGCATCGACACCCGTTCCGGGTTGAGGAAGCGTTCGAACAGCAGCGCGTACCTCAGCGGATCCAGGTCGGTAATCCCGAGCGAAAAGGCAACCAGCGAGCCCGCTCCGGAGCCCCGCCCCGGCCCGACCGGCACGCCATTCTTCTTGCCCCAGTTGATGAAGTCCGCAACGATCAGGAAGTAGCCCGGGAAGCCCATCTGGATGATGGTCTGCATCTCGATTTTCAGCCGGGCATCGTAGACCGGGCGCTGCTTTTCCAGTTCGGCGGGATCGGGGTAGAGCTGCTTCAGCCGCCGCTCCAGGCCGCGCTCGGCCTCCATGACCAGGAAGTCGTCGAGCGAAACCCCCTCCGGGGTCGGAAACAACGGCAGATAGTTCTTGTAGAGGCCGATCTGCAGGTTGCACCGCTTGGCGATCTCCACCGAGTTCTCCAGCGCCTCCGGCAGGTCCGAAAACAATTCGGCCATCTCTTCCGGCGACTTGAAGTATTGCTCCTCGGTGTAGATGCGCGGCCGCCGTTTGTCACCAAGCATGTAGCCTTCGGCGATGCACACGCGCGCCTCGTGCGCTAGAAAATCGCTACGATCGAGGAACTGGACGGGGTGCGTGGCGACGAGCGGCAGGTCCAGATCGGAAGCCAACTGGGCCGTCGCGGCCACCAGCGACTCCTGCGGCGCATGTCCACGTGGATGCGGACGTTGCACCTCCAGATAAAACGCCTGCGGGAACAGCTCGGCCCAGTACGTGGCGCGCTGTTTCGCCTGCGCCGGGTTGCCCTGCTGCAGCGCTTCGCCGACATCGCCCAGCGCCGCCCCGGACAGGGCGATCAGGCCATCGACACCGACCTCGGCCAGCATCGCCCGGGTGATTTCAGCACGCCCGCGCACACGCGGCTGCAGGTAGGCGCGCGTCAGCAGTTCGCAAAGCTGGAGGTAGCCTTGCCGCGAGCGGCAGAGCAGCAGCATCCGGTATGGCCGGTCGGGATCGACCTCGTTGGCGAGGTGAATATCGCAACCGAGTACCGGCTTCACCCCCTTGCCACGCGCTGCCAGATAAAACTTGACCAGGCCGAAGAGGTTGGCCAGATCGGTCAGCGCCAGCGCGGGCATGCCATGGCTTGCGGCGCGATCGACCGCGTCGTCGATGCGCGTGATGCCATCGGTGACGGAGTACTCGCTGTGCAGGCGAAGGTGGATGAAGCGGGGATCGGACATCGCGCCATTTTACCGCGAGCCGCCCTCCGGCACCTTCACCGCGCGCATTGCCAACCCGGGGTGGCGAAACAATCCTTTACAGATCCTTACCGGCGGGCCAAACCTCTCGCGGACGAAATGACTACGCTTCAGCCATCACGACACAAGGAGCGCAACATGAAAAAGAGCTTTGTTATTGCCTTCGCCCTCACCACCGGCCTGCTTTCCGCCAGCGCCGCACAAGCCAACGACGCGGTGCTCGGTGCCGTCATCGGCGGCGGACTCGGCGCCGTGGTCGGCAACCACGTCAGCGGCCGCGACGGCGCAATCATCGGCGGCGCCGTCGGCGCTGCGGCTGGCGTGGTCATCGCCAGCGAAAACGACCGGCATTACCGTCCGCGCCCGGTCTACGTCGCGCCCTCCCCGGTCCGGGTTTACGCCCCGACGCCGGTTTACGCACCGGCCCCTGTCTATGCGCCGCCCCCAGCGTATTACGCACCGCCGCCCGTGCGCGTGGTACGCGCCCCGGTGGTCTATGTTCCGGCGCATCCGGCCAGGAAACACTGGCGACACGAACACCGCCGTCACGATCGCGACGGCCGCTGGCGTTAGGCAATCTTAACGCTCGATCCACTCCAGGATCGGGCGCCACAGTTCGATGTCGCGACCGACGCGCGACTCCGGCAGGTCGAACAGGGTCATGCCGCTGGCGGCCAGTTGCACGTAGAGCTGGCTGTCGCGGACATGCCCCAGGACCGGCAGATCCCACGAGGAAAGAAATCGTTCCAGTTCGCTGGCCGCACGGGTCCGCGCATCGACCCGCATGCCGACCACGGCGACGAAGGTTTTTTCCTTGCGCACGGTCTTTTCCTGCAACAGGACTTCAAGGAAATCACGCGTCGCCAGGATGTCGAACAGCGAAGGCTGCACCGGCACGACGACCTTGCTGACCTGCCGCAACGCTTTTTCCAGCGCCTTGCCGTGCAAGCCCGCCGGCGTATCGAGCACGACGTGCGTCGTGTCCTTCGGCGGCCGCAGCGGCTGATCCCTCTCCGCCGACCAGCCGCGGATCGGCGGCAGCATCTCCGGCCGGATCTTCAGCCACTCGCGCGACGATTGCTGGCGATCGATGTCGCCGAGCATCACCCGGCCGCCACCCTGGGCGAAATAGCCTGCCAGATTGGTCGCCAGGGTGGACTTGCCGGAGCCGCCCTTGGGGTTGGCGATCAGAAACGACTTCATCCGCGGCTCCAGCCCCCTGCAATCACGGGAGCAGCACGGTCGAACCGGTGGTCTTGCGCGCCTCCAGATCACGATGCGCCTGCGCCGCGTCAGCCAGCGCATAGGTCTGGTTGACCTCGATCTTCACCTTGCCGGACAGCACGACGTCGAACAGCGCGTTGCCGAGCGCCAGCAACTCAGCACGCGTCGTCGAATAGTGATCGAGCACCGGCCGGGTCACGTACAGTGAGCCTTTTTTCGACAGCAGCAGCGGATCGAACGGCGGCACAGCCCCCGAGGCGTTGCCGAAGGTCACGAGCAGGCCGCGACGGCGCAGGCTGTCGAGCGAGGCCATGAAGGTATCCTTGCCGACCCCGTCATAGACCACCGCGACGCCCTCGGCGGTAATTTCCCGTACGCGGCTGGCGACGTCTTCCTGCGTGTAGAGAATGACGTGATCGCAGCCATGCTTCCTGGCCAGCTCGGCCTTGGCTTCGCTCGACACGGTGCCGATCACCGTCGCCCCGAGTGCCTTGGCCCACTGGCAGGCGATCAGACCGACACCACCGGCCGCCGCATGGATCAGCACCTTGTCGCCAGACTGGACAGGATAGGTATGCAACAGGAGGTAGGCGGTCGTCATCCCCTGCAGCATCATCGCCGCGCCGGTCTTGAAATCGATGCCGTCCGGCAGCTTGTGCAGCCTGTCCGCCGGCATGCAGCGGACTTCGCTGTAGGCCCCCAGCGGGCCGGTGCCGTAGGCCACGCGATCGCCCGGCTTGATGTCGGTGACGCCTTCGCCGACGGCCTCGACCACTCCGGCGCCTTCACGACCCAGGCCGGACGGCAGGGGCAGCGGATACAGCCCGCCGCGATGGTAGGTGTCGATGAAGTTCAGTCCGATCGCCTCGTGCCGGACCCGCGCCTCGCCCGGCGCCGGATCGCCGACGGCGACCTCCTCCCAGCACAGAACCTCGGGACCGCCGGTTTGATGAAAACGGATGGCATGCGGCATGTTTTTCTCCTGAACGATGAATAACGAAAGATGGTACTCCGAGCGAGGGTTCGTCGAGAAGACGGCACTACCCCTTGAGCAGTTTTTCCTCGGCCAGCGCCAGCGCCGCCGGCACACCGAGCAAAACGACCACGTCGCCGGCTTCGAACACTGTGTCGGCCGACGGTTCCTGCGTCTTGATGTCGCGGCGCCGGACCGCCGTCACCTCGGCTCCGGCCTCCGTGATCGCCAGATCACCGAGCGTCCGCCCGATGGCGAAAGCACCGTCGCCGAGTGAAACCGAGCGCAGGCGCGGCTCCTCGCTCTCGCGCTCGTCCTCGTCGAAAACGCTCTCGCCATGGAAAAAGCCGCGCAGCGTGCGATAGCGCGCCTCGCGAATCTGGCGGATGCGCTTGAGCACGCGATTGATCGGCACGCCGGCATGAATCAGCGCGTGCGAAGCCAGCATCATCGCCAGCTCCAGTGTCTCCGGCACCACCTCGGCCGCGCCGGCACGCTGCAGAGCATCGAAATCCTTCTCGTCGACCGTGCGCACGACGATCGGCAGGCTCGGCGCGATCTCGCGCACATGCCGCATGACGCGCTCGGCCGCCCGGTTGTCGGCGAACGAAATGACCAGCACGCTGGCCCGCCCGACGCCGGCGGCGACCAGCGTCTCGCGCCGGGTGACGTCGCCATAGACCACGTTCTCGCCCGCTGCTGCCGCCTCGCGCACCCGATCCGGGTCGAGGTCCAGCGCCAGGTAGGAAACACCTTCCCCCGCCATGAAGCGCGCCAGTTGCTGCCCGTTGCGCCCGAAGCCGCAGATCACCGCGTGTTTCTCGGTACGCATCGCCTTGGCTGCCAGCTTGGTCAGTTGCATGGAGCGCAACAGCCATTCGCTGGCGGCAAAACGCAGGACCAGCCGCTCGCTGTACTGCACGATGATCGGCGTCAACAGCAGGGAAATGACCAGCGCGGCCAGGACGCTCTGTACCACCGACGGAGGGGCGACATCCGACTGCTGGATCAGCGAGAGCAGCACCAGGCCGAACTCGCCGCCAGCGCACAACCACAGGCCGCTGCGCATCGCGTTGCCCGGCGTGGCGCCGAACAGCCGCGAGGCGCCGAGCACCAGCGCGAACTTGACGAGCAGCAGGCCGGCCAGGATGGCCAGCACCGCCCAGAAATTGGCCAGCACCAGCGGCAGATCGAGCATCATCCCGACGGTCACGAAGAACAGCCCCATCAGCACGTCACGGAACGGCTTGATATCCTCATCCACCTGATGCCGGAATTCCGTCTCGGAGATCAGCATCCCGGCGATGAACGCCCCCAGCGCCAGCGACAGCCCGGCCATTTCGGTGAGATACGCCAGCCCGAGCGTCACCAGCAGGACGTTGAGCATGAACAGTTCGGCGGATTTGCCACGCGCGACGACGACGAACCAGCGGCTCAACACCCCTTTGCCGAAGTGCAGGACCACCAGCAGCATCGCGGTGGCCTTCAATACCGCGATCGCCATCAGCCAGGCCATCGTTTCCGGCGCCTGCGAAAACGACGGAATCAGGATCAACAACGGCACCACAGCCAGATCCTGGAAGAGCAGCACGCCGACGACCTCACGGCCATGCGGCGCGTCGAGTTCCAGGCGTTCACCGAGCAGCTTGGTCAATATCGCCGTCGACGACATCGCCAGCGCGCCGCCGAGGGAGACGCCCGCCTGCCACGGCAACCCCGCCAGCAGGGCGACACCGGTGATGACCAGCAAGGTGGCGAAAACCTGCACCGCCCCCAGCCCGAAGACGATGCGCTTCATGGCGAACAGTTTGGGCAGCGAGAACTCCAGGCCGATCGAGAACATCAGGAAGACGATGCCGAACTCGGCGAGATGCTGCACGTCGGCCACGTCGGTCACCACATTGAGCGCGTGCGGCCCGACAAGCGTCCCGACGAGGAGATAACCGAGGATCGGCGGCAGGTTGATGCGCCTGAAGACGATGACCGACACCACCGATGCGCCAAGCAACATCAGAACGAGCGGAAGTGTCTGCATGGAATCGTCGCGCTCCGGAACCTGTAAACGCCCGCAAACCCGGATGGAACGGGGCTTCTGCTATACTCCGCGCAATCATAACCGCTAGCTTTCCATGAGCCAAATCCAGCCTTCCGACCAAGCCCTCGAACTCGCGCGGCAAGTGCTGCGCATCGAGGCCGACGCCGTTCTGGCGCTGTCCAGCCGGATCAACGGCGCCTTCCTGCGGGCGCTCTCGCTGATTCTCAATTGCCGCGGCCGGGTCATCGTCAGCGGCATGGGCAAGTCCGGACATATCGGACGCAAGATCGCGGCAACCCTCGCCAGCACCGGTACCCCGGCCTTTTTCGTGCATCCGGCCGAAGCCAGCCATGGCGACCTCGGCATGATCACCGCCGACGACGTGGTGATCGGCATCTCCAATTCCGGCGAAAGTGCCGAACTGCTGAACATCGTGCCGTCGATCAAGCGCCAGGGCGCCAAGCTGATCGCCATGACCGGCAACGAAAAATCCACGCTGTCCCGTGACGCCGACGTGCATCTCGATGCGGGCGTGGCCCAGGAGGCCTGCCCGCTCAACCTGGCGCCGACGGCCAGCACCACCGCCGCGCTGGCGCTGGGCGACGCCTTGGCCGTCGCGCTGCTCGACGCCCGCGGTTTCGGCGCAGAAGACTTCGCCCGCTCGCACCCCGGCGGCTCGCTTGGGCGCCGCCTGCTTACCCGCATGCGCGACGTGATGCGCACCGGCGAGGCGATCCCGGTTATCGCGCCGGAGGCCTCGATCGCCGAAGCCATCCGCGAGATCACCCGCGGCACCATCGGCATGGCAGTTGTCATTTCGCCCGAACGCCAGGTGCTCGGCATCTTCACCGACGGCGACCTGCGCCGCGCGGTGCTCAAGCATCCCGATCTGTCCCGTCTGACCGTCCGCGACGTGATGACCGCCAACCCGCGCACGATGAACCCGGACAAACTTGCCGCCGAGGCGGTCGAAATGATGGAAAAATACAAGATCAACCAGATCCCGGTCGTCGACGAGGCCGGCTGCCTGATCGGCGCCCTCAATATGCACGACCTGTTCCAGGCCAAGGCCATCTGATGAAACCGATTGAAGAATGCAAGGCACGCGCCAGCCGCCTCAAGCTGATGGTGTTCGACGTCGACGGCGTCCTTACCGACTGCTCGCTCTACTTTACCGACGCCGGCACCGAGATCAAGGCGTTCAATGCGCGCGACGGGCATGGAATGAGCATGCTGCAGAAGGCCGGCGTAACGCTGGCGATCATCACCGGCCGCGACGCCGAATGCGTCAACTGGCGGATGAAGAACCTGGGCATCAAGCACGTTTATCAGGGCATTGGCCACAAGCTGTCGACCTTTCATGAACTTCTCGCCAAGGTCGGCGTCGAGGCGCACGAAGCCGGCTTCATGGGCGACGACGTGATCGACCTGCAGGTCATGGGCGCCTGCGGCTTTTCCGCCGCCCCGGCCGACTGCCACGACCTGAACCGCCTGCACGCCGACTATATCGCCGGCAAGCCCGGCGGCCATGGCGCCGTGCGCGAGGTCTGCGAATTCATCCTCGCCGCCCAGGGCAAGCTCGACGCGGCGCTGGCGCCTTATCTCCCTTCACCACCCACATCGCGATGAAACACTGGGGCAGCGCGCTTTTCCCGCTGAGCATCCTGCTGGCGTTGACGCTGTTGACGTTCTGGCTGCGCTACGCGACGGAACTCGATGAGCCGCGGCGCGACGGCAAGCACCGTCATGACCCCGACTACATCGTTTCCGACGTCGTCATGCGCAAGCTCGACCCGAACGGCCAGTTGAAATACACGCTGCGCGCCGTCGATGTGCGCCACTTTCCGGACGACGACACGACCGACCTGCTCAAGCCGCGCCTGACCCAGCAGTCGGAAAAGAAGGCGCCGGTCACCATGAGCGCGGACAAGGGACGCCTCAGCGATGACAACAAGCGCGTCGACCTGACCGGCAACGTGTTCATCCATCGCCCGGCCGCCGGACGCGACGAGGAACTGACGGCATCGATGCCCGACCTCACCGTCTTCCCCGATGACGAACGCGCCTTCACCAAGAGCCCCGTCGTGCTGACCAAGGGCAACTCCTGGGTCAAGGGCGTCGGCATGCAAGTCGATAACAAGGCCCAGACCTATCTCCTGGAATCCCAGGTCACCGGACTGCTGGACCGGAAACCCGCAAGGAAAACCAAGCCATGACCGCTCCCCGCCCTCTCCTCGCCGCTGCGCTGCTCAGCGTCGCGCTGTTCGGTACCGCCCACGCCGAAAAGGGCGACCGCGACAAGCCGATCAACCTCGAAGCCGACCGGGTGAGCATCGACGACATCAACAAGGTGCAGGTCTTCGAAGGCAACGTGGTGATGACGCAGGGAACGATGCAGTTGCGCACCAGCAAGCTGGTCGTCACGCAGGACGCCGACGGCTTCCAGAAGGGCGTCGCTACCGGCGGCGTCAACGGCCTGGCGCGTTTCCGGCAAAAGCGCGACGGTCGCGACGAGTACATCGAAGGCGAAGCCGAGCGCATCGTGCACGACTCGCGCAACGAGAAGACGGAGTTTTTTGTGCGCGGCTGGGTCAAGAGCGGCCTCGACGAAGTCAAGGGCCACTACATCTCGTACGACGCGACAACCGAGAAATACGTTGTTACCAACGACGGCTCGACGAAATCGGCAACGGGCCAGTCGCAGGCCCGCGTGCGCGCGATCATCCAGCCGCGCGGCAAGGCCGCGCCGACCGAGGACAAAGCCGCACCGCTGCCGCTCCGCCCCGAGCAGACCGTCACGCCGCGCTGACGCGCCCCGGGATCAGATTCGCAGCCCCTGGTCCCGCCAGGACCAGGCGATCCCGCGCCGCTCGATTTCCTGGCGGATCTCCTCCATCGCCTGATCCACCCTCGCTTCGGCGCCCTCGACGCCGAGTTCGAGATGCTTGCGCTGCCCGTCCGAACCGACCGACGGCAGGCTGAACAGGCGCAGGTCGGGATACGCGGCGACGATGTGCTCCATCAATCCGAGCAGCGCGCTCTCGTAGGCGTTGGGGCCAGTCAGCAGAAACGCCTTGTCGATCACCGGGCGCTGGTTGAACAGGTGCGCGTAATAGGTATCGAGCACCCACTCGGCCATTGGATGCGCCATCTGCGGAAAGCCGGGCAGGAAGTAATGATCGCGCACGGCAAAGCCGGGGATGCGGTTGAACGGGTTCGGCACGATGGCGACGCCACGCGGGAAGGTCCCAAGCAGCAGGCGCTGGGGCGTGATGTCGTCGGCGAAGCGCGCGCGGATTTCCCGCTCGGCCTCCGGATGCAGGACCAGATCGACACCCAGCGCTTCCGCCGCCGCCTGCCGCGTGTGGTCGTCGGGCGTGTTGCCGATGCCGCCGAAGCTGAAGACCACGTCGCCAGCGGCGAAGCTGCGCTTCAGGGTTTCGACGATGCGCGCTCGCTCATCGCCGAGGTACTCGACCCGTGACAGACGCAACCCGCGCGCCGAAAGCAGAGCGGCAATCTTGGCGAAATGCTGGTCGATGCGCTTCCCGGAGAGGATTTCGTCACCGATGATGAGGGCTGCAAAATTCATTTCCGGCTCCCGGGAGATGGAATGCTGACCACCGCGCCTTGCCGCACGCGGCGCAGGGATTCAAGGCAAAAATGGATATAGGCGAGCGCCGAAAGCGAAGGCGCCAGCAAGCCGAGGAACGGCACGTGCGTCAGCGCGGCCGTGGCAAAGCCGAGCAACAGCAGGGGCATTGCCTGCCGCTTGCGCAGTTCGCGCCACTCCTCCTCCGTCGCGTGCTCGGCCAGCGAGTCGTAGGCGAAGGTACGTCGGTTGAGCCAGGCCATCCAGAACAGCGGCAGAAACAGCCCGAGCCCCGGAATCAGCCACAGGGGCAATGTCACCACCCAGCCGACGACGAACAACACCGCCGCCCAGACGCTGTTCCAGGTCGACGCGACGAAGTTCTCCTTGCCCTGGCGCGCAAGGTCGGGGTAGTCCCGGGCGGCAAGATGAGTGAGCATCAGCGGCAGCACCAGCACTGCGGTAAGCAGTATCGCCACGAGGTAGCTGGCCGAGAGGATCACCAGCCAGCCGCCCAGCGCCGCCAGCGACTGCGCCAGCCACGACCATCCCCACTCGTTGATCCAGCTCATTGGCGGCTGCTCGATGAAAAGGGTGATCAGATAATTGAGAAAGGCAGCCGAGACCCCGATCATGAACAGCACCGCCGCCAGCGCGGGACCGAGGATATACAGCCACACCTTGCCGCTTCCCAGCGACGCGAGACTGCGCTGCAACGCCAGCATCATTCCGGACAATGGATTCTCCCGATAGTCACCCAAAGCGAGGGTTATAGCGCAAAACGCGCAGTCCAACCACCGCCCTGCAAACTCTCCCCGCCACGCATTAGAATTCGACCTTCACCCAACCTCACGGCCGCCGCCATGTCCGCCATCCTCCTGCTCTATTCGACCGTCGACGGCCATACACTGACGATCTGCCAGCATATCCGGCGCATACTCGAAGGCGAGGGCAACACCGTCTCACTGCGCAAGATCGAGGATGCCGCCGACATCGACCTCGCCCCGTTCGACAAGATCGTCATCGGCGCCAGCATCCGCTACGGCAAGCACAGGCCCTCCGTGCTCGAGTTCGTCGACAAGCATCGGCCCCACCTCGACGGCAAGCCGAGCGCCTTCTTCACGGTCAATATCGTCGCCCGCAAACCCGAGAAAAACCGCCCGGAGACCAATCCGTACCTGAAGAAATTCCTCCAGCAAGCGCGCTGGCGGCCGCGGCTGCTCGACGTTTTCGCCGGCCGGCTCGACTACCCGCGCTACCGCCCCTTCGACCGGTTGATGATCCGCTTCATCATGCTCATCACCAAGGGACCGACCGATCCGGCCACCGTGGTCGAATTCACCGACTGGCAGCGCGTTGACGCGTTCGCCCGGGCGATCTGCGTCCTGGATTGAGGCGACATCGATGCTTGCCCTCAAACTGCTGCTGGTCCCGAGTTTCCTGATCCTCATCACCCTCGCCGGCCGCCGCTGGGGCCCCGGCATCGCGGGGTGGCTGGCGGGGCTGCCCGTGTCCGCCGGACCGATCCTGTTCATCGTGGCGCTTGAGCAAGGATCGGTGTTTGCCGCCTCCGCAGCCGCCGCTTCGCTCGCCGCCGTCGCGTCCACCATCGTGTTCTGCGCCGTCTATTCGCACGCCAGCCAGCGCTTCGCCTGGCCGGGCGCGCTATCGATCACCGCAGCCGTGTGGCTGGGGGCGGTCAGCCTGCTCGCCCGGCTGCCGACTTCGACGCCGCTCTCGCTGGGCCTGGCCGCGAGCGCGCTGCTCGTCGCGCCGACCCTCTTCCCGGCGCAAAGGGAACTCGTCGCCGCACGCAACATGTCGCTGGCCGAACTGGCCCTGCGTGCCCTGGCCGGGGCGCTGCTCACCCTGGCCGTCTCGCTCAGCGCCGCGCGCATCGGCAGCGCCTGGAGCGGCCTGCTCACCACCTACCCGGTGCTCGGCTCGGTGCTCGCCGTCTTCTCGCACCGCAACCACGGGGCGACGTTCGTCAACGTTCTCCTGCGCTCGATGGCCACCGGCATGTACTCGTTCGCCACCTTCTTCCTCACCTTGGCACTACTGCTCGCCGAATACGGCACGGCAACGGCCTTTTCGGTCGCCGCCGTCGCCTCGCTCGGAGCCCAACTCGCGACACTGAAATTCAAAGATCTTCGACTGCGGTCACCGGACTGACGCTTCAGGGTCACTCATCCAGCGTCGTCGTGTCGCCTTCGTCCTGCCCCAGCGCCCTCGCCTTCAGCACCCGGCGCATGATCTTGCCGGAGCGGGTCTTGGGAAGCTTTTCGGTGAAATCGATCCAGTCCGGCTTGGCGATCGGACTGAGGTGGATCGAGACGTGCTTGCGCAGTTCCTCCGCCAGCGCCGGACTCGGCTCGTGCCCAAGGCGCAGCACGACAAAGGCGTGGATCGCGTTTCCCTTCACCTCGTGCGGCAGACCGATCGCCGCAGCCTCGGCGACGGCGGGATGCGACACCAGCGCCGACTCGACCTCGGCCGTACCCAGGCGGTGGCCGGAGACCTTGATCACGTCGTCGGTCCGCCCGATGATCCAGAAGTAGCCATCCTTGTCGCGCCGCGCCGAATCGCCGGCCAGGTATTTCCCCGGATACTTGCTCCAGTAGGTCTTCACGTAGCGCTCGTCGTCCCTGTACAGCGTGCGCAGCATCGCCGGCCACGGGTTCTTCAGCACCAGGAAGCCCTCCTCGCCGTCCGCCACCGGCTGGCCGGCCTCGTCGAGAATCTCCGCCTCCTGCCCGAAGAACGGCTTGCCGCCCGAACCCGGCTTGAGCGGCAGCGACGGTGTCGGGCAGATCTGGAACATGCCGGTCTCGGTCTGCCACCACGTGTCCATGATCGGGCACTGCCCCTTGCCGATAACGCGGTGGAACCACTGCCAGGCCTCGGGATTGATCGGTTCGCCGACCGAGCCGAGCAGGCGCAGGCTGGACAGGTCGTGCCGGTTCGGCCAGGCCTCGCCGAAACGCATCAGCGAACGGATCGCCGTCGGTGCCGTGTAGAAGATGTTGATGCCGTAGTACTCGATCAACTGCCACCAGCGGTTGGGGTACGGGTAGGTCGGCCCGCCCTCGAACATGAAGGTCGTCGCGCCGGTCAGCAGCGGGCCATAGACGAGGTAGGAATGGCCGGTGATCCAGCCCGGATCGGCGGTACACCACCAGCGGTCCTCGTCGCGGATGTCGAAGGTGTACTTCAGGGTCGTGTAGGTGCCGACCATGTAGCCGCCGTGCGTATGCAGGATCGCCTTCGGCTTGCCGGTCGAGCCGGAGGTGTAGAGGATGAACAGCGTATCCTCGGCATCCATCGGCTCGGTGGCGCACGGCCCCTTGGCGATCGGCAGCGCGGTCAGGTCGTGGTACCAGTGGTCGCGCAGCGGGTCCATCGCCACCTCGTGCCCGGTTCGCCGGACGACAATGACGTTCTCCACCGTCGGACTGAAGCGCAGCGCCTCGTCGACGATGTCCTTCAGCTTGAAGACACTGCCATTGACCCACGAACCGTCAGCGGTGATGACCAGCTTCGACTCGGAATCGCCGATGCGGTCCTGCAGCGCGTCGGCCGAGAAGCCGGCAAAGATCACCGAGTGGATGGCGCCGAGCTTGGCACAGGCCAGCATGGCGAAGACCACCTCGGGAATGCGCGGCAAATAGATCGTCACCCGATCGCCCTTGCCGACCCCCATCGCCTTCAACACGTTGGCCATCTTGGTGACTTCGCGGTTGAGGCTGAAGTACGAGAAGGTCTGGTGATCGGTGCCGTTCTCGCCGACCCAGATCAATGCCAGCTTGTTGCGATACGGTCCGGACAGGTGGCGGTCGATGCAGTTGTGGACGATGTTGGTGCTCGCCCCGGTGAACCACTTGAAGAACGGTGCGTTCGAGTCGTCGAGAACCTTGTCCCACGGCTTGTACCACTCCAGCTCGGCCGCCCGCTCGGCCCAGAAGCCGAGCGGATCAGCGGCCGCCGCAGCACGCAGGGCCTCGTGGTCGGGAACATGCGCCGCCGCGGCGGCAACGGGATCGGGATAAAAAACCTCGCCTGACAACCTGCTCGACTCGCTCATGACGCCTCCATTCGTTGTTGTAGGTCCGCAACATGAAGTCGGTCTAGACTGAGCGAACGAGCTTTCGTTCCCGGCGTTGCCTACGCCGCCGATGCCGTCAAATGGTCTCCCACATTTTCTGCAGGCGCTTCACCGACACCGGCGCCGGCGTGCGCAATTCCTGCGCGAACAGCTGCACGCGCAATTCTTCCAGCATCCAGCGGAACTGCTCGACCTGCGGATTCGCCACGCCCTGCTTCGCCAACAGGATCGCGCGGCGCTCGTAGTTGGTCCATAACGGCGCGTACTCGGCCATCAGCTGCGCATCGCGCGACGGATTGCTGCGCAGCTTGTCGAGGCGCATCGCCACGGCCTTGAGATAACGCGGAAAATGCTGCAAGCGCTCGAACGGCGTCTCGGCGATGAAGCGCTTGCCGATCAGGCGGCCGAGCTGCTTCTCGATGTCCTGTACCGCTGCGGCGTGCGCCTTGAACGCCGGCAATTTCTTCTGCACGGCCTGCCATTCCGTGAGAACCAGCCCGACCAGGCGGCAGATTTCCTGCGCCAGCAGGCCGAGGCGCGGCTTGGCTTCGGCGCAGCGCTGCTTGAAGCTTGCCGCATCGGTCGGCCACGGCTCGACGAGGCAGGCGCGAGCGAAGGTGAGGTCGAGCAACTGCTTGCGCAGGTCATCGAGCGAACCGAGCGCCATGTACTGCATGGCCATCTGCGTCAGCCCCGGCAGGTTCTTCTCGAAATACTTGAGCTGTTCCTTGAACTGCAGCCGGAACAGGCGCAGCAGTCCGGCTGCATGCACCTCCTGTGCTTCCTCCAGCATATCGAAGACGCAGAGCGACACCGAATCGCCGTCGTCGTGCAGACCGGGATAGCCGATCACCCGCTGCCCGCCACCGACATCGACTTCCATCAACTCCGGCAACTCGCCGAAGGACCAGTCTGTCATTCCCGCATACTCGGCCGGCGTTTCGTGCAGGTCGGAAAACTCCTGCTTCGCCTGCCCGCCCCACTCGCCACGCAACTCGGCAAGGTTCCGGCTCATGCCCAACTGCCGCCCGTGCTCATCGACCAGCTTGAAGTTGAACGAGAAATGCGCCGGCAGCGCATCCGGGCGGAAGGCATCCGGCGTGATTTCCCAGCCACGCGCGTTGAGGCCGCGCGTCTGCAGGATGTAGTGGATCAGCGCGGGAATCAGCCCTTTGTCAGAAGGCTGTACAGCAGAAACAAACTCGGCGGCGAACTCCGGCACCGGCACCAGTTTCGAGCGGATTTTCTGCGGCAGCGTTTTCACCAGCTGCACGACCTTTTCCTTGAGCAGCCCCGGCACCAGCCACTCGCAGCGCGCCACGGGGATCTGGTTGAGCTGCGCCAGCGGCACGGTGATCGTCACGCCATCCTTCGGCGAGCCCGGCTCGAAGTGGTACGAGAGTTCGAACTCGATACCGCCGAGCTTGAGTTCGTGCGGGAACGCCTCGGTCGTGACGCCGGCGGCCTCGTGGCGCATCAGGTCTTCGCGCTTGAGGTGCAGCAGTTTCGGCGCTTCGCGCTCGGCTTCCTTGCGCCACTTGTCGAAGTCGGCGCCGTTGGTGATGTCTTCGGGGATGATCCGGTCGTAGAAGGCGACGATCAGCTCGTCGTCGACCAGCACGTCGGGCCGGCGCGACTTGTGTTCCAGCGTCTCGATGTCGAGCATCAGCTGGTGGTTGTGGTTGTAGAACGCCCAACGCCGCGCATACTCCTCGGAGATCTCGCCCGCCACCAGGCCTTCGCGGATGAACAACTCGCGCGCCTCGGCCGGATTCATCGGACCGTAATTCACGCGCTTTTTCGGATTGACGACGATGCCGTACAGCGTCGAGCGCTCGAAGGCGACGGCCTGCATCGGTTTCTTCTCCCAATGCGGGTCGAAATAGCTCTTCTTGAGCAAATGCCCGCCGACCTTCTCCAGCCACTCGGGCTCGATGCGCGCCACGCAGCGGGCGAAGAGTTTCGACGTCTCGGTGATCTCGGCGGCGGCGATCCACTTGCCCGCTTTCTTGTTCAACGGAGAGCCGGGATGAATCAGAAACTTGATGCCGCGCGCGCCAAGGTAATGCCCCGAATCCTCCGACTTGCAGCCAATGTTGCCCAGGAGGCCGGAGAGCAAGGCGCGGTGGATCGCGTCGTAATTGGCCGGAATCTGGTTCATTCTGCCGCCGGGCCGCCCCAAGGCAGAATCGTCGTTAATTTGCGAGTCTTGCGAGCTTGCAGGCGCCCTTTTCCCCGGGAAGGGGGATGGGGGGCTGGCCCCTTTTATCCAGTCGTGCTCGTTGGCGAGACCCAGCAACTGGCTGTGGATGTCGTGCCACTCGCGCATGCGCAGCGCCGAGAGGAAGTTGGCGTGGCAGGCCTGCACCAGTTTCCGCTGCGATTTCTTGTGCTCCAGCTCGCCTTCGTACCACTGCCAAAGCTTGAGCCAGGAGAGGAATTCCGACTTCTCGTCGGCGAATTTCTTGTGCGCCGCGTCGGCGGTGCCCTGTTTCTCCTGCGGCCGCTCGCGCGGGTCCTGCACGGTAAGCGCGGCGGCGATGACCAGCATTTCCTTCAGACAACCCTCGTCGCGGGCGGCAACAATCATGCGCGCGACACGCGGGTCGAGCGGCATCTTCGCCAACTCGTTGCCGATCGGGGTGAGCGCTCGCTCTTCCGTCACGGCGCCCAGTTCCAGCAACAGCTGATAACCGTCGCTGATCGCCTTGGGCGGCGGCGCCTCGATGAACGGGAATTTTTCCACGTCGCCGAGGCGCAGCGACTTCATGCGCAGGATGACACCGGCCAGCGACGAACGCAGGATTTCCGGGTCGGCGAAGGGGGGACGCCTGGCGAAATCCTCCTCGTCGTAAAGACGGATGCAGACGCCCGCCGACACCCGCCCGCAGCGCCCGGCGCGCTGGTTGGCCGAGGCCTGCGCGATCTTCTCGATCTGCAACTGCTCGACCTTGTTACGGTACGAATAGCGCTTGACCCGCGCCAGCCCGGTATCGACCACATAACGGATGCCCGGCACGGTCAGCGAGGTTTCGGCGACGTTGGTCGCCAGGACAATGCGCCGGCCCTGATGCGGCTTGAAGATGCGCGACTGCTCTTCAGCAGAGAGGCGAGCGAAGAGCGGCAGGATTTCCGTCTGCGCGCCACCACGACTGAAGGTATGCTTGCGCAAGGCTTCGGCCGCGTCGCGGATTTCGCGCTCGCCGGGCAGGAAGACGAGAATGTCGCCGGGGCCGATGCGATTGAGTTCGTCGCAGGCGTCCACGATCGCATCGTACAGATCGCGCTCGTCGTCGTCTTCGGCTTCCTCGGCCTGCACCGGGCGATAGCGGATATCGACCGGGAACATCCGGCCGGACACCTCGATCACCGGCGCTGCTTTTCCGTTGACTGCGAAGTGCTGCGAGAAACGTTCCGCATCGATCGTCGCCGAGGTGATGATGACTTTCAGATCGGGCCGTTTCGGCAGCAACTGCTTGAGATAGCCGAGCAGGAAGTCGATGTTCAGGCTGCGCTCGTGTGCCTCGTCGATGATCAGCGTGTCGTACTGCGCGAGTTGCGGGTCGCCCTGCGTCTCGGCGAGCAGGATGCCGTCGGTCATCAGCTTGATGTACGACTGCGGCGAGGTGCGGTCGGTGAAGCGGATCTTGTAGCCGACATGGCGACCGAGTTCGCTTTCCAGTTCCTGCGCGATACGCGCCGCCGTCGAGCGCGCGGCGATCCGGCGCGGCTGCGTGTGGCCGATCAGCCCGGTGGTGCCGCGCCCGAGTTCGAGGCAGATCTTCGGCAGTTGCGTCGTCTTTCCCGAACCTGTTTCGCCGCAGACGATCACCACCTGATGTTTGGCGATCAACCCGGCGATTTCAGCGCGGCGCTCGTTGACCGGCAACTCTTCAGGAAATTTCGGCTTCGGCAAATTCTCGCGCCGGACAGCAACGATGGCGCGGGATTTTTCCAGCAGTCTGTCGTACTCGACCTGCAACGCTTCCTGCCTCGTGCCGTAAAGATGGCGCAGGTTGCGCTTCATCGACGCGAGACGACGGGAGTCGCTGGCCAGGCAATCAAAAAATTCGGGTATTTTGTTCAAAGGAAAACTGCTTTGATAATTTTCTCAAAGGCGGAATGATACAGGCGTCAAGGCCCTGATATCGATCGAAATCCCGATGGCTCGGCCGCGCGGACGGAACAGCGGCGCTCCGGCCATCGCGCCTTTTCCCGGTTACTCTTGCAAGCGAGAAGGAGCAGAAAATGCCTATTCCCTGGCTTTCCGTACTGAAGATGGTTCCCTGGAGCGATGTCATCAGCAACGCGCCGAAAGTGGCCGAAGGTGCCAGAAAACTCTGGGCAGCCGTTTCCAGGAAGGAGACCGTCACACCTCCTGAAGAAACGAGCCCGGCGCTCTCGCCCGAAGCACAGGCCATCGCCCTGCTTCAGGCGCAATTGTCGGACTTGCAGCAACAGATGCTGACGTCCTCGGAGCTGATCAAGGCGCTGGCCGATCAGAACACCGAACTGATCAAGCGCATCGAAGTCAGCCGAATCAGGATTCTCTGGCTGGCGGGCGCCACGGTCGTGCTTGGCATTGCCGCGCTGATCCAGTTTCTCGCGGCTTGATGCACTGCCGCTCCTGACCCGGCCCTGCCACATTTCACTGTTTTTTCGTCCAGCCGAACAATCCGCCAAAAACGGCCAGAACACCGCCCCCAAGTTTCGGCAACAACCAGATCAGCAGCAACAGGAACAAACCCAACAGGATCAGGAAGAGGGCCGGATAAAAGATCGCCGCCCAGAGACCCGAAACCGCCAGCGCATCTTCACCCAACGAGGCGGCAATGTTGGAGAAGGGTTCGGGCGAGGTGTTGATCATGGCGCGGCTGCCTGCCTTGGCCAGATGTGTTCCGGCGGTCACGGCGCCCCCGAGCAGGCCGGCGGCCACCATCCATGCGGGGTCGTGACCGCCGAGCGCCAGCGCCGCCAGCAACGCACCCGCGGGGATGCGGATGAAGCCCTGGATGCCATCCCACAGCGAATCAACGATCGCGATCTTGTCGGCCAGGAATTCGATCACGCACAGCAACCCCGACAATCCGATGATCCATGGGTTTTCCAGGATGGACAAGGACGCCGGCAGGTCCAGATAGCCGAGCCTGGCCAATACTCCGGCCAGGAAGAGCACGGCATAGAGGCGCATGCCGCTGGCCCAGGCCATTCCCCCGGCCAGCGCTACCGGCTGCAGAACATCCATGACTCGGTCCGCCCGCCGGTTCTCGAACTATCCGGGCTTCCGTTCGGCGCCGGAATGCCCCGGGTGGATGGTGCCGACATCGTCCGGCTATCCCTTGCGCAGTCTGCCCACTACGTACAACAGCACGAAGGCTCCGACAACGGAACCGATGAATCCCGCCCCCTGGCCCATCCGATAGAGGCCAAAATACTGCCCGACAACTCCGGCCAGGAACGAACCCGCGATGCCAAGCAGGATCGTCATGACGAAGCCCATGTTTTCCTTGCCGGGATAAAGAAATCTGGCAACCACACCGACGGCCAGCCCAAGTACGATCATCGACAGAACACCCATGAACCCCCCTCCAGAAAGTGATGGTTGGATCAATCACCGTTGCCACGCCAGCGTTCATTCATTGCAATTGCACGCATACGATACTGGTTTTCGGGTGGCACCAGTTAAAATAACCGGCTTCTGAAATCAAGGATCCTGTCGTGAGCTCCGCCCCGAAAATCAGCAAGGAAACCGCCGCCGCGCCGGCGACCAATTTCATCCGCAACATCATCGACAGCGACCTCGCCGCCGGCAAGCACGCGCAGCGCCGCTGGTCCGGCACGCCGGGCCTCGCCAGCCAGCAACTGGCCGGCCCGCTCGATCCGGCAAAGATCCGTACGCGCTTTCCGCCGGAACCGAACGGCTACCTGCACTTCGGCCACGCCAAGTCGATCTGCCTGAACTTCGGACTGGCGCGTGACTACGGCGGCCGTTGTCATCTGCGTTTCGATGACACCAACCCGGAAAAGGAAGAAAAGGAATACGTCGACTCGATCATCGACGCGGTGCACTGGCTCGGTTTCTCGTGGCAGGACGACAAGGAGGACAATCTCTACTACGCCTCCGACTACTTCGACTGGATGATCGCCTGCGCGGAGTACCTGATCGAAGCCGGTCATGCCTACATCGACAGCCAGAGTGCAGAGGAAATGCGCCTCAACCGCGGCACGCTGACCGAACCGGGCAAGGATTCGCCTTACCGCAAGCGCTCCCCGGAAGAGAACATGCTGCTGTTCCGCCGCATGCAGGCCGGCGAGTTCCCCGACGGCACGCACATCCTGCGCGCGAAGATCGACATGGCCTCGCCGAACATCAACCTGCGCGACCCGGCGATCTACCGCATCCGCCACGCCACCCACCACAACACCGGCGACAAGTGGTGCGTCTATCCGATGTACACGTTCGCGCATCCGATCGAGGACGCGCTGGAAAACATCACGCACTCGATCTGCACACTCGAATTCGAGGACCAGCGGCCGTTCTACGACTGGCTGCTCGACCACCTGGCCGAAGGCGGCCTGTTGCAGCGCCCGGTGCCACAACAGATCGAGTTCTCGCGCCTGAACCTGACCTACGTCGTGCTATCGAAGCGGAAACTGATCCAGCTCGTCGAGGAAAAACACGTCTCAGGCTGGGACGATCCGCGCATGCCGACGATCGTCGGCGCCCGCCGCCGCGGCTACACGCCGGAGGGCTTCCACCTCTTCGCCGAGCGCATCGGCGTCTCCAAGGCCGACTCGCTGATCGACTACTCGCTGTTCGAGGACTGCATGCGCGAGATGCTCAACGAATCCGCCGAACGCCGCGTCGCCGTGCTCGACCCGTTGAAGCTGATCATCGACAACTACCCGGAAGACCAGAGCGAGGAGTGCTTCGCGCCGAATCATCCGCTCAAGCCCGATCTCGGCAAGCGCGCGATGCCCTTTTCCCGCGAGCTGTGGATCGAGCGCGAAGACTTCATGGAAGTGCCGAGCAAGGGCTACCACCGCCTCTACCCCGGCAACATGGCGCGGCTGCGCTACGGCTTCGTGGTGAAATGCCTCGGCTGCGACAAGGATGAAAGCGGCAACGTCATCGCCGTGCATTGCGAGTACCTGCCGGACTCCAAGAGCGGCACGCCGGGCGCCGACAACTACAAGGTCAAGGGCAACCTGCACTGGGTCTCCGCAGCGCACGCCTGCCCGGCAGAAATTCGCCTCTACGACAGACTGTTCGCCAACCCGGCGCCCGGCGCCGGAGACCGCAACTTCCTTGACGACCTCAATCCGGACAGCGTCAGGGTCATCGCCGCGCAACTGGAACCGGCGTTGAAGGCCGCCAAGCCGGAAGAGCGCTTCCAGTTCGAGCGGCATGGCTACTTCGTTGCCGATCGCACCGATTCGAAGGTTAGTGCACCGGTATTCAACCGCACGGTGACGCTGAAGGATTCCTGGGGCAAGGCCAGCAAATAGCGAAGGCAAGGCCGACGGCGCATGGAACGAATCCCGGCTGCGGCCGGGATTTTTTGTACATGGCGTGACAGCGCGTCACAAAAACGACCACCACCGTCGTCGCTTCCGGGGCAATGATGTATCCGTCTTCACTTAACTGGAGAGACCTTCATGAAACCGAACGCCCTCCCCATCGCTTCGCGCAAGCGCATTGCGCTGGTCGCCCACGACAACAAGAAGAAGGACTTGCTGGAATGGGCCCAATACAACCGTGACCTGCTCGTGCAACACGAACTCTGCGCGACCGGCACCACCGGCACGCTGCTCGAGCTCGCGCTCGACACGAGGATCGAAAAGCTGCGCAGCGGTCCGCTCGGCGGCGACCAGCAGATCGGCGCGAAGGTTGCCGAAGGCGACATCGACTTCATCCTTTTTTTCTGGGACCCGCTCGAACCGCAGCCGCACGATCCGGACGTCAAGGCCCTGCTCCGCCTGGCCGTCGTCTGGAACATCCCGGTGGCCTGCAACCGGGCAACGGCCGACTTCATGATTTCGTCGCCCTTGATGTCCGGGAGCTATGAGCGCATCCTTCCCGACTTCGCGCCGCACGTGAATCGCTTTAACGACAACCCCAGGCTTCTCGAAGCCGTTGAATGAAAGGCCCTGCCCATGCAAAAGAAACCCCGCAATCCCTTCGTCGCCGCGGCGAAATTCCGCCGCGCCGGCGCCCACCAGAAGTCGGAGAAAGCAAAACGGCGTCAACAAGCCGTAGTGCTTATCCACTCACTGCGAGGCTCACGCCGTAACGGCGGCGAGGAGGTTTTTCAGCCGGCCGTCCTGCACTGAGACGACCGGCCGCAAAGCCTCCTCGCCATTGCTTCAAAGCCACCAGATACCGAACAGTATTGTCAGGATAGTCAGCGGCGCGCCAACCTTGAAATAGGCCCAGAAGCTGATGGTTACCCCGGCGCCTTGCGCGCGCTGGGCGACGATCAGGTTGGCGACCGAGCCGACCAGCGTGAAGTTGCCGGCCAGCGTCGACGCCATCGCCACGGCCAGCCAGGCGCGCTGCGGGTCGGCCAGGTTACCGACGAAGGACTTGAGCATCAGCACCGCCGGCACGTTGCTGACGAGGTTCGACAAGACTGCCGTCACCCCCGACAACACCGCCACGTCGTCGAGATGCTGGCGCGCCACGGCGGCGATCACGCCCGGCGTCAGCGCCACCCGCTCGAACGCGGCAACGACGACGAACAGCCCGGAAAACATCACCAGCAGCGGCCAGTCGATTTCCCGATAGACCTTGTGCGCCTTGATGCGCCGGGTGAACAGCATGTACGCGCCGCCGATGATCGCCACCTTGGCCACCGGCTGCCCGCTGAAGAACAGGGCGACCATCACGCCCATGACCAGCAGCGACTTGACGACCACCGGCTGCAGGTAACGCACCGGCCGCGAGACCTTGACCGAGAACGTCTGCCCGCCGAGAAATTCAGCCCGGTAGATCAACGCGATCATCGCCACCGTCAACAACAGTCCGACCAAGGCCACCGGCGCCAGCGCCTGGGTAAAGCTGCCGTAGTGGATGCGCGACAGGCTGCCGACGATCATGTTCTGCGGATTGCCGGTGACCGTCGCCACGCTGCCCACATTCGACGCCAGCGCTACGGCAAGCAGGTACGGCACCGGATTGCGCTTCAGGCGCAAGGTCACGTCAAGCACCAGCGGTGTCATGACCAGGCAGATCGTGTCATTGACCAGGAACGCCGACAGCACCCCGGCGAGAAAAACGATGGCCACCAGCAAAACGAGGGGACGCCGGGTACGGACCACCACCCAGTCGTTGACCAGTTCGAAGAAACCGGACAGGCGCAGGTTGGCGACAACGATCATCATCCCGAGCAATAGCGCGATGGTGTCGAAATCGATCGCGGCGAACGCCTCGTCCAGCGACAGCACGCCCAGCCAGACCATCAGGCACGCGCCGAGCAGCGCAGCGCCGGCACGGTCGAGGTGGTAGCCGGGCAGTTTTCCGACGGCGATGAACAGGTAGGTGGCGACAAAAATCGCGATTGCCGTGTAGCTTTCGGCGTTGTGCAGGATGGCTTGCAGCATGGGCGCTCACTTGGTTAAAGCTGTGCTCGACACCCGGAACGGCCCGAACACATGAAGCGCCGATTATCCGATTTTCCGGGTCCGTCACCGCGCTGGCAGGGACTGAATTACTGGATGCAGGCAAAACCGCTCGATGCGAAAATAGCGGCCTTTCCTGTTTCGAGGTTTTCCCGATGACCTTCACCCAATCGCTCGCCGCTGCCTGGCAGAAAAACAATTCCCTGCTCTGCGTCGGTCTCGACCCCGATCCGGCGAAATTTCCCGCCCACCTCAAGGGCAAGCCGGACGCCATTTTCGAATTCTGCAAATCGATCGCGGATGCGACGGCCGATCTCGTCTGCTGCTTCAAGCCGCAGATCGCTTATTTCGCCGCACAGCGCGCCGAGGACCAACTCGAAGCGCTGATCGCGCACATCCACGCCAACCACCCTGGTGTCCCGGTGATTCTCGATGCCAAGCGCGGCGACATCGGCAGCACGGCCGAGCAGTACGCCGTCGAGATCTTCGAGCGCTACCAGGCTGACGCGATCACGGTGAATCCGTACATGGGCAAGGACTCGGTCGATCCGTACCTGGCCTACCCGGACAAGGGCGTGATCCTGCTCTGCCGCACTTCCAACCCCGGCGGCAGCGACCTGCAGTTTCTCGATGTTGGCGGCAAGAAGCTTTACGAGCACGTCGCCGAACTCGTCGCGACGAAGTGGAACACCACCGGCCAATGCGCGCTGGTCGTCGGCGCGACCTTCCCCGGCGAGATAGCGCGCGTGCGCGAGATCGTCGGCGACCTGCCACTGCTGGTTCCCGGCATCGGCGCACAAGGCGGCGACGTCGAGGCGACGCTCAAGGCCGGCCGCACTGCCACCGGCACCGGGCTGATCATCAACAATTCGCGCGCCGTCCTCTATGCCGGCAAGGACGAGAACTACGCGCAAGCGTCACGCCAGGCGGCGCTGGCTTCGCGCGACCTGATCAACCGCTATCGCTGAATTCAGCTGATCCGGATCGACCGCCCCTGTTCGGCCGAATCGTAAAGGGCGCGCACCAGCGCCACGGAGTTGCGCGCGGCGCGCCCGCCGATCGGCATCGGCGCGCCGTTGCGCAAGGCGACCACCATCCGCTCGATCTGCCGCCGGTGCCCTTCGAAGCCGATGATGTTCGACGCACCCGCGCCGGTGCTGGCCGTGTTCTTGGCGGCCTGCGCAAGGATATCCGCATCCTCCGGCCGTGCGTCGCGAAAATCCCAGCGGACGACCTTCTCGTCTTCCAGCGCCACCGAGCCGGACTCGCCGCAGATTTCGATCCGCCGTTCCCAGCCCGGCCAGGCCGCGGTCGTCGCCTCGATCGACCCCATCGCTCCGTCCGGAAAGCGCAGCGTGGCGCAAGCGGTATCCTCGGCCTCGATACCCAGATGCACCCGGCGCGTTTTCCAGGCGAAGATGTCGGCCGGCATGCCGACCAGCCATTGCAGCAGGTCGATGGCGTGAATCGACTGGTTGATCACCGCCCCGCCGCCATCGATCGCCAGCGTCCCTTTCCAGCCGCTGTAGTACTGCGCGCTGCGATGCCACTTGATGTAGGCGCTGCACAGGCAGAGCCGGCCGAAGCGCCCGGCTTCCAGCGCGGCCTTCAGCGCCTGCGCCCCTTCAGTGAAGCGCGCCTGGAAGATGCACTCAACGCTGACACCGGCCGCGTCGGCCGCATCGAGCATCGCATCGACACGCTCCAGACTGATTTCCAGAGGTTTTTCGACAAGGAGATGCTTGCCGGCACGGATCGCCTGCAACGCCGGTTCCAGATGCAGGCCGCTGGGCGTCAGGATACAAGCCACCTGAATATCTTGCCGCGCGAAGAAAGCAGCCGAATCCGCCGAGGCAAAGGGAACTGCATAGCGCGCGGCGAACTCGCGCGCCTTTTCCTCGCTCCGTCCCAGCACGCCGACCAGATTCAGATCGTATCGATGCGCCAAGGCCTGGATCGCCTGCGCATGGTTGTGGGCGATCACGCCCGTCCCGACCAGTCCGAACCCGATCGTCCCCGCAATTCCGCTCATCCGATTCCTCCTTGTCCCAAAGAAACGTCATTCCTGCCAAAACGCTCCAGCCCGTGCATTACAACGGGTTCAGAGCAACCAAACCGGGCTGGGTAAGGTAGACTGTCGGCCTGTTCCCGGGCATCCCCACCGAAAATCCGGACTGGCCATCTGGCCAATCCAATTATCCCTGAATCTCAATGGAACTCGTCATCCGAATCATCGGGATCATCACCCCCGTGCTGATCATCTCGGCCTTTGGTTTCGCCTACGCCAAACTCAAGCAGCCCGACCTGAGCGTGGTCAACCGCCTGAGCACCGACATGCTCTACCCGTTGCTGATCTACACGGCGATGGCCTCGAAGGACTTTCACATTCTCGATTACCTGCCGCTGATCGGCGGCGGACTGGCCGTCCTCGCCGGCTCGGGACTCATCGCCTGGTGGGCCGCCCGGTTGCTGAACTACAACCGCTACGCCTTCATCCCGTCGATGATGTTCACCAACGTCGCCAACATGGGCCTGCCGCTGACCCTGTTCGCCTTCGGCGCAGAAATGCTCCCCGCGGCTGTTTCATTGTTCATGGCCTTCAGTCTTGTGCACTTCTCCATCGGCATCCGCCTTTGCGCACCGCACGTCAGCGTCAAGGGGATCCTGCGCGGCCCGATGCTCTGGGCCATGATCGGCGGCATCGTCTCCAGCCTGATCGGTTTTACCCTGCCGGACTGGCTCGCCGCGAGTACCAAGATGCTCGGCGACGCGGCGATCCCGCTGGGCCTGTTCACCGTCGGCGTCGGCTTCGCCCAGTTCCGCGTCGAACGCTGGAGCATCGGCATCGTCGGCGCGATTCTCTGCCCACTGTCAGGCCTGCTCATCGCGTGGCCGCTCGTCCAGATCCTGCCGATGAGCGCGCCGATGAAAGGCGTTCTCCTGCTCTACGCCGCCCTGCCGCCCGCGGTGATGAACTACATCTTCGCCGAACGCTACGATCAGGACCCCGGCCTGGTTTCGGCCATCGTCGTCGTCGGCAACATCGCCTCGATCGTGTTCATCCCGCTCGCGCTGTATCTGGCGATATGAGCACGTCTGAGCTGCAGGATGCTCAACTCCGGTAGTCAGCGTTGATCTTCACGTAGTCGTACGAGAAATCGCAGGTATAGACGTTGGCGCTCGCCGTGCCACGCCCGAGGTCAACCCGGACGGTAATTTCCTTCGACTGCATGATGCGCGCACCGTCTTCCTCGCGATACGAAGCAGCGCGTCCGCCGTTCTCGGCAACCAGCACATCCTGCCCGGCACTGCTCAGCCAGACGCGGATCGTATCGACGTCAAGCGCGTCGACACGGGCATAGCCGATTGCGGCGAGAATGCGGCCGAGGTTGGGATCGGAGGCGAAAAAGGCGGTCTTGACCAGCGGCGAGTGGCCGATGGCGTAGCCGACCTGTTTGCACTCCTCGCGGTCGCGCCCCCCTTCCACGGCGACGGTGATGAACTTGGTAGCGCCTTCGCCGTCGCGCACAATGGCCTGCGCGAGTTCGCGGGCAACGGCAATCAGCGCATCGCGCACAGCGGCATAGGCGGGCGCGGATTCGCTGTCGAAAACCACGCCGGATTTGCCGGTGGCGATGACGATGAACGAGTCGTTGGTCGAGGTATCGCCATCAACGGTGATGCAGTTGAATGATTCATCGGCGGCTTCGCGGGCAAGTTTCTGCAGCAGCGGTTCGGCGATGCCGGCGTCGGTGGCGACGAAACCGAGCATGGTCGCCATGTTCGGCTTGATCATGCCCGCCCCCTTGCTGATGCCGGTGATGGTCACCGTCTGGCCGTCGACCTGGACCTGCCGCGATGCCGCCTTGGCCACCGTATCGGTAGTCATGATCGCGTGTGCGGCAGCATGCCAGTTGTTTTCCTTCAGGTTCGCCTGGCAGGCCGGCAGGCCGGCAACGAGCCGGTCGACCGGCAGCGGTTCGAGGATGACACCGGTGGAGAACGGCAGCACCTGGCTGGCGTCGACGCCGAGCAGGTTGGCGATCGCCGCGCAGGTGGCCTGCGCCGCCTGCATGCCGGGTTCGCCGGTACCGGCATTGGCGATGCCGGTGTTGATCACCAGCGCGCGAATGCCCTTGCCGGCAGCAAGATGACTGCGGCAGACATGCACCGGCGCGGCGCAGAAGCGGTTCTGCGTGAAGACCCCGGCGACAGCGGCGCCGGCTTCGAGCGCCAGCAGCGTGAGGTCCCGCCGGTCAGCCTTGCGGATGCCGGCCTCAGCGGTGCCGAGGCGGACGCCGGCGACGGGGAAGAGTTTTTCAGGGGCGGGGGTGGCGTAGTTGACTGGCATGGTCGGGACCTCTTGGGGCGGATATCGTGGACAAACGAAGGGCGCGGAGATTAACGAAAACGGCGTGTTCGTCTGTATCTCGGCGCCCGACGCGACCTCAACGGTGATGGTTGGCTAACTGAGCTTGCCGTGGCACTGCTTGTACTTCTTGCCGGAACCACAGGGGCACGGGTCGTTGCGGCCGATCTTCTGCCCGGCGTGCTGCGGCGGCAACGGCGTGGCTTCGTCGGCGGCGGCCAGCGCTTCCTCGTAGTCGGCGTGGTGGTACTGCACATTCTGCACGTCGGCCTGCGGCGCGCTTTCCTCGACGTCCTGCGTGCGCACCTGCACGGTCACCAGCAGACGGGTGACATCGACGCGCACACTGTCGAGCAGCGCCTCGAACAGTTCGAAGGCTTCGCGCTTGTATTCCTGCTTCGGGTTCTTCTGGGCATAGCCGCGCAGGTGGATGCCCTGGCGCAGATGATCCAGCGCCGCGAGGTGTTCGCGCCAGTGCGTGTCGAGGCTCTGCAACATCACGTTGCGCTCGAACTGGTGGAATGACGCGGCGCCGACCAGTTCGACCTTGGCCGCGTAGGCTTCGTCGGCCTGCGCGATGATGCGTTCGAGGATCGCTCCGTCGCTCAGCGTCGGCTCGTTCTTGACCCACTCGGCCACCGGCACGGTCAGCAGGAATTCGGAAGCCAGCTCTTTTTCAAGCGCCGGCAGGTCCCATTGTTCCTCGACGCTTTCCGCCGGCACGTAGCGACGGAAGATGTCGGTCAGCACTCCGTGACGCATTGCGGTGATCGTTTCACCGATGTCCTCGGTCTCGAGCAACTCGTTGCGCTGCGAATAAATGACCTTGCGCTGATCGTTGGCCACATCGTCGAATTCAAGCAACTGCTTGCGGATATCGAAGTTGCGGCCTTCGACCTTGCGCTGCGCAGATTCCAGCGAGCGCGACACCATCGGGTGTTCGATTGCCTCGCCCTCGGGCATTTTCAAGCGGTCCATGATCGCCTTCAGGCGATCGCCGGCAAAAATGCGCAGGAGCTGATCGTCGAGCGCCAGGAAGAAGCGCGATGAGCCCGGGTCGCCCTGCCGGCCGGAACGGCCGCGCAACTGGTTGTCGATACGGCGCGACTCGTGGCGCTCGGAGCCGATGATGTGCAGGCCACCGGCGGCAAGCACCTGATCGTGCAGTTTCTGCCAGTCGGCGCGCAGCGCGGCGATCTTGGCATCCTTGGTTGGCTGATCCAGCGACTCGTCGTCGCGGATCGCATCGATTTGCTTGGTAATGCTGCCGCCGAGGACGATGTCGGTCCCGCGGCCGGCCATGTTGGTGGCGATGGTGATCATCCCCGGCCGCCCGGCCTGCATGACGATTTCCGCTTCGCGGGCGTGCTGCTTGGCATTGAGCACCTGGTGCGGCAGTTTCTCGCGATCGAGCAGGTTGGAGAGCAGTTCGGAGTTCTCGATCGAGGTAGTACCGACCAGGACCGGCTGGCCCTTTTCCCTGCACGCGCGGATATCGGCGATGATTGCGGCGAACTTTTCGTCGGCGGTGCGGAAGATCTGGTCGTTGAGATCCTTGCGGATCATCGGCAGGTTGGTCGGAATGACCACCGTTTCGAGACCATAGATCTGCTGGAACTCGTAGGCTTCGGTATCGGCCGTGCCGGTCATCCCCGCCAGCTTGCCGTACATGCGGAAGTAGTTCTGGAAGGTGATCGAGGCCAGCGTCTGGTTCTCGTTCTGGATCTTCACGCCTTCCTTGGCCTCGACGGCCTGATGCAGACCATCCGACCAACGCCGCCCGGCCATCAGGCGACCGGTGAATTCGTCGACGATGACGACCTCGCCATTCTGCACGACGTACTGCTGGTCCTTGAGGAACAGGGTGTGTGCCCGCAATGCGGCGTACAGGTGATGGATCAGCAGGATGTTGGCGGCGTCATAGAGGCTGGTACCCTCGGGGAGCAAGCCGACCCGGGTCAGCACTTCTTCGGCGTGCTCGTGGCCGTCCTCGGTCAGCAGAACCTGGTGCGCCTTCTCGTCCACCCAGTAGTCGCCGGGACCGTTTTCTTCCTGGCAGCGGGTGAGCATCGGCGCGACCTGGTTCATGCGCACGTACAGGTCGGTGTGGTCCTCGGCCTGGCCGGAGATGATCAGCGGCGTCCGCGCCTCGTCGATCAGGATCGAGTCGACCTCGTCGACGATGGCGTAGGCCAGCTTGCGCTGCACGCGGTCGCCGGCGGCGTAGACCATGTTGTCGCGCAGATAATCGAAACCGAATTCGTTGTTGGTCCCGTAGGTGATGTCCGACGCGAACGCCGCCTGCTTCTGGTCGTGCGGCATCTGCGAGAGATTGACGCCGACGGTCAGCCCGAGGAAGCGGTGCAACTTGCCCATCCACTCGGCGTCGCGGTTGGCCAGGTAGTCATTGACCGTGACGATATGCACGCCATTACCGGTCAACGCGTTGAGATAGGCGGGCAGGGTCGAGACCAGCGTCTTCCCTTCGCCGGTACGCATTTCGGCGATCTTGCCGTCGTGAAGAACCATGCCGCCAATCAGCTGAACATCGAAGTGCCGCATGCCGAGTACGCGCTTGCCGGCTTCCCGGACCACCGCGAACGCTTCCGGCAACAAGGCGTCAAGGGTTTCCCCGTTGGCCTGCCGGGCCTTGAACTCGACCGTCTTGCCGCGCAGCTCATCGTCGGAAAGCGCGCTGATGCCCGCTTCCAGCGCATTGATCTGACGGACGACCGCGGAATACTGCTTGATCAGCCGATCGTTGCGGCTGCCGAATATCTTCTTGAGTAAGCCGGAAATCATTCTGGAATTGGCGGGTGCGCGTTAAAAGCGGGAATTCTATCACGCGCATTCCGGGCGAGGCGGGAGGCCCGGAACTTGAAAAAAGGCGATTCAGTGCTTGCCGCCGCCATGCCCGGCGCCCTCCTTCGCGCCGGCCTTGCCAGCTGCGGCGAAGAGCATTGCGCCGCCCTGCTGCAGGAAACGGGCGGGATTTTGGGCCACACCACGATAGCGAACCTCGAAATGCAGGTGCGGTCCGGTCGACCGGCCGGTGTTGCCGCTGGCGCCGATCCGGGCACCGCGCCGGACAATCTGCCCGACCTTCACGTCAAGCTTCGACAGATGGGCATACCTGGACGAAAACTCGTTGCCGTGGTCGATCTCGATCAAATTCCCGTACTGCGGATGAAATTCCGACGTCACCACCACTCCGCCAGCCGCGGCAACGACCGTGGTCCCGGTATTGGCAACGAAATCGATGCCCTCATGCATCGCCCCGATGCCAGCGAACGGATCGGCCCGCCGCCCGAACGGAGAACCGATCCGCTCGGCCTCGATGGGCACCAGCGTGGGTAGAAGGACGCTTTTGATGCGGCGCTCCATGAGCAGCGACTCAAGCTCGGTCAGTTCGTCCTTGCGCTGCTCGATGACCTCTCCCAGTCGCTCGATTTCGCGCTGCAATTCGAAAGACGAAAGCGGCTCAGACAGCGGCACCAGCGGACCTCCTGCGCCGTCGCGTCCGGGCTTGCCGCCCCCCGTCTGTTTCGGCATGGACACGCCGGAGAGTCTGGAGACACGCTCACCGAGCGCGTCTAGACGCAGCAGCTGCGCCTTCATTTCGCCCAGTTTCACGGCCATCGCCGAGACGTTGTCTCGCAAGTACTGCTCGGCTTTCTGGTTGTGCGCCTGCTGCCGCTGAAGCACCAATTCGGAAGCGATCGCCGGGCTCCATTGGATGCCGACCCAGGAAAAAGCGAACGAGACGGCGAATGACAACGCCAGGAAACCGGCCATCATCGCCAGCACGAGCGCCGGTGTAATATGCAGGGTCTTGGCGGTTTTCAGCCGGTTTGAAACCAGAATCACATTCACGCGAATCATCCTCCCACCTTCAATGCCGAACACTCTCCAGGACTTTCTGGAAGCAGCCGACGGCGCGGGCAATCTGCTGGCGCACGCGAGACTGCTTCTGCGGCTGACGCACCTTTACGAACAGATCGCGCCGGCACACCTGCGCCAGGCAAGCAAGATAGCGAACTACAAGTCAGGACTTGTTGTTATCCACGCAACGAACAGCGCGGTGGCGACCAAGCTGCGCCAGCTGGCAACAACGTTGGCCGAGGGGTTTTCTCAACGAGGGATCGAGTGTAATGGCGTTCAGGTGAAAGTTCAAGCGCCGGAAATCCCTGCGCAATCAAGGACATCGACATCAAGACCGCTCAGCACGAAGTCCAGCCGGACTCTGGAGGAACTGCGCGATGCGCTGCCCGAATCGGCGTTGCGCGAGGCGGTTTCGACGCTGATCAACCGCTCCGCTAAAGCGGAATGACCGCCACCCGCTCAAGGATCAACAGCGCGAACAACAGCAAGGCGACGATCAACGCATAGCGAAACACCCGCCAGGAAAAAGCCAGATAACGTGGATTGCGCGTCAGCAGATAGGCCACAAATCCCGCCCCCACGGAAATCAGGGTCAGTATCGCAAGCAGACGCAACAGCCACATGCGGTGCTCAGCCTCGCTCAGTGCGCCGGCTGCGCCAGCCAGCGAACGACGCCTTCCGGCGCTTTCGCCACGTCCTCGAACGTGACGAATTCCCAGGCATCCGGGTTGGCCAGCAGTTCCCGCGCCAGGAGGTTGTTCAGCGCATGCCCCGACTTGTGCGCGGTAAACGCGGCGAGCAGCGGGTGGCCGAGCAGATAGAGATCACCGATCGCATCGAGTACCTTGTGCTTCACGAACTCGTCGCTGTAGCGCAGTCCGTCGGCGTTGAGCACGCGGTATTCGTCGAGCACCACCGCGTTGTCGAGGCCGCCGCCCTGAGCCAGTCCGTTTTCGCGCAGCCATTCGACTTCCTGCATGAAGCCGAAGGTGCGCGCGCGCGACACCTCGCGCACGTAGGATTGCTCGGCGAAATCGATCGTCACCTCCTGGCCGGTGCGATCGATGGCCGGGTGGTTGAAGACGATGGAAAAGCTCAGACGATACCCGTCGTAGGGGTCGAAGCGCGCCCACTTCTCGCCTGACCGATCGCTCTCGCGCACCTCGATCCGGCGCTTGACACGGATGAATTTCTTTGCCGCGGGCTGTTCTTCGATACCGGCCGACTGGATCAGGAAGACGAACGGTGACGCGGAACCATCGAGGATGGGCACTTCGGCGGCGTCGAGATCGACATAGGCGTTATCCACCCCAAGACCGGCCAGCGCCGACATCAAATGTTCGATGGTACCGACCTTGGCCCGGACTGAGCCGACCTCGCGTTCCAGACACGAGCACATGCGCGTGTCGCCAACCTCCAGCGCCGAGGCCGGCAAGTCGACGATAGGATCGAGATCGACCCGGCGGAAAACGATGCCGGTATTCGGCGCCGCCGGGCGCAGGACCATGTTCACCTTGACGCCCGAGTGCAGGCCCACACCGGACGCGCGGATCACCGACTTGAGAGTGCGCTGTTTCAGCATGTCGTTGAAAGAAAATGGGAATTGGCGGATTGTAGCACGACCCGCCAATTCCCTTTTTTGCAGAGAGAAAGTGTTACAAAGTTGTTGTTTCTGACTACCTGTCGAGCGAGCGCCGCTCAGGCAAGGCGCAGGTGGCCGCCGCATAGCAGCGCTATGCAAGGCCGCCCGCAACGCCGCATGAGCAAGCGCAGCCGACAGGTCAGTCGGCTTGTTTGCGGAGGAAGGCGGGGATATCGTAATGATCGACCCCGCGGCTGGCCAATGCCTCGGCGGTCGTTCCCCCGCGCTTGCGCACTACGGCCGGCACGTCGAGCTGGCTGTAGTCGATGCTCGACGCGTGCGCAAACGCCCCGTCCGTACCGGTCGCCTGAACGACCGGCGTATTGATCACCTCGAACGGCTGCCGCTTGGCCTGTGACTGGCCGAGGCCGGTGGCCACCACGGTGACGCGCAGTTCGTCGCCCATGCCTTCGTCGTACACCGCGCCGAAGATGATGTGCGCGTCGTCGGCGGCGAACTCGCGGACGGTGTTCATCACTTCATGCACCTCCTTCATGCGCAGGCTGCGCGACGAGGTGATGTTCACCAGCACGCCCTTGGCGCCGGAGAGATTGACGCCTTCGAGCAGCGGCGAGGCAATCGCCTGTTCCGCGGCAATGCGCGCGCGGTCAACCCCGGACGCGTAGGCCGAGCCCATCATCGCCATGCCCATTTCGCCCATGACCGTACGCACGTCCTCGAAGTCAACGTTGACCAGCCCCGGGAAGTTGATGATCTCGGCGATGCCGCCGACAGCGTTGCGCAGAACGTTGTCGGCCGCCTTGAAGGCCTCGTCCATCGACACATCCTCGCCCAGCACGTCCATCAGCTTGTCGTTGAGAATAACGATCAGCGAGTCCACGTGCTTCTGCAGTTCGGCGATGCCGGCTTCGGCAATCTTGGAACGCTTGCCTTCGAACATGAACGGCTTGGTCACCACGCCCACCGTCAGCACGCCCATTTCACGCGCAATTTCGGCGACGATCGGTGCCGCGCCGGTTCCCGTGCCACCGCCCATTCCGGCGGTGATGAAGACCATGTGCGAACCTTTCAGCGCCTCGGCGATATGCTCGCGTTCGCTGACCGCCGCGTCACGACCGACCTCCGGCTTGGCGCCGGCGCCCAGGCCCGACTTGCCCAGACGCAATTTCTTGTGCGCGACGCTGCGCTTCAGCGCCTGCGCATCCGTATTGGCGGCGACGAATTCGACGCCCATCACGCCCTCGCGGATCATGTGGTCGACGGCGTTGCCGCCGGCGCCGCCGACGCCGATTACCTTGATTACCGTTTCGGAATCAGGGGCAAGCGCTTCCTTCTCGATGATTTCAAACATGGTCATAGCCTCTCTCCTCTGCAAAAAACTCGAATTAACCGATCAAAAATTCTTCTCGAACCAGGATTTCATCCACCCGAAAATCTGCTTCACGTCGCGTGTCTCGCGCACTTTCACCCCTCGCTTGCGCTGCGTCAGCGCCTCCAGCAAGAGGCCGTAGGAAGTGGCGAAGCGGGGCGTCTGGATGACATCGGCCAGCGCGCCGGAGTATTTGGGAAAGCCGAGTCGCACCGGCATGTGGAACACTTCCTCGCCAAGTTCGATCATGCCCGGCATGACGGCCGAACCGCCGGTCAGGACGATGCCCGACGACAACACGTCCTCGAAGCCGGAGCGGCGCAGTTCGGCCTGCACCAGCTCGAACAGTTCCTCGACACGCGGCTGGATCACATCCGACAGCGCACGACGCGAGAGCTTGCGCGATGGCCGCTCATCGACCCCGGCGACGTCGAGCACATCTTCCGGATCAGCGAGATCGGACAGCGCGCAACCGAACTTGCACTTGATGTCCTCCGCCTCGCGCGTCGGCGTGCGCAGCGCCATGGCGATGTCGTTGGTGATCTGGTCGCCGGCGATCGGAATCACCGAGGTATGGCGAATCGCGCCCTGCGTCCACACGGCGATGTCGGTCGTCCCGCCACCGATGTCGATCAGGCAGACGCCAAGATCCTTCTCGTCGTCGGACAGCACGGCATAGCTCGACGCCAGGGGCTGCAGCACCAGGTCGTTGACTTCCAGCCCGCAACGGCGCACGCATTTGACGATGTTCTGCGCCGCCGAGACGGCACCGGTGACGATGTGCACCTTCACCTCAAGGCGGAAACCACTCATTCCGATCGGCTCGCGGATGCCGTCCTGGTCGTCGATGATGAACTCCTGGGTCAGGATGTGCAGGATTTCCTGGTCGGCCGGGATCGGCATGGCGCGCGCGGTTTCGATCACCCGCTCGACATCCATCGTCGTGACTTCCTTGTCCTTGATCGCCACCATGCCGTTGGAGTTGAAACTGCGAATGTGGCTGCCGGCGATCCCGGTATAGACGTCCTTGACCTTGCAGTCGGCCATCAGCTCGACTTCCTGGATCACTCGAGAAATCGTTGCCACGGTGTCCTCGATGTTGACCACGACGCCCTTGCGCAGCCCGCGGGAATCCTGCGAGCCCATGCCGATGATGTTCAGCCGGTCATCCGGACTGACTTCGGCGACCAGCGCCACCACCTTGGTGGTCCCGATATCGAGGCCGACGATGATTTCCTTGTATTCCCTGCTCATGGCTTCCCTTTGCTTTCACTTTCCGGCGCTGCGCCCAGCCCGCTGACCCGCAGCGCGAATCCTTTCGGATAACGCATATCCACCACGTCCGGCCGCTTCCTCGCTGCCGTCAGCACGGACGGATAAAACTCGACAAAACGTTCCAGGCGTTCGCGCAGCGGCGCCTTGGCCTGCTCCCGCCCCAGTTCGACGACCATCCCGTCGTCCAGCTTCAGCCGAACCGCCAGACGCGGCGACACCGTCAGGATCCGCGGCACGCGACCGAGCGGTTCGAGCACGGAGAGCGACTGACGGTAAACATCCAGCATTTCCGGCACGAAGCTGGCCGGTCCCTCCAGCAGGGGCATGGCCGAGGCAGGTGGAACGCTCATCCCCGCGGCGAAGATTTCTCCGTACGAATTGACCAGTTGCCCTGCGCCTTCGCCCCAGAAGGCGACCGGCACATGCTCCTCGACCCCCAGCACGATGCTCGCTGGCCACTGACGCCGCACGGTCACGCGGCGCACCCATGGCAGTTGTTCCAGCGACTGCCGAAGCGTTTCGAGATTGACGCTGAAGAAGTTGCCGCGCAGCTTTCCGGCGAGGGCTTCCTCGATCTCCGCGCGTCGCACCTCCCGCAGTTCGCGAGTCACCACCACCTCGCGAATGGGAAACAGCGGCAAGCGCGCCACCCACAACACCGCCGCGACAGCCAAGGCCGCGCCGCCCGCCACATAGAGCAGGTCCGCGACATCTCTCAGCAATTGCGGTCGGTTCCACATCGATCATCCCAAAGTCGCCAACGACAGAACACGCATCACCAACTCGTCATAGGACAAGCCGGCTTCGCGCGCCGCCATGGGCACCAGCGAGTGGTCGGTCATTCCCGGCGAGGTATTGACCTCGAGGAAATACGCCTCGCCCTGTTCGTCCATCAGGAAATCCACCCGCCCCCATCCCCGGCAGCCGAGGACCCGGAAGGCTTCGAGCGCCTGCGCGCGCAATTCGAGCTCGCGCGCCTCCGGCAGTCCGCACGGACACAGATACCTCGTGTCATCACGCAGGTACTTGGCTTCATAGTCGTAGAAATCCGTTGCCGGAACGATGCGGATGATCGGCAAGGCCTGATCGCCAAGAATGCCCACCGTGTATTCGCCACCAAGCACACCTTGCTCGGCGATGACCAGGGCGTCATGTTTGGCGGCGGCTTCGTAGGCCCGGGCCAGTTCACCCGGCTGGCGCACCTTGGTCACGCCGATCGACGAGCCTTCGCAGGCCGGCTTGACGAAGAGCGGCAGCCCGAGCTGGCGTTCGACATCGTCGAAATCGCTATCCGCCGTCAGCATCACGAACTCGGGGATCGCCAGCCCCACCGAGCGCCACAGCAGCTTCGTCCGCCACTTGTCCATCCCCACCGCCGAGGCCATCACGCCGCTGCCCGTATAAGGGATGCCCATCAGCTCCAGCGCCCCCTGGATCGTCCCGTCCTCGCCGTAGCGGCCGTGCAGGGCGATGAACGCCCGGTCGTACGCCGCCAGTTCGTCAAGCTTGCGCTCGGCGGGGTCGAAGGCCTGCGCATCAACGCCCTGGCGCAACAGCGCGGCCAGCACGCGGGAGCCGCTTTGCAAGGACACCTCGCGTTCGGCCGACTTGCCGCCAAAGAGGACGGCGACCTTTCCAAAATCAGACATATCCGCCTTTCACCCTTGCACCAGCTTCGCGGGCACGCCGCCGATCGAGCCGGCCCCCATCGTGATCACGACGTCGCCATCGCGAGCGACTTCAAGAATCGTCTGCGGCACGTCAGCCATGCTTTCGACAAAAACCGGATCGACCCGTCCGGCGACGCGCAACGCGCGCGCCAGCGTGCGCCCATCGGCTGCGACAATCGGCGCTTCACCGGCGGCATAGACTTCGGCGAGCACCAGGGCGTCGGCCGAACCGAGCACGCTGACAAAATCCTCGAAACAATCCCGCGTCCGGGTATAGCGATGCGGCTGGAAGGCCAGCAGCAGACGCCGCCCGGGGAACGCGCCGCGGGCGGCAGCGATCGTCGCGCGCATCTCGGCGGGATGATGTCCGTAGTCGTCGATCAAGGTAAACGCCCCCCCCGCCGGCAGTGCCACCTCGCCGTATCGCTGGAAACGACGCCCCACCCCCTTGAACTCGGCCAGCGCCTTGGCAATCGCCTCGTCGGAAACGCCCACCTCGCTCGCCACGGCAACCGCCGCGAGGGCGTTGAGCACGTTGTGCATGCCCGGCAGGTTCAACGTCACCGGGAAGCGGGTCACGCTGCCATTGACGCGCACACAGTCGAATTTCATCCGTCCGTCCTCGGCCACCACGTTCTCGGCGCGCACGTTGGCCGATTCGTCGAAGCCGTAGCTGACGATCTGCTTGGACACCTGCGGCATGATTTCGCGCACGTTCGGATCGTCAACGCAGAGCACGGCGACGCCGTAGAACGGCAGGCGTTGCAGGAAATCGACAAAGGTCTGCTTGAGCCGGCCGAAGTCGTGACCGTAGGTTTCCATGTGATCGGCGTCGATGTTGGTGACGATCGAGATCACCGGTGACAGGTAGAGGAAAGACGCGTCGGACTCGTCGGCCTCGGCCACCAGGAAGTCGCCCGAACCCAATCGCGCGTTCGCCCCGGCCGCATTCAGCCGCCCGCCGATGACGAAGGTCGGGTCCATGCCGCCTTCCGCCAGGATCGAAGCGACCAGACTGGTCGTCGTCGTTTTCCCGTGCGTCCCGGCAACGGCGATGCCGCGCTTCAGGCGCATCAGCTCGGCAAGCATCTGCGCGCGCGGCACCAGCGGAATCTTGCGCGCGCGCGCGGCCTGCACCTCGGGGTTGTCGTCCTTGACGGCGGTGGAAACAACCACGGCGTCCGCGTCACCAATGTTCTCGGCAGCGTGGCCGGTCACAATGCGCACGCCCAAGCCTGCCAGGCGGCGTGTCGTCGTGTTGTCCGCCAGATCGGAGCCGCTGATGCCGAAGCCGAGATTAACGAGCACTTCGGCGATGCCACTCATTCCGGCGCCGCCGACGCCGACGAAATGGATGTTCTTGATCTTGTGTTTCATGTCTTGCATACCTCTTCGCAGACGCGCGCCACGCTCTCCGCGGCTTCCGGGCGTGCCAGTTCGCGGGCGCGCTCGGCCATTTGCAGCAGCTGGCTGCGCGTGTAGTTCCGGATCAGGCTCACCGATTCGGGGGTCATTTCAGGTTGCGGGAGCAGGAAGGCGCCGCCCGCGTCAGCAAGGAATTTCGCGTTGGCCGTCTGGTGATCGTCGACCGCGTGCGGGAACGGCACCAGGATGCTGGCCACGCCGGCCGCCGCCAGTTCAGCCACCGTCAGGGCGCCAGCCCGGCAGAGCACCAGATCGGCCCAGGCGTAGGCCCCGGCCATGTCTTCGATGAACGCCACGCAATTGGCGCGCACGCCGGCCGCGGCGTAGTTGGCTTCCAGCGTCGCCAGATGCTTCTCGCCGGCCTGATGCACGACCACCGGGCGGTCCGCCTCGGGGATCAGGGCCAGCCCCTTCGGGACGATGTCGTTGATCGCCGCCGCCCCCAGGCTGCCGCCGAGGACCAGCAGACGCAGGGGCAAGCCATCCCGCTCGGCGAAACGTGCCGCCGGCTCGGGCAACGCCGCGATGTCGCCACGCACCGGATTGCCCGCCCAATGGCTGTTCGGCAAGGCGTCGGGAAAACCGCAGACGACCCGGTCCGCGACTTTCGCCAGTACCCGGTTGGCCAGCCCGGCGATCGAATTCTGCTCGTGGATCACCAGCGGCCGGTTGAGCAATACGGCCATCATGCCCCCCGGAAAGCTGACGTAGCCGCCCATGCCGAGGACGACGTCCGGCTTGATCCGGCGGATCTCGCGCAGCGCCTGCCAGAAGCCGGAAAGCAGGTTGACCGGCAACAGCAGCTTGCGCAGCAGCCCCTTGCCGCGCAGCGCCGCAAAGCGCACCAGCGCCATCTCGTAACCGCGCGCCGGCACCGTGCGCGCCTCGAAGCTGTCCGGGTTGCCCATCCAGACCACCTTCCAGCCGCGCCGGGCGAGGATGTCGGCCACCGCCAGGCCCGGGAAGACGTGGCCGCCGGTGCCACCGGCCATGACGAGGAGCGTCCTGCTCATAGTTTCGCCCCCCGCATCAGCTGCCTGTTCTCCCAGTCGACCCTGAGCAACACGGCCAGCGCCACGCAGTTGGCGAGGATGCCCGAACCGCCGAAGCTCATCAGCGGCAGGGTCAGCCCCTTGGTCGGCAGCAGGCCCATGTTGACGCCCATGTTGATGAAGCCCTGCACCCCGATCCAGATACCGATGCCTTGCGCCACCAGCGCCGGATAGACCCGGTCAAGCGCGACGCATTGGCGGCCGATGACGAAGGCGCGCTGTACCAGCAGCCCGAACAGGACGACCACCGCCATGACACCGACGAAGCCGAGTTCCTCGGCGATCACGGCCAGCAGAAAATCGGTATGCGCCTCGGGCAGGTAGAACAGTTTCTCGACGCTCGCGCCGAGGCCGACGCCGAACAGTTCGCCGCGCCCGAAGGCGATCAACGCATGCGAGAGCTGATAGCCGCGGCCGAAAGCGTCCGACCACGGATCCATGAAGCCGAAAATGCGATCGCGACGATACGGCGACACGACGATCAGAATGGCGAACGCCGCGACCAGCACGACGATAAGGATCGCGAAGAGGCGCGCACGCATCCCGCCGAGAAACAGGATGCCGATAGCGATCGAGATTATCACCACGAAAGCGCCGAAGTCCGGCTCCTTGAGCAGCAGCACGCCAACCGCCACCATCGCGCCGGCCATCGGCAGGAAGGCCTTTTTCAGGTCATGCATGTGCGGCATCTTGCGCACGGTGTAATCGGCGGCGTAAAGCACGGCAAACAGCTTCATCAGTTCGGAGGGTTGCAGGTTGGCCACGCCGAACGGCAGCCAGCGCCGCGCGCCATTCACGTCCCGACCGACCCCCGGAATCAGCACCAGCGCCAACAGGACGAAACCGACGACGAACAGCCAGGGCGACATCTTCTGCCAGGTGGCCAACGGAATCTGGAAGGCAAGCCCGCCGGCAATCAGGCCGATCGCCAGGAAAACGCCATGGCGGATGAGGAAATACGCCGGGTGGTTGCCGGTGTGGCGCCCCGCCTCGGCGATGGCGATCGACGCCGAATAGACCATCACCATGCCCAGCAGCAGCAGGATCAGGCTGCTCCACAGCAGGGTGTTGTCCACCTCGGCCGGCAGGCGGCGGGTTCCGTCAAGCGCCGGCAGCATCAGCCGCGCTCCTTCTGCAAGGTGCGCACGCACTGAACGAAAACCTCTGCGCGGTGCGCGTAGTTGCGGAACATGTCGAAGCTCGCACAGGCCGGCGAGAGCAGGACGGCATCGCCCGCTGCGGCCTGTTCGGCACTCCAGCGAACAGCATCCTCGAGATCGCGGCAATGGCGAGTCGGCACGCCGCAGCCGTCGATCGCGCGGCCGATCAGCCCCGCGTCGCGGCCGATCAGCGCCACGGCCCGCCCGTGCTCGGCCAGCGCCGGCTTGAGCGGTGAGAAATCCTGTTCCTTGCCTTCGCCCCCGAGAATCAGCACGACCTTGCGGCCCATGCCCTGCACCGCGGCAAGCGTTGCACCGACGTTGGTGCCCTTCGAATCGTCGTAATACGAAACGCCGCCGATTTCAGCGACGAATTCGACGCGATGCGCCAGGCCGGTGAATCGGCTCAACGCCGAAACAAGGCGCGCCGCCTCGACGCCCACCGCCTCACACAGCGCCAGCGCGGCCATGGCGTTGGCTGCGTTGTGCAGGCCGGCCAGCTTGAGGTTCGCCAGGGCCACAAGGCGTTCGTTGCCACGGACGATCCAGCCGTCGGCGAGGCCGTAATCGCGTTCCGACACAGGCGGCGTCAGGCCAAAACTGACCGCCTTGCGTTCCGCCTGCCGCCACGATCGGCAATAAGCGTCATCGCGATTGAGCAGCATCGTGCCATTTCCCTGGAAGACGCGCCGCTTGGTTGCCGCGTAGTCGTCCATGCCGGCGTAGCGATCGAGATGGTCCTCACTGACGTTGAGCACCGTCGCGGCGTCGGCGTCAAGGGTAAACGTAGTTTCGAGCTGGAAACTGGACAATTCCAGAACCCAGACCTGCGGATACGCGGCCGCGTCTACCGCCGCCATCAAGGCGTCAAGCGCCGACGGCGAGATATTTCCGCAGGCCACCGCCGGAACGCCCGCCGCGTTGAGCAGGAAGGCCGTCAGCGTCGTGGTCGTGGTCTTGCCGTTGCTGCCGGTGATGGCGATCACCCGGCTCCGCGGCGCAACCTGACGAACGCCCCAGGCGAACAGTTCGATCTCCGAAACCGCCGGAACTCCACGCGCCAGGGCCGCTTGTACGTGTGGTGTCTGCACCGGCACGCCGGGCGAGATGGCGATCACATCGATGCCGGTGAACGCCGCATCGGAAAACTCCCCGGCAAAAAGTTCGACTCCAGGGAGAGCGGCGCGCAAGGCATCGACGTTGGGCGGCACCTGTCGGCTGTCTGCGACCCGCACGACAGCCCCCTGGCGCGACAGCCACCTGGCCATCGCCAGACCGCTCTCGCCGAGGCCGAGCACCAGAACGTGTTTTCCGTTGAGTTCCATGCTCGTCAGCGCAGTTTGAGGGTGGACAGACCGATCAGCACCAGCATGATGGTGATGATCCAGAAGCGCACGACGACCTGCGTTTCCTTCCAGCCGCCGAGTTCATAGTGATGATGCAACGGCGCCATGCGAAAGATCCGCTTGCCGCCGGAGTGCTTGAAATAGAGCACCTGCGCGGCGACCGACAGCGTTTCGGCGACGAAGACGCCGCCCATGATCGCCAGCACGATTTCCTGGCGGACGATCACCGCCACCGTCCCGAGCGCCGCGCCAAGCGCCAGCGCGCCAACGTCGCCCATGAAGACCTCCGCCGGGTAGGCGTTGAACCACAGGAAGCCGAGGCCTGCACCAGCCATCGCCCCAAGAAAGACCGCCAATTCACCCGCACCAGGGATGTACGGCAGCAACAGGTACTTGGCGAACACGGAGCTGCCGGCGACGTAGGAGAAGATGGCCAGCGCGGCTGCAATCATCACGGTCGGCATGATCGCCAGTCCGTCGAGTCCGTCGGTCAAATTGACTGCGTTGCTGGTGCCAACGATGACGAGGTAGGTAAGAATGATGAAACCGACGACGCCGAGGGGATACGAGACCGTCTTGAAAAACGGCACGATGAGTTCCATCTGCGCCGGCACCGTCGACGAGAAGGCGAGGTAAACGGCAACAGCCAAGCCGAGAACCGACTGCCAGAAATATTTCCAGCGGCTCGCCAAACCCCGCGGGTCGCGATAGACGACCTTCTTCCAGTCGTCGTACCAGCCGATCGCGCCGTAGCCGAGCGTGACGATCAGCACGACCCAGACGTAACGGTTGGTCAAGTCCCCCCACAGCAGGGTGGTGATGCCAATGGAGATCAGGATCAGCACCCCGCCCATCGTCGGCGTACCGGACTTCGCAAGGTGGGTCTGCGGGCCGTCCTGACGCACCGCCTGTCCGATCTTCTTCGCCGCCAGCCAGCGGATGACCCGCGGCCCGGCGAGGAACGAGATGATCAGCGCGGTCATCGCCGCGAGCACCGTACGCAGCGTGATATAGCCGAAGACGTTGAAGCCGCGGACATCCTGTGAGAGCCATTGGGCAAGCATCAGCAGCATGACGGCGCCTCCTTGCCCGGCTCATTCTCATTGGCAACGGTGATGGCGTCGACCACCCGCTCCATGCGCATGAAGCGCGAGCCCTTGACCAGCACGATCGACTCCGCATCCATTTCGACGACCAGCGCGGCGATCAGGTCCTCGATCTTCCTGAAATGTTCGCCGCCCGTCCCGAAATTGTGAGCGGCCAGCGCACTCGATTCGCCGAAGGCCAGCAGCCGGTCGACGCCCTGGCTCTTGGCATAGCCGCCGACTTCATCATGGAACTGTCCGGTCATCTCTCCGATTTCGCCCATGTCGCCGAGGACCAGGATTTTTCGTCCGACCGTGGCGGCCAGCACATCGATACCGGCACGCACCGAATCGGGATTGGCGTTATAGGTATCGTCGAGCACCGTCGCGCCATGCAGCCCGGCACACCGTTGCAGCCGCCCCTTGATCCCGCGGAACGCGGCAAGGCCGGCGCGCACCGACTCCAGCGAAACTCCGGCGGCGAGCGCTGTCGCGGCAGCCCCCAGCGCGTTGCGGGCGTTGTGGGCGCCCGGCAGGGCCAGCGTCACTTCGATCTGCTCACCGCCGGCTTCGATGAGCACACGATTGTCGAGGCCGTGCAGCTGACAATGCCCGGTCACATCGGCGTCCACACCAGCCGGTGCTTCGAGCGCGAAGCACAGACGACGGCAATGGGCACTCTGTTCACGCCACAAGGGTGCCCATGAATCGAGCGCATTGAATACAGCGACACCCTCCGCGCCGAGTCCGGAAAAGATGCTGCCTTTCTCGGCCGCAATCGTGTCGAGCGTCCCCATGCCTTCGAGATGCGCCCGTTGCGCGTTCGTCACCAGGGCAACTGTTGGCCGACCGACCCGCGCCAGGTAGGCGATCTCGCCGGGATGATTCATCCCCATCTCGACAACCGCGGCGCGATGCTCCGGCCCAAGCTGGAGCAAGGTCAGCGGCAGGCCGATGTCGTTGTTCAGGTTGCCTTGCGTCGCCAGCACCGCGTCGTTGCCAAACGCCGCCTTCAGGATGCTGGTGATCATTTCCTTGTTGGTCGTCTTGCCGTTGCTGCCGGTGACACCGATCACCGGAAAAGTGAAGCGCGCCCGCCAGTACGCGGCGAGATCGCCCAAGGCGATTCGCGTGTCGGCAACGACGAGCAGCGGCAGCCCCGCGGCATCGCCCAGTGCTTCGGCGCCCACCGCGTCCACGACCGCCGCCACCGCCCCGCGCTCCTTTGCCGTGGCGATAAAAGCGTGCCCGTCGAACTTGTCGCCGCGCAAGGCGATGAACAACTCGCCGGCACGCACCGTCCGGCTGTCGGTAGACACTCCGTAGAACGCCACCACCTCGCCGACGACCGAGCCGGACATCGCTTCTGCGGCGACAGACAAATCCAGTTTTACACTCATGCTTGCTTCTCCTGCCACAAGGCCAACGCGGCAGCGGCTTCATCAATATCCGAAAATGGCCGCTTCACCCCGGCGATTTCCTGATAGGGCTCGTGCCCTTTTCCGGCCAGCAGAACGACATCGGCCGCAGACGCGCCAAGGATCGTCCGACGGATCGCCAACGCCCGGTCTTCAATGATTTCCGCCGCAGGCGCGGCGATAGCGATTTCGGCGAGAATCGCCGCCGGCTCCTCGCCGCGCGGATTGTCGCTGGTCAGAATCACCCGGTCGGCCAGACGAGACGCCACCTCGCCCATCAGCGGGCGCTTGCCCCGGTCGCGATCGCCGCCACAGCCGAACACGACAATCAGGCGGCCGGAGCGCGCCGTCGCCACACTGCGCAGCGCATTGATCGCGTTTTCCAGCGCGTCCGGCGTATGCGCGTAATCGACGACGACCAGTGGAACTTCGTTCCCCCCCAGCGTTTCCAGCCGACCGGGCGGCGCGGGCAAGTCGGCGAATCGCGAGGCAACTTCTGCCGGGGTCAGGCCCGCGTCAAGCAGGACGGCTGCCGTTGCCAGCAGGTTCGACACGTTGAAACGACCGACCAGGGATGTTTCTACCCGGGCACGACCGGCCGGTGTCGCCAAAACAAAACGCAAACCGCCAGAGGTCTCGTCAACCGACTCCGCCCGGACCACTCCCTGCCGGTCGGTGAAACCTTTGCCCTGGGTGTAACCGACAATCCGCGACGCGGTCGTACGCTGCATCAACGCACAACCGAACGGATCATCGAGATTAACGACCGCCAAGCGCAAGCGCGGCCACTTGAACAACTTCTCCTTGGCCGCTGCGTACTCTTCCATCGATCCGTGATAATCAAGGTGATCGCGTGTCAGGTTGGTAAATACGGCAACGTCGACGCGGGCTCCGTCGAGCCGATCCTCTTCGATTCCGATCGAACTCGCCTCAAGAGCGCACGCCTGCGCCCCGCCCGCCACAAAATCGGCCAGATAGCACGCCAGTGTCGCCGCCTCCGGCGTGGTAAATCCGGTTTCCTTCATCGCATCGGCGAACCCTGCCCCGAGCGTACCGATAACGGCGCAACGCCGTGGATGAACACGGGCCAGCCACTGGCTGATGCTCGTCTTGCCATTGGTTCCGGTAATCGCGATCAGCGACAGGCGCTCGCCCGGATAGCCGAACAAGGCATGTGCGAGCGGCCCGCATAGCGCGCGCAAATTCGCGGCGGCGACGTTCGGAACACTCCAGGCACTCTGCCAGACGAAACCGTCACCCGACTCCCAAACCACTGCGCAGGCACCGCGGGCGATAGCGTCGGGAATGTAATCACGCCCGTCGGCAAAATCGCCCGGCAAGGCAAGAAAGACATCGCCGCGACGCACTCGCCGGCTATCGTCAGCCACACCGCTGGGCGTAACGCCCAACGCAACGAGTTGCTTCAGGATGAACGACGGATCAGCGAAAACCGGCATGGCGATCATAGCTGCCCCCTTGTCGGCTGGCTGTTCTGCGCAACAACCGGCAACGGCGCATCGGGCAGGACGCCCAGCGTGCGCAACGCGCCACCCATGACGCGCGAAAACACCGGCCCTGCGACATCGCCGCCGTAATGCACTCCAGCGCTTGGCTCGTCGATCATCACGGCGACGATCAGGCGCGGATTGGAGATCGGTGCGAAGCCGACAAAAGACGCTACATACTTGCGAACGTACTGGCCACCTTCGATCTTGTAGGCCGTACCGGTCTTGCCGCCGACACGGTAACCGGGCACCCGGGCTTTGGGCGCGGTCCCCCCGGGCTGCACTGCCATTTCCAGCATCGCGCGCACCTCGCGGGCAGTCTGCTGGCTGAACACCGGAACTGTCTTGACCGGCCCTGCGTCGGCGCGGGTCAACGTCAACGGAATCAGGTCGCCTTCGCGCGCGAATACGGTATAGGCATGGGCCAGTTGCATCAACGACACCGAAAGCCCGTGTCCGTACGACATTGTCGCCTGCTCGATCGGCCTCCACGATTTCCACGGACGCAAACGACCGCTGACCTCGCCCGGGAAACCGAGTCCCGGCGCACGCCCGATCCCGACGGCGTCGAACATTGTCCACATCTGCTCCGGCGACAGCATTGCTGCAATCTTTGCCGTGCCGACGTTGGACGACTTCTGGATGACCTCGGCGACGCTCAGCACCTTGTGAGGATGCGAATCGGAGATGGTGGCCGAACCGATGGTCAGCCGACCGGGCGCGCAGTCGATCGGCGTGTCGAAACGCACTTTCCCGCTCTCCAATGCAAGCGCCGCTGTGAACGGCTTCATTACCGATCCAGGTTCGTAGGTATCGGTAATCGCCCGGTTGCGCAACTGCGCGCCGGTAAGTCGTTCGCGATTGTTCGGGTTGTAGGTCGGCCAGTTGGCCAGCGCCAGGATTTCGCCTGTCTTGGCATCAACCGCGACGACGCTGCCCGCCTTGGCCTTGAAATCCGTCACGGCCTGTTTGAGCTGGCTGTAGGCGAGATACTGGATCTTCGAATCCAGCGCCAGGCGGATTTCCTTGCCGTCCTGCGGCGGCTTGATCGAACCGACATCCTCGACGATCTGCCCGCGCCGATCCTTGATCACGCTGCGATTTCCCGGATGGCCAAGCAACTGGCTCTGAAAGGCAAGTTCCACGCCCTCCAGCCCCTTGTCATCGACGCCGGTGAAACCGACGAGGTGCGCGGTCATCTCGCCAGTCGGATAGTAGCGACGATATTCTCGGTCTTGCCCAATGCCCGGCAGCTTCAGCGACGCGACCTTGTCGCCGACTTCCGGAGGCAGTTGCCTGCGCAAGAAGACGAATGACTTGTCGCTGGCCAAGCGTTTCGACAATTCTTTCGCATCCATATCCAGGAGATCCGCCAATTGCCTGGTCTGCTCGGGCGTCAGCCGTGCATCCGCGGGGACGGCCCAGATCGATTTCATCGGCGTGGATACCGCCAGCACATCGCCGTGGCGATCGGCGATGCGCCCGCGCGAGGCGGTGATCTGCAGATCGCGGCGATAGCGCGACTCGCCCTTCTCCTGCAAAAAGTCTTCGTTCAGCACCTGCAGATAGAACGAACGCCCGATCAGCACACCAAAGCCGGCCAGAATCAGCAGCGCCATTAAACGCGAGCGCCATGCGGGCAAACGCAGCTTCAACACCGGACTTTCGGCGAACTTGTGCCCGCGCTTGCCACTGAAATTCATCATCGCGACACCTCCCGCGTTGCCGTGATGATTTTGGCCGGATCCGGCGTACGCATCTTCAGTTTCTCGCGGGCGATCTTCTCGATGCGAGGAGACGTCGCCCAGGTCGAGAGTTCCAGCTGCAACTGCCCGAACTCGACCTCGAGATGACGTTCCCGCTCCTGCTCCGCCTCAATCGCCTGGAACAGACTGCGCGCCTTGTGCTGGGACGTCACCACACCGAGAGCGCACATCAGGATGGCAAGCAGCAGAACGAGGTTGGTGCGCACCATGTCAGGCCGCCCCCTGCAAACTGCATTTTTCGGCGACCCGCATCACGGCACTGCGCGCGCGCGGGTTGTCACTGACCTCGTCGGAGCCCGCCTTGACCGGCTTCCCAACCACGCGCAACCGGGGCGGCGGCAGATCGACCGAACGTAGCGGCAGGTTCTTCGGGAGCGTGTCGGGACTCGCCTGTTCACGCATGAAGCGCTTGACGATCCGATCCTCCAGCGAATGAAAGCTGATCACGACGAGACGTCCGCCATCACGAAGCACATCGACCGCCTGCGGCAGAACTAGCGCAAGCTGCTCGAGCTCTTGATTGACGTGAATCCGTAGAGCTTGAAAGGTACGCGTCGCCGGATCCTGGCCGGGCTCGCGGGTCCGCACGGCTTCGCGTACGAGCGCGGCGAGCTCGCCGGTGGTTGCAATACACCGCTCGCTCCGAGCAGCCACAATCTTCTTTGCAATCTGGAAAGCAAACCGTTCTTCGCCATAATTTCTGATGACCTCCGTGATTTCTTTGATTTCCGCACGCGCCAGGAACGCCGCGGCCGTTTCTCCCTGCGTGGTATCCATGCGCATGTCCAGCGGCGCATCAAAGCGAAAGCTGAACCCCCGCCCGGCGTCGTCGATCTGCGGCGAAGACACGCCGATATCCAGCAACACGCCGTCAACTGCCTGCAGCCCCGCATCACGCACCGCTTCTGCCAGCTCGGCAAACGGCCGATGCGCGACGAGAAGGCGGGGATCCCCAATTTCCCGGGCTGCGAGAATGGCCTGCGGATCGCGATCGAGCGCCAGCAACCGCCCGTCCGGCCCGAGCCGCTCCAGAATCGCCCGCGAATGGCCGCCGCGTCCGAACGTGCCGTCGACGTAAGTCCCGGAAGGCTTCACCGACAGCGCATCGACAGCCTCCCGCAACAGTACGGTTCGATGCCCGGAGGCAGCGCTCACAGCGCCAAATCCTCAAGACCGGGCGGCAAGGACTGATCCACCATTCCCAGGAAGACCTCCTGCTGCTGCCGCCAACCGGCATCGGACCAGATCTCGAAATGCGTGCCCTGCCCCACCAGCCACACTTGCTTCTCCAGCTGGGCAAACAGGCGCAACTCAGGCGAAACCAGCAGACGCCCCGCCGAGTCCAGCGACTCGTCACGCGCATTACCGACCAGCAACCGCTTGATCGCCGCAGCTCTGGGATCAAAGCTGGAAGCCGCCAGCACCTTGTCGCGAATCGGCTCCCAAGCGGGCGAAGGATAGAGGAGAAGACAACGATGCGGGTGTGCGGTAAGTACGAGCTGCCCTTCAGAGGCGGTCACCAGGGCCTCGCGATGACGCGCCGGGACGGCAAGCCGCCCCTTGGCATCAAGACTCAGCGCTGTTGCTCCCTGGAACATCGATTCCTCACTCCCTGCCGGCGGAGAGAAACACCCCGTTCTCCCACTTTTTACCACTGCGCCCCACTTTAAGATAAAGAATAGGGCAAAGCAAGAAGTTTTTTGTAACTTTCCTCAATGACTACAATGACTTAGCGCTTACCAATGAAAGCACCTTGAAAAAATAAAATATCTATAAAAAACAACAACAAGATAATTTTAGTTAAAGTGGTTTATGACTGAACTAGGCCGAAAGTCAGAGACTTGCCCTCACCCCTCTCTTCCACGGAAGCAAGCAACAAAAAAGGCAGGCCATCACTGACCTGCCCCTCCTTGAGAAACCTCGCCGACTCCGCAGCCTTGCACAGACTGCCGGCGCTGAAGCATCAATCCGGCTTAATTCCCGTCCGCTCGATAACGGCGGCCCAGCTGGCTGTTTCGGCCTTCAGCAGCGTCGCGAACTGCTCCGGAGAGCCACCAGCCGTCTCGGCGCCGGCGACCAGCAGCTTTTTTTGCACGTCCGGCGACGCCAGGATTTCCCCGATTTCCTTGTTCAGCCGTTGCACGACATCACTCGGGGTACCCGCAGGCGCCATGAAGCCATTCCATGTTGTCGCGTCGAAGCCCGCGAAACCTTGCTCGGCGACCGTCGGCAGGTCCGGCAGGGCCGCCGAACGCTTGGCGTTGGAAACGGCGATCAGCTTGACTTTCCCGTCACGAACCAGCGGCTGCACGTTCGACAGCGCCGAGAAAAGCACCTGCACATCGCCGCGCCCCAGGGCCAGCGACGCCGCCGGACCGCCGTTGAACGGGATATGCAGCAGGAAGGTGTCGCTCTTCATCTTGAGCATTTCCATTGCCAGATGCGACAACGAGCCGTTGCCCACCGACGCGTAGTCGATCTTGCCCGGACGGCTCTTGGCCAACGCGATCAGCGCCTTCAGCGAATCGACCTTGAGATCGGAGCGCACGGCCAGCACGTTCGGCTGGGTCACCGCCAGAATGACCGGCACCAGATCGCGCTGCGGGTTGTACGGGAGTTTCGGGAACATGGCCGGAGCGACGGTCACGGGACCGTTGTAGGCCAGGAAGAACGTGTGGCCGTCGCGCGACTTGACAACAGCATCAGCGCCGATGGTACCCCCGGCACCACCCTTGTTTTCCACGATAACCGTCTGCCCGAGCCGGCCGCCAAGCTGTTCAGCGACGATCCGGGCCACGACATCGACCGAACTGCCCGCCGGCGTCGGCACGACCACGCGAACCGTCTGTGTCGGCCAGTTTGCCGCGTGCACGGTCAGCGCCATCAGCGTGGCCAGCAGTGACACCAGAACCCGAAAAACACCTTTCATCATTCCCCCTCCGCGCCTGTCTACGTTGATCAAAACCACACAAGAAATTAACGCACCAGTCTACACCGCGCCGCCGCTGTCATGCACGAATCATGCGCAAAAATGGAAGGAAGGAAAGGAGGGGGAAGTCGGCCGATAAGCCGGGTTCTGTCGTGGGCAACCATTCCTCTAGGCGCACTGTCGCCAGTACGCTCAAGCAGCCTACCCGGAAGCAACGCGAGCCACGCCATGCGCTTCCCTATTTGGCCTTGCTTCGGATGGGGTTTGCCGTGCCGTCCGTGTTACCACGTCCGCGGTGAGCTCTTACCTCGCCGTTTCACCCTTGCCTGTGCGCGCAGTCGCCTGCGTTGAGCCATCGGCGGTCTGTTCTCTGTTGCACTTTCCGTCACCTCGCGGTGCCCGGTCGTTAACCGGCATCCTGCTCTATGAAGCCCGGACTTTCCTCCCCGCGCCGGAGCGCGCAGCGGTTGCCTGGCCGACTTCCTGCCGGCGATTATACGCTGCGTCGAGCCCGCCGTTCAGTTCGCCTTCGCCGAAGCGTCCGCCGCTTTCTTCGCGGGCAAAAACACCAGCGCGTCGCCTTGCAGCTGGAACACGCCCATCAACTCGCCCAAGCCCGTATCGGGGACATTGTCGAGCCGTGCAAAGCCTTCGCAGGTCCGGGTCTCGACCACGAACATGCGGCCGTTCTGGCGCAAGATCCAGGCGTCGTTGCCGGGCGAGAAGACCTCCACCTTCGTTGTCAGCCCTGCTTCGGGCATGGCGTGCCGGCGCTGGCAATCGGGCATCCGGGACGCGACGACGGCGTATTTGGCCTGGCTCGCCCACGGCATGCCGGTCACCCGGATCAGGCTCAGCGAGTGCGCGCTGCCACGGATTTCAAAGGTTGCCCGCTGGTCACTGCACGCCACGAGCAAGGGCAGGAACACGACAGGCAGGTAACGAACGAAGCGCACGGCAATTCTCCCGGAGAGTCGCATCATGGCATTCAGCCGATGAGTTTCCATGCGACCGCTTCTCCGGCGCGCAACGGCACCAGCTCTTCGCCGGCACCATACGGCACGCCCGCAGGCACAGCGCATTCCTGCCGTTCCAGGGTCACGGTGCCGGTGTTGCGCGGCAGGCGATAGAAGTCCGGGCCGTTGAAACTGGCGAAGGCTTCAAGGCTCTCCAGCGCTCCGGCCGCGTCGAACGCCTCGGCGTACAACTCGAGTGCGGTCAATGCCGTGTAACACCCGGCACAACCACAGGGCGCCTCCTTGGTATGGCGCGCGTGCGGCGCCGAGTCCGTTCCGAGAAAGAACTTCGGGCTTCCCGATGTCGCCGCGGCAACCAGTGCCTGGCGATGCGTTTCACGCTTGAGCACCGGCAGACAGTAGTAATGCGGCCGGATGCCGCCGACGAGAAGGGCATTGCGGTTGTACAGCAGGTGATGCGCGGTGATCGTCGCGGCGACGTTGCTCCCGGCCGACGCGACGTAGTCCGCCGCGGCCTTCGTGGTAATGTGCTCGAACACCACGCGCAGGCCGGGGCGCCGGGCCAGCAATGGCCGCAGCACGGTATCGATGAAGACGTTCTCGCGATCGAAGATGTCGATCGCCGGATCGGGCACCTCGCCGTGCATCAGCAGCGGCATCCCGGCCTTTTCCATCTCCGCCAGCACCGCGTCGCATTTCAGCAGATCGGTGACTCCGGCATCGGAGTTCGTCGTCGCCCCGGCGGGATAAAGCTTGACCGCCTTGACAAAACCGCTATCCACCGCGCGCCGGATCTCGTCGACCGGCGTGTTGTCGGTCAGGTAAAGCGTCATCAGCGGCTCGAAATCGGTCCCCGCCGGCAAGGCGGCGAGAATGCGTTTCCGGTACTCGGCGGCGGCGACAACCGTCGTGACCGGAGGCCGGAGGTTGGGCATGATGATGGCGCGGGCGAACTGGCGCGCGCTATGCGGCAGAACAGCGTGCAACGCAGCGCCATCGCGCAGATGCAAATGCCAGTCGTCGGGGCGGGTAAAGGTGATCTGCATGGCTTTGATTCCGTACGGGACCGCCGAATTCTAGATGAAAAGCGCGACGGGAAGCGCGTTCAAGCCGTCGCCCCGCTGCGATCCAGCCAGCGGAGGAGCGTTGAAAACAACAATTCGGGATCAAAGGGCTTGACCAGAAAATCGTCCATTCCGGCCTTGATGCAGAGTTCCTTGTCCTCGGTGAAGGCGTTGGCCGTCATGGCGACGATGGGCACCGAAGCGCCGTCCGGCCGCGCGCGCATCGCCCGGGTGGCGTCGAGACCGTCCATGACCGGCATCTGCACATCCATCAGGACCAGCGCGTAGCCCCTCCCCTCGAACCGAGTCAGCGCCTGCCGACCGTCCTCGGCGAGATCGACGATGAGACCGCTCCCGGCAAGCGTCAACTGCGCCACCTCGCGGTTCATCGGATCGTCATCGACAACCAGAATCCGCCTGCCGGCATGGCGTTGCCGCAGCATCTCCTCCGCGCCGGAAGCGGCTTGCCGCCCCGCGGCACCGCGCCTCGCCGACAAGCTGCCACAACGCCCCAACCGCGCTGTAAACCAGAAGGTGCTGCCACGCCCCAATTCACTTTCCACGCCCGCTTCGCCGCCCATCAGGCGTGCCAAGTGGCGGGTGATGGCCAGGCCAAGACCGGTCCCCCCGTAGCGCCGGGTGGTCGAATTGTCGGCCTGCTCGAAGGCACCGAAGAGCCGAGGAAGGGCGTCGGGCGGCACACCTTCCCCCTGATCCTCGACGGCGAAACGCACGAGCACGGCCTGCGCGCTCTCCTCCACCGGGCAGGCCCGCAAGGTGACCGTACCGCTTTCGCTGAACTTGATGGCGTTGATCGTGTAGTTGATCAGGGCCTGGCGCAGCCGCGTCGAATCGCCAAGCAAGGGCACGGCCAGCCCATTGACCGCGGTTTCCAGGACCAGCCCTTTGCCCTCCGCTCGCTCGGCCATGATCGAGCGCACGTTGCCGACCAGCTCGGCGACATCGACAGGCGCTTCGTCCAGCTCGAACTTGCCCGCCTCGATCTTCGACAGGTCGAGAATGTTGTTGATGATGCTCAGCAAATGCGCCCCGGCGGCATCGATCTTTCCGAGGTATTCGGCCTGACGGGGTGTGATGTCTTCCCGGCGCAAAATGTTCGCCATGCCGAGAATGGCATTCATCGGTGTGCGAATCTCGTGGCTCATGTTCGACAAAAAGGCACTTTTTGCCAGATTGGCAGCGTCCGCCGCCTCCTTCGCGCCGAGCAATTCGGCGGTCCTCTCGGCCACCGCGACCTCCAGACGATTGCGCTGGGCGGCCAGCCATTCATCGCGCAACCGGATCTGCTCGAGCATCGCATTGAACCCGGCGCCGAGCCGGTTCAGCTCAATGACAGAGGAGTCGCCGGCGCGCAGGCTGTAATCCTGTTTCTGCGATACATCGTCCATCAGGCAGTTCAGGCGATCGAGCGGCAACAGAACGGAAGAACTCAACCTGACGACCATCCAGCGCGCGAAAAGAAGCGCCACAATGGCTGCCAGCGAGATAACCAGCGCCTGCCAGCCCAGCATGCGCGACACCGGCGCCAGGTCGACATCCATGAGCAGGGCTCCAACCGGCTCACCACCCTGAATGACCGGCTCGACGATTCGAACCGACCGGGCCCCGTAAAACACCACCGCGCCGGACTGCCCAAGCGTTTCAGGAACCGTGACATCAGACCGTCCCAGCCTCGCGAAGAGCATCCCCTCGCGATCATAAAGCGCACCGGCAGAAACATTGGGGGAGTGCAGCAAGGAGGCGAGCAGGTCGTTCGCGGCACGCTTGTCATCGAACAGCAGAACCGCCCCCGCATTCTCGCCCAGAACCTTGCCGGCAGACTGGTGATCGACGACGAGTGCGCGCAGGTTAAGGAACAAGCCACTGACGAGCACCACCAGCGCGACGATCGCCAGGGCGGCAACCAGCACCGTCTGGTTTATTCTCCGCAGCCGCTCGATCAGGCTGACTGTTCCGGAAGGAAACGCCGAGTATTTCATTGCAACTCCGGCCGACGAGACAACACGAGGGACAAGCCGCGCTCTACCTAAGGTTTATACATCACGCATTTTGATTGCGCCAACGAAGGTTGTCGGATGCGGCGCAGCGGCACCTCACTCGGACGAGTCCGCTTTCTTCCAGCCCAGCGCCAGGTCATACAGCCGGTTCTTTCCGGCGCCGGTGATTTCGTGCGCCAGCCGCGCGGCCAGCCTGACCGGCAGGCCATCGTCGAGCAACAACCGGAGTACGCGCTCGCCCTCGCCATCGTCCGCGGCTGGCGGCGCACCGGACACCAGCAGCACGAACTCGCCGCGCTGCCGGTTCGCGTCCGCCTGCAGCCACGCCAGCGCCTCACCGAGCGGACAGGCGTGTATCGTCTCGAACAGTTTGGTCAACTCGCGCGCAAGAACGAGGGTACGGTCCGCACCGAGTACTGACGACAGGGTCGCAACGGTTTCCAGTATGCGGTGCGGCGCCTCGTAAAACACCAGTGCATACGGCAACGCCGCCAACGGGCGCAGCGCCTCCTCGCGCTGGCGCGCCTTGGCAGGAAGAAAACCGTAGAACAGGAAATGCGAGTCGACGAGTCCGGAAGCGGACAGTGCCGTGACCGCGGCGCAAGGCCCCGGCAAAGGAACGACGCGATACCCGGCCGCGCGCACCCGCGCCACGATGCGCGCCCCCGGGTCGGAAATCCCCGGCGTGCCGGCGTCGGAAACCAATGCGACCGATTTCCCCTCCCCCAGACGCGCGACGATCTGTTGGGCAACGGCTTCCTCGTTATGCTCGTGTGCCGCCAGCATGCGGGTGTTGATGCCGAAGTGCTTGAGCAACGGAGCCGTGTGCCGGGTATCCTCCGCAGCGACCCAGGCGACCTGCCGCAACACGTCGATCGCACGCGGGCTCATGTCACCGAGATTTCCGAGCGGCGTCGGGACTACATATAATGCGGGCGATTCTTCCGTCATGGCGAGCATTCTTTCAATGGCCGACAACGATACCACGACCGGCACGGGGCAACGGGCCGAAGTCCTCGCCGCGGGCTTCCTCAAGAAGCGCGGCCTGAGCGTCGTGGCGCGCAATTTCCGGTGCCGCGGCGGCGAGATCGACCTGATCTGCCGCGAGGGAAACGCCCTGGTCTTCGTCGAAGTCCGCCTGCGTCGGAACACCAGTTTCGGCGGCGCCGGCGCCAGCATCACCGCGCGCAAGCGACAGCGGATCATCCTCGCCGCGCAGCATTATCTCGCCGCCACGAACGCTGCCGCCAGCGATTGCCGCTTCGACTGCCTGCTGCTCGACCGCCTCGACGAACGATGCATCGAGTGGATCAGGGATGCGTTCTCCGCAGATTAGCCGAAGCGTGCAATCCTCAACCGTTGGCGCCGGGGATTCAGCGATTGTAGTGCTAGACTAGCCGCCTGTTACTTTGACCCGCTTTCCTATGGACCTGATTTCCCGCATCAGCCAGCACTTCACCGACAGCGCGCAAACCAAGCTCGACGCGATCGAAATGCTGGCTGCACCGATTGCCGGAGCCACCGAACTGATGGTCGGCGCGCTGATCAACAATGGCAAGATCCTCGCCTGCGGCAACGGGGGTTCGGCCGCGGACGCGCAGCATTTCGCCGCCGAACTCGTCGGGCGCTTCGAAATGGAGCGCCAGGGTCTCGCGGCCATCGCGCTGACCACCGATTCATCGATCATGACCGCTGTCGCGAACGACTATGGCTACAACGCGGTCTTCGAAAAGCAGGTGCGCGCGCTCGGCCAGCCAGGCGACGTCCTGCTGGCCATTTCCACGTCAGGCAACTCGCCAAGCGTCATCGAAGCCATCCGCGCCGCACACGACAACGACCTGCATGTCATCGCACTGACCGGCAAAGGCGGCGGTGAGATTGGTGCACTCTTGCGGGATTCGGATGTCCACCTCTGCGTGCCATCGGATCGGACGGCACGCATTCAGGAGGTACACCTGCTGGCCATCCACTGCCTGTGCGATGGGATCGATTGCCTGCTTTTAGGAGTTGAGGAATGAAAAGGAACCTGCTTGCCGCGCTGCTCATCGGAGCCGCGACCCTCCCTGCCCTGCAAGGCTGCTTCCCGGCGGTCGTCGCCGGGGTCGGCACGGGCGTCACCGCCACGATCGACCGTCGCACGCTGGGAACACAAACCGAAGACGAGGCGATCGAATGGAAGGCGAGTGCGCGCGTTGGCGACAAACTCAGGGACCGCGGCCATTTCAATTTCACCAGTTACAACCGGCGCGTGCTGTTGAGCGGTGAAGTGGCCTCCGAGGAACTCCGCGCCGAGGCGGAACGCATCGTTGCGGCCGTTCCCAATGTGAGCGCGGTCTACAACGAACTGGTTGTCGGCCCCTCCTCGTCGCTGACCGCGCGCAGCAACGATGCCTACACCACGTCCAAGGTGAAGGCCCGTTTTGTCGATGCCGGGAAGTTCAACCCCATACACGTCAAAGTGGTCACCGAAGCGGGCAGCGTTTTTCTGATGGGTCTTGTCACCCAGGCCGAAGCCGACGCAGCCATCCAGGTTACGCGGACAACGACCGGAGTCAGGAAGGTCGTACCGCTGATGGAGATCATCACCCCGGCGAAGGCGCGGGAATTGGATGTTGCGCAATCAAGCAACGCCTCCAAGTCAAACTCCACCCCGGCCAATCCCTGACCTCTCGATCCAACCGATGAGCTTTCCCGCCCCCGCCTTCGAAGCCAAGATCGTCGCCCCGGGCGACCTCTCCGCCCGTCTCGCGCAACTGCCGCGCCCGCTGGTGTTCACCAACGGTTGCTTCGACATCCTGCACCGCGGCCACGTAACGCTGCTGGGACAGGCCCGGGCGCTCGGCGCAGCGATGGTCGTCGCGCTCAATACGGACGCCTCGGTCAAGCGCCTCGGCAAGGGCGACGACCGCCCGGTGAACACGCTGGCAGACCGTCTGGCGGTGATGGCCGCGCTCGAATGCGTGTCGCTGGTCACCTGGTTCGACGAGGACACGCCGATCGAACGCATCCGCGACTGCCGCCCCGACGTGCTGGTCAAGGGCGGCGACTGGCCGGTCGAGAAGATCGTCGGCAACGCAGAAGTCACGGGCTGGGGCGGCCGCGTCGTGTCGATTCCCTTCATCCACCAGAAATCGACGACGGCGCTGCTGGAAAAGATTCGCCGCCTGTAATTACAGCGCTACGCGATCTCCTCGGCATCCCGGCGCATCGAAGCGATATCCGCTGCGTCGGGCACGACGTCGCCGCCCTTGGCGTTATCCTCGATCTGGTCGAGCTTGCGCGCGCCGCACAGGACATTGACGTTGCTGCCGTTGCCCTGCGCCGCAGTCCAGCCGATCACCAGTTGCGTCATCGTGCAACCGTACTTCTTGCACAACGGCGCCCATTTTTCACTCAGCGCCGCGATCTTCGGCAGGTTCTCCGGCAGGAACCACTTGACCCGGCTGCGCGCCATGCCCATGTGCACCTGCGAGGCGTCCTTGATCTTGCCGCTGAGGATGCCGCGCTCCAGCGGCGAATAGGCCTGGAAGGTCACGCCGTGCTGGTCGCAAAGATCGAACAGGCGATCGCCGACGCCGCGGTCGAGCATGCTGAACTTTTCCTGAATCAGGTCGAGTTGCCCGGCGGCGACGTATTCCATGAACTGCTCGTTGCTCAGGTTGGACGCGCCGATCGCCCGGATCTTGCCCTGTTCCTTGAGCTTCAGGAGATACTCCATCGTGTCGGCGATCGGGCAGGGAAACTCCGGGAGTTCCTGCCAGTGCACGATGTAGATGTCGATGTAGTCGGTCTGCAGGCGACGCAGGCTCATCTCGACTTCCTCGGCCAGCCGCTCCGGCCGTGTGTTGCGCACGATGCGCACGCCGTCGCGCGCCATCATGAAACCGCCTTCCTCGATATCCCAGCGCAAGCCGCACTTGGTCGACAGCACGTAGTCGCCCCGCCGTCCGGCGAGGGCCTTGCCGACCACTTCCTCGCTGTGCCCGAGTCCATAGGCAGGCGCCGTATCGACCAGGGTCACCCCCAGTTCCCGCGCGCGGTGGATCGTGCGGATCGATTCTGCATCGTCGCTCTGCCCCCACATCGCATCGCCGCCGATGGCCCACGCGCCGATGCCGACGACGGACGCTTCAATGCCTGACTTCCCGATTTTCATGGTTCGCATGATCAGTTCCTTTCCGGTCGAAAGGACCATTATCCGCCCAATCGGCGGACTGCGTCAGGCCCTACCCTGAGGTAGGATGACGTCCCGTTCCTCAATCGACACAGGAGAAATCATGCTCTTCAGGCACAGTACCGAGATGGCCACCCAGCAAAACCAGAACATGCGCGGCGGCAAGGGCACGGTTACCGTCAAGCACGTTCTCAACCCCAACGAACTGTTCGGCAACGGCCGCCTGTTCGCTCAACTCACCGTCCCACCGGGCGCTTCGGTCGGTTTGCACAAGCACGAGGGCGAAGCAGAAACCTACCTGATCCTGCAAGGGCAGGGCCGGTACCACAACAATGACGAAAGTTACGACATCGCCGCGGGTGACATGGCGCGCGTGGACGACGGCGACAGCCACGGGATCGAGAACACGGGAGACACGCCGCTCGTGCTGATCGGCCTGATTCTTTTCTCCCACAGCAAAGCCAACTGAAATGACTGCCCTGCTCCACGCAACGATCCCGTTGCCGCCGCCGCAGACCGAAGGCGGACTCCCGCTGATGGACGCCATCCGTACTCGTCAATCCTGCCGCGAATTCGCCGAGCGTGCGGTCTCGCAGCAACTGTTGTCCAACCTCCTCTGGGCGGCGATCGGACTCAGCCACCCGGAACGGGGCGGCCTGACCGTCCCGAACGCCCGCAGTCGCCGGGAAGTCGACCTGTTTGTCATCACCGCGGAAGGCACCTGGCGCTACGACATCGACAGCCATGCGCTAAAGAGCGTCGTGACCGGCGATATCCGCGCGCTTGCCGGCAAACAGGACTTCGTCGCCACGGCACCACTCAATCTCATCTACGTCGCCGACTACGCGCGGATGCCCGACCTGAACACGGAACAGCAACTGGTTTACAGTTCGACCGACGTCGGCTTCAGCGCGCAGAACGTCTACCTTTTCTGCGCCTCGAGCGGACTGGCCACGGTGGTCCGCGGCTCGATCGACCGGGAGGCGCTCGGGCAAGCCCTGGGGCTGACCCCGCAGCAACGCATCATCCTCGGGCAGAGCGTGGGGTATCCCGCGCCATAAGAGAATTCGCCTTGTTTGCTGCCGGAGCAGGTCCGGCAGTCCCTGTTGCCACCAATTCAAAATGCATCCCCGGATTTTCCTGCACCAGAACAGCGCACTAGGGAAAACCGGGCAATGCCTTAAGCATAATTTTTATTATAATCATCAATGGGTTATAATCGCCTTTCTGGCCAGTACCGAAAAGCACCATCCCTTTCAAACAGCCCAGTGTTAGGGCCGCGTAGTTTGCGGCTACAACTGCACTGCAGAATAGGAGAACTATCGGATGACTAAGTTACCCTTCCGTTTCACTTCGGCCATCGCCGCGACGCTTCTGGTCGCAGCAGCTTCAAGCGCCAACGCCGAATGCGGACGTGTCACCATCGCAAGCATGAACTGGCAATCCGCCGAAGTTCTTGCCGCCATCGACGGAATCGTACTCGACAAGGGTTACGGCTGCGATGTCGAAATTGTTCCTGGCGACACCATGCCGACCCTGACGTCCATGATGGAGAAAGGGCAACCTGATATCGCGCCGGAAGCCTGGATCGACGCCGCCAGGGAACCTCTCGACGCGGCCGTGAAGGAGGGACGCCTGCATTACGCAGCGCGTTCGCTGAAGGACGGGGGCATCGAAGGCTGGTGGATTCCCAAGTACCTTGCCGACGCGCACCCGGAGATCAAGACCATCGACGACGCACTGTCCCATCCGGAGTTGTTCCCCTTCTCGGATGACAAGAAGAAGGGCGCCGTGCACAACTGCCCGGCCGGATGGACTTGCCAGATCACCACCGCCAACGCCTTCAAGGCGTGGAAGGCTGAGGAAAAGGGTTTTGTCCTGGTGGACACGGGATCCGCTGCCGGACTGGATGGCTCGATCGCCAAGGCCAACGAGCGCAAGGAAAGCTGGCTCGGCTATTACTGGTCGCCAACAGCCATTCTCGGCAAGTACGAGATGGTCAAGCTGGATGCCGGCGTGCCGCATGACAAGGCGAAATGGAGCGCCTGCAACTCGAAGGCCGACTGCGCCAATCCGGAAAAGAACGACTGGGCCAAGGCCGAGGTCGTCACGGTGATCACCGACCAGTTCAAGAAATCGGGAGGCCCCGCGGTCGATTACGTGAACACGCGGAACTGGGACAACGCCACCGTCAATGAACTGCTGTCCTGGATGCAGAACAACCAGGCCAACGGCGAGGACGGCGCCATTCACTTCCTGAAGAACTATCCCCACGTCTGGACCCCCTGGGTCACTCCCGAGATCGCCGCGCGGATCAAGGCCGGCCTCTAGGAAACGCGCAGGCACGCGCCTGCGCGCCGACCCTGTTTTCCGTTAATCCAGAATCCGGCTCGCGGGTTGCGCCAATTCCCGGCACAACCCGCTGTACCGGAGATATTTCCGTGGGGGCTTCATGCCATTACCCAGCGACTTCCCATCGATGAACTCCGACACGTTGCGCCAGCTCAGGCGCTTCGTCGACATGGAATTCCGTTCCTTCACCCGTGAATACGGCGGCATGCTCGAGAAGCTTTTCGAGCCGCTCGGCGACTTCCTGCTCTTTTCCGAACGCCTGCTCACCCAATCGCCCTGGCCGATGGTTCTGGCAGCGATCCTTTTCGCGGTCTGGGTCACTTCGCGCTCGCTGAAGATCGTTCTCGGAACCGCCGCCACCCTGCTCCTGATCGGCTACTTCGGCATGTGGCAGGACACCATGCGCACGCTGGCGATGATCGTGGCCAGCACATTGACCGCGCTCACGCTCGGCCTCCCGATCGGCATCGTGATGAGCCGGTCCGACCGGCTGCAGCGCTGGCTGACCCCGGCACTGGACGTCATGCAGACCATGCCGAGTTTCGTCTATCTCATCCCCGTGGTGATGATTCTCGGCATCGGCCGCGTTCCCGGCCTGCTCGCCGTCGTCGTTTACGCCATCCCGCCGATCATCCGTTTCACCAACCTGGGCATCCGCCTCGTGGCCAAGGATGTCCTCGAAGCCGCCGAAGCCTTCGGCGCCAACGGGCTGCAGAAGCTCTTCCAGGTGCAACTTCCGCTCGCGCTGCCGACGATCATGGGCGGCGTCAACCAGACCATCATGATGGCCCTGTCGATGGTCGTCATCGCATCGATGATCGGCGTACCGGGCCTCGGACAGCCGGTGCTGAAAGCCATTTCGAACCAGTACTTCACCCAGGGCGTCCTCAACGGCCTGGCGATTGTCGGCATCGCCATCGTTTTCGACCGCGCATCGCAGGCCTATGGCAAGCGCCTGCAGCGTCATCTGGAGGCGACACATGAATAGCGCTGCCACCATCACACCCACCGCATCGACCGAGACGCCCCAGGTCGGAATTTCGCTGCGCAACCTGTACAAGATCTTCGGCCCGACACCGGAGAAGTTCATCGGCGCCGTCCGCGAAGGCATGACCAAGCAGGAACTCCTGGACAAGCACAACCATGTCCTCGGTCTGCGCGACGTCAACATCGACATGCGGCCGGGCGGCATCCAGGTCGTCATGGGCCTGTCCGGTTCCGGGAAAAGCACGCTGATCCGGCACATCAACCGCCTGATCGAGCCCACCGCCGGCGAAATCTCGGTCGGCGACGTCAATGTTCTCGAATTGGGATCAAGGGCGTTGCGGAAATTCCGCGGCGAAATGACATCAATGGTGTTCCAGAAATTCGCCCTGTTTCCGCACTACACGATCCTGGAAAATACCGAGTACGGACTGCGCGTCAAGGGCATATCGCGCAAGAAACGGCACGAGGAGGCCATGCGCTGGATCGAGCGCGTCGGTCTGAGCGGGTATGAGAAAAAATACCCGAATCAGCTCTCGGGCGGCATGCAGCAGCGCGTCGGCCTGGCCCGCGCACTGGCCAACGAGACGCCGATCCTGCTGATGGACGAAGCCTTCTCCGCGCTCGACCCGCTGATCCGCACCGACATGCAGACGATCCTGCTCGACCTCCAGCAGGACCTGGGAAAGACGATCGTGTTCATCACCCACGACCTCGACGAAGCACTGCGCCTCGGCGACCGGATCGCCATCCTGCGCGACGGCGAGGTGATCCAGCAAGGCACCGGACAGGAAATCATCCTCTCCCCGGCCGACGCCTATATCGCCAACTTCGTCAAGAACGTCAATCGCGGACGGGTCATCCGTTGCCGCGCCCTTGCCCAGCCGGGAGAGGCCATCGACGGCCCCAATCTCAATGCCAACACGGTCCTCGAGGACGCGGCAAGGATCATGAACGCCGAGGGCAAGGATCAAGCCAATGTGGTTACGAAGCGCGGCCGCCTGATCGGCACGGTAGCGCTCAGCGCCATCATCGGCGCGATGATCCCGCCGCAGGATCCACCTCAAGATCCGCCGCAGGATCCGGGGAGCTGAAACAAAGGGGCGCCGTAGCGCCCCTTTTTCTATCCGTGCATTACTTGTTGCGTTACGCCAGCTTCTGCCCCACCCAGCCGCTCACAGATTCCAGCGCCTGCGGCAGTTTTTCCGGTTGCGTGCCGCCCGCCTGGGCCATGTCCGGCCGACCGCCGCCCTTGCCGCCAACCTGCTGGGCGACGAAGTTGACCAGTTCGCCGGCCTTGACCTTGCCGGTCAGGTCCGCGGTCACTCCGGCAATCAGGGTGACCTTGCCGCCACCGGTCGAAGCCAGCACCACGGCGGCCCTCCTGAGCTTGTCGCGCAGCTTGTCCATGGTCGAGCGCAGGGCATTGACGTCGGCATCGTCCAGGGCGGCCGCCAACACCTTCACTCCGTTAACGTCCACCGCCCGGCTGACGAGCGCATCGCCCTGCGCGGCGACCTGCTTGCTCTTGAGCAGCGCGAGTTCGCGTTCGAGCTGACGCACCTGATCGAGGATCGAATAGACCCGCGCCTGCACGTCGCCCGGCTGCACCTTGAGCGTGCCGGCCACCCCGCCGAGCGCCGTCTCCATGCCCTGCATGTAGGCCAGCGCCACATCGCCGGTAATCGCCTCGACACGCCGGATGCCAGCCGCCACGCCGCCTTCGGCGACAATGGTGAACAGGCCGATGTCGCCCGTCCGGTGAACGTGCGTCCCGCCGCACAGTTCGCGCGAGGTACCGATGTCGATCACGCGCACTTCGTCGCCGTATTTCTCGCCGAACAGCATCATCGCGCCAAGCTTCTGGGCTTCGCCGATTGGCATCACGCGATGCAGACAGTCGGCGTTTTCCAGAATCTCCGCATTGACCAGGTTCTCGATGCGGTGAATCTCGTCGTCGCTCAGCGGCTGGTTATGCACGAAGTCGAAACGCGTCTTCTCCGGATCGACCTGCGAGCCTTTCTGCTGGACATGCTCCCCGAGCACTTCACGCAACGCCTTGTGCAGCAGGTGCGTCGCCGAATGGTTGCGCATCGTGCGCTTGCGCGCCACCACGTCGACCTTGGCGGCGACCTCGTCGCCGACCTTCAGGCTGCCGGTTTTCAGCACACCCTGATGACCGAACACGGCAGCCTGGATCTTTTGCGTATCCTCGACGGCAAAGATCCCCTGCGCCGATTGCAGCACGCCACGGTCTCCGACCTGGCCGCCGGATTCCGCATAGAAAGGCGTCTCATCGAGAACGACGGTTCCGGTTTCGCCTTCGGCCAGTTCGCTGACCGGCGAGCCTTCCTTGTACAGGGCCAGCACCTTGCCCCGCGTTTCCATCATCGCGTAGCCGTGGAACGCCGTCTCCGGGCCGCTATATTCCAGCGCAGCGGACATCTTGAATTTTCCGGCCGCGCGGGCCTGTTCCTTCTGCCGGGTCATCGCCGCCTCGAAGCCGGCCGAATCGACCGTCACACCGCGCTCGCGGCAGATATCGGCGGTCAGGTCGAGCGGAAAACCGAAAGTGTCGTGCAGCTTGAAGGCGGTTTCGCCGTTGAACACCCCGTTGCCGTCCATCGCCGCCAGTTCGCCTTCGAGGATCGCCATGCCGTGCTCGATGGTCGCGAAGAAGCGGTCTTCCTCCTGCTTCAGCACGTCGGTGACGCGCTTCTCGCCCGAGACCAGCTCCGGATAGGCGCTGCCCATTTCGGCGACCAGATCGGGCACCATGCGGTGGAAGAAGGCGGCGCGGGCGCCGAGCTTGTAGCCGTGGCGGATGGCGCGGCGGATGATGCGGCGCAGCACGTAGCCGCGCCCCTCGTTGCCGGGAATGACACCGTCGGCGATCAGGAAGGAGCAGGCGCGGATGTGATCCGCCAGCACGCGCAGCGACGGGCTGTTCATGTCGGCGTCACACGTTTCACGCGCGGCGGCCTTGATCAGGTTCTGGAAGAGGTCGATCTCGTAGTTGCTATGCACGTGCTGCAACACGGCGGCAATCCGCTCCAGCCCCATGCCGGTATCGACTGACGGCTTGGGCAGCGGATGCATGATGCCCGCCTCGTCGCGGTTGAACTGCATGAACACGTTGTTCCAGATCTCGATGTAGCGGTCGCCGTCTTCATCCGGCGATCCGGGAGGTCCGCCGGGGATGTGCTCGCCGTGGTCATAGAAAATTTCCGAGCACGGACCGCACGGACCGGTATCGCCCATCATCCAGAAGTTGTCGGACGCGTAGCGGGCGCCCTTGTTGTCGCCGATGCGGATGCAGCGCTCGGCCGGCACGCCGATTTCCCTGGTCCAGATGTCGTAGGCTTCGTCGTCCTCGGCGTAGACGGTGGTCCACAGCCGTTCCTTGGGCAGCTTGAAGACTTCGGTCAGCAGTTCCCAGGCGTAGTGGATCGCATCACGCTTGAAGTAGTCGCCGAACGAGAAATTGCCGAGCATCTCGAAGAACGTGTGGTGACGCGCCGTATAGCCGACGTTCTCCAGGTCGTTGTGCTTGCCGCCGGCGCGCACGCACTTCTGCGAAGTGGTGGCACGGTTGTAGGGGCGCTTGTCGAAGCCGAGGAACACGTCCTTGAACTGGTTCATCCCGGCATTGGTGAACAGCAGGGTCGGATCGTCATGCGGCACGAGCGAACTCGAGGCCACGATCTGGTGCCCCTTCGACTCGAAGAATTTGAGGAATGTCTCGCGAATTTCGGCGCTTTTCATTGGTGTCGATCCCGGTCAAGGGCGGTTTTCAAGAGCCGCAGATTCTAGCACCGAACGCAAGCACAACCGACCTTCGCGCTCGGGCAAAGAGCCGCTAAGCTGCGGAATGCGCAACAAAAAACCCGCCGAGGCGGGTTTTTTGTTGCGCCACGGGGAACCCCCACGATCAGCGAACCGCCTGCACCTTGGACAGAACCGTCTTCAACACGGCGTTGCCGCGCTGTACAGCGTGATCCAGCGCTTCCTTGGCGGGCTTGCGATTCGCCCAGACCGACTCCAGTTCTTCCTCGACGATCCGCCGCACCGACTCGACCTGAGAAACCCGTACGAATGGCGCCGCTGCCTTGCCCTTCAATTGGTCGAGAGCCACCTGCAGCCCGTCCAGATCCTCTTTTTTCAACTGGCTGCCCGCCGCCGTGCGCGCCACGCTGGTCATCGGCAGGAAGCCGCCCGCCAGCGTCATGCCGATCTGCACTTCGGGACCGAGAACGTAGTTGATGAATTTCGCCACGCCCTTCGTCTCCGCGGGTTTCAGATTGCCGGCGACCCACAGCGACGCGCCGTCGGCCAGCGTGTTCTGCGGCGCGCCGCGCACATCGTCGTGATAGGGCAACGAGGCGACCCCCACCTCGAACGAGGTGTTGCCCGAAAGCGTGGCATACAGCGAGGACGAACTGGTCAGCATGCCGCACTCGCCGTTGGCGAAGCGACGGTCCGCCTCGTCGCGACGGCCGAAATAACTGAAGTAATTGCTCTTGTACCAGGTGGCCATCATCGCCACATGCTTGATCTGCAACAGGCCGTTGAACGCCAGCCCCCCTTTCGCGTCATTGACGTCGGCACCGTTCCAGGCGCTGATGTTGTCGATCAGAACCCAGGCCGGCCAGGAGGTGGTGTAAGCGCACTCGCTGCCGGCCGCCACCAGCTTTCCGGCGGCATCCTGCGTGTCTGCCCAGGTCTTGGGGGGCGACTCGGGATCGAGGCCGGCTTTGCGGAAGGCATCCTTGTTGATGTACAAGACCGGAGTCGAGAAGGCGACCGGCAAGGCGTACAACTGCCCCTTGCGATCGACCAGGCTGTCGCGCAGTTCATGGGCCAGCTTCGACGAGTCGAGGGACACCTTGGCATCGCGCATGACCTGATGCAGCGGCTTGAAGCTGGCTTTATGCTCCATGAAGCGCGCGTACTCATCGCGCGTCACCAGGTTGATCTGGCGCGGCGCATCCCCCTCGGCCCGACGCACCAGCGTCACCTGAACATCCTTGTGCTGCGCATTGAACTTGTCGACCAGCGGCTCCAGGCGCTCGGCCTGCACTTCGTCGAGACGATGCGACAAAGCGATCGTCACCGGCTCGACGGGCTTCGCCGCCTTTGCCGGGGCGGCCCACACCGGCAGAGCCAGAACGGCGCTGCCGGCCAGCAAGAATAATCTGGACAAGAAAGACATGGCGTTCCCCGAGGGAGAAAAAACAGGAAACGGATTATAGACTTAGAAGCGGCTCCGGATATCAACACGTATCCACTCCACCACACAGCCGACACCGCTCGTCGCCGATTTATGGTAGAAATGCCGACTATTTCAATCATTCCTCGGTGCAACCTTGCCAGAGAAGCTTCTGATTCTGCTGGGAAAAATAGTTCTCGCGGGCGTCCTGACGGTTTCGCTGCCGGCCTGTGACGTCATCCAGCAGGAACTGGGCATCGAGGATCCGGCCGCCAAGGCCGAACGTGCCGACGCCGAGGGCCGGGCCGTCGGCGGCGCGTGTCGCCAGTCGGGGCGGGCCATCGAAGACTGCTACTCCATCTACGCCTGGCTGCCCAAGGCCTCGATCTACGAGGGCTGGCGCGACATGGACGCCTACATGCGCGAAAACAAGCTCGAGACGATTGCCCCTCAACTTCCGCCACCGCAGCCGCCGACGACAAGAAAACGGCCGGCGCCAAAAGCCACGGCAGAGAAAAGCTGAGCGCTGCCCGATTTCGATGTTCGCCACCCGCCCCGATGAACCTCCACAGCCCTTTCCCCGCGCCGCCCATCACGAGACACGCTGATGCATTCTTCATCCTCGAAGAATGTCGCAACCTGTTCGTCTGCCGGCTCGGCGAAATCGCACAACAAGGCGGCATCACCCATGCGCAGGTTCTCGACGCAATGCGCAGGGAGGCCGCCGAAGCCCACGACGAACTGGCGGCGGAGGCCCCCCCGGAGGGTTTCGACCAGACCCACGGACTGACAGCCTCGCGCATTTCCCTGCTCGGCCACGACGACCTCGAAATCGACATCCGCATCGGAGAGATCGCCAGCCACCTCCGCGACGACCAGCGCATCGACCACTGGCGCGTGCAACTGCGCTACATGAGCCTGCTGCAACGCCCGGCGATGCCTCCCGAACAGAACCCGCTCGGCATGGAACCGATCCGCCGCGCCCTGTGGGCGATCTGTCGCGAGGGCGGCGGCAGCCTCGAACAACAATTCGGTCGCCTCGACAACCTCGAGGAGACGCTGAAGCTGCGCCTGCCCGGCGTCTACGCCGAGCTTAACCAGTTGCTGGACAGCAAGGGCATCGCCCCTGCACAAACCCAATTGATCCGCCAACCGGCTTCGCGCGCCGTGGTCAGCGCATCGCCGACCAACTCGCCGACCAACCCGCTGGCCATGTTGCAATTGACGATGCAGCAACAGCGCGGAGACAAGGTTCCGGCCGGCGGCGCCGCGCCCGGGGGCGCAAACGCGAGTGCAGGCGGAAACGCCCTTCTCGACGCCTCCGCAATGGTCATGCTCAATCACCTGATCGAGCGGATGAATGCCATCGAGTTGCAGCAGATTGCCGGGAAAACCCTTCCGGACAAAGCAACCGGGCCCGACGCTTCGACTCCGAACCTGTTCCGCTCCAAGGATTTCGACCTCGCTCCGGGGCAGCCGGCCGCCATCATGCTCGACACCCTGGCGCTGATCTTCGAAGCCATCTACGCATCGCCGGACCTCCCCGACGTCGTCAAATCGCTGCTCGGTCGCCTGCAGATTCCGCTGCTCAAGCATGCCATGCTCGACGCCGGTTTTTTCGCCAACGAACAGCATCCCGCACGCACCTTGATAAACCGCCTGGCCGATGCGGCTCTCGGCCTGCCGGCCAACGCGCCGCGCGACCATCCGGTCTGTGTGCACTTCGCGCGGATCATCGACGCCGCACGCGAAGTGCTGGGCCAGGGCAAAGGCGATCTGGCGCCGCTCATCGCACGACTCGATGCCATTGCCGGCAAACGCGACGAGGCCATACACAAGGCGACTCGCCGCCTGGTCGACCAGGTACAGCGGCATGAACGCAAGGAAGACGCACGATCCAGCGCGGAGGACTGGCTGGCGAAAACGCGCCCGGCAGCCACTGCGCCGGCCTTGGCCGATTTTCTGTCCGCGCACTGGGTAAAGGTCATGGCCGCGGCCTGCGAGGAAGGCGGCCGGGACGGCGATGACTGGAGGGACGCCGAATCGGCCATCGAGTACCTGCTGTGGAGCGTCCTGCCGAAACAAACACCCGAGGACAGGCAAAAACTGACGGCCGGCATCCCGGCGCTGCTCAAAAGGATCAACGCCGGGCTGGACCGGATCGCGCTTCCCTTCGAGGAAAGAAAGCCCTTCCTCGACACCTGCTTCGCGCTGCAGACCGCGGCTCTGCGCGCACGGGCCACCGATGAAGCCCCGTGGGTACCCGCACCGGCCCAACCGCCCGAGCGAGCGAAGCGCAGCGCGCAGCCATGCCTCCTCGAAGCCGACGGTTGCAGGATTCACTACCACGGCAACCCGGCGGCAAGCACGGCACAGCGGCAAGCCGGACCGATCACCGTCAAGACCGGAGACTGGCTGAACTACACCTCGCCCGATGGAAAACGGCTGAGTGGAACCTGCTGCTGGCAGGACTCGCGGACGCGGACGGTACTGCTCTTCTCCCCGGCGACGCGCCACGCGCTCGCCCTGCCGCAAGAAGCCATCGAGGCGCAGCTGCGTGCCGGACAGGCGCGCATGCAGTCGGGGACGGCCCTGTTCGACGCCGCCGCCCAGCGCGCGCTGCGACAGCTCCGGGGCGAATGACCTTCGCCCCCGGGCAATTCGGCGATTGTTCTCCGACAGCCGGCAGCGCGGCGAACGGTGTATAATTCCGCTCTTCTATCCCCTTGATTCCTAATTTATTTGCAGGCGCCATCAATGCGTTTTGATGAACTCGGCCTCGCGCCCGAGCTGTTACGAGCCATATCCGACAAGGGTTACACGACTCCGACCCCGATCCAGGCGCAAGCCATTCCAATCGTTCTTTCCGGCAAGGACCTGATGGGCGGCGCCCAGACCGGGACCGGCAAGACCGCCGCCTTCACCCTGCCGCTGCTGCAGCGCATCCTGCCGTTCGCCAGCCCCAGCCCGTCGCCCGCGCGCCACCCGGTACGCATCCTGATGCTGGCGCCGACGCGCGAACTGGCGATCCAGGTCTTCGAATCGGTCAAGGACTACAGCAAGTACGTCCCCCTGCGCAGCCTGTGCACCTACGGCGGGGTCGACATCAAGCCGCAGATCGAGGAGATCCGCCGGGGCGTCGAAGTGCTGGTCGCCACCCCCGGCCGCCTGCTCGACCTCGTCGAACAGAAGTGCCTCAACTTCGCCCAGGTCCAGGCGCTGGTCCTCGATGAAGCTGACCGCATGCTGGACATGGGCTTCATCCCCGATGTCACGCGCATCATCAACCTGCTGCCGGCGCAGCGGCAAAGCCTGCTCTTCTCGGCGACCTTCTCCGACGAGATCAAGAAGCTCGCCGACAAGATGCTGCGCGCGCCGATGCTCATCGAAGTCGCCCGGCGCAACACGGTGTCCGAGACGATCACCCACCGCGTCCACCCGGTGGCTGCCGAAGCCAAGCGCGCGCTGCTCGTGAAGCTGCTCAAATCGGCCGACTTCAACCAGGTACTCGTCTTCACCCGCACCAAGATCGAAACCAACCGGCTGGCACGCGAACTCGAGCGCGCCGGCATCGCCGCCGACTCGATCCACGGCGACAAGAGCCAGCAGGACCGCCTGAAGGCGCTCGAAGCCTTCAAGGACGGCACAACGCTGGTGCTCGTCGCCACCGACGTCGCAGCGCGCGGCCTGGACATCGACGAACTGCCGCACGTGATCAACTTCGAGATTCCGCACACGCCGGAAGACTACGTACACCGTATCGGTCGCACGGGCCGCGCCGGCAAGCTCGGAACGGCGATCTCGCTGGTCTCCGCCGACGAGGTGCAATACCTCGTCGACATCGAGAAGCTGATCAAGATGCAGATCGAGCAGGTCGTCGTCCCGGGCTTCGAACCGGAATACGACTACGAGTACCCGCCGAGCGGCAAGAAGAAGCACCATCGCCGTCCGCCGGCGCCTTCCGCCGCAGTTGCCCCGTCGGCACGGCCGCCGCGGGAGCGCTCGTCCGGCCGCAGCCGGCCCAGTCACATCGCCGCAGACGGCTTCGATTTCAGCAAGCCGTATGAAAGTCCCGAACCGCATCCGGTCGCCGCGCTTGCCGACACCGAAAAGGCCAAGGCCATGACGCACCTGGAACACCCGCACAAGCCGCGCCGCGTCGTCGCCGCGCTGCTCGGAGGGCTAGGGAGGAAATAATCTTCCCTGCATGACGACCGCTGCCGCGGTGATCCCGGCGGCGGCGTTGCAACCTTTCAGCGTTTCGCTTTACCCGGTTTCTGCGGCGCATCCAGCAGCTTGATGACGACCAGCGACGCATTGTCGCCATCGCCCTGGGCACGCGTCCGCGCCCGGTCGATCAGCCGATCGCACGCCTCGCGGGCAGAGTACGTTTCCACCAGGCTGCCCAGTTCCGCATCGCTGAAATACCCCCATACGCCGTCCGAGCACAGGACGAACACCTCCCCGGCCTGCACATCGTCCGCCTCGCCGTAATCAATGCGCGGCGGTTCATTGCCGCCAAGCGAGGTCAGCAGAATGTTGCGATTCGGGTGCACCAGCGCCTGTTCCGGCGTGATCCGCCCCTTCGCCACCAGCGTTTCAACGTAGGAGTGGTCGGTGGTGCGGAACAGCAGCCGGTCGCCGCGGAAACGGTAAAGCCGGCTGTCGCCGCAGTGCGCCCAGCTGACCTTGCCCGGCTGCAGCAACAGCATCACCGCCGTGCTGTGCGGATCCTTCTCGTTGATGAAGCGCGAGGCCTTGATCAGCATGTGCGCTTCATTCAGGCTCGATTCGAGCAAATCCCTGGGCGACTCGCTGCGCGCGGAGAACTGCCCGAAGTTGCTGCCCGCCGTATGGATCACCTGCTGCGCGGCCAATGTCCCGCCGGTATGCCCCCCCATTCCGTCGGCGACGACGGCGAGCGCCACGCCGCCGCCTTTCGGATGCGGAAGAAGTGCAACCCGGTCCTGTTGCTCCTTGCGGTCGCCCTGATGCTGGGCAACGCATGCATCGATCCTCAGCGCCATGCGGACAGGGCTCAATGCCCCGACGCAGCGTGATGCTGCTCGAGGACGATGTCGATCAGTTCCGGCAGGGTATCCTCGCGCAAGCCCAGTTCGTCGAGCACCTCGGTCTCGACCGTCTCCCATTCCGGATTGGGCAAGTGCAGGTTCAGGTGATAGAGGTGCATCGCCAGTTGCAGGATGGCCACCATCGTCCGTGCCGTGTGGTTATCGAGGTGCGAGAGGTCGTGGTGGTAGCGGATCGCGTCGCAGATGAAATCCGGCAGTTTCCAGTGCCGGGCCATCAGATAGCCGACGACGCAGTGATCGGCGTTGAAACGGCGATCCTCCTCGGCCAGATCCGCCCAGCGCCCCGGCTCCTCCAGCCGCATGTCCTTGCAGTAGGTCGAAAAACGCTGCATCAGCACCGGCACGCCGCATTCGATGAACACGCCGGCGAGGAAAGCCTGATCAGGAAAAATGTTGCACACGGTGACGCGCTCCTCGGCGACCAGCATCGCCAGTTCGGAAATCGCCCGCGAGCGGATCCAGAAGGCCTCGAACGCCTTGCGGTTGTGCTTGGCCGGCAGAGAGGAGGACAACGAGATGGCGCGCACCAGATTGGCGGTCTGCTGCAGGCCGATCGCCTGCAGGATGTGCTCGACCGATTCGAATGGCTGGAAGCGGCGGTAGGAGGCGCTCTGCACCACCTTGAAGAGCATCGCCACGAGACCCGGATCCTGCGCCAGGATCCGCGCATACACCCGCACGTCGGCGACGCCGGCCATCAGCTTGGCATATAGTTCCTGCAGCACCCGCGGCTGCGGCGGCAAATTGACCCCGCGTTCGAGCAACCGCTTGACGCTCTTTTCCTCGTTTTCGGACAAACCGGCCAGCAACGCCTTATCGAAAGCCATACACGCCCCATGTGTTCTGTTTCGCGCCGAGCCGGCAAACGCCACGCAGATAACGCGCGGAACCTTTGGCTATAATCGGCCTCCATCAAGACCTTCATTCTCCCTAGGAAACCAGCCATGGGCAACCGTCTCAGCAAAATCGTCACCCGCACCGGCGACGCCGGCACCACCGGCCTCGGCGATGGCTCCCGCGTCGGCAAGGACTGCCTGCGCATTGACTGCATCGGCGAAATCGACGAACTCAACTCAACCGTCGGCGTGCTCCTCGCCGAGCCGTTGCCGGAAAACGTCAGGACCGCCCTGCTGCGCATCCAGAACGACCTGTTCGATCTCGGCGGCGAAATCTGCATCCCCGGCTCGTCGTACATCAGCGAAGAGCACGTGGCGCGCCTCGAAGAGCTCGCTGCGCAGTTCAACGCCGAACTGCCGCCGCTGAAGAACTTCATCCTGCCCGGCGGCACCCGCCCGGCTTCGCTGGCCCATCTCGCCCGCTCGGTCTGCCGGCGGGTCGAACGGCGCATCGTCAGCCTCGGCAACAGCGAAGAGGTTTCCGAATTCGCCCGCAAGTACCTCAACCGCCTGTCCGACCTGCTGTTCATCTTCGGCCGCACGCTCAACCAGACGAGCGGCCAGGGCGACGTCCTCTGGGTGCAGGCCAAGGATCGCTGACCCGCAGTCGGCTGTTCCTGTCTTTGGTGCGTCCGCCGGGACGGACGCACCCGTCCTGTGCCTGGGAGCGACGCCGGATGGCCAATCCGGCGCCACAGCCGTTTCGAGATGGTGGCGCGGCTCTTGCTAGATGGATGCTGTTCGTTCAGCACCGGAGCCCGCCGTGTCGATCCATGTCGCCCTCAGCCACGTCACCCATTACCGCTACGACCGACCCGTCGGCCTGTCGCCGCAGATCGTCCGCCTGCGCCCGGCGCCGCATGCGCGCACGCCGATCCTCAGCTATGCGCTGAAGGTCACGCCGGCTGAACACTTCATCAACTGGCAGCAGGATCCCCAGTCGAACTACCTTGCGCGCCTGGTCTTTCCGGAAAAGACGCGCGAATTCAAGGTCGAGGTCGACCTCGTCGCCGAACTGTCGGTGATCAATCCGTTCGACTTCTTCCTCGAACCGGGTGCCGAGAAATTCCCCTTCGCCTACGAACCGGGGTTGCGCCACGAACTGCTCCCCTTCCTCGAAAAATTGCCGGCGACGCCGCTGTTCAAGGCCTTCGTCGCCGGCATCCCGCGCGAACCGACGCCGAGCGTCGACTTCCTCGTTGCGCTGAACCAGCGCGTGCAGCGGGCGATCGCTTACGTCATCCGTCTCGAACCGGGCGTGCAGACGCCGGGCGAGACGCTGATCAAGGCCACCGGCTCGTGCCGCGACTCGGCATGGCTGCTGGTGCAGGTGCTGCGCCATCTCGGCCTGGCCGCCCGCTTCGTCTCCGGCTACCTGATCCAGCTCACCCCGGACGTCAAATCGCTCGACGGCCCATCCGGCACCGACAAGGACTTCACCGACCTGCATGCCTGGTGCGAGGTCTATCTCCCCGGCGCCGGCTGGATCGGCCTCGACCCGACCTCCGGCCTGTTCGCCGGCGAGGGCCACATCCCGATCGCCTGCTCGCCGGAACCCTCCTCGGCCGCACCGGTCAGCGGCTTCACCGAGGAATGCGAATGCGAGTTCTCGCACACCATGAAGATCGAGCGCATCCGGGAAGCGCCGCGCGTCACCAAGCCGTACACGGAAGAACAATGGACCGACATCGAAGCGCTCGGCCACCGCATCGACGCCGATCTCACCGCCGGCGACGTGCGCCTGACGATGGGTGGCGAGCCGACCTTCATCTCGATCGACGACCCGGACGGTGCCGAATGGAACACCGAGGCGCTCGGCCCGACGAAACGCGCCCGCGCCGTCGACCTGTTCCACCGCCTGCGCGAGAAATACGCGCCGCAGGGCCTTGCGCACTTCGGCCAGGGGAAGTGGTATCCGGGCGAACAACTGCCGCGCTGGGCGCTCAACTGCTTTTGGCGGCGCGACGGCGAAGCGATCTGGCACAACCCGGCGCTGATCGCCGACGAGACCAAGCCCTGCGGCGCTGACGCGGCGCTGGCCGGCCGCTTCCTGCGCGGCGTCGCGGAGCGACTCGACCTCGACAGCAACTACGTTTTCCCGGCCTATGAAGACGCCTTCTACTACCTGTGGCGCGAACGGCGCCTGCCGACCAACGTCGATCCGTTCGATTCACGTCTCGACGACCCGCTCGAACGCGAACGCCTGGCGCGCGTGTTCTCCCAGGGCCTCGACGCGGTCATCGGCCACGTCTTGCCGATCATGCGCAGCTTCACCAACGGCCGCTGGCAGACCGGCCCGTGGTTCCTGCGCAGCGAACGCTGCTACCTGATCCCCGGCGACTCGCCGCTCGGCTACCGCCTGCCGCTCGACTCGCAGCCCTGGGTCGCGCAGAACGACTACCCGTACTTCAACACGCCCGACCCGACGCAACCGTTCCCGCCGCTGCGCAGCGCCGCCGAGATCCGTCGCCAGTTCGCCGATCCACTCGCAGGCACGGAGCACGAAGCCTCGCCCCCGTCGCTTCCCGGCGGCGCCAACGGCGCCGCGTTCGAGCGCTGGCCGCAGAGCAAGGAATCGGCTGGCTGGATCACCCGCACGGCGATGACGGCGCAGGCGCGCGACGGCATCCTCTACATCTTCATGCCGCCGACGCAGAGCCTCGACGACTACCTCGAGATCGCCGCCGCCGTCGAAGCCACGGCCGAGGAACTGGCGACGCCGGTGATCCTCGAAGGCTACGAGCCACCGCGCGATCCACGCCTCGTCAAGTTCAGCATCACCCCCGACCCCGGCGTCATCGAGGTCAACATCCAGCCCTGCGGCGACTGGGACGAACTCGTCGAGCGCACCACGCACCTCTACGATGCCGCCCGCCTGTCGCGGCTGACGACGGAGAAGTTCATGCTCGACGGCCGCCACACCGGCACCGGCGGCGGCAACCATTTCGTCCTCGGCGCAGCGACGCCGCTCGACTCGCCTTTCCTGCGCCGCCCCGACCTGCTGCGCAGTCTGATCAGTTACTGGCACAACCACCCCTCGCTCTCGTACCTGTTTTCCGGCCTGTTCATCGGCCCGACCAGCCAGGCGCCGCGCATCGACGAGGCGCGCAACGATTCGGTCTACGAACTGGAGATCGCATTCAGGCAGTTGCCGCAGATCGGCGCCGAGGTTGCGCCCTGGCTGATCGACCGCGTCCTGCGCAACCTGCTGATCGACGCTAGCGGCAACACCCACCGCGCCGAATTCTGCATCGACAAGCTCTACTCGCCCGACAGCGCCACCGGCCGCCTCGGCCTGCTGGAAATGCGCGCCTTTGAAATGCCGCCGCACGCGCGCATGTCGCTGGCCCAGCAACTCCTGCTGCGGGCCCTGATCGCCCGCTTCTGGAACGCCCCGTACCAGCCTGCCCGGCTGGTCCGCTGGGGCACTGAACTGCACGACCGCTTCATGCTGCCGCATTTCGTGCAGCAGGATTTCGCCGACGTCGTCACCGAACTCAACCGCGCGGGCTACGCCTTCGACCCGGCCTGGTTCGCGCCGCACTTCGAATTCCGCTTCCCGCTGCACGGCAAGTTCGCCGCGCTGGGCATCGAGGTCGAACTGCGCCACGCGCTGGAGCCCTGGCACGTCATGGGCGAGGAAGGCGCCGTCGGCGGCACGGTGCGCTATGTCGATTCGTCGGTCGAGCGCCTGCAGGTCAAGGCCACCGGCATGGCCGGCGACCGCTATGTGCTGACCTGCAACGGCCAGGCCATACCGTTGCAGAACACCGGGACGATTGGAGAATTCGTCGCCGGCGTGCGCTACCGCGCCTGGCAGCCGGCCTCGTGCCTGCATCCGACGATCGGCGTGCACGCCCCGCTCACCTTCGACCTCGTCGACACCTGGATGCAACGCTCGCTCGGCGGCTGCCAGTACCATGTGGCGCACCCCGGCGGCCGCAACTTCGAACGCTATCCGGTCAACGCCTACGAAGCCGAAGGCCGCCGCCTCGCCCGCTTCTCGGTGCTCGGGCACACGCCGGGGCGGATCGTTGCAGAGGCTGCAGCACCGGATGCCAGATTCCCGTTCACGCTAGACTTGCGGCGCTTCTGATATCGACCGACCGCCTTCATGCCGCGCTCCCTGCTCGCGAACTATCCGCGCAAGACCGACCGTTTCGACGAGATGCTCGCCGAGAACGGCCAGTTGCGGCCGGCCTGGCGCGGCTTCTTCGACCATCTGGACGCCGCCACGCCGGCGCAGATGCGCCAGCAGCTCGACTACGTGCGCCGGCGCATCCTGGAGAACGGCGTCACCTACAACGTCTACGCCGATCCGAAAGGCGCAGACCGGCCATGGGAACTCGACCCGCTGCCGCTGATCCTGTCCTCCGGGGAATGGGCGAGCATCTCCGCCGCCGTCACGCAGCGCGCGCGCCTGCTCAACGCCCTGCTGGTCGACCTCTACGGCGAGCAGACGCTGCTCAAGGACGGCAGCCTGCCGCCGGCGCTCGTCTACGGACACAACGGCTGCCTCTGGCCCTGCCAGGGCGTGCGCCCGCCTGGAGACACCTGGCTGCACCTCTACGCCGCCGACCTCGCCCGTTCGCCCGACGGCCGCTGGTGGGTCATCGCCGACCGCACGCAGGCTCCCTCGGGCGCCGGCTACGCACTGGAAAACCGCGTCATCGTCTCGCGCCTCTTCCCCGAGAAATTCCGCGACCTTGGCGTCCAGCACCTCGCCGGATTCTTCGCCGCGCTGCAGGAAAGCCTCGCGCACTGGGCGCCAAAGGACGGCGACGGCGGCAAGCCGCTGGTCGTCCTGCTCACGCCGGGGCCGTACAACGAAACCTACTTCGAGCACGCCTACCTCGCCCGCTACCTCGGCTACCCGCTGGTCGAGGGGCAGGATCTGACGGTGCGCGACGACCGCGTCTATCTGAGGACGCTGACCGGTCTGAAGCGCGTGCACGCCATCCTGCGTCGGCTCGACGACGACTTCTGCGACCCGCTCGAACTGCGCGGCGACTCGGCGCTCGGCATTCCGGGACTCTTGCAATCAGTGCGCGCCGGCCGGGTGCTGGTGGCCAACGCGCTGGGCAGCGGGCTGCTCGAATCGGCGGCGCTGCCCGGCTTCCTGCCCGGCGCCTGTGAAAAGCTGCTTGGCGAAACGCTGCGCATGCCCTCGGTCGGCACCTGGTGGTGCGGCGAGCCGACGGCGCTGGAATTCGTCATCAAGCACCTCGACCGGCTGGTGATCAAGGGTGCCTTCCCGTCGCAACGGCTCGACCCGATCTTCGGCAGCGACCTGAAGGGCGCGCAGCGCGAGGAGGTCATCGAGCGCCTGCACGCCCGCCCGCAGGCCTACGTCGCGCAGGAACTGGTGCGCTTCTCGCAGGCGCCGTCGTGGAGCGCGCCGCACGAGCGGCGCCTGTTGCCGCGCGGTGTCGCGCTGCGCGTCTACGTTGCCGCAACGCCGCAGGGCTATCGGGTGCTGCCGGGGGGACTCACGCGCGTGACCTCCGCGATCAACGCCCGTTTCATCGCCATGCAGCGCGGCGGGTCGAGCAAGGACACCTGGATTCTCAGCGACGAGCCGGCCAGCACGTTCAGCCTGATCAAGCCGCAACTCGGCAAGGCCGACCTGATCCGCAGCGGCAGCAACCTCTCCTCCCGTGTCGTCGAGAATCTTTTCTGGTTCGGGCGCTACACCGAACGTTGCGAGGATACGGCACGGCTGCTGCGCGTCGGCCTCTCACGACTGGTCGACGCCGGCAGCGACGACGACACGCGCGCGCTGCTCTCGGCTTACGAAACCGGACGCGCCCTGCAGATGCTGCCGGACACCGGCACCAAGCCGCGCGACCGCAACGACATCGAAACCCAGCTCCTGGCGGCCTTGTGCGGCGCCGAATGGGGCGACGGCCTGGCCGGCAACATCCGCCGCCTGCTTTGGGTCGGCGCGCAGGTGCGCGAGCGCTTCTCGCTCGACAACTGGCACGCGCTGAACCGCCTGCAGCAGCAGTTGCAGGCCTACGCCAAGAGCCGGCCGTCGCTCGGCGAGGCGCTGGCCTTTCTCGACCAGATGCTGCTTGCCAGTTCGACGCTGGCCGGATTCGCCATGGACGACATGACCCGCGACGACGGCTGGCGTTTCCTGATCATCGGCCGCCGGCTCGAACGCCTGATCTTCCTGTGCGAAGCCATCAGTCAGTTCCTGCGCCTCCGCTCGACGCGCGCGCCCGGAAGCATCGACTGGCTGCTCGAACTGGCCGACAGCATCATCACCTACCGCTCGCGCTACATGGCCCAGCCCGAACTTCTGCCGGCCCTCGACCTGATCGTCTTCGACGAAGCGAACCCGCACGCGGTAGTCTTCCAGGTGCACAACCTGATCCGCTACCTGGCCCGCCTGGAGCGGGAATTGGGCAGTTTGCCGGGCAACGCCGGCGATGATGGTCTGCACGCAGGCCTTAGACGTCTGCGCGCCTTCGACCTGCAGTGCTTCGAGAGCCGCGACTTCGCCGCCTGTCAGGACTGCGGCAACTGCTTCGAACTGGCCGACCTGCTCGACGCCCTGGCGACGGCCGCCGCACAACTCTCCGACCGCCTGGCGATGCGCTACTTCACCCACGTCGGCGACGTCGGCCGGCAAACCCTGGCCGCCTGAGATGAGCGACGCCGCCCGCTACCACGTCGTCCACGAGACGACCTACCGCTACGAGAGCCCGGTCTCGATCTCGCGCCAGCTTCTGCACCTCACGCCACGCCCGTGCGCCTGGCAGACCTGCCTCGAACACGCGGTGCACATCGACCCGCAGCCGAGCCTGGACGAGACACGCTTCGACGCCTTCGGCAATCCGGTCCGCCAGTTCGCCATCGAGTTGCCGCACAGCAGCCTCCTGGTGCGCGCCGAGAGCCGGATCGAGGTGCGCCCGCACCTGCCGGAGCTTCCTTTCGACAAAACCACCGCCTGGGACGACGTGCGCGATGCGCTCGCCTACGGCGCGCGGCCGATCCACCTGGAGGCCAGCGCCTGCCTGTTCGAATCGCCCTACGTACGCGTCAAGCGCGAGTTCGCCGCCTACGCGGCGCCGTGCTTCCCGCCGGGGCGGCCGCTGCTGGAAGCCACGCAGGCGCTGATGGCGAAGATCTTCCGGGAGTTCAAGTTCGACGCCAAGGCCACCACCGTCGCCACGCCGGTCCTCCAGGTTCTCCAGGAAAAGCGCGGGGTCTGCCAGGATTTCGCCCACCTGATGCTCGCCTGCCTGCGCTCGCTCGGACTCGCCGCGCGCTACGTCAGCGGCTACCTGCTGACCCAGCCACCGCCCGGCAAACCCCGGATGATCGGCGCCGACGCCTCGCACGCCTGGATCGCCGTCTTCTGCCCGGACGGAGACGACGGCTTCTGGGTCGACTTCGACCCGACCAACAACCTGTTGCCCGACACGCAGCACATCACCCTGGCCTGGGGCCGCGACTTCGGCGACGTCTCGCCGCTGCGCGGGGTCATCCTCGGTGGCGACGGGCACGCACCGGAGGTCGCGGTGACGGTCACGCCTTACGACGAACTGACGGCGGCCACAACGGGGGTATGATGCGCCGTCACCATCCACCCCGCTGAACCACTCCCCGTGCCCCATCGCAACCTCAAGGGCGTCCTGCTCTTCCTCTCGGGACTGTTCCTGTTCTCCTCGGTCGACACCACGGCGAAGTACCTGACCGCCTTCTACAGCGTGCAGTTTCTCGTCTGGGCGCGCTTTGCCGTGCATCTGGCGATCATGCTGGTCGCCGTGGCGCCGGGAATGGGCCGCGAACTGGTGGTTACCCGCCGACCGGGGCTGATGATCTTTCGCGCGCTGCTGCTGGTCGCTTCAAGCCTGTTCATCCAGATGGCCTTCCGCTCCCTGCCGCTGGCCGAGACGACCGCCGTGTTTTTCGTCGCCCCGGTCATCGTCGCGCTGCTCGCCGGACCGCTGCTCGGCGAGAAGGTGGCGCTGAAGACCTGGCTGGCGACGCTCGCCGGCTTCTGCGGCGTTCTCCTGATCGCGCGTCCCGGCGGCGCCCTGCTCGGCATCGGACTGGTTTATACGCTGGCCGCCGCGCTGTGTTATTCGCTGTACCAGATCCTCACCCGCAAGCTCGCCGACACCGAGCCGACGATGCGCCAGTTGTTCTACACGGCGCTGATCGGCACGCTGGCCATGTCGCTGATCGTCCCGCCGTACTGGATCGGCGAATGGCCGCCGCTCGGCCACTGCCTGCTGGTCGCCTCGCTCGGCCTTTATGGCGGTGTCGGACACTTCCTCATCATCGGCGCCTATCGCACCGCGCCGGCCTCGGCCCTCGCCCCGATGATGTACGTCCAGCTGATCTGGGCAACGCTGCTCGGCTGGGCCGTTTTCGGGCAGTTGCCGGACAGCGCATCGACCACCGGCATGGCGATCATCGGCGTTGCCGGCATGACCCTCGCCCTCCGCCGCCCCCGCCGCGGCGTTACCGAAATCCAACGCAGTGAAGGCCCGGCAATCCGCGTTGAGCGATAGAATGGCGGCCAACCCAGAAACGCAATCAAGGCACCGGACGTGGACGACAAGGACTGGCGGATTCTCAAGGCGATCGCCGAGGAAAAGAACCTCACCAAGGCCGCCGCGCGCCTGTACATCACCCAGCCGGCGCTGACCTACCGCCTGAAGAACATCGAGGAAGAGTTCGGCGCGCAGATCGTCCTGCGCATTCCCAGCGGCGTTGAATTCACCCCGCAGGGCGCATGCCTGCTGGCCTACGCCGACGAGATGCTGCAGAAGTTCGGCTCGGTCAAGGAACGCATCAAGAACATGGTGGACAAGGTGCAGGGGTCGCTGCGCATGGGCGCTTCCAGCGTCTTCGCCCACTACACCCTGCCGAAAATCCTCAAGGGCTTCATCACCTTCTATCCGGAAGTCGAGATTGCGCTGAAAACCGGCTTCAGCTCGAAGATCGTCGAGATGCTGGAGCGGCAGGAGATCACCCTCGGCATCGTGCGCGGTGAACACGACTGGAGCGGCGAACGCTTCCTGCTCTCGGAAGAGCCGCTGTGCATCGCCTCGCGCGAACCGATCGACTTCGCCGACCTGCCGCGACTGCCGCACATCCGCTACGGCGCCGACGCCGCGCTGCATCGCCTGCTCGACGACTGGTGGCGCAAGAATTTCAACACGCCGCCGAACACCACCATGGAAGTCACCACCATGGAAACGGCCCGGCAGATGGTTTTGCACGGCCTCGGCTGGTCGATCCTGCCGGGCATCGGCCTCGCCCGAAAATACGGGCTGGTGAAGCAGCCGCTGTTCTGGCCGGACGGCTCGCCGCTGATCCGCAAGACCTGGGTGCTGTGTTCCAACACCTCGCTCGAACTGCAGACCGTGCGCGCTTTCCTCGCCTATCTGGAAAGCGGCAAACCGATTCCGGAATAACCCCGGCTCCGCTTTTTGGCGGAGCGGGCAACCCCGTCCGCTTGTCGTGATTGGTGCGCCGCCGCCCAGCGCTGGTGCATCGCTGCCCGCTATCGTCGCCAAACCCTGATCAACCCCGGGTTTTTCATTGGCACGCTTTCTGCTCGAAGCGATTAACCATTTCGCTGCGGCAACGACCATGAAAACCACTTTCTTCAACGAGATGTACGATGCGGCCGGCACCGTGCGCCCGCATTACCGGGCCTATGCCGACTGGCTGGCCGCCACCGCGCCGGAGCGCATCGTCCGCAAGCGGGCCGAAGCCGACATTGCCTTCCACCGCGTCGGCATCACCTTCGCCGTTTATGGCGAGGAAGCGGGCAAGGAGCGGCTGATCCCCTTCGACATCATCCCGCGCATCATTCCGGCGAAGGAGTGGAAAACTCTGCAACAAGGCTTGCGGCAGCGCGTCAAGGCGCTCAACGCCTTCCTGCACGACATCTACCACGACCAGCACATCCTCGACGCCGGCCATATCCCGCGCGAACAGGTGCTGAACAACGCGCAGTTCCGTCCGGAGATGAAGGGCATCGACGTTCCTGCCGGCATCTACGCGCACATCGCCGGGGTCGATCTCGTCCGGGCAGGCGAGGGCGAATTTTATGTTCTGGAGGACAATTTGCGCGTGCCGTCAGGCGTGTCCTACATGATCGAGGACCGCAAGATGATGATGCGGCTGTTCCCCGAACTGTTCTCCAGGCAGAAGATCGCACCCGTGCAGCACTACCCGGACATGCTGCTGGAGAACCTGCGCACCGTCGCGCCGCAAGGTGTACAGAACCCGACGGTGGTTCTGCTCACCCCGGGCGCCTACAACAGCGCCTACTTCGAGCACACCTTCCTCGCCCAGCAGATGGGCGTCGAACTCGTCGAGGGGCGCGACCTGTTCGTCAAGGGCGAGACGGTCTACATGCGCACCACGCAAGGGCCGCAGCGCGTCGACGTGATCTACCGCCGCCTCGACGACGACTTCCTCGATCCGCTGGCCTTCCGCAAGGATTCGATGCTCGGCGTCCCCGGCCTGCTGACGGCCTACCGTGCCGGCAACGTGACGCTGGCCAACGCCATCGGCACCGGCGTCGCCGACGACAAGTCGATCTACCCCTACGTACCCGAGATGATCCGCTTCTACCTCGGCGAGGAACCCATCCTCAACAACGTGCCGACGTACATGCTGCGCAAGCCCGACGACCTCAAGTACGTGCTCGACCACCTCCCCGAACTGGTGGTCAAGGAAGTCCACGGCGCCGGCGGCTACGGCATGCTCGTCGGTCCAGCGTCGACAACCGGGCAGATCGAAGCCTTCCGCCAGCGCATTATCGCCGCCCCGGAAAAATACATCGCCCAGCCAACGCTCGCGCTCTCCAACTGCCCCACCTTTGTCGAATCGGGGATTGCCCCCCGCCATCTCGACCTGCGCCCCTTCGTGCTCTCCGGCAAGACCATCGACATGGTGCCCGGCGGCCTCACACGCGTCGCCCTGCGTGAAGGCTCGCTGGTGGTCAACTCGTCGCAGGGCGGGGGCACAAAGGACACCTGGGTACTCGAAGACTAAGGACCGGAGAAGACCATGCTGAGCCGCACCGCCGATCACCTCTACTGGATGTCGCGCTACACCGAGCGCGCCGAAAACCTCGCCCGCCTGCTCGACGTCACCTGGCAAATGTCGCTGGTGCCGCAGTCCGTCGCCGCGGAGAACCAGAACTGGGGCGCCATCCTCGCCCTCAACAGCCTGGAGAGCCGCTTCGCCGAGTCCTATGCCGAAATCAACGCCGAAAACGTGCTGCGCTTCATGGTCACCGACCCGAACAACCTCTCGTCGATCTACAGCTGCCTGCGTGCCGCGCGCGAGAACGCCCACGCCGTGCGCGGCACGCTGACCTCGGAAACCTGGGAAGCCTGCAACATGACCTGGCTCGAAGTACGCGAGCAGAAATTCGAGCAGATCATGGCCAGCGGCATCGGCCAGTACTTCGAGTGGGTCAAGCTGCGCTCGGCGCTGATCCGCGGCGTCACCTTCGGCACCATGCTGCAGGACGAGGCGCAGAACTTCATCCGCCTCGGCGGCTTCATCGAACGCGCCGACAACACCGCGCGCATCCTCGACGTGAAATACCACGTGCTGCGCACCAACGGCGACGAGGGCACGACCGACTTCTACCGCTGGGGCGCCGTACTCCGCTCGCTGTCAGCCTTCGAGGTCTACCGCAAGGTCTATCGCGACGTCATCACCCCGGCGCGCATCGCCGACCTGTTGATCCTGCGCCTCGACATGCCGCGCTCGCTGCACGCCTGCACCAAAGGCCTGGTGCGCGTCCTCGAAGCGATCAAGAACGGTCAGTCCGCCGAAACCGAGCGCCTCGCCGGCATCCTGCACGCGCACATCCACTACGCGCGCATCGACGACATCTTCAAGCAGGGCCTGCACGAGTTCCTCACCGACTTCATGGACCGCATCTACGATCTCGGCGACGGCATCGGGCGGGATTTTCTGGTGCCGGCGGCATAGCGCCGTCGGTGATCACGCAGGCCACGTTGCGGCCGGGGCAATGGACAGGCGACGAGATGGCTCGTATGCTGCGGGGCTATTCACTTCATAACCACAAGAAACCGCAGAAAAACCGTGGTCTGTCCCTGTTCTGCTGTTTGTTCTCTCTGTTTGTTCTCTGTTTGTTCTGTAATAACAGCAGCAGCCAACTTGTGTCTTGGAATGTTGCGATGACCGGAAAATGAAAACCAAGCTTACCCGGCAGTCCACACGGACGCAGCGCGATAAAGCCGCGCAGCGCCGGTGACTTCTACGTTAGCGGTCACAAGAACCAAGGGAGCCACTATGGCTGACAACAGCAATTTCGAACACCCACTCTGGAACACACTCACGCAGCTTCTGCAACTACAGGCAGAGCCTTCATTTAACGAGCCAGCAATCGCAAGCAACGATCAGCTTGTGCTTGCAAGGGACAAAGTATTCGCACTTGGTCAAGTTATTCGGTCGCTTATGCAGACTACGCCAGCAACACTTGTGAGTTCGCATGCACTCAATCAGATCAACAAGCACGCGCAGGCTGCACTAAACGAACTGAACGCGTATGTGAGCAACAAGAATACCGGCCACATCACTAACGCAGTTTCGCAGTTTGAGCAAAATGCATTGTCTTGGTTGTGGGGCTTCGCGCCCATGCTTCGAACCACCGAAAGCGACGAGCTACCACAGATCATTGACGGTCTAAGCCGAAGCGCTTCTGAAACCATAAAGCAACTGGTGCAGGACCGCGACAATCTTGCATCTCACGTGCAAGATACGGATGCAACAGCAGCCGACCTGAAGGCACGCCTTGAAGCGATGGCCGAGTCGGCTGCACGGGAGCGCGCCGAAGCATCGGCTGCTGTCGCCAAGCTCGAACAAGTATTTGCAGCCAAGGAAACGGAACGTGCCGCCGCCTTTGATGCAACTATCAACAAGATAAAAGCTGACTACTCTACGCTGGAGCAGACGACCAAGACCGAGTCCGCTTCTCTCATCAGTGGACTAGAGGAGCAGAAGAACAACGCTGCCAAGATAGTGCAGGTAGTTGGAAACATCGGAGTAACTGGGAATTATCAGCGAATCGCGAACTCAGAAGCCACTCAAGCCAACTTCTGGCGCTGGGCGACCGTGCTCTTCTTTTCCGGGGGTGTCACTTTAGCTGCCGCGACTTTCTACAGGTTTTGGGGCGAGCCCATTACCGCCGAGTCAATCTGGGCAATTGCTGTGCGGCTTCTTTACGCAATTGCGATAACCGCACCCGCTTGGTACACAGCGCGCGAATCTGCACGTCACAGAACAAACTCCGACAGGGCGCGCCAAACCGAACTGGAGCTAGCTTCTCTTGGACCTTTCATCGAACTTCTCCCACCAGAGAAGAAGATCGCTATCCGAGAGGAAATGACGAAGCACTATTTTGGCCGGGAGGTTGACGCACATACGGCTAAGGCACCGTTAGATGCAGAGACCGTAAAAGAGATTGCGATTGAACTCGCCAAAGCCTTCAAGAAATGACGGCTAACCCGTCCTTCCACACGGACTGGTGCGATAAAACCGCGCCAGCCGGTTAATTCAGACGTTAGTGCTCATCACGAGGAAGACTCACTCTTGAACACCAATTTCATACTCATCGACTTTGAAAACGTACAGCCAGACTCTCTGGTGGCTGTAGAGCAGGCGAAATTTAGCGTCATCGTATTTGTTGGCGCCAGCCAAACCAAAGTGTCATTTGAAATTGCGTCCGCACTCCAGCAAATGGGCCCAAATGCGACATACGTAAAGATTTCTGGAAACGGCAAGAACGCATTGGATTTTCACATTGCCTTCTGGATTGGGCAGTTATCCGCGCGTTTCCCATCAGCGGCATTTCACGTTATTTCAAAGGACAACGGCTTTGACCCACTCATTGCCCACCTGCGAGAAAGAGGCATTTCAGCTACTCGCAGACCGAACATCTCCGAGATACCCCAACTCAAAACCAACTCTCGGCAAACCAAGAATCCGAAGGCTTCGTCGGCTTCATCAGGCGCTCCAAAGAACCCGATCACTATCCCGCCGTCCGCGCCCACAAAAACTGTAACGTGCCCAACTTGCAGGCACTCAGTAACCGCAACTCCGGAGCAAATTGACTTTGTTTGTCCGAATTGCAAGGGCGCATTCAGGTACTGAGGAAGATGAGCGCTAACCCATCATTCCACCGGACCTGCGCGAAAAGCCGCGCAGTCCGGTGAATTCACGGAAAAACGGGGCATCTCAGGGAAAAACGGGGACAGACCACTATTTTCGCTGCGGGAAAAGCCGCGCAGGCCGGTGATTTCAACCGTTGGCCCATAAGAGATTATCTATGCGCTTTCAGGGAAAAATAACAAACTGGAAAGACGACAAAGGCTTTGGATTCATAAACCCAAACGGGGGCGGGGACCAAGTCTTCGTTCACATCAAGTCATTTGCAAACCGACAGAGAAGGCCAGTCGGCGATGAAATCGTGACCTATGAACTCAGGGTCGATGTAAAGGGCAGATCACAAGCTGAGAATGTCGCATTCGTCGGTGAGCGTGCGCCGTCAAACATTTCACCTGCGCGGCGCAATATCTCCCTCATTTTGGCCGCCTTCTTTCTAGCCTTTGTGGCGGCGTCTGCCTCTGTTGGCAAGTTGCCGTTTGCTGTCTTGTGGCTTTATCTGGTGGGCAGTGCCGTCGCATTCCTTGCCTATGCACTTGACAAGTCCGCCGCAAAAAATGACCAATGGCGCACCAAAGAAAGCACCTTACACCTCTTCGCGCTAGTAGGAGGCTGGCCCGGCGCCTTAGCCGCTCAAAGACTGCTCCGTCACAAGTCCAAGAAGCAGTCTTTTCAAACTGTGTTTTGGGCCACCGTCGTTCTCAATTGCGGCGTCCTTGCCTGGTTGCTTTCGCCATCAGGTTCCGCGGCGCTTCGGTCCTTTCTTGCTGCGGTATGAAGGCTGTCAAATCCATCAGCGAAAACGGGGCATCTCAGTAAAAGATCAGGCCTCAGCCTGCCGCCACCGCCAGCCGACGCTGGCGCACCCCTTCGGCAAGAATCTCCAGCAGGTCCAGTGAATCCTCCCAGCCGAGACAGGCGTCGGTGATGCTCTGGCCGCGTTCCAGCAGCTTGCCGGGTTCGAGGTTCTGCCGGCCTTCGACGAGGTGCGATTCGACCATCGCGCCCATGATGCGGCTCTCGCCGGCGGCGAGTTGCGCGGCGACGTCGCGCGCCACGTCGAGCTGGCGGCGGAAGTCGCGCTGGCTGTTGGCGTGCGAGAAGTCGATCATCAGCCGCGCGGCCAGCGCCGCCGCGGCGATCTCGCGGGCGGCGGCATCGACGTGCGCGGCGTCGTAGTTGGGTTCCTTGCCGCCGCGCAGGATGACGTGGCAATCCTCGTTGCCGCTGGTCGAGACGATGGCCGAGTGCCCGCCCTTGGTCACCGAGAGGAAGTGGTGCGGCGACTGGGCGGCGCGAATGGCGTCGACGGCGATGCGCACATTGCCGTCGGTGCCGTTCTTGAAACCGACCGGGCACGACAGGCCGGAGGCGAGTTCGCGGTGCACCTGCGACTCGGTGGTGCGCGCGCCGATGGCGCCCCAGGCGATCAGGTCGGCGGTGTATTGCGGCGTGATCGTGTCGAGGAACTCGGTCGCGCACGGCAGGCCCATGTCGCTGATCTCGACGAGCAGCGCGCGCGCCAGACGCAGGCCCTCGTTGATGCGGAAGCTGTTGTCGAGGCGCGGATCGTTGATCAACCCCTTCCAGCCGACGGTGGTGCGCGGCTTCTCGAAATAGACGCGCATGACGATCAGCAATTCGTCGGCAAAGCGCGGCACCTGGAGGTGCAGGTGCCGGGCGTAGTCCATCGCGTCCTCGATGTTGTGCACCGAGCAGGGGCCGATCACCACCAGCAGCCGGTCGTCGGCACCGTGCAGGATGCGGTGGATGGCCTGGCGCGCTTCGAAGGTCGTCTGCTCTGCCTTCGCGCTGGCCGGAAACTCGCGCAGCAGGTGCGAGGGCGGTGCCACCTCGTTGATTTCGCGGATGCGTACGTCGTCGGTCTTCGCTTTGCTGAGAAGCGTCATGATTCTCCCTCGCTTGCTTGTCTGTCTGCTCTATTGCTTCGACGAGATAAAGTTTGAATTCATCGTTGAATCCGTCACCCCGGCGAAGGCCGGGGTCCAGCCGACGATGGCTCTCCGGTACTGGATACCGGCCTGCGCCGGTATGACGAAACAAAAACCAACCAGCCCTTCCCTAAGCCGTCCCGCCGACGGTCAGGCCGTCGATGCGCAGCGTCGGCTGGCCGACGCCGACCGGAACGCTTTGCCCGTCCTTGCCGCACATGCCGACGCCGGGATCGAGCGCCAGATCGTTGCCGATCATCTTCACCTTCTTCATCGCCTCCGGTCCGTTGCCGATCAGCGTCGCGCCCTTCACCGGGTAGGTCACCTTGCCGTTCTCGATCATGTACGCCTCGGACATCGAGAAGACGAACTTGCCGCTGGTGATGTCGACCTGGCCGCCGCCGAAGTTGACCGCGTAGATGCCCTTCTTCACCGACTTGATGATCTCCTCGACGCTCTTGTCACCGGCCAGCATCGTGGTGTTGGTCATGCGCGGCAGCGGCAGGTGGGCGAACGATTCGCGGCGGGCGTTGCCGGTGACCGGCACACCCATCAGGCGCGCGTTCAGGCTGTCCTGCATGTAGCCGCGCAGGATGCCGTCCTCGATCAGGACGGTGCGCTGCGTCGGGTTGCCTTCGTCGTCGATGTTCAGCGAGCCACGCCGGCCGGGGATCGTGCCGTCGTCGACGACCGTGACGCCCCTGGAAGCGACGCGCTTGCCGATCTGCCCGGAGAAGGTCGAGCTGCCCTTGCGGTTGAAATCGCCCTCCAGCCCGTGCCCCACCGCCTCGTGCAGCAGGATGCCAGGCCAGCCGGGGCCGAGCACCACGGGCATCTGTCCGGCCGGCGCCGGCCGCGCGTCGAGATTGGTCACGGCCTGATGCACGGCCTGGCGCGCATACTCGCGCAGCACCTCGTCGGTGAAGAAACCGTAGTCGGTGCGTCCGCCACCACCGGACGCCCCTTGTTCGCGCTTGCCGCCGGCGCCCTCGACGATCACCGTCATCGACACGCGCACCAGCGGGCGGATATCAGCGGCCAGGCGGCCGTCGCTGCCGGCGACGAGAACGACCTCGTACTCGCCGGCGAGGTGGGCCATGACTTGCGTGACGCGGGTATCCTCGGCGCGGGCGAAGCTCTCCAGGCGCTCCAGCAGGCGCACCTTGGCCGTGGCATCGAGCGAGGCCAGCGGGTCGTGCGGCACGTACAGCGAGTGCGCCGCCTTGAGTTCCTTCAGCGCGCCGGCGCGCACCCGCCGGTGCTGGCCGGCCGCGGCGATCGCCCGCACTGCCGACGCCGCGTCGCCCAGGGCGGGCAGGCTGATGTCGTCGGAGTAGGCGAAGGCGGTCTTCTCGCCACTGACGGCGCGCACCCCGACGCCTTCGTCGATGTTGAAACTGCCCGACTTGACGATGCCCTCCTCCAGGCTCCAGGCTTCGCTCCGGCTGTACTGGAAATACAGGTCGGAGTAATCAACCTCGTGGCTCATGATCCGGCCGATGACCTTGGTCAGGTCGGGCACGTCCAGGCCGAACGGGGTCAGCAGGGTTTTCTTGGCCTGCAAGAGCAGGGATGGCGATTTCGCGGTCATGTGGTTTCCA
>JARFTZ010000058.1 GCA_029289235.1 Gammaproteobacteria bacterium
TGCTTGAACTCTTCCCGGTGATACCGCCTGCGCCGTATCGGTTTCTGTATTTCCATCGATCGTGTCCACCATGTTTTCTAGCGGACACGATCTTCCCGGTCTAAACCCTCAATTCATAGATGACTTCGCCGGGGGCTTACGGATCACAAGCGAACCAGCTGATTCGTTTCAAACGCCTCCTTGCACAGATAGGCGATCTGAGTGCATTTGGTACCGTCATAGACGCTGACCTCGGGCTTGCGGCCTTCGTTGATGCAGCGGACGAACTCGACCATTTCGTTGCGGTAGGCGTCGCCGAAGCGTTCCAGGAAGTCCTGCGAGCATTCCCGGCGGACGCCCTGCGGATCGAGGATCTCGACCAGGTTTTTTTGCGGCACCGAGGCGATGCGCAACGTTCCCTGCGTGCCGATGATCTCGGTTTCCACGTTGTAGCCGTGCGGCGCGGTGCGTCCGGCGAAGAGGAAGACCATCGCGTCATTCTCCAGCTGCATCAGGGCGGCGACGTTGTCGCCATCCTTGTACTGGCCGAACTCGGGGTGCGCGTAGCAGCCGCCGATGGCGAAGATGGTCTTGGGGTCGGCCCCCATGAACCAGCGGGCCAGGTCGATGTCATGGACCGCCATGTCAATGAACTGCCCGCCCGAATGCCCGGCATAGGCGATGGCCCCTGCAATCGCGCGCTCCGGGTCCTGGCTGTAGCCGCGGAAGAGGATCGGCTTGCCGATCTGCCCTTCGGCGACCATTTTCTTGGCGTAGGCATACGAGGGGTCGTAGCGGCGCATGAAGCCGAGCATGAACACCCGCTCCGGAAAACGCGCCACCGCTGCTTCGGCAATGCGGCACTCGTCGACCGTGGTGCCCAGGGGCTTTTCGCTGAACACGTGCAGGCCGCGTTCCAGCGCGGCGGCAATCTGCGCGGTATGCAGGTGCGATGGCGAGGTGATGACCACCGCGTCGAGTCCGTCCCCGGCAATCATCGCCTCGAAGTCGGCGTACGTCCGCTTGACTCCCCACGCGGTCGCCGTCGCCCTGAGTTTTTCCTCGTTGGCGTCGCACAGGGCGACCAGTTCCACGCCCGGGATGGCAAAGCGCAGGTTCCACGCATGCTGGTAGCCCAGGCGGCCAAGTCCGATGGCGCCGATCCTGACAGTCATTTTCCGCCTCCTATTTCTTCTTGGCGTTCTTGCGCATGTCGATCACGACGGCGGTGACGATGATGGCGCCCTTGATGATCTGCTGCCAGTAGGCGGAAACGCCCAGCAGGTTCAAGCCGTTGTTGAGCACGCCGAGAATCAGCGCACCGACGACCGCTCCCTGGATCGTCCCGATCCCGCCAGAGTGGCTCGTTCCGCCGATGGTCGTCGCCGCGATCGCATCGAGTTCGTACGCGACCCCCATGCCCGGCTGCCCGGTATTGAGGCGCGCCGAGAGCATCAGGCCGGCCACCCCTGCGAGCATCCCCGCATACATGTAGATCTTGACCAGATTACGCCCGACATTGACGCCGGAAACCTCGGCCGCGACGATGTTTCCGCCGATTGCGTAGATGTTCTTGCCGAATTTTGTGTGGTTCAGGACCACCCAGGTAATCAGCGCCAGCATGAAGAACAGGATGACAGGAACGGGAACGCCGAAGACGTACCCTTGACCGATGAACTGGTACGACGCGGTCAGTGTGCTGACCGGACGGCCGTCGGAATACAGCAGGGCCAACCCACGTACCGAGACGTAGGTTCCCAGCGTGGCGATGAAGGCGGGAATGCCGGTCTTGGCGACCAACAGGCCGTTGACCATGCCAACGAGCGTGCCCACGCCGAGGGCGACGAGAATCGGGACGATCACCGGCAGTTCCGGCAGCGAGGGGTACATCTTGGCCGCCCAGTCGCCGGCCTGGCCGAAACTCGCGGCCATGACCGCGCACAAGGCCAGCGTCGAACCACTCGACAGGTCGATGCCCTTGGAGATGATCACCAGCGTGACACCGAGCGAAATCACGCCGATCACCGAGACCTGGCGCACCACGTTGAGCAGATTGTCCTGCGAAAGAAACACCGGCGACAGGAAGCTCATGATTATGACCATGACCACCAGAACCAGGTAGATCCCGTACTTGCCGAAAAACTGCTTGATGTTTTCCTTGCCGTTCATAGAAGAATTCCCAACCCTTGTGTGATGTTGATCGAGCGACCGGAACCCGATCGTTACGGTTTCATGGTGGCGTATTTCATGACCACTTCCTGCGTTGCGTCCTTGCGCTCGACGATTCCCGTCAGTCTTCCTTCGCGCATCACCGCAATCCGGTCACTCATGCCGAGAATTTCGGGAAGCTCCGAAGACACCAGGATGATCGCCTTCCCCTTCGCCGCCAGGTTGGTAATCAGCGTATGGATTTCCGCCTTGGCGCCGACGTCGATCCCCCGCGTCGGTTCATCGAGGATCAGGATTTCCGGCTCCGACATCAGCCAGCGGGCGACCAGGACTTTCTGCTGATTGCCGCCGGAGAGGTTCATGATCTTCTGCTCGAGGCTCGGCGTCTTGATCTTGATCTTGTGCCGATACTCGCCGCACTCGTTGCGAATCTGGGCATGGTTGAGAAATTTGCCAAGGCGGTTGCGATAGCGGTCGATGACCGCCATGATCATGTTGTCCTTGATGTCGAGCATCGGGAAGATGCCGGACAACCGCCGGTCTTCGGTCAGGAGCGCCATCTTGTGCCTGATCGCGTCCTCCGGAGCACGGATATCCACCGGCTTGTCATCGATCAGCACGCTGCCTGCGCTTTTATGGCGGATGCCGAAGAGCGTTTCCATCACTTCCGTGCGCCCGGCGCCGACCAGGCCGGCAAAACCGAGAATTTCGCCCTTGCGCACCGCGAACGAAACGTCCTGGAACGCCCCGGGGCTCGACAGGTTCTTCACCTCCAGCTTGACGTCGGTGATCGGGCACTCGACCTTCGGGAACATCTCGTTCAGTTCCCGCCCGACCATCAGCGCAATCAGCTTGTCGGTGTTCAGTTCGGCGGCCGGATAGGTACCGACGTAATTGCCGTCGCGCAAGACGCTCACTTCGTCGGAAATGGCGAAGATTTCATCCATCTTGTGCGAGATATAGATGATCGCCTTGCCTTGCTCCCGCAGCCGCCGGATGATCCTGAACAGATGCTCGACCTCGCCCTTGGTGAGCGATGAGGTCGGCTCGTCCATGATCACCACGTCCGCATTGTAGGACACGGCCTTGGCGATCTCGACCATCTGCATTTTGGCGACGGTGAGCTTGGCCATCTCGATGCGCGGATCGATCGAGAGCTCCAGATCGTCGAGCAGACGCTTGGTGTCGTCATGCATCTTGCGATGATCGACGAACGGCGTGCCCTTGATCAGCGGCTCTCTCCCGAGCCAGACGTTTTCCATCACCGAACGGTGCGGGACGGGCGACAGCTCCTGGTGGATCATCGCAATGCCAAGCCGGATCGACTCGATCGGCGCGTTGAACTCGGTCTCGACGCCCTTGTACAGGACGATCCCTTCCGTCGGCTTGTACATCCCGCTGAGGATCTTCATCAACGTCGATTTCCCGGCCCCGTTTTCCCCCATCAGGGCGTGCACGCTCCCTGGCCGGAACCTGAGGGATATTCCATCGAGCGCGACAACGCCGGGGAACACCTTCCGGATGCCGCGTGTTTCCAACACATACTCGTTAGCCATACTCAACCCTGATTCAAGTTGGAACCTGTTTCGTGAGCCGACCCGCAGGTTTTCCGGGTTGCACGAGCGACAAGCCGGGAGGCTTCCCCTCCCGGCCTAAGGTCACGTTCCTATTTCTTGAATTGCGCGAGGTTTTCCGGTGTCACGAGCTTGAACGGAATCCAGTTTTCTTTCGGCACTTTTTCGCCCTTCACTGCCTTGACGGCGACTTCGACACCGCCGCCGCCCTGGCCGGCGGCATCCTGGAACACCGTTGCGGCGAGCTCGCCCTTGGATACCGAGGTCAGGGCATCGGGCGTGGCATCAACGCCGAGGACAATGACGTCGGTACGCTTCTTGTCCTTGAGCGCCTGGATGGCGCCGAGCGCCATGTCGTCGTTGTTGGCGAGGATGGCCTTGAGATCCTTGCCGAAGCGGTTGAGCCAGTCCTCGGTCTTGGCGAGGCCTTCGTTCCGTTGCCACTGGCCGGTCTGCTTGTCGAGGATCTTGATGCCCGGATACTTGTTCTTCTGGACTTCTTCATTGCCGGCAGTGCGCTTCAGGGCGCCTTCGTTGTCCAGCTTGCCCATCAGGATGGCGACGTTGCCCTTGCCCCCGAGTTTCTCGCCGAGGAATTCCATTTGCAGGCGACCGGCGACGATCTCTTCCGAACCGACGTAGTAAGCGCCATCGGGCAGATTGCCCGGATTGCGGTTCACATAAACCGCCTTGATGTTCTTCGCCAGGATGTTCTTGGTCATCGGGGCGGTGGCGCTGGTGTCGACCGGAACAACGATGATCGCATCCATCTTCTGGACGATGAAATTCTCGACCTGATCGAGCTGTTTCGCCATGTCCTCCTTGGCATCGGTAAATGTCAGCTCAACGGCATCCGGATTCGCTTTTGCGTAGGCTTTCATTCCGTCCATCATGTAGGTCAGGAACGTATCGTCGAAGTTGGCGATCGAAACGCCCACCTTGACGGGAGCAGCAAAGGCCATGGTGGATGCCACGAGAAGCGCGGCGCCAGACAGCAGAATCTTTTTCATATCGGTTTTCCCCTCATGTTTATGCAAAGAATCTTCTTCTGAATCAGATGTTTGACCCGAACAGGCAAACGCTTGCGTCTTTGGTGTCAATCCCTCCTTTCAACACGGACAATTCGCCGTGCGGCATGATCTTTCTCTCCGATACACTCGAGAAAGCACGCCGCCGGCGATGCTTTTATGGTTATTCGATAACGATTGCCCGCAGCCGCGGGCAATCACCCTTCAATGTCACTTCTTCTTGTCGGGGTTGGGGATCATGGCGTCGCGCACGATCCCGAGCAGTTCGTGGTAGTGCTCGCAGAACACCCGCAGGGTCCGGGCCGTCGCCCCGAACGTGCCGAACTCCGCGACGCTCATCCCGTTTTCGTCGTAAGCGCGGCGGAAATCGGGGACCATTGAATACAGTTCATCGACAATCTCGGGAGCGACCGGCAGGTGCATGCGCTCCTTGACCTCGACCTTCGACTTGTTGAACAGGACCTGCCAGTCGTAGGGGATCGTCAGGATGACATCGCCGCCGATGAACTGCGACCAGTGCAGATGATTGCGGTAGGCGGCTGAGAGCAGGCGGGTACGATAATCACGTTCTTTGTATAGGGTATAGGCCTTTTTGAAGGCGGCGACGCCGGCCCAGTCGGCATAGCCCGGCGTCAGGAGCGTTCCGTCGCGGGCCGTCGCAACTTTCATCCAGTCATCGAGACGGCCGACCATGATGGTGCAGGCGGGATGAATATGATCGACAGCCTTCCCTTCCTGCTCGCGACGTTTCAATCCGCGCTCGACGGCCTCGGCGACAGCGATGGCCTGTGGCACCGTGAAGGAAACAGTCGCGTTGATGGTAACCCCCTGATAGGTAGCCTCCTCCAGCGCGACAACCCCCGCCGCCGTGACCGGGATCTTGACCTGGATGTTCGGCGCCAGGCTATCGAAATGAACCGCCTGCTCCACGAGCGCACGGGCGTCGCGATAGTACGTCGGACTCGTCTGCATGGACAGACGCCCCTTCCGCCCGTTTTCCCGCTCGAAGACCGGCAGAAGCATGGCCGCGCCCTTGATGCCCATTTCCTCGATCAGGCGCCAGGCGATCTTGTCTTCGCTCCACGTCGGATTGCTCTCGATGATGCCGCAAAGCGTGTCTTTCCACGCCGCATATTCCTTCTTCAGCACGTTGAGGACGATGCTCGGGTTGGTCGTTGCCCCGACCGCGCCGTTGCGGACCGCATACGCCAGTTCATCGCTGCCGCACGAATCGTTCCAGTAGTCGGTCGGCGTCGAATGGGTGGTTCGATAGAGTGGACTCTGCGTGTCGTATTCCTGGGGTGCGGTGCGGGTGTTCATCGTGCTCAGCCTTTCAATGGAGTCATTCAACGTGCTGGGGCGCCTGTTACGGGGACGCCGAAGCTGCCCTCGCCTTGCTTCTGGTGATTTCTTTTTTTTGGGTTATCTCTTCATGAACCCCTCCGGAAGAAACCGGAGGAAACCGGCGTGTTCGACAAAACAATAGGCATTCTAAAAATTATTGTCAATAGAAAATTATTTCTTTTTACACGACGAACCGTTGGTCACCCGCCCACTGAAACAGCTTTCCGGCCTACCGAGGGAGATAGTTGAAAAAAACTTAACATGTTGTTATTTCAACACTTTCAAAACCGTTTAGAAGACAATCGCAACCAATGGAAAGTTATTTCTAAACATAATAAGTTATTGAAATTTTAATTGCACTCCACAGCGAAGCGCGTTATCTTTATCCGGAATCCGGCAGTTCACGTCGAACACGCGACGTTGCCGAGAAACAACGACCAGGGGAGGAAACCAATGGCAACGATTCGTTTGACGATGGCACAGGCGCTGGTGCGCTATCTCTCGGCCCAGAAGGTGGCAACGACCACCGGAACCGAGCCGCTCTTCGGTGGCGTCTGGGCCATATTCGGGCACGGGAACGTAGCCGGTCTGGGAGAGGCGCTGTACGCGGCGCGCGACGTCCTGCCGACCTACCGGGCGCACAACGAGCAGGGCATGGCCTTGGCCGCCACGGCCTTCGCCAAGGCGCATTTCCGGCGCCGCCTGATGGCAGTCACGACCTCCATCGGTCCCGGCTGTACCAATCTGGTGACGGCGGCGGCGACGGCGCACGTCAATCGCCTGCCGATGCTGCTGCTTCCCGGCGACATTTTCGTTTCCCGCGATCCCGATCCGGTACTGCAGCAGGTCGAGGACTTCCAGGACGGCGGCGTTTCCGCCGTCGACTGCCTGCGCCCGGTGTCGCGTTACTTCGACCGGATCGTCACGCCGCATCAACTGCTTTCGGCGCTGCCGCGGGCGATGGCGATATTCTCCGACCCGGCCCTTTGCGGACCGGTCACCCTGGCGCTCCCGCAGGACGTTCAGGCCATGGCAGCCGACTGGCCGGAGGAGTTTTTTGCCGAACGCATCGTCGAATTCCGCCAGCCGCCGGCCGCCCCCCGGCAACTGGCCGCAGCCGCCGCGATCCTGAAAACGGCGAAGCGCCCCCTGATCGTCTGCGGCGGCGGCGTGCTTTACAGCGAGGGAGGCTGCGAAGCGTTACAGCGCTTCTCCGAACGCCACGGCATCCCCATCGGCGAAACCCAGGCCGGCAAGGGCGCGTTGGCGTGGGATCACCCCTTCGTTTCGGGCGCAATTGGCGTCACCGGCACACCGGCGGCGAATGCACTCGCCGCGGAGGCCGATGTCGTTCTGGCCGTCGGCACGCGGCTGCAGGACTTCACGACCGGATCGCATACGCTCTATGCCAACGCCAGGCTCATCTCGATCAACGTCAACACATTCGACGCGATCAAATGGGGCGGACAAAGCGTCCAGGGCGACGCCGCACTCTCGCTCGACGCGCTGACTTCAGCGCAACCCGACTGGAAATCCGACGACAGCTGGCAGGCCCGGGCCCGGCAACTCAACGCGGAATGGCGCCATGCAATCGGCGACATCGTGCATAGTTCCCGCGCCGATCTGCCGACCTACGCCGAAGTCATCGGCGCCATTCAGGACTCCTCGCCCGATTCGTCGTCGAAGGATATCGCCGTCTGCGCGGCGGGAACGCTGCCCGCCGAACTGCACAAACTGTGGCGATCCTCCGTTCCCGGAGGCTATCACATGGAATACGGCTATTCCTGCATGGGCTACGAGATCGCCGGCGGACTGGGCGTGAAAATGGCCCGCCCCGACCGCGAAGTCATCGTCATCGTCGGCGACGGCAGCTACCTGATGCTCAACAACGAACTGGCCACCTCGGTCATGCTCGGACAGAAGATCATCGTCGTGGTCACCGACAATTTCGGCTACGCCTGCATCACCCGCTTGCAGAAGGCCTGCGGTGGCGCGCCGTTCAACAACATGTTCGAGGATTGCCTGCAGGCGCCCGGCGGCATGCCGACGATCGACTTTGCCGCCAACGCGCGCTCGCTCGGCGCGAAGGCCGAAAGCGTGAAGAGCATTACCGATCTTGGCGAAGCCATGAAACGCGCCCGCGCGTCGGACACCTCCTACCTCATCAGCATCGTCATCGACGGCCCGCAAAGCACGCCGGAAGGCGGTTGCTGGTGGGAAGTAGGAATTCCCGAAGTATCCTCACGACCTGCCGTCGTGGCCGCCCGACAACAGCTTGAGGCAGAGAAGAAAAAACAGCGGATTTGAAGCGAACGGACAAGACAATCAACGCATTGATCACATGAGGCAAACATGGGAAAACTTCAGGTAAGAATCGGCATCAACCCGATTTCATGGACCAACGATGACCTGCCGCAGCTCGGCGGCGATACGCCGCTGGAAACCTGTCTGGCCGAGGGCTCCGAAATCGGCTACGAGGGGTTCGAACTGGGCAACAAGTTCCCGAAGGATCCGGAGCAACTGAAGGCGAAGCTGGCCGGCTACGGCGCGGTGGTCGTCTCGGGCTGGTACTCCGGCACGCTGGCGGAGAACAGCCTCGAACATGAAATCGAAGCCGTACAGGCGCACATGAAGAAACTGGTGCACAACGGCTGTGCCGTGATGGTCTACGGTGAAGTCGCCGGTTCCGTGCAGGGCCAGCAGCAGACGCCGCTGTCGCGCCGCCCGCGCTTCCCCGGCATGGCCCAGTGGGAAGCCTACGCCAAGAAGCTCGACGCCTTTGGCGCCTATCTCAAGTCACACGGCATCACCCTCGCCTACCATCACCACATGGGCGCGTACTGCGAAAGCCCGCAGGATCTCGACACCCTGATGCAGCTCACCAGCCCCAACGTCGGTTTGCTGTTCGACACGGGACACATCACGTTCGCCGGCGGCGACGCGCTGACCGAACTGCGGAAGCACATCGACCGCGTCGTCCATGTGCATTGCAAGGACGTGCGCCAGAACGTCATGCTGAAGGCGCGCAACAACGACCAGAGCTTCCTCAACTCCGTGCTCGACGGCGTCTTCACCGTTCCCGGCGACGGCATGATCGACTTCGGCCCGATTCTCCAGGAACTCGCCTACCACGACTATGCCGGCTGGCTGGTCGTCGAGGCCGAACAGGATCCCGCCGTGGCACCGAGCTACGAATACGCCAAGAAGGGCTACGACACACTGGCCGGACTGGTCAGGAAGATCAACGGAGCAAAGTGAGGAGGCGCGCGTGAGCAAGTTATTGGTCAAGGCCCGCAAGGGCAAGGAGATCGCCTCCGTCACGCCGGCGTCGGCGGGCTGGGAGTACGTTGGCTTCGCCGCCTACCGGCTGCAACCGGGTGAGTCGGTCGAGTTCGAAGATCCGGCGCGCGAGGCGTGCCTCGTCGTCCTCGCCGGCAAGGCCGCGGTACGGGCCGGCGCGCTCGACTGCGGCGAACTCGGCACGCGCGAAAGCGTTTTCGACGACAAGGCCCCGGATGCCGCCTACGTGCCGAACGGCAGCAAGGTGAGCGCCACGGCGGTGACCGCCTGCGAGATCGCCATCGCCCATGCGCCCGGTTTCGGCAACCACCCGGCGCGCGTGATCCGCGGCGAGAGCATCCACCGCTCGGTGCGCGGCAGCGGCAGCAACACCCGCTACGTCACCGACATCCTGCCGGCCGACCAGCCGGCCGACAGCCTGCTCGTCGTCGAAGTCGTCACGCCGTCGAGCCACTCGTCAAGCTACCCGCCGCACAAGCACGACACCGACAACCTGCCGAACGAGAGTTCCCTCGAAGAGACCTACTACCATCGGCTCAACCCGCCACAAGGGTACGTCCTGCAGCGCGTCTATACCGATGATCGCAGTCTCGACGAGGCGGTCGCGGCCGAGGACCACGACGTGGTGATGGTTCCGCGCGGCTACCATCCGGTAACCGTGCCGCACGGCTACACCTCCTACTACTTCAACGTGATGGCCGGCCCGAAACGCGACTGGGTATTCAAGAACGACCCGGCGCACGAATGGATGCTCAAGTGATATTGCCGTGGCGCCGCAGCAGCGGCGCCACGAGCGAATCAATTCACACGGCAAGCCTCAGCCCCGGCAATCAGGGCAGCATCATGCCCCTGATCGTGAAATACAGCATCGCGGCCATCAGGGCCGACGCTGGCACGGTGATCACCCACGCCGCCGCGATGCGGATAACCTGTGAACGCTTGACGAGTTCGCGCTTGTGCAGTTTCTTCAAGCCCTTGCGCTCGTCCTTGGAAACAATGCCCGGCGCAGCAGCAGTGTTTCCCCGTGCCTTGAGTTCACGCAGCATCGCTCCTTTTTCCTGGATTGAGGCCTTTTCAAACTCCTCTACGAACGCGGCGATCGCAGCGGCCCCTTCACCGGCGTGGTGCGCATGGATTTCGGCCAGCATGCGATCGTAGTTGGTCTTGAGATACTCCCGCAGAAACCCGACGCCAAATACGCCACCCACGGCGATGTGCGTGGAACTGACGGGCAATCCCAACTGGCTGGCCACAATCACGGTAATCGTCGCTCCCATGGCGATGCAATACGCACGCATCTGGTCCAGTTCGGTGATTTCAGAGCCAACAGTTTTGATAACCTTGGGACCAAAAAGCACGAGGCCAAACGAAATACCGACCGCCCCGAGCATCATCACAAAGAGGGGGATCGGTGCGGATTTGCCGATCGAACCGCTACCTGCAATGATATCGACGATCGCCGCCAATGGACCGATCGCATTGGCCACATCATTCGAACCGTGGGCAAAACTCAACAATGCCGCGGCAAAGATCAGGGGAACGTTGAACAGTCGATTCACGCTCTCCTTGGTGTTTGAAGCGAGACCACCATTGTGGCTCAGCCTTTTCCGCACGATGAAGAATACCGCCGCACCTGCAAGCAGGCCATACACGGCCGCGGCAACGAAACCCACTTTCCAGATCTTGCTCAACCCTTTCAGCAACAGATAGCAGGTGAAAATCGCAACCATCAGTCCGACGAGAAGCGGAACCGTACGGCATGCCGCATCGCTCATATCCTGCTGATAGGTGATGCTGCGCTTGATCAGATAGAGGAAGGCCGCCGCGAAAAAAGCCCCGAGGACCGGCGAGATAACCCAACTCGCCGCGATGCTGCCCATCGTCGCCCAATTGACGATCTCCGGCCCGGCCGCAGCCGCTCCCGCACCCAGCACAGCGCCGACGATCGAGTGCGTGGTCGATACCGGCGCGCCGACCGCCGTGGCGATGTTCAGCCAAAGCGCTCCAGCGAGCAAAGCAGCGAGCATCAACCAGACAAACACGCTCGAACTTGGGATGAGATCGGGGTTGATGATTCCGCTGCGGATAGTCCCAACAACCTCTCCGCCTGCAATCAGCGCCCCGGCAGCTTCAAAAATGGCCGCAATTGCCAACGCGCCGCCCATCGTCAGCGCCTTGGAACCGACCGCCGGGCCCACGTTGTTGGCAACGTCGTTGGCGCCGATGTTCATGGCCATGTAGCCGCCGATCGCAACGGCCACAAGGAAAAACAGATTCGGCTGGGCGGTGCCATAGCGCGCGGAGTAATAAACAGCGGCGGCGATAAAAACCGCCCCCACGACAAGACGCGACAAGTCTCGAAAAACCGAACGAGACTTCCCCACGTCAGGACCGGCCTGAACGGATTCCTTTTTAGTGCCTGGCATTAAATCTCCCTGTCATTTCCAAACTCAAGTACATCAACAGCAATAAGCAGCACGGTGGTGCGACAATCAGTTTCGGCCTATCCGGCCCACGCCGCCAGGAACTCTCCCCAGTGCGGCTTGTTCAGTTTCCCCAGTTCGTCACGCACGAAGGCTATTTCCGCATCGTATTCGCCACGCGACATCTCGCCGCGCATCAGCCGGAAACGCAGGAACACCAGGTAGGTGTTCATCACGTCGGTTTCGCAGTAGTCGCAGATGCCGGCAATCTCACCGCTCTGCCATGCCTCCCAGACCTTGCTGCCGTCCATGCCAAGCTTGCCGGGGAAGCCGATCAGCTTGGCGAGGTCGTCGAGCGGCGCGTTGGCGCGCGGCTGATACAGGGCCAAGAGGTCCATCAGGTCGAGATGGCGGGTGTGGTAGCGGCTGATGTAGTTGTTCCACTTGAAGTCGCGGCTGTCGTTGTAGTCGCCGTCGCCAAGATCCCAGTAGCGAGGGGCGACAACGCCGTGGATCAGCCCGCGGTAGTGGAGCACCGGCAGGTCGAAGCCGCCGCCGTTCCACGAGACGATTTGCGGCGTGAATTTCTCGACGCCGTCAAAGAAGCGCTGGATGATTTCAGCTTCACTTTGCTCCGGCTCGGCCAGCGACCACACGCGCAGATCCTTGCCGGCGCGCAGGACGCACGAGATGACGGCGACGCGCTGCAGGTAATGCGGCAGGAAGTCGCTGCCGTTCTGCGCCCGCCGCTGCTGGAAGGCCATTTCCGCCACTTCGGCGTCGGACAGCGCCGGATCGAGGTCGTGCAAACGCCGCAGGCCCGGCACATCGGGGATCGTCTCGATATCGAAGATCAGGACAGGCTTCACGCTCATGCCGGGAAGACGCCTGTTGAAAGATAACGGTCGCCGCGGTCGCAAACGATCGTCGCGATCGTTGCGTTGCTGACCTCGGCGGCCAAACGCAAAGCCACGGCCACCGCACCACCGGACGAAATCCCGGCGAAGATCCCCTCCTCGCTGGCCAGGCGGCGCGTCATTTTCTCTGCCTCGCCTTGAGAAATCGCTTCGACACGGTCGACCAACGTACGATCGAAGATTTTCGGCAGGTACGCTTCCGGCCACTTGCGGATACCGGGAATCTGCGAGCCGTCCTCGGGCTGGCAGCCGACGATGCAGACAGCAGGGTTCTGTTCCTTGAGATAGCGCGAAACGCCCATGATCGTGCCGGTGGTGCCCATGCTGCTGACGAAATGGGTGACGCGCCCTTCGGTGTCGCGCCAGATTTCCGGGCCGGTGCCCTCGTAATGCGCCAAGGGGTTGTCCGGATTGGCGAACTGGTCGAGGATCACGCCCTTGCCTTCGTCGCGCAGTTTCTCGGCGACGTCGCGCGCGAGTTCCATGCCGCCGTCGCGCGGGGTGAGCACCAGCTCCGCGCCGAAGGCTCGCATGGTCTGGCGGCGCTCGATGCTCTGGTTCTCCGGCATGACCAGGATCATGCGGTAGCCACCCATCGCCGCGGCCATGGCCAGCGCGATGCCGGTGTTGCCGGAAGTCGCCTCGATCAGCGTATCGCCCGGCTTGATGTCACCTCGCCGCGCTGCGCGCGTGATCATCGACAGCGCCGGCCTGTCCTTGACCGACCCGGCCGGGTTGTTGCCTTCCAGCTTGGCCAGGATGACGTTGCCGCGCGCCTCGACCTCCTTGCCCGGCAGGCGCTTCAGGCGCACCAGCGGCGTGTTGCCGACGTAGTCCTCGAGCGTCTTATACATGGCGGTTCAACCATTGCACGTACTGCGCCACGCCTTCCTCGACACTGGCGAACGGGGCGTCGTAGCCGGCCTGGCGCAGCTTGGTGAGATCGGCCTGGGTGAAGCTCTGGTACTTTCCTTTCAGCGCCTCTGGGAAGGGGATGTATTCGATGAGGCCTTGCCCCAGCAGTGCGTCGAGCGGTTCCGCCGCCTTGCCCTGCAGGACGCGACAGCTGTTGACGTTGGCCGCGGCGAGTTCATTGAAGCTTTGCGCCCGGCCGGTGCCGACGTTGAAGATGCCTGATTTGTCCGGATGATCGAGGAAGAACAGATTGACCTTGGCCACATCGCCGACATAGACGAAATCGCGCTTCTGCTCGCCGTTAGCGTAGCCGTCGCAGCCCTCGAACAACTTGACCTTGCCTTCGGTGCGAAACTGGTTGTAGTGGTGGAAGGCCACCGACGCCATGCGTCCCTTGTGCGATTCGCGCGGACCGTAGACGTTGAAATAGCGGAAGCCGGCGATCTGCGAGTTGTTACCCTGCGCCTCCGCCAGGCGCTGGCGAACGATCTGGTCGAAAAGGAACTTGGAGTAACCGTATACGTTGAGCGGCCCCTCGCAGGCGCGCTCCTCGCGGAACTCGCTGCTGCCGCCATAAGTCGCCGCACTTGATGCGTAGAGAAACTGGACCTTCTGCTCCTGGCACCAGTCGAGCATGGCCAGCGAGTAGCGGAAGTTGTTTTCCATCATGTAATGGCCGTCCTGCTCCATGGTGTCGGAACAGGCTCCCTGATGCAGTACGGCATCGACGGCGCCGTCGAAATGACCGGCCAGCAGGCGTTCGATGAAACCTTCCTTGTCGAGATAATCGGCAATGTCGCAATCGACGAGGTTCTTGAATTTCTCGGCGCGCTTCAGGTTGTCGACGGCGATGATCTTCGTGACGCCGCGCTCGTTCAACGCCTTGACGACATTCGCTCCGATAAAACCGGCGGCGCCGGTGACGATGGTGTACATGAGAACTCCTTATTTCAAAGCGGCCGCCAGTTCGTCGCGGGTAACGACTGCGGTCCCGAGTTTTCCGACAACGATGCCGGCAGCGACGTTCGCCACGTGAATCGCCGGTTCCCAGTCGGCGCCGCTGGCGAGCATCACTCCCAACGTCGCGATGACCGTATCGCCGGCACCGGACACGTCGAACACTTCCCGTGCCACGGCCTTTTCGTGAATCGCCCGGTCGGCGAGAAACAGTGACATCCCTTCCTCGCTGCGGGTGACCAGCAGCGCATCCAGTTGCAACTGCTCGCGCAATTCGGTGGCCTTGCGCTCCAGATCGGCTTCATCCTTCCAGCGTCCGGCCACGTCGCGCATCTCGGAGCGATTCGGCGTCACCACCGTTGCCCCGGCATAGGCGGAATAATCGTCGCCCTTGGGATCGATCAGGACGATCTTTCCGGCCCCGCGCGCCAACGCGATCATTTCGCTGATATGTGTCAGCCCACCTTTTCCGTAGTCGGAAAAAACCACGGCGTCGCAATCCGGAAGGCGTTGCGCAAAATCTGCAAGCTTGGCGCGCAGAACTTCGTGAGACGGGCGATTTTCGAAGTCGATCCGCAAGAGCTGTTGCTGTCGCCCGATCACGCGCAGCTTGACCGTCGTCGACACCGCATCGTCGACGTGCAGGCTGGCATCGATCCCTCCGTCGCGCACCAGACGCGCCAGACTTTCGCCGGCTTCGTCCCTGCCGACCAGGGAAAGCAACGAAACACGCGCACCGAGTGCCGCCGCATTGCGCGCCACGTTGGCCGCCCCGCCCGGTCGCTCCTCGCAGCGCTCGACCCTGACGACCGGCACCGGCGCCTCCGGAGAGATGCGCGAGACATCACCGAACCAGTAGCGGTCCAGCATCACGTCACCGACAATCAGCAGTCGGACAGTGGAGAGATCAGGCAAAACCATGCGGGCAAATCCTATGGGGTCAGGTCGAATTCTTCGGTACGCTTCGGCGAATAGGTTTCCCAGCCGCCGCAGGCCGGGCAACGCCAGTAGAACTGCCGCGCCTTGAAGCCGCAATTATCGCACCGGTAACGCGCCAGGCGGCGGGTATACCCCTGTACGATCCCCTTCGCCAGATCGAGATCGGCACGCGACTCCGGCGGCGAAATCAACGAACGCGCCTCGATCAGCTTGTCGAAGCCGAGCAAGGTGGGGTTGCGGCGCAGCTCGTCGCGCACCAGGGCGTATGCAGCCTCCGCCCCCTCGCATTCAAGCACCAGCTGGAAAACCACATCGAGCAGGTCCAGCGACGGATAGCGTTCGAGATAGCCACGCAACAGCAACAGACCCTCATCGCGCCGCTCCAGCTTGCGGAACGCTTCGAGCAGGCGCTTTGCCACCAGCGCCAGATAGGTCGGATCCTGCTGCTCGATGCGTTGCCAGCAGGCAATCGCCTCCGCCACACGCTCCTGCTGGACGGCGATATCCCCCTGCAGCAGACTGGCGCGTACGCACTTGCGGTTGCGCTCGAGTGCGGACTTCAGGTGTTCGGTCGCGGCATCGGGATGCGAACGGATCATCTCCGCCGCCGCCAGTTCGCAATAGTATTCGGCAACCTCCTTCTGCGAGGCGAAATCAGGCAACTCGGCGGCGATGGCGATCGCCTTTTCCCAGTCCTTTTCGAGCTGGTAGATTTCCAGCAGGTTGCGCTTGGCATCTTCCGCGCGGGGTGATTCCCGCAATCTGTCGAAGATTTCCTCCGCCCGGTCGAGCAACCCGGCCTTCAGATAATCCTGCCCCAGTTCCGATAGCGCCTGCAGCTTCAGATCCTGCGGCAGTTCGTCGCGGTCGATCAGGCTCTGGTGCATGCGAATCGCCCGCTCGGTCTCGCCGCGGCGCCGGAACAGGCTGCCCAGCGCGAAATGCAGTTCCACCGTCTCGGGATCGACGCGGACCGCTTCCACAAACGATTCGATCGCCCGGTCCGGTTGCTCGTTGAGCAGGAAGTTGAGCCCCCGAAAATAGGAACGCGGCAAGGCACGCGATTCCTTGACCAGATGGCGGATGTCTATGCGCGCGGCCGCCCAGCCGAGAACGAAAAAGAGTGGAAGGAACAGGAGATGCCAGTATTCGAGTTCGATCATGTTTTCTTGACTTCCGTCAAAGGAACGGCGGCGTCACGGGAAGCGACGCATCGTCCGCGCTCTCCGATACGGTGGAAATACGCTTCAGTCGGGCAATTTCTCGCCGCAGCGAGAAGACCTTCCCCAGCAGGGCCAGCACGCCCAGCGCCATGCCTGCGGCGAAAAAGGCCAGTACCACGATGATCAACGGAGCCTGCCACGAGGTCTCAAAGAAAAAGCTGACGCTGACCGGGGCCGTGTTTTTCAGCGCAAAAGCCAACAGGAACAGAAAGATGAAAATCCGACAACACCACAACACGACACGCATCGCACGGCCTCCCGCAAAGAAAAGGGCGGCAACGCCGTTGCCGCCCCTGCTGTCTACTTAAGCATGATTTTCGTCATTCAGACCGAATTTCCGCCTTGTCGACGCGCTCCCGCAACTCCTTGCCTGCCTTGAAGTGCGGAACCCATTTCTCGGGAACACTGACCTTGTCGCCCGATTTCGGGTTGCGTCCGACGCGGGGCGGCCGGTAATTCAGCGAAAAACTGCCGAATCCCCGGATCTCGATGCGATCGCCCTTGACCAAGGCCTCGGACAACGCATCGAGAATCATCTTGACCGCAAAGTCGGCGTCCTTCGCAACCAGCTGCGGGAAACGCTCGGCCAGCCGTGCGATCAGATCTGACTTGGTCATGCGCTACCCTTACTGCTGGCTGTTCAGCTTGGCCTTCAGCAGGGCGCCAAGGTTCGTCGTACCCGAGCTGGCATTGCTTTCCGCGGCGAACTTCTGCATCGCCTCGTGCTGCTCGGCCTGGTCCTTGGCTTTGATCGACAGGTTGATCGAACGCGTCTTGCGGTCGATGTTGATGATCATCGCCTCGACTTCGTCACCTTCCTTGTACACCTTGGTCAGATCGTCGATCCGATCGCGGGACGCTTCCGATGCACGCAGGTAGCCATCCATGTCGCCTTCGAGCGTAATCACAGCGCCACGGGCGTCCACCGACTTGACGGTGCCCTTGACGATCGCGTTCTTCTCATGCGTGGCGATGAAGCTGGTGTAGGGGTCGCCGTCGAGCTGCTTGATACCCAGCGAGATGCGTTCCTTCTCGGTATCGATGGCCAGCACGACCGCCTCAACCTCGTCGCCCTTCTTGAAGTTGCGGATGGCTTCTTCACCCGGGGTCGACCACGACAGGTCGGACAGATGCACGAGTCCGTCGATGCCACCCGGCAGGCCGATGAACACGCCGAAGTCGGTGATCGACTTGATGGCGCCCTTCACCTTGTCGCCCTTCTTGTGGTTCATCGCGAAGTCATCCCACGGATTGGCCACGCACTGCTTCATGCCCAGCGAGATGCGACGACGCTCTTCGTCGATTTCGAGGATCATGACTTCGACTTCGTCGCCGAGCTGGACGACCTTCGACGGATGGACGTTCTTGTTGGTCCAGTCCATTTCCGAGACGTGCACCAGACCTTCGATGCCCTGCTCGATTTCCACGAATGCGCCGTAGTCGGTCAGGTTGGTGACCTTGCCGAACAGGCGGGTGCCTTGCGGGTAGCGGCGGGCGATGCCGACCCACGGGTCTTCGCCGAGCTGCTTGAGGCCGAGCGAGACGCGGTTCTTGTCCTGGTCGAACTTGAGGATCTTGGCCTGCACTTCATCGCCGACCGCCAGCACTTCCGACGGGTGACGGACACGGCGCCAGGCCAGGTCGGTGATGTGCAGCAGGCCGTCGATGCCACCGAGGTCGACGAAGGCGCCGTAGTCGGTGATGTTCTTGACGATGCCCTTGACGATGCTGCCTTCCTTGAGGTTGGCGAGCAGTGCTTCGCGCTCTTCACCGGCCGTGGCTTCGAGCACGGCACGACGCGAGACGACGACGTTGTTGCGCTTGCGGTCGAGCTTGATGACCTTGAACTCGTAGGTCTTGCCTTCGTACGGGGTGGTGTCCTTGACCGGACGCATGTCAACCAGGGAACCGGGCAGGAAGGCGCGGACGCTGTTGGTCATGACGGTGAGACCGCCCTTGACCTTGCCGGTGATCGTGCCGGTGACCAGCGAACCGTCGTTCAGCGCCATTTCGAGCGCGTTCCAGGCGGCGACGCGCTTGGCACGCTCGCGGGAGAGGCGGGTTTCGCCGAAACCGTTCTCCAGCTGTTCGATGGCGACCTGAACGAAGTCGCCGACATTGACTTCGATTTCACCGGCGTCGCTGAGGAATTCGCTGCGGTCGATATAGCTCTCGGACTTCAGTCCGGCATTGACGACGACGAAATTCTGATCGATACGCACGACCGACGCGGTGATGACCTCGCCTTGACGCATTTCCTGGCGGTTGAGGCTGGCCTCGAAGAGATCGGCAAAACTTTCCTGCATGGTGGGATTGGCTGACATAAAGAAATTGGGGGTTACCGCATTTGCGGGTTAGTTGATCAACATCGCTGCAAACCGGGAAACGGCAACAGCGACACCGAAGCGGCCCGGCATGGCTGCCGCACCGCCTTTGCTGCTATCAGGCCTGCCGGCTCCATTCGAGAACTTGCGCCACGGTCTGGGCGATGGTCAGTTCCGTCGTGTCGAGCAGGTGGGCTCCTTCACTTTGCTGCAATGGCGCCACGCTACGTTGGCTGTCGCGCAAGTCGCGTTCACGCAAGTCCAGCAAAAGAGGAGCAATGTTAGCAGCGATTCCTTTGTCGATCAACTGCTTATAGCGCCTTTGCGCGCGCACCTCGACGCTTGCGGTGAGGAAGATTTTGGTCTGCGCATCGGGGAAGACCACGGAGGCCATATCCCGCCCGTCGGCGACCAGCCCGGGCGCGCGGCGGAACAGCCGTTGCCGGAACAACAAGGCCTGACGTACCGATGGCAGCGCGGCGACACGCGAAGCGCCAATGGAAATTTCCTCAAGACGAATGGCGTCGCCGACTTCCTCACCGGACAGCCGGATCGAGTCCTCGCCGAACTCGACGTCGAGTTCCGCGGCGATTCGCGCGAGCGCCGGCTCATCGTCCCACGCTACGCCGGCACGCTGCGCGGCCAGCGCGGTCAGGCGGTAGATTGCGCCAGAGTCCAGATAATGCCAGCCGAGTTCGGCCGCCACCCGCGCGGCGATCGTTCCCTTGCCGGAGGCCGACGGCCCGTCGATGGCGATCACCGGCACCGCGCGCGTCACCTCGGCAAAGCGCGCGAAGTATTCGGGAAACGTCTTGGCCACGCATCCCGGATCGTTGATCCGCACCGGCACGCCACAGGCGGCCAGCGAGAAACACATCGCGATGCGATGGTCGTCGTAGGTATCGATACCGGCATGCGGCGCAACGAACGACGCCGGCGGCTCGATGCGCAGCAAATCAGCCCCCTCGTCCACCTTCGCGCCGAGATTGCGCAACTCGGTTGCCATCGCAGCGATCCGGTCGGTTTCCTTGACCCGCCAGCTGGCGATGTTCCTGAGCGTCGTCACTCCGTCGGCGAACAGCGCCGTCGTCGCCAGCGTCATCGCCGCGTCAGGAATGTGATTACAGTCGAGATCGATGCCGCGCAGCCGGCCATTTACTGGTGCGCCGGCCTCGATCCAGTTCGGCCCCATGGAAATCCGGGCGCCCATTTGTGCGAGCGCATCGGCAAAGCGAACGTCACCCTGGACCGATGTCTCGCCGACGCCTTCGACGCGCAGCGGCCCGCCTCCAATCGCTCCAAGCGCCAGGAAGTACGACGCCGACGACGCGTCACCCTCGACATATATCGTACCGGGTGAGCGATAGACCGAACCAGCCGGCACAATGAAGCGCTGCCAGCCGTCGCGCCGCACCTGCACGCCGAAGCGAGCCATCATCGCCAGCGTAATCTCGATATAGGGCTTGGAAATCAACTCGCCGACGACTTCGACCGTGGTCTCCACGCCGGTCAGCGGCAAGGCCATCAACACCCCGGTCAGGAACTGGCTGGACACGTCGCCGCGGACACGGACAACGCCACCGGAACGGATCGTCGCCGGGCGGATGGTCAGTGGCGGAAAGCCTTCGCTGCCGACATAACCGATGTCGGCGCCCAGTTGCCGCAGCGCGTCGACAAGATCGCCGATCGGCCGTTCGTGCATGCGTGGAACGCCCGACACGGCGTACGTCCCGCCGCTCAAGGCGAGCACCGCGGTCAGCGAGCGAAACGCCGTGCCGGCGTTGCCGAGAAACAGGTCCGCCTGCTTGTTCGGAAACGTCCCGCCAACACCCTTGATAAGCCAGGCATTGTTTCCAAGCGAATGCATATCGACACCAAGTGCCGACAGCGCTTCACGCATGCGCTCCGTATCGTCGGATTCGAGCAGGTCGCGCACCTCGGTATCTCCCGCGGCCAGCGCCGAGAGCAGCAAGACCCGGTTGGAGATGCTCTTTGAACCCGGCAGGCGGACGCTACCGCCAGCCGACAACACCTCGGGTAGATCGATGAATTCAGGCGTGTTCATTTGCTCTTGCTTCCATCCCAGGCGCGACGCGCCGAGCGCGCCACTTCGAAAGTCTTCTCCAGCACGGCACCGTCGCCACCGGCCAGCGCACCGCGCAACTCGTCGAGTTGCGCGCGGTAGCGATCAAGTTCATCGAGCAGCGCGACGCGATTGGCCAGACAGATATCCCGCCACATCTCGGGATGACTCGCGGCGATACGGGTGAAATCACGGAAGCCGCTGGCGGCGAAAGTAAAGAACAGGTCGCTGTTCTCGCGAATGGCCAGGTCATGCACGAGGGCGAATGACAACAGATGCGGGAGGTGGCTGACCGCGGCAAAAACCCGGTCATGCTCTTCCGGTTTCAGTTCAAAGATCTGCGCGCCACACCATTCCCAGGCCGATCGCACCCGGGCAACGCTGAGGACCGGATTCTCCGGCAGCGGCGTGAGCACTACTTTCTTATCGCGGTACAAATCTGCGCGCGCCGCCGCCGCGCCGCTATTCTCGGCACCGGCGATCGGATGCGCCGGAACGAACTGCCCGGCCTTGCCGCCGAAGTGCTCGCGCACGGCGGAAACCACATCCGCCTTGGTGCTGCCACCGTCGGTCACCACCGTTTCCGGACCGATATAGGGGGCAATCCGCGCCATGATTTCGGGCATTTGCCCGACGGGCGAAGCAATCAGCACGAGGTCGGCATCAGCCACCTCCTGCCCCGGATTGGCGCCGACGCGGTCAATGATGCCCAAGTCGAGCGCCTGAGTCAGGGTCGCAACACTTCGACCGAAACCGACCACCTCGCCCACCTGCTCCGCAGCCTTCAACCCCAGCGCGAACGAGCCGCCAATCAGCCCGACGCCAAAGACAACAACCTTGCCGAACTCGGGCTCCGCACTCATTCGTTCGCTCTCATCCGCGCGCCTTTTCGAGGGCATCTAGGAACTGGCGGTTCTCCGCCTCGGTGCCGATGGTCACCCGCAGCCATTCGGGCATCCCGTAACCAGCCACCGGACGAACAATCACGCCCTGCTTGAGCAGCTTCTGGTTAACCGTGGCGGCGTCCCCCGCCCGAAACGCGACGAAATTCCCGCAGGAAGGAATGTATTCGTAACCGAGCCTTGAAAAACCCTCGGTCAATTGCGTCATCCCCGCGCGATTGAGTTCCTGGCTGCGCGCCACGAATTCATGGTCACCCAACGCGGCCCTCGCAGCAGCCAGCGCCAGATTGTTGCAGTTGAACGGCTGCCGGACGCGATTCATCAGGTCGGCGATCTCGGGTGAGGCCAGCCCATAGCCAATACGCAAACCAGCCAGCCCGTAGATCTTGGAGAAGGTCCGCGTAATCAGCAGGTTGGGAAATTCGGCCAGCCATTCTTTCGAATCTTCACGAACGTCAGGCGGCAGATACTCGTTGTACGCCTCGTCCAGCACCACCACGACGTCGGCGGGGATCGACTGCATGAAGGCCTTCAACTGCGGATACGGCACGAAGGTTCCGGTCGGGTTGTTCGGGTTGGCGATCCAGATCAGACGCGTATCGGGCCGGATCGCAGCGCGCATCGCGTCGAGATCGTGGCCGAAATCCTTGGCAGGAACGGCGATCAGTTCGGCACCCACTGACAACGAGGCCAGCGGATAGACGGCGAAGGCGTGCTGCGAGAATACGGTGGACCGCCCCGGCGCAAGAAAAACCCGCGCCGCCATGTCGAGCAGATCGTTGGAGCCGTTGCCAAGGACGATGCGCTCCATGCCGAACCCGGTGTGCCCGGCAACCGCCGCCTTGAGTTCGAAATCGTCCGGATAGCGCTCCAGCGTGGCCGCCGCCCTTTCCATCGCCGCCCGCGCCTTCGGGCTCATCCCGAGCGGGTTCTCGTTGGACGCCAGCTTGATGATCCGCTCGACGGGGATACCCATCTCCCGAGCCAGCTGGGTAATCGGTTTGCCGGGCTGATAGGGCGAAATGGCGCGGACATACGGTAACGACTGATCGCAGATGGACATGCGGAACCTCACATAACAGGTTGATCAATAGACGGCGACAGGGTACGAACCAAGCACCTTCAGATAGGCCGCCCGGCCGGCCAGCTCGGCGAGCGCCTTCGCCACCACCGGCTCATCCTTGTGCCCTTCGATATCGACGTAGAAGACGTATTCCCACAGGGTGTGGCGGGCCGGTCGCGACTCCAGGCGGGTCATCGATACGCCCGCCTCGGACAACGGCACGAGGAGCTCACAAAGCGAACCGGTGCGATTGGGCGCCGACATGATCAATGACGTCTTGTCGCGCCCCGACGCCCCGCTCTCCTGCCGCCCGAGAACGATGAAGCGTGTCGTGTTGTTCGGCTCGTCCTCGACGTTGCTGACCAGCATCGGCAAGTCGTAGCGCTGCGACGCCGCCTCGCCGGCCAGCGCCGCGGCGCCGGGTTCCGCAGCCGCCAGTTGCGCGGCCTGCGCGTTACTGCCGACCGGAATGCGTTGCGCGTTCGGCAAGGAGCGGTTGAGCCACTCGTGGCATTGCGCCAGCGACTGGGCGTGCGAATAGACCTTGCCGATCGCGTCGAGCGACGGCTCCTTCGACAGCAGATGCTGATGAATGCGCAGGACGACCTCGCCGCACACTTTCAGCGGCGAGGACATCAGCAGGTCCAGAGTCCGCCCGATCGCCCCCTCGGTCGAATTTTCCACCGGCACGACGGCAAAATCGGCATGACCGGCCTCGACCTCGCGGAACACGTCGTCGATAGATCCTTGTGGCGACAATCGCGCCGCGTGACCGAAATGCTTGGTCGCCGCGCTCTCCGAGAACGTACCCAGCGGCCCGAGAAATGCCACGCCCAGCGGCTTCTCCAGCGAGAGGCAGGCCGACATGACCTCGCGGAAGAACCAGGTAACGCTTTCGCTGGGCAACGGCCCCTGATTCATCTCCTGGACGCGCCGCAATACCTGCGCCTCGCGTTCCGGCCGGTAAATGAAACCGGCGTCGCCGTGCGCCGCCTTGATCTCGCCGACCTTTTGCGCACAACGCGCACGACGGTTGAGCAGATCGAGCAGTTGTGCGTCGATGGCGTCGATTTCGCCGCGCACGACGGCAAGTTCGGTCTTGAGGTCGTCGCTCATTTCAATGCAGGCAATCTCTTGTCAATAAAATCCCGGAAAAACGATGCCGCCGAATCACTCCGCCTCCGGCGTCCCTTCCGGGCCGCTCTCATGGTCATTTTCATGGCCGTTACCATTTTCCGGATCGTCATCGGATTCGACCACCTTTTCCAGGCCGGCGAGTTTTTCACCCTCGTCGAGCGCGATCAGGGTCACCCCCTGTGTTGCCCGGCCAAGCTCACGGATTTCCGCGACCCGCGTCCGGATCAGGACGCCGCCGGTGGTGATCAGCATGATTTCGTCTTCGTCCTTGACCAGGCGGGCGGCAACGACCTTGCCGTTGCGTTCGCTGGCGGCAATGGCGATCACGCCCTGCGTGCCGCGGCCGGAGTGGCGGAAATCGGCCAGCACCGTGCGCTTGCCAAAACCGTTTTCCGTTGCCACCAGCACGGTTTCCTGATGGTTGTCGGCGACGAGAAGCGACAGCACCTGCTGCCCCTCGCCCAGCTTCATCCCGCGCACGCCGCGCGCCGTGCGGCCCATCGGCCGGACATCTTCCTCGTCGAACCAGATCGCCTTGCCGGCGTCTGAAACGAGCACGATGTCCTGCGTGCCGTTGGTCACTTCCGCGCCGATCAGGTAATCCCCATCGTCGAGCGCCACGGCGATGATGCCGGCCTTGCGCGGATTGGAGAAGTCCGAAAGCGGGGTCTTCTTGACCGTCCCCTGCGCCGTGCACATGAAGACGAAGCGGTCCTCGACGAACTCCTTGATCGGCAGGATGGCGCTGATCTTTTCCCCTTCTTCAAGCGGGAACATGTTGACGATCGGCTTGCCGCGCCCGGTCCGGGCGCCTTGCGGAACTTCGTAAACCTTGAGCCAGTAGAGACGCCCGCGACTGGAGAAACAGAGGATGTAATCGTGGGTGTTGGCAGTAAACAGATGGTCGACGAAATCGTCTTCCTTGACGCTCGCCGCCTGCTTGCCGCGCCCGCCGCGCCGCTGCGCCCGGTAATCGGCGAGCGGCTGCGACTTGATGTAGCCGGAATGCGACAACGTCACCACCATGTCCTGTGGCGTGATGAAGTCCTCGATCCCGAGGTCCTGCGTATCCAGGACGATCTCCGAACGACGCTTGTCGCCAAACTGCGCCCGGATCTGTTCAAGCTCCTCGGCAATGATTTCGGTAATACGCTCCGGACGCGCCAGGATATCCATCAGGTCGGCGATCTTCTCAAGCAGTTCGGCAAAGTCGCCGACGATCTTGTCGCGTTCGAGGCCGGTCAGCCGCTGCAAGCGGAGTTCAAGAATGGCCTGGGCCTGCGCCTCGGACAGCAGGTAGCCGCTCTTCGACAGGCCGTACTCCAGCGCCAGACCTTCAGGACGCGTGGCGTCGAGCGCGGCGCGCTGCAGCATTTCGCCCACCGTCGCCGACTGCCAGAGCCGCGACATCAGGCCACGGCGCGCATCGGCCGGCGTCGGCGAAGCCTTGATCAAGGCGATGATCTCGTCGACATTGTCGAGTGCCACCGCCAGGCCTTCCTGGATGTGCGCCCGCTCACGCGCCTTGCGCAACTCGAAAACCGTGCGGCGGGTGATGACTTCGCGCCGGTGCGAAAGGAAGCAGTCGAGCATCTGCTTGAGGTTGAGCAAGCGCGGCTGCCCATCGACCAGAGCAACCATGTTCATGCCGAAGGTGTCCTGCAACTGCGTCTGCTTGTACAGGCAGTTCAGGACGACTTCCGGCACCTCGTTGCGCTTGAGTTCGATCACCACGCGCATGCCGGACTTGTCCGACTCGTCGCGCAGGTCGGCAATACCCTCGATCCGCTTGTCGTTGACCAGTTCGCCGATCTTTTCCAACAAGGACCGCTTATTTACCTGATACGGCAGTTCATCGACGATGATGGCCTGCCGGTCGTTGCTGCCCTTGATGTCCTCGAAATGCGTGCGGGCGCGCATCACCACGCGTCCGCGCCCGGTCTGATACCCCTCACGCACGCCGGATACGCCATAGATGATGCCGGCCGTCGGGAAATCCGGCGCCGGGATGATCTCGATCAGCTCGTCGACCGTCATCTCGGGGTGGTGCAGCAGTGCCAGACAGCCGTCGATCACTTCATTGATGTTGTGCGGCGGGATGTTCGTCGCCATGCCCACGGCGATGCCCGACGAACCGTTGATCAGGAGGTTCGGGATACGCGCCGGCAGAATCAGCGGCTCCTGCTCGGAACCGTCGTAGTTCGGCCCGAAATCGACGGTTTCCTTGTCGATATCGGCCAGCAATTCATGCCCGATGCGCGCCATGCGCACTTCCGTGTAACGCATCGCCGCCGCGTTGTCGCCGTCGATCGACCCGAAATTGCCCTGGCCATCGACCAGCATGTAGCGCAACGAAAAATCCTGCGCCATGCGCACGATCGTGTCGTAGACCGCCGTGTCGCCGTGCGGATGGTATTTACCGATCACGTCACCGACAATACGCGCCGACTTCTTGTACGCCTTGTTCCAGTCGTTGCCCAGCTCGTGCATGGCAAACAGGACACGGCGATGAACCGGCTTCAAACCATCACGGGCATCCGGCAGCGCGCGCCCGACGATGACGCTCATCGCATAATCGAGATACGAACGACGCATCTCGTCTTCGAGACTGATGGGAAGTGTTTCTTTTGCGAAGGTTTCCACGGTCTGTTCCAATTTGATCACCGGTGATGCGGCAGCCCCTGACGCTCGGGTCGGTCTTGTTGTCGTTCTGAGAAACAGGTAATTCTAGCACGCGGCCTCTTGAGGCTCCCGACCCGACACATTTGATACCGAAAGGCGTTCTCTCATGCATTCAGCTGTTCCAATTGACCTCCTCATAGAAGCCAAGTGGATCATTCCGGTCGAACCCGCCGGAACCGTTCTGGAAAAGCACGCGGTCGCGGTGCACGAAGGAAGAATTGTTGCAATTTTGCAACACACGGAAGCGCGATCGCGTTATGCAGCAAAAGAGACCGTGCGCCTGCACGACCACATCCTGATTCCCGGCCTGATCAACCTTCACACGCACGCGGCCATGACGCTCCTGCGCGGCCTGGCGGACGACCTGCCGCTAATGGACTGGCTGCACGACCACATCTGGCCCGCCGAAGCAAAACACGTTTCGGCCCAGTTCGTGCATGACGGGACGCTGCTGGGCTGCGCGGAAATGCTCCGCTCCGGCGTCACCTGCTTCAACGACATGTACTTCTTCCCGCAAGCAGCCGCCAAAGCCGCATTGCGCATGGGCATGCGCGCAGCCATCGGCCTCATCGCGATCGACTCCCCAAGCGCCTATGCGGCAGACTGCGAGGACTACCTGTCCAAAGGACTGGCTGTACGCGACGAATTTCGCGACAACCCGCTGATCAGTTTCTGCCTGGCGCCGCATGCCCCCTACACGGTAAGCAACCGAAGCTTCTCCCGAGTTCTCACATTGGCAGAACAATGCGACATACCGATCCATCTCCACGTCCATGAAACCCGCGAGGAGATAGAAGAGAGCACCAGCCAATACGGCATGCGCCCGATCCGGCGCCTTCATGACCTGGGAATACTCGGACCGGCATTGATAGCAGTACACGCCGTACATCTCACCGCCGAAGAAATCACCCTTCTCGCAGATAACGGCGCCTCCGTCGCACACTGCCCCACTTCAAACCTCAAGCTCGCCAGCGGAATCTGCCCGCTCACCGAACTCGTCGAAAACGGTGTCAATGTCGGACTGGGGACGGATGGCGCAGCAAGCAACAACCGCCTGGACATTCTCAGGGAACTGCACCTCGCATCACTCCTCGCGAAGGGGAGCAGCGGTCGCGCCGATACCATTGACGCCCATCAATCCCTGAGAATGGCCACCCTGGGAGGCGCGAAGGCTCTCGGACTGGAAAGGGAAATTGGCAGCATAGAGATCGGCAAGGCTGCGGACTTGTGCGCCGTTAGAGTTGATGACGCAGCACTGGCCCCGTGCTACGATCCAGCATCACTTCTTGCTTATTCGGCAGGACGTGAGCATGTATCAGACGTTTGGGTAGCTGGGAAGGCTCGTGTTTGCGACGGATTGCTGCTTTCCGGCGGAGAAATCGAGTTGAAAAATCTCGCGGCTTTATGGCAGAATCAAATCCGTCCGTAAAATGCTCGACCTAGTATTTTCAACAATGAACCGGCCGACCGGACAATTCCGCTGGCTCTAACTAACGAGGTGAATCAAGATGAATAAAACAGCAAAACATTCCGTGATGGCCTTGGTGGCCGCTACCCTTGGTCTCTGCGCCTCGTTGGCGCAAGCCCAAGCTGTTGATCGCGTTTACGCCATCGATGGCCGCGGCGAAGTCGTGATGGATCCGTTCGGCCTCTGCTGGCGCACCAACTTCTGGACCCCGGCCGCTGCCGCCAAGGATCCGGCCGGCTGCAAGTGCGACAAGGACCTCCTGCCGAAGGAAGTCTGCGAGCCGAAGGCAACTCCCGCCCCGGCTGCCAAGCCCGCCGCCAAGCCTGCCGCCGCCCCGGCTCGCGAAAAGGTAACCGTCGCTGCCGACGCCCTGTTCGACTTCAACAAGGCAACCCTCCGTCCGGAAGGCAAGGCCAAGCTCGACGACGTTGTTGCAAAATCGCAACAGCTCGTTCTTGAAGTCGTCATCGCAGTTGGTCACGCCGACCGTATCGGCAGCGCCGCCTACAACCAGAAGCTGTCCGAGAAGCGCGCCGCTTCGGTCAAGGACTACCTGGTTGCCAAGGGCATCCCGGCCAATCGCATCTACACCGAAGGCAAGGGCAGCAAGCAGCCGGTCACCAAGCCCGATCAGTGCAAGGGACCGAAGAGCGCCAAGGTTATTGCCTGCCTGCAGCCTGACCGTCGTGTCGACATCGAAATCATCGGCACCAAGAAGTAATACTGCACGTCACTGGAAAAGCCCTGCTTCGGCAGGGCTTTTTTATTTCGATCCATTTGCGAAGCTGACGAAAAATGCATAACGCCGACCCGCACGAACTCGAGAAATTCAGCCAGCTCGCCCACCGCTGGTGGGATCCTCAAAGCGAATTTCGCCCCCTGCATGATATCAATCCATTGCGATTGAACTGGATCGACAATCAAGCCCAGTTGAAAGGAAAACGCGTGCTGGACATCGGTTGCGGCGGAGGCATTCTGGCCGAGAGCATGGCCGATGCGGGAGCCAGCGTGACGGGAATCGATCTCTCGGAAAAGGCGCTCGGCGTAGCAAGGCTACACCTCCTCGAAAGCGGCAAAAAAGTAGACTACCGAATGATCTCTGCGGAAGAACTGGCTACCCAAGCTGCCGGCACGTTCGACGTGGTCACTTGCATGGAAATGCTCGAACACGTCCCCAATCCTGCCAGCACAATCGCCGCCTGCGCTGCGCTGGCAAAACCGTCCGGACACGTGTTCTTTTCCACGATCAACCGCAACCTGAAAGCCTACGTCCTGGCGATACTCGGTGCCGAGTACATCCTTCGCATGCTTCCCAAAGGAACCCACGATTACGCCAAATTCATCAAACCATCAGAACTGGCGCGATGGGCAAAGAGCGTCGGCCTTCAACCGGACGAACTCATTGGCATGACATACAACCCGCTCAGCAGGGAATATTCGCTCGGAAACGATACTGCCGTTAACTATCTGATGCACACCGTAAAACTGGTCTGACATCCATCAAGGACTTGCCAGACCCTACTTGCGTATCGCATCGGCCCAGCAGTTTGGTGTTTCATAGAGACGCACCTGCTCCAGGCGCAACTGGTTCCCGTAGACATCGAGATATACGGCATCAAGGATGCGGAAAGCAGTCTCAGCGAGATTCTCGGCCGTGGGAATACAATCCAGAACGACCGTCTTGTGTTCCGGCAAGGACGCCAGAAACCCTACCACCGGCGCATCCCCGGCATAGACCAGAAATGCGTGATCCCAGAGGTCTACGACATGCCTGCGGGCCAGAGCCTTCACATCCGAGAAGTCCATGACCATGCCGTTCGCCGGATCTCCTGCGCTCCGGATAATTCCACCGGAAAGAGTCACCTCAAGCACGTAGCGATGCCCATGCAGATGCCTGCACTGGCTTTTGTGATCGGGGATCCGGTGACCGGCATCGAATTCTAGACGACGGGTAATGCGCATGACTTTCTCGGGAAAAAATTCGCGCCAGATTATATCATCGTGGCTTGGAGCACTTTCCTCGACACAACAGAACATGCCCGCAACCCTGAGCATCAACGACCACAGCCGGAACAGCGCCGGGATGAAATACGTCTATCCGGTCATCTCCCGGAGAGCCGGAGGCGTCTCCGTCGGCATCAACCTGAATACCAACAACGCGTGCAACTGGGCCTGCCTCTATTGCCAGGTCCCCAACCTCACCCGAGGCACCGCACCAGAAATTGATCTCCGACTTCTGGAATCGGAACTCAGGCTTTTCCTCACAAACGCCACATCGGGAGACTTTCTCCTCCGAAACGCCCCGGCAGGGGCAAGAACACTCGTGGACATCGCCTTCTCCGGAAACGGAGAACCGACCAGCGCATCGGTCTTTCCTGAGGCCGTAAGCATCGCCGGACGCGCACTCGACGACTTCGGCCTGTCAGCCACGGTTCGGCTGCGACTGATCACGAATGGCAGCCTGTTGCACAGAGCATACGTTCGCGAAGGAATCGCACGAATAGGGGAACGTGGCGGGGAGGTCTGGTTCAAGATCGACCGGGGATCACAAACGGGAGTGCGCCTGGTCAACGGAATAACGACCACTCCCGAGAAGACAAGGAAAGCGCTCATTGCATGCGCAAAACTCGCGCCGACCTGGGTACAAACCTGCTTTTTTGCAATTGACGGCCAGAGCATTGACGAACAGGAATTCCAGGCCTACCTTGAACTCGTCACTTCGGCAAAAAACGAAATCCGGGGAGTGCTGCTTTACAGCCTGGCCCGACCATCCCTTCAGCCTGCAGCAGAAAGGCTTTCGGCGCTTAACGCCGAAAGCCTTTCTGCCTATGCCCGCCGTATTGCGGAAACGGGAATCGAGGTCATTGCAACCCCGTGACACCAAGAGGTATCAGGCCGCTTTCTTCTTGGCCTTCGCCGATTTCTTCAGGGTCTTGTAAAGGTCAGGATCTTCGCTCTTGAGATAGTCGATGATCTCGACATCTTCCTTTTTAACGCGCTGAATATCCACCTGCTCTACGTGGACCAGTCGCAACAACTCGCGGACCGGGCGCGGCATGTTCCGTCCGCTCTCATAGCGTGACCCGCCACTCTGCGTCACCCCGATCTTCGACCAGAACTGTTGCTGATTCAAACCGAGCTTGCGGCGAATCTCGCGTGGCTCGATGGCTTTTTCATTCGCTTTCACGGTGCTCATAGCAGTCCTTTCATATGTCCTGACACCCCAAACAGGCCAAGCATCTTCAACCAGGCCTCGATTCACTCCAAACCTTGGATATATAACTTTCGTTATATTGCCGCCAGTATAGAACATGAACATATGCAATTGCAAGTGGCATTTATTAATGCGTTTTGGGCAAATGCCAGACTCGTTTCAAACCCGCAAATTGCCTTGTGTCTCAAATAACTGGTACGTTAGAATTCCCGACGTTCGCATTTACCGCTGGGATTGTGCATGGCACTGATAGTTCAGAAGTTTGGAGGCACGTCGGTTGCATCAACGGACCGGATCAAAAACGTTGCCAAAAGGGTTGCCCGCTGGAAAGCTCAGGGGCATGACATCATCGTGGTTCCTTCGGCAATGTCCGGCGAAACCAACCGGCTTATCGCTTTGGCGAAAGAGATCTCGACGGCTCCAGACCCTCGGGAACTCGACGTGATCGCCTCGACCGGGGAACAAGTAACGATCGGCTTGTTGGCCATGGCCCTTAAAGAGGAAGGCCTGAAAGCCAAAAGCTACACAGGCCCCCAGGTAAGAGTGCTCACTGACAGCACCTTCACAAAGGCTCGCATCCTGCAAATCGACGATCAAAAAATCCGCAAGGACCTGGCTGACGATCACGTCATCGTCGTCGCAGGTTTCCAGGGCGCGGATGAAGAAGGAAATATCACGACCTTGGGCCGTGGCGGCTCGGACACATCGGCTGTCGCCCTCGCCGCCGCGCTGAAAGCTGACGAATGCCAGATATACACTGATGTTGACGGCGTCTACACCACCGACCCGCGCGTCGAACCGGCCGCACGAAAACTCGACACGATCACCTTCGAGGAAATGCTGGAGATGGCCAGCCTCGGGTCGAAAGTGTTGCAGATTCGTTCCGTCGAATTTGCCGGCAAATACAAAGTGAAACTGCGCGTACTTTCCAGCTTCCAGGACGAAGGCGAAGGTACTCTGATTACTGTTGAGGAAGACAAGCAAATGGAACAACCCATTATTTCCGGTATCGCCTTCAATCGCGACGAGGCAAAGCTGACGGTGCTCGGCATCCCCGACCGCCCGGGTATCGCCTATCAGGTTCTGGGGCCGATTGCCGACGCCAACATCGATGTTGACATGATCATCCAGAACATCGGGCACGACGGCACCACCGACTTCTCGTTCACGGTGAACCGTAGCGAATATGCCAAGGCCATGGACATTCTCAAGGCATCAGGGGAGAAACTCGGTGCCCGTGGTGTTGTAGGCGACAACAAGATCTGCAAGGTTTCCGCAGTCGGTGTTGGCATGCGCTCCCACCCGGGCGTAGCCAGCAAGATGTTCAATGTCCTGGGGGCAGAGGGCATCAATATCCAGATGATCTCCACCTCCGAAATCAAGATTTCCGTGGTCGTCGAGGAAAAATACCTGGAACTGGCCGTACGCGTTCTGCACAAAGCTTTCGGACTGGAGCAAGGGGAATAAAGAATCGCTTTTCCGTTTGACCAGAAGGTTCGGAAAGGCTATCATCGCGCCCTTCCGGAGACGTGGCCGAGAGGTCGAAGGCACTCCCCTGCTAAGGGAGCATACGGGCATAAACCTGTATCGAGGGTTCGAATCCCTCCGTCTCCGCCAAGCAGCAAGCAATCAAGCGCCTTTCGGGGCGCTTTTTTGTTTCCCCCGCCACAAACCTGAAGACGGTTGTGCCAAGTCGCTGGAAATTCCGGAGGCGGCAGTACCCGGAGCCAAGCGGCGCGTACTGTTCCGCAGCCGCCAGTTGAGTCCTCAGAGCCTTAGCATGCGCGGTCATACTTTTGACGAAGGCCCTAACGACGCCGCAACGCTGGCGCAGAAACGTGCGAACAATGTTCGCTCACTCCGTCTGCTGGAACAGTTCGTACAACAGGACGAGCATACCGACGAGGCAATTCACAACTGGATCTGGCGCGAATAGCGCAGACTATGTTCGCTTTGGAGTGCGAAACAAAAAGACAATTTCCGAGACTACCAAAGCCACCAAGCCACGAGATTTTTTCGTCCCGAATCAAGCCGCGACCGGGCGAGACACAAAATACGCCCGGTACTCGCCCCGGCTAAACACCGGGGTAGCACCTCAAAATCCGACTCAAGTGCGCCGTTCGACGTTGAGGAACAGAATGTTGTTTTCAAGGTGAATGTGTTGCATCAGGTCTTCCCGCAATTGCCGCAAACCCGTAAAAAGCGCGCGCCAGGTATTGCAGGCATCGGCGGGCCCGGTCATGTCGTTGGTCAGGCTTTCCAGTCCGGCCAGCGCTTCGCCGTGCTGGTCGTGCTCGGAGCGCATGACCGCGATCGGCGAGCGGGCCATGTGGTCATTCCCTTCGAGCAGCATCGGGAAGAGTATCTGTTCTTCCTTCATCATGTGGCTGAGCAGTTCCTCGAACATGAGTTCGAGATGATCGGCCAGGCCGGTCGGGCAATCCGGGCGATCGCCATGCACTTCCTCGACGCGCCGGGCGAGGCGGATCAACTCGGGAACATCTTGGCGATGACGTTCGTGAAAACGCCGCAGGATGTAATCGATCAGCTCCGACGCCGGCGCGGCGCGCCAATCGCGGTCGGACGCGCCGAGGCTCTGGAGAGGACTGAGTTCATCGACCAGGGTCTGAAGGTTGACTCCGCGCTTTTCGGCCGCCTCGCGCAGCGTCTTGTGTCCGCCACAGCAGAAATCGAGTTTGTGCTCGTGAAAAATCCGGGTCGAGCCGGGGAGCGCGCAAGCGAGTTGTCCGATGGGTTGTTCAAGCAGGTTCATGGCAATTACCTTGGTGTGGTGGGTTAGTGACCTGTGTACTGCAATCGCCGTGCCTGTTTGCAATTCACTGATTTAACGATAATTATTGTTTTTTTGGTAATTTTTACCTTATCCTTCTATGGTCTTAACTACCTCAAAATAGGTATTTTTCACCATGACTACAACGTTCCCGATCACTGACCTCGTCGCCGATCTCGTCACCGAAGCGCCGCAGGCAGTCCGGTTGCAGCACCTGGTCAATGCCGTACGCCGGCATTTCGGCTGTGGTGCGGTCGGCTTGTTGAAGGCCGAGGGGGATGGCTTGCGCCCGGTCGCCATTGCCGGGTTGGCGCATGAAACACTCGGCCGTCACTTTCTGCTGCCCCAGCACCCACGCCTGGCGGAGATTCTGGCGAGCCGGGCGGTCGTTCGCTTCCCGCCTGGCAGCCCGCTGCCCGACCCGTACGATGGCTTGCTCGACCAGCATCCCGGCAAGCCGTTGCCGGTGCATGACTGCATGGGAATCCACCTGTCACTGAACGGCGACCTTTGGGGTGCGCTGACGCTCGATGCGCTGCGCGGCAACGTTTTCGACAAAGCGGCGCAGGATGAACTGGCACAAACGGCCCTCATGGTGGAATTGACTCTGCGCATTTCCTGGCTCGAGGAAGAAAACCGCCGTCTGCGTTTTGGACGCCCCCTCCAGAACGCGGCTTCGCCGGCTTCAGCCATCGAAGGTGAAATCGAGATCGTGGGACAAAGCCCGCAGCTGAGGGCGCTGATGCAGGAACTCGATGTCGTCGCCGAATCGGAACTACCTGTCTTGTTGCTGGGAGAAACAGGTGTCGGCAAGGAGTTGTTCGCCCGTCATCTGCACCGGGCGTCGAAACGCGCCGACGGACCGCTGGTGCAGGTCAACTGCGCTGCGCTCCCCGAATCGCTGGCCGAAAGCGAACTGTTCGGGCACGTCAAAGGCGCGTTCTCCGGCGCGTTCGGCGAACGCGCCGGGCGGATCGAGGCGGCGGAAGGGGGGACACTTTTTCTTGACGAGGTCGGCGAATTGCCGCTGCCCGTGCAGGCCAAGCTGCTGCGCACGCTGCAGAACGGCGAGGTTCAGCGTCTGGGTGCCGACCAGCCGCACAAGGCCGACGTCAGGATCGTGGCCGCGACCAACCGCCAGTTGCACGACCGCGTCCGCGAAGGACATTTCCGCGCCGATCTTTACCACCGGCTTTCCGTCTATCCGGTGCAGGTTCCACCCCTGCGCGAACGCGGCAACGACGTTTTGCTGCTCGCTGGCCGCTTTCTCGAGATCAACCGCACCCGGTTCGGCGTACGCGGCTTGCGTCTTTCTCCGCGCGCCGAAACCGCCCTGTGCTCCTATGCCTGGCCGGGAAATGTGCGGGAACTCGAACACGTCATCAGCCGCGCAGCGCTGCGCGCCATCAGCCGCGGTGCTGACCGTTCCGGGATCGTCACGCTGGAGCCGGAATTGCTCGACCTGGAACTGTCCGGGGCCGAATCGCAATCGGCAGAGGGTGCTCTTCTAGACGACGCGACGCCCGCTGCCTCTCCCCTGCCGCTGAAGACCGCTGTCGACGCCTTTCAGCGCCAGCTCATCCGGCATGCACTGCACAACTGCAACGGCAACTGGGCTCGCGCCGCACGACAGCTCGACGTGGACGCGAGCAATCTGCACAAGCTTTCGCGTCGCCTCGGGCTGAAGGCATGAAAAAGCCCCGGAGGCCTGCGCGGATCGCGCCTGAACCTGCCGGGGCTCGTTGAGTCGTTACTTCAGGTCGAACCGGTCAAGGTTCATCACCTTGTTCCACGCGGCGACGAAGTCGCACACGAACTTCTCCTTCGCGTCGTCCTGAGCGTAGACCTCGGCCAGTGCGCGCAACTGCGAGTTCGAGCCGAAAACGAGATCGACGCGCGTTGCGGTCCACTTCAACGCCCCCGTTGCACGGTCACGCCCTTCGAAGAGCTCGCCCGCCTCGGTCGTCGGCTTCCACTCGGTGCCCATGTCGACCAGGTTAACGAAGAAGTCGTTGCTGAGCACCCCTGGCTGCCTGGTGAGAACCCCGTGCGCCGACTGCCCGTTGTTGGCGTTCAAGGCACGCATGCCGCCGATCAGCACCGTCATTTCCGGTGCGGTAAGCGTCAGCAGTTGCGCCTTGTCGAGCAAGCGTTCCTCGGGGCGTACGCCTGACGGCCCCTTGAGGAAGTTGCGGAAGCCGTCGGCGAGCGGTTCGAGCACGGCGATGGATTCGATGTCGGTCTGCTCCTGCGTCGCGTCGGTACGGCCAGGGCTGAACGGCACGTCGATGCTGACGCCGGCTGCCTTGGCCGCCTGCTCGACGGCTGCACATCCCGCCAGCACGATCAGGTCGGCAAGCGAGACCTTCTTGCCGCCGCTCTGCGCCGCGTTGAAGGCCGACTGAATGCTCGTGAGGGCCGCCAGCACCTTGGCCAGCTGCGCCGGCTGGTTGGCTTCCCAGTCCTTCTGCGGGGCCAGGCGGATGCGCGCGCCGTTGGCGCCGCCGCGCTTGTCCGAACCGCGGAAAGTGGAAGCCGAGGCCCAGGCGGTGGAAACCAGCTCGGCGGAGGACAGGCCGGAGGCGAGCACCCTGGCCTTGAGGTCGGCGATGTCTTTCGCGTCGATCAACGGATGATCGACTGGCGGTACCGGGTCTTGCCAGATCAGCACTTCGGCCGGAACTTCCGGCCCGAGGTAGCGTGAGCGCGGCCCGAGGTCGCGGTGCGTCAGCTTGAACCAGGCGCGGGCGAACGCATCGGCGAAGGCTTGCGGATCCTTGTGGAAGCGGCGAGCGATCGGCTCGTAGATCGGATCGAAGCGCAGCGAGAGATCCGCCGTGGTCATCATCGGCCGATGTTTCTTCGACGGGTCGTGCGCGTCGGGAATCATGTGCTCTTCCTTGACGTCCTTTGCCAGCCACTGCTTGGCGCCGGCCGGGCTCTTGACCAGTTCCCATTCGTAGCCAAAGAGCATCTCGAAGTAGCCGTTGTCCCAGGTGGTAGGATTCGGTTTCCAGGCACCTTCGATGCCGCTACTGGTGGTATGCACACCCTTGCCGGTGCCGAAACTGTTCTTCCATCCGAGTCCCATTTCTTCCAATGGCGCTGCTTCCGGCTCGGGACCGACGAGTTTCGCATCACCCGCACCATGGCACTTGCCGAAGGTATGGCCGCCGGCGACCAGCGCGACGGTTTCCTCGTCGTTCATGGCCATGCGGGCGAATGTCACACGCACGTCGCGACCGGAGGCGACCGGGTCGGGGTTGCCGTCCGGTCCCTCGGGGTTAACGTAGATCAAGCCCATCTGCACGGCGGCCAGCGGATTGTCCAGATCGCGCTCGCCGGAGTAGCGGCTGTTGGGCTTGTCGCTGGTCGCCAGCCATTCGCTTTCGGCGCCCCAGAAAATTTCTTCTTCGGGTTCCCAGATATCCACACGTCCGCCGGCGAAGCCGAAAGTCTTGAAGCCCATCGATTCGAGGGCGCAGTTGCCGGCCAGGATCAGGAGGTCGGCCCAGGAGAGCTTGTTGCCGTATTTCTGCTTGATCGGCCAGAGCAACCGACGTGCCTTGTCGAGGTTGACGTTGTCCGGCCAGCTGCCGATCGGCGCGAAACGCTGGTTGCCGGTGCCGGCGCCACCGCGCCCGTCGGCGATGCGATAGGTGCCCGCGCTGTGCCAGGCCATGCGCACCATCAGGCCGCCGTAGTGCCCCCAGTCTGCGGGCCACCAGTCCTGGGAGTCCGTCATCAGGGCGACGAGGTCCTTCTTCACCGCGGCCAGGTCGAGCTTCTTGAATTCCTCGGCGTAGTTGAAGTCCTTGCCGAGCGGGTTCGACTTCGTGTCGTGCTGGTGCAGTATTTTGAGATTTAGCTGGTTCGGCCACCAGTCCTGATTAGACTGCATGCTCGCCGTCGTGCGTGAACCGTGCATTGCGGCAAACGGGCATTTACTCTCGTTGCTCATGGATCATTCCCCCCTATGGTTGACGTGGCTGCTGTACCCACGGAAGTGTAGGTGTCTCACCTTCGTGTTTCAAATGAATTAAGCCAATTGGAACGATGCGTTCGGGCTATCAAGGTACGCCTGGCGAAACAATCGCCCTTTGCTAGACTGAAACGGCACCGCCGCTCCTCGCGGCGCACTTACAGGAGGAATCATCCATGAGCCAACCTGAAATCGCCGCCAAGGCCCCCTGTCCCGTCGATGTCGAACCAGGAAAGGACTATTGGTGGTGCGCGTGCGGCCGCAGCAAGTCACAACCATTTTGTGACGGCTCGCACAAAGGCACGGAATTCACACCGAAGAAATACACGGCAGAAGAAAGTAAGAAGGTGTTTTTCTGCGCCTGCAAGGAGACGAAGAATCCGCCGTTCTGCGACGGAACGCACAAGTCGCTTTAGGAGATTCGCAGCCGTATGCGAAGCGACCGGGATACGGATATCTCACCATGAAAACCTACGAGTGCGCGATTTGCGGCTGGATTTACGACGAGACCAAGGGATGTCCCGAAGAAGGCATCCCCGCCGGTACCCGCTGGGAGGATGTGCCGGAAGACTGGCACTGTCCTGTTTGCGGCGCGGGGAAGGGTGACTTCCGGATGGTCCCCGTCGATCCGGAAACGACACCGGCAGCCCAGGCCGAGCCGACGCTTGTCCATGGCGATACAGGCCCGGCACCGCTGACGATCCTCGGCACCGGTCTGGCCGGGTACACACTCGCACGGGAATTCCGCAAGCTCGACAGTGCGACGCCGCTACGACTGATCACCCGCGACGGCGGCGGCTTCTACACCAAGCCCGCACTCTCCAATGCCCTGGCCAACCGCAAAACGCCGGCGCAGTTGCAGACCAAGACCGCCGGGCAGATGGCTGCCGAGCTTAACGCCGACATCCGCACATGTTCCGAGGTGGCCGGAATCGATCCGGGCCGGCGACTGTTGCGCCTCGCTGACGGATCTGACCTCGCCTTTGAACGCCTGGTGATCGCCTGGGGCGCCGACCCGATCCGCGTTCCCATGGAAGGCGACGGCGCGAAGGACGTACAGTCCGTCAATGATCTGGACGACTTCACCCGTTTCCATACGAGCCTGGAGAATACAAAGTCTGTGGCTGTGATCGGCGCCGGGTTGATCGGTTGCGAGTTCGCCAACGACCTGGCCAGCCGCAAGATCAAAGCCTTCGTCATCGACCCCGCCGGCTGGCCGCTCTCCCGCCTCTTGCCGGAGGCAGCCGGACGGCACTTCGCCTCGGCATTGCAGGAGGAAGGCATCAAGTTCTTTTTCGGCGTGTCGGCGCAAGCGATCTGGCGCGCCGGCAGCGGCTACCGGATCGAGCTCTCCGACGGCCGGAAAATCATCGTCGACCGTATTCTCTCCGCGATCGGCCTGCGTCCGCGCACGGCTCTCGCGCAGGCTGCTGGCATTGCCTGCCAGCGCGGCATCGTCACCGACCGCCTCCTGGGAACCAACATCCCCGGAATCTACGCCACAGGCGATTGCGCGGAAATCGCCGGCCTGAACCTGCCCTTCATCCTGCCGATCATGCACCAGGCCGCCGCACTGGCCCGGACCTTGAGCGGCACGCCGACGCTGCTGCATTACCCGGCGATGCCGGTGGTGGTCAAGACACCAGCTTGTCCCACAGTGGTCTGTCCGTCGGCTTCGGGAGCCGAGGGAAGCTGGACATGCCGGGCGGTTGAAGGGGGGTTTGAGGCGCTTTATCGAAGCCCGGGCGGCGACCTGCTGGGCTTCGCCCTTCTCGGCAGCGCTACGGCGCAAAACCAGGCGTTGACGGCGCAATTGCCGGCGATGCTGGGCTGATCGCCGATCCGTTCTCGGGCGAATCGCCGTTGGCCGGGGCCGGCATGCCGGTCGTGCTGCCGTTGACGGCGCGCTGGTTAAGCAGGCAGAACGCCAGCGCGCGCTGCGCGTCGACCGGCAACATCTCGTTACCGACCGCGTAGTGGAGGAGAAATGCCCGCTGCGAAGCCTCCGGCGTCAACGGCGAATAGCCCAGCGCGGTTAACGCCAGCGGCAAATCGAAACCTTCCGGCGCTGGCGGCCACGGCTCGTCACACCACAGGCCGAAGCCGTGTTCAGCCAATCGCCGCCAGGGAAACCAGGCGCTCGGATCGACCTTCCGGCCCGGCGCCACGTCGGCATGCCCGACGACATTGGCGCGCGGAATGCCGTGACGCTGCCGGATGTCGGCCAGCAGACCGAGCAGTGCGTGGATCTGCGCATCGGGAAACGGCTCGTCGCCATCGTTGTCGAGTTCGATACCGATCGACGCCGAGTTGATGTCCGCATTTCCGCCCCACCAGGACTTCCCGGCGTGCCAGGCGCGATCGTTTTCCTCGACCAATTGCACGATCTCGCCGTCGCGCCCGATCAGGTAGTGAGTACTGACCTTGCGCTCGGGGTCAGTCAGGGTCGCGAGTGCCTCATCGACAGTGCTGTCGCTGGTGTGATGCAAAATAACCATGTTGGCCCGGCGCGCGTCGAAGTTCGGCGACGGAACTTTGCGAATGCCTTCACCCGGCAGCGGCGCAAGCGGCGCGCAAGCGGAAACCGCAATCAGCGCCGGCCACAGGAACGCAGCGATTCTCATCACTCGCTATCAAACCCCATGAGTCGCCGTTCAACGATGCGCCGGGCGACCGCTTCCGGCACGTCGTTCTCCCATTCGCCACGCCCGCGACGGAGCGCCGCGAGCACCTCGACGGCGTCAATGTGCATATGCCGATCATCGAGCGGGATCAGCGAAAGCATCTTGTTGTTTTCCTTCAGAAAGTCGAGGAGGTGACGGAGGTTGGCCGGCACCTGCACGTTGTCCAGCGTGATTTCGGCCGACGTATCGGTACCGCGCGGGCGCGACGGGTAAACATAGACGTAGGTGTTGTCCGGGAACAATTTGCCGAACGCCTCCAGGATGCCGCCTTCGAGGCCCTCGTAGTACTTCTCGTCGAAGAGGTAGTGGAAGTCGCGCACCGACAGGACGATGCCGATCGGCTTTTGCGTATAGCGGCGCAGGTAGGCGCGCAGGCGGAAGTAGCGCAGGTAATCGGAGATCATCACCGTGTAGCCCATCGACCCGAGCAGGTCGACCCGGGCGAGAAAATCGGCATCGACGACGTTGTCCTCGTGGATCAGCGAGTTCATCGTCACCTCGGCCAGCGAGACGATCTGCGCATCGTCCACCGCGGCCAGCTGGCTGAACTGCTTGAGGCCGGCGGCCATCATGTCCTCATTGACGTTGGTCACGGGCTTGAAATGGCCGCGCATCACCATCACCGGCTTGCGGTAGAACAGCTCACCCGGCACGACGACCTCGCCCGCCGGGTTGAAGACCACCGCCCGGGTCAGCCAGCTGCGCACCAGGTGCAGGTTCATCAGCCGGTTTTCGACTTCCTCGAAATACGGGCCGGAGAAGTGGATCAGGTCCACCTCGATCCGCTCCGGCCCGAGACCGTCGGCCAGGCCTTCGACGATCCACTCCGGCTGCTGATGATGGAAAAACGCGCCGTGGATCAGGTTGACCCCGAGAATGCCGAGAGCGTCGCTCTGCTGCGCGTTGTCGTTGTCGAGCATGCGCACGTGCAGGATCACGTCGCTCGGCTCCGCGCCGGGATGCAGTTGCAACCGGATGCCGACCCAGCCGTGGCACTCGTTCTTCTGCTTGAAGCTGCGCGCGGTAACGGTGGCGGCGTAGGCAAAAAAGGTGGTGTTCTTCGGCCGCACCTCGCTGAGTCGGGAGACGACCTGGGTAAACTCCTTGTCCAGCATCTGCAACACCCGCGCCCGGCTGACGTAGCGGTCGACCTGGCCGTAGATGTCGTCACTGACCGCCATGTCGTAGGCCGACATCGTCTTGGCGATGGTACCGGCGGCCGCACCGACCTGGAAGAAGCGGCGCGCCACTTCCTGCCCGGCGCCGATCTCGACGATGGTGCCGAACTTGTATTTGTCGAGGTTGACGGCCAGCGCCTTCTGGTCGGTCGTCAGGGAAGTGTCGCGTTCGCGCATGAAATCTCCAATCACTAATTAAGTGGTTTTGTCACAGGACGCGGAACGTTGGTTCCACCCACAAGGATGCGAAGGATAGCGAAAAACGAAGCCCAAGGCCCGCGATGATGCAGGCCTTGGGCTTTTTCGACGGAATTGGCGGAAGACTATCCGACCAGATCGTCCTTGATGAACGCCCGGACGATGCTCTCGAAATCCTGATCGCCCTTGAAGCCGAGCATGTGCGCCCGGCTCATGTCCCAGCGCGTCGGCCAGGTATGGATGATGCGCTGGATGGCGGGATCAGGCTCCCAGCGGATCAGGCGGGTCGCCGGTTCGCCGGCGATCTTGCCAAGGACGTCGACCATCTCGCGCACCGACACCGTCACCCCGGGCAGGTTGAGCACGTGGCGCTGCCCGAAGGCTTCGGCGCCGAGGTTATGACCGTGAATCAGACACTCGATCGCCTGCCGCGGCGACATCAGCCACAGTTTCATGTCCATCGTCACCGGGCAGACCGTCTGCACATTGTTCAACGGCTCGCGAATGATGCTGCTGGTAAACGACGACGCTGCCTTGTTCGGCTTGCCGGGACGAACGGCGATCGTCGGCAGGCGCAGCACCCGGCCGTCGATGAATCCGCGGCGACGGTAATCGGAGAGCAACAATTCGATGATGGCCTTCTGCACGCCGAACGAGGTCTTGGGCTGAAGGACCGTGTCGTCCTGAACGACTTCCGGCAACGCGCCGCCATACACGGCGAGCGAACTGGCGAATACCAGCTTCGGGTTATGACCGACCTTGCGGCATGTTTCGAAAAGCTGGCGCGACGCGTCGATATTCACCGACAAGCCAAGGTCGAAATCGTCCTCGGCCTGCCGGCTGACGACGGCGGCGAGGTGGAATACGGAGGTCGTTTCTTCGTCGATGACCTTCGAAAGCGCATCGGCGTCGCCGACGTCGGCCGTCACCACGTTGATCCGCGGATCGTTGAATCCAAGCGCGGGCACGACGTCGAACAGGGTGATCTGGTCAATCTTTTCTTCACGCAGTTCGGCATTTTTCAGCGTTCCGCGTTGCAGCAACCTGGCTGCCAGCCGCCGTCCCAGAAACCCGGCGCCCCCCGTAATCAGAACCTTCATCACATCTCCTTAAGCCATCCCAAACCGTCTTCGGTGCGGCCGCGTGGCTTGTATTCGCAGCCAACCCAGCCATCGTAGCCCATTTCGTCGAGCAATTTGAAGATATGGCGGTAGTTGATTTCGCCCTGATCCGGCTCGTTGCGGGTCGGCACGCTGGCGATCTGCACGTGGCCGATGCCGGCGAAGTTGTTCTTGAAGGTCATCGTCAGGTCGCCCTCGACGATCTGGCAGTGGTAGAAGTCCATCTGCACCTTGAGGTTCGGCAGGCCGATCTCCTGGCAGATTGCGTGCCCTTCGGCCTGGGTGTTGATGAAATAACCGGGAATGTCGCGTGGATTGATCGGTTCGATCACCAGCATGCGCCCGTGCTTGGCCAGTTCCTGCGCGGCGTAGCGGACGTTCTCGACGTAGGTCGCCCGATGCTTGGCGCGATCTGCGCCGGCAGGGAACAGGCCGGCCATGCAGTGGACTTTTGGCGTCCCCATCGCTAGGGCATATTCAATGGCCTTGGCCACGCCTTCACGGAATTCCTGCTCACGCCCCGGCAGCGAGGCGATGCCACGCTCTCCGCCGGCAAAGTCGCCCGGCGGGAGGTTGAACAGGGCGTTTTCCAGATTGTTTTCCTTCAGCCAGCCGGCGACTTCGGCCGGCGTGTAGTCGTACGGGAAGAGAAACTCGACGCCCTTGAACCCGGCTTTGGCGGCAGCGGCGAAGCGCTCGGGGAACGGCACTTCGTTGAACATCATCGACAAATTGGCGGCAAACTTCGGCATGGCAGTCCTTTCAGATATCCAGTTTGAATGCGACTTTGAGTTCTTCGATCTGCTCGGCGTTGAGGCAGTTGGTCCTGGCGTTCTGCAGGAGCAGGAAAATCTTGGCGGTCTCTTCCAGTTCCTCTGAGGCGTAGATCGCGCCTTCCAGGTCCGGGCCGGAGACAACCGGGCCGTGGTTGGCCAGCAGGACGGCGCTGTGCTTCGGCGCAAGGGTCTTGATCACCTCGCCGAGCGCCTTGTCGCCGGGACGGTGGTACGGCACCAGCGGCAGACGCCCGATCTTCATGATGAAGTACGGGGTCAGCGGCGGGATGCAGTTGGCGGGGTCGAGACCGCACATGCAGGAAACGGCGGCCGAGTGCGTCGAGTGCAGGTGCACGATGGCGCCGGCCTTCGGGCGTACGTCGTACATGCCGCGGTGCAGGAAGGCTTCCTTCGACGGAGGGTCGCCGGCGAGCAGGTTGCCGTCCCAGTCGAGTTTGGAGATGCGTGCCGGGTCGAGTTCGCCGAGGCAGGAGTTGGTCGGGGTGAGCAGCCAGCCCTCGGACAGGCGGACGCTGATGTTGCCGCTGCTACCGGCCGTCAGGCCGCGCTCGTAGAGGGACCGCGAGAGACGGGCGATCTTGTCCCGTTCGCGGGTTTCTTCGGAGAGGATGGCGGTCATGCGAGCTTGCTCCAGGCCTTGAGGAAGAAGTCGGGAGTGCCGAAGTTGCCGGATTTGAGCGCGAGGGCGATCGGTTTTTCGGCGGTGTTCTTGGTGATCGCGGTGGTCCAGGGCACGCCCGGGTCAATCTCGGGGCCGATGCGCAGGCCGGACACGCCGAGCGCCTTGACGACGGCGCCGGAGGTTTCGCCGCCGGCGACGATCAGTTGGCCGACGCCCAGGGCGATCAGGCCTTGAGCGATGGCGGCGAGAGCGTCTTCGACAAGGGTGCCGGCCTTCTCGGTGCCGAGCTGGGCCTGGACGGCCTTGACGGCTTCGGGGGTGGCGGTGGCGTAGAAGAGAACGGGTTCGGCCTGGATCTTGTCCTTGGCCCAGGCGAGCGCTTCGGCAACGACGTCCTTGCCATGGGCGAGTTCGAACGGGTCGATGTTGAAGGCGGGATGCTTTTCGCGCATGGCGGCAACCTGCCCTTGCGTGGCGATCGAGCAGCTGCCGGCGATGACGGCGCGCAGGCCGCCGGTTTTGGGCAAAGTGTCGGCAACCTGGGCTTCCGCAAGCAGGCCGGCCTTGACGAAGTTCTGCGGCAGGCCGAGAGCGATGCCGGAACCGGCGGTGACCAGCGGCATGTCGGCGCAGGCGGCACCGATGGCCATCAGGTCGTCGTTGGTGAGGGCATCCGGCACGGCGAAGTTGCAGCCTTCGCTCTTCAGTTGGGCGAAGCGGGCCTTGATGGCTTCCGGTCCCTGGCGAACGACGCTGGAATCGACGAGGCCGGCCTTGCCCTTGATCTGGGCTTGCAGGACCTTGACGAGGTTGGCGTCGGTCATCGGGGTCAGCGGGTGATTGCGCATGCCCGAGTCGGAAAGGAGGATGTCGCCGACGAAGAGGTGGCCCTTGTAGATGGTGCGGCCATTGACGGGGAAGGCCGGGCAGGCGATGGTGAAGTCGCTGTGCAGGGCGGCCATCAGGGCTTCGCCGACCGGGCCGATGTTGCCGCGCGGGGTGGAGTCGAAGGTGGAGCAGTATTTGAAGTAGAACTGCTTGCAGCCGGCGGCTTGCAGCCAGCGCAGGGCGGCCAGCGATTCGGCGATGGCGTCTTCGACGGGGTTGGTGCGCGATTTGAGGGCGATCACCACGGCGTCGATGTCGTCGCCGATCGGCTCTTGCGGGACGCCGATCATTTGAACCGTGCGCATGCCGGCCTTCACCAGCATGCCGGCCAAGTCCGTGCCGCCCGTGAAGTCGTCGGCAATGCAACCAAGCAGAACAGTCATTTACGTGCTCCTTGTTCGATAAACTGGATTATTTCTTGGGCTCGGGCAGCTTGATGCCGGGAAAAACCTTGATCACGGCCGAATCGTCCTCACCACCGTGCCCGGCGGCAGATGCCGACATGTACATCTGGTGGGCGGCAGCGGACAGCGGCAGCGGGAAGATGTTTTTCTTCGCGTAATCCAGGACGATGCCGAGGTCCTTGACGAAAATATTGACCGCCGACAATGGAGTGTAGTCGCCCGCCAAAATGTGCGGCACGCGATTCTGGAACATCCACGAATTGCCGGCACTGTTGGTGATTACCTCGTAAACCTGGTCCGGATCAGCACCGGCACGGATCGCCAGCGCCATCGCCTCGCCCGCCGCGGCGATGTGCACGCCGGCAAGCAACTGGTTGACCATCTTGACGACCGAACCCGGGCCGACCTCGTCGCCGAGGCGGTAGACCTTGCCGGCGATCGCGTCGAGCACGTCCTCGCACTTGGCGTAGGCTTCAGGCGTTCCGGACGACATGACTGTCATCTCGCCGGCCATCGCCTTGGCGGCACCGCCGGAGATCGGGCCGTCAATCATCAGCAGGCCGGCATCGGCCAGGCGCTTGCCCAGCGCCTTGGCAAACTCGGGCGATACCGTGGCGCTGGCGATGACCACCGAGCCGGGCTTCATGTGCGGCGCTGCGCCCTTCTCGCCGAAGAGGACGGCTTCAGTCTGGTCGGCGTTGACCACCACGGTGATCAGCACATCGACCAACGGCGCCATTGCCGCCGGCGATGCGGCGGCGATACCACCGGCATCGACCACCTTCTGCACGGCTTCCGGCCGAACGTCGCAGGCATGAACTTCGAACCCTGCGCGCACCAGTGACATGGCCACGCCCATCCCCATCGCGCCGAGACCGACGACGCCGACAGGTTTCTTGACTGCTGCATTCATTTTCTGATTCTCCGATTCAATTCAATAGACACAAATTAACTGTGTGTGCTTACGCAGGCACCCCATAGACGAGATCCCTGAGGAAGAGGGAGACCTGGGGCACGTAGGTGATGATCATGAGGAAGGAGAGGACGGCGAGGACGAAGGGGATCAGCTGCTTGATCATCTGATCGAGCGAGATTTTCGCCACCGTGCAGGCGGCGAAGAGATTGACACCGAACGGCGGGGTGATCATCCCCATCGCAAGATTCACCACCATGATCGTCCCGAAATGCACCGGATCAACCCCGAACTTCGCCGCCACCGGCACCAGGATCGGCGCCAGCACGATGATC
>JARFTZ010000059.1 GCA_029289235.1 Gammaproteobacteria bacterium
GCCCCCGACGGGAAGTATTGCAGCTTGTAGCGCCCGTTCGTGCGCTTGGCAATCTCGTCGCCAAACGTCGTCACGCCCACCCCGTAGTGCGAGTCAATCGTGTTCGTCCAGCCAATCTTGAACACCGTCTGCGCCTGCGCCTGCGCCGATACCACCAAACCAAACCCCACCAGCAGCCCTGCCACGATCTTCGTTGCTTTCATCTGTCTTCCCTCTCTAAAAATGCCAGCCCCAGCTCTTCAGACAACATCGCCCAAATCACTAAAACCAGCGATGAACAACTGCGAAAAAAATGGGTATTACCTTGTTATTCTTTTTGTTTAATCAGTATTGACCGCAGACTGACAGAAAAAAAGCCCGTTGCAAACCTTCATTCGTAACGGGCTTCTGAATCGTCGGCGGATCAGATCTGCGGATCTTCCGGATGCAGCATCGTGGCGATGGCCTTGTCCAGGACCTCGTCGTCCCAGATTTTCTTCCAGTCGTCGCGCAGAACGAGGCGATTGCCCAGGCCGATGGCGACCTGGCAGGCATCGGAAACCTTCACGTTGCCCAGACGGCCCAGGAAAATTGCCGAGAGGACGTTGATATGGCCGGCCAGGAAGGAAATCGCCGCTTCACGCTGAATCCCGCGCCGCTCCGCCTCGTTGACCGTCTCGGCCATCGCGTACAGCGTCGATGCGCCAAGAATCTCGACCAGCGTCGGCTCCAGAAAGGCGATATCGCGGATACCCATCACATAGGCGTTGGTCACCGGCGCGAACATGATTTCGCTGACTTTCTTGGCATCGGCAAACTTGCTGTCGTCGCCCTGGATCTTGGCCATGACGATATCTTGCGTGGCGGCGATGCCACCGAACGCGTCGGCGCGCGCTTCCGGGGTTTCCTGGGCCACGAAGAACGACGGATGGCAGGGGTGGGAAACGACGAACGTGCAATCGTCACGCAGCGCCAGTTCCTTGGCCACCGCCGCCGCCGGGTCAAGAATGATCAGCGTGGCACCCGGGCGCATCAGGGCGACGATGCCCACCGACACCTTCTTGATGATCACGTCGGGAACAGCCAGAACGACGATGTCGCTCTTGGGGACGGCATCTTCGGCAGCGACGACGGAAAAACCGCGCGCCTTGATTGAGGCGATGCCGGCTTCGGAGGCCTCGCAGAAATGCAGATCGATGGAATCCGGGTGCTTGGCCAGATTGTTGGTGACCCGGGTACCCATCTTGCCACCCGCACCGATGACACTGACAACGATCTTATTGCTCATGACAATCTTCCTTGGAAATTAAGAACAACTGAAAAAAGGAAACGCAACGAATCAGGCCCCCTGATTGTTTTTTATCTCTCGACCGATTCAGACGGTCTCTCATACAACAGACGTTTGACGTTTGACAAAATTACACTGGACACTTTTCCCTGTCAACGCCTTTTCTTCAACCCGGAAGCCGCCTTGATTGACCGCCGGCGGCCGATGTTCTAGCTTCAGGATAAAATCCGGTGAAGGCGCTTTGAACGCCGGGGAGGGAAATTGGTCGATCTGTCACGCAAAGAACAGCCGCGGGCCGAATCTGCGGAAGAGGCTTCCGTTCCCGTCGCCCGGCCGCAACTCAACGAGAGCCTGTACCGCCCTCTGGTCGAATACGCACTCCCCGACGCGTTGTTCGTTCACGATTTCGAGGGCCGCTTCATCGATGTCAATCAGCGAGCCTGCGACAGCCTCGGCTACACGAAGTCCGAGTTGCTGACGATGGGTGTGAAGGATGTCGAGCGCGACTTCGATCTCGCCGCGGCGAAAATGGAATGGAAGCGCCTCAGACCGGGCCGGACCCTTGTGCTGTTCGGACGGCAACAGCACAAGGACGGCAGTTGTTTTCCCGTCGAAATCCATTGCGGCTGCCATGACGAATCCGGGGTACGCTTCTATATCGCCATCGTCCGCGATATCACGCGACGCAAGCAGGCGGAGGAAGCGCTGCTGCGCAGCGAAGAACGTTTCCGAAAGATATTCCGCAACACGTCGATCGGCATCGCCATCACGGACTGGAGCGGACGTTTCCAGCAGTGCAACCCCGCTTTTTGCCGCCTGCTCGGTTACAGCGAGGAGGAACTCCGGACAATCGCTTTCAGTTCGTTGATTCATCCCGAGGACCGCGAGACCAACCTCGCCGAAATCCGGCGCCTCAAGTCTGGCGAACTGCCGCATTTCCAGATCGAGAACCGTTACGTGCGCAAGGACGGACTCGCCGTCTGGACACACAAGTTCGTCTCGGCCCTGCCGGGCGAAAACGGCGAACCGGCTCACCTGATGGCACTGGTCAACGACATCACCGAGCGCAAGAAGGCTGAAATCACCCTGGCCGAACGCGAGGCGCAGTACCGGGCGGTGATCGAGACGGCCGCCGACGGTTTCTGGATGCTCGACGAGACCGGCCGCATTCTCGCAACGAACGACGCCTACGCGCGCCGTTCCGGCTACAGCCAGGGCGAACTGCTGGGCATGAGCATTGCAAAGCTCGAAGCGCAGGAATCGCCTGGCGAAGTGAGGGATCACGTCGCCCAAGTCCGGCAGAACGGCAGCGACCTGTTCGAAACCTGGCACGTCACCAAGCACGGCGAACGCTGGCCGGTAGAGGTCAATACCTCATTCTGGCCGGCTGCGGGAGGCCGCCTGTTTGCCTTCCTGCGCGACATCACCGAGCGCAGGCAGGCTGCGATCGCCTTGCAGGAAAGCGAAGCGCGCTTTCGCGCCACCTTCGAGCAGGCCGCCGTCGGCATCGCGCACGTCTCCACGGAGGGACGCTGGCTGCGCGTCAACCAGAAGCTCTGCGAGATACTTGGCTATTCGTCCGAGGAGCTGATTTCGCGTGAATTCCGGATCATCACCCATCCGGAGGACATCGAAGGCGATCTGGACCTGTTGCAGCGGATGCTGGCTGGCGAAATGTCGACGCTGGCGCTGGAGAAACGCTACGTACACAAGAGCGGGAGCACCGTCTGGACCAAACTGACCTCAGCGCTGCTGCGCACGGCAAGCGGCGCCCCCGATTACTTCATCACGGTCATCGAGGACATCAGCGAGCGCAAGCAGACCGAAGCGGCCCTGCATGCGCTTTATGCGGAAATGGAGCAACTCACCCATTTCCAGATCGCCAACCAGACCGCCGCGGCCTTCGCGCATGAACTGAACCAGCCACTCAATGCGGTGGCCTCGTATTCCGAAGCGGCCTTGCGCCTCCTGCGCGCCGGCAATCCGCGACCGGAACGGTTGATCCACGCCATCGAAAGCAGCGCGCAGCAAGCGCAGCGGGCGGGCCGCGTGGTGCGCGAGTTCGTGGCATTCATGGCCGAAAAGGAGGTCCAGACCGAGCCGAACGACCTCAACGACATCGTCCGGCACGTGCTCGCCCGGGCGGAAAAGGACGGGTTCGATACCGCCCGCATCCACGTCGATCTCGAACCCGAGCTGAGGCCGGTCTTGGCCAACCGCCTGCAGGTGGAAAAGGTCTTGATCAATCTCGTCGAAAACAGCATCGAGGCCATGCGCGACGCGGGGGTCGATGCGCAAACCATAGCCGTCACGGTCCGCACCAGCGCGGATGCGGCAATGGCGCAGGTGACGGTGACCGACAAGGGCCCCGGTATCGACCGGGAGACGCTGCGGCGCATCTTCGACCCCTTCTTCACCACGAAGCCCAAAGGGCTCGGCATGGGCCTGGCCATCAGCCGAACGATCATCGAGGCCCACGGCGGCCAGCTCTGGGTCGAGACGGACCCCGGCGCCGGCGCCACCTTTCATTTCACATTACCCTTCGCGGACTTGGCGAGATCAGCCGAATGAGCGGAACCCCTGGAGCGATTGCCATGAGCGAACCGACCGTATTCGTTGTAGACGACGATCCCGCCGTACGCGACAGCCTCGGACTGCTGCTCGAAACCGCCGGACTGTCGGCCGACTGCCACGACAGCGCCGAATCCTTCCTCGCTGCCTACGACGGGAAACGCCCGGCCTGCGTGATCCTCGACGTGCGCATGCAGCAGATGAGCGGTCCGGAATTGCAGGCCGAACTGATCCGGCGCGGGCTCGACCTGCCGATCATCTTCCTGACCGCCCACGGCGACATTCCGATGACGGTGCGGGCAATGAAGGCGGGCGCGAAGGATTTCCTCACCAAGCCGATCGATGGCACCGAACTGCTCGAACGCGTGCACGCCGCGCTCAGGGACGAAAAAGACATCGTGAGCCAGCGCAGAACCTACGAGCGGACCTGCCGCTGCCTCGAGGAACTGACCCAGCGCGAGCACGAAGTCATGATGCTCGCCCTTGCCGGCCAAACGAACAAGGCCATCGCCCGGCAACTCGGGATCAGCCATCGCACGGTCGAACTTCACCGCTCGCACATCCTGCAGAAGACCGGCGCCGCCAACATGCTGGAACTGGCGCAGCTCGCCAGCCTCTGCGGCCTGGCGTTCGCCAACGGCGGCGAAACCGCCGCCGGGCGAAGCGGAACCTGAGCCCACCGCGGCTCCGGCGCAAATCGCCGGGAACCACGCCCCGCCACAACCGGTCTGCACCGGTAGCGACTTCAGCTACTGGTGCCGCAAGGCACATCACCCGAATTCGTGAGAGCGCCCCATGTCCGCAGCGAAACACTTCCGCCGGTTATTGACCTTGCTCGTGTTGTTCGCCCTTGGCGGCTGCGCCAGCCAGAACGCCCATTACGACCCGCAGAAGGCGCACCACCGCCCGGACGGTTTTTCCAACCCTGACGCGCCGCCCCGCGTAATCCCTTGGTACGAGGCCGTATTCCGGCGCTGGCGCGGCGACTTCGAACCGGCCGCTGAACCCGAGGGCGGCTACGCGGCGTTCGCCCGTAAATGGCAGGGCGAGGTCGACCACACCCTGCTCGCCGGACGCCATGACGCGCCGATCATCACCTGGCTGGGACACGCCGGGATGCTGCTGCAAGTCGGCGGCAAGAACATCCTCCTCGACCCGCATCTTGGCGACTACGCCGGCCCGGTCAGCTGGCTTTCCTCGCGGCGACGGATTCCCGCGCCGCTCTCCGTCGCCGAGTTGCCGCCGATCGATCTGGTGCTGATCTCCCACAACCACTACGACCACCTCGACCACGCCACGGTGACGGCGTTGGCGAAACGATTCAAGACACGCTGGCTGGTTCCGCTGGGGCTCAAGCGCTGGTTCGACGCCGAAGGCATCGCCGGTGCCGAGGAACTCGACTGGTGGGACAGCCGCGACGAAGCACCGCTAAAAATCACCCTGGTACCGGCGCAGCACTGGAGCAAGCGCACCCCCTTCGACGCCAATGCCACGCTGTGGGGCGGCTTTGCCGTCGAATGGACAGGCGCATCGCCGGCAACGCAATGGCGATTCCTGTACACCGGCGATACCGGCTATTCGCCGGTTTTCAAGCAGATACGCAGGCGACTTGGGCCGATCGACTTCCTGGCTGTCCCGGTCGGCGCCTACCTGCCGCGCGATTTCATGCGCCCGCAGCACGTAAACCCCGACGAAGCCGTGCAAATCTTCCGCGACCTCGACGCCGGCCTGGCGCTCGGCCTGCACTGGGGCACCTTCGAACTGACGCAGGAAGCATTCGATCAGCCCCCGAAAGACTTGGCGCTGGCACTGACGGAACATGCCGTTGCACCGGAGCGTTTCTGGATGCTCAAGCACGGCGAGAGCCGGCGCATTCCCCCGCCGACCGAAAAATAGGCAGTGAGCGCCGAACATGCGCCGGGATGCTGCGTGAACTACAGTGAAAGCATCCCGTTTCGGAAAGGCATGCCATGGACAGCGCATTCCGATTCGCCGACGACCTCGGTCCGGCCAAGATCATCCTGGTTCATGAGCCTGCCTGCGCGCTGAAAGCCGTGCTGGTGGTCGACAACGTCGCGGCGGGACCGGCGATCGGCGGCCTGCGCATGGCGCCGGACGTCAGCGTCGAGGAATGCGCGCGGCTGGCGCGGGCGATGACGCTGAAGAACGCCGCGGCCGGCCTGGCGCATGGCGGCGGCAAGTCCGTCCTGTTCGGCGACCCGCGCATGCCGCGGGGTGACAAGGAGCGGCTGATCCGCGCCTTCGCCGGCGCGCTGGCCGACGAACGCGACTACATCTTCGGTCCGGACATGGGCACCGACGAACAATGCATGGCCTGGGTACACGACGAAATCGGCCGCGCCGTCGGCCTGCCGCGCGAACTGGGCGGCATCCCGCTCGATGAAATCGGCGCCACCGGCTGGGGGCTGGCGCACGCCACGGAGGTCGCCCTGCAGGATTCCGGCTGCCCGCTGGCCGGCGCACGGGTGGCGATCCAGGGTTTCGGGGCAGTCGGACGCAATGCCATGCGTTTCCTCGGCGAGCGCGGCGCCGTGCTGGTCGCCGCCTCGGACACCGGCGGCACGCTGCACGATCCGAACGGCATCGACATCGCCGCGCTGACGGCGCTGAAGAAGGCCGGCCGCAGCGTCGTCAGCCACGACCGCGGCGAGGCGCTGACCGGCGAGGCCATCCTCGACGTCGCCTGCGACATCTGGATTCCCGCCGCCCGCCCGGACGTGATCAATGAAAGCAACGCCGAGCGGCTGAACACCCGGCTGGTCGTTGAGGGCGCCAACATTCCGGCGACGGAAGCCGCCGAACGCCGCCTCCATCAGCGCGGAATCCTCTGCGTTCCCGACTTCATCGCCAACGCCGGCGGCGTCATCTGCGCCGCGGTGGAATACCACGGCGGCACGCAGAGCACGGCTTTCGCGGCCATCGAGGAGAAGCTGCGGCGCAATACCGACGAGGTACTGCGCGACGCCCGCGAACGTGGCGTGACGCCCCGCGTGGCCGCGGTGCAACTCGCCGCCGGGCGGGTGCGCAAGGCGATGGCCACGCGCCGCTGGGGCGTGTTCTAGGCGGGGAGCAACGGCATGTTCCGCATCCGCTTTCACGGACGCGGCGGCCAGGGGATGAAGACGGCCAGCCGCATTCTCGGCAGCGCGTTCTTCCACGCCGGCTACGAGGTGCAGGACGCGCCGCACTATGGCGCCGAACGGCGCGGTGCCCCGGTGTCGGCCTACGTGCGCGCCGATCGCCGGCCCATCGACGAGCGCGGCATCATCCGCTGCCCGGACCTGGTCGTCGTCGCCGACGAAAGCCTGCTGGCCATCGCCGCCCGCTCCATCCTCGCGGGAATCGACCGGCACAGCATCCTGCTGATCGTCGGCCATGAAGCGGCGATGGTCTGGCAGGAGCGGTTGAACGTCCCCGGTACGGTGCTGACGCTTCCGACGGATGCACCGCGTTTTTCCGGGGTCGCCTGCGCAGGCGCCGCCGCGCGCCTCGTCGGCGCGCTCGGCCACGACGCAATGACCGAGGCCATCGGCGCCGAGCTGGCCGGCTTTGGCGACAAGGCCGTCGCCGAGGGTCTGACGCTGGCCGAGGCTGCCTGGCAGGCGATGGCGCCGCATGCCGGCTGCGTTTCGGAAGCGGATGAACTGCCGGCAAGCCGCCACGCTCCGCCGGAATGGATCGACCTGCCGGCTGACCCGGTTGACGCCGCGACACCCGCCATCCACGCCGGCGCCACCAGCGCCGCGCTGAACACGGGCCTGTGGCGCACCCTGCGCCCGGTGATCGATCACGAGCGCTGCAACCGCTGCTGGTGGATCTGCAGCGAGTTCTGTCCGGACAGCGCGATCACCGTCGCCGCCGACGGCACCCCGCAGATCGACTACGAACATTGCAAGGGCTGCCTGATCTGCGTCGCGCAATGCCCTCCGCACGCCATTCGCGCGGTTCCCGAACAGGGAGTGACGCCGTGACCCGCCACCTGCTCAGCGGCAACGCGGCCGCCGCCTGGGGCGCCCGCCTGGCGCGCGCCGATTACGTGCCGGCGTTCCCGATCACCCCGCAGACCGAGATCATCGAAACGCTCGCCGGCTGGATCGAGTCCGGCGCCATGCCGGGGCGCCTGACGCTCCTCGAATCGGAACATTCGATGCTCACCGCGGCCTGCGCCGCGGCGGTCACGGGGGTCCGCGTCTTTACCGCCACCTCCAGCCAGGGACTGCTCTACGCGCTGGAGATGATCTACGCCGCGCCCGGGCTGCGCGCGCCGTTCGTGCTGGTCAACGTCTCGCGCGGCGTGCAGACACCGGTCACCCTGGAGCCGGACCACACCGACGTGCTGGCGGCGCGCGACAGCGGTTTCCTGCAACTGCATTGCGCAACCTGCCAGGAAGTTCTGGACAGCATCCTCATCGCCTACCGCCTGGCGGAGCATCCCGACATCCGCCTGCCGGTTCTCGTCAATCTGGACGGCTTCTACCTGTCGTTCACCCGCGAGCCGGTGCTGTTGCCGAGCGTGGAACAGACGGCGCGTTTCCTGCCACCGTTCGCCCCGGAACACCTCCGCTTCCGCGCCGACCAGCCCGTGGCGGAAGGCGCTGCCGTGCTCGGCAGCGCCGCCTACAGCTACTTCCGCTACCAGTCGCATCTCGCCGCACTGGCGGCCCTGCCGGCGTTCGAGGCGATCTGCGCCGAGTTCGACACGGTATTCGGCCGTAGCTACTCCATAGTGGAGGCCTATCGCATGGAAGATGCCGACAACGTCTTCCTGATGATCGGCAGTTTCGCCACCAAGGCCAAAGTGGCAGTCGACCGCCTGCGCGACGCCGGCCGGCGGGTCGGACTGCTGCGCCCGCGCCTAACGCGCCCGTGGCCGGAAGCCGGGTTGCAACGCTGGCTGCTAGGCCGGCGCACGGTGATGGTGGTCGACCAGAACCTGTCGATGGGCAAGGGCGGCGTCCTCGCCACGGAACTGGCGTCGAGCCTGTACGGCCGCCCCGATGCCCCTCGGCTGCTCAGCTTCATTGGCGGACTCGGCGGCCGCGACATCGGCGTCGAGGAGTTCCACGAAATGGCGGCGATCGCGCAACGAAGCGCCGATACCGGCGCAACGCCGCCGCCCCGCCTGCTTTACACCGCCGACGAGTTGCGCGAGGTACGCAAGCTGCAGGCAATAGCCCACAACGCCCCACGCCGCGCGGGAGAGCCGTCATGACTGACTCGTCCTTCGCCCATCTGAAGAACCTGCCGAAGGCGCGCCAGCTGGCCGGCGGCACACCGATGTGCGCGGGTTGCGGCGGACTGCAGGTGCTGCACCAGGTGCTGGACATCCTCGGCGAAAACACCGTGCTGATCAACGCCGCCGGTTGCATGACCCTGCTCGCCAACTATCCGTACACGCCGCTGCGCGGATCGTGGCTGTACACCGCGATGGCTTCGGCGCCAGCCGGCGCCCAGGGCGTGCGCGACGCGCTCGACATCCTCCTCGAACGCGGCCTGCCAAAAGAGCAGGATCTCACTGTTGTCGTCCTGAGCGGCGACGGCGCGGCCGGCGGCATCGGCCTCTCCGCAGCGTCGGCCGCCATCGAACGCGGTCTCGACTTCATCTATCTCGTTTACGACAACGAAGGCTACGGCAACACCGGCCAGCAACAATCCGCCTCGACGCCGCACGGCGCGCGCACCGCCACCTGCCGCGATCTGCGCCGCTGGAAGAAGGACCTGTTCGCCATCTGGACCGCGCACCTCCCGACGTACGCCGCCACGCTGATCGGCTGCGAACCACTCGATCTGGCGCGCAAGGTGGAAAAGGCAGCGACGATGAAAGGGCCGCGCCTGCTCCTGGCGCTCGCCCCCTGCCCGACCGGCTGGGACTTCGACCCGGCAGAAACCACCGAAATCGGCCGTCTGGCGGTCAGGAGCGGCATCTGGCCTCTGAAGGAATACGCCGACGGCCGGGTGACGCACACTCGCGCTCCGCACGACCGGCTGCCGGTGGAGGACTACCTGAGCCGGCAGGGACGCTTCCGGCACCTGTTCGAACCACAGCGCGATGCCGTCCAGCTCGGCGAAATCCAGGCGGCAGTCGATACTTACTGGAACGAAATCAGGGACTATTGATTCGGAGAGAACATGCTTGAATTCGTCACCCCAGCGAAGGCCGGCATCCAGTCAACGGTTGCTCTCCGATACTGGATGCCGGCCTACGCCGGTATGACGCAATCCTCATGCCTCATCGTGCCGAAGCAATAAGCAGACGAGCCGGCAACCGGCTCAGGAATTACAACCGCGCCAGTTGGGCGACAAGGCCGCGATCCGCCGACAGCGCGCGGCCCTTCTCGCGAAAACGCCGGTTCTTTTCAGCCGCCGACAGCGGCGCCGGCTTGGGCGCAGCGGCGGCGTACCCCGCCGCGTAAACGGCAGTCATCGGCCCGGCGCGGTTGCGCACCCAGTCGCAAACGTGAATCCGCTTCTGCTTGACCAGAACGTCCATGTACCGCGCGTTCTTGACTGTGTTCGGCGACAACCCGGTCGCTTCGGCCGCCTCCCGGTAGGTCATCGGACCAACGTTTTCCAGGGCGGCGACGATGCGGTTCATCCCTTCCGAATCGCGATCCTCGTCCTTGAACACCGGTCGCGGCAGATCCGGGCGGTCGCCCAGGCTGAACAACGGCGTCACGAAACCCTTGCGGGTCTTGCGCCAGCCGCTGACGTGAATCAGCCGCTTGGCGCGCAACGCTTTCAGGTAGCCGCCGCACGCGAGGGTGGTCAGGCCGACGAAAGCCTCCCGCGACAGGTCGCTCGCCGCCATGCCGGCCTTATCGGCCAGCAGGGCGAGAATCCGCTGCATCGCGGGACTGGTGGTTTCGTGCGGAACGATCATGCGCGCATTTTCCGGGGTTCATCCATCTGCCACAAGCCTGTCCTGAACTAAATGCGAAAACGTGCCACCAGCTGTTGCAGGCCATGCGCAGTCTGCGACATCGACTCCGCCGCCAGAGACGTCTGCTGGGCGATCGAGGTGGCCTCTTCAGCCTGGGTAGCGACTTCCTCCACTTTTTTCGCGACATCGTTGGAGGCAGACGCCTGCTCGTGCAGTGCTTCGTCCACCTCGGCAACGATCTGCGCCACCTTGCGCGCCATCTCCTGCAGGCTGGCGATTGCCTCACCGGCTTCACGGGCATCGACAACCCCCGCGTCGACCAGCGCCACGCCTTGACGGACCTCGGCCACGACGTCGTGCGTGGACTGCTGGATAGCACCGATCGTCGTCGCGATTTCGCCGGTGGATACCGCCGTACGTTCGGACAGCTTGCGCACTTCATCGGCCACGACGGCAAAGCCGCGACCCTGCTCTCCGGCCCGAGCCGCTTCGATGGCGGCGTTGAGCGCCAGCAGATTGGTCTGATCCGCAATGTCCTTGATGACGCCAACAATGTTGGAGATCTTTTCCGATTCACCCTCAAGTCGATCGATCTGTTCGGCAGCGCCGCGAATGACTTGAGCCACACTGCCGATCCGCTCGATCAACTTCTCGATCCGGTCATGCCCTTCCTGCGCCCTCTGATCCGAATCCCGGGCAAACCGCGCCGCCTCGCCAGTGCTCTCGGAAACGTGGTTGATCGACACCGTGACCTCTTCCACATTCGCCGCGATCGCCGAGGCGACCGAACTCTGCACGTTCGCCGACTCTTCCATCTGCCTTACCGAGCCATGCAAATCCGTCGAGCAGGACAAAATCGAATCGGCGCCGTCCCGTGTCTCCTGCATTGCGCGACGCAGCGACTGCTGCATCTCGGTCATCGCCGTGACCAACAGTCCCACCTCGTCCTTGCTCGGCGCCGGCATCCGACCGCCAAGATCACCGCTGGCGATTTGCTGCGCGGCCACAACGCTCTCGGACAAGCGACGGCTCAGGGTGCGCGCAATCATCACGGTGGCCGCCACGGCAACGACGACGCCGGCGAGCAACGCCAACAACCCCATGTTCATCGCCGATCCGACGTCCTTGTCGGCCTCTTCCGCGGCCTTTTCGGAGCCGCTCCGGTTCAGCTTGACCAAGGCGTCCACGTGATCGCGCACCTCATCCGCAGCCTTGACCCACGTCGTCCGGCGGAGATTCTGGGCGCCGTCCATGTTTCCGGCCTTCGCCAGGGTGACCGCTTCCTGCACCGTGCTGCGGTACGCGGCGACGGCGGCCACCGCCGCCTGATAAATTTTCCGCTCCTCCTCGCTGGAAATCAGCGGTTCGTACTTTTTCAGCGCCTCCGCCAGCGATGCATCGAGCGAATTGAGCGATTTTTCAATCTTCTCGCGCTCGGCGTCATCACCCGCCAGCATCAGTTCCAAGCTGCGTACCCGGTAACGCAGACGCAACTGGCTGATTCCCGCCGCCTCTTGAACGGAGGGCAGCCAGTTGCTGGCAATTTCCGCGGTAGCCTGACCCACCGAACGAATCTGGAACAAGCAAAAGACAATTGCGGCAATCAGCACACCTCCGCTCAGGAGAAAATTGAGCATGAGCTTCGCGCGCAAACTGATGTCGTTGAATCGGGTCATGAAAGGTCTCTGAAATTGTGCTGCTTGAAATTCTATAACTTTCGGCATAATCAGCCGAAACTTGAGCAGCCCGCGACGTCGGCCGCGCATACAACCTGCGCCACCGCAATTCCCCCATGTTTTCAGCGCCGGTTGACAGCCTCCTTCTGCAGTTCCTTGCGCAGCAGACCGGAAAGCTCGTAGAACTCCTCAGCGAGCAGTGCCAGCAGATCGTCGAGCGTCACGATGCCAACCAGGGCACCGTTGGCCGCCACCACCGGCATCCGCCGGACCCCCTTGACGCGCATGAATTCGATGGTCTCGAAGACGCCGGTCGCCTCGTCAATGGTTGCCAGACCGGGCAGCATGATGTCGCCGATGGTCAGCGTCCCGGGATCGAGCCCCAGGGCCACGATCTCGACCACCACATCCCGGTCGGTCACGATGCCGATCGGCACGCGTTTTCCCTCGCGTTCCTCGACGACGACCACATTGCCCACATGGTGCTCGCGCATCAGCCGGGCGGCGTCCAGCACCGTTTCCTCGACTTGCGCGATGACGACGTCGCGACAGCAGATTTCACCGATTGCCATGATGCCCTCCCTCTCGACCGTTGGTTTCCGGGAACATCCATGCGCCGCCGGCAACGTTGCCGCCACGGCGCAATTTCATTCTAGTCAGGCTATCGGCGGTCTTCCACGCCAGCGATGAACAAAAGCGGTCAACGCACCACGCGGTAACAGGGGTTGTATTCCTTGCCCGGCAGCTTCATGCGTTGTTGTACGACGAACGACGCCAGCAACTCGTCGAGCGGCTGCATGATCGCCGCGTCGCCATGAATCTCGAACGGCCCGTGCCGCTCGATCTCGCGGATGCCGTCGGCCTTGACGTTCCCCGCGACGATGCCCGAGAACGCCCGGCGCAGCGCCGCGGCGAGCCGGTGGCCGGGCTGGTTGCGGTGCAGGTCGAGGCCGCGCATCGCCTCGTGCGTCGGCCGGAAAGGTTGCTGGAACTCGCCATCGACGTGCAGCAGCCAGTTGAAGTTATAGGCGTCGTGCCGGCTCTTGCGAAAGTCGCGCACCGTCTGCACACCGGACTTCAACTCGCGGGCGACGCCAGGCGCGTCGTCGATGACGATCTTGTACAGGCGCTGCGCCGCGCTGCCCAGCGTTTCGCCGATGAAGCGGTCGATCCGCTCGAAATAGCCGGCCGCGCTGCGCGGCCCGGAGAACACCACCGGCAGCGGCAGCCCCGCGTTGTCCGGGTGCAGCAGGATGCCGAGCAGGTAGAGGATTTCCTCCGCCGTCCCGACGCCGCCGGGAAAGACGACGATGCCGTGGCCGACGCGGACGAACGCTTCCAGCCGCTTTTCGATGTCGGGGAAGATGACGAGCGCGTTGACGATCGGGTTCGGCGATTCCGAGGCGATGATCCCCGGCTCGGAAAACCCGAGGTAGCGGCCGCCGATGCGCTGCTTGGCGTGGGCAATCGCCGCGCCCTTCATCGGCCCCTTCATCGCCCCCGGCCCACACCCGGTGCAGATGTCCAGTCCGCGCAAACCCAGTTCATAGCCGACGTACTTGGAATAGTCGTATTCCTCGCGCGAGATCGAATGCCCGCCCCAGCAGACGACCAGATTGGTATCTTCCATCGGCTTCAGGATGCCGGCGTTGCGCAGGATGTGGAAGACGGCGTCGGTCACGGCCTCCGGCGTAGCCGCGTCGAAGCGCGGATTGCCGCGGATTTCGTCCCAGACGTAGACAACGTCGCGCAGGACGGCGAAAAGATGCTCGCGGATACCGGCGATCATTTTCCCGTCGACAAAGGCGCTGGCCGGCGCGCCCTGGATGTCCAGCTTGATGCCGCGCTCGCGCCGCAGCAGGCGGATGGCGAAACTCTCGTAACGTTCCAGCAGTTCCTTGCCGTCGTCGAGTTCGTTGCCGCAATTGAGCACGGCCAGCGCGCAATTGCGAAAGAGCGCGTGCAACCCGCCCTGACTGCGATCGAGCAGGCTGGCGACTTCGGCGCGGGAGAGGACTTCCAGCGTTCCGCTGGGGGAAACCTGGGTATCGACAACGTCGTGGGACATGATTTTTCAATGTAATTGGCAAAGACAACACGATAGCAGAACGCTCGGGCGATCTGGCGCTGCGAAGCTGCTTGCCGGGCTCGGGGTCGGCGTACATAATGCGATTTCCCAACAACAACCAATAACAGCATGAGCCCAATAGAAAAAACCGTCGTGTTCGGCACCGAGGACGTGCTCGTCAGCCTCTGCGATTCGGTCACCAAGGTTCTCACTTTGGCCGCGCACAGCCCGATCCGCTATTCGGCGATGGTGCAGCGCATCAGCAAGACCTGCCTGAAGCCGGACATCGGTTGCTTCGTGCTCTTCGACGGCGGCTTCTCGGGGCTGGTGATCATCAACTTCTCGGCGCAGGCGGCGATGGAACTGTACACCAGCTACATGCGCAGCATGGGCATTCCGGAGGACAGCCTGGCCAGTTCCTTCACCTCCGACGAGGTGGCCAACGTCATGGGCGAACTGATGAACCAGATCGTCGGCGATTTCACCGGCAAGGTCGGGCGCGAACTGCAGACGCACATCACCCAGAACCAGCCGAAGATGCTGGCGATCAACAAGCAGGTGATGCTCAGCGTCGACGCCAACCTCGACCAGGCCGAAGCGCGGCGGGTCACCTTCTATACCGGCGGCGGCAACATCTTCTACCTCGAACTGGCCATCGACCGCACCGAGTTCATCAAGCTGTACGATTTCGAGCCGCACGAAGCGCCCGACCCCGACGCGCTGATCGAGCAGGCCGCCAGCGGCATCGCGACCGGCGAACTGCCCGACGTACCCGGCAACGACGACAACGACGAGCTGCTCAAGTCGCTCGGCATGTAACGAACACGTCGTCACGACGTCACGACCGCGGGGAGGGCCAGATCGCCCTCCCCGCTTTCATTTCCGCGTCATCTCCATGTAACACGCCTGTCATTTCCTGCGGCGATCATCGGCCTCCATCATGAGTGCCGACAAAAACCGTTCCCCCGCCTCGCCGAAATCCGTCGCCCGCCGCCCGGACGGCCGCCTTGACCTCTGGGTGTGCAGCCGTTGCGGCTATGTCTACGACGGCAGCAAGGGCGAGCCACTGAGCCACACGCCGCCCGAAACCCCTTTCGAGACTTTGCCGGACAGTTGGCGCTGCCCGCATTGCACATCGGAAAAGGAGTTCTTTTTCAACTGAGTCACCGCGACCCCGCGACTTCATGAGGATTGACAGCATGAGCGACACCGCCGAGAAAATCATCACAACCACCCCGCTTGCCGACCTGATCGACGCCCGCCTCTCGCGCCGTTCCGCGCTCAAGGGGCTGCTGGCGGCCGGCGCCGCGACGGTTGCCGCGCCCGCCGCCTTCGCCGCGACGCGCAATACCGACCCGTCGTCGCTCCCTTTCGAACAGGCACCACACAACGTGGAAATGTTCCATCAGGTTTCACCCGGCCATCGCGCCGACGTCCTGCTGCGCTGGGGCGACAAAGTTGCCGCCGATGCGCCGGCATTCGATCCGTTCAACCTGACCGCCGAGGCGCAGGAAAAGCAGTTCGGCTACAACAACGACTTCGTCGCTTTCCTGCCGCTGCCGCGTGGTTCGAAGAACAGCACGCACGGTCTGCTCGCCGTCAATCACGAATACACCAACCCGGAACTGATGTTCACCGGCCTGACCGCGCTCAACGCCGCCTCCAGGATGACCCGCGAGCAGGCCGACGTGGAAATCGCCGCGCACGGCCATACGATCATCGAGATCAAAAAAGGCGCCAACGGCTGGGAGCCGGTGCAGGGCAGCAAGTACAACCGCCGCATCAGCGCGCGCAGCACCGTGATGCAGGTCAACGGCCCCGCCGCCGGTCACGATCGCCTGAAAACAAAGGCGGACCCGAGCGGCCGCCGCGTCATCGGTACGCTCAACAACTGCGCCGGTGGCGTCACGCCGTGGGGCACCGTGCTGATCGCCGAGGAAAACTTCAACATGTATTTCGGCGGCGACCCCGCGAAAACCTCCGAGGCCGCCAACCACAAGCGCCTAGGCATCAAGGGCAAGTCGCGCTACAGCTGGTCGCGCTTTCATGAGCGCTTCGACGTCGAGAAGAACCCCAACGAGCCGAACCGCTTCGGCTGGATCGTCGAAATCGATCCGTACGACCCGCAATCGACGCCGATCAAGCGCACCACGCTCGGGCGCTTCAAACACGAGGCCGCGACCTGCGTCGTCGCCCCGGACGGCCGCGTCGTCGTCTATTCGGGTGACGACGAGGCCTTCGAATACATCTACCGCTTCGTCACCGCGAAGAAGTTCGTGCCGAACAACCCCGCCGCCAATCGCGACCTGCTCGACGAAGGCACGCTTTCGGTTGCCAAATTCGACGACAAGGGAACGCTGCGCTGGCTGCCGCTGGTCTTCGGCCAGGGTCCGCTGACACAGGCCAACGGCTTCCACAGCCAGGCCGACGTGCTCATCGACACGCGCCGGGCCGCCGACCTCCTTGGCGCCACGCCGATGGACCGCCCGGAAGACGTCGAGACCAACCCGGTCAACGGCCGCGTCTACGTGATGCTGACCAACAACAACACGCGCAAGGCCGAGCAGATCAGCAAGCTGCACCCGCGCGCCACCAACCTTTACGGCCACATCGTCGAACTTCTGCCGCCCGCCACCGAAGGCAGCGACGGCGCACGCGGCGCCATGCATACGGCCGACGAGTACCGCTGGGAAGTGCTGCTGCTTGCCGGCGACCCGTCGAATCCCGAGCACGGCGCGAAATACCACCCAGACACGCAGAAGCTCGGCAACTGGCTCGCCGCGCCTGACAACTGCACCTTCGACAATCGCGGCCGCCTGTGGATCACCACCGACCAGGGCTCGTCGCAGCGCAAGAGCGGCATCCCGGACGGCGTCTACGCCTGCGACGTCAACGGCGCCGGCCGTGCGCTGACCAAGTTCTTCTACGCCTGCCCGAAGGACGCCGAGATGTGCGGCCCCGCCTTCACGCCGGACAACAAGACGCTGTTCGTCGCCGTGCAGCACCCCGGCGAATACAAGGACTCGACCTTCGACGATCCCTCGACCCGCTGGCCGGACTTCAACTTCAAAGGCAAGACCCCGCCGCGTCCGTCGGTCGTCGCGATCACCCGCGAAGACGGCGGCGTGATCGGCAACTGAACGTCAGAGCGCCCCCAACTCCATAACACGCGCACTGACTGACATTCATCCCGGCCTCGCGCCGGGATTTTTTTCGTATTGAAACCGAATTGCGAAATCTCCCATCAGTTGACCGGCGAATTTCACCGGATTTGACCACTCAACCTCAACCAACCTGGCCGGTGATTTCACGCGGGTAAACAATCTGATGTCATGGCGGAAGATTCGTCGGCAGTCGGCCAATAGCGGGCATTGGCCGTGGTTGACCATAGCGGTCATTCAAAAGTAGTTTTATGCTAATAAATTTATATCAACCTAACCGCCGAACAGCGCCTTTGAGCTTTCTCAATCCGCCTCGCACGGCCTTTGGTTACCTCGACCCTTAGGAGTAGGTACTGCCATGTCCTATGCATATATCAGCCACTGCTGGTGTGCTCAAGCTAAGTATAGGAACCTATCCTTGCTTCTTTTGATGGCTGCTCTTTCAGTATTCTTGGCTGGCTGCGGATCAATGCCAGTGCAGAACAGCGTGGTGACAGTCCAGGTCTGGGAGGTATTCGGGAAAGCAGACAAGCACAAACGCCAATTGAAACCATTAGAACTCGCTCGATTGAAGGCTGCGGGGATGAGCGACGACGACATCGCCGCCGGGCGGGTAGTCGGTGTGCACTGTGCGGTAATGGCCGATGGATGGTGGGAGGGTCTTGCGATTTTGCCTGCCGGCGTCGTGGCGGCTGAGGGAACGACGATGCGTGTGAGAGTGATCGACGCGTGGGACAATGAGCGACTCGGCGTAAATGAATTTGTGGAGTTTCCCCCACAGTTGCCGCGTGGCGGACAGGCATACCGCATCGTGCCGAATTGGCGTGAACTTGGGAGAAGAAACAACTTTGAACGGATCGAGCTTCCAGCTGAACTGCGCGACAAATACTTGGTTGTCCAAGGCTCGTACTTACTCAAGTGCACGCTTTGACGCAGCATCTTATATCGCTAGGCTTTCACCTAATTAGTGCGCTGGTCATTTGTTCGAGTGGACAGCCTACGGCGTCCGCTCAACTCTGAGTTGAAAGGCCTGCTTTTAACGAGCACCAAGGACGGCTAAGGGTCGTAAGCCCCCGGCGAAGTCATCTATGAATTGAGGGTTTAGACCGGGAAGATCGTGTCCGCTAGAAAACATGGTGGACACGATCGATGGAAATACAGAAACCGATACGGCGCAGGCGGTATCACCGGGAAGAGTTCAAGCA
>JARFTZ010000060.1 GCA_029289235.1 Gammaproteobacteria bacterium
GGGCAGAACCTTGTCCTCCGGCACCTTGACGTAGTCGGCCATGCCGCCGTCGCAGTCGATGCCGATGAGTTTCAGGGTGTTGCAGACGTGCGGGTAGCCGTTCTTGCAGGGGTCGCAGTGGCCGCAGCTGAGCAGCGGGTACACCGTCACCGGCGTGCCGGCCGGCAGGGTGCTGTGACCCTTGACGATCGTGCCGGAGAATTCGTGGCCCATCACCAGCGGGGCCTTGGCCCGCGGGTGAACGCCCTGGTAGATGATCATGTCGGAACCGCACACGCCGGCGTAGGCGACCTTGATCAGAACTTCACCCACCCCCACCTCCGGCACCGCCTTCTCGCCCACCACAACGTCCTTCGTCCCGCAGTATTGGATGCTTTGCATGGCTAGCCCCCTCAGAATTTATTGACCTGGTACAGCGGCGCTTCGCCGCGCAGCACGCGCCGGGTTTCCTCGGCGGCCTTGCGTTTCAGTTCCTGCGCCGACTCTTCCGAATGCCAGGCCATGTGCGGCGTGCAATAGAAATTCTCATGCTTGAACAGCGGATGCGTCATCGGCCCGGGTTCGACCGCCAGCACATCCATCGCCGCGCCGGCCAGTTTCTTTTCCGTGAGCAGCTTGTCCAGCGCCACTTCATCGACGATGCAGCCGCGCGCCGTGTTCACCAAATAGGCGGAAGGCTTCATCAGCCGCAGCATCGATTCGTCTAGCATGTTGCGGGTCACGTCGGTCAGCGGGCAGTGCACCGAAACGACATCCGACTGGCGCAGCAGGTCTTCGAGGCTAACCAGCGTGATGTAGTCGGGCAGCGAGTCCGGATTGACGTACGGGTCGTAGGCGACGACTTTCATCCCCAGCGCGTGCGTCTTGTGCGCCATGGCCTGACCAATACGCCCCACACCGACGATACCGATCGTCTGCACCTGATGGCGATGCACGGGATACATCAGCCGGAAATCCCATTGTCCGCGCTTGATCTGCGCGTTGGCCTGAGGAACCTTGCGGGTCAGGCACAGCATCATGGCCAGCGCGTGGTCCGAGACCTCGTTAGTGCCGTAGTCGGGAACGTTGCTGACCACAATACCGAGATCGGAAGCCGCCAGCAGATCGACGGTATCGACCCCGACGCCATAGCGGGCGATGACCTTGCAGCGGGGAAGCTGCTCCAGAACCCGGCGCGTCATCGGCGCATACTGGATCAGAATCCCTTCGCCATCCTGGCATTGGGCGATGACCTCGTCTTCCGTCCGGCAGGCCAGCCAACGGATTTCCGGACAAATGTCCTTCAGAACACCCTGCTCGATCTCGATCGACGGATGATCACAATCCGCCACGATGACGACACGTTTCGCGCTTCGCATTTTGCTGCCCCTCCCGGTTCCGGCTTAACAAATTAAGGAACGTCGTTCCACAAATTAAATTTGTGCGAATTTTTATGGAACGGCGTTCTATTGTCAACCAGCCTTACCAGCCCGCTTTCTCCTACTCCGCAAAACTCAGCTGCACCTTCATCTGCGACGAACGATCGCGAGCGATTTCGAACGCTTCGGCAATCCTCTCCATCGGCAGCGTCCTGGTGATCACCGGCTTCACGTCGATCCGTTGCTCGCGGATCAGGCGAGCCGCCACTGCATATTCGTGGTGGAAACGGTGCGTGCCGACCAGGCGGATTTCCTTGCCGACCAGCGCATTGACCGGAATATCCGCACTGCCGGTAACGCCGACTTGGACGATCGTGCCGCGCGGGCGAATCACCGGGAACGCCTGCTTGAGCACCGCACCCACGCCGGTACACTCGAACACCACGTCGAAATAGCCCTTGTCCGCAGAATAGTCAGCCGCCAGACGCTCCGGCTCGTTGGCCGCGTTGATCGCAACATTGGCGCCCATCGCCAGCGCAGCCTTGAGCGGTGCCTCGGAAATATCCATCGCGACGATTTCCAGCGCCCCCGCCACGCGTACTGCTCCGATCAGCAGCGCACCGATCGGCCCCGCGCCGGTCACCAGCACCCGCTTGCCGACCAGGCTACCGGCCTGATTGACCGCATGCACGCCGACCGCCAGCGGTTCGGTGCACGCCGCTTCACCGAGCGACACCTTGTCGCCCATCGGCTCGCACTGGTACTCCTCGACCACCATGCGGTCACGGAAACCACCGTGCGTGTGCGGCTTGCGCATCGCGCTGCCGAAGAACTGCATCTCCAGGCAGTGTTGCTGCTCGCCGGACAGGCAGAACTTGCACTTGCCGCAAGGCCGGCTCGGGCACAGCGCGACACGGTCGCCCGGACGCACGCGCGTCACCTTCTCGCCGACGGCCTCGACGGTACCAGCGACCTCGTGCCCCATGATGATCGGCTCAGTAACGCGGATGGTGCCGATGCCGCCATCCCAGTAATAGTGGATGTCCGACCCGCAGACCCCGCCGGCGCCGACCCGGACCAGTACCTGCTGCGGCCCGACCTCGCCGACTTCGCGGGTTTCGATGCGCACATCTTCCTGCGCGTAGAGAACACAAGCCCGAGTTTGCATCTCAATTTCTCCGTTTCAGAGCGACTTGATCTTGGCCCACACGCCGTCATCGACGGGAATGCCGTTGGCCAGGTTGGCGTTGCGGATGGCGAGCGAATTCTCGCCGGGATAGAGCACGGGCTTGGCCGGATCGACGCGATCCGAGCCATGCAGGTTGTCGAGCACTTCGTTGACCGCCGCGGCGAGATAGTCCTCGCCGGCGATGCGCGTCGCATCCATGGCGATGAACATTTGCGACAGTCCATATTCATCGTTGGTCATCTTGCCGACGGCCGATACCGAACGACCACCGGACAACACCGTCGCTACCAGATCGAGAACGATCGACAGCGCCGAGCCCTTCCAGTAGCCGATCGGCAGCACGCGCCAGGTCTTGGAGATTTCCTTCGGATCGCACGACAGGTTGCCCTGCTCGTCGTAGCCGCCAGGAACCGGCAGTAGCTCGCCGCGCAGCGCCTTGTTCTCCATCTGGCCGTACGAGAACTGCGCCATCGCGATATCGACCACGACGTGCCCTTCCTTGCGTGGCACGGCCATGATGAACGGGTTGTTGCCGATGCGCCGGTCGCGCGCGCCCCACGCCGGCATGTTCGGCTGGGTGTTGGTCCAGCAGATGCCGACGCAGCCCGCGTCAGCGGCCTGCCAGCCGTAGCTGCCACCGCGCAACCAGTGGTTGGTGTTGGCCAGCGCAACACAGCCGATGCCGTGTTCGCGCGCCAGTTCGATCGCGCGGTCCATCGCCTGCTTGGCGTTAACATTGCCGAGGCCGAGGTTGCCGTTCCAGCGCTCGAAGGCGCCCATGCCGTCGGTCTTCGTCGGCTTGGCCTTCACATCGATATAGCCCTTGTCGATGTACTCGACGACGCGCGGAAAACGGTTGACGCCGTGCGAATACACGCCGTCGCAGCTCGTCTCGGTCATCAGTTGCGCCGACAGGTCGGCGGTCGCTTCGTCGCAGCCCTTCTTGAGCAGGACGCGCTTGAATTCGGCTTTCAGTTCAGCAAAGGAAATGCGTGGCATGGTTGTCTCCGTTTTGGCTCTCGCTCAATAGCCCTTCTGCTTGCGGTAATTCTTCAGCACTTCATCGGCCACCCAGGTCGAGCGCACCGCGCTCTCGACGTTGCAGGGGCAAGGCGCAACGCCATTGAGGTCGTCGACGATGCTCTGGATGAACGGCTGCTGGACGTGTTGCGGATTCGGAATATCGGCCGTCTGCGTGCCCGATTCATTGACCAGCGTCAGCGGCTTGTCGGTGAAGAATTCGAAGGTAATTCGTCCCTTCGAGCCGACGATCTCGACGAAATCCTCGCCGTGGCCGCAAACGTAGCACCACGAACCGTAGCCCTGCACGCCACTCGCATGCCGCCAGGTCGCGGTGACCGTATCTTCCACGTCGTAGAGCCCTGCCTGGTTGCTGGCGATGCCGTGCACTTCCTCGATGGCGCCGAACAGGAAGTCGAACAGGTCGAGTTCGTGGATACCCATGTCGAGGAACTTGCCGCCGCCCGACACCTCGGGCTTCAAGCGCCACGGCAGCGTCGCGCGCGACAGGTCTTCCTGCGCCGGCGGCTGATGCTGCACGGCGCGCACGTTGCGCACCTCGCCGATCGCGCCGCTGTCGATCCATTCCTTGATCTTCAGAAAGCGCGGCATGGCGCGGCGGTAGAAGGCAACGAACAACCGTACGCCCTGCTGTGCGCAGACGTCGACGATCTCGCGACACTCCTCGAAGCGCATCGCCATCGGCTTTTCGACGTAGACATGCTTGCCGGCCTTGGCAACGACCAGCGACAACGGCTTGTGCGACGACGGCGGCGTCGCGACATAAACCGCATCGACCTCGGCATCGGCCACCAGTTGCTCACTGGTGTCGTAGGCTTTCGGCACGCCGTGACGCTCGGCGAAGGACTTGGTCATCGCCGGATCGGCACTCGTCACCGCCACGAGCTGCGAATTGTTCGCCTTGTAGAAGCCCGGCCCGCTCTTCACTTCGGCCACGGCGCCGCAGCCGATCATTCCCCAACGGATGGTCGCCATGATCAGGCTCCGGCCAGCAGCGAGACGCGCACCTTGACGACGACCTTGCGCACCTGCTTCGGCGCGCCGAGGGCGACGCCCGGACGATGCACGTCCGACGGCAGGAACACCGCGAAGCTGCCCGGCGTCATGGTCAGCATCGATTCATTCTCCACGCCGGAATAGAACAGCAGGTCGCGTTCCGCCAGCAGGTCCTCGGCCACGGTGTTGCTGCCGTCGTCGGAAGCGACGCCGATCTGCTCGCAGCCGCTCACCGAGAACTGCACGTCGGCGTACTGGCGATGCACTTCCGGCCGGGTTTCGGCGAACGGCTTGGTGGTCATGTCGAAGACCTGGACGTAAATGTCCTTGCCCTGCAGGTCATAGTTGCCGACCGGCAACGCCTGGAAATCGGTCTGCTTGAGATGCTCGATGACGGTCTTGAGGGGCTGGGGCAGCCAGGCGAAGCCGGACTCGTAATCCTTGATGTTTCCGAAAATCATGGTGCAGGCTCCTTGGTTTATTTGGGAGAAAACTTGCTGACGGCTTCCCACAGGCCGTTGAGATAGACGGCACCGAGAGCCCGGTCATAAAGGCCATAGCCCGGCTTGCCGGTTTCACCCCAGATCATGCGACCGTGGTCCGGGCGCCAGTAGCCGTCGAAGCCGACGTCGTAATAGGCCTTGACGATCGCCGCCATGTCCAGCGAGCCGTCGCACGAACGGTGCGTCGCCTCGTAGAAGGTGCCGTCCGGCTCGACCTTGACGTTGCGCAGGTGGCCGAAGTGGATGCGTCCGCGCGCGCCAAACTCGCGCACCAGCGCCTCGACGTTGTTGCACAGGTCGGCGCCGAGCGAACCGGAACACAGGGTGATGCCATTGGACGCCGAGTCGACGATGTCGAGCATGCGGGCATAGTCGTCGCGGTTCTTCATGATCCGCGGCAGGCCAAAGATCGGGCGGGGAGGATCGTCCGGGTGCATGGCCATCTTGACGCCGACTTCCTCGGCCACCGGGATGATCGCCTTGAGGAAATATTCGAGGTTGGCCCACAGCTTGCCCTCATCGACCGACTTGTACTCAGCGAGCAGGCTCTTCAGTTCTTCGGGCTTGTAACTCGCATCCCAACCGGGCAGAGAAATGCCCTTCTCCGGATCGATCCTGGCAACCTCTTCGGCATCGAACGACAAGGTAGTCGAACCGTCCGGCAGCACCTTGGCCATTTCGGTACGCGTCCAGTCGAATACCGGCATGAAGTTGTAGCAGATGACCTTGACACCGACCGCGGCGCAGTTGCGGATATTCTGCTGGAAGTTGGCGATCAGGCGGTCGCGCGTCGGCTTGCCAAGTTTGATGTCTTCATGGGTGGGGATGCTTTCCACCACCTCGAACTTGAGGCCGGCGCCCTCGATGCGGTCACGCAAGGCCTGCAGCTTCTCTACCGGCCACACCTCGCCAACGGGAACGTCGTAGATGGCCGAGACGATCCCGTACATGCCGGGAATCTGGCGGATGTATTCGAGCTTGACGGGGTCGGACTCGCCGTACCAGCGGAAAGTCATCTTCATGTTCGGTCTCCTTCTGTCGTTGCGTGAGGAATTGGCCGGTCAGGCCGTGATTTGGGTGGCCGTGGCCACGGCGGGATTCTTGGCCAGTTCGATGAACTTGCCGAGCAGTTCGGCGCGGAAGGCGGTGTTGGCAGGCACGTCCTGCCCGAAAATCTTCTGCAGACCGAGCAGGTTGTCGACAATCGTCGCGGCGTCCGTGCTCTTGCCGGCCTGCGCCAGGATTTCGGTGGACATCGGATCGCTGAGCACGCCCCCCGACGTGTGCGCGGTCTTGACGGCAAAGTGCATCCACGCCGCGATGGCCGTGGCGATGGCCGGTGACGGCACGCCTTTTGCCATCCGTTCACGCAGCGGCGCAAGCAGGCGTTGCGGCAGTTTCTGCGAACCGTCGGACGCGATCTGCGCCGTGCGGTGTTTGAGCGCAGGATTGCGGAAGCGTTGTTTCAACTGTTCGATGTAATCGGCCGGATCGACACCCTTCGGCGCCTGCAGGACTTCGCGGTTTTCCAGCCACAGCGCGTCGAGGATGTCGGTGATCAGCGGCAACTGCATTGCTTCGGCGACGGTTTCACGCCCGGTAAGCTGGCCGAGGTAGGCCAGCGTCGAGTGCGAACCATTCAGGCAGCGCAGCTTCATGCTTTCCCAGCGTTCGATCTCGTCGGAGAACACGGCACCGCCGAGCGTCCAGTCGGGGCGCCCCATGCTGAACTTGTCCTCGATGACCCACTGCACGAACTGTTCGGTGACGACCGGCCAGGCATCTTCGACGCCCAGGCGTTCGTTGATGTGCGCCCGGTCGGCGTCGGTGGTCGCCGGCGTGATGCGGTCGACCATCGTGCAGGGGAAGCACACACTGGCCTCAATCCATGCCGCGAGTTCGGCATCGACTTCCCTGGCAAACGCGACGACCGCCGCGCGCGCCAGCTTGCCGTTGTTCGGCAGGTTGTCGCAGCTGAGAACGGTAAAGGGCTGAACACCAGCGGCCTTGCGGTTGCGCAGCGCATACACGATCAAGCCGAGAATTGTCCTGGGCAGCGCCGGATTGGCGAGATCGGCGGCGATGGCCGGCGACTGGAGTTGCAGCTTGCCGGTGGCGAGGTCGAGGTAATAACCTTTCTCGGTCACCGTGATGCTGACGATGCGCGTGCTGACGTCGCTCATCTTGGCCAACAGCCGGACCTTCTCGGCATCCTCGGCACCGCCGACCGCATCGACAATTGCGCCGACGACGCTGATCCGTTCAAAGTCCGCGCCAAACTCGGCCACGGCGTAAAGACAATCCTGCGGAGCCAGCGCATCGCGCATGCCGGAAGACTGCATGCCGGCACCGACGATGCCCCAGGCCAGATCGCCGGAATTGAGTACCGCCTCGGTCATCAGCGCCTGATGGGCACGATGAAACGCGCCCAGGCCAAGATGCACGATCGACGCGGAGATCTTCCTGCGGTCATAAGCGGGACGCCCAATCGACGACGGCAGTTGGGCCAGAGTGTTTTCGGAAAGACGCATGGCTACCCCTCGGAATTTTTTATAGAAAGGACGTGTCGAAGCCTATGTATACTTGTATACTAGCATTCAAATAACAAATTGCAACAGCGAAAATCTGCGGAGGCCAGCTGTCAGGCTAGGATCAAAAAATGGAAATGGAAACCTTTGACAACCTGTCCGGCGTAAGTTTTCGCCCGCAGGAATCGCTGTCGATCGGCGCGCAGTTGCACCGCATCCTGCGCGCCGCGATCATCCGTGGCGACCTGGTGCCGGGTCAGGCCATTTCAGAGATTGAAATCAGCAAGAAATTCTCGGTCAGCCGGCAACCCGTGCGCGAAGCGTTCATCAAGCTTGGCGAAGAACGTCTGATCGAAGTGCTTCCGCAGCGAGGCACCTACGTGCGCAAGATTTCGGTCAAGGAAGTGCTCGACGCGCGTCATCTGCGCGAGATCATCGAGGTGTCGATCGTCCGCGAGGTTGCCGAAAAACACGACGCTGAACTGATCAGGACCCTGCGCGAACTCGTCGCCGCGCAAAAGCAGGTTCCCCAAGGCGACAACCAGTCCTTTCTCCTTCTCGACGAGGAATTTCACCGAACCCTGGCGCTGAGCGCCGGCCGAGAGTACGCCTGGCGCGTCACCGAAGGCATCAAGGCGCAAATGAACCGCGTCCGCTTCCTGACCTTCGGTTCGGCGACGCCGATGCAGCAACTGGCCGACGAGCACGCCGGCGTCATCGACGCCATCGAAGCCGGCGACGCGGACCTGGCCGGCAAGCGCATGGAACAGCATATGCGCACGCTGATCACCACCCTGCCCCTGATGGCCGAACGCTACCCGGAACATTTCGTTGCCGAATGAAGGCGCCGTCCGGGTCAGGCAATCCGGCCGTTCGGATCACTCCCGCCCGGCTTCGATATCAAGCGCCGGATTCACGATCTTGAGCAATTCCAGGTACATGTTCTTGAGACTGTACAGAACCATCACGCCCCCCGTGATCGGCATGCAGGCGTAAAGCCATTTCTTCGACATGGCGAAGGCGGTCGTCTGTTCTTCGGTTTTCAGGAACAGATCGAGCGCGTACCAGAAGAAAACGGCGATGAAGACCAGCGACAGCAACTCGACGATCAGCCGATAAGCGAACCTGGCGCGAACGCTCGACAGGTGCTTCGATATCCAGTCGCCGACGCTGAAGTGCCCGTGGATGACCCACACGGCAGCGGCGCCGTAAAAGATCAACGCTCCGTACAGCAATTCGAGAATCTCGTCGAACCAGTGCATCGACATCACCGGGACGAAGCGGACGATGATGTTCAACGTCAGAATGACCGTGATGGCAGCAAAAAGCCCGATGCAAATCCATTTCAGCCCCAACGTCAGCAGCCGGTCGCAACGGTTCAACGCATGAAAAACAGTTTGTTTCATCGAACTGATCCTTTCTCCCGAACCCCGGTCACATGGCACCCATGACGTAGTTCGGCAACCAGAGCGCTATTTCGGGGACAAAGGCGCAAACGATGGTCACTGCCAGTATCGCCAGGATGTAGGGAAACGATTCCGCGCCCAAATTCCAGATGCCGACCCGCGCGAACCCTTCGACAGCCAGCATGCACATGCCGACCGGCGGCGTCAGATTGCCGATCATGATCAGCAGCGTCATCACCACGCCGAAATTGACCATATCCACCCCGAACAGCGGGCAGATCTTCATGAAGATCGGCAGAGTGATAAGAAAGATCGCGTTGCCGTCGAGGAACATCCCGAGCACCAGCACCACGAAGATCACGATCCACAGAAACGCCGCAGGCGACGTCCCCAGGCTCGTGAGCTGCGCTATCAACGCATCGGGAACACGTTCGAAGATGACGAACCAGCCAAAGAAATTGGCGGCGGCAATGATGAACATCAACCCGCAGGTCTGCTTCAACGTATTGAACAGGATATCGGGCAGATCGCTGGTCTTCAGATCCTTGTAGTAATAACCGAGAGCCAGTGCATAAAGGGTCGCAATGACGGCAGCCTCGGTCGGGGTGAAGAAGCCGGAAGTGATACCGCCGATGATGATCACCGGCGCCATCAACGGCAGGAAAGCCGCCTTGAAACTCGCCACGATCTCGCTCATGTCGGCGCGCTCGTCCTTTGGCAACCCGCGCGGCTTGGCCATGAGCCAGATGGCCACCATCATCGCGATGCTCATCAGTACCCCGGGAATCGCACCGGCGAGAAAGAGGCGGGCAACGGAAATGGACGTTATCGCTCCATAAAGAACGAATGGGATCGACGGCGGAATGACCGGCCCGATCGTCGAAGAAGCGGCAACGATCGCCGCGGAGATCGTCGGCTTGTAGCCAGCCTCGACCATTGCGCGATGCTGGATTTGCCCCGGCCCGGCGGCATCGGCGACAGCCGAGCCTGACATCCCAGAGAAAATGACCGAGAAAATGACACTGACCTGGCCCATCCCGCCGCGGATATGTCCGACCAGCGCGCGGGCGAAGCGGAAGATCCGCTGCGTCGTGCCACCGGTGTTCATCAGGTTGGCCGCGAGAATGAAAAACGGGATGGCGAGCAGCGTAAACCCGGTCGTGCCGAAATACATGCGTTGCGGCAACATAGCAAGAAAGCTGCTCTGCCCCTGTGCGACGAAAAAAACCACCGCGGTCAGCCCGATGGCCACGGCAATGGGCACATCGATGAGCAACAGGAACATCAACAGAGAAAATATGGCGAGCGTCAGCATGAAGAACCCCGGAGGCCAGTAACACGCCGGAAGGAAACAGGCGCACAAGGCGAAGGTGAAAAAAGCGGGACATCGCCCAGACGCCCCGCCCTTGTCGAAAACAGCGTTACTTGCTGTTCTTCTCCACCATGTCCATGAAGCGCTTGAAGTTATCCGCGCCGACGCGCCCCTTGACCTTCTCCCAGGCCGGGCCCATCGCCGCTTTCCAAGGCCCGAGGTCCGGACGGGCGATGACGATGCCCTTGGTCGTTTCGAGATCCTTCAACTGCACCGCCTCGTTGTCACGCAACAGCTTGCGCGCCTGCTTCGCCGCCGCGATCGACTCCTCGGTGACGATCTTCTGCTGCTCCGGCGTAAGCTTGGCCCAGCTGTTCTTGTTGACCACGTGCACCATCGAGCTGTAGGTGTAGTTCAGGATCGACATGTACTTCTGGGTTTCATACAGCTTCAGGTCGTAGATTGTCCCGACCGGATTCTCTTGCCCGTCGACGACGCCCTGCTTCATGGCCATCACCAGTTCGGCGAAGGCGATCGTCTGGGCATTTCCTCCGGCTGCTTCAACGAAGGCCTGGTAGGCGAAGGCCGGCGGCGTGCGGATCTTCATGCCCTTCATGTCGGCCGGCGTGTTGATCGGCTTCTTCGAGTTCGTCAGTTGACGGAAGCCCCACTCCCAGTCGGAAAGGTGCACCAGGTTCTTCTTCAGCAGTTCAGGAGCGGCCCAGGCCTTGAAGTCCCCGTCGATGATCCGGTCAGCCATCGCGTAATCCTTGAAAGCGAACGGCGTGCTGATCACATCGTAGAACGGCAGATGCTTGGCCAGCTGATCCTGGCCGGACAGGCTCATGTCGACGGCGCCGAGCAGCACCTGCTCCAGAACTTCAGGGGGCGACCCGAGCACGTTGTTGCCGAACAGCGAAATCTTCACCTCGCCGTTGGTCCGCTTCTCGACGTTCGCCTTGAAGTCCTTGGCGGCGATGCCGCACGGATGCGTATCCGAAGCGAAATGCCCCAGCTTCAGTTCAACGGCCGCCTGCGTGCCGCTGGCACCGAACGCAATCAGAATGGCGAGTGCAATCTTCTTCATCGTGTTTTCTCCTCCTGTTGAATTTTTCGAGTTCGTCCCGCGCGGACTCGCCGTGCGTTTGCGGCGAGCGGGTAACGCGGGCATCGTTACCTTGGTCAGACCGCCTTACCATCTGACCACGAACGAGAGGATAAACCGTGCACGACAGCTGTCAAGCTTTTTGGAACAACATTCCACTTTCGAATCATCACCGTAGCGATTCGCACTGAAACCGCAGGAATCAGTGCGGCCAAGCGCCAACGGGCGCGCCCCGACCAGGGCGCGCCCGTGCAACGACTCAGCGGGGAAATCAGGCTTTCTCGAACAGCGCGATCGACTCGACGTGCGAGGTATTGGGGAACATGTTCACCACTCCGGCACCACGAAGCTGATAGTTCTTCTGATGAACCAGAATTGCCGCATCGCGCGCCAGCGTCGCCGGATTGCACGAGACATAGACGATGCGCCACGGTCCGTCATCGCCGATCGCCTTGACCAGTTCGACGGCGCCCTCGCGCGGAGGATCGATCAGCATCTTGTCGAAACGGCCCAGCGCCGCCAGCGACTCCGGCGTCGCCTCGAACAGGTTGGCCACGCCGTATTCGGCCCGCGCTTCCAGGCCGTTCGCCGCGGCGTTCTCGCCGGCCCGCCTGACCAGTTCGGCGCTACCCTCGACGCCAACGACCCGCGCGCCGGAACGGGCGATCGGCAGCGTGAAATTGCCGAGGCCGCAGAACATGTCGGCGATGCGCTCGCCCGGTTGCGGATCGAGCAAGGTCATTGCCCGGCGCACCAGTACCCGGTTGATGGCGTGGTTGACCTGCGTGAACTCGGTCGGCGAGAAAAAGTGTTCGATATCGTAATCCGGCAGGCGGTAAGAGAGGCGCGGTCCCTCCAGCGGATAGAAGCGATAAACGGAGGCCGGCCCCTTCGGCTGCAGGTAGAAGACCACCCCATGGCGATCGGCAAATGCCCGCAGCAGAGCCTCGTCGGCGGCGTTGATCGGTTCGAGGATGCGCAACACCAGCGCCGTCATGTATTCGCCAACGGCCACCTCGATCTGCGGCATGGCCGTGGCAATCGACAAGCCGGCGACCAGTTCGCGCAGCGGCAACAGCAGGTCAGACAGATGCTTCGGCAAGTTCGGGCAAACGCTCATGTCGGCAACGTAACTGCTCTTGCGCTCGTGGAAGCCGATCAGCATCCCGCCCTTCTTGGGCACCATCCGCGCCGACAATCGCGCGCGGAAGCGGTAACCCCACGGCGCGCCGTAGATCGGCGCATAGATCTGCTCGGCCACCAGCCGGCCAAGATGCCACAGATTGGTCTCCAGCACCCGCTGCTTGGCCGCCACCTGCGCCGCCGGTTCCAGATGCTGCATGCTGCAGCCGCCGCACACGCCGAAATGCGGACAGCGCGGCGTTATCCGGCTGGGTGATGCGGAAAGGACACGATCCACGCGGGCGATTTCGTACGTCGGTTTCCGGCGGATCGTGGAATACTCGACACGCTCACCCGGCAAGGCGCCTTCAACGAAGATTGTCTTGCCCTCGAAGCGCGTGATGCCACGCGCCTCATGATCCAGCGACTCAATGATTCCGACCGGCATGCCACTTTCCTGTGCACAAAAAACGGGCAATTTTATCGTTCATTTCCCCTGCCGGAGCATTCTTTCCACAAATTGCTCTTCGACGTTGAACTCGTGTCCGGACTCGGGCCCGCCGCACACGATTTGGTTTCCGGCCGGTCCTCCGATATAGGTTACAATCCTTGGAAACAGGCCATTCCGGACGACAACAAGAATTCAGAACGCATCGCCAGCCATGCCAGAACCGTATTTCTTTTTCCGCCCCCTCCTCGCCCCCGATCACAGCTGGGCGGCGCTGGACTGGCAAGCGCAATCACTGCAGGGAACCGACCCTTCCGCATTCATCCGTTGTTTCTCCGATTCCGGAACGGCACCGCTGGCCGACATGCTGCCCCTGGTAGCGCCGATAAACGCGGACTACCTGCTGCAGAAAGACTTTCTCAAAGCGTTCGAGGCCACCCCGGTTGTCTTCGTTCTGCCCGAGTCCTGCCTGCAGGACGATCAGGTCATCGCACAGTGCCAGGCCTGGCGCGATCACGCGAAGCCGCTCGCGCTGCAGATCGATCACGTCGACATTCTGCGCAAGATTCCGCTGGCGGCATTCAATGCAATCCGCTTCGATGCCGCATTTTCCCGCCAGGAATTTTCCGCGCTGGATCTGATCTACCTCAGCGACGCTGCTTTCAGGAAAATTGCAACGAATGTCGATTCGTACGAGATGGCCGGCTGGCTCGCCGGCAAGGGTATCGAATGGTCCGACAGTCACTTCCTGACCAGCCCCAATCCGGCATTGGGCAAGGAACCCGACCTTACACGCCTGAAACTGCTCAAGTTGCTCAATCTCGTCAAGCAGGATGGCGACACACGCGAGATCGAAGCCATTTTCCGCGAGGAAGCCAAGCTTTCCTACAACCTGCTGCGCCTCGTCAACTCCGTCGCCGTCGGCGCACGCACCAAGATCAGCAACTTTTCACAGGCCATCGCCATCCTCGGCCGGCGACAACTCCAGCGCTGGCTGCAGCTGCTGATCTACGCCAACAACCTGGCCGACGGCAACGCCCCCAACCCGCTGATGCAACTGGCTGCCGCCCGCGGACGGCAGATGGAATTGCTGGCCGCCACAATCGAGCCGATTCCGGACATTCCCGAACTCAGCGACAACGCCTTCATGACCGGGTTGTTCTCGCTGCTAGGCGTCCTGATCAACCTGCCGATCAGCGAAATCCTGAAAGAGCTGCCGCTACAGGACGAGGTGGTCGACGCGCTGAGCAATCCGGGCGACGACGGTGTTCTGGGGCACCTGCTCGCGGCGATCACCGCTGGTGAAGCCGGTGATTTCGCGCACGCGGCAAAGGTTCTCGCAGGACTCGGCATCAGCCCGGCCGTTCACGCCAAATCGCAAGTCTCCGCCTATTACTGGGCCAGCCGCATCAACATCGACAATCACGACTGACCGGCCAGTCAGCCGATGTGCTTGAGGTGGCTGCCGCATCCTGCGCGGCAGTCGCTGGCGCCAAAGCCGGGAATCAGTATCTCGCCCATCGTGCGCTGATTGACCGCACATTCCGCCTCGACAAGACGGGCAAGCTCGCGCACGCGCACGCCTGGCACCGCCAGCAGATAATCGACATGCCAGTGCATTTTCTTCACCGGCGACAAATGCCTGCGGATACGCGCCTCGAAGTTGCGCAGCGCGCTGCCGGTATAGATGTAGCGCCCGGCGGGAAAATCAAATTCGCCGAGGCGTCCGATGCGCACGCGCACCGGCGCCGGCAACTCGATCAGCAGCTGGTAGGTCCGCGCCGGCGGTCCGCTAGGCGTCGTCACCGCAGAACGGATTGGTGAGGCGCTCCTTGCCGAAGGTCGAGGATGGCCCGTGGCCGGAAATGAACGTCACGTCGTCGCCGAGCGGCCAAAGCTTGAGGCGGATCGAATCCATCAGCGCATCGAAGTCCCCGCGCGGGAAATCGGTACGCCCCACCGACCCCTTGAACAGGACGTCGCCGACGAACGCCAGACGCGCCGCGTCGTTGAAAAACACGACATGCCCCGGCGTATGCCCCGGACAATGCAGCACCTGCAACTCAACGTTGCCGAAACGGACCGTATCGCCCTGGGCGAGCCAACGGTCCGGGGTAAACGAACGCACGTTGGGGAAACCGTACATCTGCGCCTGTTGCGGCATGTTGTCGATCCAGAAGCGATCTTCCTGCTGCGGCCCCTCGACCGGCAGCGACAGGCGCGCTGCCAGCTCGGCAACGCCCCCGGCGTGATCGATGTGCCCGTGCGTCACCAGAATCCGTTCGAGCGTCACCCCGCTCTTCTCGACGGCAGCGAGAATCCGGCCGACATCGCCGCCCGGATCGATTACCGCGCCGAGCCGGGTCTCGTCGCACCAGAGCAGCGAGCAGTTCTGTTCGAAGGGAGTTACCGGAATGATCTGATAGCGGAGCGGCATGGCAAACGACCTGTCGGAAAATCGAGGGCGTCGAGTATAGCAGCGAGCCGCTAACCGTCGAGTTGCTTGATCAGCTCGAACAAGCGCTTGTAGAACTCCGGCGAGGTGACGGTTTCTTCGCCGAGTTTCACCAGCGTATCCTTGTCGATGGCCCACGGCAGGGACAACGAACCCAGCCCAGCCACGCTGACCCCGGCGCTGGCACCCTGCGACTTGAGCTGGAACTGCGTCTCCAGCGCGTTGGCGTAGATCACCGCGCCCAGGCTGCTCGGCAGGCAGACCAGGGTTATCGTCAGCTTGGTCGCCTGATCGGACAGCGGTTTGAAGTATTTCTCGCCGCGAATCGCCAGCGGCTTCGCGTCATCAACCTGATAGCCCTGGCTAAGCAACGCGCGCTTGCCGATCTCACAGGCTCCCTCCGGCGAACGACTGCTGTAATACTCGAACGGCGTGTCGCGGAGAAAGGTCTCTTCCTCATGGACCCGCGCCGGGCGGGTCGTGCTGCACGCGACGAGCAGCAATGACGAGAAGACAATTACCAACGGACGAGGAAATCCGGACATGGCGCACGATGAACAACCGGGAGGCGCCATCTTACCGAAAATCGGCGGGCCGAGCCCGTTCCTGTCTTCCAGCGGCGCTATCGCTACCGACATACCGCCCCGAGAGCATCTGGCGCTTGCCTGCGAACCCGGGGCAACGCGCCACCTCAAACCCCGCCGCCGCGAGCGCCCGACGCACGCTGCCGGCGACGGACCACGTCGCCAGCGTCGTTTCGGGATGCACCAGACGCGCCAGCTGACGGCACACGGCCGGCGACCACAGTTCCGGATTTTTCGCCGGGGAAAAACCGTCGAGGTAGATCGCATCGACTGAAGCATCGAGCGACGCCATGATCTCGCACGCATCGCCGAAAAGCAGGCGCAATACGACGCGCCCCTCGTCAAGATCGACGCGATGCTCGCCCGGAACCAGTTCCGGCCAGGCTGCGCACAGGACGGTCGACAAGGGCGCAAACTCGGGCCAGGCCAGGTGCGCCTGCGCCAGATCGGCAGCGGAAAACGGATGCTTCTCGACGGAGATGAACTCCAGCCGACCGCTGCGCTGGGGGTCACTCCGCCAGGCCAGCCAGGTCGCCATGAAATTCAGGCCGAGACCAAATCCGGTCTCGAAGAGGGAAAAGGAAGCGCGCCCACGCCAGCGAACGGGGAGTCCATTTCCGCCAAGGAACACATGCCGGGCCTGCGCATGGCCTCCGGCGATCGAATGGTAGACATCGCCATAGCGTTCCGACACCGGCGTGCCGTCCGGTGCGAGCTCAAGACGTGCGGGAACGAGCGGTGCGGTCATCCTGGTGCGTGCGAGTGCGGAGAAAGGGCCAGACTATAACCTACGCACGCAAGGTGGAGGGGGGTCCGCCCCCGGTTTGCGACTACAATTGCGCCTTCGTGCCGCCAATGACTCCATCGCGACACTCCAATCACCCTCATCAAGGAACAAAAACATGAAATTTCCTGTAAAGCTCCTGTTTTCTCTCGCCATCGCCGCAGTTGCCAGCAGCTCCGCCTTTGCCCAGGCCAAGGAACTCGTGGTCGGTTCGAGCGCCACGTATCGTCCGTTCGCCTATGAAAGCCCGACCAAGGAAATCGTCGGCTACGATATCGACATCATCAAGGCCATCGCGCAGAAATCCGGCCTGCAAATCAAGATCGTCAACACGCCGTGGACGGGGATTTTCGCCGCGCTGAACAACGGCGACGTCGACCTCGTCATCTCCGGGGTGACGATCAATGAGAAGCGCAAGCAGTCGTACGACTTCACCACGCCGTACTTCGAGGCCCGCCAGCTGATCGGCGTGCACAAGGACAGCAACGTCAATGGCCTGAAGGATCTGGCCGGCAAGAAGGTCGCCGTGGTCACCGGCAGCACCGGCGACGACATCGCCTCGCGCGAATTCGGCAAGACCAGCCCGGACATCAAGCGCTTCGAGAGCACCCCGGTTGCCATCGCCGAACTGGCCAACAGCGGCGTCGATGCCGTCATCGGCGACAACGGCGTGATCGCCTTCCGCGTGCAGGAACACAAGCAGCTCAAGACCGTCAGCGACCCGAACTTCCCGAAGGAATATTTCGGCATCGTCGTCAAGCAGGGCAACAAGGCGCTGCTCGACAAACTGAACGCAGGCCTCGCGGCGATCAAGGCCGACGGCACCTACGCCAAGATCTACAAGACGTGGTTCCAGGCGGAAGCGCCCACGCTGCCCGCGCAATAAGATAGAGACCGCCTGATTCATGGATCCGATCCTCTGGTTCGGATGGTTCCGCGCCGACATCATCGCCGAATACGCGATGATGTTTTGGCACGGTCTGCAAATCACCATCCTCGTCACCCTCATCTGCATCACCCAGGGCACCGCCCTCGGCCTGGCGATCGGACTGGCGCGCCTGGCCGACGCCCGGCACTCGCCGGCCCGCCAGATCTGCCGCTACCTGCTGCGCTGGCCGTCGACGGTCTATGTCAGCTTCTTTCGCGGGACGCCGCTGTTCGTGCAGATCCTGCTGATCCACTTCGCCGTCCTGCCGCTGTTCATCAATCCTGCCGACGGACTGATCATCTCCGGCGAAACTGCACGCAGCCTGAAACAGAACTACGGCGCCCTCCTCTCCGGTATCCTGGCGCTGACGCTCAATTCGGGCGCCTACATCTCCGAGATTTTCCGGGCCGGCATCCAGTCGATCGACCGCGGGCAGATCGAAGCCTCCCGCTCGCTCGGCCTGTCGTTCTGGCGAACGATGTACCACGTGGTCCTGCCCCAGGCGTTCCGGCGCATGCTGCCGCCGCTGGGCAACAACGCCATCGCGCTGCTCAAGGATTCGTCGCTGATTTCGGCGATCGGACTCGCCGAGCTGGCCTATACGGCGCGCACCGTTGCCGGCGCCTATTCCCGCTATTGGGAACCCTACCTCACGATTTCTTTCATGTACTGGATATTGACGCTGGGCCTCGCCTGGGCGGTAAAGAGACTGGAGGCTCGTTATGGACGAGGTGATACGCGTTGAAGGCCTGACCAAGAACTTCGGCGACTTGCGGGTACTGCGTGGCATTGACTGTACGGTCAGCGCCTCGGAAGTGGTCTGCGTGATCGGCCCGTCCGGATCGGGCAAGAGTACCTTCCTGCGCTGCCTGAACGGTCTGGAAGAAGCCAGCGGCGGCCGCGTCCTGGTGCACGGCACGTCGGTTCACGACAACCACACCGACATCGACACGCTACGCTCGGAAATCGGCATGGTCTTCCAGCGCTTCAACCTCTTTCCGCACAAGACGGTGCTCGAAAACATCACGCTCGCGCCGACCAAGGTTCGCGGCGTATCGCCCGCCGAAGCGAAACAACGGGCGCATGACCTGCTGGTCAAGGTCGGCCTGCTCGACAAGATCGATGCGTACCCCAACCAGCTCTCCGGCGGGCAACAGCAGCGCGTGGCCATCGCCCGGGCGCTGGCCATGCAGCCGGCCATCATGCTCTTCGACGAACCGACCTCGGCGCTCGACCCGGAAATGGTCGGCGAAGTGTTGAACGTCATGCAGACGCTGGCCGAAGAAGGGATGACCATGGTCGTCGTCACGCACGAAATGGGGTTCGCCCGGCGCGTCGCCCATCGGGTGCTTTTCATGGACGAGGGCATGCTGGTCGAGGAAGGCTCGCCGGAAGCGGTTTTCGACACCCCCAGGGAAGAACGGACCCGCCGCTTCCTCGCCAACGTGCTGTAACAAGCATTCGTCACGCCGGCGGAAGCCGGTGTGATTTCCAGCCAAGCAACGGGCCGGCACGACGGCCCGTTGCCGCTTTCGAGCACCTCGTCACTGCGGACGAACGCCAGCTCGGACAATGCGCTCTGCCGAACAATGCATCGCAACAGCCTATTCTTCCGGCAGACAGCCTCCAGCCGCTTCAAAAAATCCACGCACCCAACAACGCTTTTAAACTATAATGAGACTGGTTATTATTTATAAACTACCATGTTACTTGGACGTTCCGGACACAAAAAGCGTTCCACACCCGCCGAAACGCCCCAGCCCTGGATACAAGGACACACAATGAACGCGAGCTGTTTTCCCCTGATGATGGCCGACGAGGGCGTGCGCGTGCGCGTCGTCGCGCTCAAGGGTGGCGCCGGCCTCGACCGGCGGATGACCGAAATGGGTCTGAATGTCGGAGCCGAACTGGTCGTGCGTCAGCGCCAGGGCGGCGGCATGGTGGTCATGCGTGGCGAGACCCGCTTCGCTCTTGGGGGCGGCATGGCGCACAAGATCATGGTGGCGCCCACACAAGGACTTTGAAATCAATCAAGGAAGAGGAAATGACCAAAATCAGTGAACTGAGTGTCGGCGAGACTGCCCGGATCGTCGGCTTTGCAGAAGCCGGCAAGGGCTATCGCCGCAAGCTGTTGACGATGGGGCTGACTCCCGGCGCCGAAATCGGCATCACCCGCGTCGCGCCGATGGGTGACCCGGTCGAAATCCGGGTGAGAGGGTTCGCGCTCTCGCTGCGCAAGGAAGAAGCCGCGGCATTGGATGTGGAGAAAGTGTGATGAAGAACCAGTTTACGATCGGCCTCGTCGGCAACCCCAACTGCGGCAAGACCACCCTTTTCAACGCGCTGACCGGAGCGAAGCAGCGCGTCGGCAACTGGCCGGGCGTCACCGTCGAACGCAAATCCGGCGAGTTCCGTGTCGGCGATACGCGTGTGGAAGTCGTCGACCTTCCCGGCACCTACTCGCTCGACGTCGTTGACCGCGAAGTCTCGCTCGACGAGATGGTCGCCCGAGACTACGTCCATTCCGGCGAAGCCGACCTGATCGTCAACATCGTCGATGCCTCGAACCTCGAACGCAACCTGTACCTGACGACGCAACTCGCAGAAATGGCCGTTCCCCTGCTCGTCGTGCTGAACATGACCGACATGGCCGAAGCCAAGGGCATGCGCGTCGACGCCAAGGGGCTCGCCGCACAACTCGGCTGTCCGGTCGTGCCCATCATCGCCTCGCAGGGCCAGAACATCGGCGCACTGAAGGACGCCATCGTCAAGGCCGCGCACGAACACCCCCGAGCCAGCGCGCGGCTGACCTACGCGGAAACCGTCGAGGAGGCGATCGCCGCCCTGATCGAACCGGTGGGCAAGATCGCCGTCGCCAAAGGCATCGACCCGCGCTGGCTGACCGTGCGCCTTCTGGAGAGCGACGACCTGGCCAACAAGACCGCCGGCCCGGAAATCACCGCCCAGGCCGCGGTGCACGCCAACGCGCTGGAGGACGATCTGGACATCTTCGTGGCTGACGCCCACTACAGTCTGGCCAATCGCATAGCCAACGGCTGCGTGAGCGTCACCGGACAGGTCAATCGCGACATGACCGACCGGATCGATCGCGTCGTGCTCAATCGCATGCTGGGGATTCCGATCTTCCTGCTGATGATGTACCTGATGTTCATGTTCACCATCAACATCGGCGGCGCCTTCATCGACTTCTTCGACCAGGCGGCGGGCGCGTTGCTGGTCGACGGCTTCGGCGAAGTGCTCGGCAGCATCGGCTCGCCGGAGTGGCTGACTGTGCTGCTCGCCAACGGTATCGGTGGCGGTCTGCAGACCGTCGCCACCTTCATCCCGGTCATCGGCTTCCTCTACCTCTTCCTCTCGGTACTGGAGGATTCCGGCTACATGGCCCGCGCCGCCTTCGTCATGGATCGCTTCATGCGTTGGGTCGGCCTGCCGGGCAAGTCCTTCGTGCCGCTGATCGTCGGCTTCGGTTGCAACGTGCCGGCGATCATGGCCACGCGCACGCTGGAACATCGCCGCGACCGCCTGATGACGATCGCCATGGCGCCATTCATGTCCTGCGGCGCCCGCCTGCCGGTTTATGTCCTGTTCGCCGCGGCCTTCTTCCCGGAAAGCGGCCAGAACGTCGTCTTCGGCCTCTACCTGATCGGCATCGCCATGGCCGTACTCACCGGCCTGTTCCTGAAACATTCGCTGCTCAAGGGCGAAGCGACGCCGTTCATCATGGAGTTGCCGCCCTACCATCTGCCGACCGTCAAGGGCATCCTGACGCATACCTGGGAACGCCTGAAGAGCTTCATCGTCAAGGCCGGTCGCGTCATCGTGCCGATGGTGCTGGTACTCAACTTCCTCAACGCCGTCGGCACCGACGGCAGTTTCGGCAACGAGGACAGCGACAAGTCGGTGCTGGCCGAGATCGGCCGCTCCATCGCCCCGGCGTTCAGCCCCTTCGGCATGACCACCGACAACTGGCCCGCCGCCGTCGGCATCTTCACCGGCGTGCTGGCCAAGGAAGCCGTCGTCGGCACGCTCGACGCCGCGTATACGGCACTGGCGGAGCAGGATGCTGCGGAGAGCGGCGAAGCAGCCGAGGAAGAAGAAGCGTTCAGTCTTGGCACGGCGCTGTCCGAGGCCGTCGCCACGATTCCGGCCAACCTCGCCGACGCGCTCGGTGGCTGGGCCGACCCGCTGGGTCTCGACGTCGGCGACCTGAGCGACAAAGACGCCGTGGCGGAAGAACAGGAAATCTCCACCGGCACCTTCGGCGCCATGGCCGAGCGCTTTGATGGTGCGGCCGGTGCCTTCGCCTACCTGCTGTTCATCCTGCTCTACTTCCCCTGTACCGCGGCCATCGCCGTGGTTTATCAGGAAAGCGGCACGCGCTGGACAATCTTCGTTGCCGCCTGGACGACCGGCACCGCCTACGGACTTGCGACGCTCTACTACCAGGCGGCCAACTACGCGAACAACCCCCAGGTCGCCACGACCTGGATCGTCAGCATCGTCGCCGCGTTCGTCGTCGCCTTCCTCGCGTTGCGACGGTACGGGCAGGAGCAGTTGCCCACCGTCGTCCCGCTGTCGCAAAAAGCTTGAGGAGAGATTCCATGATCCTGTCCCGCGTCACCGAGTATCTGAAAACGCACCGCCGCGCCGCACTCAACGACATGGCGGTGGGGCTCGATGCCACGCCGGAAGCCCTGCGGGAAATGCTCGCCGTTCTGGAGAGAAAGGGACGAGTACACAAACTCCCGTCCGGAACCGCTTGTGGCGGCGGCTGCAACAAGTGCAGCCCGACCAGCATCGAGCTTTACGAGTGGGTGGCATAGGCCTGTTCAATACCCTGCACGCCCGGCTGCTGCGCGGCGAGGAGATCCCCTTGTCGCGCTATGCCGGGCAGGTCGTTCTGGTGGTCAATACCGCCAGCCAATGCGGCTTCACCCCGCAATACGCCGCTCTCGAAACGCTCTACCGGAAATACGCCGAAAACGGTTTTGTCATCCTGGGTTTTCCGTGCAACCAGTTCGGCAACCAGGAACCTGGCAACGCGGAGAGCATCGCCGCAACCTGCCAGATCAACTACGGAGTGACCTTCCCGGTCTTCGAAAAGACGGAGGTCAACGGCCCCAACGCGTTCCCGCTGTTCAATTGGCTGACAGAAAGTCTGCCTGGCCTCTTCGGCCGCAGAGTGAGATGGAACTTCACCAAGTTCCTGATCGGCCGCGACGGAACGCCGCTGCGCCGCTACGCGCCGATCACGCCACCGGAAAAACTGGAAGCGGACATCCGTGCTGCACTCGGATTACGGAGCGATTGACGACTCGTAAAAAGGAAAACTCGGGACAGAGAGCGCTCGCGATTACTTCGAACCGCTCCCGGGTCATTCCCGGGAGGATTTGGTGCCGACGATGAGACTCGAACTCATACGACCGAAGTCACTACCCCCTCAAGATAGCGTGTCTACCAATTTCACCACGTCGGCGGGGCCATTTGCTGCAATGGCATGGTGCCCAGGAGAAGACTCGAACTTCCACAGTGTTGCCACCACCAGGACCTGAACCTGGCGCGTCTACCAATTTCGCCACCTGGGCATCGTGGGAAAGGCAAGGATTATAGAGTTTTTTTCCGGTTCTTGCAAAGAAATTTATGGATATTTATGGAAACTCACCGTCCTCCCGCAATCGGCTGGGTGACGAAACCGATTTTCCCCAAACCGGCGCGGCGCGCAGCGCTCATCGTTTCGGCAACGGCCTCATAGCGCGTCGCGCGATCGGCCATCAGATGCATCTCCACCAGCGGATCCTGGCCGACCGCATCGCGAAAGCGCGACTCCAGTTCGGACAACGAAACGGCCTGCCCGGCAAGCGAAACGTTCCCGTCGGCGTCAATGCTCACCTGCAGCGTCGTCGGCTTGTGCTCGACCGGCGCGCTCGACGCGCGCGGCAAGTCGACGTTGACCGAATGCGTCAGCAAGGGCGCGGTGATGATGAAGATGATCAGCAAGACCAGCATCACATCGATGAGAGGCGTGGTGTTGATCTCGGCCATCGGCGCCTGCGCGCCGGCACTGTTGAAGCTGCCCATGGCCATGATCAGGCTGCTCCAGTTGCGGCACGTGCGCGCATCGGGTGAATCTGCGCACTGTTGGCGACGAACGGCTTGCCGACGGTGAAGAAGGCGTGCAGGTCGTGAGCAAAAGCGTCCAGATCCGCCATGATCACGCGGTTGGCACGGGTGAAGGCGTTGTATGCAAAGACCGCCGGCAGCGCTACCGCCAGGCCGGCAGCAGTCATGATCAGCGCCTCGCCGACAGGCCCGGCGACCTTTTCCAGCGCCGCCTGGCCGCTCATGCCGATCGCCACCAAGGCATGGTAGATGCCCCAGACGGTTCCGAACAGGCCGACAAAAGGCGCCGTGGCCCCGGTCGTCGCCAGCAGCGTCAACCCGTTTTCCATGCTCGCCTGGGTGCTCTGCAATTGTTGCCGTAACGCCCGCTCCATCTGCTCGGCGGGATCGAAACGGGAGAGCAGGCGTCCGCTGGCCGCCTCGAACTCGCTGTTGCAGCAATTGGCTTGTGTCGCCAGTTGCGCAAAGGGACTATCGACGCCGCCTTCGCGCAAGTTTTCAATACCGTCGATCACCGACTGCGCGGCCCAGAAACGGCCCACGCAGCGCGCTGCCCGACGCATGCGCCACCAGTCGAACGCCTTGGCGAGAATCAGATACCAACTCGCCAGCGACATGATGAGTAGCGCGATGGCGACCGTATGCGAGACACCATCGCCGCTCGCCCACAAATGTGCCAGACCGAATGCGTTTTCCTGCATGTTTACTGCTCCAACTTGAAAATAACGGGAACCAGAACCCAGCTCTGCACCGGCGTTTCGCCGCGCCGGGCCGGGATGAATTTCCACTGACGAACCGTACGCAGCGCGGCCTCGTCGAGGCGCGCACTGCCGGAGGCATTCTTGACCTCTACGCTCTCGGCCGCCCCTTGCGGCGTGACCAGCACGCGCAAGATCACCTTGCCTTCTTCGCGCATGCGCCTCGAGATCGGCGGATACGGCGGCGCTGGATTGCGCAGATAGTCGGCGTCGAAACGCGCTTGCGAGGTTCCGTCGCCCGAACCAGACGGCGTGGAAAACCCCCCCCCGCCGGACGCTCCGGCGCTGGCCGCGTTGCCACCGCCGGTGGCCGGCGCGGTGACGGCCCCGGCCACACTCGACGACGGCACCGGCACCGGCGGCGCAATGGCGGACTCCGAAGGAACCGTGCTTGAGGTCGACTCCAGCGGCGCTTCGGCCCCCGTCGCCGCCGGCACCTTGACCGCAGGCGCCTTGACGACCGGCTTGCTGAGAGGGCGCGATCGCTGCGGCACAGTCCGGGGTGCCGGTGGTACGACTGCCGGTGTTGCAGCCTTGGGCTGTGCCTGTGCCGCGGGGCCGCCGGCCGCCATCGGCAGGAGCTCGACGGCGATCGTATGCGCCTCGATCGGCGGCACCTCGACCCGAGCCAGGGTCAGCATCGTCAGCAACACGAGATGCGCGCCAACGACGACGCCGAACAGGCCGCTTCGCTGCGCGACGGTAGGAACGGCAAGCATTGCGCTCATGCTGCTGCCGCCCACTTGGTCATCAGAAACGCCACGTCACTCCACCGGTCAGGGTATGGGTCGTCGACTTCGGGCTCTCGTTGTCGGTCGTACGGATGAAACCCAGCGCCAAATCGACGTCCTTGTTCGGCGAATAGATCGCCCCGACTTCCGCAAACTTCGAGCGCACCGTATGCCCGTCGGCGCGCGCCGACTCGGTGCCGACATCAAGGGCCAGCTTCCATTGTTCCGACACGTCCCAGACCGGGGCCAGCGAGAACCGTTTGTAGTCGGTCCGCGGATTCTCGTCGGAATCGCGGAAGCGATCACGCCCGACGCCGGCATTGAAATGAAGCGAGCCGAACGGCAGATCCTGGCTGAGGATGAAGGTCAGGCTTCCGGAGGTCTTGCCGGTGCCCAGCCCCTCCCGCTCGCGCGACGAACTGACCGGGATCGCCAGCTCCGGCTTGATCGCCAGGCTGGTGCCGGACTCGTTGTTCTCGAAGAAACGCCACTTGGTACCGACCACCGTATTGCCCAGGCCGCTGGCGTCATCACCGGTAACGCGGATGCGCGACCAGGCGACGCTGGCGTAGATATCCACCGAATCGGTCAGTCCGTAGGTATAGCCCAGAGGAACGGTATGCACCCGCTCGGTATCGCCGCCCACACGCGTGCGATCCCGGCTGTACGACGCCTCGAGCTGATTGCTGCCCGCGCCTTGCGTGCCGGTGTCGTCGGTTATCAACGGCTGCAAGGCCGATGCCGAACCGCTGACACCCATAACAACGGCGAAGAGAGCTACGCAACGGAAAAGCGAAGCACTTCCCGGACACTTCATGGCCTTTTCAACTTTCACAACACAACCTCCAGTCAGAATGAAAATTAAGTGATAATCTATATTATCTTACATGATAACCATTTTCAGTTCCATGACTAGCGCCGACCGGCTGCGCGGTGATCATCGAAACCCCGCCCGAAATCGACGCGATGCCCGACGGATTGCCGGACAAGGCGCGCCAGGCCTTCCTGCTATCGCAACTGGGAAGGCTGCGCCATGCGGGCATTCCTGAGCCTCTCGGCGTCTCGCCGAGAACGTTGAAGGATTACATGCTGTGCGCAACGACCGATTGTCTGCGCATCGCCCGACGCCCCCCCCTGCCGATCCACTGCCCCAGGCGGCGGCATGATTCGAGCCGCTCGCTTCTGGCGAGGAACCGCGAAAGATCGTCAATGTTGCTTCGAGTGGAGGAATGCCGCCCCGGACGTTACGCAAGCATAAAACCGGTTGTTCCCCGGGCCGGCTATTTCTTCTGCAAAGGACACTTCTTGCAGGGATGCGGTTTCTTGCAGCATTTCTTGCTCTTGCTCATGAATGGCTCCTCTTTATGATTTCTGGCTATCAGCACATTCGTCCCCCGCCAGGCGGGTAGCCTCGCCGATCAGGCGTCCGAGACTGGAAACCCCGTTGCTCTTGACGAACATGCACGGCTTGCCGGTCCGCTTGCACATTTCCTTGACCCGCCAGTAAGCGTTGTGGCTGATGCAGCCGACCTGACAGATGACGATGTCGGCGGCCGCCAGCGCGCCTTCGATCCGGTGCAGGCTCTCCTCCCGACCTCCGTCGTGGTGCATGAAGCGTCCGCCATGCTGCTCGATCAGATCGCGATAGGAATTGATCGAGCCGGAGCGACCACCGACGCACAACACGCACTTCCCCAGCAACGACTCGCGAACCGACGGCAACAAAGGATCGACGCCGCCATCGCCGCCCCCCGCCAGCGCGTCCTGGTTCAGCGCCTCGATGGTCTCTTCGGCGTACGCGGCAAGATCACGCAAGCGAACCACCTCGCGTTCCAGTTCCTGCTCGCGCTCGCGCGCGGCGGAAAGTCGTGATTCGGCATCCTGCAGACGCACAAGAAGCAGCTCCCGTTCACGAAGATCAGGCAGCGCAGCAACCAGCCGGTCGAGTTCGCGTTGTACGCGCCGGGCCGCGGCATCGCGCGCCGAGAGTTCGGCCTGCAGCGCCGCGACGCGCCGGGTCAGTTCCTGTAAGGCGAGCAGACTCTCCGCACGCTGCAGCTCGTGCCGTTTGCGCATCGCCTCCTGCTCGATGCGCAATTGCTCGTTCTCGTCGCGCAACGCCTTCATTGCCTTCAGATCGATACGTACGCCGGCGCCAACCTGGTGCTGGATCATATGGATGTCGCTATGGATTTCCTGCTCCAGTTCCTCCGAACACAACGGGTGTGTACTCGCCGCCCACAGGCCGGCCGGGATATCCATCCCCAATCTGCAGATTTCCCGCCAGGCCGCGCGCAGATCGTCGGCCGACTTGCACGCCGCGAATTTCCGGATCGTCTGCGCGTAGCGCCGGTCGAGAATCCGGCCGAACTGTTCCGACAACGGGCAGCGCGTATCGCACACGCCGACGGCGATCGTGTGCCACATGTAGTCAGTCGTTTCCGGCGGATACTTCAGGTACTTGTTGATCATTCGCCGCAGCTCGGCGACATCGAAACAGACGCCAATCACCGGGCAATGGTATTTGCTCGGCAGCTCCCACAAGCGACGACGGCGTGTCGCTCTTGACTCAGCCTCAGGCACGGCACTGCGCGGACCAGGCAAACCGCACCTGTCGCCCGCGCCCCCCGGGTTGCGCTTGGGAAGGACGGCGGCCCAAGCCCCGTAATTGATGACTCCAGACATATCCTGCCCCCCCGCTCACATGCATGAAGAGCGGTGCTGCAGCAGCACCATGTCTTCGGCAAACCGGTCACGTTCCGACGCCATCCGGGCGCATTCCGCGTGGGCATCACGCAACGCTTTTTCCAGCATGCCGGCACGCCTCGCCTCGCGCCGCAACGCCTCGTTCTCTTCGCGGCACGCCAGCAGGCGGCGCGCGAGATCAATCACCGGATCGTCGCTGGCCACTGATTCCAGACGCCGCCGATAGGCCGAATTCAGGTTTTCCAGGCGCGTCACCTCGCTCGTCAGGGCACAGATCCGCCGCGTGCTCTCAAGTGCACCACGATGTAGTCGCTCGCGCGTATCCCGCAACGCCAGACGCAGGGCACGCAGTTCCTCGACGACCTCACCCGGCAAATCGGCCCGCTGACAGGACAGGCCAGCCACAGGGGCATCGCAGTCGGGGAAGCGGGCAACTTCACCCGAAAGTTCGCTTGACATGATCATGATCGGCCACCTCCAGAAACACGGGAATGAACGCGGGGTTGAAGCGGAAGGACACACCGGCATTTGTGTGATATTGATTCTCATGCCCAGAAGGACAAGATGTCAACAACTAGTGCGACTGGTTCTCATTATTTTTCTCAATCATATTGACAAGAACCAGAATTTGTCCGTTAATGATAATCGTTGTCTTTTAAACGCACAGAATATCCCCGTCACCGACTCAATCACATCAGCCGTACCCCGCCGCACACAGCCGGGTAAACCATCCGATTCATCGACACGCACCAACGCGCGTTCCCGGAGACGACGCCATGAACAACTGTCCGACGCACGCCACTGCATCCTCCCGGATCATCAGCGGCGCCCTCGCCTATCTCTCCATGCACCTCGACAGCGCCTGCCCGCGCAGTGCCTATCTGGCCACCCTGCTCCTCGGACGCATCGCCGACGACCCGGAAAACGATGCCGAACTGCGCGCACAGGCCCGCCACCTGGCCGACATCATCGAAGCCGGCAACGGCCACTACCGCCAGCCCGCCCGCCGGGTCTGGCGCCGCGCTGTCCGCCAGCCCCGGCCCGGCGCTTGCGCATCTCTCACCAGCGACTCGGTGCAGCCTGGAGTCCCGGCATGACCGCAGACAGTCTGCCGCGGAAGAATGTCCTGGCTGCGCTGCTCGGCGAGAAAGACGGCAAGGCCGGCCTGCAGTTCGCCTCGTCTCCGGTTCCCGAGCCCGCCCAGCCGGTACGCAAACGTGCCCGTCTGTGGGACATCGACCCCCGCTACCTGCGCCAGATCGTCGGCCACTGCCTGCCGCCGGAAATGCTCACCGCCATCGCCCGAGCCCATTTCTGCAACGTCGACCCGGCCAATGGCTATGCCATGCACATCGAGGCAATCGGCTTTGCCGCAACGCGTAACGCCGTCTCGGAAGCGATGCAGGAACGCCTCGACCGGCTGCACGCTGCCGCCCTGCGGCGCTACGAAGCCGCGCGCCACGCCGCCGCTATTCTCACCCTCTGGGACGAAGACAGCGCACGCGGCGAAATCGCCGGGCCGCTTTGGGCGGCGATGACACACAAGGCGATCACCGCGAGCGGCCAGTACGAACTCAACGCGCGCATGCACATCCTCTCGCACCACCTCGTCGCCGCCGATGCCGCACAGCGCCGCGCGCTCGCCGAACTGGAGGCCCGCTGCGCCCATCTCGCCGCGGCCAACGACACCCTGAAAGCCCAGCACGCCCGCGACCTTGCCCGGCTGCGCCAGCAACTGCAGAAAGCCTCGATCGAGAACCGGCGGCTCGCCGCTGTCGAACGGGAGAACGCAATCCTCGCCGCCCGCCTCGAACGACTCGAGCTAGCCCATGCCGAGAGCACGCTCGAAGCCGAGATTGCCAACCTCAAGAGCGCCAACGAAGTCCTCACCCTGTCCGCGCAACGCACCTGGGCGCTTGAAAAATCGCTGCGTGCCGCACACGAGGAACTCGACCGGATGGCCCGCGAGCGGAACGATGCCATTGCCGAACGAGACGCCCTGCAACGCGTACTCGCGGCGTCAGGCAACGAGGCCGACCCCTCGGCTTCCTGCGCAGGCGACTGCGCCGACTGCAGCAACGCCTGCCAGGAACGCTGCATCCTCTTCGTCGGCGGGCGCATCTCGCTGCTGCCGCATTACCGCACCCTCGCCGACCGCCTCGGCATCCGCCTTGTGCATCACGACGGCGGCCTCGAAGAATCGCTGTCCCGGCTGCCGGAAATGATCGGCCAGGTCGACGCCGTCGTCTGCCCGACCGACTGCGTCAGCCACAACGCCTACCACCAGATCAAGCGCCACTGCAAGCAGGCCGGCAAACCCTGCCTGCTCTACCGCGGCGCCGGACTGTCAGGCTTCGCCGCGGCGCTGGCGCGCCTCTCCGCCGGGGAGGCAATTCTCGCGGCATCGGACATGAACCTCGCCTGACCCTGTAATGAATCAGACAACAGAAACCCGAAAACAGAGACCCGCCCCATGGAATCCATGACCACCGAACAGCGCCTCGCCGCCATCGTCGCATTGCTTTCCTCGTCTGCGCTACGCGGCACCACGGCCAGCAAGAACGCAGCGTTGTGCATGCATCTCGATACCTTGCTGCGAGGCGACGAGAAGCTCGACCCGAACCTCAGGAAGACCCTGGAAAGGGCGCTCGATGAATGGAAGCTGACGCTTCATTTCAACTGTTGCCCGACCCGGGACAACCTGCCATCCCGCGCAGCCGTTCCCGTGCTGCATTGACCACCCCTCACCTGGAGACACCATGTCACGCTATACCGGACCGCGCCGCAAGATCCTGCGCGCCCTGGGCATCGACCTGCCCGGATTGTCCCGCCACACCATCGAAGGCAACCCCAACCCGCCCGGCCAGCACGGCTACCAGAAAGCCAACCGGAAGAGGTCCGAATTCGGCCTGCAGCTGATGGAAAAACAGAAGCTGCGCTACAACTACGGTGTGTCCGAGAAGCAACTGCGGCGGATCGTCGAGGACGCCAAGCGCCAGCGCGGCGCCACGGGCGACCGCATCGTCGCACTGCTCGAACGGCGGCTCGACAATCTGGTCTTCCGCGCCGGCTTCGCGCCGACCATCCCGGCCGCCCGGCAGATGATCAGCCACGGCCACATCCTGCTCAACGGCCGCCGCGTCACCATCCCCTCGATCCGCGTGCGCGCCGGCGACGTTTTCGGCCCGACCGAAGGCGGCAAGAAGCTCGACCTGCTGCAGGCCACCCTCAAGGAACCCGCGCTCGAACGCCCCGACTGGATCGCGTTCGACGCAACCGTGCAATCGGCCCGGCTGTCGTTCCTGCCGGAGGGTGTAGATGCAGCGCCGTTCCCTCTCGACGTTCACCGCATCGTCGAGTACTACGCGACACGAATTTGAACCGCAGCGCCGCAGACAGCCTTCCGTCCTGGGCAAAGGCCTTTCATATTCGGGCGCGATAACGCTTCGGCGGCACCCCGAAATGGCGCCGGAACGCCGTCGAGAAGTTCGCCTGGCTTGAATACCTGGCGATCTCGGCGGCGCGCGCCACGCTGACCCCCTCGTTCTGCAAGGCCACCGCAGCGCGCCGCAACCGGCTGGCCCGCAAATAGTCGAAGACCGTCTTGCCGAAAGCGGCCCGAAACTGCTGCTGCAGTGAGTTGCAGTTGCAGCGCATCGCCCGTGCCATCTCGGCCAGGCTCATCGCGTCGGCATTGCCGCTGTCGAGCAGGTCGCGCAGACGGCACGCCCGCGCGTACTCGTCCGGGCGCAACTCCGGCATCATCGACGGTGGGCTCGAACGGGCGGATTCCGCCGCCTGCGCAAACGCCTCGGCGACGAGCTCGAGCACGCGGCTTTCCAGATAGAGGCCGGACATCGGTCCGGCCAACGCGGCAGGATTGAGCAACTGCTCGGCAATAGCCAGAGCCCGCGGACTCGGCTCCCAGGTTCGTATCGCCAGATGACCGCAGAGCGGGCACGTCGACGAGCGCAGGGAACCGAGCCACTCGGCAGTCAGCGTGATCACGATCATGCGTTGCCGGTCGCCTTTCATGCTGCGCCGCTCGAACGATTCACCGCGATCCAGACACAAGACCGCGCCCCGGGGAGTCGCCCCGGCGCCCTGTCCGGCATCCAATGGCAAGTCGCAGCCACCGATGCGCACCTTCGCCTCGCCCTCCAGCCGGAGCAAGACCTTGACGCAAGGCCCCGGAAGGTCGGCGCGCGTCGTCAACGGCTGGAGATTGATGATGTCCGTGCAGTGCAGATAAACCCCGGCACGCAGGCATTGAACCGAGAACGTGCCCTGCATCACCGGCGACGCTTCCCCGAACGCGGACGCATCCGCATCGACCGGCCCGGAAGCCCTCTCGCGCAGCGCATGCATATCGATCAGGCGCAAATGATGCCGCAGTGAAAGCCGGTCTTCCTGAAGGCCGTCGGTCGACGCATCCACCGGGAGGTCAACACCTGAATCGGCAACCGCGGAATTCGCGCAATCAAACATTTTTCTTCTTCGGGAAAACGAAATCTTTGCCGGATTTTGCCATACTTCACGCCAACTGTTAATGAGAATTATTTTTATTACTCACCGATTTTATCACCCCAACCTTATTGGAATCAGTATGCCCACGCCCTTGCTTTCCCTTCGCATTCGCCCCATTGCACTGAGCCTTGTCCTCGCCTACGGTTGTGTTCCCGCCGGGGCCGCCGAGCCTGAAACCACGTTATCGGAAACCGTCGTGCTCGGCACGGCCGAAGAAACACTCAAGCAGGCACCGGGCGTGTCGACCATCTCCGCCGAGGACATCGCCAAAAAGCCGCCCGCCAATGACATTTCGGAAATCATCCGCACCATGCCTGGCGTCAACCTCACCGGCAACTCGACGAGCGGCCAGCGCGGCAACAATCGGCAAATCGACCTGCGCGGCATGGGACCGGAAAACACCCTGATCCTGATCGACGGCAAGCCGGTCAACAGCCGTGCGGCCGTGCGCTACGGCTGGCGCGGCGAACGCGACACCCGCGGCGACAGCAACTGGGTGCCGGCAGAACAGGTCGAGCGCGTCGAAGTCATCCGCGGACCGGCCGCGGCGCGCTACGGCAACGGCGCCGCCGGCGGCGTGGTCAACATCGTCACCCGGCAGCCGACGGAGGAATGGCACGGCCAGGTCACGCTCTACGCCAACATGCCCGAGCATTCCGAGGAAGGTGCAACGCAGCGCATGAACTTCGGCGTGGGCGGCGCACTCAGCGAAAACCTGTCCCTGCGGCTCTACGGCAACCGCAACAAGACCGAGGCCGACGACCGCGACATCAACGACGGCCACCAGGCTCCCGGCTACGCCAGTGCGCTGCCGGCCGGACGCGAAGGCGTGAGCAATCGCGACCTCGGCGGCCGCCTCGCATGGAAACTCACGCCCGGGCATACGCTGGAGTTCGACGCCAGCTACAGTCGCCAGAGCAACATCTACGCGGGCGACACACAGAACAACGGCACCAATGCCGTCGTGGAAGACATGTACGGCAAGGAAACCAACCGGATGATCAAGAACGCCTACGCCGTAACGCACAAGGGCAAGTACGACTTCGGCACCTCGCTGTCGTATGTCCAGCTGACCGAGACGACCAACCGGCGCATCCAGGAAGGTTTGGTCGGCGGCACGGAAGGGATGTTCCTCAGTGGCGCACCCACCTACCTCACCAGCGACCTTCGCGAATGGGTAGCCCACAGTGAAATGAGTTTGCCGATCAAGGCCAGGTTCAACCAGATGCTGACCGCCGGTATCGAATGGACCGAGCAAAAGCTCACTGATCCGGCCTCCAATCTGGTGGCGACGACCTACGGCACGATTCCCGGCGTCAGTAGCACGGGCCGGAGTTCGGATGCCGAGGCCACGATCTTCTCCGTCTTCGCCGAGAACAACATCGAAGTCGCCGCCGGCACGTTGCTGACTCCCGGCCTGCGTTTCGACAAGCACAGCGAATCCGGCGTTAACTGGAGCCCATCGCTGAACCTGACACAGGTGCTGACCGACACGCTGACGCTTAAGGCCGGAATCGCCCGCGCCTACAAGGCGCCGAACCTCTACCAGAGCAATCCGAATTATCTGCTTTTCAGCTCGGGCAACGGCTGTAACACCGTCGGCAACGGCACCACCGGTTGTTACCTGCTCGGTAACGACGACCTCGACGCGGAAACCAGCATCAACAAGGAACTGGGGATCGAATACAAGATCGCGGACGTTTCCGCCGGTATCACCTGGTTCCGCAACGACTACCGCGACAAGATCCAGGCCGGAACGACGCCGGTGGGCATCACCACAACCGGCAACCGCAGCATCTATCAGTGGACCAACATCCCGAAGGCTGTCGTCGAGGGGATCGAAGGCAGCCTGCGCTTCCCGCTGCGCCGCTCGCTCGACTGGATCACCAACTTCACCTACATGCTGCAGTCGAAGAACAAGACGACCGGCGATTACCTGTCGATCATCCCGAAGTACACGGTCAACTCCTCGCTCGACTGGAAGATCAGCGATGCGGCCAGCGCGCTGTTCAGTGTCACCTGGTACGGCAAGCAGGAGCCGATGAAGTACGACTACAAGGGCAACGCGGTCACCGGCAGCTCGGCCAACTCGGTCTCGCCGTACGCCATCGCCAGCCTCAGCGGCAACTACGCGTTCAGCAAGAACCTCAAGCTGACCGCCGGCATCAACAACCTGTTCGACAAGCGCCTGTATCGCGAGGGCAACGCCGTTTCGGCAAGCAACACCGCAATCTACGGCAGCAGCGGTGGGGCGGGCGCGGGGACCTACAACGAGCCGGGCCGGACTTACTACGTGTCGTTGACCACCTCGTTCTGATAGCGAATGAACGCGGTTTTTCCGATGGCGGCATGCATCGCCATGTTGTTCATGGCGGTCGCCGGCAGCGCGTCGGCGGCCAGCAAAGTCACCGGCGAAGTAGCTGCCCACACTGTCGAACGCCTGTCTCTCGAAAGCGAGCCAGCAGGACACCGGTACCGCGTATCCATCCTGCGCCCGGCGGCTCCGCCGCCGGCTGACGGGTATCCGGTGCTGTTCCTGCTCGACGGCAATGCCGCCGAGCAGGACCTCGTCAAAACCGAGGCCCTCGCGACGCCGGAAGGCCGTTCCCTTGCCGTCGTCACGCTCGGGTACGACACCGACCAACGTTTCGACGTAGCTGCCCGCGCCTACGATTACACGCCAGCCCTCGTGCCAGGAGCAAACGAACGCGACCCGCTCGACGCGACGCGACGCAACGGCGGCGCCGATGGTTTCCTGGCGTTCATCCAGGCGACGATCCTGCCGGCGGTCGAACGTCAGATTCCGGTCGACCGCCGCCGGCTCGGCCTATGGGGCCACTCCTACGGCGGCCTGTTTGTGCTGCACGCCCTGCAGCACGCGGACACCTTCCGCTGCCACATCGCCGCCAGTCCATCGCTGTGGTGGCGCGACGGCTATCTGTTCAAGCATCGGGACACGTTCCGGGAGCGCTTCGCCGGGCGGCGATTCGGCCTGCTGATCACCCGTGGCTCGGCCGAAACGACCCGCCGGCCGGGTGACGACGAACCCCGCGCACTCGCCCGCTGGCGGCAGACGTCCAGCGTGCCGCCGAACGCCGCCGAGGAATTCGCCGGTAGTCTGCAGTCCCTTCCCGGTGCCCGTATCGCTTACCTCGAACTCCCCGGACTCAGCCACGGCGAAGCCTTCGCCGCTTCCCTGAATCCGACGCTGCGCTGGTTCTCCGACTGCGCATCGGCCAACACCATCTCCACTTCCGATGACCCGAAAATCCGATAAAAACGTCCGTTTCGATCTGCCGCTGCGTCTCGGCGCGGCGACCCTGGGCGGCTACGCCCTGTGCTGGAGCCTGTTCGTTTTGCTCTGCGCCTGGCTGCCGTTCTCGAAGGCCACCGTCTGGTATTTCACCGGGCAACTCGCGCCGTTGCCGCTCCTGGGCGTCCTGCTCTGGGCCTTTGCCGCGCACGGCGCGTGGCGCGCCCTGCTCTGGCCGCTCGCGTTGGCTGCTGGCCTGTATCTCCTGGTACTGATCCGATGAGCCCACTCGGCAAGGCCCTGATGGGACTCCATGCCTGGGGCGGCATGATCTTTTCCTGGTTGCTCATTCCGGTATTCATCACCGGCAGCATCGCCGTCTTCGAACCCGAGGTCAGCCAGTGGATGCAGCCGGAACTCACGGCCCACCCGACTCGCCCGAGCAATGCGGTCGCGCTCGCCGAAGCCCATCTGAACGAACACGCCAGCGACCAGTCGTTCTGGCGCATCCGCCTGCCGTCCGAGCGGGAACCGCACATCGGCGTCGCCTGGGGCAAGAATCCCCGCCAATTGCACGAGGAAACGCTCGACGCCGTCAGCGGCGAACCGCTGCACGAACGCGAAACGGAAGGCGGGCATTTCTTCACCCATTTCCACGCTGACCTGCTGCTCGGCGCGCCGGGGCGCTGGATCGTCGGCGCCGCCGGTATCGTCATGCTGGCCGCGCTGGTGTCCGGCATCCTCATCCACCACCGCTTCTTCGCCGAATTCTTCACCCTGCGCCCGCGCGCCGGCAAGCGCCGCGCCTGGCTCGACGTGCACAACCTGACCGGCGTCGCCTCCCTGCCATTCCTGCTGATGATCACCTATACCGGCTGCGTGATCCTGGCCGAAACCTTCATGCCGGCGGCCACGCGCGCGCTGTACGACGGCAACCCGCGCGCCAACCGCGCCGAGGTGGTCAAGTCCTTCGAGCGCAAGCCGAGCGGCGTACCGGCCGGGATGCTGCCGCTCGCCACACACCTGGCCGCCGCGGAAGCGATCCTCGGCGAGGGCAAGGTCAGCAGCCTGCTGGTGCGCCACCCCGGCGACCGCAACGGCCTGGTCCAGGCCTACCGTCACGTCGACGACCGCCTCGCCGCCGTGTCCGATCACGTCACCTTTGATGCCGCAAACGGCACGCTGTTCGGGCAACAGACCGAATGGAACCCGATGACCTATGCCTACCGCGCCCAGGTCGGGCTGCATACGGCGCATTTCGGCGGATTGTCGCTGCGCTGGCTGTACTTCCTTTCCGGCCTGCTCGGCGCGCTGATGATGGCCGCCGGTACCGCGCTCCTGCTGCGCAAGCGCCGCCAGCGCGCGGGAGAAGACCGCCCGCAACGCCTGCTCGACGCGCTGGGCGCCGCGTCGATACCGGGATCGATTCTCGCCAGTCTGGCCTACCTGGCCGCCAACCGGCTGATTCCCGCCGAGACCGGCGGCCGGGAAACGCTGGAAATCGCCGCCTTCTTCTCCGTCTGGGCGATCACCTTGATCCACGCCCTGCTGCGCCGCCGCCGGGCCTGGCATGAACAGTTCGTCGCGGCTTCGGCGGCGTGCGTGTTGCTTGCCCTCGCCGACACCTATTCCGGCGGCCTGGTCGATGCGGCGCGACGCGGCGTCGACCTGACCCTGCTCGCCACCGGCGCGCTGCTATTCGCCAGCAGCCGGCGCTTTTTCCGCACTGGAGACGCCACATGATGCCGCTGCTCGTGACCGGACTGCTGACCCTCGCCGCGATGTGCTGCCTCGCGCTGGGCATGGAGCGCCACTTTCACGCCTGGCTGGGGCGCGCCGCGACACCGCGCCAGCGCAAGGATCTGCGGTTGGCCGGCTGGTTCCTGCTGGCCGGCGCCATCGCACTCAGCATCCGGCATTGGGGCGCGAGCATCGGCCCGGTGATCTGGCTTGGCGTACTCACCTTTGCCATTCTCGGCGTCGCACTGATTCTTGCCGTGAGAGGTCGCTGAAGCGGCACGGGTCCAATCGGTTACGGTGAATCAATCGGACTATTCTGAATTTCAGAATCCGTCATTCCGGACTTGCCCCGGAACCATATGACCGATGGCTTCAACCGCTCAGCGAGACGCCGGCGAACAGCGCCAGGATCATACCCAGGGCGGTGGCCGCCGCGGCAGGCGCACTGAGCCGGGCCAGGGTCCGGCCGCCGATACTCATCACCAGACCAAACTTGAAGAGCAGATTCGACAGGTAGGCAATGGCGATGGTCACGACCGTCACGTCCGGCGTCAGTTTGCCCTGGTCGAAGAGACGCAGCATCGAGATCGAGATGGCGTCCACATCCGTCAGGCCGGAAATAAACGCCAGCAGGTAGAGGCCGCTGCTTCCGCTCAGGTTGGCCAGCCACGCCGAGATCAGTGAAATGACGGCGTACAGCGCGGCGAAGGTCAGTGCGGTGCGGATCTCTGTGGGATTCTTCATCTCCGGCATGGGGAATTCTCCCTCCGCGCCGATCCGGCGCCACCAGAAGAAAGTAAGCAGTGAACCAGCGATCAGACCACCCGCCAAAACCGGGATCAGGTGCGGCGAGATCCTGGGCGCGACGAGCGAACTGACCACCGCCAGGCGGATCAGCACGACCAGATTGGCAATCATGATGACCACGACCGCCAGCTTTCCCAGGTTCTCGTTGCTGCGTGCGTGCCGGGCATAGATCAAGGTCGTCGCGGTACTCGATACCATGCCACCGAAAAAGCCGAGCAAGGGCGCGCCGAAACGCTGCCCGACGAAACGCAGCGACACGTAGCCGGCAAGACTCAGGCCGGAGATCAGAACAACCATGAGCCAGGTCTGGTAGGGGTTGAGGGTTTCGAAAGGCCCAAAGTCGCGATTGGGCAGAACCGGCAGGATGACGAAGGACAGCACGGCGAACTGGAGGATCGATTGCAGATCCTGCCGGGACAGGCTCTTGCTGATGCTCTGCAGTTCGGGCTTGAAGTGCAAAAGCAGGGTCATCGCCACGGCCAGCAGGACCGCCAGCGCGCCAAAGCCGAACCAGACCAGCGCGCCGAGGCCGAAGCACAGCAACAGCGCGGCCTGCGTGGTCGTCCCCGGATCATCGGTGGGAGAACCGTCCAGATAGGCGCTGACGATCAGGCCGGCGACGGCAAGCAACCCGGCGGCAAGCAGCCAAGGGGAATCCATGTGCTCACTGAGCAACGCCAGCAGAGTACCGAGCAGGGACGTCAGCGCAAAGGTACGCAGTCCGGCCTTGGCGGCCGGGCTGCGTTCGCGCTCCAACCCGACGAACAGCCCGATGGACAGGCTGGTCAGGAATGCCGGCAGATAGTCCAGCCCGTTGCTTGCGGAAGCCAGATCCGATGCCTCCATGTTTTTCTCCTGTCGATAAGGACTTGATTCGCTAGCGCGCGTTGGGTTCCCCGCCCCCGCACGACAAGTGGCGGGCAACGGCGAACAGCATCGAACTCTACCGGAGCCGATGTGTCGTGACGCCCTCGTTCGGGCGTGCGGACGCTTTCGGCTCCGTTCTGGCCTGCAGGATTTCCGGCATCTTCACCTCCACCCAGTCGGCGAGGTCACGCACCCGAAGCGCGACCTCGTTGCCCAGCGGCGTCAACGAATACTCAACGTGCGGCGGGACAACCGGATAGGACACGCGCAGGACGAAGCCGTCGGCCTCCAGCCATTGCAGGGTCTGCGCCAGCATCTTCTCGCTGACGCCGCCGATCTTGCGCCGCAAGTCGCTGAAACGGTGCGTCCCGCCCAGCAGCGCCACGAGGAGGAGGACGCCCCAGCGGCTGGTCACGTGCTTGAGGATCTCGCGCGACGGGCAGGCCTCGGCAAAAAGGTTGCCGCGCAGATTACCGCGCGACAGAAGCTCGGTCAGGGTTACAGCCGTCATGTCCGGATCCGGGGATTTTTCTGTTTTGGCAACCTTGTTCGACGGCATACACTAACCTCCAGGTGCGTACTTACTATTTGTAAGTGTATCCGATATCGTCTGCGCTCCTACCCATCAACACCAAGGAGTTTGCATCATGATCGTCATCACCGGCGCCTCCGGTCAACTCGGCCGCCTCGTCATCCAGTCCCTGCTGACCAAAGTCCCTGCCAGCCGGATCGTCGCCGCCGTGCGCAATCCGGAGAAAATCTCCGATCTCGCCGCGCAGGGCGTACAGGTCCGCCGGGCGGACTATACCGATTCCGCCTCCCTCGATGCGGCGTTTCAAGGCGCAGAAAAAGTCCTGCTGATTTCGTCGAGCGAGGTCGGCCAACGCCTGGCCCAACACCGGAACGCCATCAACGCGGCCCGGAGAGCCGGCGTTGCGTTGCTCGCTTACACCAGCCTGCTGCACGCGGACACGTCGCCCCTGGGGTTGGCGGGCGAACACGTGGCGACCGAAGCCTGGCTCAAGCAATCGGGCGTTCCATTCGTGTTGTTGCGCAACGGCTGGTATACGGAGAACTATCTGGCCAGCATTCCGCCCGCGCTGCAACACGGCGCCTTCATTGGCAGTGCCGGGGAAGGACGCATAGCTTCCGCCGCGCGTGCCGATTACGCCGAAGCCGCCGCCGTCGCCCTGACCACGCCGGAACAATCCGGCAAAGTGTATGAACTCGCGGGCGATGGCGCCTATACCTTGGCCGGGTTTGCCGCCGAATTGAGTCGCCAGTCCGGCAAAGCGATCCCGTACGTCGATATGTCGGAGAACGAGTACAAATCAGCCCTGGTCAGCGCCGGCTTGCCGGAGCCGATTGCGGGACTACTGGCCGATTCCGATAGCGGTGCATCCAGAGGCGGATTGTTCGATGACACACGCCAGCTCAGCGCCCTGATCGGTCGTCCGACCACACCGCTTGCGGTATCGATGCGCGCCGCCTTGGCTTAACACCAAGGTGCGATAAACCCGCTACGACGACCACCACCGGGGATGGGGCGCCATAGTCGCGGCATTCCCGGCGCAAGAGGGGGCTTCAACGCCTTCGCTGCGCCGGTTCGTTCTGAATGCCCCCGCCCGCACCTCGTAGTAAGATAACCGCTGCCGACTGTCGGCTTCTACGCCGATAGAAGAGAACATTTGCATCGGACAAAACAATAATGGACGTTTGGATCGCGCTGGGCATCACACTGCTCGCCGGGTTGGCCACCGGCATCGGCAGCATCATCGCCTTTACCGCGCAGCGCACGAATTACCGTTTTCTTTCCGTAGCTACCGGTTTTTCCGCCGGTGTGATGCTCTACGTGTCGTTCGTCGAGATCTTCTTCAAGGGGCTGACAGCCCTCACCGAGCGCTTCGGCGACTATTGGGGGCACTGGATCAACGCCGGCTCGTTCTTCGGCGGCATGCTGCTCATCGGCCTGATCGACAACCTGATCCCCGCCGGCGAAAACCCGCACGAAATCCGCACGGAGACGGAAACCCGGCCGCTGCATGACGATCAGGCGCCACTGGCCCCTTCGCCGGAGGTCAGAGAGGCCCTGCACCTGGGATATGGCCACGGCCACACGCACAACCATCACAAACTGATGCGCATGGGACTGTTCACCGCCCTCGCCATCGGCATCCACAACTTCCCGGAAGGGTTGGCCACCTTCCTCGCGGCACTGGAGAACCCTCACCTCGGCATCGCCATCGCCATCGCCATTGCCCTGCACAACATCCCGGAGGGCATCAGCGTCTCGGTGCCGATCTTCTACGCCACCGGCGACCGCAAGCGCGCCTTTCTCTACTCGCTGCTTAGCGGACTGGCCGAGCCGGTCGGTGCCGGCGTCGCCTACCTGATCCTGCTGCTGCTCTCGGGTGGGCAAGGCACGGTGGTGCCGCCGGAACTGATGGGCATCCTCTTCGGCGGCGTCGCCGGAATCATGGTGTACATCAGCCTGGATGAACTGCTGCCGACCAGCCGCGCCTACGGCAAGGGGCACGACAGCCTGTTCGGGCTGGTCGCCGGGATGGGCGTAATGGCGCTCAGCCTGCTGTTGATGCGGTGAGCCCATGACCCGCTCCCGACTGGCAGCCGTGCTGCTCGACCCGCGCTTTCAGGTGCTCTGCACCCGTGCCGCATTCATCATCTACCTGTTGATCCTGCTCGTCGGATCGATTCCCGGCGCCCGCCAGGAGATCGGCGAGTATGCGCCGGGGGGCGTGCTGCACGCCCTCGCTTATTCCGGGCTGACCGTCCTGTTGTTCATTGGCCGCGGGAGGACGCCGGGCGAACGGGCGCTCGGGGCCGTGCTAATCGTGACGGCCATGGGTGCCGGCGACGAGATAGTCCAGAGTTTCCTGCCCTATCGCGGAGCAGCCCTCTTCGACTGGGGCATAGATGTCGCCGCCTCGCTGGCTGCGGCTTCCATGATGTTGGTTATCTACCCGCGACTGACCCGCAGCGTCGCTGCACACAGGACGGCCTGAAGGACAGTCATTTCGTTCCCGGCTGCGAGAGAAAACCGATCTGCGCAACGCCAGCCCGCCGCGCCGCCGCGAGAACCATCGCAACGCTTTCGTAACGCGTTGCTCGATCTGCCAGCAGGTGTAGTTCCACCCTTCTGTCCCTGGCTACGGCCTCCCGCAAGTGCAACTCCAGACGCGCCTCGGAAAACTCCTCAACGCCGATTCTCACCCGATTTTCGGCGTCGATTATCACCTGTAAGACCATTGCCTTCTCCGCCGTCGGCGCGCTGCTCGCGCGCGGCAGGTCAACCTGCACCGAATGCGTCATCAGCGGCGCGGTGATGATGAAGATGATCAGCAAGACCAGCATCACGTCGACCAGCGGCGTGGTGTTGATCTCCGCCATCGGCGCCTGCGCGCCGGCACTGTTGAAACCGCGGTTGAAGCTGCCGATCGCCATCTCAGGCCGCCTCCGCCGTGGCAGTCCGACGCAGCGCATGGACCTGTGCGCCATTGCCGGTGAACGGTTTGCCGACGGTGAAGAAGGCGTGCAGATCGTGCGCGAATGCATCGAGGTCGGTGAGGACCACGCGGTTGAGTCGGGTGAATGCGTTGTAGGCGAACACCGCCGGCAAGGCCACGGCCAGACCGGCAGCCGTCATGATCAGCGCCTCGCCGACCGGCCCGGCGACCTTTTCCAGCGCCGCCTGGCCGGAGACGCCGATGGCCACCAGCGCGTGATAGATGCCCCAGACGGTGCCGAACAGCCCCACGAACGGAGCCGTCGCGCCGGTGGTCGCCAGCAACGTCAGCCCACCCTCCATCGCTGCCTGCGCCCCGGACAACTGTTGCCGCAAGGCGCGCTCGAGCTGTTCCGCCGGGTTGAAACGCGAAGCCAGACGTGTGCTTGCCGCCTCGCAGTCGCTCATGCAGCAGCGGGCCTGATGCGCGAGATGCAGATACGGATTGCCGTCACCGGCGGCCCCCAACCGCTCAATGCCCTCGGCCAGACTCCCCGCCGCCCAGAAATCACCGACCGCCCGCGCGGCCCGGCGCAGTCGCCAGCTGTCGATGGCCTTGGAGAGGATCAGGTACCAGCTGGCGACCGACATCGCCGCCAGCACGACGGCCACGGCGTGCGAGACGGAATCGCCGCTGGCCCAGAGATGCGCGAGGCCGAACACGTTTTGCGCAGGATCGTTCATGTCATTGCTCCAGTTTGAAGAGAACAGGTACGAAAACCCAGCTCTCGACGGCAGTGCCGCCGCGTCGGGCCGGGATGAATCGCCAGCGGCGTACGGTGCGCCGGGCGGACTCGTCGAGGCGGGGGCTGCCCGAGGAAGTCTTCAATTCCACCTCATCCGCATTGCCTTCCGGCGAAACCCGCACGCGCAGGATCACCTTGCCCTCCTCGCCTAGCCGACGCGATGCGGGGGGGTATGGCGGTGCGGGATTGTTCAGGTAGCCAGCGTCGAAACGGGCCGGGGTCGGCGGCCCGTCGCCCGCGCCGTCGCTGCCCGCCGCCTTGCCGGAAGTGCCGCCGGCCACGCCGTCGCCGCCGCTTCTGGAACCACTGCCTTGGCCGGCCTTGCCGACATCATCGGCCTTGGACGATTCCAGCAGCGGGCTCACCGGAGCGGCTGGAGAAATCGGCGCCTGGCTCGCCGATGCCTCGAGCGCCGGCGACGATGCGGCAACCGGTCGTGATACCGGTCGTGAAACCGGGCGAGGATTGGGGCGCATGCTGGGTTTTACCCGGGATCGCGGCTGTGGCACGGCGGCGGGAACACGCGCCGGCATTGCCGCGGGCGCCGGCGACGGTTCGATCAGCGAAGCCATGATCACCGGCAGATCGGGCCGGACAGGAGGCCGTTGCCCCCCCGCGGCAAAAGCAGCCAACACAAGCACATGGACGGCCAGCACCGCTACCAGCACGCCCCCGCGTCTGGCCGGCGAGGGCGATTCAACGAGATAACTCATCGCCAGCCACCTTTCCGTTCCGCTGCCATCAGGCAGTCGGCGAGACAACTGAGTGCGGAGGCAGCGACTATCCACAAGGCCAGAGCAACGATGAACGCCAGACGCAACAGGCGGCCCCGGCCGACCCCGCCAAAGTCAAAAAAAGCCCATGGAATTGACGCATCCGCCGCCAGGCCGAGCAGTGCGGCGATCAACACGGTCATGGCAATCGCGCCGAACAAGGGGGCGACGCGGAATTCCGGCGACCGTGGGAAGGGCAGCGTGGCAGAAGAGGAGAACATCACCAGTTCCCTTCAAGTGTGATCAGGACGGCCCGCACTTACGAGTCACCGGAAGAGACCACCGCCCCGGGCAGGAAATAGCCGTTCTGTTTGCCGAGCGACTCGACCACCGCCGCATAGGTCGCCTTGCCGATCAGCTCGCCGATCCGGCTGTGCCCGCCGGTATAGCTCGCCTGCGGCCCGGTCGTTCCCGAGACGACGATGACGCTGTCGGTGCCGGTTCCGGTCGCCTGCATCGATGGCGAATAGGTACTCGGCACCTGGAGGTCCTGCAGTGCCGCCGTTTTCCCCTCGGTCACCGTGACGATCGCCCGCGCCATGGCCGCGTCGGTCAGACGGGCATTGGTCAGCACCATGATGTTGATCGTGCCTTGGGGCGTCTCGCCCTCGATGTACGTACCTTCGTCGACACCGGTACGAATGGCGTTCGTCTTGGCGCCGGCGGTCGCCAGCACGATCACGGTCAGCGGGCCGAACTCCCTGGTCACAACGGCGAGGTTGTCCATGTCGGCCGCGGTGGCCATGGTCGCCATCTCGCCGCGTCCGACGCCGAGCGCGTTCGCCAGACCGGCGCGGACATGTTCGAGATAGACCTTGCCGCCGCAACCGTCGGCATTCATGAATTCCTTGCCGACACGCGCCCAGAGCAGCGGATCGGCCGAATGGTTGATGATCGCCCTGGCGTCGACGAAGCCGTCGCCGGTCGACAGCACCCTTCGTTTTCCCGGGAAGGTGACGACCAGGGACTTTTCCCAGAAGCCGTCACGTTCGCTCCTGACGACCTTCGCCTCGGCCTCGACGGCCTCCGGCATCGCGAGGCGCTCGGCGGCGAACACACCCTGCGCCGAAGCGGAGAGGAACAGGCAGAACAGCAGCAGGGGCAGTCGACGCCCGCAACTTCGCCGCTCCGCCGGAAAGGGCGCCGCATCCACCGCCGCCGCCGTCATGTCCAGTGAAGCATTGGCGGTTTCCGCGACATTGATTGGAGACGCACTCTCCGGCGAGCGCCGGACGAAGTGCGGGATTCGTGAACTTCGGGAGACAGCGCTGAGGCTGTCGTGATGCTGGCTGCTGCGTAACGTGCAGGACTTGCGCTGCATGATCGGACCCCATTCAGACCTTATCGTCTGACCTTCTGCCCGGCAGGCGGAGAAGAGGATCGGGAGGCAAGTCGCCGCAAAGCCCCGGTCGAATTCTGGCCGCCCCCCGCACCCCACGGAAGGTCAATTGCTCAAGCCGCCGAACCACTGGCGGCACCTGCATCAGGCCGGTCTCCGGACTCGCGGGTGGATGCCAGAACCGGCTTCCGGTGCATCGCCTTCCCGGACCGTTCGCGCACGTCATGACTGACGCCACGTGGCGGTCCAGTGACTGGCTCCTCCGGGGAGAAGAAGCCGTGAAGCACCTTGACTCGCTTACCGTTGCGGGGGCAGCCGGGGCATTGCGGCGGATTCGTCGTTCGCCGCGCACCCCGTTCCCGTTTAACCCGTCAGCGACGCTGAACGAGCACCTGCTGCATTGTCGCGATCGCCCTCGCCGAAAGTGCGCGGACGTCGCGGAATTGCGTTACTGCTGATACGTTTCTACCGACGGCATACCGCTCAAGCGGCATCCCTTTTCGAAGCTGCTTCCTCGATCTCGCGACGCATCTTTTCGCGCATGCGCGCGCCGCCGATGTAGTAGCCGATGAACCCGGCGCCCAGCGCCGCCTGCAAGGCAAAGAGCATCGAGGCGATCTCCCCGCTGGCCGGTTCGATCAGAGGCTCGAACCACGGCTGGTAATCCGGCCGAATCTCGCCGATCAGGTTCTTGGCCTGGTCATCGGCGCCACCGAAAATCGCCACTTCCTCGCCATCCGGCCCGGCAGCCGGACGCTCGACGATCCACAGCGGCACCAGTGCGAGAAAAACCACACCGAGGATCAGCAACAGATTCTGTGTGCGCTTCATGCCTGCACCTCCCGCGGTTCAGCCAGTTTCATATCCTGCAACTCCTTTGGGTTGAAGCGGGCCAGCGCATTGAAGACGAGCACCGTCAGCAGGCCTTCGCTGATCGCCAGCGGAATCTGCGTAACCGCGAAGATGCCGGCGAACTTGGCCAGCGACACCATGAAGCCGCCGGCCGGGTCGGGGAACGCCCACGCCAGCTGCACCGAGGTGGTGACGTAGGTCATCAGGTCGGCAAGGCTCGCGGCGAGGAATACGCCCACGGCCAGCGAGGCGCCGAGCGAACGCGCCAGCTTGAACACGCCGTAGGCGACGAAGGGGCCGACGATAGCCATCGAAAAGATGTTGGCGCCGAGCGTGGTCAAGCCGCCATGCGCCAGCAACAGGGCCTGGAAGAGCAGGACGACCGCGCCGATCGGCGCCATCGCCGCCGGCCCGAACAACAGCGCGCCGAGGCCGGTTCCGGTCGGGTGAGAGCAGCTGCCGGTCACCGAAGGAATCTTCAGGGCCGAGAGAACGAAGGAGAAGGCGGCGGCGACGCCGAGGAGGATGCGCTGCTCCGGGTTCGCGGCGATGCGCTTCTTGATTGATTGAACGCCCCAGGCGACGAATGGCAACGAGGCCACGCTCCAGCCGATGGCGTGTTCGACGGGCAGGAAGCCCTCCATGATGTGCATTATTTCTCCCTCGCAAAACAACGATGCAGCAATGACATGCGTGTTCGACGGGGAAGAATGCTGGCGCAATGAACGATAGCGCGAGCGCTGGTAGCCTGGAATGCGAGAATAAAGACCTGGAACTGCCCTGCTCGCCACCAGACGGCCGGCTTCACCCCACCCCGGGGAACACCTAACCAATTCTGGGCCGGTCTTCTGACTCGCCTTCGTCCTCCTCCGGCGCCTTCCCATGCGCATAAAGATACGCCGCACAGTGGCATTTGCCGGATTCGTCTGGCCTACAGCAGCGGGGGGCTGTGCCGGAATGGCTGCACCAAGGGTAATAAATACCAAGGTACAGAATCACCGGCTTCCCGTTTCACCCGGCTCCACGGTCGCAAAGCAGGGCACCCAAAACAGGAGGGGATTCTATGCCTCGTTTTTTCCAATGACAAGAAAAAAGCGGGGAACTGCGCAAATCCGAAACGCCAGCCTCTTGCCGACATCGACGCCCGGACCGGGTGTTTTTCACGGCAGGTCATCGGATTTGCCTTTCAATCGTTACGAGATTTCAACAAAACACAGCCTGCATGACTCGTTATACTCCGGCAATTCCGCTTGCCGCCTCCAGCGGTCACAAAAAACCCGACGAATCAAGGACCATGACCCAGAGCCCTGCCACGCCGACAGCCCTCCAACCCATACTCCCGACATCTTCACAGATTCCGCTGCCGGAGGCCTGGCAGCCTGTCGTCGAGGCACAACTCGTGAAAGAGGAAAAGGTCCTGGCCTGGCTGGAAATCGACCTCAACACCAGCCTGCATTTCGGCAAGGGGCTGATCGTCCTGACCGACCGTCGCCTGCTCGCGCGCACCGGCGACACTCCGGAATGGCAAAGCCAGCCGTTGCGCGAGGGCTTGCGCCTGACGCGTCGCGACCATGCCGGCGTCGGCAGTCTCGAGCTTTTCGACGCCACCGGCCGGCTGGCGCACTGGCGCTACACCCTCGGCCAGGACGTCGCCGCCGGGCGCCTGATCGACCACGTCAACCGCCAACTGGACTTCGTCGTCACTGGGGTCGCTCCGACGCCGCCGGCGCAGGCCGTTTGCCCGAAATGCGAAACCCCGCTGCTCGCCGGACAGGATGAATGCCCGGTCTGCAGCAAGGAAGAACTGACGCCGCCTTCCACCTGGACCCTGTTCCGCCTGTGGCGCTTCGCCCGCCCGTACCGCTGGCAGCTTCTCGCCGGCTTCCTGCTTTCGCTGGCCACTACCGCGGCGACGCTGGTGCCGCCGTACATGACCATGCCGCTGATGGACAAGGTACTGATCCCGTACCAGAACGGCAAACCGATCGACACGGGCCTCGTCACGCTCTACCTCTCCGGCCTGCTCGGCGCAGCGCTGCTGGCCTGGGTGCTTGGCTGGGCGCGCACCTACATCCTCGCCCTCGTTTCCGAGCGCATTGGCCGCGACCTGCGCACGACGACCTATGAGCATCTCCTGAAGCTCTCGCAGGAATACTTCGGCGGCAAGCGCACCGGCGACCTGATGGCACGAATCGGTTCGGAAACCGACCGCATCAACATCTTCATCTCGCTGCATTTCCTCGACTTCGCCACCGACGTGTTGATGATCAGCATGACGACGCTGATCCTCGTTTCGATCAACCCGTGGCTGGCACTGGTCACGCTGCTGCCGCTGCCGGTCATCGCCTTCCTGATCCACACCGTGCGCGAGCGGCTGCGCACCGGCTTCGAGAAGGTCGACCGCATCTGGGCCGAGGTCACCAACGTGCTCGCCGACACCATTCCCGGCATCCGCGTGGTCAAGGCTTTCGCCCAGGAGAGCCGCGAGGCCGCGCGCTTCCGCGCCGCCAACCAGCACAACCTGGAAGTCAACGACAAGGTCAACAAGGTCTGGTCGCTGTTCGGCCCCACGGTAACGCTGCTCACCGAGGTCGGCCTGCTGATCATCTGGGGCTTCGGCATCTGGCAAATCTCGCGCAACGACATCTCGGTCGGCGTACTCACCGCCTTCCTCGCCTACATCGGCCGCTTCTACACCCGCCTCGACTCGATGAGCCGCATCGTTTCGGTGACGCAAAAAGCTGCGGCGGGGGCCAAGCGCATCTTCGACATTCTCGACCACGTTTCCAGCGTGCCGGAGCCCGCCACGCCGGTGCATCTGCCCGCCGTCGCCGGACGCATCGAACTGCGCAACGTCGGCTTCCGCTACGGCACGCGCAGCGTCACGCGCGACATCAGCCTGACCATCGAGCCGGGCGAGATGGTCGGCCTGGTCGGCCACAGCGGCTCCGGCAAGAGCACCATGGTCAACCTGATCTGCCGGTTCTACGACGTTTCCGAAGGCGCGATCCTGATCGATGGCGTCGACATCCGTTCGGTGCCGGTCGCCGAGTACCGGAAGAACATCGGCCTCGTGCTGCAGGAACCTTTCCTGTTCTTCGGCACGATCGCCGAGAACATCGCCTACGGCAAGCCCGACGCGACACGCGAGGAGATCGTCGCCGCGGCGCGCGCCGCTCATGCGCACGAGTTCATCCTGCGCCTGCCACACGGCTACGACTCGCTGGTCGGCGAACGCGGACAGGCCCTCTCAGGCGGCGAACGCCAGCGCATCTCCATTGCTCGAGCGTTACTCATCGACCCGAAGATCCTGATCCTCGACGAGGCCACCTCCTCGGTGGATACGACGACCGAAAAGGAAATCCAGAAGGCGCTCGACAACCTCGTGCGCGGTCGCACCACGATCGCCATCGCCCACCGTCTTTCCACGCTGCGCGAGGCCAACCGGCTGGTGGTGCTCGACCGCGGCAGCGTCGTCGAGGTCGGCAATCACGACGAACTGATGGCGCAGGAAGGCCACTATTACCGCCTGTATCAGGCACAGGCCCGCAACGTCGACACTGAAGGCGGCTCGGATCTCGAAGCGGGCGGCGAAGACGACAAGGGAGACCGCGAATGAGCACAACGCATGATTTCCAGCTTCACCGCGACGCATTCGGAAAACTGATCTTCACCGGCAGCGATGGCGAGGCGCACGAAGCCCTGCCGGTACGCGCCTTCCCGATCGGCGCGCCGGACAAAGGCATCGCGCTGGTCGATCCGCACGGCCACGAACTGGCCTGGATCGATGCGCTCGCCGACCTTGATGCCGAGCGGCGCCAATTGGTCGAAAGCGAACTCGCCAGCCGCGAATTCATGCCGGTCATCGAACGCATCATCGAAGTCTCCAGCTACGCGACGCCAAGCACCTGGACGATCGTCACCAATCGCGGGGAAACGAAACTGATCCTGAAGGGCGAGGAAGACATTCGCCGCCTCGCCGCACAGGCCCTGCTGATCGCCGACAGCAACGGCATCCAGTACCTGATTCGCGACCGCGGCGCGCTCGACGCGCACAGTCGCAAAATCCTGGATCGCTTCCTTTGATATCCGGGTCAGCCGAATGGCGCTTTCCGCGTTATTCGGCCCATAATTGCCAGCTCATTCTCACCTTCGCAACCGACTGCCCCGCGCAGGAAAACACATGACCAACAAAGACATCATCTTCCGGGAAATCCGCCATCTGCGCGGACCGAGCATGTGGACCTACCGTCCGGTCCTCGAAGCCATCGTCGACATCGGCGACCTGGAGGACTGCCCGTCCAACACCATCCCAGGTTATTACGAGCGGCTGAAGGCAATGCTGCCGTCGCTCTACGAACACCGCTGCAGCTACGGCGAACCCGGCGGCTTCCTGCGCCGCGTCGAGGAGGGCACCTGGCCGGCGCACATCCTCGAACACGTCACGCTCGAACTGCAGAACCTCGCCGGACTACCCGGCGGCTTCGGCAAGGCGCGGGAGACCTCCGAACGCGGCGTGTACAAGGTCATCGTCCGCGCCTGGGAAGAGCAGGTGACCCGCGCCGCGCTGCATGAAGCGCGCGAGCTGATCATGGCAGCGATGGAAGACCGTCCGTTCGACGTCGACGCCGCGGTCGAACGCCTCGCGGACCTCGCCGATTCACGTTGTCTCGGCCCGTCGACGGCGAGCATCGTCGACGCCGCCGACGACCGCGACATTCCCTATATCCGCCTGCTGGAAACCGGCAACCTGGTTCAGCTCGGCTACGGCGCCGCGATGCGCCGCATCTGGACGGCCGAAACCGACCGCACCAGCGCCATCGCCGAGGGCATCTCGCGCGACAAGGATCTGACCAAGAGCCTGCTGCAATCCTGCGGCGTGCCGGTGCCCGAAGGCCGCGAGGTCGACAGCGCGGAAGACGCCTGGGACGCGGCCGAGGATATCGGCCTGCCGGTGTGCGTCAAGCCCATCGACGGCAACCACGGCCGCGGCGTGTTCATCGACATCCACAGCCGCGAGGACGTCGAGATGGCCTACGGCGTCGCCGTCGATGAAGGCAGCGGCGTGCTCGTCGAGCGTTCGATCCCCGGCTCCGAGCACCGTCTGCTGGTCATCGGCGGCAAGTTGGTGGCCGCCAACCGTGGTGACGTGGTCAAGGTTACCGGCGACGGTCAACACACGGTGCGCGAGCTGATCGACATCCAGATCAACAGCGACCCGCGCCGCGGCCCAAGCGAGAGCCACCCGCTGTCCAACATCCGCATCGACTCCGCCGCGCGCATCGAACTCTCGCGCCAGAAGCTCGACGCCGAATCGGTGCCCGCCGACGGACGCGAGGTGCTGATCCAGCGCAACGCCAACCATGAGTTCGACGTAACCGACGAGGTGCATCCGGAAACCGCCGAAATCGCCGCGCTGGCCGCGCGCATCGTCGGCCTGGACATCGCCGGCATCGATCTCGTCTGCGAGGACATCTCGAAGCCGCTGGCCGCACAGGGCGGCGCCATCGTCGAGGTCAACGCCGGCCCCGGCCTGCTGATGCACCTGAAACCCGGTGTCGGCAAACCGCGCCCGGTCGGCCAGGCGATCGTCGACCACCTCTTCCCGAACGGCAACAGCGGACGCATCCCGGTCGTCGGCATCACCGGCAGTTACGGCAAGACGACCGTCGGTGAGCTCCTCGCCCGCCTGCTCACGCTGTCCGGCAAACACACCGGCCTCGCCTGCAGCAAAGGCGTGTTTTTCGACCGCCGCCAGTCCGAGAAAGGCGACTGCGCGCGCTGGGAATACGCCAACCGCATTCTGATGAACCGGGCCATCGAGGCCGCGGTCTTCGAGAACGGCACCGACACCATCGCCACCGAAGGCCTCGCCTACGACCGCTGCCAGGTCGGCATCATCACCAACATCGAGGCATCCCGCCACACCGGCCGCAACTACATCGACACGCCGGGGCAGGTGTACAACGTCATGCGCACCCAGGTCGACCTGGTGCTCAAGAACGGGGCGGCCGTCCTCAACGCCCGCGAGCCGGATCTGGTTGAAATGGCCGAACTGTGCGACGGCGAGGTCATCTATTTCGCCTACGATCCGTCGCTGGCGGTCATCACCGAGCACCTGGAAAAAGACCGGCGCGCGGTCATCGTGCGCTACGGCCAGATCATGCTGGCTTGCGCCGAGGGCGAGATTTCGCTCGCCAAGCTCAAGGACGTTCCGATCACCGACGGCGGCAAGGACGTCGCGCAGACCGAGAACGTGCTGGCCGCCGTCGCCGCGGCCTGGGCGCTCGGCGTATCGCAGGACGTGATGCGTACCGGCATCGAGACCTACTTCATCGAACAGCAATAACGCGAAGGAATACGAACAATGGACGTTTCACGCATCCGCGCGCTGCGCGGCCCCAACCTGTGGAGCCGGCACACCGCCATCGAAGCCATCGTTTCCTGCAGCGAGGCCGAGTGCGACATCGCCAACATCCCGGGATTCGAAGCCCGTCTGCGCGCACGCTTCCCGGAAATCGCCCTGCTCCAGCCGGTCGTCGACGGCGACATCAACAGCATGGCGCACATGCTTGAATTCGCCACGCTCGGCCTGCAGTCGCAGGCCGGCAGCCCGGTCACCTTCAGCCGTACCGCGCAGACGATCGAAGCCGGCGTCTATCAGGTCGTGGTCGAATACAGCGAGGAAGAAGTCGGCCGGCTCGCCCTCGAACTGGCACAGGCCTTGTGCCAGGCCGCCGTCGACGACACGCCGTTCGATCTTGCCGACGCACTGCACCGCCTGCGCGAACTCGACGAGGACGTGCGCCTCGGCCCGAGCACCGGCTCGATCGTCTATGCCGCCGTTGCGCGTGGAATCCCCTACCGCCGGCTGACCCAGGGCAGTCTCGTGCAGTTCGGCTGGGGCAGCAAGCAGCGGCGCATCCAGGCCGCTGAAACCGACATGACCAGCGCCGTCGCCGAGTCGATCGCGCAGGACAAGGAACTGACCAAGCGCCTTCTGCAGTCGGCCGGCGTACCCGTGCCGACCGGCCGTCCGGTCAAGGACGCCGACGATGCCTGGACGGCCGCCTGCGAGATTGGCATCGAGAACGGCGTGGCCGTCGTCGTCAAGCCGCAGGACGGCAACCAGGGAAAGGGCGTCGCCGTCAACCTGACCAGCCGGGAGCAAGTGCTCGCTGCCTACGCGGTGGCCTTCAAGATCAGCGACGACGTGCTGGTCGAACGCTACATCAGCGGCCAGGACCACCGCTTCCTGGTCGTCGGCGACAAGCTCGTCGCAGCAGCGCGCCGTGAGCCGCCAATGGTGTTGGGCGACGGCGTGCATACGGTCCGCGAACTGGTCGAACAGGTCAACGCCGACCCGCGCCGCGGCACCGGCCACGCCACCTCGCTGACCAAGATCCGTTTCGACGACATTGCGCTGGCCCGCCTCGCCGAGGACGGCCTGAACGCTGAATCGGTCCCGGCCAAAGGACAACGCGTGATCCTGCGCAACAACGCCAACCTGTCGACCGGCGGCTCCGCGACCGACGTTACCGACGACGTGCATCCGGACTTTGCCGCCCGCGCCATCGCCGCCGCGCAGATGGTCGGCCTGGACATCGCCGGCGTCGACATCGTCTGCAAGAATGTCCACCGTCCGCTGGAAGAACAGGGCGGCGGCATCGTCGAACTCAACGCCGCGCCCGGCCTGCGCATGCACCTGCAGCCGTCGTACGGCAAGGGCCGCGCGGTCGGCGAAGCGATCATCGCCAACATGTTCGCCGACGGCGAGGACGCGCGCATCCCGCTGGTCGCCGTCGCCGGCACCAACGGCAAGACAACCACCGTGCGCCTGATCGCCAGCATCCTGGGCAGCCGGGGCTTGCGCGTCGGCATGACCAGCACCGACGGCGTCTATATCCAGGGCAAGCGCATCGATACCGGCGACTGCAGCGGCCCGAAGAGCGCGCGCAACGTGCTGATGCACCCCGATGTCGACGCCGCCGTGCTCGAAACCGCCCGTGGCGGCGTATTGCGCGAAGGGCTCGGCTTCGACCGCTGCGACGTGGCCGTGGTCACCAACATCGGCAAGGGCGACCACCTCGGCCTCTCCTACATCAGCACCGTCGAGGATCTCTCGGTGGTCAAGCGCGTCATCGTGCAGAACGTCAAACCGGACACCGGCTACGCGGTGCTCAACGCCGCCGACCCGATGGTTGCGCGCATGGGCGATTCGTGTCCGGGCAAGGTCATCTACTTCGCCTGCGACCGCAACCATCCGGTGATGGCAATGCACCGTGCGCAGGGCAAGCGCATCGTCTTCCTCGACGACAAGGAAATCGTCGCCATGGAAGGCAGCGTGGAAGAACGCATCGCGCTTAAGGATGTTCCTGTTACCGTCAATGGTGCCATCGGCTTCCAGATCGAGAACGCCATGGCCGCCGTCGGCGCCGGCTGGGCGCTGGGACTCGACTGGAATGTAATCCGGTCCGGACTCAAATCCTTCGTCAACGACGCCACCTCGGTGCCCGGCCGCTTCAACCTGTTCGACTACCGCGGCGCCACGCTGATCGCCGACTATGGTCACAACCCCGACGCGATCCGCGCACTGGTGCAGGCCATCGACGCAATGCCCGACAAATCAGGCAAACGCCGCTCGGTGGTCATCAGCGGTGCCGGCGACCGGCGCGACCAGGACATCCGCGAGCAGACAGAAATCCTCGGCGACGCCTTCGACACTGTGGTTCTCTATCAGGACCAGTGCCAGCGCGGCCGCGCCGACGGCGAGGTGCTCGCGCTGCTGCGGGACGGCCTGAAGGACGCCCGGCGCACCCGCGACGTCAAGGAGATCCGCGGCGAGTTCCTGGCCATCGACACGGCGCTGGGCGACCTGCAAACCGGCGATCTCTGCCTGATCCTGGTCGACCAGGTCGACGAGGCGCTGGCACACATCGCCAAGAGAGTCGCCGAGGCATCAAGGTAATCTGTCCCGGATCGTCCGTTCGCCATTTCTTTTGGCTGTTTGTGAAAGTCTGGGGTTGCTGATGCGCTGGGTTCCGCGCCTGACGCGCGGGCGTCCTTTCTTTTGCGTCGCCAAAAGAAAGGAGCCAAAGAAAAGGCGACCCCCGGTCGGCGCCTCGCAGGGGGATTTCAACACCGCCCGGTCACCGCTGCGTTCGGTTTTCCTGTTGTCCTCTGCGTCGTCGAGCAGCGCAGGGCGCAACGGGAAAAGGGGCGAGGACTGTCTGAGGGCCGCAGGCCCGAGTTCCGCAGCCCCCCGTTGCGCACGAGCAGCGCAGAGCACCCGGCGCAGCCGGGCGACGCGGCGGACGCGCCTTCTTTTTGGCTACTTTTTCTTGGCAAGACAAGAAAAAGTACGCCCGCGCGTCAGGCGCGGAACCCAGCGCATCAGCAACCACCCACGCCAGAGCTCACAAACAGCCAACAGAAATCTTCCGGCAACTCCGGCAACACTGATCAGGCGTAGCGAACACCGTCGCGCTTGAAACGTGTCAGCGAGAAGAGAATCTCGCTGGCGAAACCGGACAGCCCAAGCCGCCGACGCGTGGCCTCGATCCGCCCGCAAACCTCCTCGCGCGACGGTCCGCGGAGAACGCTGTAGAGGTTGTACGGCCAGTCCGGCAACACCCGCGCCCGCTCGTAGCACAACGCGATCGCCTCCTCGCCGGCGAGTTGGTTGCCGACCTGTTCGACCAGCGCGTCCGGCACATCCTGCACCAGCATCGCACTCACGCCCTCATCCGGCCCATCACTGGGGACAACGACACCGAAGCGTTTGATCGTCCCCTCGGCACACCAACGGCGAATCCGCTCGAGCAGTTCGTCCTCGTTGCAGCCAACCCGGCTGGCCAGGATGGAGAACGGGCGGATAAACAACGGCAGCCCTTCCTGCAACGCCATCACGAGGCGACGACCGATTTCGTCGAGCACTGTCGACTGCCGCCCCTCGGCCGGGTCGCGCCGGAACTCGCGCAACATCGGCAGTGCGACGACCGGATAGCCGGCAGCCTGTTCGATGGCACCAAGCGCCGCCTGCAGGCGCCCCTCCGATCCGGCAGTGACCACGAACCAGAGGTTGTAGCGGTGATCGCGCGCGTAGTTGTGGTTAACCTCCGGAAAACGGTTGACCGCCCGGGCCACCGCTTCGAGTTTTTCCGGCGGCACGGCCATCGCGGCCAAAGTGCTGGCGCCGATGCGCTTGGGCGCAAAAACGGCGCCGACACGTGAAATCCGCCCTTCGCGGCGGAGTTGTTCAAGCATCCGCAACACCGCGCTTTCCGCCACTCCCAGACGCCCCGCCATCTCGGCGAAAGGCGCCGGGCAAATCGGGAAGTTCTGTTGAAAATCCTGCAGCAGGCGAGCGTCGAGGCGGGCGTCAAAAAATTGACTGGAGGCTTTATCAGACATGGAAGGAATGCAAATACATCGCGAATGTTCGAAGCATAGTATTTCCGTCCGGCAAGGCAAACGGAAAAACGCACATAAAAACTGCCGAAGTGAAAAAAAACATCATTTGCTGCATTTTTCCGACAACATGGTTGCGAAAAACAGATGCCATAATCGGCATACAACGAAAGTCATATTCGGTAGTATCGCGCATGGCGCGCCGTTTTCACCCGATGAAGTACGCGGGCGATCAGAAAAACAAGCGGGGTTGGCGCTCCAGTCCGCGTGTTCGAATGACACCTTTGCACACTCACAAAAGGGAGGGTTTTCGATGTCGTTTTTCAGAATGGGGGCTTTTCTGCTTGCAGCGTTTTCCTGCGCTGGACAATCGTGGGCGACGGAAATCGTCGTCGGCCAGGTCGCACCGCTGACCGGCCTGCTCGCACCGACGGGCAACCATGTCCGCGCCGGTGCGCAGCTCTATTTCGATGCGGTCAACGCCGCTGGCGGAATTCACGGCCAGAAGATCAAGCTGGTCAGCAAGGATGATGGCTACAAGGTTCCCGAAACAATCAAGCAAACACGCGCGCTGATCGAAGCCGAACAACCAATTGCTCTGTTCGGCTACGTGGGTACCGGCAATATCGGCGCGGTCCTGAAGGAAAAAATCCTCTCGGAAAACGAAATCCCTCTGGTGATGATCCGTACCGGCGCCTCCTCGCTGGCGAAGAGCGGCAACCCGTGGATGTTCATCACCCGCGCCGGCTACCACCAGGAAATCGAGAAGATCTTCAAGATCTACGGTTCCTCGGGCTACCGCAACTACGCAGTGTTCTATCAGGACGATCCCTTCGGGCAGGATGGCCTGGCCAGTGCCGACGCGCTCGCCGGAAAGTACAACAGCACGATTGTCGCCAAGGGCGGCTACCCGAAGAACACCACGGACGTGGACGCTGCCGTCAAAGCCATCGCCGCAGCGACGCCGCACGCGGTAATCATGGTTGCCAACACCGCAGCCAGCGCCGCCTTCATCAAGAAAGCCAAGGAAGCCGGGATGCGAACGCAGTTCATCGCCATCTCGACGACGGACGCCGCGCAACTGGTCGAAACGCTGGGCGCAGCCACTGCCGCCGGGGTCGCCATCACCCAGGTCGTGCCGCACCCGGAAAACCGCACGGTGCCGCTCTCGCGCGAGGTAGCCGCCAACTTCGCCAAGCTCAAGCCGGAAGGCGTGCATCTCAATCATGTGCTGATCGAGGGTTACGTCGGCGCCAAGGTGCTCGTCGAGGGGTTGCGCCGGGCCGGGCCGGGGGCCACGCGCAAGAAACTGCGTGACACGCTGGAGCAGATGCGGAACTACGACCTGGGCGAGTTGCTGATCAGCTATTCGCCGACCGATCATGTCGGCACCGGTTTCGTCGACATCAACATCATCAACAGCAGCGGCAAACTGCTCAAATAGGCTGTTCGCAAAATGAAACCGCGCCAGACGATCAGCCTCGTGATCGCGCTGGCGCTGGCCTGCCTGCTCGTCGCCGGCTACAAATGGTCGGCGGCATGGCGCCAGACAAGGGCGACAACACTGCCCGTGCCGCCATGCAATCCGGCAGAACGCGACTGCCGGGTCGCACTGCCGGACGGCGGTCATCTGACGCTCTCGATCACGCCACGGCCGATTCTCGCGTTGCAGCCCCTCAACCTGTCCGTCGTGTTCAGCGACACGCGCGCGGACCTCGTCGAGATCGACTTCGACGGTGCCGACATGAGCATGGGATACAATCGGCCGCGACTCGCCTTCCAGGGCGAGAAATTCAGCGGAACGACGATCCTGCCCGTCTGCATCACCGGCACCATGACCTGGAAAGCCACCGTCCTGGCAAGCATTGGCGGGGAGTGGATCGCTATCCCGTTTCTTTTCGAGGTCGCCGGGCGCTGAGCCGGTTCGGCGAATCAGCAAGGGGGAACAATGTCACGACAGCGCTACTGGATCGCCGCCGGCATCTGCCTGAGCATGCTGCTCGTCTGGCTGGCCTTCTTCTGGGAGCCTGACATCGGCACCCCCACCGGGCATCCCGGCCCCGGCACCCTGCGCCCGGCTGGCCAGCCCATGGGCGGAGACTTCACGCTGGATTCGCCGGACGGCAAACTCGCGTTGCAGGATTATCGCGGCAAGGTCGTTCTGCTCTATTTCGGCTACACCTTCTGTCCGGACGTCTGCCCGACCTCGCTCTCGGCGCTGGGACAAGCCTTCACCGCGCTGACGCCGGAAGAACTGGCGCAGGTCCAGGGCGTTTTTGTATCAGTCGATCCTGAACGCGACACCCAGGAGGTCCTGAGCGTCTACGCCCCCTTCTTCCATCCGCGAATCGTCGGCGCAACGGGCACTCCGGCCCGGGTCGCGGAGGTCGCCCGCCGCTATGGCGTCAGCTACATGAAACAGAAGCCCGTCGACGATCGCCCCTATACTGTCGATCACTCGTCGTTCACCTACCTCATCGACCGCGAAGGCCGCCTCGCCGCCCTGCTGCCGCACGGCGCGCCCGTCGCGGACATCGTTCTGCAGATTCGCCGTCTCCTCGGGGACAAGGGAAAGCCTTCATGAAATTCGCCAAGCCATTGATCATCACGCTAGTTCTGTCCGCCATCGCCGGATCGGCCCTGGCTGATTCCGTACTTTCCGTCCACGCCCCGTATGTCCGCCTGATGCCCCCGGGAATCAAGACAACCGGGAGCTTCATGCTCATCAAGAACGACGGGGACGATGACCGACGCCTGGTCCGCGCCGATAGCCCGGCAGCGCGCATCGTCGAACTGCATACCCACCTCAACGAGAACGGCGTGATGAAGATGCGCGCGGTGCCGCACATCGAGGTGAAGTCGCACAGCCAGACGGAACTCAAGCCCGGCAGCTTTCACGTCATGCTGATCGACCTGACCGCACCCCTCAACGAAGGCGACAAGGTGCCGATCACCCTGGAATTCGACGACGGCAGCACGATCGAGCTTGCGGCGCCGGTCAAAAAGCCGCATGCCGCCATGCCGATGCCGCATCGATGAAAATCGCACCAGAAAACGAATCCGACGGGACCGCGGCGCTCACTCAAAACCGGCCTAAACCCGTAAAATTGCGCCCCCTGCTCTTGAGACAATACTTCTGAAAGCATCACCTCCGAGCCCGCAACACCATGCCCATCGAAATCATTGAAACCCGCCGCCTGTACCGGCAGATCGCCGACCAGATTGCCAGCCTGATCGCTTCCGGCGAATACACGCCGGGAATGCGTCTGCCGGCCGAACGCCTGCTGGCCGAGCAGCTCAGCGTCAGCCGGCCGAGCGTGCGCGAAGCCCTGATCGCCCTGGAGGTTGAAGGCTGGGTCGACATCCGTGGCGGTACCGGGGTATTCGTTCGCGGTCGCCCGCCCGCCGCCGCGGCGGGGGAACCGCAGCCGGATGTAGCCGAACGCCAGGAGCCGGCGCCGGTCGGGCCGATCGAACTGCTCGACGCGCGCGACATGGTCGAACCGGAAGTCGCCGCCCTTGCCGCAAAGAACGGCACCGAAGAGACGATCGGAACGCTCTCGCGCATCCTCGGCGAGATGGTCTGCTGCGCCTCGACCGATCCGCGCCACATGGATCTCGACCACCAGTTCCACGCTTCGCTCGCCGATGCCACCGGCAACGGGGCGCTGGTGCAGGTCATGGAGACCTTGTGGGCGATGCGCCTCGCACCGCTCTACGTGCAACTGCAGAACCATTTCCACAACGAAGCCGTCTGGCAGCAGGCGATCCTCGAACACCGCGAGATCTACGAGGCGGTCAGGAACCACGACGCCAAGACAGCGCGCGCCGCGATGCACCGCCACGTGGCAAACGCGCGGAAGCGTTACGTCTCCAACTGGCAGGAATCCTGACCCACCTTTTTTTCCACTACGCTTTTCCAGCCAATGCCTTTCGAATCGATCGACACCCGCCGCCTGTACCGCCAGATTGCCGACCAGATCATCCGCCTGATCGACGCCGGCGAATACAAGCCGGGGGAACGACTGCCAGCCGAACGCGTGCTGGCCGAGCGCCTGGCGGTCAGCCGGCCGACCGTGCGCGAAGCGCTGATCGCGCTGGAGGTTGAGGCACGCGTGGAGATTCGCGGCGGATCCGGGGTATTCGTCCTCAACCGCCCGGCGCCCGTCTCGTCCCGAGAAACGGCGACGACCCACGGCATACCGACACCCGGCCCGTTCGAAGTTCTCTTCGCCCGCGACCTGATCGAACCGGATATCGCCGCGCTGGCCGCGAAGAACGCCACCGAACGACATCTGTCCGCGCTGGCGCAAGCGCTCGGTGAAATGGTCTGCTGCTCGGCCGGTGACATCAAGCGCCTCGAATACGACCGGGAATTCCATTTCGCCCTTGCCGAAGCCTCCGGCAACAGCGCCTTGCTGCTGGCGATCCAGGCGTTGTGGACAACGCGTGTGCAACCCGTTTATCTGTGCCTGGAAGACCATTTCCATTCCGAGCAGGTCTGGCAGCGTGCCATCATCGAACACAGGGAAATCCTCGAAGCGATCAAGCACGGCGACGCCAAGGCCGCGCGCCTGGCGATGCATCGACACATGCGCAACGTCCGCACCCGCTTCTCCTCGGCCTGGCGCGAGGAGTAAGCGCCGAATGGGAGCGACAAAGCCAGACGGCGCCGACTGCCCGTGCGGCAGCGGGCTGGACTACCGCAAGTGCTGCCACCCCTACCACGATGGCTGCCCCGCCCCCACCGCCGAAGCGCTGATGCGTTCGCGCTACAGCGCCTACGTCAAACGCCTCGCGCCTTATCTCCTCGCCACCTGGGATGCGCCAACGCGCCCGCCGGCGCTCGATCTGGATGACGACACCCGCTGGCTCGGCCTTGAGGTAAAACGCCACGCAGCGATCGGGGATGACGCCGCGATCGTCGAATTCGTCGCCCGCTACAAAGTCGCCGGACGCGCCTTCCGGCTGCACGAAACCAGCCGCTTCGTACGCCGCGACGGGCGCTGGTACTACGTCGACGGCGAGTTCCCCGGGCCCGACGGGCGGCAGAAGAAACGCTGATGCCGGAGACCTTGCCGATCCTCTACCGCGACGAGCACCTGGTCGCCGTACACAAACCGTCAGGACTCCTGGTGCATCGCACCTGTCTCGACCGCCACGAAACCCGCTTCGCGGTGCAGATCCTGCGCGACCAGCTCGGCCAGCACGTGCATCCCGTTCACCGGCTCGACCGCGGCACCTCCGGCGTGCTGCTCTTTGCCCTCGATCGTGACGTCTGCAGCCGCCTTGCCGCGCAATTCGAAACTCAGCAGGTGGAAAAAACCTACCTCGCCGTCGTGCGCGGTCACCCCGCCCCGGAAGGCATCATCGACCATCCGCTGACCCGCCAGTTCGACGCCTACGAATTCCGCCCCGAGGAAGCCACCGACGAAGCACAGGACGCCGTCACCCGTTTTCGCCGCCTGGCCACGACCGAGCTTCCCTATGCAGTCGATCGCTATCCGAGCAGTCGCTACGCCCTGCTCGAACTTGCGCCGCTGACCGGGCGCCGGCACCAGATCCGTCGTCATCTCAAGCACATCGCCCACCCGATCATCGGCGACGCGACCTACGGCAAGGGACGCCACAACCGGCTGTTCCAGGAACTGTTCGGCTGCCACCGCCTGCTGCTGGCCTGCCGGGAAATCCGTTTCATCCACCCGCTCAGCGGCGAGACCATCGTCGTCACCGCACCACTTGCACCGGATTTCGCCAGCGTCATCGACGCGCTCGGCTGGAGTTCGGCGGTCGCCGCTTAATCTTTTTCCCAGACGGGCAGAATCCCTGCTTCGCCGTCGGGACAGGCGAACGCCACATCGACACCGATCCCGCCTACCCAGGCGAGCCGTCCGTCAACCCAAAGGAACGGCAGGCGCGGTCGTTCCCACGGCGGCACGCCACCTTCCTGCAACAGATTGCGCAAGGTTCGGCGCGGACGCCTCGCATCGGGCTGCAAACGCTCGCCGCCCTGTCTGGGCGCCAACGAGACGCCCGCACCGGCCAGCAATGCACGGTTAAGTCCCTGCCCTGTCGATTCGAGAAAACGAACGCGCCCGCCCGCCCACGGCATGCAAGCCTGTCCCGACCAGGCCAGCGGCCCGCTCGCCGGCAACCGACGCAGCGGCAGCACATGCACTTCGCCGCGATAAACGTGCAGTTCGCCTTCCGCTGTCGCCACACAGACTTCCGACAGCGTATCGGCCGTCGCCAGTTGCGCCAGCGCTTCGTCAATCCACGCCGTATCCGGCGCCTGAAAGCCGGCCCGCTGCCAGACATGGCGCAACAGGTTGCGCGCGCGTTCTCGCGGCAGCGCGTTGACCGCAGCCAGCGCCAGCCGCCCGCTCGGCGTTGCAACGGCCTTCCGGTCGATTTCGGCCAGATCGTCGAGCAGCGTGGTCGCTGCGGCGAAGTGCCGGGCGGCGCGGGCCAGCGAACGCCCCGCACCGGGAAAGGAGACTTCGAGCCGCGGAAAAATCTCATGGCGCAGGAAATTGCGCCGGAAGTGCCGGTCGGCGTTGCTCTCATCGTCGATCCAGCGCAATCCATGTGCTTCGGCGTAGGCCTCAATCGCCGCGCGCGGCACATCAAGCAACGGACGCACCAGCGCCGGCCCACGCGCCTGCGGCCGCTCGTCAAGCATCCCCGCCGCCCCGGCGACGCCCGCGCCGCGTAGCAGGTTGAGCAACATCGTTTCGGCCTGGTCGTCGCGATGGTGCGCCAGCGCCAGCCAGTCCGCCCCGCAAGCGGCAAAGACGCCGTGCCGCAGCCGCCGCGCCGCTGCTTCCAGTCCTTCGCCGGTATCACGGGGAACCTGCACGCGCACCACCTCCACGGGAACGGCGAGTCCGTTGCAGAGTTGGATACAGAAATCGGCCCAGGCACCGGCATGGGGACTCAGCCCGTGATGGACATGAACCGCTTCGAGACGGGTTGCTGCTCCCAGGCGGGGCATCACTCCGCACAGCGCATGCAGGAGCACGACTGAATCCATCCCGCCGGACAAGCCGACGCAGACGCACCCCCCCCCCCGGGAAAGACGGGGGGCAAAAAAACCGGAAACCGCCGTTTCGACCAGCGCAGCCGAGTTTCCCGGCCGCCGCTCAGGGCGCCGGCTGCTCTTGGGTCCGACCATAGGCCATCAAGCGTCTGAAACGCGTTTCGAGCAAGTCGTCGAGGGAAAGCGCATCGAGTTGCTTGAGCGCGTCGCCGAGCGCCTTGCGCAGATTCCTGGCCATCAGTTCGGGATCCCGGTGCGCGCCACCGACCGGTTCGTTGACGACCTTGTCGATCAGGCCCAGCGACTTCAGGCGCGGCGCGGTGATCCCGAGGATTTCCGCCGCCTCGCTCGCTTTTTCGGCGCTTTTCCAAAGGATCGAGGCACAGCCCTCCGGCGAAATGACCGAGTAGGTGGCGTATTGCAACATCTGCACGATGTCGCCGACACCGATCGCCAGCGCGCCGCCGGAACCGCCCTCGCCGATCACCGTCACGATGACCGGCACGCGCAAACCGGCCATTTCCTGCAAATTGTGGCCAATCGCTTCGGACTGGCCGCGCTCCTCGGCGTCGATGCCGGGATAGGCCCCCGGCGTGTCGATGAAGGTCAGCAGCGGCAGGCCGAACTTCTCGGCAAGGCGCATCAGCCGCAATGCCTTGCGATACCCCTCTGGACGCGGCATGCCGAAGTTGCGATACAGCTTCTCCTTGGTATCGCTCCCCTTCTGGTGGCCGATCACCATCACCGGCCGCCCGTTGAATCGTGCCAACCCGCCGACGATGGCCGGGTCGTCGGCGAAGGCCCGGTCACCGCGGAGCTCCTCGAAGTCGGTGAACAGCAGCCGGAGGTAGTCAAGCGTATAAGGCCGCTGGGGATGGCGGGCCACCTGGGCAATCTGCCAGGGTGTCAGCCGCGAATAAACTTCCTTTGTCAATTGCAGGCTTTTCTTCTCCAGTTGCGCGACCTCTTCGGAGATATCGACCGTCATTTCTTCCTGCGAGGCGCGCAGCGATTCGATCCGCCCCTCCAGATCGGCAATTTGTTGCTCAAAATCAAGGAAATATGTTTTCATCAAGGAGGCATCCGCGAGAAGTGAAGGCCATTCTAGCGCAAAGCCGAAACGCCGGATTTCAGGCCGAAAAACAAAAAACCAGCAAATAACTCGAAAAACGCTTTACAAGACCGAAACCGGTCCCTATAATGCGCACTCTTTCGAGCACGGGGGTATAGCTCAGCTGGGAGAGCGCTTGCATGGCATGCAAGAGGTCAGCGGTTCGATCCCGCTTACCTCCACCAAGTGAACGAAAGAAAAGAGTTTTAGTCCGGGTCCCCATCGTCTAGAGGCCTAGGACACAACCCTTTCACGGTTGGTACCGGGGTTCGAATCCCCGTGGGGACGCCAAGGTTTTTGCAGTACTGCAGTATTGGAGTGGTAGTTCAGTTGGTTAGAATACCGGCCTGTCACGCCGGGGGTCGCGGGTTCGAGCCCCGTCCACTCCGCCAAACATCAAGAAAAACGATCGACCGGCAACTGCCGCTCGATCGTTTTTTTTTTGAAATTCAGCCAGAAAACCTGCGCCAAATCGATCGCCAGGACAGACCGTGACCAAGCTTGAGCTGACCCACCAGATCATCCGCGACGCCCTCCTCGCAGCGCAGCGGCCCGTGCTGGCGCTTTCCGGCGGCAAGGACTCGGTGATGCTTCTCGACCTGTGCCGGCCGTACCGTAACCAGCTGCACGTCGTCTGGGCACGCACCACGGAAACCTTCCCGCACATGGTCGAGTTCGTGCGACGCAACGCGACCGGCTGGGATTTCGTCGAACTCGTGGGCGACCAGGCGAAGCATTTCGCGAAGCACGGCTGGCCGTCGGCGATCATTCCAGTGCGGCATCGCCCGCACGAGAAAAATCCGGGCATCCTGATCCAGTCGGATGGCTACTGCTGCAAGGATCTGCAGTACAAGCCGCTCGCCCGTTACGTCAAGCGCTACGGCGCCGACCTCGTCCTGCACGGGCAGACGGCAGAAGACCTGCGCAAAGTAAAACTGTCGTTCCCGAAAATGCTCCGCCCCTTGGCGCGGGACCGGATCGTCGCGCCGCTCGATGCCTGGACCGCCGACGAAGTGCTCGGCTACTGCCGGACACGCAATATCGAACTGCCGCTGCAATACAGCGACGGACTGAACGACTCGCTCGAATGCTGGAACTGCACCGTGCGCACCGACTTGCCGCGTTTCCTCTGGATGCAGAAGCGTTGTCCCGAACTGGCCGCCCGGCTGGCGACGATGATGCGGGAGGTTTATGGCGCAGTACTGGCGGACTACGAGTCGCACATCAAGCCGGTCATCGACGCCGCCGACATCCGGGAGAGGTTGTGACGCCCGCCTACTGGACGCAGGCGTCGCAGGACTTGGCGCGAACCGATGTAGTCATGGCCGAGTTGGTCGAACGCCATGCCGGCGAATCGATCGTCTCGCGCGGCGATCCGTTCGCCACACTGGTGCGCTCGATCGTCGGCCAGCAGATTTCCGTCAAAGCTGCCGACAGCGTCTGGGCACGCCTGATCGCCGCGCTCCCCGCCCTGACGCCCGCTGCCGTCCTCGCCTGCTCCACCGAACAGTTGCGGGCCTGCGGCCTGTCGGCGAGGAAAGTGGAGTATGTTTCAGACTTGGCCGCACATTTCGACGGCGGCCAGATTCACACGCACCGCTGGCCGGCAATGGAAGACGCCGAAATCATTGCCGAACTCACCGCCGTGCGCGGCATCGGCGTCTGGACGGCGGAGATGTTCCTGATTTTCAACCAACTGCGCCCGGACGTCTTCCCGCTCGACGACATCGGCCTGCAGAAAGCCGTCGCCCGGCACTATCTGGCGGGGGAGCGTCCGTCCCGCCGCCAGCTTGCCGACATCGGCGACCGCTGGCGCCCCTGGCGCTCCGTCGCCACCTGGTATCTGTGGCGCAGCCTGGACCCCGTGCCGGTCGAATACTGACGTACTTGCGAAGACGGATCAGGCAAACGCCGCCAGCATCTCCTGCGTGTCGCTCTTGATCTGCGGCAACAATTCGGCAAAGCGCTGACGGACTTCGCCCGTTTGCCCGGATTCGGGATCGGCAGTTTCCTGGAACCATTCGAGATGCGTTCCGGCGAGGATGTTGCCGATGAAGACGACGTCGGCCAGCGTGCGCATCGTTTCAGGCAGCGGGCGCGGCTGGTCATGGTCGATCGTCGCATTGACGATCTCTTCCGGAAGCCCGAGGGCATCGAGCAACGAGACGCCGATGCTCTCATGCCACTGCAGGATCAGGTACTTCACCGTCTCGGGGCGCATACGCAATTCCTCGTACTGCGCCGCCCGATAGAGCATGTAGAACGCCCCGAGGTCGTGCACCAGGCCGGCCAGCATGGCCTGATCGGGATTGATCCGGCCGTTTTTCCGGGCGAGCAGGCGGGAGGCGGCGGCCGCCCGGATCGAGTGATCCCAGAGACTGCGCGAAATATCGCTGAACAGCACCATATCCTTGGCGCGCAACATCTGTCCCATCGCCACGCCCAGCGCCGTGGTCCGCACCATCTCGACACCGAGGCGCTGCACGGCGGTTTGCAGATCGCGGGCCGGTGAGCCGTCCGGGCTGTACAGCGCCGAGCTGGCGAGATGCGTCAGCCGGCTGGCAATCAGCGGATCGAGCGCGACGATCCGGGCGATGCGCGAAACCGGCAGATCCGGGTTCTGCAACTCCTTGCGCAGTTTCAGCGCCGCATCGAAACATGTGGGGAAGACCAGGCTGTCCGACGACAACTCTTTGGCGATGTCTTCAAGCATCTGGAAACGCTGCGCCTTCAAGGCGTCGCCGCGCTTGTCAACGGTCGGATTCTCGTTTGCGTTCATGGCGTGTCTTCGGTTGTTGGTGTCAGCGAGGCCGGCAGTCATTCGGCGGGTACGGCAACCAGCATTTTAAGCCGGGACAACAGCATGTCGCTCAGTTCGCGAAGCTTTTCCGCGCCGTTGCCATGCTCCGGCGACTGCGCTGTGGCACCGGGGTCACACAGCGTGTCGACCAACACGTGGATGGCATCGTGCAGGCGAGCGATTTCGGCGAACTCGGGATGCGCCCCATGCCGCGCCGTGCCTTCACCGAGCAGCCACTTGCCGAAGCGGCAATGCGCCTTTCCGGCAGGCACTCCGCTTGTCGGTGCACCGGCCAGTTCTTTCTCGACTGCCTTGACCCAGGCGCGATGCTCCGTTCCGGCAAACAGCGCCGGCAGTTCCTCCCGGCGCACGGGGCGCAACGACTTCCAGCACGGATCCGGACGCCAGTTCGTCGCCCACGCGGCGAGTTCCTCCGCCGGCATCGGCCGGGCGATGCCATAGCCTTGCGCCAGATCGCAGCCCAACAGCAAGAGCATTTCGCCGTGCGCGGCGGTTTCCACCCCTTCGGCGATGACCTCCCGCTGGAAAGCGCCAGCGAGGCTGATCACGCCCTCAAGAATGGTCAGATCATCCGGGTCGTCGAGCATGTCGCGCACGAAGCTCTGGTCGATTTTCAACTCATCGGCTTCCAGGCGCTTGAGATAGGTAAGCGAGGAATAGCCGGTGCCGAAATCATCGAGCGCGAAGCGCGCGCCGAGTTGCCGGCATGCAGCGATGATCGCCGAGACTCCTTCCAGATCTTCCAGCGCGCTGGTTTCGAGCACCTCGATCGTCAGATCGCCCGGACTGACCGCCGGATGTTGTTCGAGCGTGCGCGCGAGCAGTGAAACAAAATCGCCGCGCAGCAACAGGCAGGCGCCGACGTTTACGCTGACCGGAATAGCGGCGCCTGCCGCCTGCCAGCGGGCAATTTGCGCAACCGCTTCATTGAGCACCCAGGCATCGACATCGCCGGCCAGCGGATCATTTTCGATCTCGGGCAGAAACGCCGCTGGAGACAGCACGCCCTTCTCCGGATGCCGCCAGCGGATCAACGCCTCGGCACCGATCACCCGCCCCTCGCGCATATCCACCTTGGGTTGGTAATAGAGGAGAAACTCGCCGTCGCGCAACGCCTGCCGGATGCGTTCGCGGCTTTCATGGCGGCCGCGCAGGCTGCGATCGTTGTCGGCGTCGAACATCTGGAAACGATTCTTGCCGGCCACCTTGGCCTGGTACATTGCCTGGTCCGCCTGCCGCAGCAACTGATCGGCATCCACCTCGTCACGTTGCGGGAAGAAGGTGACGCCGAGGCTGGCGGACACCTGCAGTTCCAGATCGCCCTCGCGCACCGGCTGCGAAGCCGCGGCGAGCAAACGGTTAAGCATCGGTTCGCAGGACGACACATCGGGCAGATCGATCAGCACAACCACGAACTCGTCGCCGCCAAGGCGCGCGAGCGTATCGCCTTCGCGCAGCGTCTGGCGCATGCGGTTGGCCACGGCCACCAGCAACTGGTCACCGGTCTTGTGGCCGTGCGTATCGTTGATCGCCTTGAAGCCGTCAAGGTCGAGATAGGCGACAGCCAGCAACTGCTTGCGGCGCAGCGTCTGGGTCATCGCCTGCTTCATCCGGTCGGCCAGCAACGCCCGATTCGGCAGGGTGGTGAGCAGGTCGAAATGGGCCATTCGCGTCAACTGCTCCTCGTGCGCCTTCATCGGGGTGATGTCGGAAAACAGGGCGACGTAGTGTTTTGTCCGCGCCTGCTCGTCACGCACGGCGCTGATGGTCAGCAACTCGGGATACAGCTCGCCGTTCTTGCGCCGGTTCCATATCTCCCCGCTCCAGTTGCCCGTCTCCAGGAGCTCACGCCACATCGCCTCGTAAAACTCGGGGGGATGATGGCGCGACCGCAGGATGCGCGGGTTCTGGCCAATCGCCTCTTCCCGCGCATAGCCGGTGATCCGGGTGAAGGCTTCGTTGACGTCGATGATCGTGCCATCCGCCGAGGTAATCGTGATGCCCTCCTGCGCATGCAGGAAAACGCTTGCCGCCAGCTGGTTCTTTTCCTCCGCCCGCTTGCGCGCATCGATATCGGCGATCACGCCGACGAGCCCGAGTTTTTCCCCGTTCGCATCGAACAATTGCCGGCCGGTCAGGTGCCCCCAGAACACGGTTTGGTCGGCACGCCAGTACAAACGGTCAAGAGCGACCGACGGAATCTGGCTGGCGAGCAACGCCAGCATCTTGTTGCGGGAGACCTCGCGTTCGGACGGATGCACGAGCGCGACGCACTCGCTCCCCAGAAGCGCATCGATCGGAACGCCGAACATCTCGCACATCCGCTGGTTGGCTTGCGTAATGCGCCCGTGCATGTCGATCATGAAGATCGCGACGCTCGACGTATCGAGAATCTGCTTGAGCAACGATTCGCGCTGCCCGAGATTTTCCAGCAACCGATTGAACGCCACGATCAACCGCCCGATTTCGTCTTCCCGGGCGACGGCAAGCGGCCTGGCCGCCTCCTCATCTCCCGAGAGTTCCGCCAGCGATTCGGCAGCCCGCATCATCGGTGCCAGCTGGCGCTTGAGCAGCCACCAGGAGAGCATTGCGGCGAGGAGCGTCAGCACGATCGTCGCGGCCAGCATGCGCCGTTCCATCTCCCGAATCGCGGCAAACGCCTCGTCGGTCGGCAAATACCCCGAAACGAACCACCCCGCCGCCGGCACTTGCCTGGCCGCCGAAAGTATCTCGGCACCGAAAGAATTGAAGGTGACGCCAAACCCCTCGAAGCCTTTGGCAAAGCGATCGAACAATGGATTGACGCCGACGGGAATCACTTCCATGACACGCCGTTTGTCCGTCGCAGTGGCGATCATTCGCTGCTGCGGCGCCACCAGCAGATAACCGCCGGTCTTGCCGTAGTGATTTTGCGTGGCCTGATCGAGGAAGTTCGGCTCACCCATGTTGATCACGCCCGTCAACGCGCCGACAACCCTGCCGTCACTGGCCCTCAGCGGAACCGCCACCACGATCACGGGAACGCCGGACGTCCGCCCCATGACGGGCTCGCTGATCGCCGCCTGCCCTTCGTCGAGCACCTTCCGGAGATAGTCCCGGTCCGCGTAACTCACCCCGACGCGCCCCGACGAGAGTGGAATGGCCGCGACGACAACACCGGCACTGTCGGTGACGAACGTGCCGCCGTTGAACTTGCCAAACAGGTTTTTCCAGCCCTCGAGACGCGCCTGGATCGCCTGCGGCCCGTCGGCCATCACCGCCTCCGCTTGACGCGCCGCCTCGCTCAGCCAGTCGATCCGGTCCTCGAACTCATGGTCGAGCCGGTCTGCCACCAGCGAGACGGTGGCGAACTGCTGTTCGCCGAGCACCCGCTCCATATCGATGCGCAACGTGCGGCTGGCGTAAAAGGACAGCGTCCACAGGCTGACCAGGAAAATGGCCAGTGTTCCGATGGTGAGCCGGGTCTTGAGCGAGTTGAAGAAATAAGCGAATTTGCCCATGCAGGAGTCCGGCGCCGAAACGTTTTTGTGAATCAAGAGCATGCCGGCGTGGCAATGAAGCATCCGACTGCTTTTTCGGCAGGACTTTAGCAGCAATCTCCCTGTTCACGCAGCGGAATTCGTGTTGGCCGCGCACACCGCCGCCGGGATCGAAGCGCCTTTACAACATCGCGCCGGTCAGCGCGCCCCGGCAATCGCTGCGGCAATGGCCAGGAGCACTGCGCCGGTCAGGCGTTCGAGCATGCGGATATGCGCCCGGAAACGCCGTACGAGAGGCGGATGGCCGGCGGCACGCGCCACGGCGAGATCCCAAAGGAGGACCACCGCGAACATCCACAGGCCGTAGGCCAGGCGGACGCCCGGCGGTGTGGCGGCATCGAAACCGAGCGAGAACAGACTGGCGTAGAACAGCGAGTTCTTCGGATTGAGGATACCGGAGAGGAAGCCGGTCCGGCATTCCCGCCACCAGCCGGACGGACTCGCCTGCGGACTGTCCGTGACCGGCATGGCAAGTTCGCCGGACGAGCGGACGAACCGCCAGCCGAGCCAGGCGAGGTAGCCGCAACCGCCCCACTTGAGCAGCGAGAAGAGCAGCACCGAGGTTTGCAGCAGCGAGACACCGGCAATCGCAAGAGCGATATACACCGCGTTGGCGACGGCAATCCCGACGCAGACGCCGCCGGCCGTGCGCGGCCCGTTGACCACTGCGCTGCGGACGATCAGGAAAAAATCCGGCCCCGGACTGACCAAGGCCAGAAAATGCGCCCCGGCAATCACCAGAAACTGCTGCCACGCTGCCACATCGCGCTCCCTGCCCGATTGAGAAGGCGCCACTCTGGCAAAGGACGAAGCAGACGTCTTGAACGAAATTGCGCTCACCCCGTTCAGGAAGGCGGAGAACGGTACTCGGCGGGCGTTGCGGCGACGCGCCGCTTGAAGGCGCGCTGGAAATGGCTTTGGTCGGCGAAGCCGAGCTGCGCCGCCACGTCGGCCAGCGGCAGGCCCTGTTCGAGGAGAACGCGCGCGCGGCGGATGCGCAGGTCGATCTGCCACGCGTGCGGCGTCATGCCGACCGTGTCGCGAAAGCGGCGCAGGAAGTGATAGCGGCTCATTCCAGCAAGTGACGCAAGCAAGGCCAGCGGCAACGGCTCGGCGCAGCGCGATTCGATCAGCGCCAGCGCGTCGTTCAATCCGGCATTGCCCGAGGCGGCCGCTGCTGCCGTGAACAGCTCCCGGTCCTTGAGGATGCGGTACAGGTCGCCGACGAACAGCACCGCCTCGGCCTCCTTCTCGGCCTCTAGCGCATCGCCAAACAGGAGGTCGGTCAGCCGGACCAGGCGGGAATGAACCAGCGGCCGGAGCACCGCATCGGGGAAACCGTCGAAGACGCCGGCGGCGAACGGCTGCCATTCGCCGATCACGTCGGTCACCCACGCCGGATCAAGGTGGAGCATCCGGTAGCTCCAGCGCCCGTCGCTCGCCGGGTTGCAGCAATGCACGACACCCGGCGGAATCAGCACGACATCGCCGGGACCGAGGCGCCGCTCGACGTCGCGCAGCGAGAACGCGCTCTCGCCCCCCTCCACCGAGCCGATCGACAGGCTGTCGTGCGCGTGGGGTATGTAGCTGTTGCGGCTAGCGCTGGCACAGCGCGCTTCGACAAAGGGAAGCGCGGCGGAGCGCCAGAAACGGTGATCGGTGGCAGACATCGCGCGCAGAGCCCTCCGGGCGATTCGTGTAAACGACCGCCATCTTGGGCAATGAGCGCGCGCCGGTCAATCGAGGAGAAACTCTGCCGACATCCCATTGCGTCGCATGCCCGGAACGCTTCTTCGGTATACTTCCGCCTTTACGTTAGCTCCCCGTCGAAAGCGCATTCAATGAGTTCCACCCCGGATTCAAACGCCACTCCTTCCACGTCGTCCTCGCCGTTCCCGCCGGAAATCCTGCGCGATGTCGCCAAGCGCCGCACCTTCGCGATCATCTCCCACCCGGACGCCGGCAAGACGACGCTGACCGAGAAGCTGCTGCTGTTCGGCGGGGCGATCCAGCTGGCCGGCACGGTCAAGAGCCGCAAGAGCGCCCGCCACGCGACCTCGGACTGGATGGAGGTGGAAAAGCAGCGCGGCATTTCGGTCACGAGCTCGGTGATGCAGTTCGAGTACAACGGGCACACCGTCAACCTGCTCGACACGCCGGGCCACCAGGATTTCTCGGAAGACACCTATCGCGTGCTCACCGCCGTCGACGCGGCGGTGATGGTGATCGACGCGGCCAAGGGCGTCGAGGCGCAGACGATCAAGCTGCTCGACGTCTGCCGCATGCGCAACACGCCGATCATCACCTTCGTCAACAAGTTCGACCGCGAGGTGCGCGAGCCTTTCGAACTGCTCGAGGAAATCGAGAACGTACTGAACATCGAATGCGCGCCGATCACCTGGCCGATCGGCATGGGCAAGACTTTCCGCGGCGTCTATCACCTCGGCGACGACAGCCTGCTGCGCTTCACCCCCGGCGAGGAAAAACGCACCGAGGCGGAGAAGATCGACGGCATTGACAACCCGCTGCTCGACCGCGACTTTCCGCTCGAAGTCGGCAAGCTGCGCGAGGACGTGGACCTGATCCGCAGCGCCAGCAGCCCGTTCGACCTCGTCGATTTCCTCGCCGGCCAGCAAACGCCGGTGTTCTTCGGCTCCGGGATCAACAACTTCGGCGTGCAGGAAATCCTCCAGGCGCTGCTCGACTGGGCCCCACCGCCGCAGCCGCGCGATGCCGGCACACGCATGGTCGAACCGGCGGAAGCACCGTTCTCCGGCTTCGTCTTCAAGATACAGGCCAACATGGACCCGAAGCACCGCGACCGCATCGCCTTTTTCCGCGTCTGTTCCGGCCGCTACACTTCGGGTATGAAGGTCAAGCACGTGCGCATGGACCGCGAGATGAAGCTCGCCAACGCGCTGACCTTCATGGCCAACGAACGCGTGTTGATGGAAGACGCCGTCGCCGGCGATATCATCGGCATCCACAACCACGGCCAACTGCATATCGGCGACACGCTGACCGAGGGCGAAACGCTCGGCTTCAAGGGCATCCCCTACTTCTCGCCTGAACTCTTCCGCAGCGCCCGCCTGCGCGACCCGCTGAAAAGCAAGCAACTGCAGAAGGGCCTGCAGGAACTCGGCGAGGAAGGCGCGATCCAGGTCTTCGAGAACCTCGCCACCGGCGCACTGCTGCTCGGCGCGGTCGGCGTGCTGCAGTTCGAGGTCGTCGCCCAGCGCCTGCAGACCGAGTACAAGGTCGATGCGATCTTCGAACCGGCCGACATCCACACCGCGCGGTGGCTGACCTTCCCCGACGAAGTGACGCGCAAGAACTTCGAGCGCGAACAGCAGCACCGCATGGCGAAAGACGTCGACGGCAACCTGGTGTATCTTGCCAGCACGCGCTACAACCTCGACGTGACGCGCGAGAAATGGACCAAGGTCGGTTTCCACGCCTCGCGCGAGCACGGCCAGGTCCTGAGTTGACCCCATGCCAAGCATCTTCTTCTTCGACATCGACAACACGCTGCTCGACCACAGCACGCTGACGATCCCGCCCTCCGCGCTCGCCGCCATCGACGAGCTCAAGCGGGACGGGCATACGGTCGTCGTCGCCACCGGGCGTGCACACGGGCATGCCAAGCCGTTCATCGACCAGGTTCGCCCGACCTTCGCGATCACCCAGAACGGAGCGCGCATCCTGCACGGCGACGATGTCGTGTTCAGCGTTCCGTTGCCCCGGCAACGGCTCGCCGATCTGTTCGACTGGATGGCCGGGCAAGGTCATTACTATGGCGTCAATGACGGTACCTCAGGCTACCTCAACGCGCAGGTGCCGATGACCACGCAGCCGCTCGACACCGTCGCCATGCCCTACCAGTCCGACGACCCGATCCACTGCTGGCGGGACGTCTTCCAGGGCTGGCTGTTCTTCGACGAATCGCTCGATACGACGCTGATTCCGGCCATCCGCCAGCGTTTCCCGGAATTCGACATCGTCCGCTGGCACCCCTGGGCCGTCGACGTCCAGTTGCACGCGATCAACAAATGGACCGGTTGCCAATGGGTCATGGCGCGTACCGGTTTCTCGCCCGAGCAGGCCATCGCCTTCGGCGACGGGCTGAATGACATGCAGATGGTCAAGGGCGTCGGCCTCGGCATCGCCATGGACAACGGACACCCCGAACTGAAAGCCGTCGCCGACCGGATCGCCCCGGCGCTGCATCTCGACGGCATCGCGCGGATGCTTCGGGAGCTGTTCCTGGCAACGCCCGACAGTCAGTTCGCCTCCTGCACGGCGCCCGCAAACAGCGAAAAATAGACGCCGGCTCCACAGCATCTCCAGCGATCTGGCCACAGTGAGCCCGCACGAGAAAACGCCGATGGAGAAATCATGAGCAGAAAAACCAAGGTAATGATCGTCGACGACTCGGCGCTGGTCCGCCAGGTCATCACCCAGGCCATCTCCCGCGACCCGTCGATCGAAGTCGTCGCCACGGCGCAGGATCCGATCTTCGCGCTCGAAAAACTGAAGAACCAGTGGCCCGACGTCATCGTCCTGGACATCGAGATGCCACGCATGGACGGCCTGACCTTCCTGAAGAAGATCATGGCCGAGCATCCGACCCCGGTCATCATCTGCTCCTCGCTGGCGGAAAAAGGCGCCCAGGTCACGATGGAAGCACTGGCTTCGGGCGCGGTGAGCATCATCACCAAGCCGAAGATCGATCTCAAGGCGTTCCTGCAGGATTCGGCCAACGACATCGTCGCCAACATCAAGGCCGCTGCGCGCGCCAACATGCGGGCCGTTCGACAGATGGCGAGCACGCCCCACCCACTGGTCAATCGCCCCAAGCTGTCGGCCGACGTAATGCTGCCGAGCACCCACACCGGCGCGCGGATGTACGGCACGACGGACAAGCTGATCGCCATCGGCACATCCACGGGCGGCACGCAGGCGCTGGAAGCGGTACTGACCAAACTGCCGGCCGTCAGTACCGGCATCGTCATCGTCCAGCACATGCCGGAACGTTTCACCGCGATGTTCGCCGAGCGACTGAACAATCTGTGCCAGATCGAGGTGCGCGAAGGCAAGGACGGCGACCGCGTACGCGCCGGGCTCGCGCTGATCGCGCCCGGCGGCAAGCACATGCTGCTCAAGCGCAGCGGCGCGCAGTACTACGTCGAAGTTCGCGACGGCCCGCTGGTCAACCGCCACAAGCCGTCGGTCGATGTCCTCTTCCGCTCGGTTGCCCTAGTTGCCGGCAAGAACGCTCTCGGCATCATCATGACCGGCATGGGCGACGACGGCGCCCGCGGACTCAAGGAAATGCGCGACACCGGCGCACAAACCATCGCCGAGGACGAATCTTCCTGCGTCGTGTTCGGCATGCCGAAGGAAGCCATCAAGCTCGGCGCGGCGGGGAAGGTTCTCCCGCTCGACACGATCCCCAAGGAAATCATCGCCTACGGGACGTGACCCGGCGAAGGCAGCCACAGGCAAGCGCAAAAGACTCGCTCACGTCATAAAGAATCACAACTAACTACTTTTATAATCAAAATACGATCCGAATAACCAAAAAGTTTATAACCATGTTCATCTGATGCATCCTGCGCCCCAACGTCAATTCGACGTTGTCATCAACGGGAGAGATCGATGAATACGCTGCGCAACTACCTTTCCGTTGCAGCACTGGCCGTGGTCAGCGCCGTGGCGCTGTGGCACGGCCCGATCGCGCAACTGCCGAACTATCACGCCTTTGCCGATCAAGGCGCACGCTACGGCATCCCGCATTTCGCCGACGTCATTTCAAACCTTGGCTTCGCCCTCGTGGCCCTGTGGGGCGCCTGCGTGTTATCGCGCTCGGCATGGAAACCAGCACTGATGCATGGCCGGGCCGGCTACCGCCTGTTCCTGATCGGTCTGTTTTTCACCGCCTTCGGCTCGGCCTACTACCATCTGGCGCCGGACAACGCCCGCCTCGTCTGGGATCGCCTGCCGATAGCGCTGGCCTGCGGCGGCCTGCTCGCCGGCGTATGGGGTGACACCCGGCAAAAGTCCTCGGCCGTCTTCGCCGCATGGATGGCCGTTCTGGCGATCTACAGCGTCACCTGGTGGTATGTCACCGAGATGGTCGGCGAAGGCGATCTGCGCCCGTACCTGATGTTCCAGATCCTGCCGATGCTGCTCATTCCGCTCTGGCAGTGGATATACCGATCGCCTGTCGATGATCGTTTGTCATATGGCGTTGTTCTGCTACTCTATGCCGCCGCAAAGACCACAGAGATTTACGACCACGAGATCGCCGCGCAACTGGGAACGATGACCGGGCATACGCTCAAGCATCTGCTGGCCACGCTCGCCGCCGCCGTCATCGTCGCCCGTCTCGCGGCGCGTCAGCGCCCCGTCCGCCACTAAGCAACCCACCTACGGGATAAAAACATGCTCAGAATCCTGCTCGGCCTCCTGCTCAAGCTGCTGTTCCGCGTCAAACTGCGCGGCGACCCCTCGGTCTTCGTCAATCGGCGAACGCTGGTGGTCGCCAACCACGAATCGTTCATTGACGGCGTCTTGCTCGGCCTGTCGATGCCGGTCGATGCGGTGTACGTGGTCCACAAGCAGATAGCCGACCGCCCCGTTTTCCGTTTCCTGCTCTCCTTCGTTCCGCACCTCGCCGTCGAATCGACGAGCCCGCTGGCGATAAAGCAGATCATCAAACTGGTCGAAACCGGCCAGCCGGTCGTCATCTTCCCGGAAGGGCGCATCACGCGCACCGGTTCGCTGATGAAGGTGTACGACGGCGCAGCCTTCGTCGCCGCGAAGACCGGCGCGACGATCGTCCCGGTGCGCATCGACGGCGCGGCGCGCAGCTACTTCGGGCGGCTCGCCGGCATCTATCCGCTGAAAGCGTTCCCCAAGGTAACGATCTCGATCCAGGATCGCCGCACCATACCGATGCCCGAACTCCCCACGGCCAAGCAGCGGCGCCGGCGGGCCGGCGAACTGATGCGCCGCATCCTGCTCGACATGCTTGTCAATTCACGCCCCGAGCGCACCATCTACGACGCCTTCCTTGACGGAATGACCACGTTTGGTCCGCATTACGAACTGGTCGAGGACATCCGGCTGCACGAGGAATCCTACGGATCGCTGCTGCGGACGTCGCTCGGCCTGCAGCGCGCGCTCACCCGTCATACGCGCCCGGACGAAGTCGTCGGCGTACTGACGCCGAGCGCGGCGCCGACAATGGCCCTGTTGCTCGCGCTCTCCTCCGGTCGACGAATCCCCGCCATGCTCAACTACACGGCGGGGGCCGACGGGCTGCAAGCTGCCTGCACCGCCGCCGCCATCCGGACAATAGTCACCTCGCGCGCATTCCTCGAAAAAGCAAAGCTGACGCCAATCGTCGAGAAGATCGACGGCATCCGCCTGCTTTTCCTGGAAGACCTGAAAAACGATCTGACCGCCTCCGACAAACTCTGGGTCGTCTGGCATGTGCTGTTTCCGCGCTGTGCTGCCGTCCCGCAGACACCGCAGGACCCGGGCGTGGTGCTGTTCACCTCGGGTTCGGAAGGCAAGCCAAAAGGCGTCGTGCATTCGCACGCGTCGGTGCTGGCCAACGTCGCGCAGATTCGCGCGGTGGCGGACTTCACGCCGCTCGACAAGTTCATGATGGCGCTGCCACTGTTCCACTCCTTCGGGCTGACCTGCGGCGTGCTGTTGCCGCTCGTTTCCGGCTGCAAGGTCTTCCTCTACCCCAACCCGCTGCATTACAAGATCATCCCGGAACTGGTGTATGACCGTAACTGCACGGTCCTCTTCGGCACCTCGACCTTCCTCGGCAACTACGCCAAACACGCGCATCCCTACGATTTCGGGCGGCTGCGCTACGTCGTCGCCGGCGCCGAGAAGCTCTCCGCCGAAGTGCACGACACCTGGATGGAGAAGTTCGGCATCCGCATCCTCGAGGGCTACGGTGTGACCGAGTGCGCGCCGGTGGTCGCGGTCAACGTGCCGATGGCCTGCAAGACCGGCACCGTCGGCCAGCTTCTGCCGGGAATCACTTACGAACTGGAAGCCGTGCCCGGCATCGAATCGGCCGGCGCGCTGCACGTCAAGGGACCGAACGTGATGAGCGGCTACTACCTGTTCGACCAGCCCGGCGTGATCCAGCAAGCGCAATCGATCGGCAGCGGCTGGTACGCCACCGGCGACATCGTCGAAATCGACGACGAGGGCTACGTGCATATACGCGGCCGAATCAAGCGCTTCGCCAAGATCGCCGGTGAGATGATCTCGCTGGAAGTCGTCGAAAAGCTGGCGAAAGCGGCTGCCCCCGGCTTCGCCCACGCCGCATCGACCCGCCCCGACGCCGCCAAGGGCGAAGCGCTGGTGCTATTCACCACAGCTCCTGACCTGCAACGCGGACAACTGCTTGCTGCTGCCAAGGCGGCCGGCGCTCCGGAACTGGCCGTACCGCGCACGATCCGGCACGTGAAGCAAATCCCCCTGCTGGGCAGCGGCAAGACGGATTACGTCACGCTCAAGCAAATGGCGGAACAGGAGACTGCGCAGGAGAACGTCGTCACCGAAGACGCCGGCGCCTGACCCACGAGGAGAACACATGATCAGCATCTACCAGCTCAAGCCGCGCTTCCAGGCGCTGCTCCGTCCGATCGCCCAGGCTTGCGCCGTCGCCGGCATCACCGCGAACAGCGTGACGATCGCCGCCATGCTCATTTCCCTTGCGCTCGGTGCCGCACTGGCGCTCTACGGCGGACGGCGCGAGGTTTTCCTGTTGCTGCCGCTGTGGATGTTCCTGCGCATGGCCTTCAACGCCATCGACGGCATGCTGGCGCGCGAGTTCGGACAGAAATCGGCGCTGGGCGCCTATCTCAACGAGCTCTCCGACGTCGTTTCCGACGCCGCGCTGTATCTGCCCTTCGTGGCTGTCGCACCGTTCGGCTGGAGCAGCATCGGCGCCGTCGTCTTCCTCTCGGCCGTCTCCGAAATGGCCGGTGCGCTCGGCCCGATGGTCGGTGGCGAACGCCGCTACGACGGCCCGATGGGCAAGAGCGACCGCGCCTTCGTCTTCGGCTCCCTCGGGGTTGCGACCGGCCTGTCGCCCGCCCTGCCCGACTGGCTGTTCTGGCTGATGCCGCTCAGCGCCGGCGCCATCGTTCTGAACATCATAAATCGCATCCGCGGCGGCATCGCCTCCGCCATGTCTGCCTCGAGAATGAAGAAAAACGACCCTGATCATGGCCACCTTTGTTGAACAGTTCGTTGCCTCCACGCTATGTCTCCTCGCCCGGTTGCTGACCGGCGTTCGCCCGATTTGGCACGGCACGCAACCCGACAGACGACTGCGGATCTATTTTGCCAACCACAGCAGCCATGGCGATTTCTTGCTCATCTGGGCGTCGCTGCCTGCCGGCTTGCGCCGGCTGACGCGCCCGGTGGCCGCCTCGGACTACTGGCTGGCCGGAAGTCTGCGCCGCTACGTTTCAGGTCGCGTATTTCGGGCTGTGCTGATCGACAGGAAGGTCACACGCGGCGGCAGAAATCCGGTTCAGCAGATGTCCGACGCGCTGGCTGACGGCAACTCCCTGATCCTCTTCCCCGAGGGCACGCGCAACCCGGGCGACGGCGTGCTGCCGTTCAAGAGCGGCCTGTTCCACCTGGCAAAAAAACACCCCGAAGTCGAACTGGTGCCGGTCTGGATCGAGAACCTTGGGCGCGTAATGCCCAAGGGCGCGTTCATTCCGGCGCCGCTGCTCTGCACGCTGGTTTTCGGTGCGCCATTGCAGATGCTCGCCGACGAAAAGCGTGACCAGTTCCTCACCCGCGCACGCAACGCCCTGCTCGCGCTGGCCCCCGACAACGATTGACCCCTGGATATCGCCATGACCCTGAACGACACCCTGATCACCCTTTTTGGCGGCATTTTCGCCGCGCTTGCCGTCGCCAGCTCGGTTGGCGCCATCCTCAAGTTCCGCCTGGTGCCGGAGGCCCCCTCCGGCACCATCGACAATCTCAACGCGCGCATCACGGCCTGGTGGTGGATGATCGGCCTGCTCGCTGCGGCTTTATGGATCGGAAAGGCGGGCATCATAGCCTTGTTCGCCTTCGTCTCCTTTCAGAGCCTGCGCGAATACATGTCGATCACCTGCACGCGGCGAGGCGACCATCGTGCCTTGTTATGGAGCTTCTTCGTCCTGCTGCCGCTGCAGTACTACCTGATCGCCATCGACTGGTACGGGCTGTTCTCGATCCTGATCCCGGTCTACGGATTCCTCCTGTTGCCGATCTCCGCCTCGCTCGGTGCGGACACGACCCGCTTTCTCGAACGCACGGCCAAGGGGCAATGGGGCCTGATGATCTGCGTGTATTGCCTGTCGCACGTACCGGCCCTGCTCACGCTCGCAATTCCCGGTTACGAGGGATTCAACCCTTTGCTCATCGTCTTTCTGATTCTGGTCGCCCAGTCGAGCGACGTGCTGCAGTACGTGTGGGGAAAACTGTTCGGCAAGCACAAGCTCTCATCGGCCATTTCGCCGTCCAAGACGGTTGAGGGACTGGTCGGCGGGGTACTCAGTTCGACGGCCGTCGGCGCGGCGCTGTGGTCATTCACGCCCTTCACGCCATGGCAGGCCGCGTTCATCGCGCTGACCATCAACGTTCTCGGCTTCTTCGGCGGCTTCGTTCTCTCCGCCATCAAGCGCGATCGCGGCATCAAGGACTGGGGATCGATGATCGAGGGCCACGGCGGCATGCTGGACCGTGTTGATTCGATCAGCTTCTCCGCGCCGGTCTTCTTCCATATCGTACGTTTCTGGTGGACGTAGCCGGATTACAACGCCGGGATTTCGGGCAAAAAGCACGAAATCCCGGCCAGGCGACCTAAACCAGGCATTACGAACGCCTGCGACGGGTCGTCAGCAATCCTGCAAGACCAAGGCTGAGCAAACCGAGCATGGACGGTTCGGGGAGAGGCGGCGCCTCTTCATTGATGTAGAAGTTGTCCATTCCGAAGCAGTAGGCGTTTTCGGATGTAAAAGTTACCGACAGGACATTGTCGAAATTGCTGTCCAGATACAAGCGTGCAACGCCATCGCCCACCGATCCGTAGAAGTCGAAGTCGAACCCCCAGTCGGAGGACGGCAACAACATCGAATAGCCGGAATTGTTCGAGATATAACTCAGTTCACCGCCGGAAGCCTGACCACCTCCCTCAACGGTGTTCGAGGTCAGATCGATGTAGTTCAGATCGAAGGCCGATCCGTCGATCGCGGTGATGGTCATCGAGGACAAGCCAAACCAGTGCGCGTGCACCACATCGTTGTTGATCGTGCTCCCGTCGGGACGAGACCCAATCGCATAGTAATTGCCGACCGTTCCGTAGCCGCCGGTAAACGTGAACCGGAAACCACCTTCCTCGTAAGACATCACCGAGTCCGTCCACAACGAGGTGTTATTGGTTGTACCGGTCGAACCTCCCGCGAGATAGGCCGTACCTCCCGTGAAATCGACCACAACCGCTTGAGCGACGCTCACCCCCATTCCAGCCGCGACGGTCGCCGCCATTGCCAGCATTTTCATCGAGTTTTTCATGTTCTACCCCCTTGAGAAATCAAACGGGACTTCTGCCTGAAAGGCTCATGAGACAATGCATCACCTTTCCCCGACATCCGTGCATAGAACACGCCAGAGCCAACAAAACAATTGTTAATCAATGTGTTGAAAACAATCTCCGACAAAGGAATCACGGCACAAGCAAAACCCGTCAATTTTCCTGACATAGTCGCACTTCTTTTGATGCAGACCATTCCTGCCGTTTTGTAGGCGCCTGGCCGCTGGAAACACCCGGTTTTTTCCGGTAGTCTTGCCCCTCTGTTTCCGCCGCGCCCCCACCTCATGCTCAACACGCTCGCCCTCCTTCTGCTCTATCAACTGGGCGGGGAACTGGTCGCACGCTTCTTTGGCCTGCCGATCCCCGGCCCGGTGATCGGCATGACGCTGCTGCTGCTCACCCTGCTCGCCCGCGGCCAGGTCAGCCATGACACGCGCACCAATGTCGGCGCCTTCCTGCAGCACATGTCGCTTTTCTTCGTTCCAGCCGGCGTCGGGGTGATGGTGCACCTGCACCGTGTCGCCAACGAGTGGCTGCCGATTGTCATCTCGCTGGTGGTCAGTACCTTTGCCGGAATGGCGGTGACGGCGTGGGTCATCCGGGCTTTATCGCCGACGAAGCATACCCCCTCAAAAGAGGAAGCCCGCCGGTGAATGCCACGCCCCCCGTCGAACTCTGGAGCCACTTCATCCGTTCTCCGCTCCTCGGGCTGGCTTTGACGCTCTCGGCCTATCTTGCCGGCGTGTGGCTGTTCAAACGCAGCGGGCAGAAGCCATACCTGAACCCGATCCTGGTGGCGATTGTGCTGATTGCCGTGCTTCTCTGGGCCACCGACACGCCGTACCAGGACTATTTCGACGGTGCGCAGTTCATCCATTTCCTGCTTGGCCCGGCCACGGTGGCGCTCGCCGTGCCGCTGCACGCCTACTGGCGACGCTTGCGTGAAATGGCATTGCCACTGGTCGTCGGCCTGTTCGCCGGCTCGGCCACCGCGGCCTTCTCCGCAATGGGCATCGCCAAGCTGTTCGGCGCATCGCCCGAAACCGTCTTCTCGCTCGGCCCGAAGTCGGTGACCACACCGATCGCCATGGGCGTCGCCGAGCAGATCGGCGGCATTCCCTCGCTCACCGCGGTGTTCGTGATCATTACCGGCATCATCGGTGCGTTCGGCGCGCCCCCGTTCTTCCGCTTGCTGCGCATCGACCACCATCCCACGCGGGGATTCGCCATCGGCCTGGCCGCGCACGGCCTCGGCACCGCCCGCGCCTTCCTCGTCAGCGAGGAAATGGGCGCCTTCTCGGCGCTCGGGATGGGGCTTAACGGTGTGCTGACCGCCGTACTGCTGCCCGTCCTGTTTTCGCTGCTTCACTGATTCGCAGAAAGACTGCCATGAACGCTCCGCTGCCTCCGCTGACCCCGACCGAAGCCCGCATCCTCGGCGTCCTCGTCGAAAAGGAAAAAACGGTTCCCGACACCTACCCGCTGACGCTCAACAGCCTGGCGGCGGGTTGCAACCAGAAAACCTCGCGCGACCCCGTGATGAATCTCGCCGAAAGCGAGCTCCAGGCTGCGCTTGAGGAACTGCGCGGGCGGGCGCTGGTTATCGAAAGCTACGGTGCATCGGGGCGTGTGCTGCGTTACGCGCAGAACTTCGCCAAGGTTTACGGTCTGCCGCAACCCAGCGTGGCCTTGCTCACGATGCTGATGCTGCGCGGGCCGCAGACGGTCAGCGAACTGCGCGCGAATTGCGAACGCCTGTACCATTTCGAGGACGCCTCGACCGTCGAAGCCTATCTGGAAGAACTTGCGGAACGCGGCAGCGGCGCGCTGGCGGTCAAGCTCCCCAAGCAGCCTGGTTCGCGCGAACACCGCTGGGCGCATCTGTTGTGTGGCGAAGTCAGTTTGCCGACGGCGCCGGATTCAACGCGCGCAAGCAGCGGTGCTCTGGAAGAGCGCGTCGCCCGCCTCGAAGAGGAAGTCGCGGAACTGCGCGCTACCCTCGCCGCGCTGATCGACAAGACCCCGGACTGACACGCGCCGCTTTCCGCACGGTCGAACTGTAGCCGTTCGTTGTAATCAAACGCTGCAAGAACCGGCCCGAGGAGAACGATCATGGAAGCACCGACCTGCGCGCTTACCAGCAAACACTGCAAGCCCTGCGAAGGCGGCGTTGCACCGCTGACGCCAGAAGAAGCGGAAGATCTGCTGAAGACCCTGGACGGCTGGGCGCTGGCCGGCAAGGAGTTGGTCAAGACCTACCGTTTCCGGAACTACCACGAGACAATGGCCTTCGTGAACGCCACCGCCTGGGTGTCGCACCGTGAAGACCATCACCCCGACCTTGAGGTCAGCTACCGCGAATGCCGCGTGCGCTACTCCACCCACGCCATCGGCGGACTGTCGGAAAACGACTTCATCTGCGCGGCGAAGATCGACGCCCTGATAGCCCCTGTCTGAAAGCCGTCGTCGAGCGACTCGTTCCCGCCGCCCGGCGAAACCCTTTGTCCTTCATACGCGCGGGCGGAAGACACCTTCAGCCCCCGGTTTTTGCCCTTATTGCGGCAATTCCCGATTCCGGCTTGGCGGCGAAACGGTTAAAATCGCGCGGATTGAAATGACAGCTCTTCCGTGGCCATTGCCAGCAGTCCTCGACAAGCCTGTATGCAAATGTGATCACGGCGGTTTCCGTCCACACCGGAACCGGCTTTTTGTCACCCAATCATTGAATGACACCCATGAAAACTCTCGAAACAGGCTGTTTCATCATCATCGGACGGACGACATCAGGCAAGCCCTTCCGGCCAAGCGACTGGGATCATCGCCTGTGCGGCGCTCTCTCGCTGTTCAACCAGGGGAAGCTCGAATATTCCAGAAGCGTGATGCCCATTCAGCATGACTTGGGCAAGGCGGTCTATGTCGACGGCTCGCTCAAGGAATCAAATCCGGCAATGTGGAAATTCGTCCTCGGCTTTGCCCAGGACAATGAGATGCAAATCGAGTGGCCGGACATCTGCCCGCTCCCCAGGCGCGACTGAGCCACGCCCCCTATCGGCTTTACATGGAAAAAGGCTCAACCCCCACGTTTGGGAATCAAGCGTCCTTTTCTGGCCAATCCTTGATATAAGCCTTCAGAACCCGGTTTTCCAGGGTTCGTTCTTCCAGAACGGCCTTGGCGATATCACGCAGCGAGATGACACAGACCAGGGTCTTGCCATCCATCACCGGAACATAGCGCGCCTTGTTGTCCAGCATCAGCCGGCGCAGTGTATCGACATCCATGTCAAGCGTGGCCATCGGCGGATTGGCGAACATCGCCTCATGGACGAATATTTCGAGAATCGGCGGCGTCGGGCCGGTATAGCGCTCCTTGAGTCTCCGCGCCAGAATCTCGATGACTTCACGGAACGTCAGCATGCCAACGACTTCGCCGCCGTCGATAACCACCACGGCACCGATATCATTCTCATCCATGAGGCTGATCGCCTCGGCGATCGGCGCATTCGGGCTCACCGTAAACAAGGCACCCTCTTTGAGATTGACTATTTCCCTGACGTTCATATCCACTCCAATTCGGTTCTGGTGTCTCTGGACTTGTCTCCGCAAAACGAGCCCCCGGCTCGCGATAATAACAGCATTGAAAAATACGGCCTAGAACGTTGACGATTCGTCGACGATTTTCCAGCCCCCGAATCACTCCATGCATATTGGACTCCGGCACTGTCGCCCCGCCGAATGCCGGGGCTCCGCCGAAGTCCGATATCACGGACTCAGGCTGCTACCCTAAAGGCCGAGCACCTTCGCCGGATTAGCCTTGGTCATCCGGTCGACCTCGGCCTGCGGCACGCCAGACTGCAACAGGAAATCGATGTATTCGGCCAGCGCCTCGCTCCACACCGGATTCTCGACCTGGCCACCGTCGGTCGCAACGATCGTCGACTCGAAACCGAGCGCCTCCATCGCATCGAGATTGCGGCGGAAGTTCTTGTCGTACTTGCCGCCGACGTTTCGCGCGTAGCAACGCTCGAAGAAGACATCGAATTGCGCAAGGCGCTTCTGGTCGTCGATCGACATGTCGACGGTCATCCACTCGGGATGATTGACGACGATCTTCCTGACGCCCTGCTTCCGCGCCTCTTCCACCACGATCAAGGATTCCAGCGGAGTCAGGTGGCCGGTCGCCAGCGCGACATCAGCCTCGGCGACCATCTTCAGGATCGGCAGCAGCGCCGGGACGACCTTGCCATCGACGACCGTTTCGACGCCGTCGCTCTTGCCCTGCCGCTTTCGCTCGTTGGCTGAAAACGACGTCGGCAGCCAGACAAACTTCGCCCCGAGTTTGATCGCGGTCTCTGCAGCGATGGGATTGATCCCGCCGACGTGCGGATTGAGCACGATGCCGCCGAAGACCTCGATCCCCGGCACCGCCACGCGGGCCATCGCCGCGCGGTCCATGGTAGTGACGAGGTGCGACTTGATGACAATCGCGCGCGCGCCAACCCGCCTGGCCTCGGTCGCGAGTTCAATATCGTTCAGGCGCCGTACGCGGATATCGGGATTGGTGTGGATATGGATGTCGATGACGCCCTGCAACAATTTTTCCGTATTAGCCATATGTCGCTCCCTAGAAAATGAAGATCAGCGCGCCGGTGAGCAGGAAGGCGGCAACGAAGCCGATCGGCACGGCGCGGAACAGCAACTGCGGGAACAGTTCGTTACGCCCTTCTTCCGTCGCACAAGAACCGAGCACCAGACTGCCGCCGGAGGAAAACGGCGAGATCGCCGAGGCTTGCGCACCGACCACGATGCAGACGAACAACAGCATCGGATCGAAACCGCTGGACGCTGCCAGTGCCGGGACGAGCGGGAACAGCGCCGGCGTGACCACCCCGAGCGTGCTCGAAAACAGCGACATGATCGCCGCGACCACGCACATGGCGAAAGGAACGAGGTACGCCGGCAGGCTGGTACCGATCCAGGAGGCCAAAAGCTTGATCGTGCCGGCCTTGATCGCCACCGAAATGAGCATCCCGACGCCGCAGATCATCACCAGCGTCGCCCACGGGACCATCGCCAGCACCTTCTTTTCGTCTCCGAGTTTCAGCAGCAGAGCAATCACGGTGAACACACTGGCCACCAGCCCGATGTCCATCTTCGAATTGACAAAAGTGATCAGCTTGCTGTCCGGCAGGGCCATGTGCAGCAGCGGCGCGGCGAGGACGATGCCCATCATCAGGGCGATCAGGAACAACGTCGTTTTCTGGTTCTTGTCGAACGGCTCCGGGCGTTGCGAAAGGGATACCGCGCCGCCGCTCATCGAGCGCTTGTGATCGGTGAAGAAGATCAGCGCGCCGAGGACGACGAACGGGACGACCATGGTGCTGGCGAAAATGCCGATCGAATTGACGAAGGCCGTGTCCGGCGAAATGCCGGCGTTGGTCATCAACCCGCGGAAGATCAAGCCGCTCTGGCTGGCCATGAAGTTGGCACCGGCCAGCGCGCCATAGTTCACCGCCATCGCGCCGACCATCTTGCCCATGCCCGTTTTTTCGCAGAGCAGCAGCGTGATCGGCGCCATGAACGCCAGCACGGTGTAGAAGCCGGCGCCCATTCCGGCGATCAGCGTCGCCGCCAGGAACACTGCGAACGGCAGCATGTGCGGGAATTTGCGACAGCCATACATCAGATGGCCGGCGAGCTTTTCCAGCGTGCCGTTGACCAGCGCAAAGTTATAGAACAAAGAAACGGCGAAGATGACGAAGAAGATGCTGATGGGCCACATCTTCACCACCTCCGGCGCCTTCAGATCGAGCACGAAGCACCCGATGATGTAGGCGAAGGCAATCGCGAAAAAGCCGGTGTTGATCTTCGTCTTGTAACCCAGCGCGATCGAAACCACGATCGCTGCTACCACGATCATACTCATCATGACGATTTCTCCCTTTGTAGAGATGACAACTGCACGCACAGAGCGGCCACCGACGCGCAAAAGACAATGCCGCGTAGTCGACCGGATTTTCTGGAGGAACACAAACTGGAGGAACGCAATTACGGTTTTTGTTTTCCCGCAGGAGCGGGAACCACCGCTATTCATCTAGTCATATATATGACTAGATATCTAATCGTAAGCAGCGGCGCTCCGAGTGTCAACCAGGATTTCCCGACATGGACGAAATCGCATCCTGCGGCTAGAGTTGTCACCCTTCAGTGATCTCTGGATGGTTGTATGAATTCCGGCAAGCTGGCACACGACGCACGCCTTCCGCTTTACCAGCGATTGCGCGACGAGATGGTGGAGAAGATCACCGCCGGGGAATGGCGCCCGGACCAGGCGATCCCCACGGAAGCGGAACTGACCAGGACCTACGGCGTGGCCATCGGCACGGTCAGGAAGGCCGTCGACGTCCTCGTCGCCGAAGGCTTGCTGGAGCGCAGCCAGGGCCGCGGCACCTTCATTCGCCGCCCGAGCTTCGACGCCTCGCTGTTCCGCTTCTTCCGCCACCTCACCAGCGAGGGCGGGCGCAAGATTCCCGAAGGGCGGGTATTGGCGCGAACTGTTGAAACGCCACCCGAACAAGTGGCAACGGCACTGGGGCTGAGCACGAAATCAAAAGCGATCCGCCTCGACCGCCTGCGGCTGATCGACGGCCTGGTCGTCCTCGTCGAGGAGATCTGGTTGCCGAAGTCTCGTTTCGCCGCCTTGCTCGACGTGGAACTCGCCGACTTCGACGACCTGCTCTACCCCTTCTACGAATCGCGCTGCGGGCAGGTCATCGCCTCAGCCAGGGAAACGCTGACTGTCGATGCGGCCAACGCGAAAATCGCCAAGGCACTGGGCATTGATGAAGGCAAGCCGGTCGTCGTCGTCGAGCGCCTGGCTCTCGGATTCGACCGCAAACCGCTGGAGTGGCGCCGCTCGCACGGCGCAGCCGACACCTTCCGCTACCAGGTCGATATCTGCTGATAGCGACCGGGGAGCAATACGCTCCGAACTAGCGAATCAGGAAGGCGAGCATCGCCACACAGGTCGGCGGCAGCGCGAAGAGGAACAGCCGCACCGGACTCACGGCCTGATCCCGGAACGAGCTCTTCAGGATCGAAAGACCGGCGGGGTTGGGCGCATTGGCGATGACCGTCAAGCCGCCGCCCGTGACCGCCCCGGCGACCAGGGCGTACTTGAATTCCGCGCTGACGCCCGAGACCAGCGAGCCCAGGTAGGTCAGCGCCGCATTGTCGGTAATCGCCGTCAGACCGGTCGAGATGAAGTAGATCAGCATCGGCGAAACATCCGCCAGCGCCTGCTCCAGCCACCACTTCTGCAATCCGCCGAGAGTCACCAGCCCGGCAAGGAAAAACGATACCAGCAGGGCTTCGCGGAGGAAAAGCTTCTCGTGCTGATGGCGCTTGTAGGCCTCGGTAAAGCCGAGAAACAGCAGAAAAATGCCGAGAAAGATCACCGGATGATGTGAAAAGAACACGACGCCGGCCATGAACAGGAGATGAATCGCGCTAACCACGAGCGGCGGAGCATTTTTCACATCCTCCTTGATCCGCGCCTTGACCAGCAGGTCATTGCGGAACAGCCAGGTAATTCCCGCCGCGTTGATCAGCACGGCAATCGCCGCCCGCCAACCGAATTGCGTGAGCATGAACAGCGTATCCCAGTTCCATTTGCCGGCCACCATCAGCACGGGCGGCGCGGCAAAGTTGGTCAGGGTGCCACCGATGGAAATATTGACGAACAGCACGGCCAGGGTGGCGTACTTCATCCGCTCGGTCAGGTTGCTCTTGAAGTAAACATCACGCAACAGCAAGGCGGCGAGCGTCATGGCGCCGGGCTCGGTAATGAACGACCCGAACAGGGGAACCAGGCTCAGGCAGAGAAAATAGAAGGCCTGCTCCTTCGGCACCGGCATCAGCCGTGCCACCCCCTCGACGGACGACTGTACGGCGCTCAATACCGGACGCGTCGAGGCAATGACCATGATCGCCAGTACGAACATCGGCTCGGTGTAGTTCAGCCCATCGAGGTAGTTGATCACCGTGGTCGAGTCGATGGTGATGTACAGGATCGCCATCAGCGCGAACGCCCAGAAGCCGAAGACCACCTCGACTTCGCCGAGCAGATGCCAAAGACCGGCATGCTGAGGCTGAACCCGCGCCATGCGCGCGAAAATCTTCGTCGAAAACGTATGCGCCACCGCGATCGCGAAAACTACGGTGGCAACGCACTCCATCGTGTTCGGGCCAAACAGGTCCATAAAAAGCTCCCAATCCAGAAAACGGGTTACATCAACCGCCCTGCCGGCTGACAGGGTACGACCGTCCCCAACCGTCGGGGGTGTTGGTTCGTTAGCACACCCCGTTCCGTTGCGCGGCCTTGCGAAAATCCTGCGTGTTTCTTACCGAGGTCGGCGAAAGCTCCCTGTCGCCGAGAACACGTCCCCTAAAAGGCCCCAAGACAGCCCACAATGAGGTTTTAGGGACAAATTAACGATGTTTTATTTTTCTGCATTATGAAACAACTTTTCTCAATGCGGGAAACTAATGGCTGTTCAAAATTGTGTCAACCGAATTTTCACCAGTTGCCGCACGAGTTCGATTCATAAATAAGCCCAGATAATCAGAACCCTAGAAATTTCTCAACCACCCGGATCAGCACTCATGCCAACACCCGGCACGCCGGCGCACATGACGGTCTGGCGGGTAAAATGCCGGCTTTCACTGATAACTGAGAGACCGCCTCGATGTCCGCCCCACACGCTTCCGCCACCTGGCAAGCCTTCAGCCAACTAATCAACGCCCGCCGCTCGATGCGCGGCTACCTGCCGAAGCCCGTCGAGCGCAGCCTCATCGAAGAAGTCCTCACCCTCGCCTCCCGCTCCCCATCCGGCACCAACACCCAGCCCTGGCGCGTACACGTCCTCACCGGCGACGCACTCGACCGCGTCGTACAGGCCGTATGTACGGCCTACGATGCCGAACCGAACCGCTGCGATTCGGTGATCTACAGCAACCTCGACAACGAGCCCTATCTGTCGCGCAAGCGCACTCTCGGCAAGGCCATGTATGGTCTGATGGGCATCGGCAAGGGCGACACCGCCGCCATGCTCGCCCAGCGCCGGCGCAACTTCGAATTCTTCGGCGCCCCGGTCGGCCTCATCGTCACCGTCGACAAGGCGCTCGGCGTCGGCAGCTGGCTCGACACCGGCATGTTCATGCAGTCGCTGATGCTCGCCGCCAAGGCCAGGGGCCTCGACACCTGCCCGCAAGGCTTCTGGGTGCAGTACGAATCGGTCGTCGCCGAAGCCATCGGTCTGCCGGAAAACGAGCGCCTGGTCAGCGGCATCGCCCTTGGCTACGCTGACCCGAACGTGCCGGAAAACGCCCTGAACACCGAACGCGCCGCACTGAAAGAATTCGCCGTCATCCACGACTAAGGAGCCACCATGCCCACCATGCACATTGAACTCTTCGCCGGCCGTAGTCCCGAACAAAAGAAGGAACTCGTCGAAGCGCTGACCAGGGAAACCTGCCGCGTCCTCGGCTGTGCACCGGGTGCCGTCGACATCATTCTGATCGACGTCGAACGGCATAACTGGGCGACGGGCGGGAAGATGTGGTCCGAGCAGTCTTAGCATCCGAAACAGCACAACATCCTGGCAAATCCGCCAACGCTGTTCCGGAGTTGCAAGGATCCTGCATGCTCATCCGAAAACCTGAGATCAAAACCGCACGAGCCTAACGGCAGTTCGCTTCGCAGACTGCTTGCTGATCTACAGAACAACCTGATCTCAGGCGAGTCGCAGAAACCCAATGACCGATTTCGCCGCCTATTCCGGCCTCTTCTCCGCCGCCCTGCTCGCCGCGACGCTGTTCCCGGCGCAGTCGGAACTGGTGCTCGCCGGCCTGCTGGTGGCGGGAAACCAGCCACCCTGGGCGCTCGTCGCGATGGCCACCGTCGGCAACGTGCTGGGCTCGACGATCAACTGGGGGCTCGGACGTTACCTTGAGCATTTTCAGGACCGGCGCTGGTTTCCGGTCAAGCCTGGGTCGCTGCACAAGGCGGAGCGGTGGTATCACCGCTATGGCCGCTGGTCGCTGCTGCTGAGTTGGGCTCCGTTCATCGGCGATCCGCTGACGCTGGTGGCCGGCGTCCTGCGCGAGCCGTTTCCGTCGTTCATCGTCATCGTCACGCTGGCCAAGCTGGGGCGTTACCTCGTGCTGGCGGCCATCACCCTGCAGTGGTTCACGTAATCTTGCGAGGACGCTCATGCTCTACCTCTATACCCTCGACCAGCCCGAACGCTACCTGCACCTGCTGCGGCAGACGTTGCCCGATGAAGCCGTCGCCTGCTGGCCGCAGGAGGTCGACGCCGCGGCGGTGACGCACGCCGCCGCATGGGCGCCGCCGGCCGGATTCTTCGCCCGTTTCCCCAACCTGCACACGGTGTTCGTGATGGGCGCCGGGGTCGACAAGCTGCTGCAGCGGACGGACGTACCGGACAACGTGACGCTGATCCGCCTGACCGACGCCGGCATGGCGCAGCAGATGACCGAGTATTGCCTCTACGGCGTGCTGCACTACCAGCGGCAGATGGACCGCTACGCCCGGCAGCAGCAGGAGCGCTTGTGGAATCCGCTTGATACGCGGCTGGCGCGCGATGTACGCGTCGGCATCCTCGGCCTCGGGGAGCTGGGCGGCAAGGTGGCGCTGGATTTGGCGCGACTCGGCTATCGCGTCGCCGGCTGGAGCCGGCGGCCACGCCAGCTCGAAGGCGTCCGCTGCCTGCATGGCGAGGCCGGACTGCGCGAATTGCTGCCACAGACCGACGTGCTGTTCTGCGTGCTGCCGTCGACGCCGGAAACCAGGCATGTGCTCGACGCCGAAACGCTCGCGCTGCTGCCCGCCGACGCCGCGCTGATCAACGCCGGACGCGGCTCGCTGATCGACGAAGCCGCGCTGCTCGCCCGGCTGGATGCCGGAGCACTGCGCTTCGCGTTGCTCGACGTCTTCGCCGAAGAGCCGTTACCGCCGACGCATCCGTTCTGGAATCACCCGCGCGTGATCATCACCCCGCACGTCGCCGCCGACACGGTGCCGGAGGACGCAGTCCAACAGATCGCCGCCAACCTGCATGCGCAGGCGGCGGGGCTGCCACTGAACGGAGTCGTCGACCGGGACTGCGGTTACTGACCGCGCGCGTACGCCGCCGCCCGCTGGAACAGCTCGTCGTCGGGGCGCACACCGGTATAAAGCGCAAACTGCTCGACGGCCTGGATGGCGAAGACTTCGGCGCCGGTGATCACCGGCTTGCCGAGCGCTCGGGCGCGGCGGATCAGCGGCGTTTCCGGCGGCAGCGCGACGACGTCGAAGACCACGCGGGCTGCCTTGACGGCTTCCTCGTCGAACGCCAGCGAGTCCGCTTCCGCGCCGCCTGCCATGCCGATCGGCGTGACGTTGATCAGCAGGTCGGCCGTCGCTCCGCCCATCTCTGCCCGCCAGTCGAATCCGTAAAGACCGGCCAGCGCCCTCCCCACCCCTTCGTTGCGCGCCACGAGCGTGCCGTTGCAGAAACCGGCGTCGCGCAGCGCGCAGGCGACGGCCTTGGCCATACCGCCGCTGCCACGCAGGGCGAACGTGTAGTCGGACGGCACGTGATGTTCGGCGAACAGCTTGCGGATAGCGAGGTAATCGGTGTTGTAGGCCTTGAGATGGCCGGCGGTGTTGACGACCGTATTGACCGACTCGATGGCTTTTGCTGAGTCGTCCATCTCGTCAACCAGCGGAATCACCACCTCCTTGAACGGCATCGAGATCGCACAACCGCGAATGCCGAGCGCACGCACACCGCCGATCGCCGCTGGCAGATCAGTTGTCGTAAAGGCCTTGTAGAGATAGTCGAGCCCCAGCGCCTCGTACAGGTAGTTGTGGAAGCGCGTTCCGAAATTGCTCGGGCGCGCGGCAAGGGAGATGCAGAGGGTCGTGTCCTTGGTGATCTGTCGGGTCATTTTCGGGTTACTCCTGCACGCGGGTTTGGGCGGTGTCGTTGCTCGGGCTGTTGCCGAAATAGCGTTTGAACTCGCGGCTGAACTGCGACAGGCTGGAATAGCCGACGCGGTTCGCCGCCGTGCTGGCGTTATGGTCGCCCTGCAGCATCAGCGCCCGCGCCTTGTGCAGACGGATGCTCTTGAGGTACTGCACAGGCGAGGTCGAAGTCACCGCCTTGAAGTTGTGGTGGAAGCTGGAGACGCTCATGTTCGCCTCGCGGGCCAGCGATTCGACGTCGAGCTCCTTGTGGTACTCCTGATGCACGCGCCGCAGCACGCGGGCGATCTGCCCGAAGCGGCTGTGCCGCGCGGCCACTGCGCGGAGCGCCCCGCCCTGCTCGCCGCGCAATACGTGGTAGGTGATCTCGCGCACGATGCCCGGCCCGAGAATGCGCGCGTCCATCGGCGCTTGCAGGCATTCGAGCAGGCGCACCGCGGCGCAGTCGAGGTCCTCGGTCAGCGGCGTGGCGTACAGGCCGCGCACCATTTCCGGCGGCGCACGATCGTCCTCCATTTCCATCAGCAATTCGCCGAGCGCAACGGGATCGACGCGGATGCACAGGCCAAGCAGCGGCTCGTCCGGCGAAGCCTCCGTTTCGCATTCGAGCGGCAGCGGCACCGAAAGGACCAGGTAGTTGTTCGCGTCGTAGACGTAGGTCTGGTCGCCAAGAAAAACCCGCTTGCGCCCCTGGCCGATGATGATGATGCTCGGCTCGTAGACGATCGGCTCGCGCGGCTTCGCGCCATTGACGCGGACGAAGCGCACCGCGTCAAGCCACGACTGTGTATAGCCCTCCTCTTTCGCCAGTTCGCCGAGCAGTTCGGCGATGCGCCCATCCGATTCCCATGGCTTCCATTGCTGCATAAAAAACTCCGCGCAGAAAAATCAGGCAAACATTCTGCACCAGATTTTTCTTAAAACGTGCCGTTCTGGAGAAAAAGGCAAACATGGGACAGAAATGTGTATTTGTATCGGTGCATCTGCCAACTAAGATAAAAAACGTTCGGCGCGGATGAGATCAACGGAAAGAATAAAAAGCGCCGCCATTTCACAAAAGGACAAACGCAATGCAATTCAACCACTACATGCCCTCGCGGATCTTCTTCGGCGCTGGCGCGCTCGACCAGCTCGGCAACGTGCCGCTGCCCGGCAAGAAGGCGCTGATCGTCATTTCCGCCGGCAAGTCGATGCGTCAGAACGGCTACCTCGATCGCCTGATCGCCCTGCTCAAGAAGAATGGCGCGGAGAGCGTCGTCTTCGACAAGATCCAGCCGAACCCGATCAAGTCGCACGTAATGGAAGCCGCCGAACTCGCCCGCCAGAGCGGCTGCGACTTCGTCATCGGCCTTGGCGGTGGAAGCAGCATCGACTCGGCGAAGAGCATCGCCATGATGGCAAAGAACCCCGGCGACTACTGGGACTACATAGGCGGCGGCTCGGGCCAGGGCAAGCCGGTACTCAACGGCGCGCTGCCGATCATCGCCATCACCACCACCGCCGGCACCGGCACCGAGGCCGACCCGTGGACGGTGATCACCAAGGAGGAAACCAACGAGAAGATCGGCTACGGCAACGACCACACCTTCCCGCTGGTCTCGATCGTCGACCCGGAGCTGATGCTTTCCGTGCCGCCGCACCTGACTGCCTACCAGGGCATGGACGCCTTCTTCCACGCCGCCGAGGGCGTGATCGCCACCTGCGCCTCGCCGATGAGCGACCTCTACGCGCTGAAAAGCATCGAGACCATCGCCCGCTGGCTGCCGGTGGCGGTCAAGGACGGATCGAACAAGGAAGCACGCGCGCAGATGGCCTTCGCCAACATGCTCTCCGGCTTCGTCGAATCGACCTCGTCGTGCACCTCCGAGCACTCGCTGGAGCACGCCCTGAGCGCGTACCACCCGGACCTGCCGCACGGCGCCGGCCTGACGATCCTCTCGGTCGCCTACTTCGGCTTCTTCCTCGACAAGATCCCCGGCCACCTGTTCGAATCGATGGCGCGGGCGATGGGCGAGAATGTCGACGCCCTGCCGGCCAACGAGCGTCCGGCCGCGTTCATCACCGCGCTGAAGAAGCTGATCGCCGGCAGCGGGCTGGAAGGGTTGAAGATGTCCGACTACGGCATCCGCCGCGAGGAAATCCCGACCCTCGCGCAGAACGCCCGCGACACCATGGGCGGCCTGTTCGAACTCGATCGCCACAAGCTCTCGCTGGAGGAAACGAAGCAGATCCTCGAAAACGCCTACCGGTAGAAAGGCGCTGAAATTGTCGTCACCCCGGCGCAGGCCGGGGCCCAGTTCGTCGAATTTTCTGGATTCCGGCCTGCGCCGGAATGACGAATCTTCAATACATCAGCACTTCCTTAACACATCGCCGCACCGTACCGGCAACCCACCGCCAAGGACAGCCATGACCACGACCGACTGGACGCCCTCCGCCACCCGTTACGACACGATGCCCTACCGGCGCGCCGGCCATAGCGGCCTGAAGCTGCCGGCGCTCTCGTTCGGGATGTGGCACAACTTCGGCCAGAGCGCCGACCCAACCAACGCACGCGCGTTGCTGCGGCGCGCCTTCGAACTCGGCATCACGCATTTCGACCTGGCCAACAACTACGGCCCGCCGCCCGGAGCCGCCGAGGAGCTGTTCGGTCAAATCCTCGCCAGCGACTTCGCGCCGCACCGTGACGAACTGATCGTTTCCACCAAGGCCGGCTACCAGATGTGGCCCGGTCCGTACGGCATGGACGGCTCGCGCAAGCACCTGCTCGCCAGCCTCGACCAGAGCCTGAAGCGCATGAAGCTCGACTACGTGGATATCTTCTACTCGCACCGCTACGACCCGGACACGCCGCTCGAGGAAACGATGGGCGCGCTGGCCACCGCCGTGCAGCAGGGCAAGGCGCTGTATGTCGGCATTTCCTCCTATTCGGCGAAGAAGACGCGCGAGGCGGCGGCGATCCTCAAGCGAATGGGCGTGCCCTGCGTGCTGCACCAGCCCTCCTACTCGCTGCTCAACCGCTGGATCGAGGAAGACCTGCTCGACACGCTGCGCGACGAATCGATCGGCTGCATCGTCTTTTCGCCGCTGGCGCAGGGGTTGCTGACCGGCAAGTATCTCGCCGGCGTCCCGGCCGATTCGCGCAAGGCCAAGGGCGCCGCGTCGTTCCGCGACAACTACCTCGAACCGGCGACGCTGGAACGGATTCGCCCGCTGATGGAGATCGCTGAATGGCGGGGACAAACGCTGGCGCAGATGGCGCTGGCCTGGGTGCTGCGCCAGCCGCAGGTCACCTCGGCACTGATCGGCGCCAGCCGCATCAGCCAACTGGAGGAAAACGTCGCTGCGCTGCATCGACTCGACTTCTCCCCCGAGGAGTTGGCCGAAATCGACCGCTGGGCGAGCGACGCCAACCTGAACATCTGGGCGGCGTCGAGCAACGCGGGGTGATGCATGCGCTAAACCGACGAACAACAGTCGCCCGAAATACGGCCCGCGCCTTCGCGACCCCTCGGTGTTGACGCAATTCAAGTACCGCCCGCCTTAAGATTCGTTTAAGCTGCCCAAAGAAAAATCACAATTTCAGGGCGGTAACTTTGATGCTGTCTTTCCCACTGTGGATCAAAATCACCAGGCTGAGGATTGCGCTTCTCCTTCTCGGTTTGGGAGCGTCCTCGTTTCTGACCTGGCAGCACTATTACCCCGTTCAAGCCGAAGACGGCTGGTCGTTCAAGGTCTTTCTGGACGACATTCCCAAAGTCAGCGCCATGGTTGTTGACAGACAGGGCAACCTGTATATCTCCCAGGAATTCAATACACAAAAAGGGGGCGTGTTCCGGCTTCAAGCGGATGGCACCCGGCAGAACATCATGACCGGGCTGTCCAAACCGGATGGTCTGGTCTTGTTTCAGGATGGAGTCGCCGCCGGCCAGGAAGGCGGGAAACACCAACTTCTCTGGTGGAAAGAAGGGAAGATCGACCAACTTTTCGAGGGCAACAGTATTGAAGGCCTTGCCAGCGATGGCCGCCACCTGTTCGCCGTCGAGGACGTGAAGCAACACGGCCGCTTACTGAAATACGATCCGGAAACAAAGGAAACAACGACGCTACGTGACGGCCTGGACGAGCCTGAAGGAATTACGATCTGTCCGGACGGCAATGTTTTCTATACGGAAAAAAAGAAAGGCTGGATCAAGAGATATCGCCCCGGCGGCAGTGATGAAATCGCCGTACGCAGCCTCCACGCTCCTTCCTTTCTCATGTGCAACAACGAGGGCTTATGGATAACCGAGGACCTGACACACGGCGCTCGCCTGTTACGTCTGGACACCTCGGGAGCAACCCACATCATCCTCAAGAACCTTCGCTCTGCCCAAACCATCATCTCGATCGCCCCAGGACACTTCCTTATCGCGGAACAGGGGCGCGGACGTATCCTCGAACTGAATCGTCTCGCCAATGCAAAACACTAATTCCTCCTCCAGAAGGCCACTTTTCACACAAGCCCCCGCAAGCAAGCTGGAGATTGGCCTGAAGCAACATCTTCGGTTCACGGCATTGAGCATGCTGGTGCTGATGGCGATGTATTCGCTGCTGCGGCTGGCGTTGCTGGTCTACAACCGGGAGCAGATCGGGGGCGCAACGGCCGCTGTTCTGGCCGAGGCCTTTTTTAACGGCCTGCGCTTCGACTTGCGTCTCGCCGTCATCGCCAGCCTGCCGATGTTCCTCGCCATACCAAGTCTCCGCGCCATGTCGGCACGCAGCTTCTTTCGACTTTGGCTGACCATTTTTGCCAGCGTCACGCTCTTCCTGGGAGTCATCGAACTCGATTTCTACCGGGAATTCAACCAGCGTTTGAATGCCCTGGTGTTCCAGTACCTCAAGGAAGACCCGAAAACGGTCGTGAGCATGATCTGGTACGGGTTTCCGGTAGTGCGCTACCTGCTGGCTTGGGCTCTGGCCTCCGTCATTCTGGCGTGGCTGTTCCGCGAGGTCGATCTGCGCACCCGCACCCGCCGTGACTTGGCGGCGATCCCGGCACCGTTGTCGACCAGGCTGCAAGCCAGGCTGCTCGCGTTTCTGGTGTGCGGCGTGCTGGCGGTGATTGCCTCGCGGGGCACCCTGCGCCAAGGCCCTCCTCTCCGCTGGGGCGACGCATTCACCACCGATTCGACCTTCGCCAATCAGCTTGGCCTGAATGGAACCCTGATGCTCGCATCAGCCGCAAAAAGTCTGATGTCCAGCCACCGGGACAACATCTGGAAAAGCGATCTGCCGCCGGCTGAAGCGCTGTCCGCGGTGCGCAAGATGCTCCTGACCGATAGCGACACGTTGGTCCGTGAAGACCAAGCCGCGATCCTCCGCAACTACACCCCCCCGGAGCAAGGCGTCCTCCCCGTCCGCAACGTTGTCGTGATCCTGCTGGAAAGCTTCGCCGGGCGTCATGTCGGCGTACTGGGCGGGCAAGGAAACATCACCCCGTATTTTGACAAGCTCGCCGCCGAAGGCTTGTTGTTCACCCGCTTTTTTGCCAACGGGACACACACGCATCAGGGAACGTTCGTCACCCTCGCCTGCTTCCCCAACCTGCCGGGTTTCGAGTACCTGATGCAAACCCCGGAGGGCAGCAACGATTTTTCGGGCCTGCCGCAGTTGCTCGGGGAGCGCCAGTTGGACAACCTGTATGTCTATAACGGCGATTTCGCCTGGGACAACCAGTCGGGATTCTTTGGCCGACAAGGGGTCACCAACTTCATCGGGCGATTCGATTACAAGAACCCGATTGTTTCCGACCCCACCTGGGGCGTCTCCGATCAGGACATGTTCGAGCGCGCCGCCGAGGAACTGGCGAAACGCAGCGGCGGAAAACCGTTCTATGCCATCCTGCAGACCCTGTCGAACCACACGCCTTACGCCCTGCCGGAAAAATTGCCGGTGGAATCCGTTACCGGGCAGGGAGCGCTCGACGCGCATCTCACCGCGATGCGCTATTCCGACTGGGCGCTTGGACAGTTCTTCGAAAAGATCCGGAACGAACCCTACTTCAAGGAAACACTTTTTGTGCTTGTTGGCGACCATGGGTTTGGCGGTGGGGAGCAACTGACGGAAATGAATCTCGCGCGTTTCAATGTCCCGCTTCTGTTGATTGCTCCAGGAATTCAGCAAAAGTTCGGTACCACGCGCGACACTGTCGGAACGCAGGTCGATGTCGTACCCACCATCATGGGGCGACTGGGCGACAACGTCAGGCATCAATGCTGGGGCCGCGACCTGCTGAATCTCCCCGAAGGCGACCGCGGCTTCGGTGTCATCAAGCCGTCGGGAAGCGACCAGACGGTAGCGATCATCAGCGACAACAAGATTGTCGTCCAATCGAGATCGAAAGCCGTGAAATCCTATGAGTACCAGCTCTGGACCAATCCCCGGGCGAAGGAACTGAAGCACGATGAGCAGGAAGGCGAACTGAAGAAGAAGTTGGATGCCTTCATCCAGGTGGCTACGCGAAGCCTGCTGGACAATACGACGGGAGTTGATGACAACTCGCGCAAGAATGCGGTCGCCAAACTCCCCTGAGAGATTCGTGCAGTAAGGGGGGCAAATCAGACTGACACGTCATCGAGCTTTGCGCCGTGAACGTGTGAAAGATCCTGATCGAGCGCATCGGAGAGGTTCGACTTCACGGTCTGCAAGAGATCGGTAAGAAGCTCCTGCTGTTCGTCCGACAGGCCGCGCAGCATTTCCTCGCGGGCGTGCAGGATGACGCTCTCGACCTCGACCAGAAGTTGCCGCGCCTGCGAGGTGAGGTGAATGCTCCACAGGCGGCGATCGCCGGGAATCGGCCGCCGCTCGATCCATCCACTCTTCTCCACCTGGTCGATCAGCCGGCCGGCAGTGGATTTTTCGATTTCAAGTTCGTGGGATATCTGCGACTGCGACACCCCTTCGTGATTCGACAGGATCGCCAGGACCGACCACTGCGCGCGTGACAGGCCGAGGGGCTGCAAGCGACGGTCGATCAGTTTGCGCAACAAGCGCGCCGAATCGGTGAGAAGGAAACCGGCTCCGCGGTGGGAGTCATGGATGATCATCGATGCACCTCGTTTTGGGACGCGCAATGATAGGTCCGGCCCACGCCGGTTGCCAACATTTACGCGATAAATTCGGGAGAGTCCGGCCAATCTGGCCATCCGTCGTATTCACCTCGCTGCCACTTCGGCCACTTTTGTTACGTTGGTTGCATTGCTTACGGTTGCTTTTCTTATGTTATGCTATCACACCGTGAACACCGCCACCACCTGTGGCCGCCCTCTTCCAGATGGCAACGCCGTTACCGCAACACGACCATGCCTTTCGAATCCATCAGCAACCGCCGCCTGTACCGCCAGATCGCCCGGCAAATCATCGACCTGATCGAAGCGGGAGAATACAAGCCCGGCGAACGTCTCCCCGCCGAACGCATACTGGCCGAACGACTGGCCGTGAGCCGGCCGACGGTGCGCGAAGCGCTTCTCGCCCTGGAGGTTGAAAACCGGGTGGAAATCCGCGGCGGTTCGGGCGTTTTCGTGCTGGACCGCCCCGCATCGGCCGCGGTTCCGCCAACCGCCCCCCATGACGTACACATTCCGGAACCGGTCGAACTGCTTCATGCCCGCAGTCTGATCGAACCCGAGATTGCCGCGCTGGCCGCGCAAAACGCTTTGCCGAAGCATTTGGCCGCGCTGGCCAAGGCCTTGGGCGACATGGTCTGCTGCTCGGCCAGAGACAGCAAACGGCTCGACCATGATCGAAAATTCCATTTCGCCCTTGCCGAAGCAGCCGGCAACGCCGCCCTGCTGCAGGCGCTGAAGGCGTTGTGGGGTTCAGGCGAACAGCCGGTCGATCCGTTTCCGGAACTCCTCTTCTACCCTGAGCAGCTTTGGCGACGCGCCATCATCGAGCACCGCGAAATCCTTGAGGCCGTCAAGCAAGGCGACGCCAAGGCTGCGCGACTGTCCATGCAGCGGCATTTGAAGAACATGCGCATCCGGCTCGCGTCGGACAAACGGGAACCTGGCCTGGCCGCGCAGACGTTCGGCGCGACGAAGCCCCCGCGCAAGGCCGAGCAGCATGTCGACGTGTTCCCTGCCGTCATCGAACTGGACAACTGGGCAATGCAGCCCGCCCGCACGGCCTGACGACAGTGCCTCAGAATTTTTCTGCGCGCACGACCTCTACCTCGTGCAGGCAGGAAACCATCGCGTAATTGGCGTAGTAATGCTTCTGCAGGTGCGCCAGCAAGGCTTCGGCCAGTTCACGGGTGCAGATCACCTCGATGCGGATATTGGCCGCTTCGTCCCAGTTGGCATCGCGCACGCCGCGGCTGCCCCGTCCGCGCGCATCGGTAACCGTATAGCCGCGCACGCCGAGGCGGTCGAGATCGGCCAGCAACATGTTCTCGATCACGCTTTCGGTAACAATGGTGAGCATCGTGCGCTTTTCGGTGGTCGTCATGGAGTGACTCCGGCGAATCGTTCCGCGAGCCAGTAGTAGAAGGGAATGCCCGCGAGGATGTTGAAGGGGAAGGTCACGCCGAGCACGGCGGCCAGCGACAATGCAGGATTCGCCGCCGGCACGGCGAGGCGCATCGTCGCCGGAACGGCAATGTAGGACGCGGAAGCCGCCAGAGCCGTCAGCAACATCGTGCCGCCGGCGGACAGCCCAAGCAGGACGCCGCAGGCGCCTCCCAGCAGCGAAGAAAACAGCGGCATGGCAATCCCGAAGACAATCAGGAACGCGCCCTGACGGCGCAGCACACCGGCCTGGCGGGCCACGATCAGGCCCATTTCCAGCAGGAAGATGGCCAGCGCGCCCTTGAAGAGGTCGTAAAACAGCGGCTTGACCGGCGCGAGGCCGTCCGGACCGGCGAGCCAGCCGATGGCCATCCCCCCCAGCAGCAACACCACGCCCTTGCCGAAGAAGGCTTCGTGGCCGAGTTTCTTCCAGTCGATGCCGGATTTCAGGCCGCGCGCCAGCACGATGCCGACGATGATCGGCGGCACTTCCATGACCGCGAGAAAGATCGGCAGTTGCGGCTCGAAATCGATGCCGCGGGTGTTCAGCCAATTCACGCCCACCGCGAATGTGGCCACGCTCACCGAACCGTAATGCGCCGCCATCGACGCCGCATCGGGCAGGGCGAAACGTCGCCGCAACACGAAAAAGGCGATGACCGTAAGCACGATGCCGAGGGCGATGACCGCCGCCAGCTGCGGCAACAATGGCAGCAGCGATTGCCTGGCCAGCCCCTCGCCCCCCTTCAGGCCGATCGCCAGCAGCAGGACGAGGGACAGTGAATCGTATAGCGCCGTCGGCAGCTTCAGCTCGGAACGGGCCAACCCGGCCAGCAGGCCGAGAAGGAAGAAGAGGACAACGACATCGAGCATGCGGTCACTCGCGGTCAAAAATCGGGGCAGTCACGATTGTACCGGCACGCCCGATGCCGAGTGCACCACGGTCACGAAATACCCAGCTCGCCCTTCAGGCGCAAGGCGCTTTCCAGCGCCAGTTCGGGCGTTTCCCCGAGACAGGTGACATGCCCCATCTTGCGCCCCACCCGCGCCTCCTGCTTGCCATAGAGGTGCAGTTTCGCGCCGGGCTGGCGCAGGATGTTTTCCCATGCCGAAGCCTGCGCACCATGCCACAGGTCGCCCAGCAGATTGAGCATCGCCGCACCGCCAAATACGCGCGTGTCGCCTAGAGGCAGGCCGCAGAGGGCGCGCACCTGCTGTTCGAACTGCGAAGTGATCGCGGCATCCAGCGTCCAGTGGCCGCTGTTGTGAGGACGCGGGGCGAACTCGTTGACCAGCAGCCGGCCGTCGGAAGAGACGAAGAACTCGACCGCCAGCACACCGCAATAATCGAGCTTCGCCGCGATCGCCGTGGCCATGGACATTGCATGCGTCCGTGTTTCTTCCGCCACGCGCGCGGGGGCCAGCGAAATATCCAGAATGCCGTCGCGGTGCCAGTTCTCGGTGACCGGATAGCAGCGCACTTCGCCATCGGCGCCGCGCCCCAGCACGACGGAAATCTCCCGTTGAAGCGCAACCCGTTCTTCGAGCACGCAGCGCACGCCACCGAGCGCGGCGAAGGCCCTTTGCGCCGAATCGAGGTCGTCGACCCGCGCCTGCCCCTTGCCGTCGTAGCCCAGCCGCGTCGTCTTCAGCAGGGCAGGAGCGCCGACCTCGCGCAGTGCCGAGGCGATCGCCTCGGCATCATCAACGATCGCGAATCGCGCCGTGGCCAGACCGTGCTCGCGCAGGAAGGTCTTTTCCAGCGCCCGATCCTGGGCGATCGCCACCGCGTTCGCGCCCGGCCGCACGGGCACGCGGGCGGCGAGATACTCCAGGCTCGCCGCCGGAACGTTCTCGAACTCGGTGGTGACCGCGGCGCATTCTCGCGCCAGCAGTTCCATCGCATGTTCGTCATCGTAGGCCGCCGCCAGATGGCGGTCGGCCACTTGCGCCGCGGGACAGTCGGCTTCGGGATCGAGCACGATCACGCGATACCCCATGCTACGGGCGGCGAATACGAACATGCGTCCGAGTTGCCCGCCGCCCAGCAAGCCGAGCGTTGCACCGGGGAGAATCATTCCGCATCTCCTTCGTTCTGATCCGGCAGGGTCATGTCCAGCGCGGCCTGCGTCTGTGCTGCCCGGAACGCCTCCAGGCGTGCGGCGATTGCTTCGTCGCCACGGGCCAGCAGCGCCGCGGCGAACAACGCGGCATTCGCGGCCCCGGCCTCACCGACCGCGAAGGTCGCCACCGGAATACCCTTCGGCATCTGCACGATGGAGAGCAGCGAATCCATGCCCTTCATGTATTTCGAGGGAACCGGCACCCCCAGCACCGGCACGCGCGTCTTGGCCGCCAGCATGCCCGGCAGATGCGCGGCGCCACCTGCCCCGGCGATGATGCAGGCGAGGCCTCGTGCCGCGGCGCCCTCGGCGTAGGCGTAGAGCAAGTCCGGGGTGCGATGGGCCGACACGACACGGGCCTCATGCGGGATGCCGAGTTGCTTCAGGTGCGCGACGGCGTGACGCATGACGTCCCAGTCGCTGGCGCTTCCCATGACGACGCCGACCAGCGTCCCTGTTTGCCCGGTCGTGGCTTGCCTGCTGTTTTTCATTGGCTCGGATCCTGAAAATCTGGAGATCGAGGCAACCACACTTTGGTTGCCTTGCTTACTATTGCGTTTCTTATGTTATGCTATCACACAATGAAACGCACAACCACCCACCACCCCGTCTGCCCGGCAGTCAATCCGGGCTGTTCCTGCCCCCGTTTTCCGCTTCCTCCCCTTCTTTTCCATTTCAGGAGTCATTGACCATGCAACGCGTAGATGTTGGTTTCCAGATCCCTCAGTCCGTTCAGGAAATCCTTGCGGCCTGCCCGAAATACACGGTGGCCTCGAACCGCCAGCAGTTGTTCGAACTGGCCACCCGCGACGCCGTCAACGGCGTGCATGAGGTCGCCTACGACGTGCCCGGCCGGGGCCGCGTGGTCGAGGCGACCGTCTGCCGCGTAAAGAACGGCATCGCCGCCAACTACGTCGAACCGTACATGCGCCGCCGCGACCCGGAGTGCATGCTGATCGCCGACGACCAGCCGACCGACAAGCTGCGTTTCGAGGACGAGTTCGGCGAATCCTTCGAGTCCCTGCGCGCAGAAACCTTCGAGTGGCTGAAGACGCAGGAACTGGCGCTGTTTCCGTTCATCGCCGGCGCACCGGGGATCGGCACCGACGCGCTGGTCGTGGCGCCGGCGAATGCAGGCTTCTTCGCGCTGGGGCTTGCCCTGCTGCAGGGCATTCTCGATGGGAACGAAATTTCGCCGGACTTCGACCCGAAGGCGGTGATCTTCGTCGCGCCGCCGTTCCGCCACACGCACTTCAAGGGCAAGCAGATGGTGGTTCACAACCGCCGCCCGGGCCGGCATGAGTTGTTCAGCTACAACCTGTACCCGGGACCGAGCGCCAAGAAGGGCATCTACGGCGTGCTGCTCACCCTCGGCGAGCGCGAGGACTGGTTGACCGCGCACTGCTCGGCGGTACAGGTGATCACGCCTTACGCCAACAAGCTGTGCATCATGCACGAGGGCGCCAGCGGCGGCGGCAAGAGCGAACTCCTCGAACAGGTCCATCGCCAGTCCGACGGCGGCCTGCTGCTCGGCGTGAATACGCTGACCGGCGAGCGCCGCACGCTGGTGCTGCCGGCCAACTGCGAACTGCGCCCGGTCACCGACGACATGGCGCTGTGCCACCCGTCGCTGGCGCGCAACGACGGGCGCCTGGCACTGATGGACGCCGAACAGGGCTGGTTCGTCCGTGTCAATCACATCACCGACTACGGCACCGACCCCAACCTGGAGCGGATGACCATCCACCCGGTCGAGCCCCTGCTGTTCCTCAACATCGAGGCGCAGCCGGGCAGCACGGCGCTGATCTGGGAGCACATTGAGGATGCGCCGGGCAAGCCGTGCCCGAATCCGCGCGTCGTCATCCCGCGCAAAGCCGTTCCCAACATCCACGAGGGCGCGGTGAATATCGACGTGCGCAGCTTCGGCGTGCGCTGCCCGCCCTGCACCAGCGAGAACCCGACCTACGGGATCATGGGCCTGTTCCACCTGCTGCCGCCGGCGCTGGCCTGGCTGTGGCGCCTCGTCGCACCGCGCGGGCACGCCAACCCGAGCATCGTCAGCGTCGAGGGAATGAGTTCGGAAGGCGTCGGCTCCTACTGGCCCTTCGCGACAGGCCGCATGGTCGACCAAGCCAATCTGCTGTTGCGCCAGATCGTCGATACCCCGAAGGTGAAGTACATCCTGACGCCGAACCAGCATATCGGCGCGTGGGAAACCGGCTTCATGCCGCAATGGATCGCCCGTGAATACCTCGCGCGTCGCGGCGGCGCCAGGTTCTCAGCCGAGCAGGTGATGCCGTCGCGCTGCCCGCTGCTCGGCTTCGCGCTGAAGAGCGTGGTCATCGAAGGGCAGACCATCCCGGGCATCATGCTGCGTGTGGAGAAGCAGCCGGAAATCGGCCTCGCCGGCTACGACGCCGGCGCGCAGATTCTTACGGAGTTTTTCCACAAGGAACTGACGCAATACCTCGAAGACGACCTCGACCCGCTCGGCCGCAAGATCATCGAGTGCTGCCTGGCCAACGGCTCGGTCGAGGACTACATGGCGCTGTTGCCACACACCGTCATCAGCGACGATTTGTAATATCAGCGACGACTACCAATCGTCAAAAATTTCGGGCGTGTCAGGGAAGGCGTTGCCTATCCCGGACACGCCCGTTTTACCTTGACGCAGCGAACCGCCGCCGTAACGACACAGTATCCCCACGCCTCCACGTTTCGACACAATTGTCCGGCCCCCCGATTTTTCAGATTGCTTTTCAAAAGACGATTAACTAAGATAATCGTTATATTAGAGAATAATAAAATAGTTGAATAAAAAACTCGGGTAATTGAAGAACGAAACGCAAGGAGGGAGTATGGGGCTCGTATCCTTACGGCGTTCGGCCGGATGCGTCCTGGCTGGATTGCTGTATCTGCTCGTCGGAACGGGAGCAATCGCCGACGTCAAGCCGCTCAAGCTTGACACGACGGCAGACCATTCCAAATTCAAGGAATTGCAGCAGGAATTCCAGTCCGGTAGCGAGGTCACCAAGGCGTGCCTGAGCTGTCACACCGAGGCCTCGAAACAGATTCACCAGACCCTTCACTGGAAGTGGGATATCACCAATCCGGCGACCGGCCAGGAACTCGGCAAGCGGAACGTCATCAACAATTTCTGTACCTCCGCGCCCTCAAACCACAAAGCCTGCGCGTCCTGCCACATCGGCTATGGCATGAGCGAGACCTTCGACTTTACCGCCCAGGAGAACGTCGACTGTCTCGTCTGCCACGAAACGACCGGCAGATACAAGAAACCCGGCGGTTTTGCCGGCAACCCCGTCGTCAAGGACACCGAGTTTCCGCCCAAGTCCGGAAAAATCATCAAGGGTATTGATCTGGCGCCTATCGCCCAGAGCGTCGCCAAGACCCGCCGCCAGAACTGCGGGACCTGCCACTTTTACGGTGGCGGCGGCGATGGCGTCAAGCACGGCGACCTCGACAGTTCGCTCGACAATCCGGACAAGGAACTCGATGTACACATGGCCAAAAACGGCCTGAACTTCACCTGCACAACCTGCCACAAGACCGAGGGCCACCAGGTGCCGGGCAGCCGTTATGAGACAACCGGCATGGACAACCACGCCGCGCTGATGCGCGGCAAGCCGGACGACAAGGGGCGCAACACGGCCACCTGCCAGTCCTGCCACGGACAGGAGCCGCACAAACAACAGGCCAAGCTGAACGATCACACCGACAAGGTCGCCTGCCAGACCTGCCACATTCCGGAATTTGCCCGCGGCGACGTTCCGACCAAGATGCATTGGGACTGGTCGACGGCCGGCAAGCGCGACAAGAACGGCAAACCGCTGGTCGTCAGGGACGATGAGGGCTACGAAACGTATCTTGGCATCAAGGGCGACTTCAAGTGGGAAACCAACGTCAAGCCGAATTACATCTGGCTCAACGGCGTTAACAAATACACGTTAGCCAACGACAAGATCGACAAATCGCAGCAGCCGATTTACATCAACAAGTACGAGGGCAGCCCGACCGACGGCAAGTCCCTGATCTGGCCGATCAAGACTTTTACCGGCAAGCAACCGTTTGATCCGGAAAACAAGACGCTGGTAGTGACCCACCTGGCCGGCGCCGACGATACCGCTTACTGGACCAACCTTGACTGGGACAAGGCCGTTGCCGCCGGCATGAAGACCGCCGGCCGGCCGTTCTCCGGGAAGATCGATTTCATCGAAACCATCTCCCAGTGGCCGATCACGCACATGGTCGCTCCCAAGGACAAGGCGCTGGCCTGCAACGAGTGTCACAGCAAGAGTGGTCGCCTTGCCGAGATCAAAGGCGTCTATATCCCGGGGCGTGATGCGAACGACCTGGTCGACACCTTCGGCTGGGGGATCGCCTTCTTTGCCTTCGCAGGATCGCTCGGCCACGGCCTGATGCGCGTCTTTTCCCGCCGCAAGCACTGAGGAGAACGAAAATGGCTGAACGCATTTATATCTTCAAGCGCTTCGAGCGTTTCTGGCACTGGTCGCAGGCAGCACTGATCATGTTCATGATGCTGACCGGCTTCGAAATCCACGGCACCTATTCGCTCTTCGGCTTCGCCGCGGCGGTCAGTTACCACGGCATAGCGGCATGGACGCTGATCGGCCTGTGGATTTTCGCCGTCTTCTGGCACCTGACGACCGGTGAATGGCGGCACTACATCCCGACGACGGAAAAGGTATTGCTGATCGCCCAGTACTACTCATCCGGAATCTTCAAGAACGAGCCGCACCCGTTCAAACCGACTCTGCAGAGCAAGCACAATCCGCTGCAACGGCTGACCTACCTTGGAATCCTGGTTTTTGTCAGCCCATTGATCTGGATCACCGGTTTTCTGTACCTGTTCTACAACGACTGGACCGCGTGGGGGCTGACCGACCTGCAACTCGACTGGGTCGCAACCGGCCACACGATTGGCGCCTTCCTGATGCTGGCCTTCCTGGTATCCCACCTCTACCTGGCAACAACCGGACACACGCCAACAGCGCACATCAAGGCGATGATTACCGGTTGGGAAGAGGCCGACTAAGAGAAATCGGCCCGAAAAAAGATTCGCAAACAAATCCTGGAGGGAAATCATGGGGAAGAAACACGCTTCTCGGAGGTTCATTGCGTGCATTGTCGGCAGTCTCTTTTTGCCGCTTGGTACGCAGGCTTCGGAAGCCGAGTTGCTGAAGAAGCTCGAAGCGATGCAGAAGGAGATCGAGCAGCTGAGGGCCATGGTGCAGAACAACCAGGCGAGCCAGGAAGCCACCAAGCAGGCCACGACCGAACTGAAGGAAAAGGTGCAACGCGCCGAAGACAAGTCGTCCGAAAAGTGGCTGACGGTCGGCGGCGACTATGAATTCCGGGCAGACAGCCTGCGCGGGGAAACGAAGACGTATACCGACGTTGGCGCAACCTTCGCCAATGCGGGGGATCAAATTCAGGCCGCGTTTTTCGCTAATCCGAGTGCCCAGAACGCAGCCATGCTAAGTGGACTGATGGCCTTTTCCGAGGGAATGGCCGGCGTCAAAACCTATCAGCAGGCGCAGCAGTTCCTTGCCACTCCGGCGAACCAGCAGATGATTGCCGGCCTGAACAATTACGCCGTCTCCGTTCCCTCCTACAAGCCGAAAAACTCGTCGCTATACACCCACCGCTTCGGCCTGGACCTCAACGCGCGCGCCACGCAGGACGTCTCGGTTTCCGCCCGCCTGCTGATGTACAAGACCTGGGGCGCGTCGGATGACGACGCCGTCACCAACGGCGGCTCCACGCCCTTCTTTGCCGACCGGGTCGGTGTGTTCGATGGCACGCTGGGCCATATTCCGTCCAGCGACTATGTAAATGTCGACCGTGCCTATGCCACCTGGAGCAATATCGCCGACCAGGACATCTGGTTCTCCGTCGGTCGCCGGCCGTCCACCAACGGCACGCCGTCGCACCTGCGGTACAACATGTCGACGCCGGGACGCGGGGGGATTCCTTCGCTGCTCGTCGATTACGCCTTCGACGGCATGACGATCGGCTGGGGACCGGATATCGACGACCTGCCGGGCGCGTACGCCAAACTCTGCTTCGGGCGCGGCTACGAGAGTGGCTATACGGACAATCCGCTGGCCGAATCGCTCAAGGACACCGACTTCGTCGGTGTCCAGATCGTCCCGATCGATACCGACGCGCTGCGTGTCTGGACGCAATGGAACCGCGGCATCAATATTTTTGACGCCCCCAAGATGAGCAACACCTATTACGGCGACACCATGCCGAAGGTCAATCTGGGCGACATCGACTGGCTCGGCGCAGGCGCCATGGGGACGATCAAGAACGTCGGTATCGGCGACCTGAACTACTTCGTCGACCTCGCCATGAGCAAGACGCATCCGAACAATAATGTGTCGTCGCAGTTCGGCTTCCAAGGCCTACTCACCGGCGCCTTCTTCGAACCAGAAGCACCGCAGGACAAGACCGGCCGCGCCATTTATCTGGGTCTTCGCTACGACCTGCCTTCAAAAACCAAACTGGGCTTCGAATATAACTACGGCTCGAAGAACTGGATCACCTTCGCTCCGGCGTCCAGCGATATCTGGACCTCCAAGGTCGGCACACGCGGCAATGTCTACGAGGTTTACCTGATCCAGGAACTCGACGCCAAACCGATCTCGTCGTTCGCGGCCAAGAGCTTTTTCCGGCTTGGTTTCCAGTACTACGATTTCCAATACACAGGGAGCAACAACTGGGTTGGCGCACCAGTCAAGATCTCCAGCCTGAACAACAACATGATGACCACCACGCCACTGTCCAAGGCCATCAACGCCTACGCGACATTTACCGTGAAATTCTGATTTTTTTATCAAAGGAGCCTCAAATGCCCAAGTACTTCTCCCGCCTCTTGTGTTCGGCCGCTCTGGCAGTTTCCGCCATGACCGTCGCAGTACCCGCCTCCGCCGCCGATGTAAAAATGGTCGGCGTGGTCGAGAAAATTCAGTTGGCTGCTGACGGCAAGTCTGCCCAGACAACCCTGAAGGACATCAAATCGGGAAACCCCGTCGTCATTTTCATTGATGATGACGAAACGCTCGCCAAGTTCAAGGACAAGCGTATCGGCGTCGGCGACGAAATTCGCACGAAATTCGACGACGCCGGTGGAAAGAACCACAGCAAGTCGTTCAAGAAGACCGCCGGTTGCTAGACCGCACGGGTTTTCATCGACAGAAAAATGAGAATGGCGACCCGCATCGGTCGCCTTTTTTTTGCAAATTGAAATCCATGCATTTTTAGGAGGCACTATGAACTGCAAACGCGCCGTGGTCATTACCACCCTGCTTGCTGCCCTTGGAGCAGCACCCCTCGTTTTCAGCACATCCAGCGCACTCGCCGCCGAACTACCGGCTGGACTCGTCGCGAAAGACGGCTGGTACACCCAGATTGTCGATGCTGCGTTTGTTGAACGCTACGCGGTTCTGCCCAAGCCGGAAGGCGTGATGATCATCGATTCACGTCCGACGACGCGCAAGTACGACCCCGGTCACATTCCGACCGCGATCAACATCCCCGACACGCAGTTCGACAAGCTGACCGACCAGTTGCCGCAAGACAAGAACACACTGCTGATCTTCTACTGTGAAGGCGTGGAGTGTTCGCTCAGTCACAGCTCGGCATTCAAGGCGGAAAAACTCGGCTACACCAACATCAAGGTTTACGCCGAGGGCTACCCGGACTGGATCGCCAAGGGCCATCTCGGTGCCGTTTCCGTTCCATTCCTGAAGAAGAGGATGGACGACGGTGCGCCCATTACGGTCATTGATTCGCGTCCGAAGAAGCGCAAGTACGACCTCGGACACATCCCCGGCGCCATCAGCCTGCCCGACTCCGAGTTCAACAAGCGGGTTGATGCTCTGCCGGCCGACAAGGCCAGCGAGTTGTATTTTTACTGTGAGGGGCTGGCCTGCACGCTCAGTTCCGACTCTGCGGCCAAGGCGGTCAAACTGGGCTACACAAAAGTCAAGGTCGTCCCGGAGGGGTATCCGAAATGGGCGAAACTCTACGGCCCTGGCCCCACCAGCGGCGAACCGGTAGCAAGCAAGCCCGTTGTCCAGGCCGGCCGTGATCCGGCGACGATCACCGTCGAATCGTTCAAGAACATCCTGCGTGACGCACCGGAGTCTCTCTTCCTCGTCGACGTTCGGCCGCAAAAGGATTTCGACAAGGGAACGATCAAGGGGGCAGTCAACATGCCCCTCGACACCCTGGAATCGCATCTGGGCGAACTGCCAAAGGACAAAACGACAGTCTTCTTTTGTTCAAGCGGCGCGCGCAGCAGCGATGCCTATGATCTGGCCAAGGAGAAAAAGGTATCGAGCCCGTTCTATTTTCTGGATGCCACGGTGAAATATGCCGGGGACGGAAATTACACCATCAGCAACGATTGATCCCCGATCAGCAAACAACAAAAAAATAACCCCCCGGCTTGAGATGGGGACTCAGTCCCGGGGGGTTCTACTGCAAAACCTTGCAGGTTCGGTGCCAGGCAACCTTTCCTGGTCCGCCCCTGTTTCACTTCAATGCTGGCTGAACACTCGCCTGATTCGCAGCGTCAGTTCCTTGCAGCAACGGCAGGTGACGCAGGGAATGATCAATGGAATGGCGCCGATCAAGGCAGCAACGAGAATCGGAGCCAGCGTAATGACGTGCGCTATCTGTACTGCGTTGTGTCGGAAGGTCTGAGCGGTCATGGCAAACTCCTGTGTTACGGGTTCACCCACAATCAATCAATTATCGTGCCAGCTTTCCGGATTCCGGATTTCTTTCGCAACCCACTGATACCAAATAACAAACTGCGCAATTTTCAGGAACCTCGATAACCCCCGTGCGCTGCAGCGTCAAATATGGCAGCAAAAACCCAGACATCCACTATATTTACGCCATAAATGACACTCCCCAGAAAAATAATGGATTACCCCGTAAAGTCACTGCCGGAGCTCGTTTCGTTTCTCGACGAGCAGGTTGAACCGCGTATCGTCATGGATGCCGAGTACCGCATCGTCGCCGCGAACAGGGCCTATGCCGAAGCGTTCGCTCCGGGCGGTTCGGTGGCGGGTCGCCACTGCTATGAAGTCTCGCACCATTTTTCAGCCCCCTGCGACCAGGCCGGCGAGCCCTGCCCGTTACGGATGAGCCAGGAAAGCGGCGAGGTTCAGCGCGTCCTGCATCTGCACCACACGGCGCACGGCGAAGAGCATGTCGACGTCGAAACGACCCCGATCCGCGACGAGGCGGGAAAAATCATCTACTTCGTCGAAACCATGCGCGTGCTCAAGCAGGCGTCGGGCAGTCCGGCGGCGGAAGGACTGGTTGGACGGTCGGCGAGCTTCAAGAAGATGCTGTCGCTGGCCATGCGCGTCGCCCCGACAAACGCCACTGTCCTGCTGCTCGGCGAAACGGGAACCGGCAAGGAACTGGTCGCGCGCATGCTGCACGAAACAGGCAGAAACGCCGGCGGTCCGTTCGTGGCGGTCGACTGCTCCGGACTGACCGAATCGTTGTTCGAGAGCGAACTGTTCGGCTACGAGAAAGGTGCCTTTACCGGTGCCCAGCATCGCAAAACCGGCCTTGTCGAATCCGCCCGGGGGGGAACGCTCTTTCTCGACGAAGTTGGCGACATCCCGCTGCCACAGCAGGTCAAACTGTTGCGCCTGCTGGAGAGCGGCACCTACCGACGCGTAGGAAGTGTCGAAACGTTGCGCGCCGATTTCCGCCTGATCTGCGCAACCCACCGCAACATCGACCGGTTGGTCGAAGAGGAAGCCTTCCGGCGCGACCTCTTTCACCGAATCAGCACCTTCCCGATCCATGTCCCGTCACTCGCCGAACGGGTGGAGGATATCCCACTGCTGGCGGACTCATTCCTCAAGCGCGTTGCCGTCGGGCAAAACCTGAGGCTGTCTGAATCAGCCATTGAAGCACTCAAACACCGCCGCTACCTCGGAAACATTCGCGAACTGCGCAATCTGATCGAGCGTGCCACGATTCTCGCCGACGGCGAAGCCATCAACGAAAAGCATTTCGAGATGGACACTCTGCCGAACAAAATGCTGACCGAATGCAGCCCCCCCACCAGCGATCGCTTTGTCATCGACACCCTGCTCCCGCTCGAAGAAGTCGAGCGACGCTATATCGACTGGGCGGCCCACCGTCTTCCGGGCGACAGAACCTTGCTGGCGCGACAACTGGCTGTCAGTCTACGCACGCTCTATCGCAAGCTGTCAAAAACCAGATAGTTTTCTTGCTTCATTCGTTGCGCAGCACGACAAGTTGCCCGGGGTGCTTCTCCGGTCTTTCATACAACACCCACCGATAGCAGAACACGCAGATCGTCCAGTCGAACAACAGGGTCCACAGATTGTGTGAGAGAAAATGCGCGCCCTGCATCATTCGTCCGACTGAAAACACCGCCCCCGCCCCCAGAGCGACCCACAGGGCAATGCGAGCTGTCCGTGGTCGCCGGTCGCGCAGGAAGAAGAACAAGGCGAGCAGCGAAAACCCCGCCGAGGCGTGACCACCCGGCCAGCAGCGGCCGGGATGCGTGGTCGCCGGACGCGCGCCGAGCAAGGGTGCGTAGTTTTCCTCCCCGCCGAACTCAGTCAGGCTCCAGGGGCACTGAATGGCCGTGATCTTCTTCAGTGGTGTGACGATGCTCGTCGACAAGCCCATGGCCAAAACCAGATAACCGAGCGGGCGGCGCCAGGAGCGCCAACGGGAACGCAGCAGACTGACCAGAAAACCGGCCAACGCGAGCACCGCAAAGACAATCAGCATCTGCTTTGCCCGGTCGTGGAGAATGTCTTCAAGCCAGAAACTGTGCCGGCCGACGAACCCCTCACCGGGAACATAAAAGAGGCGTTCCAGCCAGAAATCCAGACCGGCGATGTCGAAAAGCAGCAGAAACGCCATCAGCAACAGAGGAATGCCAAGGCCGAGGCGGAAATCAAAATGACGCGACACAGAATCACGCGAGAGGGACATCATCAGCCTCCGGATAACCGATTCGCTACGGGAGAAGCCATGAGGGCTGCCTCGGTCAAGCGCATCGCCACATCGTTCTCGGGCTGCCAGGCCAGCAGCCCCTTGCGGAAATCGTGACTGGCGCCCTGATAGTAGGCGACATTGCGTCGTACCAGCGCGTCCGACGTATCGGCGACGACCTCGCGACTGTTGCCAAGCGCATCCTGGTGGCGGCGCACGGCTTTTCGGGGGCTGAGGATGGCGAGGTCGGTACCGTCGAAAAGGCCCAGATGCTGGTAGTTGCCGACCAGCGCCCGGCCGCGGCCGGGATCTTCCGTCATCACGTTGCGTCCGAAAAATGTCGAGGTGTAATCGAAATTCAGGAGCCCGAGCAAGGTCGGCGCGAGATCGATCTGGCTGGCAACCGTTGCCACATCGCGCGGAGGGAGAAGCGAAGGCGCGTAAATGAACAGCGGGATGTGGTAGTTGGCGACCGGCAGATCCTCCTTGCCCGCGCTGCCGGCGGTGTGGTCGGCGACGAAGACGAAGACGGTCTTGTCAAACCACGGCTTTTGTCGCGCCTCGGCAAGGAAGCGGCCGATCGCGTAATCCGTGTATTTCACCGCGCCTTCACGCCCCTTGCCGGAGGGGATGTCGATGCGGCCGTCCGGGTAGGTGTAGGGACGATGGTTGGAGGTCGTCATCAGTTGCAGGAAGAACGGCTTTCCGGCGGCGTGGTCGGCATCGGCGACCTTCAACGTTTGTCGGTAGAGATCCTCGTCGGACATCCCCCACGCGTTGGTGAAGTTCATCTCCGCGTCCGGGACGCTGCTCTGGTCGACGATGCGGTAGCCGTTGCCGCCGAAGAAGGCGTTCATGTTGTCGAAGTAGCCGCGCCCGCCGTAAAGGAACACACTGTCGTAACCCTTCGCGTGGAAATGCTGGCCGAGGCTGGCATAGCCGGATTCGCGTCCGATGCGCTTGACGATCGAGCGGCCGGGCGTCGGCGGCACCGCCAGGGTAATCGCCTCCAGGCCGCGGTCGGTGCGGGTTCCGGTCGCGTAGAAGTTGCTGAAAGCGAGGCTCTGTTCGCGCAGCTTGTCGAGGTTCGGCGTCAGGCCGCGCTTGTCGCCGAAGCTGCCGAGGTACTTGGCGCTCAGGCTCTCGATCGTCACCAGAATGACATTCAGTCGTCGCGGCGATCCTGGGTTGTCGATCACCCGGCGGATGTCCTGCGGGTCGCTGCCGATGAAGCGTGCATTGGGTTCCGCCAGTTCGTCGCGCAGCAAGCCGGCGACCTGCTCTCCCGGCAACGTGGCATAGAACTGCCGGTAATCGAGTTCGTTGTTGCGGAACGCGGCGAAGAACTGGAAGGGGCCGTTGCTGGCCAATTCGCTCTGATAGGCGTTGCCACCCTGCCCACGCGGAAAGTCCTGCCCCAGCAGCGCCGCGCTCAACGCCACAAGCGAAACCAGACCGGCCGCGCCCGCGAATCTCGCCGATTTCGTCGTCAATGAGGAGGAATGCAGGATCGCGCTGAGACGTTTTCCCAGACCGACCGTGATGGCGACCGCCAGCAACACCAACGTCCCGAGAATCCGGAAGACCGGATATGACTCGACGATGTTGTTGACGACCTCCTTCGAATAGACAAGGTAATCGACCGCGATGAAATTGAAGCGCACGCCGAATTCGTCCCAGAACACCCACTCGGCCACCGCCGTGAACAGCATGACGAACAGGAGTAAACCGAAAATGACGTGCAGCGCCACCCTATGCCAGCGCGCCCGCCAGAGCCCGTTCGGGCAAAGCAAGGCATACAGGGCCAGCGGCACGGCGGCGTAAACAAGAAAGCCCAGATCGTAAACCAAGCCAACGCCGAAGATTCGAAGCGAATCGATCACGCCGGCTTGCGCATCTCTCCAATGCGCAGCGAGCAACACGCTGCGCGTCAGGACAAAAACGCCCAGCCACGCGCCCAGAATCAGCATGACGTAACGAAACTGGCTGGTCCGGAAAACAGACATGAAAATTCCCTGGGTTTATCGCAGATTTGTGCAGTAGAACAGCCCGGCTTTAAGCCAGGCTTAACCGTCTCGGCCCTCAGCGGCGGCCTGTCTTGCGAACCTTCACCCCGGTCACCATGGCCTTGACCAGATTCGTGCGTTCGAGATGGCTCATGACAATCGCCGCCAGTACATGCAAGCCTGCCAACGCAATCAACGTACTGGCCAGTCCTTCGTGCAACTCCTGCAGCCATTCTTCGCCCCAGAACGCATCGAGGCCCTGCATGTACCCCGTCACACCGAGCCCGAGGACGAGCGCCATCAGCGCGAACATCATCAGCGCGCCGACGGGGTTATGCCCCGGATAATCATCGTGCGTACCGGACAGGAGGTGGTGAAAGTGTTGCTTGATCCGCGCGACAGTAGGAAAGAAATCGGCAAACCGGGCGTAGCGGGAACCGACAATCCCCCAGACGATGCGCGCGCAAACCAGTGCGCTTGCCGCATACCCCAGCCAGCGATGCAGCGTCTCGCCATCGTCGATGACGAAAAAATTGACGACGATGCACGTCACCAGCGACCAGTGGAAGACGCGCACGAAGCGGTCCCAGACATGGACGGAGTCGGGAATGGCGTTGGGTGTCATCAAGAAGTCATCCTTATTGCTCAGGCGGGATAGTGTTTGAATTCGTCACCCCGGCGAAGGCCGGGCTCCGGTCCGCGACGGTTCTCCGATACGGGATACCGGCCTGCGCCGGTATGACGAGGTCTCTAGCAGCGAGTCGGGCATTCCGTTGCCTGACTCGCATTCCGGAAAAAAACGGGTTACTTCGATTCCAGCACGGCGGCGGTTTCCGGGTTGAAGTAGATCTCGACCTTCTTGCCGCCCTTGTCCGTTCCGTAGATCTCGTAGCACTGGCCCTTGCTGACCTTGAAGGTCTTGATGTTGTAGCCCCGCCCCTCGATCTTCGCCTTGAAATCGGCTTCTTTCATCCATTTCTCCTGGGGGACATTGCAGGACGGTCCGGCAAAGGCGCTGGCGGCGGCGGTCGTGGCGATGAGGGCGGCAAGAATTTTCTGCATGGGTTTCTCCTGAAATTGAGTGGATTGCCCCAACCGGGGACAGCGAGATTTGAACCCGCGGACCTTAAATCCACCTTAAGGCCGACAAACTGTTCCCCCGCACTGCCGCTCCAGCCCGCATCGGGAAGTAAAATGGCGCCTTGCGCTCATTCCCGGACGCCAGCAACCCCAGAGATCGCCATGAAAAAACTCGGATTCACCACCACCACCCTGCATTGCGACCGCACGAAACCCATCGAGCACGGCGCGACCCACAAGCCGGTGCACAACTCGGCCGCCTTCGGCTTCGCCAAGGCGAGCGACCTCGTCAAGGTCTTCCAGGGCGTCCAGCCCGGCTTCGTCTACGGCCGTCAGGGCACGCCGACCTCGGCGGCGCTGGAAGAGAAGATCACCCGCATGGAACAGGGCTTCCAGACCATCGGCTTTTCGAGCGGCATGGGCGCCATCTCCGCGACGCTGCTCGCCCTGCTGCGCGCCGGCGACCATCTGGTCTCCAGCCGCTTCCTCTTCGGCAACACCACCAGCCTGTTCGAGACCTTTGCGCGAATGGGCGTCGAAGTGACCTTCGTCGACGCCACCGACGCCGCCAACGTCGAGGCGGCGATCCGGCCGGAAACGCGGATGGTCTTCGTCGAGACGATCGCCAACCCGCGCACGCAGGTCAGCGACCTGGAGGGCATCGGCCGGATCTGCCAGGCGCGCGGACTTGTCTATGTCGTCGACAACACCATCACCTCGCCCTTCCTGTTCCTGCCGAAGAACGTCGGCGCCAGCCTATCGATCAACTCGCTGACCAAGTACATCGGCGGCCACGGCAATGCGCTCGGCGGCGCGGTGACCGACACCGGCCTGTTCGACTGGTCGTCCTTCCCGAACATCAACGAGCTCTACCGGAAGGGCGACGCGAAGACCTGGGGCATCGTGCAGATCCGCAAGAAGGGCCTGCGCGACGCCGGCGCGACGCTCTCGGCGGAATCGGCCCACCACCTAGCCATCGGCGCCGAGACGCTGGCGCTGCGCATGCCGCGCACCTGCAGCAACGCGCAGGGGCTGGCCGAATTCCTCGCCGCGCACCCGAAGGTCAAGAAGGTTTACTACCCCGGACTCAAGGATCACCCGCAACACGAGCGCGCCAAGTCGCTGTTCTGCGGCAACAGCGGCATCCTCTCGTTCGAACTGCAGGACGGCATCGACTGCGTCGAGGTGCTCGACAAGCTGGAACTGGTCATTTCCTCGACCAACCTCGGCGACAACCGCACGCTGGCCATCCCGGTCGCGCCGACGATCTACTTCGAACTCGGCCCGGAACGCCGCGCCAGCCTCGGCATCGCCGAATCGCTGGTACGCATCTCGACCGGCATCGAGGATCTCGACGACCTGATCGCCGATTTTTCGGCGGCGCTGGCGTAGCAATACTGGCGAATCGTCATTCCGGCGCAGGCCGGAATCCAGAAAATTCAACGAGCTGGACCCCGGCCTTCGCCGGGGTGACGACTATTCAAGCGCCTACTGGCGCTTGCTAAGCTTTCCTTACGAACTCGGACTTCAACTGCATGGCGCCAAAGCCGTCGATCTTGCAATCGATGTCGTGATCGCCGTCGACCAGACGGATGTTCTTCACCTTGGTGCCGATCTTGATCGACGAGGACGCGCCCTTGACCTTGAGATCCTTGATCACCGTCACCGTGTCGCCGTCGTGAAGCTCGTTGCCTGACGCGTCACGCACCACCTTCCGCTCCTCGGCGCCTTCTTCCGCCGCGTCCTTCGACCACTCGTGGGAGCACTCCGGACAGATCAGCATGGCGCCATCCTCGTAGGTGAATTCTGATCCGCAGCTCGGGCACGGGGGCAGGTTACTCATGGAAAATCCTTTCGGGGTAACGGCAAAAAGCGCGGAAGGATAACACCACACCTCGTGGTCGGAATAAACCACGAGGCGGCCACGGCCACGCAAGGTTCAAGCGAAGGTTCTGGCGATCTCCACCGCGGCACGCGCCACCGCCGCATCCTCCTCCGCCTTCATGCCACTGATCCCGAGCCCGCCGATGACCCCGCCCGCCGCGTTCCGCACCGCGACGCCGCCGGGAAGCGCTGTCATCTTCGGGTCGCAGAAATTGGCGAGCGACAGATTCTCCCGCTGCAAACGTTCAAGGAACGCGTCCGTATCCACGCCCATCACCGCCGCCGTATAGGCTTTCGCTTGCGACAAATGAACGCAGCGAACCGGCACGCCTTCGACGCGGTTAAACGCCGTCAACAAGCCGGCCGTGTCGCAAACGGATACGCAGATCGGCTGCGCGTAATCCGCATCGGCCTTGTCGATCGCCGCCTCGATCATGGCCTTGGCCAGCTGCAAAGTCATTCCCATTGTTCTTCTCCCCTCCCGGTAAAAATGACCATCACTATAGCCGGGTCCTCTTGCCGCCGAACAGATGCCCCGGGCGGCTGCGATCACACCGAATTTTGGAGTGCCTGAAACGTTGCCGGATTGGCCGCACGCTGCGTGTGCGAGGCAAGAACCGCTACTGCGCTTGCAATCGACTGGAACTGCCGCCCCGGGTTTTCGCAGACCGATTCAGCCAGCCGCCAGCGCCGCGCGCAGCCTGCGCATCAGCCAGCCGATCCCCGGCAGGGTCATGTACAGTTCCTCGGCCGCATCCCAGTAATCGCGGTGGATGAGCACCTTGCCGTCGTTGGCAAAGCACAGATGCGTCGCGCCACGAATGACCTGCGGCTGACCACGCCGGACGAAGTGGAAATTCCACACGAGCATCGCCCGATCGCCTTCCGCCAGCCTGTCGGAGACGACGAAGCGCGGCGCGTCGACCTGCCGGTACATGTGCTCGAAGATGCGCCGGATTGCCGCGACGCCTTGCACGTCGTTGAACGGATCCTTGAAGCGGGCGTCCGGCGCGTAGAAGTCGCCGAGGCGTTCGAGACTTTGCGGCGTCAGCGTCTCGAAGAAGTTGACCAGGTCTTCAAGACGCATGGTCGCCTCCGGTGATGCGGCGGATCAGCCGGAAATACAGGCCGTAGGGCAGTTTCGACAGAAGCTTCAGTACGCTGGTAAAGCGTTTCGGGAAATGAATCTCGAATGCGCCAGAGCGAAAACCATCAACGATGGCCTCCGCCGCCTGCTCGGGCGACAGCATCGCCGGCATGGCGAAGTCGTTCTTCGCCGTCAGGCGGGTGGCGACGAAACCGGGGTTGATCGCCCAGACACCGATCCCGCGCGGCGCAAGGTCGAGATGCAGGCATTCGGCGAAATGGATCAGCGCCGCCTTGCCGGGGCCGTAGGCCAGCGCCTTGGGCAGCCCGCGATAGCCGGCGACGCTGGCGACGAAGGCAATACCGCCCCCCGGCTGCAGGTCGCCGAGCACGGCGCCGGCCAGACGCAGGGCGCCGGTAAAATTCACCGCGACGATCCGCTCCGCGCGCGCCGCGTCGAATCCTTCGGCGCTCATCGGCTCGTAGTCGCCGGCAAGATAGACGACCAGATCGACGCCGCCCCACGCCGCGACGAGTCGCGCCCGCGCCGCCGCGAGCGCCTCCGCGTCAAGGACATTGCACGGCAGCAACAACGCACCGTCGATGCCGAGCGCCTGCAGCGCCTCCAGCCGCCGCGCGCTGAGCGCCAGCCGGGCACCGTGCGCCGCCAGCGCACGCGCCAGCGCCGCGCCGATGCCGCTGGACGCGCCGACCAGCCAGACGCGCCGCCCGTTCCATTCGGTCAGTTTCGGGTTCATCGCTTGACAAAGGTGAGCGTTACCTCACCGAGCCGGAAACCCCATTTCGACATGAACGAGCGGTTGAGCATCACCTTGTCGTCGATCAGGAACATCCAGTCGTCGAAGTCGACGTGGTAGACCTTGTCGTCGACCGGCAGGGCAAGCACGTAGCGCCAGCGCAGGGCATTGCCGGCGGCCTCCCCGAGCGCTTCGCCGATCACGTCGTCGGCACGACCGCGAAAACTGCCGTCGGCCTGCCGCGTCAGCGTCCACACGCGGGTCGAGGTGGTGCCGTCGGACCAGCTGAAGCGTTCGTCGAGCACGCCGACATCGCCCTCCCAGCGGGCGTCGATGCGCACGTGGAAGCGCTTCTTCACCTCGCCCGACCGCCCCTGGAACATCCCCCAGGCGTCGAGCGTGCCGTTGAAGTAGGTTTTCAGGTCGAGGACCGGCGTTTCGGCCCGGTACTGTTCCACCCCCGTCGACGCGCAGGCCGTCAGGCCGAGGGACAGGGCAGCAGCGCATAGCAGTTTCATCAGCGGACCTCCAGGGAATCGCGCCAGCGCCACAGCAGCAGCGACGCCAGCAGTTTGAAAGCGAGCGGCAACACGGCATACACCGCGCTCAGGGCTACCAATCCATCACCGGCGGTTCCGGGCTGGTAGCCGAACAGCGCGAGCAGCGGCAGGGCGAGTCCCGCTGCCAGCGCCAGATTGAGCTTGGCGAGAAAGTTCCACAGGCCGAAACAGGCGCCCGGCCGCCCGAGGCGTTCGCCAAGGTCGGCGGCAATCGCCGCCGGCAGGGCCAGATCGGCGCCCAGCGCCAGGCCCGACGCGGCGCAGATCACCGCAAAGGCGGCGACGTCCCCCGCCCCGAGCACCCCGGCGCCGGCGAAGGCGAGCATCGCCAGCAGCATCGCCCCGAGCCAGGCGCGCACCCGACCGAAGCGCCCGGCGAGGCGCACCCAGGCAGGCAACGACGCCGCACCGGCGACGAAATACAGCGCCAGCAGCGCCCCGCCGGCCGGCTCCGCGCGCAGCACGTCGGCGACGAAAAACAGGAACAGCGTCGCCGGCAAGGCGGAAGCCATGCCGTTGGCGACAAACACCGCGAGCAGGCGGCGGAACGGCGCATCGCGCAGGACCGCGTTCAGGCTCGCTCCCAGCGGCGCGGCGATGGTGGTGCGCAATGGAGCGGCGACCGTGGAGAACAGGGCGACAACCGCCAGCAGCGCGAGCGGCGGCAGCACCCAGCCGAGGCGAGCCACGCCCGCGCCGGGATCGGCGGCCAGCAGGCCCGGCAAGGCCGCTGCGAGAACGACGCCGGCCAGCGCAAAGCCCTCGCGCGCGGCGGTGAGGCGCGTGCGGTCGCGCGAATCGGCGCCGGCGTCCGCCCCCCACGCCTGATAGGCGATCGCGGCCGCCGAATAGCCGGCGAAGGTCAGCGCCAGCGAAGCGACCAGCCACAGGCCGGCGAAACTGTCGGGCGGATTGAGCAGCGCGACGAAGCCGGCGAGGAACGGCAACAGCGCCAGCGCCAGCATGCGCCGCCGCGGCAGCCGGTCGGCCAGCCAGCCGAGCCAGGGATCGATTGCCGCGTCGAACAACCGCGCGCCGAGCAGCAGCCCGCCCAGCAACGCCAACGGCAGGCCGGCATGCTCGGCATAAAAGCGCGGCACATGCACGTAGAGCGGCAGAGCGGCGAAGGCCAGCGGCAGACCGAGAAAGCCATAGGCGGCCAGACGCCAGCGTTCGGAGAACTGGGAAAGTCGGCTTGCCCCGGTCACGTCACGCCTCCGGCGGCGTCAGCAGCGCCGCGCGCAGTTCCGGCGCGCTGGTGCGCGGGTCGAGCCAGATGGCGAAGAAGTCGCGGGCGAAGCGCGGATCGTCGATGCGCCCGAGATCGCGCCCGTTGTGCAGGAAATGCGCCCCGTCGGGCCGGTAGAGCCCGACGATGTGATCACCCGGCGCCACGTCCGGGAAGAGTCGAGCAAGACGCTCCTGCCACGCCGCCAGCGCCTCTGGATCGGCGCCGAGCCGGCGCATTTCGTCGATGCTGGCCTCGGCGATGGCCATTCCGGCGATGCGCCGCCGGTAGTCGAGGCGCAACGCGAGCGGCGGCCGCAACGGATCGTCGCCGGCCCACAGCGTCGCTTCGTAGACCAGGAAGCCGAAGCGGCGGAACGGTCCCCGCCCCCAGCGGCGCAGGCCCGGCAAAGGACTGGCTGCGTCGGCCCATGCGGAAAGCGGCACGAACGCCGCCGCGAGGGCCGCCCCGAGAGTGACTCCGAGCAGGCGCCGCCGCCCGCGGTCAGGCGTGTGCGAGTTCGAACTGGACGACATCGATCGATCCGGCCAGGAAGCCGGCCTCGCAATAGGAAAGATAGAACAACCACAGGCGGCGGAAGGTCTCGTCGAAGCCGAGCGGCGCAATCTGCGGCCAGTTGGCCTCGAAGGCCTCGCGCCAGAGCGCCAGCGTGCGCGCGTAATCGGGGCCGAAGGCAAACTCGTCACGCACCGTCAGCCCCTGCCGCGCGGCCTGCGCCCGGAATTCCGCACGCGAAGGAAGCATGCCGCCGGGGAAGATGTACTGCTGGATGAAATCGGTGCCCTTGCGGTAGTCGGCAAACAGGTCGTCGCGAATGGTAATGCTCTGGATCACCGCCCGCCCTTCCGGCTTCAGGGCATTCGCCACGGTACGGAAATAGGTCGGCCACCAGCGCTCGCCGACCGCCTCGAACATCTCGATCGACACCACGTGGTCGAAACGCTCGGTGGTGTCGCGGTAATCCTGCAGGCGCAGGTCAGCGTCCGGCACGCGCTTGCGCGCCCATTCCAGTTGCGCCGGCGACAGGGTCAGGCCGGTGACCTGCAGCCCCGCCCGGGTCGCCAGTTCGGCGAAGCCGCCCCAGCCGCAGCCAATCTCCAGGACGCGCTGGCCAGGCGCCGCCGCCAGCCGGTCGAGGATGCGCCGGTACTTGGCGTCCTGCGCCGCTTCGAGCGGCAGAGCGGGATTGCCGCCGAACAGCGCCGCCGAATAGCTCATGCCGCGGTCGAGCCAGAGCGAATAGAACGCGTTGCCCAGATCGTAGTGCGCCATGATGTTGCGCCGGCTACCGGCGCGGCTGTTACGGTTGAAGGCATGGCGCACGCGGGCCAGCAACAGGCGGTGCCAGGCGCCGTACAACGCCTGGCGCAGCACCGCGCGGTTGCGCGCCAGCAGCGTCAGCAAGGCTGTGACGTCCGGCGACGACCACTCGCCATCGAGCCAGGCTTCGGCCAGACCGATGTCGCCGCGCGCCAGGACGCGGCTGAACACCTGTTCGTCCCGGACCTGCATGACGGCGACCGGCTCGCCGTCGCCGAAAACGAAGCGCCCGCCGTCGGGGAAGCTCACCTCCAGCAGGCCGCCGCCGAGCTTTTCGAGCAGCGAAAGAACGGTGCGTGTATCGCGGCGCAGGCGGGTGCCCGAGGGCCAGGCTAGGGTCGTTTGCAGTTCGCTCATGACGTCGGTTCTCCGAGAACGGGTTTTGAAACGTTGGTGGAAGCAAGGGTTGCGGGGGGCGGATTCATCCCGTAAAACGGCACGCCCTTCAGCCACAGCCGCAGCGCCTGCCAATGGATGCGGGCGATGACGCCAAGCGTCATCAGCGGCATCCGGACGAGCGCGCCGAGCAAGGCGCCGGAAGACCACGCTCGTGGCCGGCCGGAAATCGCCGTCAGCAGCAAATCGCCGTCGCCATCGGCATAGTCGATGCGCACGCGCGGCACCGGGCGCTGCAGGTCGAAGCGGAAGCGGTAAGTGCCTTCCAGCGTGCAGAACGGCGAGACGTGGAAGGCCTTGTCGGCGGTGAACACCTGGCCGTCGCGCAGCGGCGAGCGGTCGGGGTTGTGCAGCAGGTAGGCATGCCGCCCGCCGAAGGTGTTGTTCACTTCGGCCAGGACGGCGACCAGCACGCCCGCGGCATCGTGGCAGAACCAGAAGCTGACCGGGTTGAAGACGTAGCCAAACACGCGCGGGAAGGTCTGCAGGACGATCTCGCCATCGTGCGGCAAATCGCGCGCGCGCAGGATCGACTCGATCCACGGCAGCAGCGGCCGGCCGTCGCGCTCGCCGTGATCGCAGCCGTGGAAGGCCAGCAGGTTGAAGCGGTCGAGCGAGAACACCGGCCGCTGCGCCTCGCCCAGCCGGCGCAGCGGCAACTGCACGTAGAACACTGGATAGACAAAGGCGTTCGCCGCCGGACGCAGGCGCCGGTGCATGACGTGGCCGAGGAAGAGAGTGGGTTCGCGGGTCATGGCCAGCCTACGCCCTTTCCCGTCGCAGCGCCGCCGACGTCTGCCAGGGCGCCGCCACGCCGAGGCTGTTGGCCACCCGTAGCGCCGAAAGCAGTCCGTCCTCGTGGAAGCCGTAGCGCCCCCACGCGCCCGCCAGCCAGAGCCCGCCCGCGCCTTGCACGCCGGCCGTGGCATCGGTCAGGCGGCGCTGCGCGGCGATGGCGGCGGCGTCGAAGATCGGGTGGTCGTAGTCGAACGCGGCGATCACCTTCGCTGGATCGGGTTCGCGCGCCGGATTGAGCGTCACCACCACCGGCGTGGCGAACGGCAACGGCTGCAGGCGGTTGATCAGGTAGGAAACGCCGACCGGCTGCTGCCCCGGCGCGCCGCTGCCAGCGAAGTAGTTCCACGCCGACCACAGCTTGCGATCGCGCGGCAGCAGACGCTCGTCAGTGTGCAGCAGCGCGCGGTTGGGCTGGTAGCGGACCGCGGCGAGCACCTCGCGCTGCCCGGCAGTGGCCGCGTTGCCGGCAATCGCCAGCGCCTGGTCACTGTGGCAGGCCAGCACGACCTGATCGAATGTTTCACTGCCCGCAGCATGATGAACACGCAGACCGTCCGCCGTGCGTTCCAGGCTCTGCACCGGGCAGCCCACACGAACGTCGTCGAGCTGTGCCGCGATGCGCCGCACGTACTCGCGCCCGCCGCCCTGCACCGTGCGCCACAGCGGCCGGTCGAAGATCTGCAGCAGGCCGTGGTTGCGGCAGAAGCGGACGAAGGTCGCCAGCGGCATGGCGCGCATCTGCGCCGTAGGACACGACCAGATCGCCGCCGCCATCGGCAGCAGGTACCAGTCGGCAAAGGCCGCCGAATACCGTCCGGCGTCGAGAAACTCGCCCAACGGCCGCTCGTCGTCGGGATGAGTCGCCAGCCAGGCCGTGCTCTCGCGATTGAAGCGCAGGATGTCGGCAAGCATCGCCCAGAACGGCCGCCGCAGCAGGTTGCGCTTCTGCCCGAAGACCGTCGCCAGGCTGCTGCCGGCCCATTCGAGGTCCGGGTTCTCCAGGCTGACCGCAAAGGACATCTCGGTCGGGACGCTGGCCACGCCGAGTTCCTTGAACAAGGCGATCAGGTTCGGGTAGGTCGCGTCGTTGAACACCAGGAAGCCGGTATCGACCGGATGCGTCGCTCCATCGAGCGTCACGTCGACAGTATTGGTGTGCCCGCCGAGACGGGGCGCGGCCTCGAACAGCGTCACCTGGTAGCGCTGGCGCAGCAGCCAGGCACTGGCCAGCCCGGAAATCCCCGCACCGACGACGGCGATACGAGTTCTCGGCCGGTTTTCAAAATCTCGTCTTTGCATCATCACGCCCCTATAATTGTCCTGTACAAATTAAACTATTTATCGGATTAGTCGCCTAAAATCGCAAATATCCGATTTGTTGTCCTAGACAATCATGAACAAACTAAGTTTCACCATCGCGAACGTCGAACGCGAAACCGGGCTCTCGAAGGATCTGTTGCGCATGTGGGAGCGTCGCTACGGTTTCCCCGCGCCTGAACGCGACGCCAACGGCGACCGGGTCTATCCGGCCGAACAGGTAGAGCGGCTGAGGCAAATAAAGCGTCTGATCGACCAGGGACACCGCCCGGGAAATCTGGTCACCGCGCCGCCGGAGCAGCTTGCGGCGCTGGCCGTGCCACCGGAATCGGGCCGCGAGGCAGAGAGAACAATGGCGCCGTTCAGCGCTTTCCTCGACGAATTGCGCAGCCACGACGCCCTGGCATTTCAACAGCGCCTGCAACACGCGCTGGCCCGCCAGGGCTTGGCGGCTTTCGTGCGCGACACGGTCGCTCCGCTCGTCGCGAACGTCGGTCAGGCGTGGGAAAGTGGCAGGATCGCCGTGTTCGAGGAACACCTGTTCACCGAACTGACCAAGCGCGTGCTGCGCCAGGCCGTTGGGGGCATTGCGGCCGGCAACGCGCCGCCGCGCGTGCTGCTCACCACCGTACCCGGCGAGCCGCACGAACTCGGCCTGCTGATGGTGGAAGCGCTGTTCACGCTGGAGGGTGCCCAGTGCATCCCGCTCGGCGTGCAGATGCCGCCGACCGAAATCGCCAACGCCGCGACGGCGCATCGGGCCGACATCGTCGCCCTTTCCTTCTCCAGCGCCTTCCCGGCCCGGCGGATTCCCGCCCAACTCGTCCAGTTGCGCGCCATGCTGCCGGAGGCCACCGCGATCTGGGTCGGTGGCAGCGGCGTGGCGAACATCGACGGGCCGGCCGGGGTTACGCTGCTGCGTTCGCTGGATGAAGGTCTTGTGGCGCTCGCCACATGGCGAGATTCTCCGGAGAGAATTTAGCAACGAGCCAGACTCTCAGGATGCTGCATACTGATGACTCGATCGTTCTCCCTCGGCTCACCACTCTAAACCGGAAGACCCCATGCCGAACCGTGTTGCCCCGTTGCTTTTCATCGCGCTGACCAGCGCCATGGCGTGCCTGCCGGCGAGGGGTGGCGAAAAAGCGGGCATCGCCGAGGTTCGCGAATGGACGATCCGCTTCGGCCATCTGAACAACCCCGATCATCCGATCAGTCTCGGGGTGCGGAAATTCGCCGAGGCCGTCCGGACCCGCAGCAACGGCCGGATGGAAGTCGTCGAGTACGCATCGAACGAACTCGGCACCGAGCAGCAGCAGACCCTCGCCCTGCGCGGCGGCACTCAGGAAATGCAGGCGCCGGCCACCTCGTCGCTGGTCGGGCTGGTGAAGGAACTGGGCGTGATCGACTTCCCGTTCGCCGTCGGCACCTACCGGCAGGGCTTCGCCCTCGTCGACGGGCCGCTCGGCGAGGCCCTGAAGCGCAAGCTGCCGGAGAAGGGGCTGGTTGCGCTGGCGTTCTGGGATCTCGGCTTCCGCAATGCAACCAACAACCGGCGTCCGATCGCGCGGCTCGAGGATTTCGAGGGACTCAAGCTGCGCGTCATCCCCAACCCGGTCGCCCGGGAGACCTTCAGGGTATTGAAAAGCCATCCCGTCCCACTCAGTTTCCGCGATCTCTATCCGGCGCTGGAAATCCGCGCCGTCGACGGCCAGGAGAATCCGTTCAATGTCATCGTCTCAAACAGGTTCTACAAGGTCCAGAAATACGTCAGCGCCACCCACCACGTCTATGCGACGAACATCATTCTCGTCGGCAAGCCATTCTGGGACCGGCTGACGGCGGACGAGCGGAATATCCTGCAGGAAGCGGCGCTGGAGGCGCGCGACTACCAGCGCCGGGTGAGCCTGGACGCGGCCCGGCAGGCGGTGGAGGCGTTGCAACGGGCCGGCATGCACTACAACGAGGTGACGGCAACGGAACGGGAGAGGATGAGCGAGGCGGTGCGCCCGGTGGTCGAGAAATTCCTCGCCACCTACGACCCCGAGATTCAGCGTCTTTACCAGTCGGAGATTGCCCGCGTACGGCGGATCGACTGAGCCATTGACCCCGACCGGCAGCACCGACCTCGCCTGCAGCCCGCCGGGGGAGTTTGCTGATGCGCCGGGTTCCGCGCCTGACGCGCGGGTAGCTTTTTCTTGTTTCGCCAAGAAAAAGTTACCAAAAAGAAGGCGACCCCCGGTCGGCGCCCCGCCTGCGGCGGGGTTCCCTGCGCTACTCGTCTTGAGCGGGGGCTGCGCAACTCGGGCTGCGCCCTCAGACAGTGCTCGCCCACGTCCCCGCTCAAGCCTGCGTTGCTCGGTGCCTCGCAGGGGGATTTGAACACCTATCGGTTACCGCTGCTTTCGGTTTTCCTGTTGTCCTCTGCGTCGTCGAGCAGCGCAGGGCGCAACGGGAAAAAGGGCGAGGACTGTTTGAGGGGCAAAGCCCCGAGTTCCGCAGTCCCCCCGTTGCGGCTGAGCAGCGCAGAGCACCCGACGTAGCCGGGCGACGCAGCGGACGCACCTTCTTTTTGGCTACTTTTTCTTGGTAAGACAAGAAAAAGTATGCCCGCGCGTCAGGCGCGGAACCCAGCGCATCAACAACTTCCCACGCCCATTGCCTCCACACGATGAAGAGTTAAAGTGTAAAGACCTCGTCATACCGGCGCAGGCCGGTATCCCGTATCGGAGAGCAATCGCCGAATGGACGACCGCCCCCGGGCTTTCGCCGGGGTGACGAACAGTTCAGCATTTCGCTACGACGTACCGCGAGGCAAATCCACGACGACCTCCAGCCCGCCTTCCTTGCGGTTGTAAAGCCGGATATCGCCGCCATGCGCCAGCACGGTGTTGCGCGCGATGCTCAAGCCCAGGCCGATCCCGCCGGTATCCCGGCTGCGCGAGGATTCGACGCGGAAGAACGGCTCGAACACTTTCTCCAGCAACGCGTCGTTCAGCCCAGGCCCGTTGTCGCGGACCCGGATTCGCAGACGCTCCGCCGAATCCTCGATCCGCACCTCGGCCTCCGTGCCGAACTTGAGCGCATTCTCGATCAGGTTCTGCATCGCCCGCGTCAGGGCGCGCAGCGCCCCGGTGTAGGGAGAGAGCGCCAGCCCTTCGAGCCGGCACTTTGCCCCGGCGTCGATGGCATCGTCGACCATCCCTTCCAGCCAGTGATTCACCTCGATCAGACTGCGCGTCTCCGTCAGGTGGACGCTGCGCGCATAGTCAAGCCCCTCGGTCACCAGATTGGCCATGTATTCGACGTCGCTGATGATGCGATCGCGCTGCCCCCCCTGCTCAAGCGCCTCGGCGCGCAGACGCAGGCGTGTAAGCGGCGTCTGCAGGTCGTGGGCGATGGCGGCCAGGATCTGCGTGCGTTCCTCGATGTGGTGCAGGATGCGCTCGCGCATCGCATTGACCGCGCGCGCCGCCTTCTGCAGTTCCTCCGGCCCGGATTCCGGCACCGGCGGCGAGTCGGGATTCCGCCCGAAATGCTCGATCGTCCCGAGCATCCGGTCAATCTGTCGCGTCGACAGGCGAACGGCCCACCAGACGAACGGGCTGACGGCGAGCAGCACGATGCCGAGGTAGCCGATCAGCGCCCACTCGGAGGGCATGGCGAAGGGATCGAGCAAGTGCAGTACCAGCGAGTCATCGTCGTCGATCACCAGCACGGCCTGAATCGCCCTGTCCCGGAGATCGTCGGGCACCTCCCGGGGCAGGCGGAAGGAGATGCGTGCCTCAGGCGGCAGGTCCGCCTTCAGCACGGACATCACGCCGGCGATGCGCTCGTCGGTTCCAACCGTGTCCGGCATGCTCCCTTGTGTCGGCTCGAGCGAGAAACGGTAGTGAAATCCCTGATTGAGGCGGGAGAGCCAGTCGGGACGCTGCTCCGGCGGCACGGAGCGCATCAGGTCGTAGGCGAAGGAGACGTCGGCGCCGAGAAAGCGCATCATCTGTTCCTTGATTTCCTCGCCGCGAAAGACCATGAAGGCGAAAAAGCTGACGATCTGGATCGTTCCCAGCCCGACCATGAGCACGGCGAAAAGCCGCGCGGAGAGCGTGCGGAACATCGCTACTCGAAGCTCACCGATTGCGCGAAGACATAGCCTTCGTTGCGCACGGTGCGGATGTAGCGCGGATCGCGCGCGTCGTCCCCCAAACGGCGCCGCAGGCGACTTACGCGCAGGTCGATCGAGCGGTCCTCGACGTCGAGTTCGCGGCGCGCCAGGTGGGCCAGCAACTGGTCGCGGCTGAGTACGTGCTGCGGATGGTCGAGAAAGAGCCGCAGCAAGCCGTACTCCGCTCCGCCGAGCGGTGTCACCACGCCTTCGCGGCTGATCAGGTTGCGCTGCAGCAGATCGAGCCGCCAGTCGCCAAACCCCACCATCCGCACCGCCGACTCGGCGACCGACGAGGGCGGCAACATGCGCACCCGGCGCAGCACCGCGCGGATGCGGGCAACCAGTTCGCGCGGCACGAACGGCTTGGTCAGATAGTCGTCGGCGCCAAGTTCCAGCCCGATGATCCGGTCGATGTCGTCGGAGCGCGCAGTGAGCATCAGCACCGGGATCGGCGGACGGAAATCGGCGCGCAGCCGGCGGAAGACCGACAGGCCGTCCTCGCCGGGCAGCATGAGGTCCAGAACGATCAGGTCAACCAGGGGTTTCGTGGCCAGATGCGCGTACAGCTGCCGGCCGTCGCCGGCCTTCGTGACGCGAAAACCGTTTTGCTCGAGATAGTCACCGACAAGGCCGAGAATGGCCTGGTCGTCGTCGACGACAAGTATGTGGGCAGGCCGCTGTTCATCCATGGTGGCAAGAGTCTATTTCGGCGAGACCGGCTTTTCCAGTGTCGCGACGCGCCTTTTGTATCTCAGTGTGTCCGCCGCCGTTTTGACAAAGGCCGATACAAGCCCCGGTCGTGGTGACAAACGCGCGACATAAGCGCCTGCTTCAATGACCGTGTCCGGCCACGGGCACGCATGAGCCGCATCCCCCAGGTCGGGCCAGTGGTCTGCTTCGTAAATGGCGGGACTAAACGAAAACGCCGGATTTGCTTGGCTGGCTAACGCGAACCGCAGCGATAGCCAGCCATCGCGAGGATGAGCAACAACGCCAGACGGGCAAAGACAAGTTTCGTGTTCCGTTATTTGCGAAGCAGACCACTAGATCCCCCAACGACATACAAGACCGGAGGTTCAAATGAAAACCCGTTTCACAAGACTCGCGCTCGCCATGCTCGTCGGTTCGTTGCTGGCGCCCGGCATCTCGATCGGCGCAGAAGAGATCCAGGCACGCACCATCCGTTTCGGCCACCTCAACAATACCGACCACCCGATCAGCGCCGCCGTCAAGAAATTCGGCGAAATCATCGCGGCCAAGAGCGGCGGCAAGATGCAGGTCAAGGAATTTCCCTCCAACCAGCTCGGCACCGAACAGCAACAGACGTCGGCGCTGCAGGGCGGCGTACAGGAGATGCAATCCCCCGCCACGACGTCGCTCGTCGGACTCATCGCCGACTACGGCGTCCTCGACTTTCCGTTGACGGTGAGCACCCACGCACAGGCGTTCTCCTTCGTCGACGGTCCCCTCGGGTCCGCGCTGCTCGAGAAGCTCCCGGAAAAAGGCCTGGTCGGCCTCGGCTACTGGGATCTCGGCTTCCGCAACGTCACCAACAGCAAGCGCCCGATCCAGCGCGTCGAAGACCTGGCCGGACTCAAGCTGCGCGTGATTCCCAACCCGGTGTATCTCGAAACATTCACTGCGATGAAGGCCAACCCGGTTCCGATGAGTTTCAGCGAGTTGTATACGGCACTTGAGACGAAAACGGTCGACGGACAGGAAAACCCCTTCGCGGTCATCCGCTCGAACAAGTTCTACGAAGTACAGAAATACGTCAGCGCGACGAACCACGTTTATTCGACCAACGTCATCCTCGTGAGCAAGAAGTTCTGGGACAAGCTCTCTCCGACCGAACAGAAGATCATGAAGGACGCCTTCGTCGAAGCCCGTGACTACCAGCGCAAGGTCAGCGTCGAAGCAGCCAAGAACAGCGTCGACGCGCTGAAGGCAGCGGGAATGGAGTTCAACGAGATTTCCCCGGCCGAACAGGACCGCATGCGCCAGGTCGTCAAGCCGGTCGTCGACAAGTTCCTGGCCAGCTACAGCCCGGCGATCCAGAAACTCTTTGCCTCGGAAGCCGCGCGCGTCCAGGCGATGAAGTAGACGCCAGGGGAGCAGTACCCGACAGACACTTTCCCGTCTGTCGGGGTCAGATATCGCCCACACTTTAAGCGCCTACGCATCGGGCCGGCCGTCGAAACAGAAACACCTTGAGGTCCGCAATGCGTCGGCCACCTGATCTCAATTCAGAAACAGCTTAACGGCATAGCCTTGCACCGGCGCTCATACGGATCGATCAGCAACCCCCTCAGTCTCCCGAGATGCGTTGATGAATTTTCTCAAGAGCGGCCTTTAATGCGACCAATCCACCCATCTCTGAAAAATCACGGAACAGCTGTTCGTTAATGCCACCAAGGGTCGAATATTCTCTTCTGAGCGCGCTCAGTGGCCTATCCGAAGACTTCGTTGCAGTTTCCGAAAGACTTGCGAAGAGTGAAACCACATAGTGGCGGGAGATTTCCGGTGGCAACCCCTTATCTGAGAGCCAGTCGGTAACGCCTTCCATAAGGCCGAAATAAAGGCCCATCAGGGCACTGGCAACGCCCATGAGGTCAAACTCGGCCTTCGAATGCACTGCTACTGCGGTGCCAAGTGCATCGAAGAAACTCATGACTTCCGCATTCGGCGGGAAGACAGCGGTTACGCTTTGCCGGTTTTCGACAAACGGCAACGGTACCGCCTGCGTGATGCAGACACCCTCTCCGAGCCAGCCGCGCAATTTTTCAGCCGAGAGGGTCGCTACCAGACTGACCACATGCTGTCCCTGGCGGAAGGTCAACTCGTGAAGCACCTGCTCAACCACCTGGGGACGCACTGCAATGAAAACCATGTCGCTATCATCGACGACGGCCTGGTTGGTTGAGCCGATGTGCACTTGCTCGTACTTTGCTGCCAATTGCTGTGCAATGTCCTCGTTACGCCGGGAGATAACGATGCTCTCGGGTCGAAGCGAGGACGACATCACGCCTTCGACGATGGCCCGTGCAATGGTCCCTGCACCAACAAATCCGAGCCTCATGTTGTCAAAAAATCTCTATAACATCCGGAACTATCAAGGCTAGGCTCGGTTATTTCGCGAGGTTTTCAGGCTGCCAGCCAGCCGGGTTGCAGAGCGCTTCTTCCGCCTCCTGGATCAGACCAAGCGAGATCGCGTGCCGCCCGCCTTCATACTCGGTGGAGAGCCAGGCATCGAGGATGTCCAGCGCTTCCAGCACGCCGGTGATCTTTCCGCCCAGGACCAGGATGTTCGAGTCGTTGTGCGCACGGGTCATCTTGCCCATGAAGGTACTGGTGCACAACGAGGCGCGCACGCCCTTGAACTTGTTGGCGATGATGCTCATGCCGATGCCGGTCGAGCAGATCAGGATTCCTCGCGCGGCACGGCCTTCGGAGACGGCGCTGGCCACCTTTTGCGCGAAATACGGATAGCGCACGATTTCGGTTGATCCAGTGCCCACGTCGTGCACCGCAATTCCCTTCTTGCGCAGGAAGTCGACGATCTCAAGCTTCAGCTGATAGCCGCCGTGATCATTGCCGATCCAGATTTCATTGCCGTTCATTACGCCCTCCCGATTCCGGTTACTGCAGGACTTCGCACGCGATCCGCTTCAGTTCGCAGAACTTCACCAGCGCATCGATGTGATCCCCATAAATGCCGTGGACGTGGTTGCTGTCGTAGTCCTGGATCAACCGCTCCGGATCGACGTCGACCGCGACGAAACCATGCGGCCACACCGTGCTGGTTTCCTTCAGCTTTTCCTCCGGGAAGTGCTTGAAACGCCCACGGAACAGGGTCATCTTGTACTGATCGCCGACCCGGCTCAGGCGCCCCAGGGTGACTTCGCCTTCGCGCGCGATGTACTGGACGTGGCATCCCTTGCCGCCGTACTTGTTGATGATCGGGTGCAGGGTGACCTTCTTCAGGTTGCCTTCAGGCTCGCTGCTCCGGCCCGCGTACCAGGTCGACATGGCGCCACAGTTGCAGAACACGAACACGCCGGCCGCCTTGTCGTAATGGCGAAAATCGAAGAACAGCGCGGGCTGGTCGGAAACGAGCTTCATGATCTGCATGGTCAACGCGCCGTCCGAGTCGGCCTCGCACGAATAGACCGTCGGCTTCTTCGCTCCGTCCCAGTCGTAGGGATCGTTGAACAGCGCGGCGGACAGGCATTGCGTGACGTAGTACTCGCTGAGGTCGTAGTGGCATTTCACCCCGACGAAATCGAAATGCCGCTCCTCGATCAAATCCTTGGTCGCCATGTAGCAGCGGATCTGCATTTTCAGCGAATCCGGCGTCAGCTTGTCTCCGTCATAGCGGATCGCCCCCATCTTGTCGGACAGCCAGGCCAGCGCCGCGTCCACCTTGGCCTCGTCGACGAGGGCGGCACGGCGCAGGATCTCGGACTGGTCGACGTGGTCAGCGTCGACGCCGAAGGTTTTCATCCAGGCATCGGCATTGACCGCGCCGGTGGCCATGCCGATGCTGCGCCCGCCGATCAGCCCGTAGACCTGCCCCTTCAGGCGGGTCACGGTGTGCGACGCCCGCAGGAAGGACATGACGCGCTTCAGTGTCGCCTCCTCTTCGATGTTGCCCCACACCTTGTCGCATTGCAGCCCGACCTGATGGATGGCATTGGTGGCCGCCTGCAGCCCGCCCAGTCCCGGCAGCTTGCCGTTCACCGGAGCGATGGCCAGGCAGGGGGCGGTTTGCAGCGATGCGGCGATCATCGCGAAGTTCGGGAAGGCAAAGACCGGGATGTTCAGGATCACCGCATCGGGATACCGTGCCAGCGTGGCGATGGCCTGCGATCTGGCCAGCGCGTTGTTCCAGACGATCTCCTCGGCAAGCTGGACCTCGACCACACCGGATTTCTCGAGAGCAGCCTTGATGCGCTCCGCCTGCTCCTGGATATACGGCTCCAGCGTGTCGTGAACACGCTTGCGGCCATCGGAAAAAGACAACATCGCTACCTTGATCATCTTCTATTCCTTCCCCCGTCGGGCGGGCAAACAAGTGTTCGGAACGAATCGCCCGTTCCGGAACTAGCAAACACAAAGATTTTTTTCATCCTGTTCCTGAAGCGCTTCGCTGACGGCCTGCAAACCCGGACGAAGGCTGGACAGCACCGGCTTGCCGGTGGCCCTGGCGATCGTCTCCTGCATGCGTGCCATCGACCCTTGCGCCAGCAGGATCACGTCGGCCTTGTCGGCCACGGCGAGCGCCGCCTGCATCAGGATCTGGTCGTGCAGTTCCGCCTTGCCTTCGTTGAGCGCCTGTAGCGCCCCCATGGCCAGGCCTTCAATGACCTCGACCGGTTTCCCGATCTTCCCGGCGGTCGCCCGCACCAGGCGATTCGTCGGCACGAGCGTCGTATTCACCGTCGCCAGGATGGCAATCGAGGATCCCAATTCAATGGCCTGCCGCACCATCGGCTCGTCGATGCGCAGGATCGGCACCCTGACGAAGGGCTGGATCTGCCCGACGATGTCGCCCATCGACGAACAGGTGCTCAGAATGAGGTCGGCACCCATGTCCTCGGTCGCCCGGCAGTAAGCCAGCAGACGGCGGCGGATGTCGGTGGTGACGCTGTTCCCGGCGCTGATGACGTCGGGGATCAGGCTGTCATCATAGACATTCACCAGGCGGTGCCCAGGCATCAGTTCGCTGAAGAGGGCCTTGATCGGCTCGATGATCGAAATCGCCGTATAGATCGCGGCTACCGTTTTCATTTCGGCTCCCGGCACATTGCTATTTCACGTAAAGGTTGGCCAACCGCCCGGCAAACTCGCGGTGGAGTTCCACCAACCGGTCTTCGAGGGCGTCCTTCTCGGGATCGACTTCGTGCGCCTCGGCTTCGTACCAGGCGAGGATCGACTTCAACCCGTCATGCAGCGAGATGGTCGCCCGGAAATCCGGGATGACGCTCCGGAGTTTCGTGTTGTCGAACAAGCCGGCGTACGTCTTTTCAAAGTACAGGTGCGAGCACAGATTGGGCGCCGCCTTGCGCAGCAGTTCGGAGGGCAGATGGATGATTTCCGGCGTGATGCCGACAAGCCGGCCGAACTCGAGGTACAGGTCCTCCCAGACGTTGCGCTCCTCGCTGGTCACGTGGAAATCCTCGCCGAAGCTTTTCGGGTTTCCCGCCAGGCCGACATACGCCTTCGCCAGGTCGGGGACAAAGGTAAAGCTCCAGGAGGTGGAGCCGTCGCCGAACATCACCAGCGGTTTGCCGCGGCGGATGCGGTCGACAATCCCGTAGTTTTGCCGAAGTACGCCGATGTTGGCGGCCCCCGGGCCGTAGGTCAGCGACGGACGAACGATGGTGATCGGCAGTTGTTCCCGCTGGACGACTTCCCGCAGCACCCGCTCCATCTCGGCTTTGTCGAAGGCGTAGGAAAACACCGGGTCGTCCCACAGCACCTCCTTGGCCTCCACCGTGGGAACGCTTTGATACGGCCGCTTGTAGGCGGCGACACTGGAGGTCACGATGATCTGGCCGGCGTTTCCGCCGAAGGCCCGGATCGTCGAACGTGCGTCGTCGGCGTTGAAGCAGATCATGTCGATGACCACGTCGTAGCGCGTCTGGCGCATGGCCGCCTCGAATTCCGCGCGCTTGCGGCGGTCGCCGACCAGTTGGCGTACTGCGCCACTTGAGGGCAGGCTCCTGCTGCCCCGGTTGAAGACCGTCACTGCGTGCCCGGCCACAAGCAACTGCCGGACGATCTCGCGGCTGATCACCCCGGTCCCGCCCAGTAAAAGTACGTTCATAGCGTTTCCCTATTCCTGTTTCCGGATCACGTGGTTGTCCCACGCTTCGTATAGCTTGACCACGCTGCTGAGATCCTCGTCGCCCCACCCTTGCTCAAGCGCCTGGCCAAGGACGGCCTTGACCGCAGCAAACACCGGCGTCGCCACGCCCAGTTCACCGGTCAACGTCGAAACCAGCCCGAGATCCTTGTTCATCATGGCCAGCGAGAAGGCGGGAGAAAAATCCCGGTCCAGAATCTTCGGCAACTTGGCCTCGGAGACGGCGCTTTTCGCGCCTCCTTGGCCAACGATCTCGATGAACAGTTCGGGGTCGATGCCGCCCTTGCTGGCGATGGAAACGGCTTCGACAAAGGAGAGAAGGTTGATCGCATACATGGTGTTGTTGGCCAGCTTGGCGTATGAACCGGTGCCGCTCTCGCCCAGGTAATACGCGGCCTTCCCCATGGCCAGCAGAATCGGCTTGCACAGCTCGAAGGATTCCTTCCTGCCGCCAACCATGAAGGCCAGCTTGGCGTCCCTGGCTTGCGGGGCGCTGCCGGTCACCGGGCAATCCAGCATGTCGATGCCCTGTTCAGCGACAGCGGCAGCCAGGCGCCGGCTGGTCGAAGGCAGGATCGTGGTGCTGTTGAGAATGACCAGTCCGGGCCGGGCTCCCTTGACGAGACCGTGTTCGCCCATCACGACCTCCTCGACGTCCTGGTCCGCCTTGACCATGACCACCACGACGTCGGCGCACGCGGCAACCTCGGCCGGCGTCGCGCACGCCACGGCCCCGCGCTCCACCAGTTCCTTCGCCCTGGCGGGGTTCCGGTTATGCACGCAAAGCGGGTAGCCGGCCTTCAACAGATTGTCGGCCATCGAGAAGCCCATGATTCCCAGCCCGACAACACCTATCTTTTTCATTGATTGTTACTCCGGGTATCGACTGGCTAGCCAGCCGTTTGGACAAACCTGCCTACATCGGTGTCGCCGGGACCAGCTTCGGTACCAGCAGACGCGGGAGCCAGAGCGCCACGTCCGGCAGAAAGGCAATCAGCAGAATGACGCTGAACAGCAGCCCGAACATGGGAAGCAGCGGCTTGACCGCATCTTCCAGCTTGCACTTTCCGATCGCGCAGCTGATCAGCGTGCACAGGCCGTATGGCGGCGTCAGCAAGCCGAGCGCCATGGTGGAACACACCACCAGGCCGATATGCAAGGGGTTGAAGTGGCAGATTTCCGCCAGTTTCTGTGTGATCGGCAGCAGGATGATGATCGCCGGCACGCCGTCCATGAACGTCCCGATCACCAGATAGGCGAGGATGATGAACAGCATGATGATATGCGGGTTGGTAGTGACCGAAATGACCGCTTCGCCGACAAAATCGGGAACGTTGTAGTACGCCAGCAGGTACCCGTAGGCTCCGGCCGTCGCCAGGCAGAACAGCGGGATCGCCGCGCCCATCGCCGTCTGCTTCAGCATGTGCGGCAGGTCGCCCAGCTTGACCGTCTTGTAGAGAAACATGGTGATCGCCAGGGTGTAGATCACCGTGACCAGCGATGCCTCGGTCGGGGTAAACAGCCCGCCAACCATACCCCCGATCAGGAGAATCGGGACGCCGATCGGCCAGATGCCTTTTTTCAACGAGGCGATGATTTCCTCCTTCGAGGCCATCTTTTCCATCTCGCGCGGATAGTCGTACTTCGTCGACCAGATAAACGCGATCAGAATCAGGCTGGCTCCGAACAGCACGCCCGGCAGGATTCCGCCGATGAACATCGCACTGACGGAGACGTTGCCGAACGAACCGTAAATGATCATGAAGATGCTCGGCGGAATGATGATGCCGATCACCGACGAACAGGCCACCAGCGCGACGGAAAAGGCCTTCCCGTAGCCGCGCTTGATGAGGTTGGGGATGAATACCGAGCCGATGGCGGCGGCTTCGGCGGCCGAGCTTCCCGTGGTTCCGGCAAAGACCATCGACACGATGACCGTGAAATAGGCCAACGCCCCGCGCACCCAGCCGATCAGGCTCATGCACAGGCGGATCAGGTATTCGGACACCTGCCCCTTGTTCATCAGGTCGCCGGCAAGGAAAAAGATCGGGATGGCGAGTACCGGGAATGAATCAACACCCTTGAGAATCTGCTGGATGGCCAGCACCGGCGTAACGTCGCTGGCCAGCGCCATTGACAGGAAGGTCGACATGAACAGCGAGAATGCCAGCGGCACTCCCATCAGCATCAGCACCAGAAAACTGCCGAACAGCCAGAATAGAAATATTTCCACAACACGTCCCCCACAAGTTTTTTTACCGAGCCACCCCGCGCCGGATTGGCGCGTCCCTTAATGGACCTCGTTGCCGTCCGCCGAATGGGCGTGCGGATCCCTGCTGAAATCGCCGTAGATCATGTTCTGGAAGGAAAAGACGATCATGAGGAAGCCGCTGACCGGAACGATTCCGAACACCCAGGCCATCGGGGTCAAAAAAGTCGGCGAGACCCGATTCAGGCCGTACATGCGCGTAAACTCGATGCCGTAATAGACGAGAAAGATCGCGCAGATCATGATGATTCCGTTGATGACGAAGCGCTGGTAAAGATCGCGCGTCCGGCCATGCAGCTTGTCGGAGACCAGGGTCATGCCGAAATGCACGGAGTTTTTCACACCCAGCGACGCACCGATCATCACCAGATAGATGAAGGTGTAGCGCGCGATTTCTTCAGTCCACGTCGCCGGCACCTTGAGGACAAAACGCGTGAAAACCTGCCAGAACAGCGACAGCATCATCGCGGTCACCAGAAATATCATCAGTTTTTCCAGCAGCCTGGCGAGCCTGTTGATTGCCGCATTTACAAGACTTGAGGACAAAGCACTACCTCCCGGTAAGAGCCGGGAGCGGCAACACTGCCGCTCCCTTGTCGGCAGACTCAGAATTTCTTGCCCAGCTCGCGAATCATCGCCAGCTCTTTTTCCATGCCTATCCGCTTGGCATTGGCGTCGAGCACCGGTTGCATCAGCGCGATGGCCTTATCCTTGTCCTCCTTGGACATTTCGAAGACCTGGACGCCGTTCTTCTTCAGTGTTTCCTCGCTCTCCTTGTCCATCCGGATCGCCATCTTGACCTGCTCCTTGGCGGTGTCCCTGCCGGCCTGGATGACTGTTTCGCGCAGGTCGGCCGGCACCTTGGCCACGGCCTTGGCACTCATGAAGAACGGCAGTGCCAGATAGCTGTGCTCGGTACGCAGGACGAACTTGCAGCTCTCCCAGAACTTCATGCCGAGGAGCGAAGTCATCGTGTTTTCCGCGCCGTCAACCACACCGACCTGCAGAGCCGAGTACAACTCGGTGTACGCCAGCGGCGTGGGGTTGGTGCCAAAAGCCTTCCATGCCGCCAGTTCGTTCGGTCCGGTCATCGTCCGCAACTTGTAACCCTTGAGATCGTCCAGCGTCTTGACCGGCTTATTTGTGAACACATTTCGGGCACCGTCGGTAAACAGCCCGAGGTAGATGTCTCCCCGGCGCTCTTTGACTTTCTTGGCGATGGTGGCGTCGACTTCACTGTTCTGGACCGCATTCAGGTGGTCCCAGCTCTTGAAGGTATACGGGGGACTGTACAGGTCCATTTCCGGGACGAAATTCGCGTACTTCGCCGCCGCCGCCATCATCACGTCGACGGTGCCCATTTGCATTCCCTCGGCCATTTGCTCCTCGTCACCGAGAACGGCATCGCTGTAAAGTTGCACTCGCACGCGCCCCTTGGTCCGCTCTTCCACCATGCGCTTGTAGATTTCAAGTCCACGGTAGTGACCGCTGTTCTTCGGATTGTTGGTCACGGCTTTCAGCGTCACTTCTGCCTTTTCCTGGGCCATGACTGGCGCACCGATCGCAAATACGCCCGCAAGCATTCCAAGTGCTAAAACCCTTTTGAATCTCATGTCTTCCCTCCTGGTTATCGTTTAACAACCTCGCATGCCAAGCCTTGTCCGACATTGGCAGTCACGATCCGTACGCATGTTCTTCAAAGCGTTCCGATCGCGTTGCGGGAGGTATCTAACAACTATTTTTTGTCGCTCGGAAGGTGGAAATTTCATCCACCCTTGGGGCGGATGTTTACTCCACCGGAAGGGTGGATAAGCGCTCCACCCAACGGGTGGAGAAAACATCCACCTGGAAAACGCTCGGGAAACTCGCTATAAGCTTCCCCAAGCCAGTGGCAGTCGACCGGAAGGCAGCCGTTACCTGAAGATTAGTCCGGAAACGGCGTTTCCGGCGGCTGTTCCGCTAGCGCGCAACCGGTAGTTAACCTGTCGTCATCATGAAACTTATTTTCCCTGCGTTATTTGCCTCCGTGGTTCTGGCCTTCACCGTTTCGGGACTGTCCCGGGCATCGAAAGCAAAAGCGCTGCCTGAACCTTTTGTGTTGAACGCGGTGACGAACAACCCGAAGATCAGCGGCATGTACCAGGGCATCGTGCTCTTCAAGAAACTGGTGGAAGATCGAAGCGATGGGCGGATCAGGGTCGAGATACTCGTCGATGCGGTCCTCGGCGATGAAGAGCAACTGGCGGTAGGGATGCAGGAGGGGATCGTCGACTTCACCGTGCACTCTTCGGCGAAGTACGCCAACTTCGTTCCCGAGATGGACATCTACAGCGCCCCCTACACCTTCAGGAACTGGGGCCACATGAAGGCCGTGATCGGCAGTGAAGTCAACGAGAAGCTGGTCAAAACGGTAATGGAAAGGCGGGGCGACCATTTTGTCGGCGTTTACACCGAGGGGCTGCGCAATGTCTTCACTCGCAAGGAGATCCGGCGCCTCGATGACTTGCGCGGACTCAAGATCCGGGCCATGACGGGCCCGAGCGAGCTGGATGCCTGGCGTGCGCTGGGCGCGGATCCTGCACCGACCGCGTATCCGGCCCTGTTTTCAGCGCTTGAATCAGGCCAGGTCGACGGTGCTGAAAACACCATGACCTCGATACTCGGCATGCGATTTTTCGAAAGTTCGAAATATGTGCTGAGAACCGCCCACAACTACATGGCGATGCCGGTTATCCTCAGCGGCAGGTTTCTCAAGAAGTTGCCTGAGGAACTCCGCGGCATCGTGATCCAGGCCGCCAGGGATTCGGCCAGGTTGCAACTGGACTGGGCAATCGAGTATGACCGGAGGAACGAGAAGATTCTCAAGGAGCTCCATGGCGTCAAAGTCACCGAATTCAACCAGGCCGACCAATTGCGTGCCCTGGAAATCTGCAGCAACCTCCAGATCGAGAATGCGCGACGCATTCACATGGAAAAGGAACAGCAACTGATTGCCATGTTGGCAGAAAAGTATTGAGCCATGATCCGAGTCCTGATTGTTGACGACATGGAGACCTTTCGCGAGAGATTTCGCGAGGTTCTTTCGAGCGACCCCGCCATCGAGGTGGTCGGAACGGCTTCGTCCGGGGAAGAGGCCGTGGCTATCGCCTTCAAGCAACGCCCCGACGTGATCCTCATGGACGTGATCATGGAAAACGATCGCGCCGGGATCACCGCCGCCACGCAGATCTGTTCGGCGCTCAGTTCCGTGAAGATCATCATGTCCACAGTACTCGAGGACGACGAAACCGTTTTCAACGCCTTCCAGATCGGCGCTGTCGATTATCTGCTCAAGAACGCACACCCCGAGGAAATTCTCTCGGCGGTCAAACTGGCGTACATCGACCAGTCGACACCGTCACCACTGATCGCCAAGAAGCTGCGCAAGGAATTCGTCAACCTGCGCGGCAACCAGGAATCGATCAAGCTGATCCTGCACATCGTCCGGGTATTGACGCAGGTCGAACTGGACATCCTCCTCCTGCTCTGCGACGGACGAAGCCGGAACGAGATTTCGCACATTCGCTGCATCGAACTATCGACGGTCAAGACGCATATCGGAAACATCCTCAAGAAACTTGAAATGAAGACTTCCAGCGACATTGTGAAGATCCTCAAAAACTCGCAATCGATCGACCTGTTGAGACAATCCATCCGCTTCTGACCCCTCCCCCGAAAGGCGGCTTTTCATGAGTCAAGGAAAAACCGTTCCAAATCACGGAGAAACGCCGTGATGATCTATCTGGCGATCATCCTGATCGCGTTTTCCATCTTCATCCTGTACAAGGAAAAGGGCGATACCAGAATCTTCCTGTTCCTGCTGACCGCCGGCTGGATCATCTCGGTGTTCTGCTTCATTGCCTACATCCAGTACCTCGACCAGCGCGAGCTCTATCAAAACCTGTTCGCCAAAAAGGTGCTGATCACCAAACTACTGCCCACCTTCCCCATCGGGCTGTTCGGTACCGCCGACAAGATCATTACGGCGATGAACTTCGGCATTGTCATCTTCATCTATTCGGCGCTTTGTTTTCCGCTCTCCTTTCTCAAGCCGTTGCGCAAGAACATGGCTCTCTACGGCGTTCTGGCCATCCCGCAATTTCTGCAGTTCTTCATCTATTCGCCCTGGGCCTACGAATACGTCTACCGGGCAGTGTTTGTCTCACCCTACCAGGACATCATCAGCTTCGCTGATTTCTACAGCATCGACGAGAACATCCATATGGTGACCAGCGTGGTGAATCACTCCTACATCGCCTTCGGCTGCATGATGATGATCTACAACTATTTCGGGACGCCGAAGATCAAGTACTTCCGCAGCTATTACTTTCTCATCGCCTCCGGATACACGTCGATCATTCTCATGTTCATCACGTTCCTGTGGTGGTCGCCGAAACGACTGATCTCCCTGACGACCGCCGAGAACTCCATGCACTTCTTTCCCGTGTCGATCCTCGTCGAGGGGAACATCATCGAGTACTACCCCCATATCATGCTGGTGTCCTTCATCACGCTGCTACTCGCCCTCTACCGCTTCAACCATCTCTATTTTTCCCTGCATAACGTTCGCACAAACATCTTCCGTTCGTTCGACATCACCAATTCCGGGATCAGGTTCTACAACCACATGATCAAGAACTTCGCCATGGCCGTCCTGGTGGATGCGGAATCGCTCAAGCGCAAGATCGAGGACGCGCCGTCGGCCATCGCCCATGCCGACCGCATCATCCACAACTCAAAGGAACTGCTGACCACGCTGAACGGTATCCAGTCCAAGTTCGCCGTGACCTCGCTCAACCTGTCCGCATCGAACATCAAGGAGATCATTGAGCGTTCACTGGATCAATTGAAGCAGGATGAAATCACGGTGCGCTATTCCGCCGACGACTCCCCCCTCATGGTTCTGCTCGATCCGCAACACATGAAGGAGGTGTTCACCAACATCCTGAACAACTCCATCCAGGCAATGGAGAACGATCCACGCATCCTCACCGTTGAAATACACAAGAACAAGAGTTGGGCCGACATTTCGATATCCGACAACGGCCGCGGCATCGAAAAACAGAACCTCGACAAGATCTTCATGCCGTTCTACAGCACCGGCAATAGACAGGAAAACTGGGGGCTCGGACTGAGCTATTGCTACCGCGTCATCATGGCTCACCAGGGGCGGATATTCGTCGACTCGGAGCCTGGCAAGGGCACCACGATCAAGATACTGTTGCCGCTCGACAAAGAGTGATTCATCCGACTGCAATTCACCAGTTCGACTCGTTCTCCGGCGTCGCGCTAATGCGGTGAATCGAAAGGTCTGCGCCTTCGTATTCTTCCTCGCGGTCGAGGCGCAGGCCGAGCGTCGCCTTGAGCGAGCCATAGATGATCGCGCTACCGATCAGCGCGATGGCAATTGCCATGACGGTCATCGTCAGCTGCGACATGAAGGCCACACCACCCGCGCCGCCGAGCGCCTTCTGGCCGAAGATGCCGGCCGCGATGCCGCCCCAGGCGCCGCACAGACCGTGCAGCGGCCACACGCCGAGCACGTCGTCGATCTTCCAGCGGTTCTGCGTCAGCGTGAACATCTGGACGAACAGCGCGCCGGCGACGCCGCCGACGACGAGCGCACCGATCGGATGCATCAGGTCGGAACCCGCACAGACGGCGACGAGGCCGGCGAGCGGGCCGTTATGCACGAAGCCGGGGTCGTTCTTGCCGAGCAGCGTGGCCACCAGCGTGCCGCCGACCATCGCCATCAGCGAATTGATCGCGACGAGGCCGGAAATCTTGTCGACCGTCTGCGCGCTCATCACGTTGAAACCGAACCAGCCGACGGTAAGAATCCACGCGCCGAGCGCGAGAAAGGGAATCGATGACGGCGGGTGCGCCGAGATGCGCCCCTCCTTCGTGTAGCGCCCATAGCGCGCGCCGAGCAGCAGCACGGCCGGCAACGCGATCCAGCCGCCCATCGCATGCACGACGACGGAGCCGGCGAAGTCGTGGAATTCCGCACCGAACGCCGACTTCAGCCATGCCTGGATGCCGAACGCCTGGTTCCAGGCGATGCCCTCGAAGAAGGGGTAGATGAAGCCGACGATGACGAAGGTGGCGATCAGCTGCGGGTTGAAGCGCGCGCGCTCGGCAACGCCGCCGGAAATGATCGCAGGGATCGCCGCCGCGAAGGTCAGCAGGAAGAAGAAACGCGTCAGCTCGAAGCCGTTCTTCTCCATCAGCACCTCGGCGCCGGAGAAGAAATTCACACCATAGGCGACCGAAAAACCGATGAAGAAGTACGCGATCGTCGACACCGAAAAGTCAACGAGGATCTTGACCAGCGCATTCACCTGGTTCTTCTTGCGCACCGTTCCGAGTTCCAGAAATGCAAAACCGGAGTGCATCGCCAGCACCATGATGCCGCCGAGCAGAATGAAAAGAACGTCACTCCCTGATTTCAATGCTTCCATACATCCCCCTGAAAAGAATTGACGGATGTAAGCAAACAATATTCCAGAACTTATTTATGTTTTATATCAGCACCTTAATAACATGAAGTCGAAAACAGTGAGCCAAAACCGTGCATTCCACCCCACCATGGCACCATCTCGGGGAGCCTCCCACCTCCTGTCAGAGAGAATCTTCGTCGGTAGTGTGCCGTCTTATGTGCAAAAGCATCGGCGCTAGAAAGCGGAGAGGTGGTCATGGTAAGAGGTTGATTGTGCAGATCGACCTTGAACCCGTTGGGAGGGCAAACCATGACCACGAAAGAGCGTAATACGAAGTTG
>JARFTZ010000061.1 GCA_029289235.1 Gammaproteobacteria bacterium
GTAGAGGTCGCCGAGCAGGACGAGGATGGCGATGACGCTGAAGACGATGCCGACGCCGTAGAGGGCGCCCAGCGAGATGCCGGAGGCGGGGGCCATGTTGCCGAGGTTGATGACGGTCTGTTGCCAGCTGCCGTCGAGGAAGAGCCACATCATGCCGATCATCAGGACGTGGGCGATGGCCAGGAGGATGCGCTGGACCAGTGGCGGGAACTTGGTGAGGACGGCATCGAAGCCGAGATGGCCGTGCTCGCGCAGGGCGATCAGGCCGGCCGTGTAGGTCATCCACGTCAGGCCCCACGAGGAGAGCTCTTCCGAGACGGTGATGCCGCTGTTGAAGGCGTAGCGCAACACCACGTTGCCGAACACCATCACGATCATCCCCGCCAGGCAGGATGCAGCAAAGAGTTTGAGGAGGACGAACAGATAATTCTGGAAACGCAGCATATTTCTTCCTGAAATGTGAAAACAACAGAAGGACGCAATCCGCGCTACTGCCTGCCGGATCAGCAAACCTGGCGGTGGACGCCAACCCCCATCTTCAGCACGGTTGGCGGCAAGGCTAAAAAAAAGCCATCACGACCATTCCCGCGAGGCAGGACGCAACGAAGAGCTTAAGAAATACAATGACAAATTCATGGATAAAGAACATGGCTGCTCCTGAAACAAATCGACATTTGCACACTCGTCCGCCCCTTGCAAAGCAGCACAAGTAGACGCTCGATCGCTGGCGATATTAGGAAAATTGGCAAGTCACGAAAATTCGGCATTACCACTAAGGAAAAATGCCGACGGGCGCTACCGCAATGGGCCGCGCAGCCCCTCCTCGCGACATTGCCACGAGGTCATTTCACCGGTGGCCGGAACATCACGTACGGGAAACACGGATGCGCAAATTGCGCGGCGGAGCGAGAATTCCGACTGACTCGTCACATCAGATTGCCTCCATGTCAGAGAGAACAACCAAACTTGTACGCTGGACAGCGTTCATCGCCGCCTACGTCGCTCTCGACTGGGGCAGTTTCCTCCACGCGACACACGGATTGAACATCACCCCGTGGAATCCCGCACTCGCACTCGGGCTCGCCGTCTCGATGAAACACGGCCGCGACACGATCCTTCCCTGGTTCGTTGCGCTGCTGATCGGGGAAATGCTGGTTCGCGGGCTGCCTTCCCCACTGCTCAATACGCTGATCCAGTCGGCCTGCCTCGCCGGTTGCTACAGCGGGATCGCCGACATCATCCGGAGAAACTTCAACATTTCGGGCGGATTGAGCAACCAGCGCAACTTCTTCTTCTGGCTGGCCGTCGTCGTGTTCGGCACCTTCCTGACCAGTTGTATCTACCTGCTCCTCCTCTTCTTCTCGGGACTAATCCCGGCAGAAGAGTGGCGACTTCTGGTCTTGCGCTTCTGGATCGGCGACTGTGTCGGCGCGATTGCCGCGATGCCGTTCTTCTGGATGCTCATTGAGCACCATGGACGCCTCAGGCAGGTACTCGTGCGCTGGGACACGCTTGGCTACACCAGCCTGGCCGTCATCATGGTCGGTATCGCCTTTGGTCGCTGGGAAGTCGACGACTTCAAGTATTTCCATCTCATGTTCCTGCCACTGGTCTGGGCAGCCGCGGCACAAGGATTCGCCGGTGCGGCGATTGCCGCGTTCATTCTGCAGACGGGAGTCATCGTGGCCGTGCAGTGGTTGCGGCTGCTGGACTCCATGGTTTTTGAAATGCAAATGATGGCCGCAGTCCTCGCGTCGGTCGGGTTCTACATCGGCGTGCTGATCGATGAAAGGCAGCGCATAAACGCTGAACTCAAGCAGACCTTGCGACTGGCCGCCGCCGCCGAAATGGCCGGCGCGCTGGCCCATGAAATCAACCAGCCATTGACGGCGTTGTCCGCTTACGGAACGGTATGCGAACAACTCTTGGCACGTGGCGAAACCGGGAGTCGCTTGAGCGACACGATTGGCCGAATGGTATCGGAATCCCGTCGTGCCGCCGAAGTCGTTCGACGGCTACGCGATTTCTTTCGTACCGGCGCAACCCGTATCGAGCGAATCACCGCCCGTGACCTTCTCGCCTCCGGTACGGACTCGCTTCGCGCAAAGGCGGCGCAACTCGGAATCGAGTTGTCCGTCGCGCCCGCGCCGGAAGCCTTCCTTCTTGCCGATCGCATGCAAATGGAGGTCGTGCTGCGCAATCTCATATCCAATGCATTCGAGGCCTTGTCGGAAAAACGTCCCGACGACCCGCGCGTCGAGGTGACTGCAATCGTCACCGACGATGCCAAGCTATGCATTACAGTCGCAGATAACGGCCCGGGACTCTCAAGGAACGCGGTAAAGAGGGTTTTCGAACCTTTCCACTCCACGAAATCTAGCGGACTCGGACTGGGCCTTGCCATCAGCCGGGCAATCGCGGAAGCTCACGGGGGTACGCTGCTCGCCGAAGAGGCGAATCACGGAATGTTCAAACTGATCCTGCCACTCGAAGAATTGACTGACGATGCCGATTAACCAATACACCGTATTCATTGTCGAAGACGACCCCTCTGTGCGCGACGCCTTGGGCCTGCTGCTTGGAATAAACGGGCACGCCGTTGCCCTGTTCGCCGATGCCGAGAGCTTTCTCCGAGCCTACCGCCCTGACTGGCTGGGCTGCCTGCTGATCGACATCAGGATGCCGGGCATGGATGGCCTGGCCTTGCAAAAAAGTCTTCTGGAGAAAGGCTCGACGATCCCGGTCATCATCATGACTGGCCACGGCGATGTCGGTTCGGCGCGGGAAGCGTTCCGGGCCAATGCAGTGGACTTCCTGGAAAAGCCGATCGACCACGACAAGCTTCTCCGTGCAATCGAGGAGGCCTATTCGCGCCAGTCAGAGGAGGAAACGAAAGATCACGCGCGAACCGAGTTCGACGGCTTGCTGCAGCAGTTGACGCCGCGCGAACGTGAGGTGATGAGCCTCGTCGTCGCCGGAAAACACAACCGGGAGATTGCCAATACCCTGGGCATCAGCGCCCGTACCGTCGAAGTTCACAAAGCGCGGATGATGACCAAACTCGGAGTGCATGGCGTTCCCGACCTTGTTCGTCTCAGCCTGACCGGACAAGGAAACGGCAAGCCTGGCGACGAGCGGTGACGGTCGCGCCATCCCCCGCCGCGCCAAGTGTTGTCGGCAACTATGCCTGCCCGCTGCCTTGCAGGCGATCCACGCCGCTGATCAGCGCCCGGATCGAGGCGGTGACGATGTTGGCGTCCATCCCGACGCCATAGCACTCCCGGTCGCCGCCCGCCAGCATCACCTCCATGAAAGCGCAGGCCTTGGCGTCCTCGCCCTTGCCCATCGACTTTTCCTCGTAGCTGCGCACCTGGACCGGGATACCGATCGTCCCCAGCGCATGCACGGCCGCATCGATCGGACCATTGCCCCGCCCGGTCAGGACATGTTTTTCGCCGTTTTTCTGTACGGTCAGGCGAATGCCCTGCGCACTGCCTTCCTCGAACAGGTGATGCTCGACGTACCGTAAAGGCGCTTCGCTTTCAAGATAGGTTCTGGAAAACAGCGCCCAGATATCTTCCGCTTCCATCTCGCCGCCGTGCGTATCGGTGTAGCGCTGGACCTCGCCGGAAAACTCCACCTGCAGACGCCGCGGCATGGCCACGCCATATTCGGTTTCCAGAAGATAAGCGATACCCCCTTTGCCCGACTGACTGTTGATGCGGATCACCGACTCGTAGCTGCGCCCGAGGTCGGCCGGGTCGACGGGCAGATACGGAAGGTTCCACAATTCCTCGGGCCGCTGCCGCGCAAAGCCCTTCTTGATCGCATCCTGGTGCGACCCCGAGAAGGCGGTGAATACCAGGTCGCCGACATAGGGATGGCGCGGATGGATCGGCAACTGCGTGCAATGCTCGTAGTCGCGGGCCACGGCGTTGATATCCGAGAAATCGAGGTTCGGCGAGACGCCTTGCGTGTACATGTTGAGCGCCAGCGTCACGAGATCGACATTGCCGGTGCGTTCGCCATTGCCAAACAGGCAGCCCTCGACGCGATCGGCGCCGGCCATCAACCCGAGTTCAGCCGCCGCCACGGCGGTGCCGCGGTCGTTGTGCGGGTGCAGGCTGATGAGGATACTGTCGCGGCGGGCGAGATGCCGATGCATCCACTCGATCTGGTCCGCATAGACGTTGGGGGTCGCCATCTCGACGGTGGTCGGCAGATTGAGGATGATCTTGTTCTCCGGCGTCGCGCCCCACGCTTCGGTCACGGCGTTGCACACTTCCAGCGCGAAATCGAGTTCGGTCGCGGTGAAGGTTTCCGGACTGTATTCAAGCACCCATTCGGTGCCGGGGTTTTCCTCGCAGAGCTGTCGAACGAGTTTGACCGCCGAGACCGCCATGCCGATGACCTCGGCCTTCTCCATCCCGAAGACTATTTCGCGGAAAGGCCGCGAGGTGGCGTTGTAGATATGCACGATCGCCCGGCGCGCGCCCTTGAGCGCCTCGAAGGTGCGACGGATCAGCGCCTCGCGCGCCGGCGCCAGCACCTCGATGGTCACGTCGTCGGGAATGTGCTTTTCCTCGATCAGTTTGCGCACGAAGTCGAAATCGGTTTGCGACGCCGACGGAAACGCGACTTCGATTTCCTTCACGCCGATCGCGCAGAGCCGCTTGAACATGCGCATCTTGCGCTCGACGTTCATCGGCTCGAACAGCGCTTGATTGCCGTCCCGCAGATCGGTGCTCATCCACATCGGCGCCTGGGTGATCGTGCGTCCTGGCCATTTCCGGTCATCGAGTTGAACCGGAGGGAAGGCGGAATATTTGGCAGCGGGATTTTTCAGCATCATGACAGCGAACTCCTTGACTGGACGTATTCTTGGTGAGATGAATCATAGCCAAAAGACTCCGGCAGGTGCTTGCGTTCTTTAGATCGAAAACGTATTGTTTTGAAACAAAACACAAGAACAAAACACATCTGCGCAATTTTATTCTTTTGTTAAAGAAAACAGGGCAATTTATGGAGATTGACCGCCACGATCGCCAGATTCTGAGCATCCTTCAGGAAAACGGGCGAATCAGCAATCAGGACCTGGCCGACCGCATTGGCCTCTCGCCCTCACCGTGCCTGCGACGGGTGCGCACGCTCGAAGAAGCCGGCATCGTGATCGGCTACCGCGCCCTGATCAATGCAAAGGCCCTGGGCTACACGCTGATGGCGCTCATCTACATTTCGATGGACAAGCACACGCCGGAACGTTTCGAGAACTTCGAGCGGCAGATTTTGCAGATTCCCGAAGTTCTCGAGTGCCTGCTGATCACCGGACAGGACGCCGACTATCAGATCAAGGTCGTCGTCAAGGACATGGATGCCTTCCAGGAACTCCTGCTCAACCGCATCACGCGCATCCAGGGCGTCACCGGCGTCCATTCGAGCTTCGTCCTGCGCAAGGTCGTCGACAAGACTGCGGTGCCGGTCTGATGACGGCATCCATCGTCGGGGGGACGAGTACATGAACATCGAGAAAACCGGCGCCGTGGTGATCGGCGCCGGCGTCGTCGGACTGGCCTGCGCCCGCGAACTGGCGCAGCGCGGCATCGAAACGATCATTCTGGAGCGCCACGCCGAGTTCGGCCAGGAGACGAGTTCGCGCAACAGCGAGGTCATCCATGCCGGCCTCTACTACCCGGCGGGCTCGCTGAAGGCGCGCCTTTGCGTCGAAGGCAACCGCGATCTTTACGCCTATTGCGCGGATCACGGCATCGCCCACCGCCGCTGCGGAAAACTGATCGTCGCCACGCAACCCGGGCAACTCGCTTACCTGGAAAAGCTGGAACAGCAAGCCAGGGAGAACGGTGCCGAAGCCAGCCTGTTGAGCGCGACAGAAGCGCTCGCCATGGAGCCGCAACTTCGCTGCGTCGCCGCGCTGCACTCACCGAATACCGGCATCATTGACGCGCACGCGCTGATGCTCGCGCTGCTCGGTGATGCCGAAGCGCACGGTGCCGTGTTCTCGCCCAACTCGATGGTCAACCGGATCGACCGCAACGCCAACGCGATCGTTCTGGAGATCGACTGCGAAGGCGAGACGATGCGCCTCGCGGCGGACCATGTCGTGAACGCCGCCGGCCTGGCGGCCATCGCCCTGGCGCATGCGACGACCGGCTATCCACCTGACCGCATTCCGCCGGCGCACTTCGCAAAGGGCAACTACTACGCGTTGAGCGGCCGCGCGCCGTTTTCGCGCCTGATCTACCCCGTTCCCGAAGACGGCGGCCTGGGCGTGCACCTGACGCTGGATCTCGGCGGACAGGCGCGCTTCGGCCCGGACGTCGAATGGATCGATACGATTGATTACAACATCGATCCCCGCCGCGCCGACGGGTTCTACGCCGAGGTCCGCAAATACTGGCCGGATCTGCCGGAGCGGGCACTGGCGCCCGACTACTGCGGCATCCGCCCGAAAATTTCCGGACCGGTCGAGCCGGCCGCCGATTTCGTGCTGCGAGGCCCGGAAACCCACGGCATCGGCGGTCTCGTCAGCCTGTTCGGCATCGAATCGCCGGGACTGACGGCCTGCCTGCCGCTTGCCCGGCACGCCTGTCGGCTTTTAGGCCTCTGAGTTTCCCCGGCCAGGCCGGTTGCTCCCGGCCACCATCCTGAACTCGAACAGCCGGCACTCGATGGCACCGTTGAACAGCGGCGTTTTCTTGCCGGGCGTCAGGCGCATCAGCTTGGGCAGGCGCAGGTCGGCGGTCAGCAGACACGCCGTCCAGCCGGCGAATTTCTGCTTCAGCGCGCTGGCGAGCTGCGGATACAGCGCGGCGAGCTCCTCCTGATCGGAGAGGCGTTCACCGTACGGCAGGTTGGCGATCAGGATGCCGCTGGCGGCCGGTGCGTCGATTTCGAGGAAATCGCCGGAACTCAAGGTCACGGCCGGCAACAGGCCGGCGCGATCGAGGTTGGCCAGCGCCGCGCGCACGGCCACAGGCGAGATGTCGCTGCCGAAAATCTGCGCGTGCTGCGCCGGTTTCTCGGCCTCCTGAGCGGCATCGAGCAAGTCTCTCCAGACATCCAGCTGGAAGTTGCGCAACCGCTGGAAGCCGAAACTGCGCCCGCTCGCCCCGGGCGCGATGTTCAGGGCCACCTGCGCCGCCTCGGTGAGGAAGGTGCCGCTGCCGCACATCGGGTCGAGCAAGGGCATTCCGGGCTGCCAGCCGGAGAGGCGCAAGATGCCTGCCGCAAGGTTTTCCTTGAGCGGCGCCTCCACCGTTTTCTGGCGCAAACCTCGCTGGTAGAGCGGCGCGCCGGAGGTGTCGATGTACAACGTGCATTCGTCGGCGGTGAGAAAGCCGTGGATGCGCACGCCCGGCTCGCGCGTATCGACGCTCGGCCGCTTGCCGGTATCGGCGCGGAAGCGGTCACAGATCGCGTCCTTGATGCGCAAGGTGATGAACTCCAGGCTCTTCAGCGGGCTCTTGACGGCGACCACGTCGACGCGCAGCGTCTGCTCGGCAGAAAACCACCGGGGCCACGGCGTGTCCAGCGCCAGCCGGTAGATGTCGTCCTCGCGCGCATACCTTCCGTGCGCCACGCGCCACAACACGCGGGTAGCGATGCGCGAATGCAGGTTAACCGCGTAGCAGGTCGCCCAGTCAGCCAAAAAATGTACGCCGCCGGGCACGATCCGCGAGTCAGCGCCCCCCAGGCTCGTCAGGTCTTCCGCCAGCAGCGGCTCAAGCCCGCGCGGACACGTTGCAAAGTATTTTTCCACGGCAAATCCTCAAAAATTGCGCGGCATTCCTGTCAAGACACGCCACCAGTGTTTATTTCGCGCCAGGCGGCATCGATCCCCTCGACGACCTGCGCATAACGCAACCCTACCCGCAACTCACGGCCGATGCGCCGGTTATCCAGCCGCCGCGACTCGCTCATGAACGACAGCTGAACCGGCGACAGCGTCTTTTCCGCTTCCTCGCGCGAAATGCGCGGCGGACGCGGCAGCCCGAAACGATCGGCGACGAGATCGAAATACTCGCCCATCTTCAGATGCGACGCGTCCGAGGCGTTATACACCCGGTTCGGCAAGCCACGCCGCAAAGCGGCGACCGCCAGCATCGCCAGGTCGTCGGCGTGGATGTGGTTGGTAAACACGTCGTCTTCCGCGGCCAACACGGGCGTGCCGCGCTGCAGGCGCTCGAGCGGCAGCCGGTCGGCGGCGTAGATGCCCGGCGCGCGCAGGATGCTCAGGCACGTTCCGGCAGTGCGCCCGAAACGCCGCAGCTGTTGCTCGGCATCGACACGCCGCCGGGCACGTGGTGTCTGCGGGCGCAAACGGCGGGTTTCCGGCACGCGCTCACCGGCGCAATCGCCATAAACCCCGCTCGTACTGATGTACACCAGACGCTGTGGTAGACTTTTCCCGCTGCGCAACGCCGCCAGCAGCCGACGCATCCGGGGATCCCCGGCACCACGCTCCGGAGGCGGCGCGAAATGCAACACCACATCGGCCAGGCCGGACAGTCGACGCAGGCTGTTTCGCTGATCGAGGTCGGCAATCAGCGGGAGAACGCCCTGGGCGCGCCAGAATGGCGCCTGTACCGGATCGCGCACCAAGGCAATGACCCGGTAACGGCCAAGCAGCAGCGGGAGGGTTCGGCGGGCGACGTCGCCACACCCGACAATCAGAAGTGTTTGCACGCGGGGATTTTACCGGAATCACCCCGCCGGGAGACTTCATGGGGTTCCAGATCACGGTCGAGCCAGGCCGGCATGTTTTCGAAGCCGGCGCGGATGAGCCGATTCTCGACGCGGCGCTGCGCCATGGGCTGATGGTTCCCTACGGCTGCCGTGACGGCGTCTGCGGCGCCTGCCGCAGCAAGGTTCTGAGCGGACAGGTTGACCACGGAAAGATTCCGCCGGTCGGCCTCGGCCCCGCCGAGCGGGAGGCTGGCTACGCGCTGCTCTGTTGTGCCCGCGCGCAAAGCAATGTCGTCATCGAAGCGAGGGAAATTCGTTCGTCCGCCGAGATCCCGGTCAAGACGCTGCCGGCGCGCGTGGAGAAAATGACGCTCGCCGCACCCGACGTGATGCTCCTCGAACTCAAGTTGCCGGCCAGCGAGCGCCTGCAATTCCTCGCCGGCCAGTACATCGACATCCTGCTCAAGGACGGTCGCCGCCGAGCGTTTTCCCTCGCCAACGCCCCGCACGACGACGCGCGCCTGCAACTGCATATCCGGCGCATCCCCGGCGGGCATTTCACCGAACACGTCTTCACCGCCATGAGGGAGCGCGACCTGCTGCGCATCAACGGCCCGCACGGCGGCTTCTTCCTGCGCGAGGAGTCGGCCCGGCCGATCCTGCTGATCGCCGGCGGCACCGGCTTCGCCCCGGTCAAGGCGATCGTCGAACACGCTCTCGCCGAAGAGTCGCAGCGCCCGATGACAATCTATTGGGGCGGCCGCCGCCGCGAGGATCTCTACCTGAACACGCTGAGCGAAGGCTGGATGCGCACGCATGCGCACATCCGCTACACGCCCGTCCTCTCGGAATCCGCACAGGACGACGAGTGGACAGGACGCACCGGCCTGGTCCACCTCGCCGCCATGCAGGACATTCCCGACCTTTCCGCTCATCAGGTCTATGTTTGCGGCGCTCCGGCCATGGTCGCTGCCGCCCGACGCGATTTTGTCGGACAATGCGGGTTGCCCGAGCACGAGTTCTTCGCCGACGCCTTCGAATATGCCGGCGATGCAAAAGCACCGAGAGTACTCAGCAATCGCACTGATTGAACATTTGCCTGCCAGACCGAGTTAACGCCATGCCCGATGTCTTCATCTCCCGCCAACCGCTGATCAACCGCCAGAACCGCATTCTGGCCAATCGCCTCTGCCTGCACCTTGTGGGTGGTGCGACGACGGCGGATGCCGCCGCGACGCTCGCCTCGCTTGCCGACTACTGGCCGGCGGACGAAAAGCAGGTTTTCCTCCATTGCGGCAAGATTCCGTGCGATGCCGGCCTGTTGCAATGGAATCCACCCGCGAATACCACGATCGAGTTGCAGGGCGCTTCGTTCGCCGCCCCTGACGCCGCGGCCCTGATTTCCCGCTTGCAGGAAAGTCCTTCCTCGCTCTGCCTGATGATCGACGAGCACGCCAAGACAGCGCTGTCGTCGGGCACCGCTTTCCGCTTCATGGGTCTCAATGCGCAGCGTTTCTCCCCCGCCCAGTTGAAAACGCTCGCGGCGCAAACACAGCCTTACGGCATCGGCGTGGCGTTTAACGTGTACGACCGCCAGTCATTCCAGAATTGCCTCGACGCCGGCGTCAATGCGGCGGCCACCTGGTTCTTCAAGCGACCGTCCGACGCCCCCGCCAAAGCACTCAATCCGGGGCAGGCGCAGATCATCCGCGTGCTCAACCTGGTGCGCAAAAACGCCGACGTCAAGGACATCGAGGCCGCGCTGAAGCAGGACGTCACGCTGTCCTACAAGCTGCTGCGCTACATCAACTCGGCCGGATTCGGCCTCTCCTGCGAAATCCAGTCGTTCCGCCACGCGGTGACGATCCTCGGTTACGACAAGCTCAACAAATGGCTGTCGCTGCTGCTGGCCACGGCGAGCAAGGACCCGATGGCGCAGGCGCAGATGCACACCGCGCTGTGCCGCGCCCGGCTGATGGAAATTATCGGACACGGTCTCGTCGCCAAGAGTGAATACGACAACCTGTTCATCACCGGCGCCTTCTCCATGCTCGAAGCGCTGCTCGGTGTCGGCATGGATCAGGTGCTGGAGACGATGAGCCTGCCCGAATCGATCTGCGATGCGCTGCTCGGCCACGGCGGCGTTTACGGCCCTTTCCTCGAACTGGCCATTGCCTGCGAGGGAGAGGATGGTGAAGCCATCGCCAGCCAGGCGGGCATGCTTGGCCTTTCGGCGGAGCAGTTCAACCAGGCGCTGATGCAGGCGCTGACTTTCGCCGACACGATGGAAATCTGAACACCCTCTGCCATGAACAACGAATGCTACTGGCTGCTGCGCAGCGAAAACCAGTTTTTCATCGTCAGCGACGAGCAACACGGCAAAACCTTCCTGCTCGGCCGCGCCTCCGATTACGGCGACCCGGAACGGCCGCTGCTGGTCGGCGAATGGGATGGACGCCCCTGCTACGCCGCCGAAGTCGATTCACTTCCTGATCACGCCCCCGGCGAACTGACCCTGCTGCGCCCGCTTTACGGCATGGCCGGCGCCGAAGCGTTCGCCATCGCCGGACGCGCCAGCCTGCTCATGGACTGGCGCCGGAACCATCGCTTCTGCGGACGCTGCGGCACCCCGACGACGATGAAATCGGACGAGTTCGCCATGGCCTGTCCGGCCTGCGGTCTGCTTGCCTACCCGCGCATTTCGCCGGCGGTGATGGTGCTCGTCGAACGCGGAAACGATCTGCTGCTCGCCCGCAGCCCGCATTTCCGGCCCGGCATGTTCAGCGCGCTGGCCGGTTTCGTCGAAGCCGGGGAGACCATCGAGCAATGCGCCGTACGCGAAGTGCGCGAGGAAGTCGGCGTCGAAATCACCAACCTGCGCTATTTCCGCAGCCAGCCCTGGCCGTTCCCCGATTCACTGATGATCGCCTTTTTCGCGGATTACGCGGGCGGCGAGATCACGCCCGACCCGTCGGAAATCGAAGACGCCGGGTGGTTCCCGCGCGACCAACTGCCGCCGCTACCCAACCCGGAAAGCATCGCCCGGCACCTGATCGACGCAGCGTGCCGTAAATAGGCAATCAGGAAGCCAGATCCGCCGGAGCGCCGAGGCAAGCCGCGTAGGCAAACGAGCTCTGATCGATAACGGTCACAACATCCTGCAGCTTCCTCGCCGCCATGCCGAGCAGGCGCGCGGCATGATGGCCCGCCTCGTCGAGCTCCAGCTCGATGTCATCAAGGCAGTCGACGTGAGCCCCGTTGATCAGGGCGATCGCATCGTGCAACTCGTCCATCAGATCGCTGGCGAAATCAAAATATTCCTTTGTGATACCATGCTGGCCGGACATTTTCGTTCTTCTCCCAAAAGTTGCGATGGTGTTCAGGGCCGTCTGGTGTTGCCGCACCAGGCGGCCCGTTTTCCTTCGATTTCTCCCGAAGGCGCGCCAATATAACCGAGCAGAAGAAGCAGATAAATAGAGCAAAAGTTATAGAGCCGCCGAGCGCATCCACTTGTTTTCGCTGACAAAAATTCCATTGGAGTACAACGATGGAATTTTTCGGAACTCCGTTCGCTGATCAAAGGGCACGCTCTATAACGCCAGCGAGAGTCGCGACCGCCGGCGGGATCTGCCTCTCCGGCACGGCTGCGAAGCCGAGATTGAGCCCGTGCCGGACATTCCGGCCATCGGCGTAGTACATCGATAGCGGACGTGAAACGACTCCTTCGGCCAATGCCTGCGCGGCGATCTGCGCATCGTCCACCGGCGCGTTGAAGCGGTAGAGCAGCTGCAGCCCGGCGTGTCCGCCCGAAACGCTGACGGCGTCGCCAAGGCACGATTCCATTGCGTTGCGCAAAATGTCGCGCCGCTCCTGGTAGATGCCGCGCATGCGCTTGATGTGTGCGGTGAAGTGACCGTCGTCGATGAACTCTGCCAGCGCCGCCTGCTCGGTCATCCGCCCGCCCCGGTACAACTCGGAATTGCCGATCACGAAGGCGTCGACCAGATCCTCGGGCAGAACCATGTAGGCGAGGCGGATGCCGGGGAACATCACCTTGCTCAAGGTGCCCATGTAGATCACCCGTTGCCGGCGGCACAGGCCGAACAGCGAAGCGACCGCGCGATCATCGTAGCGGAGCTCGTTGTCGTAATCGTCCTCGATGATCCACGAGCCGCATTCGAAGGCGCGTTCGAGCAACTCCAGCCGCCGGTCGAGCGTCATCACGATGCCGGTCGGGTACTGGCTGGACGGCGAGGTAAACACGAGACGCGGCGGCTCGGTCCAGTCCTCCGGTATCGGCGCCAGCCCCTTGGCATCGAGCGGAACGGGACGAATGGCCAGACCAGCGGCACTGAGTACGTTGCGCGCGCCCCAGTAGCCGGGGTCCTCGATCCAGACGCGGTCGCCGGGATCGGCCAGCATGCGCGCGCAAAGGTCGAGCGCCTGGTGCGAGCCGTTGACCACGACGATCTGCTTCGGGTCTACGACCATCATCCGGGTCACGCGCAGGTAGCCGGCCAGCGCGACCTTGAGCGGCCCGTAGCCGAGATGGCTGTAGTGCAGCAGGCGCGCCTGCCCGGCGTGCAGATACTTGGCCAGGAGGCGGCGCCACAAACCGAAGGGGAACTGCTCGACATCGGGCACCCCGGGCATGAATGCACCATTCTGGATCACGCTGCTGGCGGCGCTGTTGACGATTCCGGTGCCGCGCCGCGACAGGCCTTCGCGTCGCGTGCCGATCAGCCGCCTCGGCGTTGCCGGCTTGCTGGCGGCGTCGACCACGTCGGAGACGTAGGTGCCGTCGCCGACCCGCCCTTCCAGATACCCCTCAACGAGCAGTTGCTCATAGGCGCGGACCACGGTATTGCGGCCGATGGCCAGATCCGCTGCAAGCATCCGCGTCGGCGGCAGTTTCACGCCCTGCGGCAGGGTCCGGTCGAGGATGGCCTGGCGCAGGGCCATGTACAGGCGGATGCGCAGCTTGTCGCTTTCCGGCTGCCGGTCCAGATATTGCATTACCAGTTCGATGATGAGGTGCGGTTCCATGGCTCCACTCCGAATTGGTCCCACCAAATTGCAAAAAATTGGTTCTCATTTTGACCAATAGACACCCTATGATCAACTCAACGCCGGAAGAAAACAGGTTCTTCCGGTTGGACATCCCGCCCGCGACCCGCACGGGCCAAGCGGACCGAATGGAGGCAAGACGCCATGGCAACACTACGGAACGACGACGCAGCGCACGTGACCTTCCGCAAGGTGCAGAAAACCTACGACGGCGAGAACCTGATCGTGCGCGACCTGAACCTCGACATCCGGCGCGGCGAGTTCCTCACCCTGCTCGGTCCGTCCGGCTCGGGCAAGACGACCTGCCTGATGATGCTCGCCGGCTTCGAGACGCCGACCAGCGGCGAGATCCGCCTCGGCGAAAAGGTCATCAACACGGTGCCGCCGCACAAGCGCAACATCGGCATGGTCTTCCAGAACTACGCGCTGTTCCCGCACATGACGGTGCGCGAGAACCTGCGTTTTCCGCTGGCGATCCGCAAGCTGCCGCCCGCCGAGATCGACAGGAAGATCACCCGGGCGCTGGAGATGGTCCAGCTTGGCAGCTTCGCCGACCGCTACCCGCAGCAGATGTCCGGCGGCCAGCAGCAGCGCGTCGCGCTGGCCCGTGCGCTGGTCTTCGATCCCGAACTGGTGCTGATGGACGAGCCGCTCGGCGCGCTCGACAAGCAGTTGCGCGAGCACATGCAGATCGAGCTGAAGCACATCCACGAGGAACTCGGCATCACCATCGTCTTCGTCACGCACGACCAGAGCGAGGCGCTGACCATGTCCGACCGCATCGCCGTGTTCAACAACGGCGTCATCCAGCAGATCGACGGCCCGACGGCGCTGTACGAGAAGCCCGCCAACAACTTCGTCGCCAATTTCATCGGCGAGAACAACGCGCTCGACGGCACTGTCGAGTCGGTGCACGGCGAAACGTGCCAGGTGAAGCTCGACAACGGCTCCCGCGTGCAGGCCAGCCTCGGCAGCCCGGTCAAGCGCGGCGACCGCGCGGTGCTCTCGGTTCGCCCCGAATGCGTCCAGCTCAACGTGCAGTCGCTCGGCTGCGCCAACCGCCTCGGCGGCTATGTGCGTGAAGTCATCTACCTCGGCGACCATCTGCGCGTACGTGTCGAACTGGCCGGGCGCAAGGAAATCATCATCAAGGCCCCGGCCGCCCAGCACAAACATCGATTCGACATGGGCGACGCGATCCATGTCGGAATCAATCCAGAGCAACTGCGCGCGCTCGATCCGGCGATCAGCGCGTGAGATGCATTTTTTGACCTATCCTGAACCCTGTCCTGAGTCCTATCCCGCTAGCGCCTGCAATCCTAAAGAACTGGAGAACCCGATGAACCGCTCCCCTTCGAACACCCGCCCGATCGCCATCGCCCTCGCTGCCATGAGTCTTCTGGCCGGCACGGCACACGCCGACGTCACCGTGATTTCCTTCGGCGGCACCAACCAGAAAGCACAAGCCAAGGCATTCTATGAGCCCTATGCCAAGGCCACCGGCAGCAAGGTCATTCCCGGCGAGTACAACGGCGAACAGGCCAAGATCAAGGCCATGGTCGAAGCCAAAAACGTCACTTGGGACGTCGTCGAGGTCGAGTCGCCGGAACTTGCCCGCGGCTGCGAGGAAGGCCTCTACGAGAAAATCGACTACAGCAAGATCGGGCCGAAGGCCGACTTCGTTCCCGCCGCTGTGACCGAGTGCGGCATCGGCATCTTCGTCTGGTCGACGATTCTCGCCTACAACTCGGATGCGCTGAAAACCGCGCCGACCTCGTGGGCCGATTTCTGGGATCTCAAGAAATTCCCCGGCAAGCGTGGCATGCGCAAGGGCGCCAAATTCACGCTCGAGTTCGCCCTGATCGCCGATGGCGTCAAGCCGGACGAGGTCTATAAGGTACTCGGCACCAAGGCCGGTACCGAGCGCGCGTTCAAGAAGCTCGACCATATCAAGTCGAGCATCCAGTGGTGGGAAGCCGGCGCACAGCCGCCGCAACTGCTCGCCGCCGGCGACGTGGTGATGACAAGTGCATACAACGGGCGCATCGCCACCGCGCAGAAGGAAGGCAAGACCAACCTGAAGATCGTATGGACCAACAACATCTACGACTTCGACCTGTGGGGCATCCCGGTCGGCACGCCAAAGAAGGACGAGGCCTACAAGTTCATTGCCTTCGCCAGCAAGCCCGAGAACCAGGCCGTCTTCGCCGGAGAGATTCCCTACGGCCCGACCAACCTGAAGGGCACCGCTCTGGTCGACAAGGCCATTGTTCCCGAACTGCCGACCGCGCCGCAGAACATGAAGGGCGCTTTCGCCAGCGACACCCAGTTCTGGGTCGAGCACGGAGAGGATTTGGAACAGCGCTTCAACGCCTGGGCAGCCAAATAACGGACTCGATTCAGGCATTCCGGTGCAAACCGGAATGCCGATCGAGGCAAAGGAGGACCGCAGGATGTCGAATCTCACCGCCACCATGACCGAAACCGTGACGACAGATCGCTCCGTCTCGCTCAAGACACAATTGCATCGTGCCGAGCGGATGAAGAAGCTCAAGTACGGCGCGCTGATCGTGCCGCTGGCGCTCTTCCTGTTGTTTACCTTCGTCTGGCCGATCGCCGCGCTGCTGAAGCGCAGCATCGACAACCCCGAGATCGTCACCGCCTTCCCGGCGACCAGCGCATTGCTGCATTCATGGGACGGCCGGTCCCTGCCCGATAACGCCGTCTTCGCCGCGTTCGCCGAGGAAGCCGGCAAGATCAAGGGCACGCCGGTGTTTGCCAGCGCAGCCAAGCGCCTGAACATGGAACTGCCGGGTTTCCGTTCGCTGATGATGAAGACCGCCCGGGCGATGCCGCCCGAGGCCGGGCAATCGGCGCGCGAGGCGTTGATCGCCGCCGACCAACGCTGGGGCGACATCGCCACCTGGCAGTACCTCGGGCGCAACGCCTCGCCTACCACCGCGCGTTATCTGCTGGCCTCGGTCGACCGTAAATACGACGACGCAGGCCACATCGTCAAAGTCGATGACGACGAAGCGATTTATGTCGACGTGCTCAAGCGCACCTTCGGCATGTCGGCCGTCGTCACCATCTGCTGCCTGCTTCTCGGATTCCCGCTGGCCTACATGATGGCGATGCAACCGCCACGCATCGCCAACGTGCTGATGATCTTCGTCCTGCTGCCCTTCTGGACCTCGGTCCTGGTCCGTGTCGCCGCGTGGCTGGTGCTGTTGCAGAGCGAGGGGCTGGTCAACCAGGCGCTGCGTGCGTTCGGGCTTATCGAAAAACCGCTGCAACTCGTGTTCAACAGCACCGGCGTATACGTCGCCATGGTGCATATCCTCCTGCCGTTCATGATCCTGCCGCTGTACAGCGTGATGAAGGGCATTTCGCCGGCCTACGTCCGCGCCGCCGTGTCGCTCGGCTGCCCACCGTTCAAGAGCTTCTGGAAGGTCTACTTCCCGCAGGCGGTGCCCGGCGTCGGCGCCGGCTGTCTGCTCGTCTTCATCATCTGCATGGGCTACTACATCACCCCGGCACTGCTCGGCAGCCCGAAGGAACAGATGGTCAGCTATTTCGTCGCGTTCTACACCAACCAGACGATCAACTGGGGGATGGCCGCCGCGCTCTCGGCGATCCTTTTCGCCGCCACGCTGCTGCTCTACATGGTCTATTCCCGCCTCGTCGGCCAACAGGACGCCGTCAAGGCCCGCTGAAGGAGAACAACATGATCGCCGCCTACGCTTCCCCGCTCGAACGCGTCTGGTACTACGCCTTCCGCATCATCTGCGGGCTGGTGCTGGTGTTCCTGATGTTGCCGATCCTGGTCATCGCGCCGCTGTCGTTCAACGCCGACTCCTTCCTGCTCTACCCGATGTCGGGTTTCTCCCTGCAGTGGTACGAAGAGTTCTTCACCTCGCCGGCCTGGCGGCAGGCCTTCATGAACAGCTGCATCGTCTCGCCGTTCGCCACGCTGCTGGCGATGGCGCTCGGTACACCGGCCGCCGTTGGCCTCACGCGCATCGACTTTCCCGGCAAGGCAGTGCTGACATCGATCCTGATCTCGCCGATGGTCGTGCCGGTGGTCATCGTCGGCGTCGCCACTTACCTCGTTTTTGCCCCGGCCGGTCTGTCGGGCAGTTACATCGGGCTGATCCTGGTGCATGCCGCGCTGGGTGTGCCCTTCGTCGTCACCACCGTCTCGGCCACCCTGCAGGGCTTCGACTTCAACCTGGTGCGCGCCGCCGCCAGCCTCGGTGCCAATCCGCTGACCGCCTTCTTCAAGGTCACCCTGCCGCTCGTCGCACCCGGCGTGATCTCCGGCGGACTGTTCGCCTTCGGCACCTCGTTCGACGAGGTCGTCGTCACGCTGTTCCTCGCCGGCCCCGAGCAGAGCACGCTGCCGCGCCAGATGTTCGCCGGCATCCGCGAAAACATCAGCCCGACCATCGCCGCCGTGGCGACGATCCTCACCGTCATGTCCACGCTGATGCTGATCACCCTGGAATGGCTGCGCCGACGTAGCGAGCGCACGCGCGGTCAGGGACGCTGACTCAACCCACCCCAAATTCACCGACTGGAGCCCCGCATGCTCAAACTTAAAGACAATGGCATTTTTTGCCAGCAATGCCTGATCGACGGAACCTGGGTAAACGCTGACTCGGGGGATACGATCACGGTCCGGAATCCCGCTACCTCCGAAACGTTGGGAACCGTACCGAGGATGGGCGCCGCCGAGACGCGCCGGGCCATCGACGCCGCCAACGCCGCCCTGCCCGGCTGGCGTGCGAAGACGGCCGGCGAGCGCGCGAAGCTGCTACGCCGCTGGTACGAGCTGCTGCTGGAAAACCAGGACGATCTCGGCCTGCTGATGACCTCCGAACAGGGCAAGCCGCTCGCCGAGGCCAAGGGCGAGATCGCCTACGCCGCGAGCTACCTTGAATGGTTCGCCGAGGAGGGCAAGCGCGCCTACGGCGAGATCGTGCCGCCCAACGTCGCCGGCCGGCGCATCCTCGTCACCCGCGAACCGGTCGGCGTCTGCGCGGCGATCACCCCGTGGAACTTCCCGGCCGCGATGATCACCCGCAAGGCCGGTGCCGCGCTCGCCGCCGGCTGCACGATGGTCGTCAAGCCCGCCAGCCAGACGCCGTTCTCGGCGCTGGCGCTCGCCGAACTCGCCGTGCGCGCCGGCATTCCGGCCGGCGTGTTCAACGTCGTCACCGGCTCGGCCAAGGCCATCGGCGGCGAAATCTGCGCCAACCCCGTGGTGCGCAAGCTGTCCTTCACCGGCTCGACCGAGATCGGCTCGGAGCTGATCGCGCAGTGCGCGCCGACAGTCAAGAAATTGTCGATGGAACTCGGCGGCAATGCGCCGTTCATCGTCTTCGATGACGCCGACCTCGATGCCGCCGTCGCCGGCGCGATAGTTTCGAAATACCGAAACGCCGGCCAGACCTGTGTCTGCGCCAACCGCCTGCTGGTACAGGATGGCGTCTATGACGCCTTCGCCGAGAAGCTCGCTACGGCCGTGAGTGAATTGAAGGTCGGCAACGGCGTCGAACCGGGCGTCACGCAAGGCCCGCTGATCGACCAGTACGCTGTCGACAAGGTCGAGGAGCTGATCGCCGACGCGCGCGAGAAGGGAGCCCGCATCGTTTGCGGCGGACAGCGGCACGCGCTCGGGCAAACCTTCTTCGAGCCGACGGTCCTCGCCGACGTGACGCGGGAGATGCGCGTCGCCCGCGAGGAAATCTTCGGCCCGGTCGCCCCCCTGTTCCGTTTCCAGACCGAGGAAGACGCGATCCGCATGGCCAACGACACTGAATTCGGCCTCGCCTCGTACTTCTTCGCCCGCGACGTCGGACGCATCTTCCGCGTCTCCGAGGCCCTCGAATACGGCATGGTCGGGGTGAACACCGGCCTCATTTCCACCGAAGTCGCGCCATTCGGCGGCGTCAAGGCCTCCGGCCTCGGTCGCGAAGGTTCGCGCCACGGGCTCGACGACTACCTCGAAATCAAATACGTCTGCGTCGCCGGACTCGACCGCTAGACACCCATCACGCCCCTTTCAGGAGACCCGCAAATGAATTCGATGACCGATCTGAAAACCCAGACCAACGACGCCCTGATGGCGCGGCGCGCGGCGGCACTGCCGCGCGGCGTCGCGCAGGCACACGGCGTGTTTGCCGTGCGCGCCGAGAACGCCGAAATATGGGACGTCGAGGGCCGTCGCTGGATCGATTTCTGTGCCGGCATCGCGGTGGTCAACACCGGCCACTGCCACCCGAAGGTCATGGCCGCCGCCCGCGCGCAACTTGACAACTTCACCCACACCTGCTTCCAGGTCGTCGCCTACGAATCCTACGTCCGCCTCGCCGAGCGTCTGAACGCACTGGCGCCGGGAAAAACGCCGAAAAAGACCTTCTTCATGAACACCGGCGCCGAAGCGGTTGAAAACGCCGTCAAGGTCGCCCGCGCCTACACCGGGCGCAGCGGCATCATCGCCTTCAACGGCGCGTTCCACGGGCGCACGATGTTCTCGCTGGCGCTGACCGGCAAGGTCGATCCTTACAAGAAGGGCTTCGGGCCGTTTCCGGCCGAGGTCTATCACGCGCCCTTCCCCGATCCGCTGCACGGCGTGTCGATCGACGACGCGATGCACGGCCTCGCACTGATCTTCAAGAACGACATCGAGGCCAGCAGAGTCGCCGCGATCATCGTCGAACCGGTCCAGGGCGAAGGCGGCTACATCCCGGCCCCGGCGGAGTTCCTGCAGCGCCTGCGCGCGCTGTGCGACGAACACGGCATCGTCCTGATCGTCGACGAGATCCAGACCGGTGCGGCCCGCTGCGGCAAGTTTTTTGCTCATGAACACGCCGGCGTCGAGGCCGATGTCATTACCCTGGCCAAGGGCCTCGGCGGCGGCATGACACTGTCGGCGGTCATCGGCAAGGCGGAAATCATGGACGCTGCGGTTCCCGGGGGACTCGGCTCGACCTACGCCGGCCACCCGGTCGCCGTAGCCGCCGCACTGGCGGTGCTCGACGTGATCGAAGAGGAAAAGCTGGCCGATCGCGCCGCGATGCTCGGAGAGAAATGCCGCGCACGCCTGAACGCGATGCGCAGCCGCTTTGCCTGCATCGCCGACGTGCGCGGCCTCGGCGCGATGACCGCCGTCGAGTTCTGCCACGACGGCGACCCGAAGAAGCCGGCCGGCGAGATCGCCAGCGCGTTGAAGAACGAAGCCGCGAAGCGCGGTCTGCTACTGCTCAACTGCGGCAGCTACGGCAACGTGCTGCGCCTGATGCTGCCGCTGACGATTCCGGACAGCGTGCTTGGCGAAGGGCTCGACATTCTCGAAGCCGCGCTCGCCGCCGCGGTTTCGAAGTAGCCGAAGTAGCCGCGCACCACCATCACCCCTTCTTGTGGTGGTGATGGTGATGTCCGTGGTGGAAATGATGGTGCTGGTGCCCCAGTTCCTCCAGCGCCCGTTTCAGGCAGCGCTTGGCCTCCGCCGCGCACTTTCCGCATTCGCTGGCCACGCCCAGCATGTGCTTCAGATCCTTCAGCGAATGCGCGCCTTGCGTCGCCGCTTCGCGGATCTGCCGCTCGGTGACGGCTTTGCAGAGACATACGTACATGGCCGTCCTCCGGGCGTGCGCCGGCTCAGTCCTCCGCGCTGCCCATGTGCGCCTGCAGGTAGTTCGGCAGCGTGACGCTCTCGATCAGGTCCTGCTGCGTTTCGAGCCAGTCGATCGCTTCTTCGCATTCTTCCAGAAAATCTTCCAGAAGATCGCGGCTGACGTAGTCCTGCTGCGCCTCGGCCAGTGCGACCGCCTCGACCAGCTGCGGCCGGTGGACTTCGCGTTCGGCCTTGAGGTCGCAGGCGAGACACTCGGCGGGATTCTCGCCGATCATCAGCTTGCCGAGACTCTGCAGGTTGGGCAGCCCTTCAAGAAAGAGAATGCGCTCGATCAGTTTGTCCGCCTCCTTCATCACCCGGATCGACTGCTTGTACTGGTAATCGTTGAGCTTCTCCAGCCCCCAGTTGCGGAACATCCGCGCGTGCAGGAAATACTGGTTGATCGCGGTCAGCTCGTTCTTGAGGACCTTGTTCAGTACTTCGATGACTTTCTTGTCGCCTTTCATCGGTCGCTCCTCAGGCTGCCGGCGCCGCGCCGTCGATCTGGCTCTGCTTGTAGTTCTGCAGGCCGACCTGTTCGACCAGGCGTAGCTGCTTTTCGAGGAAATACGCGTGATCCATCTCCGTATCCTCAAGCTGGACGGTGAGCATGTCGCGCGAGACGTAATCCTGCAGTTTTTCACAGGCGGCAATGGCCTTTTTCAGGTTCCCCACGACGCGGTACTCGACGTCGAGATCGGCCTTGAGCATCTCGACGACCTCCTTGCCGATCTTCAGCGGCTCCCGCTTGACCATGTTCGGCACGCCTTCGAGAAACAGGATGCGCCGGATCAGCGCACGCGCATGCACGCGCTCGTGATCCGACTCGTGAAACGAATGCTCCGCGAGCCGCAGGAAGCCCATGTCCGCATACATCTCGCCGTGGATCAGGTACTGATCTATGGCCGCCAACTCCCCGGCCAGCAGATCGTTCAGGATGTCGATGGTTTTCTTGTCGCCCTTCATGATGTCGTCTCCGCAATGTCGGCCCTGCCTTGCCGGCACTCGGCAAGCGTGGCCGGAGATAGACTGCCGACGATGATTCGAGTTCCAGGCGGTCGGATCAAGGAGCCCTGTGCGATCGCTTCGGAGCGACGCCTCCAACCGTCACCCCAGTCGGCTCAGGATGTCGATTTTTTTAACACCGGACAATCTTCCTGCCCACAAAAACACCTCAACATATTGATTAACACTTACTTTTTAAAACAGGAACAGTACTTGCTAAAAACACTTCGAACGCAGATCAACTGCATAAAAAGGAGAAGAAATGAGCAAGACCATTCAAAAAACCCTGGGAGTTGCCGGCGCAACCATCGCATTGGCGCTGACGGGCTCGGTAGCGATCGCTGCGCCGTTGCCGTCTGGCTGGACCTGTACGGGCAATTGCGGAACCAACACCGCCGCCGACGGTGTCGTGACGCTGGCCCCCGGCTTCAGTTCCTACGAGTGGATATCAACCGCTGGCGGCCTGGTCGGAGCTGGCACATTGCCCGTTGGAGCAACCGGCCAGGAAACCAACGGTTCTTTCGCAAAGACCCCAACGTTCACTGTAAGTTCGGGCGACAAACTGAACTTCTATTTCGACTACATCACCTCGGATGGCGTTGAGTACACCGAGTACGCCTGGGCCGGGCTATTCCAGGGCACCAGCACCTTCGACTCGTTCTTGTTTACTGCAAGAACCACGACCTCCGGCGACACCGTGCCAGGCTTTGGACTGCCGGGACTCGCCACCGGAGTAACGCTGACGCCGTCCTCGACAGAAATCATCGATGGCGGCCCGGCCTTCTCGCCGCTGGGATCGTACTCAGGTTCCTGTTATGGCGGTACTGGCCAGGGCTGCGGTTACACCGGCTGGATTCAAATGGAGTACATCTTCGATACGGCCGGCACCTATTCACTTGGATTCGGTGTCACCAATGCGCTGGACCAGATTTACGACACGGCCTTCGCGATCGCCGGCGTAGCAATCAACGACGTGCCGATCAACGAAACGCCTGAACCCGCGACACTGGCACTGCTCGGCTTCGGCCTGGCCGGACTCGGCGCACTGCGTCGCCGCAAGAACGCCTGAGGAGCCGTCAAGGCTCGCCGAGGCCGGCGCGCGCGATACTTGACACGCCGGCCCCCGGAAAAACCCCGCCACGGAAACGCCGCGGGGTTTTTTGTTGCTTTCAGGACTCCGCCTCGATCTGTTCGGAAAGAAGCAGCCAGGCTTCCTCGCACTCGGCGAGCGCGTCGTTGACCGCCTGCAACTCCAGCCCGAGTTCACCGATTTCCTGTGGCGGCAGCGGCATGGACAGACGCGCCTCCAGATCGGCGCGCCGGGCCTCGAGTTCCGCCATGCGCTGCTCGGCCTTGGCCAGGTCGCGCTTCATCGCCTTCATCTGCGGCGTGATCTTCTTGTTGGCCGGAGGCAAAACCACGACGGGGGTTGCCACCTTCTCTTCCTTCAGGCTGACTTTCAATTCCTCCCGCGCACGCCGGGCTTCTTCGAGCAGATAGGCCTGGTAGTCGTCGAGATCGCCGTCGAACGGTGCGACGCCGCCACGCGAGACCAGCCAGAACTCGTCGCACACCGAGCGCAGCAACGCACGGTCGTGGCTGACCAGCATCAGCGTACCCTCGAATTCGTTGAGCGCCACGGCCAGCGCCTCGCGCGTGGTGAGATCTAGGTGGTTGGTCGGTTCGTCGAGCAGCAGCAGATTCGGGCGTTGCCAGACAAGCATGGCCAGCACCAGGCGCGCCTTTTCGCCGCCGCTCATCGTGCCGACCGGCTGCTTGACCATGTCGCCGGTGAAGTTGAACGAGCCGAGGTAATTGCGCAGATCCTGTTCGCGCCCCGACTCGCCTTCGGGCAGATTCTCCTTGGCCAGGCGCACCATGTGCTCCAGCGGGTTGTCCTGCGGCCTCAGCACGTCGAGTTCCTGTTGGGCGAAGTAGCCGATCTGCAGCCCCTTGCCCTCGGTGACGGTGCCGTCAAGCGGCGCCAGCACGCGGGCGATCGTTTTCACCAGCGTCGATTTTCCCTGGCCGTTGGCGCCGAGGATGCCGATGCGCTGGCCGGCGTTCACTGTGCGCGTCGCCTTGCGCACGATCACCGTCGGCGGCGTGCCGGGCGGGGCATCCTCCGGTGGCGGGTAGCCGCAGTCGGTATCGCGCAGAACCAGCATCGGATTGGGCAGGTTGGCCGGCTCCTTGAACTCGAAGGTGAATTCGGCGCTGGTCAGCACAGGAGCCAGCTTCTCCATGCGCTCGAGCGCCTTGACCCGGCTCTGCGCCTGTTTGGCCTTGGTCGCCTTGGCCTTGAAGCGGTCGATGAATTTCTGCAGGTGCGCGATCCTTTCCTGCTGCTTGGCGTAGGCGCTCTGCTGCAGTTCGATCTGCTGCGCCCGCGTTTCCTCGAACGTGCTGTAGTTGCCTCCGTAGCGCGTCAGCTGGCCGTTGTCGATGTGCAGCGTGACGTTGGTGATCGCGTCGAGAAACTCGCGGTCGTGGCTGATGACGAGGAGCGTTCCGGCGTAGCGTTTCAGCCATGCTTCGAGCCAGACGAGCGCGTCGAGGTCGAGGTGGTTGGTCGGCTCATCAAGCAGCAAAAGGTCGGACGGGCACATCAGCGCCCGCGCCAGCTGCAGGCGCATCCGCCAACCGCCTGAGAAGCTGTTGACCGGCTTGTCGAGTTCCGTTGTCTTGAAGCCAAGGCCGAGGATCAATGCCTGCGCCCGCGCTTCCGCATCGTGCGAACCGGCGTCGTGCAGCACCATGTAGGCGTGTGCCATGCGTTCGCCGTCGCCCGAGGCTTCAGCCGCGGCGACCTCCGCCTGCGCCGCCGCCAGCGCCGAGTCGCCGGCGACGACGAAGTCGGTCGCACACTGCGCCGTCTCGGGCATTTCCTGCGCGACCTGCGCGATGCGCCAGCCGGGCGGCATGGCGAATTCGCCGCCGTCCTCGTGCAACGCGCCGTTGATCAGCGCGAACAGCGAGGATTTGCCCGCCCCGTTGCGTCCGACCAGGCCGACCTTCTCGCCGGGGTTTACGACCGCGGATGCCGCGTCGAGCAGTACCTTGGCGCCACGCCGCAGCGTGACGCCCTTGAGGACGATCATCTACTTGAAGACCACGGTCTTGTTGCCGTGCACCAGCACGCGGTCTTCCAGGTGGTAGCGCAGGCCGCGCGCGAGGACCGCCTTCTCGATGTCCTTGCCGTAGCGCACCATGTCGTCGACCGAGTCGGAGTGGTCGATGCGGATCACGTCCTGCTCGATGATCGGCCCCTGGTCAAGTTCGCTGGTCACGTAGTGGCAGGTCGCGCCGATGAGCTTGACGCCGCGCTGGTAGGCCTGGTGGTAAGGCTTGGCGCCGACGAAGCTGGGCAGGAAGGAGTGGTGGATGTTGATGATCTGCCCCGGATAGTCGGCACACATGTCCGGCGGAATGATCTGCATGTAGCGGGCGAGGACCATCGTGTCGCCGCGCACCTCTTCATACAGGCGGCGGATCTCGGCGTAGGCTGCTTCCTTGTTGTCCGCCGTCACCGGCACGTGATGGAAGGGGATGCCGTGCCACTCGACGAAGCCTCGGAAGGTGTCGTGGTTCGAGATGATGCAGGGAATCTCGATATCGAGCTCCTTCGACTGCCAGCGCGCCAGCAGGTCGTACAGACAGTGCTCCTGCTTGCTGACCATGATGACGACGCGCTTCTTCACCGCCGAGTCATTGATCTGCCACTGCATCTGCATTTCTTCGGCGATCGGCCGGAAACGCTCGCGGAACTCGGCAAGGTGGAACGGCAGCGAATCGGCCTTGATGTCGATGCGCATGAAATACCGGCTGTCACCGTTGTTGTTGTCCGAGTGATAGCGCGATTCGAGAATCCAACCGTTGTGTTCGGCGATGAACCCGGCGACGCGGGCGACGATGCCGACGCGGTCGGGGCATGAGGCGGAAAGGGTGTAGTAGCGTTGCGAATACATGGCGAGGGTCAGCCTTCGATACGGGCGAAGGCGTTGTCGATCTGCGCGCGGAGTTCGTCGTAGGTGCGGGTCACCGGATACTGCGGGAACTCGCGGATCACGTTCTCCGGCGGGTGGAAGAGGATGCCGGCGTGGGCTTCGGCGAGCATCTTGGTGTCGTTGTACGAATCGCCGGCGGCGACGACGGTGAAGTTCATTTCACGGAAGCGCTTGACGGCCTCGCGCTTCTGCTCGGGCATGCGCAGGTGGTAATCGACCACCACGCCGTTGGCGTCGGTTTCCAGGCTGTGGCAGAACAGCGTCGGCCAGGCGAGCTGGCGCATAAGGGGGTGGGCGAATTCGTAAAAGGTGTCCGACAGGATGATCACCTCGTAGTCCTCGCGCAGCTTGTCGAGGAACTCGCGCGCGCCCGGCAGCGGCCCCATCTCGCAGATGACCTTCTGGATGTCCGGCAGACCGAGCTTCTTCTCGGCCAGAATGTCCAGCCGGAACTTCATCAGCTTGTCGTAATCCGGCTCGTCGCGCGTCGTGCGGCGGAGTTCCGGAATGCCGGTGCGCTCGGAGAACGCGATCCAGATTTCGGGGACCAGCACGCCTTCAAGGTCGAGGCAGACGATTTTCACGGAACACTCCCAAAAGGTTGGCGAAAAAACGGCGTATTTTACCAAAAGCCGCCTATCTTCCGGGAGTTGGATCAGCCGTGCCGCGGCTTCCCCGGCGTCAGGAACACAACCCGGCCAAGGGATGTTCAGGCAGGCCGGGCGCGACCCAGCCCCGCATGTCGGCGGGCAGTTCGGCCAGTACGGCGCGCGCCGCGTCCTCGCGCTCGAAAGAGGAAAAGACGCACGCGCCGGAGCCGGTCATCCGCGCCTCGGCGAAACGCGACAACCACTGCAGATGGCGGGCAACTTCGGGGAAGCGGGCAATGGCGACCACCTGCAGGTCATTGCCGCCGAATCCCGGCGTCCAGACACCGGCTTCAATCGGCGGCGTATCGCGGCGAAGCTCCGGTGTACGGAAGATCTCCACGGTCGGCACCTCTACCGGCGGCTCCAGCACCACGTACCACGCCGGCGGAACATCCACCGGCAGCAGTTCCTCACCCACGCCCTCGGCGAAGGCGTTGCGGCCGAAAACGAAGACCGGCACATCGGCCCCCAGCGCCAACCCGATTTCCTGCAGGCGCCGACGTGGCAAACCGAGTCGCCAGAGATGATTGAGCGCCAGCAACACCGTCGCGGCATCGGAACTGCCGCCGCCGAGACCGCCGCCCATCGGCAGGCGCTTCTCGACGCGGATCTCGACGCCCCGGCGGCAACCCGTCTCGGCCTGCAACAGGCGCGCCGCGCGCACCGTCAGGTCACTCTCCGGCGGCACACCGGGCAACGGCCTTGCCAATGTCACCACGCCGTCGTCGCGCGGCGCGAAGGTCAGCAGGTCGCCGTACCCGACGAAGCGGAACAGCGTCTGCAGCAGGTGGTAACCATCGCCCCGCCGACCGACGACGTGCAGGAACAGGTTGAGTTTCGCCGGCGCCGGATAGACGCTCGACCAGGTCCATTGCTCGGACGGATTCATCGTGAAAACCCCGTTACGGCAGGCGCGTCCATTCGTCGATGCGCAAGCGCAGTTCAAAAACTCCGACCCGTTCGGCGAACAACCGCCCGGGCAAGGCATCCGGCGCATCGCTGTCGTACTCGTAATCGACCCGCCAGTCTTCATGACGCAGGGCCAACGGCCGGCCGGACGCATCGCGCTCTGCGACATGCTCCGGCACCAGACGGCCGCGCACCCAGTCGGCCAGCAGGGAAAGCGGCAGGCGATAGCCAAGGACCTGTTCGGTCAGCGACTCGGCATCGACCGCGGAATACGTCTTGCCGTCGCTGGTGGTCAGCGAGGCGCTGCGCGCATCGGCGACGATTTCGGCAACCCCTTGCCCGAACGGGGAAGCGAGCAGGACCTCATCGCTCCCGCCGGCATGCTTCCAGCGCAGGCGCCCGGAATGATTCTGCTCGTTCTGGCGCAACGAGAAGCGCCCTTCGATGACGAAATCGTCGAGCGCATGGCGCGAGAGCGCCACAGATTCGGGCGCCGATGTCGGCAACGCCGCGCAACCGGCCAACAGCAACGCGGACACGACAAAGACGAAGCGGGACAACGCCCGCAGGAAAAATGAACACATGATTCAGATATCAGGGAGACAAGCGCCGGATCGTGCCGGTCAGCACCTCGTTCGCCGGATGCCTTTTCTGCGCTTCAAGCAACAGGCGGCGCGCATCGTCCTGCCGCCCCAGCGCCCACAGCACTTCGCCGAGATGCGCGGCGATCTCGGGATCCTCGCGTTTGGCGTAAGACCGCTCAAGATAGGCAAGCGCGCCATTGAGATCCCCCAGGCGGAACAGCACCCAGCCCATGCTGTCGAGGATGAAACCATCTTCCGGCGACAGCGCCAGCGCCTTCTCGATCAGTTGCCGCGCTTCCTGCAAACGCTCGCCGCGGTCGGCATAGGCATACCCCAGCGCGTTGTACGCCTGCGGATTATCCGGACGCAACTTGATCAGCCGGCGCAGCCGGGATTCCATTACGTCCAGCCGGTTCAGCCGTTCGGCCATCAGCGCCGTTTCATACATCAGATCGGGTTGACCGGGCATCTCACCGAGCCTGGCTTCCAGCAGATCGAACGCTTCCTGCAGACGATCGGCATCACGCAGCAACGCCGCCTCGGCGACCGCCATTTGGACCTTCTCTTCGGCCTTCTCCGCTTTTGCGCTGCGCAGTACCTCGCGCCCGCCCTCGAGATTTCCCTGATCGGCCAGGAGCCGCGCCCGGCGGATCTGCGCCGGCAGATAGTGTTCGCCGGCAACGACCTCACCGTAATACGCCAGTGCCTCGTCGCGCCGTTGCGCGTCCTCGGCGATCTGGCCCAGGTAGTAGAAGGCCGGATTCTTGTCCTGCACGTTCAGCGTGACGAAATGCTTCAATTGCTCTTCGGCACGCGCCTTGTCGTTCTGCTGCAACGCCAGGATCGCGACCGAATAGATGATTTCCGGCTTGTCGGGATACGCCTTGAGCAGCGTGTCGAAATGCCGCCGCGCATCGTCGTAGCGCCGCTCGCCGACCAGCGCCCGGGCCAAGAGGAACTGCGCATCGTGCGCCGTCGGATTGCGCTCCAGAAATCCTTCGAGGAAAGCGATGGCATCGACGGTCGATTCGCGCATCAGCAACTGCGCATGGAAATACGCAGCCATTTCCCAGTCGGGTCGCAACTCCAGCGCACGGGAGACCTCCTGCTTCGCCCGCTCGTTCATCCCCGCCGAACCCGCCGCCTGAGACATTGCATAGTGCGCCTCGGCGATACCGGCGAAGGGCCGGCAAACCATCTCGACCAGCCGGAAAACAGCCTGGCGATCGGGCGAGCGTGCGAACATCCGGTTCAGGCCGAGCAGATTTCCGGCAAGCGCTTCCTTGTCGCTCTCCAGCATGCGCGCGATGTGCGGCGCCACTTCGTCCAGCCGGTTGTCGAGAACCAGGATGCCGACCAGCATCCGCTGCGCCGGCTTCGACAACGGATCGACATCGAGCCACAGACGGGTCATTTCCAGAGCCATTTCCAGGCGCCGGGCGCCAATCGCAACCTCGACCGCCCGCTCGATCACCTTCGGATCGCGTGTCCGGACCGCCAGACTGGCGTAGGCCCGACTCGCCAGGTCGAGGTCACCACGCCGCAGCGCGATCTCGGCCAGCAACACCTGATAGACAGTCTGCCCGAGCAGATCGTCATTGTCGGCCTCGTCAGCTTCGTCGGTTTCCTCAGCGCCAACGGCAACCACCGGCGTCGCCGGGACCTTGCGCGCGGAGACCGGCGCATCCGCCGCCCCCGCCGAAGCACAAAAAAGGCCCGCCAGAAACGCTGCAAGACAAAGACTACGTGGAATGGCTTTCATGGAATGGAATGATACTCGGGCGTGTCGGAGCCCATTAGAGTTATTTGCGCCATAATGGTTTTGCCATGTTATGGACTTTTTCCGGGAGCAGCAAATGCCCGAACTGCCAGAGGTCGAGGTCAGCCGTCGCGGCCTGCTGCCGCACCTGCCGGGGCAACACATCACGCGCGTTGTCGTCAGGACGCCGAAACTGCGCCACGAAATCCCGCCGGACCTTGCCGAGCGATTGTCCGGGGCACGGCTCAGCGCCATTGAGCGACGCGGCAAGTACCTGCTGTTCGCCTGCGAGAGCCGGCAGGGCGACGGTTACCTGATCCTGCACCTCGGCATGTCGGGCAGTCTGCGCCTCGTTCCCAACGACGCACCGCCGAAGAAGCACGACCACGTCGACCTGGTCTTCCCCCACACCACACTGCGCCTGCACGACCCGCGACGCTTCGGCGCCGTCTTGTGGCATCCGGGCCCGCCGGAGGAACACCCGCTCATCGCCGTTCTCGGCATCGAGCCGCTATCCCCCGCGTTCGACGGCGACTGGCTTTACGCAGCCACGCGCAAGCGCACGACCCCGATCAAGCCGTTGCTGATGGACAGCCACCTGATCGTAGGCATCGGCAACATCTATGCCGCCGAGAGCCTGTTCCGCGCAGGCATCGCTCCGACGCGCCCTGCCGGCAGCCTGGGGCGACAACGCTGCAGGCGACTGGCTGCCGCCATCCGGGCAACCCTCGAAGAGTCGATCGTGGCGGGCGGCAGCAGCGTACGCGACTACGTACACAGCGACGGCGGCGCCGGCAGCTTCCAGGTAACCTGCGCGGTCTATGGGCGCAAGGATCTGCCCTGCCTCGTCTGCGGCACCCCGGTCCGCGTCCTTCGCCAGGGAGGACGAGCAACCTTTCACTGCCCGCGCTGCCAGCGCTGAGCGAAGTCGCCGCTCGTCGCCGGAGCGCTTGATCGGCGCCGGCGATGTGCTAGAGTCGCCGCCAGCGTATTCTAACGGGATGTCCCATGACGCTTGCTCAACAATTCGCCGCCTACAATGACTGGCGCAACCGTCTCTCGCTCAATGTCGCCGACTTCCGCCAATGGCTTGCGGACAACGACCTGTGCGACGCGCAAACCGACCTGCGATTCGAACGCCTGCTCGAAAAGCTGCGCGAAGACCGCCTGCATGTCGCCTTCGTGGCCGAGTTCTCGCGCGGCAAATCGGAGCTGATCAACGCCATCTTCTTCGCCGCGCACGGCACCCGGATGCTGCCTTCCACGGCCGGCCGCACCACGATGTGCCCGACCGAGTTGATGTACGACCGGGACAAGCCGGCGTGCATTGAACTGCTGCCGATCGAGACCCGCGAGACCGAAACGAGCATCAGCGACTACAAACGCTACCCCGACGCATGGACGTCGATCCCGCTCAAGACGAATTCGCTGGAGGCGATGCAGGAGGCGCTGCGCACTGTCAGCGACGTGCAGCATGTTCCGCAAGAGCGGGCGAAACAACTCGGTTTCGATCCCGAAAGTTGCGGCACCGCCCCCTCCACCGGCGATTCCGGGAACGATGTCGAAATCCCGCGCTGGCGCCATGCCGTGATCAACTACCCGCACCCGTTGCTGCAGCAAGGGCTGGTCATCCTCGACACCCCGGGGCTCAATGCGATCGGCGCCGAACCGGAACTCACTCTCTCGCTGCTGCCCAACGCCCACGCGGTTCTGTTCATCCTGGCCGCCGATACCGGGGTCACCCAGTCCGACCTTGCGATCTGGAACGAGCACATCGGCGGCGGCACCGGACGCAGCCGGGGCCGACTCGTGGTCCTGAACAAGATCGACGGCCAGTGGGATGAGCTCAAGTCCGAAGCGGAGATCGATGCCGAGATCGGCAAACAGGTGCAACGCTGCGCCACGATTCTCGGATTGCCCGCCACGCAGATCTTCCCCGTTTCCGCCCAGAAGGGCCTTGTTGCCCGGATCAACGGGGATGAAGCGTTGCTGCAACGCAGCCGCCTCGCCACGCTCGAAGCCGCGCTGTCACACGAACTGATCCCGGCCAAGCAGGAGATTGTCCGGGAGAACACCGAGGCCGAATTCACCAGCATCTTCCTCCGCATGCACGGACTGCTCGAATCGCGCCTTGCCGGGCTGCGCGAACAACTTGGCGAGTTGACCGAACTGCGCGGCAAGAACAAGGGGGTCGTCGAGTACATGATGGGCAAGGTCAAGGTCGAGAAGGAGGAATTCGAGACCGGACTCCAGCGCTTTCACGCCGTGCGCAGTGTTTTTTCGCAATTGACCAACCGACTGTTCGGCCACCTCGGTGTCGACTCCTTGCGCTCGCTGACCGCTTCGACGCGCAGAACGATGCTCGACGCCACCTTTTCCCGCGCGCTGTCGGAAGCCATGACAAAGTTCTTCACCGATTCCCGTCAAAGCCTGCGGAACTCGGAGGGCGAAATCGCCGAAATCCTCGAAATGGTCGACGCAATCCAGAAAAAGTTCGTCGTCGAGCACGGCCTCAAGCTGAGCAATCCAGCGCCTTTCCCGCTGAAACGCTACCACAAGGAAATTAACCGGCTGGAACAGTGGTGCAACACGCACCTGAACACGGCATTCCAGCTGATGACGCACGAAAAACGCAGCGTGACGCAACGTTTTTTCGACGAAGTGGCGCACCAGGTGCGCAAGATCTTCGAGCACGCCAACCGGGAAGCGGAAGCGTGGATCAAGGCGCTGCTCGCACCGATGGAAACGCAGATCCGCGAGCACCAGATCCAGTTGAAGCGGCGGCTCGAAAGCATCAAGCGGATTCATCAGGCGACCGACACGCTCGAAGAACGCATCGGCGAACTGCAGCACGTCGAGCAGCAGCTGCTCGACCAGATCAGCGCGCTTGAGGATGCCGGACAAGCCGTCCGGCAGGTGCTTCGGAACCGCCTTGACGACGAGGCACTGCGCAACGCCGCCTGAGCACCTCGCAGGCTGAAAAAAACGCCGTCCCCGAAAGAGACGGCGCCTTCATGACGTGATGATCAGCCGGCGCGCTTGTTGCCGGTGAGCTTTTCGTACTTTGCCCAGAGCAGGTCGTTGTTTTCCGGATGCTCGGCATCCTTGGCGATGCAATCGACCGGACAGACTTCGACGCACTGCGGCGTGTCGTAGTGGCCAACGCACTCCGTGCACTTGGACGGGTCGATCACGTAGATCTCGTCGCCTTGCGAAATGGCGCCGTTCGGGCACTCCGGCTCGCAAACGTCGCAGTTGATGCATTCATCGCTGATAATCAAAGACATGGGGTTTCCTTCAGGAACAATGTTGCTTAGTTGAGTTCGGCGACTTTCTGCTTCAGCCGCTCGCCGACAACGGGTTGGACGAACTTGCTCACATCGCCGCCGAGAACGGCGATTTCGCGCACCATCGTCGCCGAAATGAACATGTACTTCTCGCTCGGCGTCAGGAAGACCGTTTCGACGTCCGGGTAAAGGTTGCGGTTCATTCCGGCCAACTGGAATTCAAACTCGAAGTCGGAGGCGGCGCGCAAACCGCGCAGGATCACCTTCGCGCCGCGCTGGTGGAGAAAATCCATCAGCAGACCGTCGAAACTGCAGACTTCGACGTTGCCGAAGCGGGCAAGAACTTCACTGGCCATGCCGACCCGCTCCTCAAGCGTGAAAAACGGACGCTTGGCCCGGCTGGCGGCAATCGCCACGATCACGTTGTCGAACAGGTTTGCCGCCCGCCGCACGAGATCCTCGTGCCCGCGTGTCAGCGGATCGAAGGTTCCGGCATAGATTGCCAACCGTTTATTGAGCGCCATCCGGCTCTCCGTTCTGCATCAAATGATAAAAAACCTGTCCCGCTTTCCCGCTGCGCACCGTTCGCCAGGAACCACAGGCTGCAAGCGCCGACTCGGCCTCGACGTACAACAGGCCGTCGTTCTTCAACAAGCCCGGCAACAGCGGCACGAGGCGATCGATCCAGCCCTTGTTGTATGGCGGATCGAGGAACACCACGTCGAAACGCGAGCCCCCCTGAACAAGCGAGGACGCGAATTTTACCGCATCCGCCTGCGCAATCTCCACACGGTCTTCCGCACCGAGCAGACGGGCGTTTTCGCGCAGCGCGGTTGCCACCCGCGCCGCCTGTTCGACCATCACCACACGTGCCGCGCCACGTGACGCCGCCTCGAAACCGAGCACCCCGCTGCCGGCAAAAAGGTCGAGGCACACCAAACCGTCGAGATCCTGACCGAGCCAGTTGAAGAGTGTCTCGCGCACGCGATCCGGCGTCGGGCGCAAGCCCTCGGCATCCGGAAAACGCAAAACCCGGCGGCGCCACTCGCCGCCGATGATACGCACGGTATTCATTTTCTAGCGATCGCTGCCGGCAACTACCGTCACCAGGTGCTCCAGGCGAACGTGGCGGGAAAACGCCACGCGGACGTCTTCTGCCGTCACCCTCTCGACATTGGCGACGTAGGTGTCGAGGTAGTCGAGTGGCAGATCGTAGAATCCGATCACCGCGACGTGGTCGAGAATCTTGCGGTTGCTGTCGAGACGCAGCGGGAAACTGCCGGCAATGTTCTGCTTGGCCGCCAGCAGTTCATCTTCCGAAGGTCCGTCGACCAGGAAGCCGGCCAGCACGTCGCGGGCGACCGACACCGCCTCGTCGGCCTGCTCCTTTTTCGTCTGCAGGCCGATCTGGAACGGTCCCCGCTGCACGAGCGGCATGAAGTAGCTGTACACGCTGTAGGCGAAACCGCGCTTCTCGCGCACCTCGCGCATCAGGCGCGACACGAAGCCACCGCCGCCCAGCGTGTAGTTGCCGACCTGCAGGGCGAAGAAATCCGGATCGCCGCGTTTCAGCGCCGGCAGCCCGATCAGCACGTGCGCCTGCGCCGCCGGATGGGCCAGACGCTGCTCACCGCTGCGCGGCATCGGCAACGGATCAAAGCGGGAGACGGCCTTGCCGTTGGGGAGGCCCGCCGTCAACGTCTGCGCGATCCGCTCGGCCTCGGTACGGGTCAGATCGCCGACCAGCGTCACGACCGCGTTGCTCGCGCGGTAATGCATCCGGTAGAACCGTTCCAGATCGTCCCGCGTAATCGCCGCCAGCGACTCCGGCGTCGCCGCCTGACCGTAGACATGTCCGGGGTACAACGCAGCCCAGAAGGCGCGGCTGGCAATCACGTCCGGACGGGTCAGCGACTCCTTCAGCGCGGCAATCTTGCGCGCCCTTTCCCGTTCAAAGACCTCCGCCGGGAAACGGGGTGACGACAGCACGGCGCGATAGACGTCCAGCGCGCTGTCGCGTTTATCCGCCGCCGACAGCGTACGCAGGCTAACCGAAGCCCGATCGAGCTCAACCCCGCCGGAAATCTGCGCACCGACATCGGCCAGGCGGTTGGCGATCTGCGTCTCATCCAGCCCCTCGACCCCCAGGTCAAGCAACGCGTGCGCCAGCGACGCCACGCCACTCAATCCAGCGGGATCACGCGCGCTCCCGGCGGAAAAATCGACCTGCACGTCGAGCATCGGCAGCGCGTGGTTCTCGACGAAATAGACTCGGGCGCCGGACGGCGCGACCCAGTGTTCGATCTTCGGCCCGGCGACAGCGGATTGCCCCGCCCACAGGATAAAAATCGCCCACAACCAACGGCAGGAAATCATCGTTTTCATGCTTTGCTCACTCAATGACGTGACGCTCCGGCCGGGCGCCGCGACGCCCCCGGAAGAGGTTGCGGATCCAGTTCGGCGACCGTCAACTGCTCATCAACGAGATATTTCGCCGCCACGGCCTGGATCTGCGCCGCGGTGACCGCCTGCAGCCTTTCGAGCATGCGCCGGTCGGACGTATACGGGATGCCGACGGCTTCGAACTGGCCGATCTCCATCGCCTGGGCGAACATCGAATCAAGCTTGTAGACCTGCCCGGCGAGCACCTGTGCCCGTGCGCGCGCCAGTTCTTCTTCGCTCACGCCGTCGCTGACGATCCGGGCAATCTCCGCACGGAAACCGGCCTCCAGTTCGGCGCGCGTGCGTCCCTCGCTCGGCGACCCCTGGACGTAGAACAGCCCCGGACCGCGCGCCGTGGCATCGTAACCGGCACCGGCCGACACCGCCAGGCGCTGTTCGCGCACGAGGCTGCGCGAGAACCGCGCCGCCTCGTGGCCGTCAAGAATGGCCGCCAGCATTTCCAGCGCGTACGGATCGATGTCGTTATCCACGTCGCGCAGCACCGGCACCTTGTAGGCCATCAACACCACCGGCAGATCGGCCGGCGCCTTGACGGTCAGCCTCCGGATGCCGGTCTGCGGCGGTTCGTCTTGCGGCTTGCGCCCCGGCACCGGACGCGCTGCCAGCGGACCATAGTATTTCTCGGCCAGCCGGAACACCTCCTGATGATCGACGTCGCCGACGACCACGACATAGGCATTGTTCGGCACGTACCAGCGGTCGTACCAGGCGCGCGCGTCCTCCACGGTCATGCTTTCCAGATCGCTCATCCAGCCGATCACCGGCACGCGATAAGGGTGCGCCTGCAGGGCCACCGCGCTCATCTGCTCGAACAGGCGGGCCTGCGGCTGATCCTCGGTACGCAGGCGGCGCTCTTCCATGACGACCTTGATCTCTTGTTCGAACTCCTTCGCATCGAGCGTGAGATGGCGCATCCGGTCGGCTTCGAGCTGCATCATCTGCTCGAGCTTCTCTTTCGGCACCTGCTGGAAATAGGCCGTGTAGTCGCGGCTGGTAAACGCGTTGTCGCGTCCGCCTGCGGCAGCCACCAGACGGCTGAACTCGCCGGCGCCAATCGTTGGCGTCCCCTTGAACATCATGTGTTCGAGCAAATGCGCGACACCGGTGGTGCCGTTCGTCTCGTCCATGCTGCCGGCGCGGTACCAGACCATATGCACGGCAGTCGGCGCACGCCGGTCTTCCTTGACGATGACCCGCAGGCCGTTGACCAGCGAGTGCTCGTACGGGTTGGACCACGCCGGCAGGGAGAGCACAAGGGCCGCCGCCGCGGCCAGGCGGATGAATCGCTGTATATGTCGCATAGGCATAGTGTTGCTTCTGATAAAATCGCGGTGAATCTTACAGGCGCCGGCATCTTACCCCGTCCGCGCCGTTCCCGAACTCCACAGACCCGAAATCCCCATGTTTGGTTTCTTCAAGAAATCCGTCGAGCCAGCCCCTGAAGGGCAGGCCGGCAACGAACCGGCGCCGGCGCCGACACTGTCCTGGCGCGAGCGCCTCAAGGCCGGGCTGGCGCGTACGCGCGCGCAACTCGGCGGCAAGCTCAAGGCGATCTTCTCCCGCGGCAAGGTCGACGAGGAACTGCTCGAAGAACTGGAAGCGCTGTTGTTGACGAGCGACGTCGGGCTTGAAGCAACCTACCACCTGCTCGAGGAGCTCAAGGAGCGGACGCGGCGCGACCGGATCGAGACGCCGGAAGGGATCCAGAAGGCCCTCTCCGACGCGCTGCACGACCTGCTGCTGCCGCTCGAACAGCCGCTCGACGTCTCGACGCACCGCCCGTACATCATCATGATCGCCGGGGTGAATGGTGCCGGGAAGACGACGTCGATCGGCAAGCTGGCCAAGCACTTCCAGGCGCAGGGCCTGTCGGTGCTGCTCGCCGCCGGCGACACCTTCCGCGCCGCCGCACGCGAGCAGTTGCAGACCTGGGGCGAGCGCAACAATGTGACAGTCATTTCGCAGGAATCCGGCGATCCGGCGGCGGTCATCTTCGACGCCATTTCGGCCGCCAAGGCGCGAGGCATCGACATCGTCCTCGCCGACACGGCCGGCCGCCTGCCGACGCAGCTGCACCTGATGGAAGAAATCGCCAAGGTGCGCCGCGTCATCCAGAAAGCCGACCCCACCGGGCCGCACGAAACACTGCTGGTGCTCGACGCCAACTTCGGACAGAACGCGCTGGCGCAGGTCAAGGCCTTCGACAAGGCAGTCAACGTCACCGGCCTCGTCGTCACCAAGCTCGACGGTACGGCCAAGGGCGGCGTGATCGCCGCGATCGCCCGGCAGTGCCCGAAGCCGATTCGCTACATTGGCGTCGGCGAGGGTATCGACGACTTGCGCCCGTTCATCGCCAGGGATTTCGTCGACGCGATTTTCGACTAGCGGCGCATCATGATTTCCGCGAGTGCCGTCACCAAGCGCTATCCGCACGGACTCGAAGCCTTGCGCGATGTGAGCTTCGATATCGGCGATGGCGAGATGGTGTTCATCACCGGCCATTCGGGCGCCGGCAAGTCGACCCTGTTCCGGCTCCTCTCGGCCATCGAGAAACCGACGTCGGGAAGCATCGTCATCAACGGCCAGAACATCGCCGCGTTGCGCCGGAAGGCGATCCCCTACCTGCGCCGCAATCTCGGCATGATTTTCCAGGACCAGAAGCTGCTGTTCGACCGCAGCGTGCTTGATAACGTGTTGCTGCCGCTGGCCATCGTCGGCATGCCGACCCGCGAGGCGCACCGCCGTGCGCGCGCGGCGCTGGACAAGGTCGGCCTGCTCGACCGCGAGCGTGCCCGGCCGATCGCGCTATCCGGTGGCGAGCAGCAGCGGCTGGCCATCGCCCGCGCGGTGGTCAACCGCCCGTCGATCATTCTCGCCGACGAGCCGACCGCCAATCTCGACAGCGACTCGGCAAGCAACATCCTGGACATCTTCCGCTCCTTCCATCAGGTGGGCGTCACGCTGGTCATCGCCACCCACGACCCGCAATGGATGGCGCGCTTCTCGCCGCGCGTGCTGCGGCTTGAACGCGGGCGCCTCGTCAACGACAGCGGAGAAAGGGGAGAAAGCGCATGATTTTCTTCTCGCAGCATTTCCTCGCGCTCAAGGGCGCCTGGCGTCGACTGACCGCCTCCCTGCTGAACACACTCCTGTCGCTGTCCGTCATCGGCGTCGCGCTCGCGCTGCCGGCCGCTGGCTGGGTGATCCTCGACAACCTGCAGCAATTCGCCGGTCAAGCAGCCGGAACGCAACAGATCAGCCTTTTCATGAACACCGAGGCCAACCGGAAGCATGTCGCCGAAATCGAATCCCGGCTGAACGAGAGTCAGCCCGGCCGGTGGCGCTTCGTGCCGCGCGACGAGGCATTGAGGCGACTGAAAGCGATCGAGGGCATGGGCGACGTCGTCGCCGGACTGTCACGCAATCCGCTCCCCGACGCGTTCATCGTCGAGCCCGCCGACACGCAGCCGGAAGCCATGGAAGAACTGGCCGCCGTCTTCCGTACCTGGCCGGGCGTCGCCCATGTTCAGCTCGACGCGGCCTGGAGCCGGCGCCTGGATGCCTTCCTGCGCGTCGGCAAGCTCGCGGTCACGTTGCTCGCCGGCGTGTTCGCCGGCGCGCTGATCGCAGTGACCTTCAACACGATCCGCCTGCAGATCCTGGCCCAGGCGGCAGAGATCGAAGTGGCCCGCCTGATCGGCGCGACCGACGCCTTCATCCGCCGCCCCTTCCACTATTTCGGTGCGCTGCAGGGGGCTCTCGGCGGCCTGTTCGCCGTGGCGCTGGTACTCGGCGGCGGGCACCTCCTCGCCGGACCGTTCGGCGAACTGGTCGACCTGTATCAGGGCAGTTTCACCACCCGTGGGCTGACGCCGCAACATGCCGCCGCGGTCACCGGCGCCGGCGCCGTGCTCGGCTGGCTCGGCGCGAAGTTATCGGTGGCGATCTACCTGCGACGAATCAGCTGACCCGCTGGCCGAAAACCTGCCCCGCTACTCCGCGTACTGCGCACACAGGCGGCGCAGCCATTGGTTGCCCGGATCGCGGTGATAACGGGCATGCCAGTACTGTCGAATCATGTACGAAGGAATCCGGACCGGGCACTCCAGCAACTGCAGTTCGTACTGTGCCGCCAGCGTTTCGGCGATGTTGTGCGGTAGCGTGGTGATCAGATCGGTCGAAGCGATGACCTTGCCGATTCCGAGAAAGCCGGCCAGTGTCAGCAGCACGCGCCGCTCCACCTGTTGCGCATGCAGCGCCGACTGGATCAGCGCATTGACCCCGTGGATGCCCCCGTAGCTGACCGCCACGTGCGCCTCGCGCTGATAGTCGTCGAGCGTCAACGCGCCTTTTATGCGCGGGTGGTCCATGCTGGCGAGGCAGATGAAATCCTGCTTGATCAAGGCCTGCTGGTAAAAGCCGGTGTCCATGCCCGGAACAAAGCCGCCGTAGGCCAGATCGGCATCGCCGCTCTCGAGCATCTGCGCCGTGTGCTCATTGATCGGCAGCGTCTCGACCTGGACGTTCGGCGCGATGCCGCGGATGCATTGCAGCAGACGAGGAATCATCGTGATGTGCGCCGAATCCGGCGCGCACATGCGAAAGACGCGGCTCGAGGTCGCCGGATCGAAATGCGGCACATCGCCACTGAGCTGGCGCATGGCTTCAAGGATGGCCCGCGCCTTCTCGACAATCTGGTCGGCACGGGGCGTCGGGATCATTTCCTTCGCCGTGCGGATGAACAGCGGATCTCCCACCTTGTCGCGAATCTGCTTCAACCAGGTGCTGATGGTCGGCTGCGTCTGCCCCAACCTTTCCGCCGTCCTGGTCACACTGCGGGTCGAATGCAGCACGTCGAGCAACTGCAGTTGCTTGACCTCGAAATACGCGCCGGAATCGCCGTGCTCGTCCATATAGCCCTCGCCTCATTATTTATTATGACGATATAAAAAATGAACTCATCGTCAGATTTGAATAAAGCTTACGCTCTCTCGACGAGCCATGGCAACAGCAACAACACAAGGCATGCGACCATTCGCCTGGAAAATAATTCTTATCCGATTCATCGGATTTACAGATCACGGACCAAGCTCCTATAGTCGTCGTCCCGGCCACCGTGAGGACACAGCCGCCGGGTTCAACTCGGGGAGACAATGATGATCAGCGGAAAGACCACCCTTCTGCCTTTGTTCGGCTATCCGACCGAAGCGTTCAAGGCGCCCCTCATCTACAACCCCTGGTTCGAAAGCAAGGGCATCGATTCGATCGTCGTTCCGCTGGGCGTCAAGCCGGAGGACTTCGCCGCCGTCTTCCGCGCGGCATTCATGACCACCAACATCCCCGGCGCGCTCGTCACCATGCCGCACAAGATCGCCACGGTCAGCCTGCTCGACGGAATGTCGACAGCAGTGCGGATCGCCGGGTCGTGCAACGCCGTGGCCAAGCGGCAGGACGGGACGCTCTGGGGCGACATGTTCGACGGCGTAGGATTTTGCCGCGGCCTCGCGCGCAAGGGGTTCGACTTCGCAGGCACCCGCTGCCTGGTCGTCGGCGCCGGCGGAGTCGGCGCGGCCATCGCCGCGGCGCTCGCCGCCGAAGGCGTATCGGCCATCACTCTCAGCGACGTCAACACGAACTCCGCCGCGGGTCTCGCCCAGCGGCTCTCCCATTTCTTCCCCCGCCTGGACGCCCGACCCGGCAGCAACGATGCGGCCGGCTACGACCTCGTCGTCAACGCCACGCCACTCGGGCGGCCCGGCGACCCGTTGCCGATGGAGATTTCCCGGCTGGCGCCGGAAACTTTTGTCGGTGAAGTGGTCATGAAGGCGGAAATGACGCCGCTGTTGCAGGCGGCACAGGCGATCGGCTGCCGCTACCAGGTCGGCGCCGACATGCTCTTTGAAATGATCCCGGCCTATCTGGAATTTTTCGGCTACGGCTCGGCAACGCCGGACGAGTTGCGCGCCGTGGCCAGAATCAGCTACTGATCCGGCGCTGAAACAAACCGCCGGGGAGGAAGAGGATGGACCTCCCCGGCGGCGCACGGCTTCCGGCGCTTGCGCGCCCGTGCTTCAATCTCCTTCGCCACCGGCTCGCTCAGACGGTGGCGACCACGCTGCCGTGCTTCGCTGCCTCGACCACTGCCTCGGTGACCCGCAGGTTCTGCAGGCCGTCGCGCGCGGAAACCAGCGGCTCGGCCTCGCCACGGATCACCGCGGCAAAGTGGGCGATCTGCTCGGCGAGCGGATCCTTGCGCTCGACTGGCAGCGTCTCGCAGACGAACGGTTTGTACCAGGAGCGGTCGTTGTCCTGCCTGTAGTATTTGAGGCGCATCGTCGGCACGGCGAGCGAGCCGCGATTGCCGATGATCGTGTAGCAGTCCTCGTCCGGGTAGGTCGGATACTGCAGGTTCTCCTGCGAGGTCTGCTCCCAGCTTTTGGGACAACCGGCCGCGTCGGAAAGCAGGAAACTGCCCAGCGCGCCGTTGGCGAAGCGGAAATTGATCGCCGCCGTATCCTCGACTTCGAAACCCCGTGTGGCGTTGGAGGTGAAGGCCTGAACCGCAACGATCTCGCCGACCATCGCTCGCAGGTTGCCGATCTCGTGGATCAGGTTGATCAGGATCGGCCCGCCGCCCGGCGCGCGCCGCCAGGCATTGGGGCCATCGTAATAGCCGTCGCTGTCCGGCTTGTAGAACACCGCGCTGCCGATGACGCCGACGATCTGACCAAGAACCCCCGACTGCACGACCTCGACCACCTTGTGCAGGATCGGGCTGTGCCGTCGATGGTGACCGACCAGTACCTTGACGCCAGCCGCCTCGGCCGCCTCGCAGACACGAACCCCCTCGGCCACCGTGTGCGCCACTGGCTTTTCGATGAACACCGGCACGCCGGCGCGAATGCAAGCCAGCGCCTGCTCGGCATGCAGCTGATTCGGCGTTGCCAGGATCACGCCGTCGGGCGTGTCCTGCCCGAGCATCTCGTCGAGCGAGGAAAACACCGGCACGCTGGCCGTCGCGGCCAGGCCGGCGTTGTCACCTAGCCCGGCAATTTTCTTCGGCGGGTGCGGATCAACGATGGAAACCAGTTCACAGCCCGGGTTTTTCTGGATTTCCTCGATATGGCGATAGCCGATCAGGCCGGCCCCCGCCACCGAGAGACGAACTTTCTTCACAACACACTCCTGCGGATTGAATTTGAACGCCGATCGCGCGGGGGGACGGACCCGGGCTCCATCCACCCCGCAACGGCCGCGAAATACTCGCTTACTTGCGGACCTTGTCGAGTTCCGCCTGCAACTCCTTGACCAGCTCTGCGCCGACGTTGACGCTGTACTTCTCGATCACCGGCTTGAGCTTCTCGCGGATCTTGGCGATCTCCTCAGGCGGCAACTCGCTGACCTCCATCGTCTTCTTCAGGTTTTCCAGCGACTTGCCGGCCATCGCCCGCGCGTTCTGGCGCTGCCAGAGCGTGGCTTCGGCGACGGTCGAGATCAGGATCTCCTGCTCGTCCTTGGTCAGTGCATCCCACTTCTTCTTGCTGGCAATCACCGACTGCGGGTTGTACATGTGGTTGGTGATCCCGAGGTATTTCTGCACTTCGTTGAAGCGGCTCGTCTCGATCACCGAGAAGGGGTTTTCCTGCCCGTCGATGATCTTCGATTCGAGTGCGGTATAGACCTCGGAGAAGTTCATCGGCACCGGATTCGTCCCGAGCGCGGTAAACGTGTCGATATAGATCGGCGACTGGATCACGCGCAGCTTGATCCCCTCGAGGTCGCTGGCCTTGGCGATCGGGCGCTTGCTGTTGGTCACATTGCGGAAGCCCAGTTCCCAGTACGCCAGGTTGTACAGATTCTTCGAGGGCAGCAGGTCCGCGAGCTTCTTCCCGAACGGGCCGTCGAGCACCTTGTCGGCCTCCGGACCGCTGCCGAACATGAACGGCAGGTCGAAGATCGCGAATTCCTTCTGGATACCCTGCAGGATGCCGGAGTTCATTGATGCGAAATCGATCGTTCCGCCCTGCACGGCCGACAGCACCTGCACGTCACCACCGAGCGTGCTCGGGAAGACCTTCAACGTCATCTTGCCGCCGCTCTTCTTGTTGATGAGCTCGGCCCATTTTTCGGCGCCGACGACGGTGGGATGCCCCGGGGCGCCATTGATGGCGATCCGGAACGTACGCTCATTAACCTGTGCCTGGGCCATGCCGACGGCAAAGACCCCAGCGACGACTGCAGCCAACTTCAACGAAGCGAAACCTTTCATGTGACTCTCCTCTTGAATTTTTGGATGATTCTGCGCAGTTGCCGCGATTGCTCGTTTACGTACGCCGCAGCTTCCGCACCTCGTCGAAACGAGCAGCTACGATACTGCAAACCGTTTCGCCTACAATTATCCGGTTGTTGAAATCAAAATTAACCCATAGTGAACAATATCGAGATCATCGACCTGCGCGTGCTTTGCAACGTCGCGCGTTTTTCGAGCTTTGTCGCGGCGGCCCACGAACTCGGCATCTCGCCAGCCTATGTGAGCAAGCGGATCGCCGAACTCGAAAAACGGTTCGGCGTGCCGCTCTTCTATCGTTCGACGCGGCGCGTCCGGATCAGCGACCAGGGCGAGATTGCCTATGCCTGGGCACGGCGGATTCTTGAGGATATCGACGGCATGGCCACGGAGATGTCGGACGCGAAAATCGACCCGTCCGGCCCGCTGCGCGTCAGCACCAGCCTGCGCCTCGGGCGCAACCACGTGTCGCCGATCCTGGCACGGCTCGGCAAGCAACATCCCAGGCTGGAAGTCTGGCTGGAACTGGTGAATAGCCGGGTGGACATGATCGAGGACGGCATCGACATCGACATTCGCGTCGGCGAAGTCAGCGAACCCAACGTGATCGCGCATCGCGTGGTGAAAAGCGAACGCATCCTCTGCGCCGCCCCCGCGTATCTGCATGAAAACGGTGAGCCGACCTGCGCAACCGACCTGGCACGGCACGAGTGCCTGCTTTTCCGGGGCCGGGATCAGCCGTTCGGGGTCTGGCGGCTCGACGGTCCCAACGGCAGCGAAACCATCAAGGTCACCGGCCGGGTCGGCTCCAACCATGGCGACATTATTCGCAACTGGGCGCTGGAGGGCTACGGGATAATCATGCTCTCGGACTGGGACGTTGCCGACGACCTGCGCAGCGGCGCGCTCGTCCGCGTTCTTCCCGACTACTCGCAACCGGCCGACGTGATGGTCGTCACCAGCGGCCGGATGACTTCTTCGGCGAAGATCCGCAACAGCGTCGAGTTCCTGATCGCGCAACTGCGCGAGGGGCCGTTCGCCTTGCAGGCGAAAGGTTTTTGATCAGACGACGGTCAGGCCGCGCGATGAAAAGGCCTGCTTGACCTCGGCGAGCGCTTCGGGCGACGGCGGCTGGGTATCGGCCAGTTTGTACGACAGGCGCAACTCCTGCCACTTGAACTCGCCCATCTTGTGGAACGGCAATACTTCGACGCGTTCGACGTTCTTCAGCGAGGCGGCGAACTCGGCGAGTCCCGCTACGTTGTCGCGCGCATCGGTCAGTCCGGGCACCAGAACGAAGCGGATCCACATCGGACGTCCGAGCTGTTCAAGGCGCCGGGCGAAATCGAGCGTCGGCTGGATATCGGTGCCGCAGACGCAGCGATAGGTTTCCGGATCGTAGGACTTGATGTCGAGCAGCACGAGATCGATGTCGGCAATCACTTCGTCGCTCAGCTTGCTGCCGAGATAGCCGGTGGTATCGAGCGCGGTGTGCAACCCCATTTCCTTGCAGCCCCGCAGGATCGAGGCAATGAACTTCGGCTGGACGAGCGGCTCGCCACCGCTGATCGTCACGCCGCCGCGGGCGCGCTTGAGAAAAGTCGACGCGTTTTCGATCTGGTCGAGCAGATCGGCGGACGCCACGAGCTTCCCCTGCTTCAGGCGCCAGCTGTCGGGGTTGTGGCAATACAGGCAGCGATGCGGACAGCCCTGGGTGAAAACGACGAAGCGTACGCCCGGGCCATCGACGGTTCCCAGCGTCTCAACCGAGTGGATATAGCCGTCGACCGACTCGGTCAGGCGCGGACCGGAACGGATTCTCATGGATGGTTCTCCAGAAAGAGCGAGGCCGGCTGACGTTTGTAGCGTTCAGCCGGCCTCGCACTACCTTATTTCAGCAACGGATCAGTGTCCCAGCGCCGGCGTCGACAGCTTATCGTGGAAGGTCCGGGTGATCACGTCGAGCTGCTGCTCGCGCGTAAGCTTGATGAAGTTCACCGCATAGCCCGACACGCGGACGGTCAGTTGCGGGTACTTTTCCGGATGATCCATGGCGTCCTGCAGCGTCTCGCGGGTGAACACGTTGACGTTGATGTGCTGGCCGCCTTCGCCGAAGTAGCCGTCGAGCAGGCCGACGAGGTTGCCGACGCGTTCCTGGCCAGTCTTGCCGAGGGCCTTCGGCACCACCGAGAAGGTGTAGGAGATGCCGTCCTGCGCGTGCTCGTAGTCGATCTTGGCGACCGAGCGCATCGAGGCCATCGCGCCCTTCTTGTCGCGGCCGTGCATCGGGTTCGCACCCGGCGCGAACGGTTCGCCGGCCTTGCGGCCGTCCGGCGTGTTGCCGGTCTTCTTGCCGTAGACCACGTTCGAAGTGATGGTCAGCACCGACTGGGTGTGCATCGCGTCGCGGTAGGTCGGGTGCTGGCGCAGCTTCTCCATGAAGCTCTTGACCACCTTGGTGGCGATCTCATCGACACGGTCGTCGTCGTTGCCGAACATCGGGAATTCGCCGTCGATCTGGTAATCGACCGCCAGGCCCGTCTCATCGCGGATGACATGCACCTTGGCGTATTTGATCGCGGAGAGCGAATCGGCGACGACCGACAGGCCGGCGATGCCGCAGGCCATCGTGCGCAGGATGTGCATGTCGTGCAGCGCCATCTCGATGCGCTCGTAGGCGTAGCGGTCGTGCATGTAGTGGATGACGTTCAGCGCGTTCACGTAAGTGCCGGCCAGCCAGTCCATCATGTGCTCGAAGCGCTCCATCACTTCGTCGTAGTTCAACACGTTAGCGGTGATCGGCGCGAACGGCGTGGTCACCTGCTTGCCGGAGATCTCGTCGCGGCCGCCGTTGATCGCGTACAGCAGCGTCTTGGCCAGGTTGACGCGGGCGCCGAAGAACTGCATCTGCTTGCCGGTGCGCATCGCCGAAACGCAGCAGGCGATCGAGTAGTCATCGCCCCAGTACTGGCGCATCAGGTCGTCGTTCTCGTACTGGATCGAGCTGGTTTCGATCGACTGCTTCGCGCAGAAGTCCTTGAAGCCCTGCGGCAGCAGGTGCGACCAGAGCACGGTCAGGTTCGGCTCCGGCGCCGCGCCGAGCGTGGTCAGCGTGTGCAGGAAGCGGAAGCTGTTCTTGGTCACCAGCGGACGGCCGTCGATGCCGATGCCGCCGATGGCTTCGGTCACCCAGGTCGGGTCGCCGGAGAACAGCGCGTTGTAGTCATGCGTGCGCAGGAAGCGCACCATGCGCAGCTTGATGACCAGATCGTCGATCAGTTCCTGCGCTTCGACTTCGGTCAGCAGACCTTCACGCATGTCGCGCTCGATGTAGATGTCGAGGAAAGTGCTGACACGACCCAGCGACATCGCGGCGCCGTTCTGCTCCTTGACCGCGGCGAGGTAGGCAAAGTAGGTCCACTGCACCGCTTCGCGGGCGTTGCGCGCCGGCTTGGAAATGTCGTAGCCGTAGCTGTTGGCCATCTGGCGCAGCTCTTCGAGCGCCATGATCTGGCGCGACAATTCTTCGCGCAGACGGATCGTCTCTTCCTTGATCACGTCGAGGCGCAGCTCGTGCTTCTGCGCTTTCTTGTCTTCGACCAGGCGGTCCAGACCGTACAGCGCAACGCGGCGATAGTCGCCGATGATGCGGCCGCGGCCATAGGCGTCAGGCAGACCGGTGATGATGCCGGAGCTGCGGGCGCGCAGCATGTCTTCGGTGTAGGCGTCGAACACGCCCTGGTTGTGCGTGCGACGGTATTCGCTGAAGACGCGCTCGATTTCCGGGTCGATCTTGTAGCCGTACTCTTCCAGCGCCTGCGCGGCCATGCGGATGCCGCCGAACGGCATCATCGCGCGCTTCAGCGGCTTGTCGGTCTGCAGGCCGACGATCTTTTCCAGTTTCTGATCGATGTAACCCGGCGCGTGCGTGGCGATATTGCCGACGACGTGGGTGTCCGCATCGAGGACGCCGCCCTTGGCCAGTTCCTGCTTGTAGAGTTCGAGCACCTGGTTCCAGACGTTGAGCGTACGCTCGGTCGCCGGGGCGAGGAAGGTGTCGTCGCCGAGGTATGGCGCGTAGTTGCGGTGGATGAAGTCACGGACGTTGATTTCCTTCGTCCAGGTTCCCGCCTCGAAACCTTCCCACGCGTTCTCACGCACCGGCGCGGCTTCGGGCGCCTGGGCAGTGTCCGAGATCGGAACGACTTTTGCCTTTGTTGCTGACTTCGTACTTCTCGCCATGACTTACTCTCTCCTTAGCAGAAAACCTCGCCACACGATGTGGACGCTCAAAGTTTCTCTATTTCTGGATTCTTCCATTCCCGGAGCGCGCAACCGCGGCTTCGACGGGAGCAACAATTCTCTCGACATCCGCCTCGTCACCCATCGACGGGCGCGAGGCGTACCAGTAGGCAGTGCCCATCAGCAGAACGCCGGCAACGGTGTTCCCCAGCGTTGACCAGATCAGGTTATGGATCCAGCCCGACAGATTAACCGTCGGATCGCCCCCCCCCATGACCCCGATCGACAGACTGGTCATGTTGGCGACACTGTGCTCATAACCGCTGGCGATAAAGCCGAGCAGACACCAGAAGATCAGGATGCACTTGGCCGCATCGCTGGAAGTCCGTGCGGTCATCCATACCGCCAGGCAGACGAGCCAGTTGCAGAGCACGCCTTTCAGGAAGATCTGCAGCGCCGAGCCGTGCATCTTGTTCCCGACGATGTCGTAAAGCACCTCGCCGCTGACCAGATTGCCGCCGCCTGAAGCAACGAACAACGAAGAGACGAGCAGCGCGCCGGCTAGATTGCCCAGCCAGACGATCGCGCAAAGCCGGATCGAATCGGGCAGGGAGGTGCGCCCGCGCAGCCAGCCGAGCGTCATGTACATCGTATAACCGGTAAAAAGTTCGGAACCCGCGAAAATGACCAGTGTCAGAGAAATCCCGAAACAGGCGCCCATGACCAGTTTTCGAATCGACGGATCGACATCGTTGCCGAGGGTAAAAATCAGGATGATTGCCAGACCGACATAGGCGCCGGCCATCATCGCGCCGACAAAGAAGGCACCCGGCGACTTCTTCTGATAGCTGACCTTCCTGGCCGCCGCTTCCGCGAACTTGTCTACGGTTTCGAGATACATCTGAATTCCTGTAGGGGCATCCCTGCGCCCATTCGCGAAACCGCCGCGACCACAGGCCAGATGCCATCGTTGAACATGAACTGCAGTGCCGGCCGCATCCGAAGGCTCCCGCCCGCGCGGAAAAACCACACAAAACCAGACGCAAATCAAGCACTTACCCGGCGGGTTGTGGGGGCAACCGCAGAAACGGGCTAGCGAACGCGCGGCATTCTAGCTGAACTGCTTTTTTTTCGCCATACGAAAAGGCGTTTTTATATGTGAAAAATTGTCATTGCCGCTTGAGCTTGTTTCATTCGACCCGCGACCAGGATTTGAGCTTCCACGCCGCCCGTGTGCAACCGAGCACGCCGGCGCTCACCGCCCAGAAAACACTGGCCACGCCGATCGCTGTCCCGACGGTGCCGAACACCATCGGCATCAGGATGCTCGACACGTTGATCGACATCAGGCGCAGGCCGAGCGCTTCGCCCTGGCGATGCGGTGGCGTGATCTGGTGCAGGGTACTCATGACCATCGGCTGCACGGAACCGAGCGACAGCCCGAGCAGGACCGAGCAGAGGAACATCGCCCACGGTGAATGCAACAGGGGATACACGGCGTAGAGAACCGCGGCGGACAACATCGCGCCGGCGATCACTGCCCATTCCTGCAGACGCGAGGCGATCATCGGCATGACGAGTCTGACCACCGTGGCAGCCACGGCAAAGGTACCGAGAATGGCACCGATCACCGAGGCGCTGAGACCCCGCTCATGCCCGAGGATCGGCAAGACGAAAGTGTGCACATCCCAGCACGAAGAGAGTATCCAGTTGATGAGCAACAGCAACCGCATGCGCGGCTCCGCGAGCAGGTCCCAGGAGCGGGACGTTTCCTGCGCCTCTGGAGCACACTGCCGCAGCGGCGTATCCCCGCTCGAACGCACGAGCACCCACGAGCACGCCGCCAGCACGCCCATCCCCAGAAAACTGGCGCGAAAACCGGCATGATCGATCACCAGCCCGGCGACGAACGGGCCGACGAAGTTGGCGATCGACGGCGCGATGGCCAACCAGCTGAAGACCTGCTTGATCTGCGTCGGATCGTCGGCGAGCCGTCCGGCATGCCGCTGCAGGGTAATCACCGCCGCCCCGGTCGCCCCGCCGGTGAGCAAGGCGGCGACACACAGCACAGGGAAAATCGGCCACGCCGCTACCAGCACCGCGCCGAGAACGGCCGCGATGGTGCAAAACCCCACCGGCCGCTTGAGCGTGTTGCGATCGGCGTAGCGCCCGGCCGGAATCGCCAGGAACAACTGTACGAAAGCGAACAGCGCAAGGAGAATACCGACGGTCGCAGCGCTGTATCCGGCACGCAGGGCCAGCAACGGAGCCGCCATGCGGATTCCGGCCATGCAGCCGTTCATGCAGATCTGCACGCCGATCAGGCGCAGCAGCGTGGCGTTCAGACGGATTCCGGATTTCATCGTCAATGACCGATCGATACGCGTTCAGTCGGCCTGGACCAGCAGCCCTTTGAGATATTCACCTTCAGGAAAATGCAGGGCAACCGGGTGGTCAGGACCGGCGGAGAGCCGGCGCAGGATGCGCGCGTCGCGCCCGGCATCGACCGCCGCCCCGGCGACGATCTTCTGGAAGAGTTCCAGCCCGATCCCGCCCGAGCAGGAATAGGTCAGCAGGTAGCCGCCCGGATTGAGCAAACGGAAGGCGAGCAGATTGATGTCCTTGTAGGCGCGGGCGGCGCGGTCGGCGTGCGCGGCGGAGGGCGCGAACTTTGGCGGGTCGAGGATGATCAGGTCGAAGCGGCGCTCTTCCTTGCGGAACACCCGCAGCGCCTCGAAGACGTCGGCCTCCTGCCATTCGGCACGCGCGGGGTCGAGCTGCGGATTCATCGCCAGGTTCGCCCGTGCGCCGGCCAACGCCGGGCCGGACGAGTCGATCGACAGCACGTGCGCCGCGCTGCCGGCGAGCGCCTGCAGCGAAAAGCCGCCGGTGTAGCAAAAGCAGTTGAGGACGCGCTTGCCGGCCGCGAGATCGCGGGTCAGCAGACGGTTGTCGCGCTGATCGAGATAAAAGCCGGTCTTGTGACCGCCGACGACATCGACGCCGAGACGCACGCCGTTCTCGTCGATCGACAGACTGCTTTCCGGTGCCTCGCCGTACGCCCAGCCAGTGACGGGTTCCAGCCCTTCGAGACCGCGCACGTCGGAATCGGAACGCTCGTAGATGCGCACCACGCCAAACACCTCGGTCGCCTTGACCAGCGCGCCGACGATGGCATTGCGCCACTTATCGGGGCCGGCGGCGGTCAACTGCAGGCAGATCGTGTCGCCATAACGGTCGGCGATCACCCCCGGCAAGCCATCCGACTCACCGTGAATCAGGCGCATGCCGTCCTGTCCGGCCAGTTGCGGCATGGCCTGGCGGCGGGCGACGGCCTCCGCTACGCGCCGCTTGAAGAAGGCATCGTCGATGATCGCGTCGGGATCGAAGCTCCAGACGCGCGCGCGAATCTGCGATTTCGGGCTCCACGCCGCCCGCGCCAACCGGCGCCCGTCGGCGTCGATCACGTCGACCGTGTCGCCGGGCCGCGCACGACCGTTCAGGCGTGCGACCGAGCCTTCGAAAATCCAGGGATGACGGCGAAAAAGCGAACGCTCCTTGCCGGGTTTGAGTATGAGTTCAGGCATGGGCGGCATTCTACGCCGACGTAGCCCCGTCGTTGCGCCGAAGCACGCTCAACGGTTGTCCAGAAACTCCCGGAATGCCGCCGCGGCCATCGGCCGGCCGCAATGGTAGCCCTGCACTTCATCGCACTCGATCAAGCCCAGCAGATCGAGCACGTGCTGGCTCTCGACGCCTTCGGCGATCGTCTTCAGGCCAAGGCTGCGCGCCATCTGGATGATCGCGCGCACGATCGCCGCATCTTCCGAATTCGGAACCAGATCGCGCACGAAGGTCTGGTCGATCTTCAGTTTGTCGACCTCGAAGCGCTTCAGATAGGCCAGGCTCGAATAACCCGTTCCAAAATCGTCGATCGACAGCTTGACGCCCATCTGCTTGAGCCGCTTGACTGCGGAGAGGACGTTTTCGCTGTCGCGGATCAGGATCGATTCGGTCAGTTCAAGCTCCAGTCGATGCGGATCCAGACCGGTCTCTTCCAGCGCCCGGGCGACCGACTTCTCGATATCGCCGCGTTTGAACTGGATCGCCGAGAGATTGACCGCAACGACCAAACTGCCTTTCCCGGCCTCACGCCAGCGCACCGCTTCGCGGCACGCCTCACGCAGCACCCAGTCGCCAATCTGCACGATCAGCCCCGTTTCCTCGGCGACCGGGATGAAACGCCCGGGCGAAACCAGGCCAAGATCCGGATGGCACCAGCGCAGCAGCGCTTCCGCGCCGATCAGGCGACCGCTGGCGATTTCGATCTGCGGCTGGTAATGCAGGACGAACTGTTCAGCCTCCAGCGCGCGCCACAGGCCGGCATGAATGGTGATCTGCTCGACCGCGTCCTCGTTCATCTCCTCGTTGAAGAAGCGGTAGGTGTTGCGGCCCGCGTCCTTGGCGCGGAACATCGCCATGTCGGCCTTCTTCAGCAGCGTCTCGAAGTCGGCGCCGTCCTCCGGGTAAATCGCCACGCCGACGGAGACCGAGGTCGTCAATTCCTGACCATCGATCCGGAATGGTTGCTGCAAGTCGTCCATCAGTTCGCCGAGGAAGGTCACGATCGCATCGGGCTCTGCGAGATTGGACAGCAGGAGGTGAAACTCGTCGCCACCCTGCCGGCTCAGGGTATCGGTATTCCGCACATGTTCCGAGATTCGCCTGGCGAGGTCGACCAGCAGGCGGTCGCCGGCAGCATGGCCGAGGAAATCGTTGATCGTCTTGAACCGGTCAAGGTCGATGATCATCAGCGCCAGCTTGGTGCCGTTGCTGTGCGCAAAGGCCATGGCCTGCTGCATGCGGTCCTTCAGCAGCGCCTGGTTCGGCAGGCCGGTCAGCGCATCGTGGTACGACAGGTACTCGGCCCGCGCTTCGGCCTGCTTGCGCTCGGTGACGTCGGAAATGATCCAGATGCTGCCGAGCTCGGGCCTGACCGGATCGATGCAGCGCCCGGCCAGCTCCCCCCAGAAGGTGCTCCCGTCGGCCCTCGCCATCAGTTCCGTGAATGAATAGCTCTGACCGGCATCGAGAGACGCATAGGCGTCCTCGCCACTTTCCCGGTAGGCCTCATCACTGGTGTACAGGATCCGCGTCGACCGCCCGGCCAACCCACCCGAGGCCAAGCCGAGCATCTCTTCCAGCCGGCGATTGCACGACACGAACACGCGCTGGCGCACCATGGCGATACCGACCAGCGCGTTGTCGAGCAAGGCTTCCTTTTCGGCGAGGAGCGAGGCCACCATTTCGTGTGCCCGCTTCCGTTCGGTGATGTCGCGTCCGACGATGACGCCGTAGCTGCGCCCTTCGAGCGTCGCCAGCCGATAGGTCAGTTCCAGCCAGACCGACTGTCCATCGCGCCGGAACTCGGTGACGTCGGAATGCGAGGGCACCGCGCCGGAATCGCGTTCCTGGCGCGACTCGACGCTCAAGGCCTCGACAATCTCAGCGGCATCTCCCAGCCCCAACGCCACGAACGGTTCGCCAACAAGCGTCACGGAAGAACGTCCAAGCAGTTGCCCCAGCGCGGCGTTGGCGTCGCTGACCGTCCCCTCGGGCAGCGAAATCAGGACGACACAGTCGCTCGTCCGGTCGAGCAAGGTACGAAAACGCTCCAGCCGGTCGAGGTTTTCCCTCAGCTGCGGGTAATAGCTTTTGCGGAACGAGCGCTCCCCGAGACCGACGATCCGGCTCTTCTGCTCGTCCCAGTCGCTCGGATCAGAGGGCTTCGCCATAAATCGCCCTGACATCGCCGACGACTACGCGGCGCGGGTTGGTCACGAGGCAGGCATCGTTGATCGCGTGCCGGGTCAGTTGCGGGATATCCGATTCGCTGACTCCGCGCGCCGCCAGCGCGTCGACGATACCGACCCGGCGACGCAGCGACGACAATGCTTCGGTAATCCTGCGCGAAAGTTCCTGTTCGCCCATTCCGCGAGGATCAATCCCTATCGCCTCGCCCACCTTGCGGAAGCGCTCCACCGCCGACGTCATGTTGAACCGCGTGACATGTTCGAGGAGCAGTGCGTTGCACTCGCCGTGCGGCAGATCGAGATAGCCGCCCAGCGAATGCGCCAGCGCGTGCACCGCGCCGAGGCTGGCATTCGAAAAAGCAAGCCCCGCCTGCAAACTGGCCAGCAGCATGTTTTCCCGGGCTTCGAGCCGATCCGGAGACAACACCGCCTCCTCAAGATTGTTCCAGACCAGCCGGATGGCCTCCAGCGCGTGCACGTCCGCCACCGGCGAACTGGCAGTTGACACGTACGCCTCGATGGCGTGCGTCAAGGCATCGAGCCCGGTGCACGCGGTCAGGTACGGTGCCATGGTCGTTGTCGTTTCGGGATCGATCAGGGCCACGTCAGGGACGACCGTCTTGCTGATGATCGCCATCTTGTAGCGTTCATCCGAGTTCACGATGATGCAGAACTGCGAGACGTCGGCCGCGGTACCCGCCGTGGTCGGAATGCAGATCAGCGGCGGACCGGGAAGCTCGATCTTGTCGATACCCTCGAACTCGCGGACATCGATCTCGTTGGTATGCACCACGCCGATCGCCTTGGCGCAATCGATCACGCTGCCGCCGCCGAGCGCGACGATGACGTCGCAACGCTCCCGCGCGTACAACTCGGCGCCGGACATCACCTCGTAGTCCTTCGGGTTGGGCGTCAGATCCTTGAACACAACCGATTCGATGCCGAACTCGGCGAGATCGTCCAGCACGTCCTTCAGCCAGCCGGCGGCAATCACCCCGGCGTCGCTGACGATCAGCACCCGCCGCGCCATCATGTTCTTGGCGTAGAAACCGACCCGCCGCCGGGACCCGACTCCGAAGATGAACTCCGGCGCGACGAACTTGCGCATCTCGTAAAGAGCCATTGTTCAACCCTTTGCCCGTGGAACTGCCGATCGCTGGCAGTGGAAGTTTTTATCGTTGTCCTGCCTCAATACTAGTCTCCGAAAATGCGTCCCGGCAAGCCGGCTTTGCCTGTCTTTACCGGTATACTTGCCGGCCACCCGATTCATCCCCGCACGTACTTCTCGTTCCGGAGTTTTTCATGACTTTCCGCCTGGTCGCCCTCGATCTGGACGGCACGCTGCTCGACAGCGGCCTGCAGATCCGGCATCAAACCCTTGACGCACTGCAACGCATCCGGAAACGCGGAGTGCAGGCCATGATCGTCACCGGCCGACACCACACGGCAGCACGTGCCTACTGGCACCAGCTGAATCTGGAACTGCCCGCAATCTGCTGTAACGGCACCTACATCTATGACTTTAGTAATAATGAGCCACTCGCCGGCAACCCGCTAAGCCGCGACGAAGCTCGCATGCTGCTCTCCATCGTGCGCGAGCATCCGGTGCATGCCATGGTTTACATCGACGAGGCGATGACCTATGAGACGCATGGAGCGCACATGACCGGCCTGCTCGGCTGGTCGGCCTCGCTTCCCGAGCCGCTCCGCCCGCGTGTCGAACGGGTGGACTCGTTCGACCGCTTGATCGACGACGCCGGCGTGCTCTGGAAATTCCTGGTCGCCAGCGAGGACACCGCCGCGCTCGAGCATTTCGAAAGCGCCATTCGCGGCTGCCCGCAACTGAGCTGCGTGAGATCGGCGGGCAATCGCCTCGACATCTCCCGCGCCGGCATCAGCAAGGGGCACCGACTGGCCGAGTTCCTCGCCCAGCGCGGCATCGAAGCGCATGAGGTCATCGCCTTCGGCGACCAGAACAACGACAAGGAGATGCTCGAACTCGCCGGACTGGGCGTCGCCATGGGCAACAGCCGCCAGGAAGTGCGCGACTGCGCCGACTGGGTGACCGGATCCAACGACAGCGACGGCATCGCCGACGTCTTGCACCGCTTCGTGCTCGAGACCGCCGATGCCTGCTGACAACCCTGTAACATTTGGATAAAATGAAATACTTTTGTAAGGCCACAAATCGTTTGCATGGCCGTTCCGACATCGCGCAGTAAGCAACCGCCGGCGGCCCGTTCCGTTTTCTTTCTCGCTTCAGGAGTGATCACTCATGGTTTCTCAGGCTTCGCTGGCGAACGCCATCCGCGTTCTGTCGATTGACGGTGTACAGGCAGCCAACTCGGGACACCCGGGCGCCCCGATGGGCATGGCGGAAATCGCGGTGGCGCTGTGGAATCGCCACCTGAAACACAACCCGGCCGACCCGAAGTGGTCCGACCGCGACCGTTTCGTCCTGTCGAACGGCCACGGCTCGATGCTCATCTACTCGCTGCTCAACCTGACCGGCTACGACCTGCCGCTCGACGAACTGAAGAAATTCCGCCAGTTGCACAGCAAGACGCCGGGCCACCCCGAAGTCGGCCACACCCCGGGCGTCGAAACGACGACCGGCCCGCTCGGCCAGGGCATCAGCAACGCCGTCGGCATGGCGCTCGCCGAGAAGCTGCTCGCCGCCGAGTTCAACCGCGACGGGCACGCTATCGTCGATCACTATACCTACACCTTCCTCGGCGACGGCTGCATGATGGAAGGCATCTCGCATGAGACCTGTTCGCTGGCCGGCACCTGGAAGCTCTCCAAGCTGATCGCGCTGTACGACGACAACGGCATCTCCATCGACGGCCACGTGGACGGCTGGTTCACCGACGACACGCCGAAGCGCTTCGAAGCCTACGGCTGGAACGTCATCCGCAACGTTGACGGCCACGACGTCGACGCCGTCGACCGCGCCATCGCCGCCGCCAAGGCGCAGAACGACAAGCCGACGCTGATCTGCTGCAAGACAGTGATCGGCAAGGGCTCGCCGAACAAGGCCGGCACCCACGATGTGCACGGCGCCCCGCTCGGCAAGGACGAAGTCGCCGCCACGCGCGCCGCGCTCGGCATCACCGACGGTGCCTTCGAAGTGCCGCAGGACGTGCGCGCCGCATGGGACGCCCGCAACGCCGGCGCCAAGGCCCAGGCCGCGTGGAACGAAAAGTTCGCCGCCTACCGCGCCGCCTTCCCGGAACTCGCCGCCGAATTCGAGCGCCGCATGAAGGGCGAACTCGCCGCCGACTACGCCGCCAAGTCCGCCGACACGCTGAAGTCCATCGTCGAGAAGGCCGAGGTCATCGCCACCCGCAAGTCCTCGCAGAACGCCATCCAGGCGCTCGCGCCGCTGGTTCCGGAATTCCTCGGCGGCTCCGCCGACCTCGCGCCGTCGAACCTGACGATGTGGAAAGGCTGCCGCGACGTGCTGCCCGGCAGCATCGACCAGGGCGGCAACTACATCCACTACGGCGTGCGCGAATTCGGCATGGCCGCGATCATGAACGGCGTTGTCCTGCACGGCGGTTTCCGCCCCTACGGCGGCACCTTCCTGATGTTCTCCGAATACGCCCGCAACGCCATCCGCATGGCCGCGCTGATGAAGATCAACCCGATCTACGTGTTCACCCACGACTCCATCGGGGTCGGCGAGGACGGCCCGACGCACCAACCGGTCGAGCAGACCGCGACGCTGCGCATGGTCCCGAACCTCGACGTGTGGCGCCCATGCGACAGCGTCGAAGCCTTCGTCGCCTGGCAGGTCGCCCTGGAACACAAACAGACGCCGACCGCGCTGATCCTTACCCGCCAGAACCTCGCGCACCAGCCGCGCGATGCCAAGCAGATCGACAACATCCGCAAAGGCGGCTATGTGCTCAATGACTGCGCTGGCACGCCGAAGGCGGTGATCATCGCCACCGGCTCGGAAGTCGCGCTGGCAGTCGAAGCGCAGAAGGCGCTCGCCGAGAAGGGAGTGCCGGTACGCGTCGTCTCGATGCCGTCGCCGTTCCTGTTCGACCAGCAGGATGTCTCCTACCGCAACGACGTGCTGCCGCGCGGCGTTCCGCGCGTTGCCGTCGAAGCCGGCGTCACCGGCTACTGGCGCCAGTACGTCGGCCTCGAAGGCGCCGTGGTCGGCATCGACCGCTTCGGCGAGTGCGGCCCTGCGGCGCAGGTCTTCGAATACCTCGGCGTCACCGCCGCCAAGGTGGCCGAAGCCGTCGAAGGCGTGATCGCCGGCTGATCACCCCGCGATTCAGAGCAAGGGCCCGGCAATTCGTCGGGCCTTTTTCATTGCCGTATAGTTCCGTCTCTCCCAAGAAAAGCGCCACTGCCATGACTGCCTTGCCGCCCTTTGCCTTCGCCCGGATTCCCGACATTCACTTCGGCCCGGGGAAACTTTCCGCGCTGCCGCAATTGATCCGGCGCTACGGCCACCGTGCGCTGTTCGTGACCGGCTCGACCTCCTTCGTTCGCTCCGAGGCTCATGCCCGACTCAAGGAAAAGGCGATCGGCAGCGGCATCGAGATCCTGCACGCCACCTTGTCCGGCGAGCCGTCGCCCGAATTTGTCGACGCAACGGTCGCCGAATTCCGCGGCAAGCAGGTCGATTGCGTCGTCGGCATCGGCGGCGGCAGCCCGCTGGACGCGGGCAAGGCCATTTCGGCCATGCTGCCGCTGGAGGGGTCGGTCGTTCCGTTCCTCGAATGCGTCGACACGCAAAAGCACGACGGGCGAAAAATTCCCTACATTGCCGTGCCGACCTCGTCCGGAACCGGCGCCGAGGCGACCAAGAACGCGGTATTGAGTAGCGTCGGCCCCGACGGTTACAAGAGTTCGCTGCGCCACGACAACTTCGTCCCGGATATCGCCGTCGTCGATCCGGAACTGATGCTGAGCTGCCCGGCCGACGTCACCGCCGCCTGCGGTCTCGACGCGCTGACCCAGTTGCTCGAAGCCTACGTGTCGAGCAAGGCCTCGCCGATGACCGACGCGCTGGCACTGAGCGGACTGGAGCACGTTGCAGCAGGGTTCCTGCCGGCGTACGAAAACGGTGCGAACGACCTTGTCGCACGCAGCCACATGGCCTACGCCGCCCTCCTCTCGGGCATTGTGCTGGCCAACGCCGGACTCGGCGTGGTGCATGGATTTGCCGGGCCGATCGGCGGCTTTTTCCCGATCCGGCACGGCGTCGTCTGCGGCACGCTGTTCGGCGCCGCCACGCGGGCCAACATCGACGCTCTCCGCCGTGATCCTGTAGCAAACCGGATCGCACTGGAAAAACATGCCCGGGCAGGCGCACTCCTCTCGGGTGAAGCGACGGCGACCATTGAAGACGGCTGCAATCGGCTGCTGCAGACGCTCGACCGCTGGATCGCCGCCACCGGGATTGCAAGGCTTTCGGCCTACGGTGTGACACGCACGGATTTGCCGCGCATCCTCGACAAATCGAACAACAAAAACAGCCCGGTCACGCTGGATCGCCAGCAGATGCAAGCGATCCTCGAAGCCCGACTCTGACGGCGGAGAACACGAACCATGGAATGGTGGCTGGCTTACATCGGCCTCGGACTCTTTACCGGGTTCTCGGCCGGCCTTCTGGGCATCGGGGGCGGCCTGGTTATGGTTCCTGCCCTGACCATGATGTTCTCCGCACAAGAGGGTTTCCCTGCGGCAGAAGCACTGCACATGGCGCTCGGCACCTCGATGGCGACAATCCTGTTTACGTCGCTCTCCAGCCTGCGCGCGCATCATCAGCACCAGGCCGTCCTCTGGAAAGTGGTATTCCAGATCGCCCCCGGCATCCTACTCGGCACGATGATCGGCACGCTGTTCGCCTCCCGCATTCCCGCACGGCCCCTTGCCGTCTTTTTCACCGCTTTCGTCTGTTTCGTCGCCCTCCAGATGATCCTCAATCTAAAGCCCAAGGCCGCACGCGACCTTCCCGGCGCGATGGGTGTCTTCAGCGTCGGAACCGGCATCGGCGCAATCTCCTCCCTGGTGGCGATCGGCGGCGGTGCGCTGACCGTTCCCTTCCTGACCTGGTGCAATGTCAAGGTGCAGAAAGCAATTGGCACCTCCGCCGCCGTCGGCTTCCCGATCGCGCTCGGCGGCTCGCTTGGCTATATCTACAACGGCTGGAACCACGCCACGTTACCACCGGGCAGCATCGGCTATGTCTACCTCCCGGCGCTGCTGTGGATGATTCCCTTCAGTATGCTGGCCGCACCCCTCGGCGCCCGCGCAACGCACCGCCTGCCGGTGACCACGTTGAAACGCATCTTCGCCGGATTGCTGATCGTTCTGGCCATGCGCATGCTGTGGAAACTATTTGCGTAATTGCGTGGTCGATGCCACTCGTTATTTCAGGAAATCGCTATTCCCGCTACGCACGAGTCGCTGCTCATCAGGCCACCGTCACCCACTTCGGATTTCCGCATTTGCTTGCCGGAGGCCCGGTTTCGCCTTGCCTCCCCCCCCCCGGAAGAGTAGCATTGCGGGCTCACGGCGAGGTTTCAACCGCGTTTCGGAACAAGTTGCACCTGTCTGACGACCGCGTTTCCGGTTGAAAAAACGCCTCAAGTTTTTACTTCCTGAAAGGTAAAGTCATGTCCACCGAGAACAAGCCTGTTTTCCCGGATTCGTCGAATCTGGATGCATGGAAAAAAGCAGCCTCGAAAACGTCGCCCGGCGGTGACGTCGAAAACATCAAGTGGGTCACCTCCGAAGGCATCACTGTCAAGCCGCTGTACACCAAGGCCGACACCGCCGATCTGCCCTACACCGACACTCTGCCGGGCCTGCCCCCGTACATCCGCGGCCCGCAAGCCACCATGTACGCCGGCCGCCCCTGGACGATCCGCCAGTACGCCGGTTTCTCCACCGCCACCGAATCCAACGCGTTCTACCGCAAGGCGCTGGCCGCCGGCGGCCAGGGCGTTTCCGTCGCTTTCGACCTCGCGACGCACCGCGGCTATGACTCGGACAATCCTCGCGTCGTCGGCGACGTCGGCAAGGCCGGCGTGGCGATCGACTCCGTCGAGGACATGAAAGTCCTGTTCGACGGCATCCCGCTCGACAAGGTCTCCGTGTCGATGACCATGAACGGCGCCGTTCTGCCGGTTCTCGCCGGCTACATCGTCGCCGCCGAAGAGCAGGGCGTTTCGCAGGACAAGCTGTCCGGCACGATCCAGAACGACATCCTCAAGGAGTTCATGGTTCGTAACACCTACATCTACCCGCCGAAGCCGTCGATGAAGATCATCTCGGACATCTTCGGGTACACCGCCCAGCACATGCCGAAGTTCAACTCGATCTCGATCTCCGGCTACCACATCTCCGAAGCCGGTGCCAACCAGGCAATCGAACTGGCCTTCACACTGGCCGACGGTAAAGAGTACGTCCGTACCGGTATCGAATCCGGCCTCGACGTCGATGATTTCGCGGGTCGCCTGTCGTTCTTCTGGGCGGTCGGCATGAACTTCTACCTCGAAATTGCCAAGATGCGCGCCGCCCGCCTGTTGTGGCACCGCATCATGACCGGTTTCGGCGCCAAGAGCCCGAAGTCGATGATGCTGCGCACGCACAGCCAGACCTCCGGCTGGTCGCTGACCGAGCAGGATCCGTATAACAACGTGATCCGTACCACGATCGAAGCAATGGCGGCCGTCTTCGGCGGCACCCAGTCGCTGCACACCAACGCGCTCGACGAAGCGATCGCCCTGCCGACCGAATTCTCGGCACGTATCGCCCGCAACACGCAGATCGTCATCCAGGAAGAAACCAAGATCTGCAATGTCGTCGATCCGTGGGCCGGTTCCTACATGATGGAAAAGCTGACCCAGGAAATGGCCGACAAGGCCTGGGCGATCATCGAAGAGATCGACAAGATGGGCGGCATGGTCAAGGCGGTCGAATCCGGCTGGGCCAAGATGGAAGTCGAGAAGTGCGCGGCCGAAACGCAAGCGCTCATCGACTCCGGCAAAAAGGTCATCGTCGGCGTCAACAAGTACAAGCTGGCCAAGGAAGACCCGATCGACATTCTCGACATCGACAACCACGCCGTGCGTGAGTCGCAGATCGCCAGCATCAAGAAGATCCGCGAAACGCGTGACAGCGCCGCCGTTCAGGCTGCACTCGACGCACTGACCAAGTGTGCCGAGACCGGCGAAGGCAACCTGCTCGACCTCACCGTCAAGGCCATGCGCCTGCGCGCCACGGTCGGCGAAGTCTCGGACGCGCTGGAAAAGGTCTTCGGCCGCTTCCGCGCCAACAACCAGACCATTTCGGGTGTTTACGGAGGTGTTGTGGAAGGCATCGAAACCTGGGAATCGATCAAGTCGGACGTCGAGGCATTCGCCGCCGAGCATGGACGCCGTCCGCGCATCATGATCGCCAAGCTCGGCCAGGACGGCCATGACCGCGGCGCCAAGGTGGTAGCCACGGCCTATGCTGACCTCGGCTTCGACATCGACGTCGGCCCGCTCTTCCAGACGCCGGAAGAAGCCGCCCGCCAGGCGATCGAGAACGACGTGCATGCCATAGGCTGTTCGTCGCTGGCCGCCGGTCACAAGACCCTGGTCCCGCAGCTCGTCCAGGCTCTGAAGGATCAAGGCGCCAACGACATCATCGTCTTCGCCGGCGGCGTCATCCCGGCACAGGACTACGATGCACTGTTCGCCGGCGGTGCCAAGGCCGTCTTCGGACCGGGAACCCGCGTCGAGGATTCCGCCCGCAAGGTTCTGGAAGAAATCAAGAAGGCCGCCAAGGCCTAAGCAGCAAGGAGTAGCAGCAGATGGACGCGAGTGTTTCGACCACAGGCATTCTGGAGGCCGCCGACCAACATCTGGTAGACGGCGTTCTGGCAAAACAGCGGCGAGCACTCGCTAAAACCATCACGCTGATCGAGTCAACCCGAGCGGATCACCAGCGGCGCGCGCAGAAGGTCATCGGCGCGCTGCTGCCGCATACGGGACACGCCATCCGCGTCGGTATTTCCGGCGTTCCTGGCGCTGGAAAATCGACCTTCATCGAGGCCCTCGGCAATTATCTGATTGACCGGGGCCATCATCTCGCGGTTCTCGCGGTTGATCCGTCTTCTTCGGTTTCCGGGGGCTCCATTCTCGGCGACAAGACGCGCATGGAGTCCCTCTGTCAGCGCGTCGAAGCCTTCATCCGGCCCAGCCCGTCAGCGGGCTCGCTTGGCGGCGTCGCTGAAAAGACCCGGGAAGCCATGCTGGCCTGCGAAGCGGCCGGCTACGACGTAATCATTGTCGAAACGGTCGGTGTCGGGCAAAGCGAAACCACCGTCGCCGGCATGGTCGACATCTTCACGCTGGTCCAGTTGCCGAACGCCGGCGACGACCTGCAAGCCATCAAGAAAGGCATCGTAGAGATCGCCGACCTGGTGGCCATCAACAAGTGCGACATCGATCCCAAAGCGGCTGCCGTCGCCCGCGCGCAGTGGAAGCAGGCACTGCACATGCTGCGCCCCACGTCGCCCAACTGGCGCCCACCGGTCATCGGCGTCAGCGCGCTCCACAAGGAAGGCATGGCCGAGTTCTGGAACGAAATCGAACGTTATCGGGAAATCACTACCCAGACCGGTGAATTCGATGCCAAGCGAAAAAAACAGGCGCTCGACTGGATGTGGAGCCTGATCGAATCCGGCTTGCATCAGATGTTCAAGCATCATCCGCAGGTGCACTCTGCCCTGCCGAAGTTGTCCGGTCAGGTCGCAGACGGCGTCACCACCCCGAACGCTGCGGCGCAACAACTACTCGCCTATCTCACCAAGTAATAGTCTCGTGTTCCGGCTGGCCTCTATGACGGAAGAGGCCTAGCCAGCCCTTATCCCGCCTCGACTGGCTTGCCAGCGCAGCCTTCTCGCAGAGCGCGCGTGATCGACTCTGAGTTAGCGCCTTCAAAACTCGCGCTTACACGAGCGCGCCCCGACATTTTCGCGCGATACAGGGCGTTGTCCGCCCGTAGCAAGACCGGTTCTATTGTAGTTTCATCAAATTTGAGGGTCGACACACCAATACTGACCGTGATGTGCGGCAACTCCGCGCCGAAACAGTGCGAGGCGATGGCCTGACACAGTCTTTCTGCGTGACACACCGCAGCATCGATATCGGTTTCGGGCAACAGGATGGCAAATTCTTCGCCACCGAACCGCCCCGCAAGATCGTTACCCCGTAAGTTGTCCCGCAGGATATTGGCGATTGCCCGGAGAACCTCGTCGCCGGCAAGGTGGCCAAAACGGTCGTTGACTATTTTGAAGTGATCAAGATCCAGCATCTGCACAGACAACGGATGGCGATAACGCCGTGCCCGTACGACTTCGGCACCCGCGTACTCGAAAAAGTGACGCCGGTTGGAAAGCCCGGTCAGGCTGTCCGACATTGCCAAATGCTCAAGCTCGTGGTTTGCCTCGCGCAACTCGGCATTGGCCGCGTTCAGTGCCCGCGTCCGCTCACCCACACGCTGCTCCAGTTGCCGGTTCAATGCCTCCAATTCCCGTTGCGCTTGTAAAAACTGGCTCAGGTCACGCCCGGTACCACAGATATGCGTCACCCGGCCCCCCGCAATCGTCACGGGCACCAGCAGGGTGTGAAAAAGACGCTCGACGCCACTGATGACTGGCTGCTGACGAAAACTGACGGTGCGTGCCGTGTCACGGCATTGGACATATCCCGAAAAGAGCGCATCCGCTTCGATTCCCTCGCCAAAGTAGGCGCGGAGCGACAACCCGGGTGCGATACGTTCATCGATCAGACGTTCAGCCGGATTAACCGCGACAACTACAAAATCGTCGCCGGCGCATTCACAAAGCCAGAACGGATCATTCGATTTCTCCCACAACTGGCGAAAGAAATCGAGTTCCACGTTCTGATCCAATGGGAAGTCCATGATTGCGCGAGGCTCAGGCCGTTGTCTAGCCGTCATGATCCTTGATTACCCACAATCTCGCAACCGTGATTGAATTCCTCATCAAGCCACGGCTTGATCTTGCTGCGCTACACTTGCACCCTGCATTCTTCGGACAAGGGGCGATCATGGTGGGAGACCAATTCCATTCGCTAGACCAAGCCAGGGCTTCTGCGATAGACATGGCCGTCAAATTCGGCCCCAAACTGCTCGTCGCCGCCCTGATTCTTTTCGCCGGCTATCTGTCAGCCCGCTGGTTCGGCAAGATGATTGGCCGTATGCTCGAGCGCTTCCGGCTCGAATTTCCGGTACGGGTACTGCTCGAACGCATCTGCGAAATTACGGTGTTTGGCCTTTTCGTCATCATGGCCATGCAGAACCTCGGCGTCGAACTTCTGCCGTTGGTCGCAGGTCTCGGAGTTGCCGGTGCTGGCGTCGCCTTGGCCTTGCAGGGCGTACTCGGCAATGTAGTCGCCGGGTTGACGATCATCTTCACGCAACCTTTCCACATCGGCGACTATATCTCGATCGGCGAAGAGGAAGGCGAGGTGCTGGACATAAAACTATTCACGACCACCCTCGGTCACACTGACCGATCACGCGTGGTAATTCCCAACCGCAAGATTGTGGGAGAAATCCTCCACAACTGCGGCCAGATTCGCCGCCTGGCGCTTTCGGTCCGCGTAGCTTATGGCACAGACGTCACCGCGGCCTTGCGGTTGGTTGAAACTCTCCTACGCAACAATCCGCGTGTTCTACAGGACCCAAAACCGATTATAGGCGTTGCCGAGCTCGCTGATTTCAGCATCAAACTGAATATCAATCCATGGGTTGCCGTCCCGGATTTCGAGGCAGCAACCAGCGAGATCAATAAAGCGGTGCTCGAATCATTCCGTGAACAGAACATCCCGATACCCCTCCCGCAACGCGAAATCCGCATGCTCGCCACATCCTGAACACCGATAACGGTGAAGATGTCGCCGACAAGCTGCCAGCGGGCAACTTCGCTCCGCAAGTCTACCTTTCAATACGGTCGGTGTACGTGCGCCGAAACTTGACCAGCGGGGATGCGTCCGAAATCGAACGCGCGCCTACTACGCCTTCGGCGAAGTCATCTGCAAATTGAGGAGTTAGCCCGTGAAAATGGAGTCCACTTAGAGACCATGGTGGACACGATCAATGGAAATTGACTTCGGGCTGAGCGTACTGTTCGTCGTGATCGACACACGATGGGACGTAAGCGCCCGGCAAACCCATCTTGATGGGAATGTCAGGCGGGTTGGTTCTGCCAGCGATGCGGAAGAAGTTCGGTAATTTTGCTGAACGGCTGGGTTGGCAGACGCGCGAGGACATCCTTCAGATAGACGAAGGGATCATGGTCGTTGAGTTTCGCCGACTGGATCAGGCTCATGATCGCGGCGGCGCGCTGGCCGGCACGCAGGCTGCCGGCAAAAAGCCAGTTCTTCCGCCCGGTCGCAATCGGGCGAATGCGGTTCTCGATCCAGTTGTTGTCGATCGGCACCTGCCCATCGTCAAGATAATGGATGAGCGCGGCCCAGCGCCGCAGGCTGTAGTCGATGGCTTTGGCTGTTGCCGAACCATTGGGCACCTGTTGCCGTCGCCTTTTTAGCCAGATTTCGAATTCATCGAGAACCGGTTTGGCCTGCTCCTGGCGTAATCGTCGCCGATCATCATGCGCGAGTGTGACCAGTTCGCGCTCAACGGCATAG
>JARFTZ010000062.1 GCA_029289235.1 Gammaproteobacteria bacterium
CCTGATCGGCGCCTACCTGTTCTTCGTCATCGCCAACATCGTCACCGGCAACTGGTGGCACTTCGTCCCCAGGCCGCCCGGCATCCTGCGCCGCATCCTCATCCAGGCCCGCTGGTACGGGATCGGCATCTTCCGCGGCGAACCGCACCCGCACCACCCCTCGCCGGAGGAACACTTCAACGCCCTGCAGGCCATCACCTACTGGAAGGTCATGTACCTGCTCCTGCCGGTGAACCTGCTCACCGGGCTGATCTACCTCTACCCCGAGTTCGCCCCGGACACCCTGTTCGGCTTCGACGGCCTGCTGCCGATTGCCCTCACGCACTACCTGTCCGCGGTGGCACTGCTGCTCTTCCTGCTCTCGCACATCTACCTCGGCACCACCGGCAAGACCGTCGGGCAGATGTTCAAGATGATGATCACCGGCTGGCACGAGCACTGAGCCATGTCGAGACGAACCGAAAACCCACCGCAAAGGCGCGAAGGGGCGAAGATTTCGCAAAGAAGAGCCCGAACCACACGGGATTTCCTTCGCGTTTCCTTTGCCCCTTCGCGCCTTTGCGGTGGATGTTGGTAATTGTTTTTTTCCAAGGAGACCTCCATGAACCCATCCCTGCTCCTCGCCACCGCCGGCCTGACCGCCACCCTGCTCAGCGCGCCCGTCCAGGCTCTCGACGCCGCCGCGGCGGAAGCGCTGGCCAAGAAGGAAGGCTGCCTGAAGTGCCACGCCGTGGACAAGAAGAAGGACGCCATCTCGCTGAAGGATATTGCCAGGAAGCACGCCGGCAAGGCGGACGGCGAGGCGAAGATCCTGGCGCAGATCACCACCGGCCAGAAGGTCAAGCTCGAGGACGGCTCCGAGGAGGAGCACAAGACCGTCAAGTCCAAGGATCAGGCCGCGCTCTCCAACATGATCCAGTGGATCCTGTCGTTGAAGTAGACCCCGAAAAAGCCCGATTCCCCCGAACAGGCCCCGGCTCGCCGGGGCTTGTCGTTTCTCCGTGGTCATTCGGTGGTTGGTGTTCAATTGGTGATACCACGAATTCACCTGGCCAAGGTCATGCGCTAGAATCCGCCGCTCTGAAGTGCTATGCCAATACAGTATCGAGAGCCCCCGTGTCCAGTTCCGAAAACCCAGGCAGTATTCATTGCCAGCGCATCCGCCTGACCGGCGTCGTCCAGGGCGTCGGTTTCCGTCCGTTCGTCTGGCGCCTCGCCAAGGAGTTGCGCCTCACCGGCTGGGTACGCACCGATGCCAGGGGGCTGGAGATCGAGGTACGCGGTCCGCACATGAAGATCGACAGCCTGGTCGACCGACTGCGCCGCGAGGCGCCGCCCTTTTCACGCATCGACTCGGTACAGCGTCGGTCTGCCGAGCCGGAAGACATCGCCGACGACTTCGCGATCATCGATAGCCTTGGCGGCCGCACGGCGACGATGATCGGGCCGGATACCGCTGTCTGTCGCAATTGCCAGGCCGACATGTTCGATCCGAAAGGGCGGCGCTGGCGCTACGCCTTTACCAGCTGCGCCCATTGCGGGCCGCGCTTCTCGATCTGCCACGACCTGCCGTTCGACCGGGAGCGCACCAGCTTCCGGGCTTTTCCGGCCTGCAAAAAATGCCGCGGCGAATTCGAGCGCCCTCATGACCGGCGGCTGCACACCGCCGGCATCAGCTGCCCGAAATGCGGGCCGCAGCTGTCACTGCTCGATCCGCTTGGGAAGCCCATTCACGGCGATGCGCTCGCGAATGTCCTCGCGCTGCTGAAAGAGGGAAAGATTCTGGCCATCAAGGGACCGGGCGGCTTCCAGCTGATGTGCGATGCGCGCAATGTCGAAGCGGTCGCCGCGCTGCGCGTGCGCAAGCGCCAGGCGGCACGGCCGTTCGCAGTGATGTTCGCCAACGCGTTGTCGGCGACGGCCTGCGTGCACGTCAGCGTCGGCGAACCGGGGCTGCTGAATCTGCCGGAGCGGCCGATCATCCTGTTGCGCAAGCGCCACCGCTGCGACGCCGCACTGCCGGGCGTGGCGCCCGACCTGGCCTGGCTCGGGGTGATGCTGCCGGCCTCGCCGCTGCACTACCTGCTGTTCCACGAGGCTTCGGGCCGGCCGGAAGGGACGGATTGGCTCGACCGGGCGGAAGAACTGGCCCTCGTCGTCACCAGCGGCAACCCGGCCGGCGAACCGCCGGCGATCGGCAATACGGAAGCTCTTGAACGCCTGGCCGGAATCGCCGACGCTTTCCTGATGCACGATCTCGAACTCGCCACTGGCGCCGAGGACAGCATCGCCTGTTCCGGACCCGGCGGATTGCAACTGGTGCGCCGCTCACGCGGCTACGCGCCGCGTTCGGTCAAGCTGCCGTTCGCCACTGCACCAATCCTCGCCGTCGGCGCCCACGACAAGAGCACGGTCTGTGCCACGCGGGGCAACGAAGCCTTCCTGTCGCCGCACATGGCCAGTCTCGTCGATGCGTCATCGACGGAGGCCATCGGACTGGCGGCCGCTCACCTGTTGCAACTGCTCGACGTCTCGCCGTCGCTGATCGCCCATGATCTCGACCCACGGAGTCCGGCGACGCGTCTGGCTGTCGCGCTGGCGGAAGAGCGCAACCTTCCGTTGCTGGCGGTGCAGCACCATCACGCGCATGTCGCGGCGATCCTCGCCGAACACCACGTCGAGGGACCGGTCTATGCGCTGGCGCTCGACGGATTCGGCATCGGCAACGACGGCCAGCCGTGGGGTGGCGAGTTGCTTCGGGTGGATGGCGCGTCGTTCGCCCGACTGGGGCATCTCGCCCCGCTCGGACTCTGCGCCGGCGACCCCGAGAACGGACAGCCCTGGCGACTGGCGGCGGCAGTCCTGCAAGCCCTCGGGCGCGGCAGCGAAATCGAACGCCGCTTTGCCACACAACCCGAGGCGGCACGGATCGCCGCCGATCTGGCCAGCGGCGCCGGCATCCAGCCGACGACGAGTCTCGGCCGGCTGCTCGATGCGGCGGCAGGACTGCTCGCCATCTGTCCGGTGGCGCGCTTCGGCGGGCAGGGCGGGCTGCTACTCGAAGGGCTGGCCGAGCATCAGGGCGAGGTGGCGCCGTTGCCCGGCGGCTGGCGGATCGAGGGCGGCTGTCTTGACCTGCTGCCGTTGTTTGCCGCACTGGCCGACGAGAAGAATGTGCAGCACGGCGCGGCGCTGTTCCATGCGACACTGGCCGCCGCGCTCGCCGAATGGTTGCTCGCTGTCGCGCCGGTCGGCACGACCGTGGCGGCCGGCGGCGGCTGCATGCAGAACCAGGTGCTGGGTCGCGGGCTGCGCGACCGCCTGGGCAACGCCGGCTTCCACCTGATCGAGGCGCGCCGCATCCCCCCCAACGACGGCGGCATCGCCCTCGGGCAAGCCTGGATCGCCCAGCACACGCTGCGGGGGCCGACGGCCTAACGCGTGACGAACGTCGGCTTGTAGCCCAACGCCAGGCGAATCCGCTCGGCCACCCGTTCGGCATCGCTGCGGCTCGGGTACGGACCGAGGTGAACGCGGTGGATGCCGCCGCTGGCCTGGATCTGGATGCCCTCGCCCAGCCAGTCGAGCTCCCGCGCCAGATGCGAACGCAGGCTCTCCGCATTGTCGGCATTGGAAAAGGCGCCCAGTTGCAGGAAGAGCCCCCTGGCTTCGCCGTTGACCGCGTCGGCGGCTTTTGTCGTCGCCGCTCCGTCAACCGCAAGCTGCGCCATCAATTGTTCGAAGTCGCTCTGATCAGCAGGCGGGGCGGGAGGCTTCACCGGCAGCGGCGGCTGCCGCGCTTCGGCGTAGAGCGGCGAGGTCGGTCCGGTCGGCAGCATGGCCTCGACCTCGACCAGCGTGCTGCCGTTGTTGACGTAGCCGAGACGGTGGGCCGCGGCGTAGGAGAGGTCGATGATCCGGTCGGCGTGGAACGGGCCGCGGTCATTGACGCGCACGATCACCGTCCGGCCGTTGCCGACGTTGGTGACCCTGACGTACGACGGCAGAGCCAGCGTCGGATGTGCGGCGGTCATCGCGAACATGTCGTACGTTTCGCCGATCGAGGTCTTCTGGCCGTGAAACTTCTTGCCGTACCAGCTGGCGATGCCGCGCTGGCGCACGGGCTTCAGGCGCGTGTTCGGCACGTAGGACTTGCCGAGGACTTCATAAGGGCGGTTGGCGAAGCGATGCAGCGGTTCCAGCTGCGGCTGCGCGTCGGGAATGTCATCGAGGTTGTCGGGGATGTCGTCGGCCGGGCCGTCGTCCTTGTAGTAGCCGCCGCCGCGCTTCTGGACCACGGTGGACTTGCGCGCCGATGCCGGACTGGCCCCGGAGCCCGGATCGGCTATGCGCGTCGGCTGACCGCCGCAACCCGCCAGTATCAGGAACAGGCTCAGGACGGCAATCCGCACTCCCCGCTGTGCGCATTTCATCTATCGAGCCTCACTGCTTGACCAGCATCCGGTGCGACTGGATGCTCATCAGGATGCCGACGCCGAGGAAGAGCGTCACCAGCGCCGTGCCGCCGTAGCTCATGAACGGCAGGGGCACGCCGACGACCGGCAGGATGCCGCTGACCATGCCCATGTTGACGAAGGCGTAGGTGAAGAAGCTGAGGGTGATCGAGCCGGCCAGAACGCGCGCGAACAGGGTCGAGGCGTTGGCGGTGATCATCAGCCCGCGGGCGATGAGCAGCAGGTAAAGCGCGACGAGGATGCAGTTCCCGACCAGCCCGCGCTCTTCGGAAAAAACGGCGAAAATGAAGTCGGTGTGGCGTTCCGGGATGAACTCCAGGTGCGTCTGGGTACCTTGCAGCCAGCCCTTGCCGAACGGCCCGCCGGAACCGATGGCGATGGTCGACTGGATGATGTGGTAGCCCGAGCCAAGCGGGTCGGAGCTCGGGTCGATCAGCGTCATGATGCGTTTCCGCTGGTAGTCGTGCAGCATGCTCCAGATGAAGGGCGCGGCGGCGATCCCGGCGGCAAGCATGCCGAAAATGATCTTCCACGGCAGACCGGCAAAAAAGATCACGTAGAAACCGGCGGCGCCGACGAGCAGCGCCGTGCCGAGATCCGGCTGCTTGGCGATCAGGACGAAGGGCACGAGAAGCAGCAGCCCGGCGACGGCGTAATGACGCAGCCGCAACGTCGCCTCGTATTTGTGGAAGTACCAGGCGAGCATCAGCGGCGTCGCAATTTTTAGGATTTCCGACGGCTGGATGCGGGTGATGCCGATCGACAGCCAGCGGCGCGCGCCGTTGATCTTGATGCCCATGACGAACACCAGCACCAGCAGGACGATGCCGACCAGGTAAAGCGGGACGGCGAAGCGCATCAGTTTCTGCGGCGGCAACTGCGCAATGAGCCACATGACCACGATCCCGACACCCATGTTCATCAGCTGCCCGGCGGTCCGGTTGCTCGCGTAGGCTGTCGCGCTGTAGATGGTCGCCAGACCGAAGGCCATGATCACCAGGGTGATGGTCAGCAGCGGACCGTCGAGATTGGCGACCAGCCGCCGCTGGAAACGCCGGAACCAGTGATGCTGCTGCTGGATGATCGGATTAGTGTTCATCGCTCTCCACCGCCGCTTCGTCTTCCTTGGCCGCACCGAGCGGCGATTTTCCAAGCAGGTAGTAGTCCAGCACCATGCGCGCGATCGGCGCGGCCGATTGGGAGCCGAAGCCGCCGTTCTCGACCAGCACCGCCAGGGCGATCTTCGGCTGCTCGGCCGGGGCAAAGGCGATGAACAGCGCGTGGTCGCGCAGTTCTTCTTTGATCTTGTGTGCCTTGTACTCCGCTCCCTTGAGGCTGAACACCTGCGCCGTGCCGGTCTTCCCGCCGGAAACGTATTCCGCGCCGGCGAAAGCCCTGGCGCCGGTGCCTTCCTTGTTGACGCCGACCATGGCTCTCTTGATCGTCTCGATGTTCTGCTTCTTCCATGGCAGGACGCGCAGCGGCTCGGGCTCGATCAGGGTCTTTTCGCCGCTGCGGCTGTCGGTGATGTGGCGCACGAGATGCGGCCGGTACAGCACGCCATCGTTGGCCAGCGCTGCCATGGCCTGCGCCAGCTGGATCGGCGTGTAGGCGTTGTACCCCTGGCCGATGCCGATCGAGATCGTCTCGCCGCCGAACCATTTCTGCTGCTCGGGCTTGCGGAAACGGCGCTTCTTCCATTCCGGCGAGGGCAGCACGCCAACCGACTCGCCGTCGATGTCGATGCCGGTCTTGCTGCCGAAGCCGATCGGTGCCATGAAGCGGGCGATGCTATCGATCCCCATGTCATTGGCCAGCATGTAGTAATAGGTGTCGCAGGATTCCACGATCGACTTGTACATGTCGACCATGCCGTGCCCGCCCTTCTTGTCATCGCGGAAGGTATGTCCGCCGAAGGTGAAGGATCCCGGGTCTGCGATGGCTTGCGCCGGCGTGCGCTTGCCGGTTTCGAGGGCCGCGAGGGCCATGAACGGCTTGAACGTCGATCCCGGGGGATAGGCGCCGTTCAGCGCGCGGTTGACCATCGGCCGGTTGGGCGAATTGTTGAGCTGGTCCCAGTCTTCCGAACGGATGCCGTCGACGAACAGGTTGGGGTCGAAGGTCGGCGTGGACACCAGCGCCAGGATGCCGCCGGTGGACGGCTCGATGGCGACGAGGGCGCCGCGCCGCTCGCCGAAGGCCTTCTCGGCGATTTCCTGCAACTTGATGTCGAGCGTCAGGGTCAGGTTGTTGCCCGGTGTGGGGGGCGTCCGCGAGAGGTTGCGCACGGCCCGCCCGCCGGCGTCGATTTCCACCTTCTCGTAGCCGGTCTGGCCGTGCAGGTGAAACTCGTAGGACTTCTCCAGGCCGGTCTTGCCGATGTGCTCGGAGCCTTTGTAGTTGGCCGATTCGCCCTTTTCCTCGATGGCCTCCAGGTCCGTTCTGTTGATCCGGTTGATGTAGCCGATGGCGTGCGCCGCGACCGGGCCGAGCGGATACTGGCGAAAAAGGCGCGCCTTGACCTCGACGCCGGGAAAACGGAAGCGATTGGCGGCAACACGGGCGACCTCTTCGTCGGAAAGGCGGGAGCGGATCGGCAAGCTCTCGAACGAGCGGCTTTCTTCGAGCAGCTTGCGGAAACGCCGTTTGTCCTTCGGCTGGATTTCCACCAGTTCGCCAAGTTTTTCGATGGTCGCGTCGAGATCATCGACTTTCGACGGCGTGATTTCGAGCGTGAAGGCCGAATAGTTGCGCGCCAGAACGATGCCGTTGCGGTCGGTGATGACGCCCCTGTCGGGCGGGATCGGCACCAGCGAGATGCGATTGTCCTCGGCGCGGGTTGAATAGTACTCGTGCTGGACAACCTGCAGGAAAGCGAAGCGCCCGATCAGCGCGCCGAATGCCAGCACGACCACCCCGGCGGCGCAGAGCACGCGGAAACGGAAGCGCTGCAGGTCACCGTCCTGGTGGGCTGGCGAAGTGGTGCGAATCAACACGGCGGCAGTCCTGGATGCGTCAGATCGGACGGTTGTCGTCGCGGTCGACCGGCTGGAATTGGGGCAGCAGCAGCACGAAGGTCAGCGGCGCCCACAGCGCGGCGCCGACGAACGGCCCGACGAAATAATCAAGTCCGGGCAGGACGATACCCGGCATGGCGCGGGCGAGGTACTGCACGCCCTGGACGACGAGCAGCAGAGGGAGAATGTGCAGCGCCTGCTTGGCGAGCGGGAACCAGAGCACCCGCCGCGCAATCGCCGAACCGGCGTATGCGGCAAGAACATAGGCCAGCGCGTGTTGCCCGAGGACACCGGCGTCGGCGACGTCCATGATCAGTCCGAGCAGGAATCCGGCGCCCATGCCGACCCGGCGTGGCTCGCGAATGCACCAGAAAAGCAGGACGAGCGCGACCCAGTCGGGCATCCAGGGCCAAGCGGAGGTCGGCAGGAAATTCAGCAACAGCGCGACGAACAGGCTGAACGCGATGAACCAGGGGCGGACCGGCAGGAGGATTCGCGAGGAATAGAAGGTCGGCTGCATCCGCTCAGTCCCTTTTCAGTCGGCGCTTGGTTGTCGGCCTCTTCAGCGCCTTCGCGGCTTCGGGAGCCTTCAATTCCTCAGGAACCGGCATGACCTCGCGCGGGTCGAGGATCATGACCTCGCCGAAATGCTCCACCCACGCCAGCGGCGCGCAGTGGATTCGAGCGAAGGAGTAGGAGGTGTCGCGCTCGATGTGCACCACCTTGGCGACCGGCAACCCGCGCGGGAAAACGCCGTCGAGGCCCGACGTCACCAGCGTGTCGCCATTCTGCACGTCCGCGCTCGCCGGCAGGAAACGCAGATCGAGTTGTCCGTCACCCAGCCCGAAGACCACCGAGCGCTGGCCGGTGCGCAGGATCTGGACCGGGATGGCCTGGTCCTTGTCGGTGATCAGGGTAATTTCCGCAACGAAGGGGAAGACCCGCGTCACCTGACCGACAACCCCGGCGTCGTCAACCACCGGCTGCCCGGCCGACAGTTTGTCCTGCAGCCCCTTGTCGACGATCACCCGCCGCGAGAACGGGTCGCGCGCGGCGTAAATGACCTGCGCAACCTGCCCGCTCACCTTCTGCCGTTCGCGCACGTCGAGCAATTTTCTCAGCCGCTCGTTCTCCGCTTCGAGCTGGCGGGTACGCAGGATGGTTTCGGCATTGACCAGCTGGGCGCGCTTCAGCCGCGCGTTTTCATCCTCGAGACGCGACAGGCTGGAAAAATAGCCGGCGGAATTCTGCAGGAATTCGACCGGAGCGTGCGCAGCCTGCTGCAACGGGTGCGTGAAGAAGGAAATCCCCTGACGCAGCAATTCCAGCGTCTGGAAACGCGAATCGACGAACAGCAGGGCCAGCGAGAGCATCGTGTAGAACGACAACTGCGCCAGCGGTGCCGGGCCGCGTTTGAAAAACGGAGGCGGCTGATGATCCATGCGATTCGGGGCCAGAAAGGCGGGCGGGGAGAAAATGAAACGGCGAGACCGCAGGATTATCCCACAGTCTCGGCCGCCTTCAGCTACGCTTCGGATGCGTCAAGGACGTTCAATCCGTGGCGAAGATGCTGCCGAGCTTGTCCATCCGCTCGAGCGCCATGCCGCAGCCGCGCGCCACGCAGGTCAGCGGCTCTTCGGCGACGATTACGGGCAGGCCGGTTTCCTCCATCAGCAGCCGGTCGAGATCGCGCAGCAGGGCGCCGCCGCCAGTCAGCATCATGCCCTTGTCGGCGATGTCCGCGCCCAGCTCCGGCGGCGTCTTCTCCAGCGCCGACTTGACCGCCGAGACGATGCTGTTGAGCGGCTCGGTCAGCGCCTCGAGGATTTCGTTGGAGGAGATGGTGAATTTGCGCGGGATACCCTCGGCCTTGTTGATCCCCGAGACTTCCATCTCGCGAACTTCCGTACCCGGGAAGGCCGAGCCGATGCTCTTCTTGATCGATTCGGCGGTGTTTTCGCCGATCAGCATGCCGTAGTTGCGGCTGATGTAGTTGATGATCGCGTCGTCGAGCTTGTCGCCACCAACGCGGACAGAGCCCGCATAGACCATGCCTCCGAGCGAGATCACGCCGACCTCGGTGGTGCCGCCGCCGATATCCACCACCATCGAGCCGGTCGGCTCGGAGACCGGCAGGCCGGCGCCGATCGCCGCGGCCATCGGCTCCTCGATCAGGAATACCTGGCTGGCGCCGGCGCCGACCGCCGACTCGCGGATCGCCCGGCGCTCGACCTGGGTCGAGCCCGAGGGGACGCAGATGATGATGCGCGGGCTCGGCGAGAGCAGGCGCGAATCATGCACCTTGCGGATGAACTGCTTGAGCATCTGTTCTGTGACGGTGAAGTCGGCGATCACGCCATCCTTCATCGGCCGGATCACGGTGATGGCGCCGGGCGCCTTGCCGAGCATCTCCTTGGCGCTCTGGCCGACGGCCTGGATCGTCTTGCGGGCGTTGGGCCCGCCTTCCATGCGAATGGCCACGACCGATGGTTCGTCGAGGACGATGCCCTTGCCGCGCACGTAGATCAGCGTATTGGCGGTGCCGAGGTCGATGGCCAGGTCGTTGGAGAAATAACTGCGCAGAAAACTGAACATGCGTGTCTATCCTGAAAGCTCCGCCGTGGCTGCGGACTGCAAAGCATTTATGATACCTTATAAGGCTTCCCGATTTCACATCTCACTGATTTCTCAGTCATGTCGCTCACCTTGGAACAAGTCCGGCGGGTTGCCCATCTGGCCCGGATTGAAATCAGCGACGCCGAGGCGGAAAGCACCCTCGGCCACCTGAACGGAATATTCTCCCTGATCGAAGAAATGCAGGCGGTCGATACCCGCGGCGTCGAGCCGATGGCGCACGCCCAGGATCTGGCGCAGCGCCTGCGCGAAGACCGGGTGACCGAAACGAACCGCCGCGACGCTTATCAGGCCGTGGCCCCGGAAACGGAAGCCGGGCTGTTCCTGGTGCCGAAGGTGATCGAATGATCGAACGCAGCCTCTCTTCTCTCTCCAGCGCGCTGGCTGCCGGGGAAATCTCCAGCGTCGAGCTGACGCAGCTCTATCTCGAGCGCATCGCCCGGCTCAACCCGACGATCAACGCCTACGTCACCGTCGATGCTGAAAAGAGCCTGGCGCAAGCCAGGGCGGCCGATGCGCAACGCGCCGCCGGCCAGGGTGGACCGTTGACCGGCATACCACTGGCACAGAAGGACATCTTCTGTACCAAAGGCTGGCTGACCACCTGTGGTTCGAAGATGCTCGGCAACTTCGTCAGCCCCTACGACGCCACGGTGATCGAGCGCTGCAACGCGGCCGGCGCGGTCATCCTCGGCAAGACGAACATGGACGAATTCGCCATGGGTTCGTCGAACGAAACGTCGTTCTTCGGCACGGTCAAGAACCCGTGGGATACGGCCTGCGTTCCCGGCGGCTCGTCCGGCGGCTCGGCAGCGGCCGTGGCGGCACGACTGGCGCCGGCGGCGACCGGTACCGATACCGGCGGCTCGATCCGCCAACCGGCGGCCCTGTGCAACCTGACCGGCTTGAAACCGACCTACGGCGTCGTTTCGCGCTACGGCATGATCGCCTTCGCCTCTTCGCTCGACCAGGGCGGGCCGATGGCGCGCTCCGCAGAGGATTGCGCGCTGCTGCTCAACACCATGGCCGGTTTCGACGAGCGCGATTCGACCAGTCTCGACCGCCCGTCGGAAGACTACTGTCGCGATCTGGAAAAGCCGCTGGCCGGCCTGAAGATCGGCCTGCCGAAGGAATTCTTCGGCGAAGGTTGCGCGCCGGAAGTCATGGCGCTGGTCGAAGCGGCGATCGCCGAATACCGCAAGCTCGGCGCCGACACCGTCGAGGTCAGCCTGCCGAACATGAAACTCTCGGTGCCTGCCTATTACGTGATCGCGCCAGCGGAGGCGAGTTCGAACCTGTCGCGCTTCGATGGCGTGCGCTACGGCTACCGCGCCCCCGAGTATGCCGATCTCAACGACATGTACAGCAAGACCCGGGCGCAGGGCTTCGGCGCCGAGGTCAAGCGCCGCATCCTGATCGGCACTTACGTGCTCTCGCACGGCTACTACGATGCCTACTACCTGCAGGCGCAGCGCATCCGTCGCCTGATCGCCAACGATTTCGTCGAGGCTTTCAAGCACTGCGACGTGATCATGGGGCCGACCAGTCCGACAACGGCGTTCCGCCTCGGCGAAAAGGCCGCCGACCCGGTGCAGATGTACCTCTCGGACATCTACACCATCGCCGTCAACCTCGCCGGCCTGCCGGGGATGTCGATTCCCTGCGGTTTCGCCGGCGGCTTGCCGGCGGGTCTGCAGATCATCGGCGATTATTTCAGCGAAGCGCGCCTGCTGAACGTGGCGCACCGTTACCAGCAGGCGACCGATTGGCACCTGCGGCAACCGGCCGCGCTGGACTGATCCGTACCGATGAAGCGGTTTCTTGCCGTCGCTGCAGCGTTCCTGCTGGCGTCCTGTGCGACACAGGAGCCGGTGACGCCGCCTTCCTCGGCGGACAACACACCGGCTGCCGAGACACCGCCGGCCCCGAGGAGCACGGCACGCAGCGACAGGATTGAATCGCAACCGCTCAAGCATCTCGTCGGACGCAAGCTCAAGCCGATTCCGGACAAGGAACTCAACGTCCGGACCCGCTGCGCCTTCAAGGATGTGCAGGGCGGGCGCGGCAGCATGGACTTGCAGGTAACCAGGGCCGAGGTCAAGCGGTTCGTTGCGGAAGTAACCATTCCCGAACAGGGAGTCTGCCGCTTCGACATGAAGCAGTTCGAGCAAACCGCGCGGATGCCGAACGTCGTCCTGCACGACAAGGGCAGCGCCTGCACGGTACGGATGTGGGAGCAGGGAAAAGGCGTCACGGTGGCGTTCAACGGTTGCCAGGCCCGTTGCAGCGGCGATGCGTTCAGCTATCTGTGGCCGATTCTGGTCGATACGCGCAGCGGCCGCTGCGCCTGAAAATAGTGAGTAACAAGCGATGAAACAGTGGGAAGTGGTGATCGGCATCGAGACGCACGTGCAACTCTCGACGCAGTCCAAGATTTTCTCGGGCAGTTCGACCGCCTTCGGCGCCGAACCCAACGTCCAGGCCAACGCCGTCGATCTGGCGCTGCCCGGCGTGCTGCCGGTGCTGAACAAGGGCGCCGTCGAATGTGCGATCCGCTTCGGCCTGGCGGTTGACGGCGAAGTGGCACCGAAATCGGTTTTCGCGCGCAAGAACTACTTCTATCCCGATCTTCCCAAGGGCTACCAGATCAGCCAGTACGAACTGCCCGTCGTGGTCGGCGGCAAGGTGGCGATCCAGGTCGGCCAGGGTGACGCGGCGACCGAAAAGGTAATCACCCTGACGCGCGCCCACCTGGAAGAAGATGCCGGCAAGTCGCTGCACGAGGATTTCCACGGCAAGACGGGGATCGACCTCAACCGCGCCGGCACGCCGTTGCTCGAAATCGTCACCGAGCCGGACATGCGCTCATCGGCCGAGGCGGTGGCCTACGCCAGGGCGCTGCACGCGCTGGTGCGCTGGATCGGCATCTGCGACGGCAACATGCAGGAAGGCTCGTTCCGCTGCGACGCCAACGTCTCGGTGCGGCCGGTCGGGCAAAAGGAATTCGGCACGCGGCGCGAGATCAAGAACCTCAATTCCTTCCGCTTCCTTCAGCAGGCCATCGACTACGAGGTGCAGTGGCAGATCGCCCACATCGAGGACGGCGGCCGCGTCGAGCAGGCCACAGTGCTGTTCGATCCCGACACCGGCGAAACCCGCGCCATGCGCTCGAAGGAAGACGCGCACGACTACCGCTATTTTCCCGATCCCGACCTCCTGCCGCTGCTCATCGACCGCGACTGGGTCGAGCGCACGCGTGCCGCGATGCCGGAACTGCCGACCGCCAAGAAGCAGCGCTTCGTCGCCGATTACGGACTGTCCGCCTACGACGCGACAACGCTGACGGCTTCGCTCGAGGTGGCCGACTTCTACGAGGCGACGGTGACTGTTGCCGGCAAGGCTGCGGCCAAGCCCTGCGCCAACTGGGTCATGGTCGACCTCGCCGCGCGCCTGAACAAGGACGGCAAGGAACTCGCCGATTCGCCCGTTTCGGCAGAGCAACTGGGCGGCCTGGTGGCGCGTATCGCCGACAACACCATCTCCAACAACATTGCCAAGAAGGTCTTCGAGGCGCTGTGGAGTGGTGAAGGTCAATCGGCCGACGAGATCATCGAGAAGCAGGGCCTCAAGCAGATCACGGATACCGGGGCCATCGAGGCTCTGATCGATGGCGTGCTGGCGGCCAATGCCGCGATGGTCGCCGAGTTCAAGGCGGGCAAGGAGAAGGCCTTCAACGCACTGGTCGGTCAGGCGATGAAGGCGACCAAGGGCAAGGCCAATCCGCAGCAGGTCAACGAACTGCTGCGCAAAAAGCTGGGCTGAGTTTGACCTGAATGACCGCCCCCGCCGCCGGGCGGGCTAGCGGACGCCCCGGCGCCGCTGCAGATCGAGGAAACGGGCACGATCCTCGTCGTACTTGGCTTGGATGGCACCGATTTCCTTGCGCTTGGCCTCAATGATCGATTGCTGGGCCCGGATCGCGTACTCCGTATCGAGCAGCCCCTTCTTGACTTCCGGCGGCAGCGTCTTCTTCCTGTAGAACTCCGCCTCGTTCTCGAATTTTTTGCGCTGGACGCGGATTTCCGCGATGCGGGCTTCCGCTGCCTTGATCGACTTGTCGACATCGTCGAGGGCACGCTTGCGCATGGCCTCGATGTCCCCCACGTTGGCGTAGGTGTTGAGCAAGGCCTGATCCTGACGCTGCTGTTCCTTCTGGCGCGCCTCCTCTTCCTTGCGCTGCTCCTCTTCGGCCACCCGCTGGGCGCGCTGCTCCGCCGTCAACGGGGCGTCGACTTCGCGTACGGTCTGGCCTGATTGGCCCAATTCACGGTAGGCGCGTCCGTAACACTCGCGGGGCAGCGTGTCGCCGCAAACCTGTTTGCCGGATGCGTCGGTGCAGCAGAAGAACTTGCCGCTGCCGGTTGCCGGCGCGCCTTGCGCCGCCGTCGCCAGGGCGACCGCGGCGCAAAGACAAAGACACCTAACGACTCTTGGCCACGCCATAGTTCTGGCGATAACGCGCGACCGCGGCTTCATGCGCGGAAAAATCCGGGCGCTGCCGCAGGAAAGCCATCAAATCGTCGAGCGTCGCCACGGCGACGACCGGAATGCCATAGTCCTGCTCCACTTCCTGCACGGCGGACAGTTCCCCCGTTCCTCGCTCCATTCGGTCCAGCGCGATGACGACGCCAGCCGGCGTCGCCCCGGCCGCACGGATGATTTCCACCGATTCGCGCACCGAGGTGCCGGCGGAAATCACGTCGTCGATGATCAAAACGCGACCGGCCAGCGGAGTGCCGATGATGTTGCCGCCCTCACCGTGGTCCTTGGCTTCCTTGCGGTTGAAGGCGAACGGCAGGTTGCGGCCGGCGCGCGCCAACGCCAGCGCGGTGACGGAAACCAGCGGAATACCCTTGTAGGCGGGGCCGTACAACATGTCGATGGCGATACCGCTGGCCTGAATGGCCTGGGCGTAGAATTGCGACAGGCGATCAAGCGCGGCGCCGTCGTTGAACAGGCCGGCGTTGAAGAAGTACGGAGAAAGCCGCCCTGCCTTGGTCTTGAATTCGCCGAAGCGCAAGACGTTCTGCGCGAGGGCGAACTCGATGAATTCCTGGCGAAAATCCATTGATACACTGCCTTTTTGTTTGACTGTCGGGGCCGCGAACGGCCCGGAGTGGCTATGTTACGCATCATCACCTTAAATCTCAACGGCATCCGTTCAGCCTGGCGCAAGGGCGCTCATCAGTGGCTGGCAGCGCAATCAGCCGATGTCGTCTGCCTGCAGGAACTGAAGGCGCAATTGCCCGATCTGTCCGAGGACATGCGTCAGCCGGAGGGATTTCACGCCTTCTATCACTGCGCGGAAAAGAAGGGCTACAGCGGGGTCGGCTTGTGGTGCCGCGAGGAACCGGATGACGTCGTCGAGGGAATCGGCGAGCGCGAGTTCGACGCCGAAGGCCGCTATCTGCGCGCCGATTTCGGCAATCTCTCGGTGATCTCGCTCTATGTGCCGTCCGGATCAAGCTCACCGGAACGGCAGGAGGCCAAGTTCCGTTTTCTCGATCTCTTGTTCCCGCACCTTGTCGCACTGCGCGCGAGCGGGCGAAATATCGTCATCTGCGCCGACTGGAATATTGCCCACCAGGAAATCGACCTGAAGAACTGGCGCTCGAATCAGAAAAACTCCGGATTCCTGCCGGAAGAGCGTGCGTGGGTCGGTCGGGCGCTCGAGGCGGGCTGGGTCGATGCGTTCCGGAAATTGCATCCGGAAGCCACCGAAACGGCCTACACGTGGTGGTCCAACCGCGGGCAGGCCTGGGCGAAGAACGTTGGCTGGCGTCTGGACTACCAGTTGGTGACGCCTTCACTCGCCGAAAAAGCCGTCGAGGCGAGAGTTTTCAAGGATCAGCGCTTTTCGGATCACGCACCGCTGAGCATCGATTACTCCCTCTGAGAGCGATACGCGACTGCCGTTGCAATTGCATCAGAATGGCGAGAGATTCTGCCCACGACGCCGGTTTTACATTGATTCGCGCAGCTAATTTGGATAACGTGAACGGGCGCGCCCGCCGTATGGCGCGGTGCGGTTTTTCCACATACGCGATGAGGTGTCCTATGTCCGAAGTGTCTGATTTCCCCAGCAACAGCAAAGAAAAACTCGTTTCCGACATGAAGGTCGTCGTATCGGATGCCGAGGAAATCCTGCGTGCCACGGCCGGCGTCGCCGGCGACAAGATCGGCGAACTGCGCGAACGTATCCTCGATCGCCTGCACGACGCCAAGATTCGCCTCGCCGATGCGGAGGAGATGCTGGTCGATCGTACCAAGGCTGCGGCCCGTGCGACTGACGACTACGTCAACGACAATCCCTGGCGCGCCGTTGGCATCGCTGCAGGCGTCGGGCTGCTGCTCGGCATTCTCATCGGCCGCCGCTAGATCGTCCGGGGATGAGAGAGAGTCAAGGAGCGGAGGCAGGTGGCCTGCTTTCCGCCCTGAGAAACATCGCGGCAACGTTGCTGGCAACCGGGAGAACGCGCCTTGAGTTGCTCGCCAACGAACTGGAGGAGGAAAAGCTGCGCGCCATGCGGTTGCTCATGGTCGCGCAAGGCATGCTTTTCTGCTTTGGTGTCGGGATTCTCCTGGTCGTCGCATTCCTGGTCGCGCTCTTCTGGGAGCAGCGGGTGGCCGTTCTCGGCATTTTCGCGCTGCTCTTCCTCGTGCTCGGCGGAGCCTGCCTGGCCGGACTCCGCCAGGCCGCACGCCGGCCGCAGAAGCCCTTTTCCGCCAGCCTCGCCGAATTGCAGGAAGACCTGCACCAACTGAAAACACTGGCCGGACATGAACCGCCCGCTCGATGACCTTCTGCTCCGCCGCGGGCGCCTGATCGAACGCATCGCCAGCCAGCGGGAAACGTTACGGCAGGACTTCGTTCCGGTCAGCCAGGCGCTCGGCAAGGTCGACTCGGCGGTGGCCGCTGTTCACTCCGCGGCGGCCAGCATCCGTCGCCACCCTGTCATGGCGTCGGCGGCCGTGGCCGTACTGTTCTGGGCGAAGGGCAAGTCGCTGTTGCGCTGGGGCGGAAAAGCCTTTTCCCTGTGGCAGAGCTGGCGGCTGGTTCAGGCGACCATCGCCGATTGGGGTGGGCGCGTCCGCATGTGAGCCCGCCGAACACCGGAGAGAAGACCGACGCCAACGCAGACGCCGAAGGTTTCGTTGCCCGCCTGGTCGGTTCGCAGAAGCGGCAGGCGAATGATCTTCTGGCCGATATCCTGCGCATGCGCGGCTTGATGCCGCTGCTCATGAAGCATCGCAACGGCGGCCGCTGGACCCGCCAGGAGAAAGCAGAGTTGCTGACGCAACTGCGCATCCTGTCGCGGGTCTCCCCGGCCTTGTTGCTCCTGCTTCTGCCCGGATCGGCGCTGTTACTTCCTGCTTATGCCTGGTGGCTCGATCGCCGGCGCCGGCCGCGCACGATGGCGATCGACAAGCATCGCTGATTACGCGTCGTCCCAGATTCCCTGAACGAGCAACTGTTTCGTCGCGGCCTCGGCCCAGCCGCGGTTGGCTGCCGGGCTGGCGGGGCTGGGGTGCAGCACCTTGCCGATCCGGAGATCCCTGTCAGCGAGCGCCACGGCCGCCCGGGCTTCCGCAAAGCCGCCGATGCCGATGACCCACGCCGGTTGCAAGACGTCGACAAGCGAGCGCAGGTGGCGGTCGCAGGCCGCGTAAAGCGGTTCCGTTTCGGAGGCCGGCAACTTGTCGGGCGTGACGTTGCGTCCGCCGTCAAAGAAGGCCAGCGGACAGTAGTTGGCCACGAAATGCTCGGCGAAAAAGGACTCGGCATTGCCGAAGCGCTGCTGAAAGAGTCCCCACAGTCGGCGGCCGCTGACCTCGGAGCGCGTGCACGCGAAGCCCTCGACCGGCCGCTTCGGGTTCTCAAGGGCGGGTTTTTCGACAGGCGCCTCGATGCCCATCCAGTCGCGGGCGGCGGCAATCTCGCCGAAGGGGATGCCGCACTGCACCATGCCGAACGGCCCGGGGTTCATGCCGATGAAGACGACGCGCTTGCGATCGTTGCCGAAGCGCTGCAGGTATTGTTCGTGCGGCGCCCAGGCGTAATCGAGCGGGTTGTAGAGGTGCGTTACCGGTGCGGAGAAGCGCATTCGGCCGACCTCGTCGGACAGCGTCTTTGCCGCAGCGATCAGGCGTGCGGCGGTCGGGTTTGTACTGGTTTTCATCGAGAGTCTTTTGCGTTTTCGGAAAGCGCGACAAGCGGGATTCTCATCCACCACACCATGACGACGCCGGGCAGGGCGACGAACACCGAGAACAGATAGAACGCCTGCCAGCCGATGCTCTCGGTGAGTACGCCGGCGACCGGGCTGACGTAGATGCGTCCGACGGCGGCCAGCGCGGAGAGCAGGGCGTAGTGTGTCGCGGTAAAGCGGCTGTTGCACAGCGCCATCAGCAAGGCAACCAATGCCACGGTGCCCATGCCGCCGGTGATGTTCTCGGCGGCGACGACGGTAAGCAACAGGAAGTCCAGTGAAGCGGCCTCGCGCAGGGATACGATTATCCAGTCGAACGGTGGCACGGCGACGCTGCCCCAAGCGCCCTTGCCGAGCACGGCGATCAGGTAAAAGCCGAGGTTCGACAGGAGTTGTAGAACGCCGAACAGCAGCAGCGCACGGTAGAGGCGCAGGCGCAACATCAGTGCGCCGCCGACGATCGCGCCGAAAATCGTCAGCCAGATGCCGATGATCTTGTTGGCGATGCCGACCTCGGCCTGCGAGAAAGCCAGTCCCTTGAGCAGGAAGGCGGTAGTCAGGCTGCCGGCGAAGGCGTCGCCGAGCTTGTAGAGGACGATCAGCAGCAGGAACAGCGCGGCGCCCGGCTGCGCGAAATAGCTGGCCAGCGAGGCATTGAGCGTCTCGAAGCGCACCAGGCGGGCGAACCACCAGGCCAACGGCAGGGCGGCGGCGATCTCGGCGAGGACGAAAAGCAGTTGAATCCAGTGATTTCCGCCGTCCGGGTCGAGTCCGAACAGGATCAATACCGAGCGCGCCAGGTAATAGCCGGCGAAGACGCCGCCGAGCATGGCGACGAACCCGGCGATTTCCCGGCCGGCACTGGAGGCCAGCGGCTTCGACTCGCTATGGACGGGAGGCAGCAGGAACAGCGAAAGGGCGGCGGCGGCGCCCATGATCGTTCCCATCAGCGCGTAAACGCGGGGCCACGACTGCCACTGGTCGGCCCAGATCAGCGCGATGCCACCGGAAACGATCATCGCCAGGCGGTAGCCGAAAACGTGCAGCGAGGCACCGAGGCCGTGTTCGGCCTTGTCGCTGAGCACGTCGGCGCGGTAGGCGTCGACCACGACGTCCTGCGACGCGGAAAGAAAGGCGAGCAGCACGGCCCACTGGGCGAAAAGCATCGGCTGGCGGCTCGGCGAAAGGCTGGCCATGACGAACAGAACGAGCGCCAACCCTCCTTGGCTCACCACCACCCAGCCGCGCCGCCGGCCGAGCCAGGGCGGCTCGAAGCGGTCCATCAGCGGCGCCCAGAGGAACTTGAAGGTGTAGGGCACACCGACGAGGCCGAAAAAGCCGATCGTCGCGATGTTGACGCCGTCGACGGCCAGCCAGGCCTGCAGCGCCTGGCCGGTCAGCGCCAGCGGCAGCCCGGAGGCGAACCCGAGAAGAAGCACCGCCGCCAGGCGGTGGCTGCGGCCCAGAGCGCGCATCCGCCTACGCCCGGCCGAGCCGGTAGAAGGCCAGGCTGCCGTTGAGATTCGGGTCGTCGGTGACCGGTTGGCCGAAGGCATCGAAGGCCAGGCGTTCGCGGACCGCGATGCCGAGCTTGTCGCAGAGCGCCTCGAAGTCGGCGATGGTGAAGAAGCGCACGTTCGGCGTGTCGTACCACTCGTAGGGCAAGTCTTCGGAGACCGGCATGTGCCCGGAGGCGATGGCCTCGCGGTTCACCCGGTAGGCGAAGTTGGGAAAGCTGACGATGGCCTCGTCGGCGACGCGCAACATCTCGTTGAGGATGCGCTCGGTGCTGTGCATCGCCTGCAGCGCCTGCGAGATGATCGCGTGGCTGAACGAACGGTCCTCGAAGCCGGACAGCCCGCCTTCGATGTCGATCTGGATCACGTCGACGCCGTTGCGGATGCAGCCGAGCACGCTCTCATGCGCGATCTCGACGCCGTAGCCGGTGATCCGTTTGCTTTCGTTGAGGTAGCGCAACAGGCGGCCGTCGCCGCAGCCGAGGTCGAGGACGTGTTCGCCTTCGGGAATCCAGTGGGCGATCACCGCGAAATCGAAGCGCTCGCGCTCTTTGGCAGTCAGCGGAGTCAGCGGGGCTCCGCGCGGTCGAATGGGCGTCATACCTTGATGTTCTCCAGATAGGCGCGCAGCACCGCGTGGTAGTGCGCATCGTCGAGCAGGAAGGAGTCGTGGCCGGCGTCGCAGTCGATCTCGGCGTAAGCGACGCGACGCCGGTTGTGCATCAGCGCGAAGACGATCTCGCGCGAGCGGGCCGGCGAGAAGCGCCAGTCGGTGGTGAAGCTGGCGACCAGAAAACTGGCGCGGGCGCGGGCGAAGGCCGCGGCGAGGTCGCCGCCGTAGGCGTAGGCCGGGTCGAAGTAGTCGAGCGCCTTGGTCGTCAGCAGATAGGTGTTGGCGTCGAAGAAACCGGCGAACTTGTCACCCTGGTAGCGCAGATAGGATTCGACCTCGAAGTCGACGCCGTAGCTGAAACTGTGCTCGCCGTTGCGCAGGTTGCGGCCGAATTTTTCGTCCATCTGGTCGTCGGAGAGGTAGGTGATGTGGCCGATCATGCGCGCCAGGCGCAGGCCGCGCGTCGGCACGACGCCGTGTTCGGCGTAGTGGCCGCCGTGGAAATCGGGGTCGGACAGGATGGCCTGGCGGGCGACCTCGTTGAAGGCGATGTTCTGCGCCGAGAGCTTGGGCGCCGAGGCGATGGCGATCGCATGGCGGATGCGCTCGGGAAACTCGAGCGACCATTCGATGGCCTGCATACCGCCGAGGCTGCCGCCGATGACCGCGGCCCAGGTGTCGATACCCAGATCGTCGGCCAGGCAGGCTTGCGCCGCGACCCAGTCCTCGACGGTCACCAGCGGGAAGTCGGCACCGTAGCGCTTGCCCGTCTCCGGGTTGATCGACAACGGTCCGGTCGAGCCATAGCAGCCGCCCAGATTGTTGACGCCGATGACGAAGAACTTGTTGGTGTCGAGCGGCTTGCCCGGGCCGACCAGGTTGTCCCACCAGCCGACGCTGTTCGGCTTGTCGGCATAGGTGCCGGCGACATGGTGGCTGCCGGACAGAGCGTGACAGACCAGCACGGCGTTCGAGCGGGCAGCGTTGAGCGTGCCGTAGGTTTCATAGACGAGTTCGAACGACGGCAATTGGCCGCCGCCCTTCAGCGCCAGCGGCGCGTTGCGGCAGAAGCGTTGCGGGGCAACGTTGCCGACGGAATTCTCGAGTGACATGGCGTTCGTACCGAAAAAACAAAAGCCCAGTCGGCTATGGAAGGCGGACTGGGCAGTCTCCGCTTTAGCCGTATTTGTTGAGCGCCCGCAAGCTGATCGTTCAAATCGGCGCTAGGGGGCGAAATTACCGCCGCCCCCCGGAAAAGTCAAATGACCGGCGGTCATTGCTGCCAGGCATTGAGCCGCTCGATCTGCTCTTCGATCTTGGCCGACTCTTCCAGCCGGATGATCTTGCGGACGATCGGTTCGATTTCCGAGATGTCGCTCTGCTTGATGCGTTGCTTGACCGCCGGAATCTGCGCCGGGAACATCGAGAACTGGCGCAGCCCCATGCCCAGCAGCAAGCGGGTGAACATCGGGTCGCCGGCCATTTCGCCGCACATCGAGACCGGGACGCCGGCCTTCTCGGCGCTGCCGATGATGTGCGACAACAACATCAGCACGGCGGGGTGCAGCGGGTCGTAGAGATTGGCGACCTGCTCGTCGGTCCGGTCGATGGCCAGCGTGTACTGGATCAGGTCATTGGTGCCGATCGACAGGAAATCCAGGCGGCGCAGGAAGATGCCGATGGCCAGCGCAGCCGCCGGCACTTCGATCATGCCGCCGACCTCTATGTTCTCGTCGAACGCGATTTTCTGCCCGCGCAGGCTCGATTTCGCCTGCTCCACGGCAGCCAGCGTCTGGTCCACCTGGAAAGCGTGCGAGAGCATCGGCACCAGGATCTTGACCTTGCCGAACTTCGACGCGCGCAGGATGGCGCGCAGCTGGGCCTGGAAAACCTTCGGCTCGGCAAGCGAGAGGCGGATCGAGCGCAGACCGAGTGCCGGGTTGTCGCGCCGGCGCTCCTCGGCCAGGTCCTCGGAAACCATCTGCTTGTCGTTGCCCAGGTCGAAGGTACGGATGGTCAACGGGCGGCCTTCCATGCCCTTGACCGCCTTGCGGTAGGCTTCGAACTGTTCGTCCTCGCTCGGCATGTCGCCTCGCCCGAGGAAGATGAACTCGGTACGGAACAGACCGACACCGTCGGCGCCGCACTCGATGACCGCCTCGACGTCCTCCGGCTCCTCGATGTTCGCCAGCAGGTCGATCTTGATCTTGTCGAGTGTCGTGGCGCGCGCGGTCTTGAGCAGCTTGAGCTTCGATTTCTCGATCTCGTACTGGCTGCGGCGCAGTTCGTATTCCTCGAGGATGCGCCGGTCGGGATTGACGATGACCACGCCACGCGTGCCGTCGACGATCAGCGTTTCCTTGTCGCGGATCAGCGCCCGCGCGTTGTGCAGGCCGAGCACCGCCGGGATGCCCATGCCGCGGGCGAGGATCGCGGTGTGCGAGGTGGCGCCGCCAACGTCGGTGACGAAGGAGGCGAAATTGTGATCCTTGAAGGCCATCACGTCGGCAGGCGAAAGATCGTGCGCGACGACGATCACGTTCTCGCCTTTGACGCCCTTGAGCTTGCTGACGTGGTCCGGGTGTTCGCTCAACTCGCGGACGACGCGTTCGACCGCCTGGCGGACATCGTAGCTGCGCTCGCGCAGGTACTGATCCTCGACATGCTCGAACTGTTCGACCAGCACCTGCATCTGCTGCACGATCGCCCATTCGGCATTGCAACGGCGCTCCCGGATGATCTGCTTGGGGACTTCCGAGAGCTCCGGGTCCTCCAGGATCATGCGGTGCAGGTCGATGAAGGCGCGCATGTCGGCCGGCGACTTTTCCAGGCTGCCTTTCATCGTGGCGAACTCGGCACGGACGCGCTGCATCGCCGCCTCGAAACGCGCGACTTCCTTTTCGACCATGCGCGGGGCAATGACCAGATGCGAGACCTCCAGGGTCGCCTGCGAGATCAGGTGCGCCTGGCCGATGGCGATCCCTCCCGATACCGGCAGCCCGTGCAAGGTGAAGCTCATGGCGGACTTACTCTCCTTCACCGAACTTGTCCGCGATCAGCTTCAGGATGGCGTCGAGCGCCTCCTGCTCGTCGTCGCCGGTGGTTTCGATCACCACCTTGGAACCCTTGCCGGCAGCCAGCATCATCACGCCCATGATGCTTTTCGCGTTGATCCGGCGCGACCCTTTTTCCATCCAGATTTCGCAATCGAAGCTCCCGGCCAGTTGGGTCAGTTTGGCCGAGGCCCGGGCATGCAGGCCCAGTTTGTTGACGATTTCTGTTTCAGCGCGTGCCATGCGGAAGTCCTGTCGGTCGGTAAATGATGCGTTGGGGGGCGTCGTTCATTCGCTGTTCATTTTAAGGGATTCGCGGCGATGCGGGCAGACGCGACACGCATTTGCAACGCTCATTCGGCCGGCGGAAGCGCGATTTCCCGCAAAGTTGGCTTGCCGCCCGGGAAGCCCAGGCGTTCGCGCATCTTGGGGCTGACTTCGATCGTCCCGTCGGCGGCGATCCGCAAAACATGGTCGACGTTCAACCGGGTGGCGAGTTCCGCCCAGCGCTCGCCGGCAATGAACAGCGGCTTCGACGCAACGTCGGACAGGGTTCCGGCGGCCTGGCGCGGCGTGACCAGCACGGTCAACGCCTGGGTGTGCGTCACCGGCTCGCCGGCGCGCGGGTCGAGCAGGTGACAGTAGCGCTTGCCGTCCAGTTCGAAATAGCGCTGGTAGTCGCCAGACGTGCCGATCGCCTCGCCGTCGCGCAACTTCAGGGTGGCGAACGGTCCCGGCTGGCGCGGATGCTGGATGCCGATGCTCCACGGCGTGCCGTTCTTGCTGCCGAGGGCCATCACGTTGCCGCCGATGTTCACCAGCGCGTTCGTCACGCCGTGTTCGCGCAGGATGGCGACGGCGCGCTCGAGCGCGTAGCCTTTCAGGTAGCCGCCAAGGTCGATGGCCATCTGCCGCGAGCGGCTGCCGACGCGGTTGCCGTCGAGCGTCAGGTCGGCAATCCCGGTCGGGTGGCTTCTCCAGGCGGCAAGCTGCTCGGGATCGGGCAGCGCGGGCTTGTAGTCGTCGGCATGGAAGCCCCAGAGGCGAATGAGCTTGCCGATGCCTGGGTCGAAAAGCCCGTCGCCGAGCGCGGAAAGGCGTTGCGCGTCGCGGAGCAGGCCAGCCATTTCGTCGCTGACCGTCAGTGTTTTTCCTTCCTCCAGGGCGCTGTTGAGATCGCTGAGTTCGGAGGGCCGCCAGGCGTGATAGGTACGGTGCAGGCGGTCGAACTCGCGCAGCACCGCCGAGGCCGCCGGACGCGCTTGAGCTTCTTCAACGCCGGCGACGAGGATCTCGACGCGCGTCCCGAAGACGAAGGATTCCTGATGATGCAACGGGGCCTTGCCGCAGCCAGAAAGGAACAGAATTAGAAGCCCGAAAAGGGCGGAAATCAGGGGGTTACGTCTCACGATACGTCGTTTTCCTTCGGGGGTGGCTCCACTGCGTCGCCGCAAGCGGCCTCGACGGCCTTGATATACATCGCGGCGGCATCGAAACCGGTCTGCTGGCAGATTTCGACCATGCAGGTCGGGCTGGTGACGTTGATCTCGGTAAGCCAGTCGCCGATCACGTCGATGCCGACGAAGAGCAGGCCGCGCGCCGCGAGCACCGGCGCCAGCGCTTCGGCGATCTCCCGGTCGCGCGCGCTCAGCGGTCGCGCTTCGCCCCGGCCGCCGGCGGCGAGATTGCCGCGCGTCTCGCCGGCCATCGGGATGCGCGCCAGGCAGTACGGAACGACTTCGCCGCCGATGATCAGGATACGCTTGTCGCCCTGGGTGATCTCCGGGATGAAGCGTTGGGCCATGATCGTCCGCCGGCCGTTGTGGGTCAGCGTCTCGATGATCACGTTGCGGTTGGGGTCGTCGTCGCGCACGCGGAAGATCTGGCTGCCGCCCATGCCGTCGAGCGGCTTGAGTACGGTGTCGCGGTGGGTGCCGATGAACTCCTTGATGATGCTGGCCTCGCGGGCAACCAGCGTCGGCACGGCAAACCCGGCGAATTCGGCGACGGCGAGCTTCTCCGAGTGGTCGCGCAGGGCGCGCGGACTGTTGAAGATGCGTGCCCCGTCGGCTTCGGCCAGTTCCAGTAGCCAGGTGCTGGTCACGTATTCCATGTCGAACGGCGGATCCTTGCGCATGATCACCGCGTCGAAACCGCGCAGGGGACCGATCATCGCTTCCCCTTCGACGTACCAGTCGGAATCGGTTTCGAGCAGCACAAGGTGGGTGGCTTCGGCGCACACACCATGTTGCGTGGTCCAGTGCAGCGACGGCTGCTGGATCGTCCATACCGAATGGCCCGCCGCCTGCGCTGCGCGCATCATGGCGATGCTGGAATCCTTGTAGGGCTTGAGTTCGTCGAGCGGGTCAACGATGAAGGCGATGCGCATGCTCACTCCTCCTGCGGTTCGGTACGTTCGAGTTCCAGTGAAGCGGCCAGCAGCGCCAGGCGGGCGACGACGCCGTAGGCGTAGAAGCGGTTCGGCGCGGCGTCCGGCGTCAGGCAGCAATCGGGCAGCGAGCAGCTGGTTTCGAACGCCAGCGGCTCGAAGTGCATTCCGGGGGCGTTGAGGTTTTCGTCGTTGCCACGCCCGGTGTGGACACGGTAGAAACCGCCGACCACGTAGCGGTCGATCATGTACACCACCGGCTCGGCGACGCCGTCGGAAACCTGCTCGCGGGTATGCACGCCTTCCTGGATGATCACCTGCGAGACGCTCGCCCCTTCCTTGATCACCGACATCTTGTTGCGCTGGCGGCGGTTCAGGCCGACGACCTCGGAAGCATCCTTGACCGTCATCACGCCCATGCCGTAGGTGCCGGCGTCAGCCTTGACCACCACGTAGGGCGTGTCGTCGATGCCGTACTCCTTGTATTTCTCGCGGATCAGGGTCAGCACGCCGTTGACGTTCGCGGCGAGACAATCCTCGCCCTGCCGTTCATGGAAATCGATGCTGTCGCAGACCGAGAAATAAGGGTTGATCTGCCAGGGGTCGATGCCGACCAGCCGGGCGAACTCGCTGGCTACCTCGTCGTAGGCTGTGAAGTGGTTCGACTTGCGGCGCGTTGCCCAGCCAGCATGCAGCGGCGGCAGGATGAACTGCTCGTTGAGGTTCTGCAGGATTTCCGGGACGCCGGCGGTCAGGTCGTTGTTGAGAAGAACGGCGCAGGGGTCGAAATCGGCGAGACCGATCCGGTAACGCGTGCGCAGCAGCGGTTCGAGCAACAGCGTGCCACCATCCGGCAACTCGACCGGGGTCGGCTTGTCGATTTCCGGCAGCAGCGAGCCGACCCGCACGTTCAGCCCGGTCATGCGCAGGATGGTCACCAGTTGCGCGACGTTCTGCAGGTAGAAGCGGTTGCGCGTGTGGTTCTCGGGGATCAGCAGCAGGCTCTTGGCCATCGGGCAGATCTTGTCGATCGCTGTCATCGCCGCCTGCACGCACAGCGGCAGGAAGGCCGCGTTGAGGTTGTTGAAGCCACCGGGGAACAGGTTCATGTCCACCGGCGCCAGCTTGAAGCCGGCGTTGCGCAGGTCGACCGAGCCGTAGAACGGCGGCGTGTGCTCCTGCCATTTACCGCGCAGCCAGCGCTCGATGTCCGGCGTGGCGTCGAGGAATTTCTTTTCCAGTTCGAGCAATGGCCCGGTCAGGGCCGTCGTCAGGCGAGGAACCATGTTTGCATCTCCTTCCAGTCCGGCGGGAAGGGACTCCCGGCCGGCGCCTCCAGCGCACAGGCGTCAGAAGCAATTCTTCAGTTTATCCCACCAGCTTTGTTCGCCGGGAGAGAGAAAGGAACGAAAGACCTTGGGCAAGGGCGTTTGTTCAAGACTGCGCTGGGTGAACAGGAAGCGGCCGTCGCAGACGAAACCGAGATCGGCCCAATCGACCGCATTGAGCGCGGCGGCCAGCGCATGCGCATCGACATGGGGGTGCTTCGGGAAAATTGCAAGCACCGAGCCGTCGTAGTGAAGGCAGTCATGGACGAAAAAGGGCTGCGACCGGCGCGTCTTGTTGTTCACGTAGACCCGGGGCAGGTCGGACTGGTAATAGCCGCGCCCCCATTGCCACCAGTTCGTTTCGTCGTAGTTGCGGATGCGCCGGGCGAGCAGGCGTTCCTTGTGCGGCAAAAGCACGCGCGGCGCGGGCTGCCCCGCCTCGCACCAGATCATCCGCCGCGTCTGGCCGTCGGCCGCCGTGCTCGAACAGACGAAATCACGGTTGCCGTAGTAATTGCTGGTGTAGATGTCGTCGGCCCCGGAAACAGCACCGACCTTGACGAAGGCGATGTCGGCAAGATGCAGCGGGTAATCGCCGCGCGTGAACAGCAGGTAGCCTCCGCTTTCGACGAAACGCCGCGTTTCCCAGCACGGTGCCAGCAGGCCGGCAACGCCATCGCCCTGTTCGAGTGCGGCATACCGGGTTGTGCGCGACAGGTCGCCTTTCTGAAAGCGCCAGATCGCGCAGTTCGGCGTCGCGTCGTCGAACAGGTGCGTGTCGCCGAGATCGATGAAATCGGTGATCGTCCCGGCGGCAAAAAGCAGTCGGTTGAGCGGCACGGCCGAGGTGGCCTTGAGCAGGTCGCGCGGGGTGATGAAGATCAGTTCGCCACCGGGTTCGAGGAGGCGCAGACACTTCTCGATGAAAAACAGGTACAGATTGGCCCGCCCATCGAGCACTGAGCCGCGCGCCAGTCGTCGCGTACCGGGGTCGATGTCCTGATAGCGGACGTAGGGCGGATTGCCGATGATCGTGGCGAACCGCTCGTCGTCGGACAGTTCAAAGAAATTCATCACTTCCGCACCGGGCGGTGCATGGCGCGGGTCGATCTCGATGCCGAGCGCACCCCGAAAATGCTTGAGGAAAGCACCGTCGCCACAGGCCGGTTCGAGCACGCGCCCGCGGTTGCGTACCAGCGCCACCATACAGTCCACGATGACGGCCGGCGTGAACACCTGCCCGAGGGCGGCTACGTCATAGTCGTCGCGTAAAGCGGTGGAAACGGCAGGCATGCGAGGAGAAGGGGCGTGGTCGATCGCAGGAGTATACCGCCCTTCCGGTGCCATGCCACGAAGGCAAGCGCGGGGAGCGTATCGGCACTCGCGCAAGGATGCAGACAGGAAAACGGTGATGAGGTAAATTACGTCTTGGCAAGGTGGCCTGACCAGGGACGGGTATGAGACAAAATACTATGAGCCGCCGGGGATGGGGGGCGTTTGCCCTCGGGTTGGCAATGACCGGCCTGTTTTCCTCTGCGGAAGCGAAGGATCTGGCGTTGGCAGAGATTCATCCGCCCGGTCACATCATCGTCAAGGCGGAGGAGCTTTTCGCCAGCCGACTGGCCGAACTGACCCGCGGTGAACTCGCTGTGAACATCAAACATAGCGCCCAACTCGGCAACGAAGAAAAGTCCTGGGAGAGCGTGCGCAACGGCTCGGTCGACGTGGTCCGGATCAATCTCGGCGGGATGGTCAAGGACATTCAGTCGGCACGGTTGCTGAGCTTGCCGTATCTGTTCCGCTCGCGCGAGCACATGTGGCGCGTGCTCGGCGGCGATTTCGGGAAGCGTGTCAAGGCGGAGGTCGAGAAAACCGGCGCTGTCGTGCTCGCCTATTACGACAGCGGCGCCCGGTCGTTCTACACGACGCATAAGCCGATTCAGAAACGCTCGGATTTCAACGGCTTGCGCATCCGGGTGCAGGACTCGCCGGTGTACAAGGATCTGATTTCCGAGCTGGGCGGAACACCCGTGGTCGTTTCGTACGAAAAGGTCAACGAGGCGTTCAGCAAGGGCGAGATCGACGGCGCCGAGAACAACCTTCCCTCCTACGTCTCCAGCGGGCATCACCAGTATGCCCGCTACTACAGCATGGACGAGCACTCGTCGGTGCCGGAAATCCTCCTGATGTCCAAGAAGTCCTGGGACACGCTGACAGCGGAGCAGCAGAAGGCGGTGACGACCGCGGCCGCGGAGTCGTCCGCCTACATGAAAAAATTGTGGGCGGAATCGGAAGCCCAGGCGCTGGCGAAAGCCCGCAAGGAGGGCGCGGTGATTCTGGAAAAGCATCAGGTCTACTTGAGCGGCATAGAAACGTACGCGGTCAAGGTCTACTCGAAATACGTGACGAACTCCGAGGATCTGGGGGTCATCCTCGACATCTTGCGTTCCGAATAGCCGGTCAACGACGGCAAGGAGGCGACATGCGTTTATTGGTATTGGGGGCGGGAGGAATCGGCGGCTATTTCGGCGCGCGGATCCACGCGGCGGGGGGCGACGTCACCTTCCTCGTGCGTCCGGCACGAGCGGCCGCTTTGCGCGAGAACGGCCTGAAGGTGTTCAGCCCGCACGGGGATCTGCATATCGTTCCGAAGGTGCTGACCCGTGACGAACTGCGCGAACCCTTCGACGCGTTGATCCTCTCCTGCAAGGCCTACGACCTCGATGCGGCGATGGACGACATCGCCCAGGCCGTCGGGCCGCTGACCTTGTTGCTGCCGCTGCTCAACGGTGTCTCGCACATCGACCGCCTCGCGGCCCGCTACGGACGCGAGCGCGTCCTTGGCGGCGTCGCGCAGGCAGCGCTGCTGGTGACGCCGGAGGGCGACATCCGCCATTTCAACACCACGCACCGGTTGATCACCGGCGCGTTTGGCGAAACGCCGGACGGTCTGCCTGAATTGGCCCGCCTGATCGCGGCTTCGGGCGTCGATTTCATCCTCGCCGACGACATCGAGCAGGCAATGTGGAACAAGTTCGTCTTCTGGTCGGCGCTGGCGGGGGCAACCTGTACCTTGCGCGCGAACATCGGGATCATCCTGCAGACCCTTGGCGGCGAAGAGTTCGTCACCGGCCTGATTGCCGAATGCGCCCGCGTCGCCGAACGGGCCGGGCACGCGCTGACGGTCCCGCAGCTGTCCACCTGCCGGGAGTTGTTGACCGAAAGCGGTTCCGTTCTCGAAGCATCGATGTTGCGAGACATCGAGCGCGGCAACCGGACCGAGGCGGAATTCACGCTTGGCGACCTGGTCGAGCGTGCCCGGGCGTATGACATCAACGCCCATTGCCTGCGCCTCGCCTATACGCACATGCAGGCCTACGAAATTCGCCGCCAATCCCGCTGAAGCGTGCCCGGCACGCCAAGGAAGACGGTAAAGTAGCGTCACGACGCCGGTTGCTTCTGCGAGGGGCGCAGCCAGGGCCGGCGGATTTCTCGGGGAGATGAAGATGCGGGTGCTGGTGCTGGGAGCGGGGGGAATCGGCGGCTATTTCGGGGCCCGAATGCAGGCGGCGGGCGGTGACGTGACCTTTCTCGTGCGACCGGCACGCGCCGCGCAACTGCGCGAGAAGGGTTTGCAGGTGTTCAGCCCGCTCGGCGATCTGCAACTTGTCCCGAAAGTCGTCACCCAGGAGGAATTGCACGAGGCTCGCGAGGTCTACGACGTCATCGTGCTGACCTGCAAGGCCTTCGACCTGCCCTCGGCGATGGAGGCGATCGCGCCGGCCGTCGGCGAACAGACGGTGATCGTGCCCCTGCTCAACGGCGTTCGTCATATCGACACGCTGGTCGGGCGCTTCGGCGCAGGCCGTGTGCTGGGCGGCGTGGCCCTGATTTCGGTAACGCTGGCGCCGAGCGGCGAAGTACGCCACCTCAACCAACTGCATCGCTTCACCATCGGTTCGCTCGGCTGGCGTCCATCGCCGTGGCGGGAGCCGTTCGCCAGGCTGATGGAGTCCTCCGGCGTCGATTTCGTGCTCTCCGACAACGTCGGCCAGGCGATGTGGGACAAGGTGGTGTTCCTCGCCACGCTGGCCGGAGCGACGTGCCTGATGCGTGCCAGCGTCGGCGTCATCATGGGCACGCTGGCCGGCGAAGGCTTCATCAACGGGCTGCTCGACGAATGCGCTGCGATCGCCGCCGCGAACGGCCGCAAGCTGGCGGATACGCAACTGACGGTATTCCGCAACATGCTGACCGACCGCAATTCGCCGCTGGTCGCCTCGATGCTGCGCGATGTCGAGGCCGGCAAGCCGACCGAGGCGGATCATATCCTCGGCGACATGGTTGCCTGGGGAGAAAGCAAGCAGGTGGCTACGCCGCTGCTACGCCTCGCCTACTCCCACCTGCAGGCGTATGAACGCCGCAGGCAGGCCGAGGCGGGCTGATTCCCGCTACTCGGGGACCGAGGAACGAATCAGGTAATCAAAGGCCGAGAGCGAGGCCTTGGCCCCCTCGCCCATGGCGATGATGATCTGCTTGTACGGCACCGTCGTGCAGTCACCGGCGGCGAATACTCCAGGCATCGAGGTCTGGCCGCGACTGTCGACCTCGATCTCGCCGCGCGGCGAGAGGTTGAGCGTCCCCTTCAGCCAGTCGGTGTTCGGCAACAGGCCGATCTGCACGAAGATGCCTTCGAGTTCGATCGTGTGCTTCTCGCCGCTCGCGCGGTCCTTGTAGACCAGGCCGTTCACCTTCTCCCCGTCGCCGGTCACCTCGGTCGTTTGCGCCTGGGTGATGATCGTGACGTTGGGCAGGCTGCGCAGCTTGCTCTGCAGTACCGCGTCGGCACGCAGCGCCGGATCGAATTCGAGCAGCGTGACATGGGCGACGATGCCGGCCAGGTCGATGGCCGCCTCGACTCCCGAGTTGCCGCCGCCGATCACCGCCACGCGCTTGCCCTTGAACAGCGGGCCGTCGCAGTGCGGGCAGTAGGCCACGCCGCGGGCCTTGTATTCCTGCTCGCCGGGCACGTTCATGTTGCGCCAGCGCGCGCCGGTGGACAGGATCACCGTCTTGCTCTTCAGCGTCGCGCCGCTGGCCAGGCGCACTTCGGTCAGGCCGTCGGGGCAGCTTGAGAGCGCCTCGGCGCGCTGCAGGTTCATGATGTCGACTTCATAGTCGCGCACGTGCTGTTCGAGTCCGGCGGCCAGCTTCGGCCCGTCGGTTTCCTTGACCGAGATGAAGTTCTCGATCGCCAGCGTGTCGAGCACCTGGCCGCCGAAACGCTCGGCAACCACGCCGGTACGCACACCCTTGCGCGCCGCGTAGATGGCTGCCGCGGCGCCGGCTGGGCCACCGCCGACGACGAGCACGTCGAACGCTGCCTTGGCCGCGATCTTTTCGGCTTCGCGCGCGGCGGCGCCGGTATCGATCCTGGCGATGATTTCTTCGAGCGTCATCCGCCCCTGGCCGAACGGCTCGCCGTTCAGATAGATGGTCGGAACGGCCATGATTTGGCGTTCCTCGACTTCCTTCTGGAACACCGCGCCATCGATCATCGTGCTGCTGATGCCGGGGTTGAGTACGGCCATCAGGTTGAGCGCCTGGATCACATCCGGGCAGTTGTGGCACGACAGTGAAATGAAGGTCTCGAAGCGGAACGAACCGGAAATCGCGCGGATCTGCTCGATCGTTGCCGCCTCGACCTTCGGCGGGTGGCCGCCGGTCTGCAACAGGGCGAGAACCAGCGAGGTGAATTCATGGCCCAGCGGAATGCCGGCGAAACGGATCCGGGCGGACTCACCCGGGCGGCCGACGGTGAACGATGGGCGACGGGCGTCGTGGCCGTCCAGACGGATCGCGACCTTGTCCGACAGTTGGTCGATGTCTTCCAGAAGGGCGTGAAGTTCCTGCGATTTGGTGCTGTCGTCGAGCGAGGCGACGAGTTCGATCGGCTGCTGCAGGCGCTCCAGATACGCTTTGAGCTGACCCTTGATGGCGGCGTCGAGCATTCTTTTTCTCCCTATGAAGCGGATTGGCAATGAACAAACGATGAAACGGGCGGTACGTCCGGGCCCCGGCTTGCGCCGGGGCGACGGTCAGCGAGAGACTCAGATCTTGCCGACGAGGTCCAGCGACGGGGCGAGCGTCGCTTCGCCTTCCTTCCACTTGGCCGGGCAGACTTCGCCCGGGTGCGAAGCGACGTACTGCGCGGCCTTGACCTTGCGCAACAGTTCGGAGGCGTCACGGCCGATGCCGCCGGCGTTGATTTCGATGATCTGGATCTTGCCCTGCGGATCGATCACGAAGGTGCCGCGCTCGGCGAGGCCGGCTTCCTCGATCATCACGCCGAAGTTGCGGCTGATCACGCCGGTCGGGTCGCCGACCATCACGTACTGGATCTTTTTGATCGTATCCGACGCGTCGTGCCAGGCCTTGTGGGTGAAGTGGGTGTCGGTGGAGACGCTGTAGATCTCGACGCCCAGCTTCTTGAATTCATCGTAGTTGTCGGCGAGATCGCCCAGTTCGGTCGGGCAGACGAAGGTGAAGTCGGCCGGATAGAAGAACACCACCGACCACTTGCCGCGCAGATCGGCGTCGGAGACGGCGACGAACTTGCCGTTGTGGTAGGCGGTGGCGTTGAACGGAAGGACTTCGGTATTGATCAGCGATTTCATTGTTTTATCTCCTTGGGTGGGTTGTCTATCGAAGCGACGGATGAATGGTAGAAGGTCCGAAGCCATTTTTGAAATTGATTGTATAAATACTTTCAATAGCCACAGACTATGAACCCCTCGAGAGAACAAAGGGGCTGCCGGGTTGGTCGCGGAACGGTCGATTTGGTTCCCGGACCAGCCTTTGCGCAAACCATTCGGCCGCCAGCCGGTCTTAGCGATGAACCACAAGTACGGCTCATGTACAATACGGCCCTTTTTTAATCAACGACTTCCGAGGTTTTTGAGTGCTCGTCGCCGCCAACATCACCATGCAGTTCGGGGCCAAGCCCCTGTTCGAGAACGTCTCCGTCAAGTTCGGCGAGGGTTACCGCTACGGTCTGATCGGCGCCAACGGCTGCGGCAAGTCGACCTTCATGAAGATCGTCGCCGGCGAACTGGAGCCGAGCGCCGGCAACATTTCCAAGGACGCGCACGAGCGCATGGCCTACCTGCGCCAGGACCAGTTCGCCTTTGAAGACCAGCGCGTCATCGACGTCGTGATGATGGGCCACCAGGAGATGTGGGCGTGCATGCGGGAAAAGGACGCGATCTACGCCAACCCGGAAGCGACCGAGGAAGACTACCTGCACGCCGCCGAACTCGAACACAAGTTCGGCGAATACGACGGCTACACCGCCGAGGCGCGTGCCGGCGAACTGCTGCTCGGCGTCGGCATCCCCTCGGACAAGCACTTCGGGCCGATGAGCGAGGTCGCGCCGGGCTGGAAACTGCGCGTACTGCTGGCGCAGGCGCTGTTCGCCAACCCCGACATCCTGCTGCTCGACGAACCGACCAACAACCTAGACATCGCGACGATCCGCTGGCTGGAGAACGTGCTCAACGACCGCAACAGCACGATGATCATCATCAGCCACGACCGCCACTTCCTGAACCAGGTGTGCACGCACATGGCCGACCTCGACTACGGCAAGATCACCGTGTACCCGGGTAACTACGACGACTTCATGGAAGCCTCGTCGATGGCGCGGCAGCAGCAGAAGAACGCCAACGAGCGCGCCAAGGAGCGCATCGCGGAACTGCAGGAATTCGTCCGCCGCTTCTCGGCCAACAAATCCAAGGCCAAGCAGGCCACCAGCCGGATGAAGCTGATCGACAAGCTGAAGCCCGAGGACATCAAGCCGTCGTCGCGGCAGTATCCGTGGATCCGCTTCGAATACGACGAGAAGGAAAAGCTGCACCGCCAGGCCTTCGAGATCGAGAACCTTTCGTTCGGCTACGACGGCGGTCCAAAGCTCTTCAACAATTTCGACCTGTCGCTGAATGCCGGGGACCGCCTGGCCGTGATCGGCGAGAACGGTGTCGGCAAATCGACGCTCCTCAAGCTGCTGGTCGGCGACCTCACGCCGCAGCATGGCGAAATCCGCTGGACGGAGAAGGCGCGCTTCGGCTACTACGCGCAGGACCATGCCGAAGACTTCAAGAGCGACACGCCGCTCACCGAATGGGTCGCCGAATTCGCCCGCGCGAACGCCGCCGAGGGCGAGGATCTCGAAACGCTGATTCGCGGCACCCTCGGCCGCCTGCTGTTCTCCGGCGACGAGGTCAGGAAACCGGTCAACGTCATCTCCGGCGGCGAGCAGGGACGCATGATCTTCGGCAAGCTGATGCTGATGAAGCCCAACGTGCTGATCATGGACGAACCGACCAACCACCTTGACATGGAGTCGATCGAATCGCTGAACACCGCGCTGGAAAAATTCAAGGGCACCCTGGTCTTCGTCTCGCACGACCGCGAGTTCGTTTCCTCGCTGGCCACGCGCATCCTGGAAATCCGCACCGACGGGACGATCGTCAACTACCTTGGCACCTACGAGGAATACCTCGCCAGCCAGGGCATCGAATAACCGCGCTGCACCCCTGACCGCGATGCTGCGCCGGTTGTCCTCGCTGATCCTGCGCAGTATCGGCTGGCAGCCTGTCCTCGCGCCGCCGCCTTCGCCGAGAACGGTGGTGCTGGTCTATCCGCACACGTCGAACTGGGACTTCCCGCTGGGCATGCTGTTCCGCTCCTGGTGCGGCATCCGCTTCCACTGGGCGGGAAAAGACTCGCTGTTCCGCGGCCCGTTTGGCTGGCTGTTCGTCCGGCTGGGCGGCATCCCGATCAACCGTCGCGAACCGAACGGAACGATCGCCCGGCTGGCGGACGCCTTTGCGCGGCAAGAAACGATCCACCTGTGCATCGCGCCCGAAGGCACGCGCGCCCGCGTCGAGCACTGGAAAAGTGGTTTCTACCACCTGGCCCGCAACGTCGGCGTCCCGGTCGGACTGGGCTTCATCGACTATCGCAGGAAGTGCATCGGCGTCGAGTGCTGGATCGAACTGACCGGCGACAAGGCGCAGGATATGGCGCGCATCCGCGCCTACTACGCGGGTATCTCTGCGCTACGCGCGGAAAATGCCAGTCCGGTTCGGCTGAAGGAGCCGTGAGCTATTTGCCCGGCTCCCTGGCCGCGGCTTTGGCTTCCGCCTTGGCGCGTTCCCTGGCTTTCTTTTCGATCTGTTCAGCGTGCTTCCTTGCGCGCTTCTCCTGTTGCGCCTGGCGCTTTGCCTGCTCCTCGGCCAGCTTCTTGCGGTTTTCCTCCGCCTTGCGTTCCCTGTCGGCCTGTTTTTGCGCGCGCTCGGCGGCCTTGGCCGCTTCCTCCTCGCGGTAACGTTCAGCGCGCTCCCCTTGCTCGGCCTCGCGCGCCGGTCGCTCGGCCTCACGTTGCGCCTTTTCGGCCTCGACCTCGTTGCGGTGCGCCTCGCGCTGGAAGTCGCGCGCCGGCGCGTCGAGCTGGCGGGCGTCGATGATCGCTTGCGTATAACGCCTCTTGGCATCAACCAGGCAGTCGTTGACCAGAATCTTCTGATAACAGGCGGCTTGCTCCGTGGCGTAACGCTTTTCGGCATCGTTACGCATTGTCTCGGCGAGTTTTCGCTGCGCTTCCGCCTGCTCCAGCGTCTGCGGCACAGGGGCCGCTTTCGTTTCAGCGGATTGCCCCCAAGCGGGCGAAATGGTCAGCAATGAAAGCAGAGCAATAGTTCGGCGCAGCATGAGCAGGTCTCCTTCGGGACGCTAATCTATCAGAATTCCAGGAGGTGTTCGTTGCGCGCCGGCCTGCTTCGCAGCTGGACTTTCGTGCCTTTCGGGTTAGGCTGAACAGCACGAAAGAAACGTCGCGGATCGCCAGGTCAGACGACACCAATGCGTAGACCGCTTGCGCCAACGAAACAGTCCTGTTTGTATTTGAAAAAAAAACCTGTATAATCCGCGCCTCGCTCGTTTGATGCCTCAGACGAGCAATTGCTGGGGAGTCGCCAAGTTGGTCAAGGCACCGGATTTTGATTCCGGCATTCGAAGGTTCGAATCCTTCTTCCCCAGCCATCCGGTTTCTTCCAGTCGGGCAGGTAACCTTACCTGCCCGTATTGCTTTCAAGCAGCGCCCCGGGATTTTTGCTATGGCCTACGATAGCCTGATGGTCTTCACCGGCAATGCCAATCCGAAATTGGCCGCCGATGTCGTCAGACGACTTAATATCTCACTCGGCCGAGCCAAGGTGGGTCGTTTCTCCGACGGCGAGATTTCCGTCGAAATCCAGGAGCATGTGCGCGGGCAGGACGTCTTCATCCTGCAATCGACCTGCGCGCCGACCAACGAAAACCTGATGGAGCTGCTGATCATGGTCGACGCGCTGAAGCGCGCCTCGGCCGGACGGATCACCGCCGCCATCCCCTATTTCGGCTACTCCCGGCAGGATCGTCGCGTTCGATCGGCACGCGTGCCGATCGCCGCCAAGCTGGTGGCCGACCTTCTGGCCGCCGCGGGCGTGCAGCGGGTGCTGACCATGGACCTGCACGCCGAACAGATCCAGGGATTCTTCAACATCCCGGTCGACAACATTTATTCGCTGCCGATCATGCTGGCCGATGTCTGGAAGCAGGATTTCGACGGCCTGATGGTCGTCTCGCCCGACGTCGGAGGCGTCGTGCGCGCGCGAGCACTGGCCAAGCGCCTCGAGTGCGACCTGGCGATCATCGACAAACGCCGCCCGAAGGCCAACGTTTCCGAGGTGATGAACATCATCGGCGACGTCGCCGGGCGCACCTGCGTGCTGATGGACGACATGGTCGACACCGCCGGCACCTTGTGCAAGGCCGCGGCCGCGCTCAAGGAGCACGGCGCGAAAAAGGTGCTGGCCTATTGCGTGCATCCGGTGCTCTCCGGGGCGGCAGTCAGTCGCATCAACGATTCGGCGATCGACGAACTGGTGGTGACCGATACCATCCCGCTGTCCGAAGACGCCCAGAAATGCTCACGCATCCGCCAACTTTCGGTGGCCGATGTGCTGGCCGAGACGATCCGCCGCATCAGCAACGAGGATTCGGTGTCGTCACTGTTCATCGAATAGTTTTTCCCCATACCCTGCCTGGTCGCGGGCGGGGTTTTACTTCAACCAGGAGTTGTCATGCAATTTGAACTGAACGCGCAAGCGCGCACACTGCAGGGGTCCGGAGCGAGCCGCCGCCTGCGTCGCGCCAAAAAAGTCCCGGCCATCATCTACGGTGGTTCCGTCGCACCGGAAATGGTCGAGCTCGACCATAACGATCTTATTCTCGCCTTGGCGAAAGAGGCGTTCCACTCTTCTGTCATCACGCTGAAGGTCGAAGGCAAGGCCCAGACCGTCCTGCTGCGCGATGCCCAGATGCACGCCTACAAGCGGCAAGTCCTGCATGCCGACTTCCAGCGCGTCGACACCACGCACGCCGTGCACCAGAAGGTGCCGCTGCACTTCATCAACGCCGAGGCTGCACCGGGCGTCAAGCTCGCCGGCGGCACGGTGTCGCACGCGATGAACGAAGTCGACGTGACCTGCCTGCCGCAGGATCTCCCGGCCTTCATCGAAGTCGACCTGAAGGATCTGCAGGCCGGTCAGACGCTGCACGTTTCGCAGCTCGTTTACCCGCAGGGCGTCAAGCCGGTCATGCACGGCAGCGACGATCCGGTCGTCGTGGCCATCACCGCCAAGAAGGCGGCTGCAGCCGAAGGCGAAGAAGCCGCTCCTGCTGCCTGATCCATCGCCATCTCGATGTGACAAGCCGTCGCCGGTTCATGCCGCGACGGCTTTCCGTTTTGGAGCTTCCGATTCGTGAGTAGCGCATGCCCGCCCCGCGCCTGATCGTCGGCCTCGGCAATCCCGGCGCCGAGTACGAGGACACCCGCCACAACCTCGGCTTCTGGTTCGTGGACCGGCTGGCCGCGGACCTGCGCGTCACGCTGGCGTCACAAAGCAAATTCCACGGCATCGTCGGGCGCAGCGGTGATCTGTGGCTGCTCAAGCCGTCGACCTTCATGAACCGCTCCGGCCTGGCGGTGCTGGCGCTGGCGAACTTCTACAAGATCCTGCCGAACGAAATCCTTGTCGTCCACGATGAACTCGACCTGCCTCCGGGCGGGATACGCATCAAGCAGGGTGGCGGCAACGGCGGGCACAACGGCCTGAAGGACATCCAGTCTCATCTGGGCACACCGGACTTCTGGCGCCTGCGCCTCGGCATCGGCCATCCCGGCGACCGCAACGAAGTCATCAACTACGTTCTCAAGGCCCCTCGCCGCGAGGAACAGGAACAAATCGACCGGGCGCTCGACCGCTGCCTGCTGGCCTGGGCAAAGCTCGGCGCGGGCGACTACGCAACAGCGCAACAGGCCCTGCACGGCAAGGCCGCCTGAATGCTAAACGAATTGCAACGAACAGGATTATTACCATGAGCCTCAAATGCGGAATCGTCGGCCTGCCCAACGTCGGCAAGTCCACCCTCTTCAACGCGCTGACCAAGGCCGGCGTGGCGGCGGAAAATTATCCCTTCTGCACAATCGATCCGTCGGTCGGTGTCGTCGAGGTGCCGGACAAGCGCCTCGCCGCGCTCTCGGCCATCGTCAAGCCGCAGCGCGTGGTTCCCGCAGTGACCGAGTTCGTCGATATCGCCGGCTTGGTCGCGGGTGCCTCGAAGGGCGAAGGACTGGGCAACCAGTTCCTGGCCAACATCCGCGAGACCGACGCGGTGCTGCACGTGGTGCGCTGCTTCGCCAACGACAACGTGATTCACGTTTCCGGCAGCGTCGATCCGATCCGCGACATCGAGGTCATCGACACCGAACTGGCGCTCGCCGACCTCGCCACCGTCGAGAAGGCGCTCAACCGCTATCGCAAGCCCGCCAGCGCGGGCGACAAGGAGGCCAAGCTGCTGGTCGCCGTGCTGGACAAGTGCTACGCCCAGCTCGATCAGGGCAAGCCGGTGCGCGCCCTCGACCTGTCCAAGGAGGAATGGGCCAACCTCAAGCCGTTCTGCCTGATCACCGCCAAGCCGGTGCTCTACGCCGCCAACGTGGCCGAGGACGGTTTCGAGAACAACCCGCAGCTCGATGCGGTGCGCGCGCACGCCGCCGCCGAGGGCGCCGAGGTCGTGGCCATCTGCGCCTCCATCGAGGCTGAAATCGTCGAGCTGGACGACGAGGAAAAACAGATGTTCCTCGCCGATCTCGGGCTGGAAGAGCCGGGACTCGACCGCCTGATCCACACCGCCTACCACCTGCTCGGCCTGCAGACCTACTTCACCGCAGGGGTCAAGGAAGTACGCGCATGGACGATCCACAAGGGTGACACCGCGCCGCAAGCCGCCGGCGTAATCCATACCGATTTCGAACGCGGCTTCATCCGTGCGCAGACCATTTCCTTCGACGACTTCATCACCTACGGTGGCGAGCAGGGTGCCAAGGAAGCAGGGAAGATGCGCTCCGAAGGCAAGGACTACGTGGTCAAGGATGGCGACATCCTCAATTTCCTCTTCAACGTCTAATCGCCTTCCATATCATATAAAAGTCATTACAATAGTCCTTAACTGTATATTTAGGCGTTAAGGACTATTTAGGTGACTTTTTTACTTTCGACTCCTGCGGAAATCCTGCACACCCTGGGGGCACGTCTGCGGGAGCAGCGCCTTGCCCAGTCGCTGACGCAGCGCGAACTGGCGCAGATGGCCGGGCTGTCGTTGGGTGCGCTGCGCAAACTCGAGACCGATGGCCAGTGCTCGCTGGAAACGCTGGTTCGCGCCGCGCAGGCGCTCGGGCTACAGGAGGCGCTGGATGATCTCTTCGTCCTCAAACGGCAATCCATCGCCCAGATGGAACAGATTGACGCCGTCAGTCGACGCCGGCGCGCGCCGCGCAAGAAGACCTCATGAAGCAGCTCACCGTGCATTATTGCGGCTGGGGCGAGGACTGGCCGCTGGGGCGACTGGCCGATGACGGCCGAACCCTGCTCTTCGAATATTCCCCCGAGGCTGTGGCTCAGGGTTTGGAGTTGTCACCGCTGCATTTGAAGCTGCGTGCCGATGCCTACGGGAGCTTTCCGTCCCACCTGCATCGCCTCCCGGGCCTGATCGCCGACAGCCTGCCCGATGGCTGGGGTTTGCTGCTGATGGACCGCCTGTTTCGTCAACATGGCGTGCGTCATCCCGGACCGCTGGACCGGCTGGCCTTCATTGGTGAGCGTGCCATGGGCGCTTTGCGCTTTGTTCCGGCGAGCGAAACCGGCGCCCAGGAACCCGACTGGTCCTTGCTGGCGCTGGCCGAACAAAGCCGGCGCGCGCTGGCCGGCGAGGCGGGTGCCGCCCTGCGCGAACTCGCGCTCACTGGCGGCTCGCCGCAAGGCGCCCGGCCCAAGGCATTGGTGCAGTACGACGCAGCCACCGGGCAAGTCAGTACCCGTCCTGATGCGCCCGGCAGCCCTTGGCTGGTCAAGTTTCCCGCGCAGAACGAGCACAAGGAGGTCTGCGTCATCGAGCAGCTCTACGCCGAGTTGGCTCGTGATTGCGGACTGGATGTGCCCGAAAGCCGTTGGTTTGACCTTGCTCCCGAACTGGCCGCATTCGGCGTCGCACGCTTCGACCGCGAAGATGGGCAGCGCGTCCCGGTGCATAGTCTGGCCGGATTGCTGCAGGTGGATTTTCGCCTGCCGTGTGCCACCGACTACACCGCCTTCCTGCGGGCCACCCGTTTCCTGACGCGTGACGAGCGCGAAGTGGAGAAAGCCTACGCACGCGCCGTCTTCAATGTGCTCTTCCACAACCGGGATGACCATCCCAAGAACTTCGCCTGGCGCCTCGGGCGTGACCGGCGCTGGCGGCTGGCGCCGGCCTTCGATCTGACCTTCAGCGAAGGACCGATGGGTCAACACCACCTGGACGTGTGCGGCGAAGGGGCCGCGATCGAACGCCGGCATCTACTGTGCCTGGCGAAGGAGGGGGGAGTCTCGACGAAAGAGGCTGAGGAGGTCATCGACCGGATGTTGCTGCAGGCAACATCACTGGCTGAGCGGTTTGAGCGCGTTCAGATTAGGCGGCCTATGGCACAGGAGATAAAATCGGCCATTGACGCCTGTTGTCGGCGCCTGGAGCGCTGAATCCGAGAATGCCACAATTGCCCCAGATCACAATTGAACGTACTCAGCACTGAGTTTTTTGAAGGAGCAGCTTAGTGACTAGTTTTGTCAATGACTTACAAGCGCAATCGCGCTTCAACGTCTGACGCCGTTCCGGCGGCGCAAGCCGGTCGCTATCGCGGCCGCTTCGCCCCGTCGCCGACCGGCCCGCTGCACTTCGGCTCACTGGTCGCCGCGGTCGGCAGCTATCTCGACGCGCGCGCCAACGGCGGCGAGTGGCTGGTGCGCATCGAGGACATCGACGCGCCGCGCACGGTGCCCGGTGCAGCCGACGGCATCCTGAGGACGCTTGAAGGCTTCGGTTTCGAGTGGGACGGCGAAGTGGTATGGCAGAGCCGCCGCCTCGATCTCTATCACGCCGCACTGGTGCGTTTGCAGCTCGCCGGACTGGCGTATCCCTGCGCCTGCTCGCGCAGCGAGATTGCCGCGTCGGCAAGCCGCCCGTCCGTCGACGGGGGCTTGCTCTATCCCGGCACCTGCCGCGCCGGGCTCAAGGAGGGCGTGGCGGCGCGCGCCTGGCGACTGCGCGTCCCCGACAGGGAGTTCATCTTCCATGACTGCATCCAGGGCCAGGCGCGCCAGAATCTGGAAAAGGATGTCGGCGATTTCGTATTGCTGCGGGCCGACGGGCAATACGCTTACCAACTGGCGGTCGTCGTCGATGATGCCGACCAGGGAATCAATGCGGTGGTGCGCGGCGCCGACCTTCTCGATTCGACGGCACGACAGATCTGGCTGCAACAATGCCTGGGTGCTTCGACACCGACTTACGCGCACTTGCCCGTCGCGGTCAACGCGGCGGGCGAAAAGCTCTCCAAGCAAACCAGGGCGCCCGCCATCGATCCGGTGGACGGGGTGGATCTGCTGCGCCGCGTGATGCGTTTTCTCGGGCAGGCGGAGTACCCTGAGCGGAACGCCGGGTCGCTGCGCGAATTCTGGGAGTGGGCGATTGCAACCTGGGATGTGGCCGGAGTTCCTTCCACGCGAGCGGTTTCCTTGGCCGAAACCCGCTGTTCCCAGTCTTCAGTCGAAAGAGAGCAGCGCCGATAGCGCGGCGTGATCGGAGATGCGCGACCAGGGGGCACCGGAATGCACCTGGGCCTGTTTGACCGCAAAGCCCCGCGCATAGATCCGGTCGAGGCGAAGCACCGGATGTTTCGCCGGAAAACTGCGGCCGGGCGATCCACATTCGCCGCCTTCGCCGGCGAATATCTCGCACAGGCCGAGGCGGCGCGCCAGCCGCGTATCGGCCTCATTGCGCCAGTCGTTGAAATCGCCGGCGATGATCAGCGGCGCACCAGGCCCGGCAACATCCTCCAGATAAGCCGCCAGCGCGTCCATTTGCCGTCGCCGCGAGCGGGCGAAGAGGGAAAGGTGCACGCAAACGCAATGGACTGGCGCCGGAGCCCCCGGAATATTGATCCGGCAGTGGAGCAAACCGCGGCGTTCGAAGCGCAGGTGCGTGACGTCCTGGTTGAAGGCGTGTTCGATCGGGAAGCGCGAGAGGATCGCGTTGCCGTGGTGCCCATGATCGTACGCCACGTTGCTCGCGTACGCCGTCGCCTGCCAGACCTCGGCGGCAAGGAAGTCATGCTGCGGCTGCTCCGGCCAGTTGTCGAACCGCTCGGCATGCAGACTGTGCGCGCCCTGGACCTCCTGCAGGAAGACGATGTCCGCGCCGAGCCGGCGCAACTGCTCGCGCAGTTCATGCACCATCATGTGCCGGTTGAACTGCGAGAAGCCCTTGTGGATGTTGTAGGTGACGATGCGCAGGCCGGATTTCTTCATGGCGCTCACGATACCGCGAGCATCCTCTCCAGCGCCAGCTTGGCCTCGGCAAGTTCGTGTGCGGGAACGCGGATGGGGTTGACCACATGGCCGGCGGCGAGGTTGTCGAGCGTCCATGCCAGGTGCTGCGGGTCGATGCGCTGCATGGTCGAGCACATGCACACCGTCGGGGCCATGAACTGGACGACCTTGCCTTGCGGCTTCACTTCCTCGGCCAAGCGGTTGACCAGGTTCAGTTCGGTGCCGACCAGCCAGCGGGTGTTGGCCGGCGCCTCCTTGACGATCTTGACGATGTGCTCGGTCGAACCAACGTAGTCGGACAGCTGACAGACCTCGAAACTGCATTCCGGATGGGAGATGACGAGCCCGTCCGGATGCTCGCTGCGGAACTTGCGGATGTGCGCCGGCTGGAACATCTGATGCACCGAGCAGTGTCCCTTCCAGAGCAGCAGTCTGGCCTTGCGGATCTGCTCGGGAGTGAGCCCGCCGAGTTCGAGATCGGGGTCCCAGACAAGCATCTCCTCAAGCGGAATGCCCATCGTGTGTCCGGTCCAGCGTCCAAGGTGCTGGTCGGGAAAGAAGAGAATCTTCTCGCGCTGGCCAAATGCCCATTCGGCGATGGTGCGCGCATTCGACGACGTACAGACGATACCGCCGTGCCGCCCACAGAAGGCTTTCAGGTCAGCGGCCGAGTTGATGTAGGTGACCGGGGTGAATTGTTCTTCCGCATTCAACACTTCGTTCAGTTCGCGCCAGCAACGTTCGACTTTCGCCAGGTTGGCCATGTCGGCCATCGAACATCCCGCGGCAAGATCGGGAAGGATCGCCGTCTGTTGCGACGTGGACATGATGTCGGCCACTTCGGCCATGAAGTGCACGCCGCAGAAGACGATGTACTCGGCATCGGCCTGCGAGGCCAGACGGGCAAGTTTCAGCGAATCGCCGGTCAGGTCGGCGTACTGGTAAACGTCCGCACGCTGATAGTGATGGCACAGAATCACGACCTTGCTGCCCAGTTTTTCACGGGCAGCGCGAATCCGCACATGGCACTCGGCGTCGGTCATCTGGCTGTACGGGGCGAAATCGATGCAGGGGGTGTTCATGAAAAAATCTCTCGGAGAGCCGGAGGAAAATTCCGGGGTGAAAGTGATCAACTGTGCCAGGGCAGTCCGGCAAACCGCCAGCCGCCCAGTTTTCCGCGTTGGCCACTGGCGTCGACGTTGCCCTCGAAGCCTTCGAGCACGTTGTAGCACGCACTGAAACCGGCTTCGGTGGCCAGGCAGGCGGCATTGTGCGAGCGGACGCCGCTGCGACAGATGAACATGACAAGCGACTCGGTATCGACCTGGCGTTTGAGTTGGGCGAGAAAATCGGGATTCGGCTGACCGCCGGGATACCCCTGCCATTCGATCTCGACTCCCCCCGGAATGCGGCCGACCCAGTCCCACTCGGCGCGGGTGCGAACGTCGACAAGCCTGGCTCCGGGGGCGTTCTGCCACACGGCCCAGGCCTCGGCGGGAGTAAGAGCCCCGGCGTACGGCAGGTCGAGCTCGGCCGCGCGGTCTTTTGCCCGTTCAAGTATTGCGGAAAGGGTTCCCATCTGTGGCTGCATATGAGGGTGTGAGGGGAGAGAGTATAAACCGTGATTGACTTTAGTTCCTCAGTTGAGGCAATGCCGGGCGGCCATAGGTTCCGACGGCGCGGACTGATCGCACGGTTTCTGCACCAAACGCAAGCCGATGGTGCGCACGCACCTTTGTAGTGCGCTATTCTTCATCAAATGCACTATTGTGGTGATATTAGGACCGCACCAGAGAAGGGTAGTTGCGCATCTCGTTGCGGTTCGCTGGTGTGTATTGGGTGGCATGGTTTCTGCTAGTACCCAGAGCACTTTTTCATTGTTGCCGGAATGACCGGTACTCGCCGAGGAGACTTTGCAAATGGCAAGCCCGCAAGACGTTATCAAGATGGTCAAGGAAAACGAGGTCAAGTTCGTCGATTTCCGTTTCACTGACACCCGTGGCAAGGAACAGCACGTTACCGTGCCCGTCAGCGCGTTCAGCGAAGACAAATTCGAGAACGGCCACGCATTCGATGGCTCGTCCATCGCCGGCTGGAAGGGTATCCAGGCGTCCGACATGCAACTGATGCCCGACCCGGACACCGCCTACATCGATCCGTTCTTCGACGAAACCACGCTGGTTCTCACCTGCGACGTCGTCGATCCCGCTGACGGCCGTGGCTACGACCGCGACCCGCGCTCGATCGCCAAGCGCGCCGAAGCCTATCTCAAGTCGTCCGGCTTGGGCGACACCGCCTACTTCGGTCCGGAACCCGAATTCTTCATCTTCGACGGCGTCGAATGGTCGGTCGACATGTCCGGCTGCAACCTGAAGATCCATTCCGCCGAAGCGGCCTGGAATTCGGGCGAGAAGAACGAAGGCAACGGCGCCACCGGCCACCGTCCGGGCGTGAAGGGCGGCTACTTCCCGGTTCCGCCGGTCGACAGCCTGCACGACATCCGTTCCGCCATGGTGCTGACGCTCGAATCGCTCGGCGTGCCGGTCGAAGTGCACCACCACGAAGTCGCCAACGCCGGCCAGTGCGAAATCGGCACAGTGTTCAACACCTTGGTCAAGCGCGCCGACTGGACGCAGATCCTCAAGTACGTCGTGCATAACGTCTCGTACCAGTATGGCAAGACGGCGACCTTCATGCCCAAGCCCATCGTTGGCGACAACGGCTCCGGCATGCACGTGCACCAGTCGATCTGGAAGGACGGCAAGAACCTGTTCGCCGGCAACGGCTACGCCGGCCTGTCCGAGATGGCGCTGTTCTACATCGGCGGCATCATCAAGCACGCCAAGGCACTGAACGCGATCACCAACCCGGGCACCAACTCGTACAAGCGCCTGGTTCCGCACTACGAAGCGCCGGTCAAGCTGGCCTACTCGGCGAAGAACCGCTCGGCCTCGATCCGCATCCCGCACGTCGCTTCCGACAAGGCCCGCCGTATCGAGACCCGCTTCCCGGATCCGATCGCCAACCCGTACCTGTGCTTCTCGGCCCTGCTGATGGCCGGTCTGGACGGCATCCAGAACAAGATCCACCCGGGCGATGCCGCTGACAAGAACCTGTACGATCTGCCGCCGGAAGAAGACGCGAAGATCCCGACCGTTTGCGCCAGTCTCGAAGAAGCCCTGGCCGCCCTCGACAAGGATCGCGACTTCCTGACCCGTGGCGGTGTCTTCTCCAACGAATGGATCGACGCCTACCTCGAGCTGAAGATGGACGAAGTCAACAAGGTGCGGATGACGACCCACCCGGTCGAGTTCGAGCTGTACTACAGCTGCTAATCGCCTTGCGACCAGGGAAAGGACGGGGTATTCCCCGTCCTTTTTTATCGCTCGCGGTAACCGCCATTGCATTGTCTTTGCCCGACCCATCCAATACACTGACGGCCGGATCCGAGGCTTTTCCGGCAATTACAAGGGAATAGGATGATGGCGTTTTTACCCCGGCTTTGCGTTTCAGGGATGCTCTTGGCAGCCGTCCCGATGGTGTACGCGGATGTCATGTATCAGTGTGTTGATGCCCAAGGGCACAAGACGTTTTCCAACGTCAGGATATCGACGCCCGGCATGAAATGCTCGCCGATGGATCTCGGTCCGGCGACGACCGTCCCGCCGACACGGCCTGCCAGCAGCGCTCCCTCGCCAGCGAACTTTCCCAAGGTCGGCGAGAACGACCAGAAAGCGCGCGACACCGACCGGCGGCGCATACTGGAAAACGAACTGGCGGCCGAGCAACAGAATCTCGAATCTGCAAAAAAGGAACTTGCCGCTCAAGAGGCCGTCCGCACCGGTGATGAACGCAACTATCAACGGGTTCTCGATCGCCTTGAACCCTTCAAGAACAAGGTGGCGCTGCATGAGCGCAATATCGAAGCGATCCAGAAGGAACTCGACAAGCTGCGCTGAGCGCGCTCCGGTTGCGAGCATCCATGAGTGAGCATTCGAACAGTCCCTTCAGCGGCCTGGATCTGCTCTCGTCCTCGGTCATCCTGCTCGACGAAAAGCTGTCCATCCGCTACCTGAACTCCGCAGCCGAGGATCTGCTGGCGATCAGCGGAAAAACCGTCGCCGGTGCAAAGTTCTGCGACGTCACGGGTTGCCCGGCAACCTTGCTCGAAGCACTCGACAACGCCTTGCAACACGGCTGGGGACATAGCGGGCAGAACATTGAAATCCAGCGCAACGACGAACTGCGCCTGCAACTGAACTGCACGGTCAACCGTATAGACGCCGGCGATGTCCGGCTGCTCGTGGAACTCTGGCCGATCGACCAGCAGATCAAGGCGACCCGCGAGGAGCGATTGCTTGAACAGCAACTGGCCAACCGCGAGTTGATCCGCAATCTGGCGCACGAGATCAAGAATCCGCTCGGTGGCATTCGCGGCGCGGCGCAGTTGCTCGAACACGAACTGAACAATCCCGCACTGCGCGAATACACCCAGGTCATCATCAAAGAGACCGATCGCCTGCAGGATTTGATGAAACGCCTGCTCTCGCCGCATCGGCCGATGCAACCGGGCGCGGTGAACATCCACGAGATTCTCGAACGCGTACGCAGCCTGCTGAAGGCGGAATTCCCCAAAGCGCTGATGATTCGCCGCGATTACGACACCAGCCTGCCCGAACTGATCGGCGATCGCGAGCAATTGATCCAGGCCGTGCTGAACATCGCGCGCAACGCGGCACAGGCGATCATGAACCGCCCGGAAGCGGATGCCGAGGGCCAGATTACCTTCCGCACGCGCGTGGCCCGGCAGGTCACCCTGGCGAAGAAGCGTTTTCCACTGGCGATCGAACTGCAGGTCATCGACAACGGGCCGGGAATTCCGGAAGACATCCGCGAGCGGATGTTCTATCCCCTGGTTTCCGGACGGGAAGGGGGCAACGGTCTTGGCCTGACGCTGGCACAGAATTTCGTGCTGCAGCATCAGGGGACCATCGAATGTCAGAGCCGTCCGGGCTACACCTGCTTCACGCTGCGCATGCCGCTGACTCTCGGCGACGGGAAGACAGCGGGTTGATGGCAAGCTATTTGCTACAGCCTTCCCATCCTGATCACGATGCCTGAGAAGAACATGAAACCTGTGTGGATTGTCGACGACGACAAGTCGATTCGCTGGGTGCTGGAAAAGACCCTGTCGCGCGAACAGACGCCGTTCAAGAGCTTCGCCTCGGCGACCGAGGCGCTGGCGCAACTCGATGCCGGCACCGAACCGCCGCAGGTCCTGGTTTCCGACATCCGCATGCCCGGCGAGTCCGGGCTGGATCTGCTGAGGAAGGTCAAGGAGCGCTTCCCCACGCTGCCGGTCATCATCATGACCGCCTACTCCGATCTCGACAGCGCCGTGGCCGCTTTTCAGGGCGGCGCGTTCGAATACCTGCCGAAGCCGTTCGATGTCGATCAGGCGCTGGAACTGATCCGCCGGGCCATCGACGAGAGCATGCACCAAGGCGGTGCATCCGACGAGCTGGGCATGGTGCCGGAAATCCTCGGCAAGGCGCCGGCGATGCAGGAAGTCTTCCGCGCCATCGGCCGGCTCAGCCAGTCGTCAGCGACGGTGATGATCACCGGTGAATCGGGGACCGGCAAGGAACTGGTCGCCCGCGCCCTGCACCGGCACAGCCCGCGCGCGGACAAGCCGTTCATTGCCATCAATACCGCGGCGATCCCCAAGGATCTGCTCGAGTCCGAACTGTTCGGCCACGAACGTGGCGCGTTCACCGGCGCGGCCACGCAGCGGCGCGGGCGTTTCGAGCAGGCGGAGGGTGGCACGCTGTTTCTCGACGAAATCGGCGACATGCCGGCCGAACTGCAGACGCGCCTGCTGCGCGTACTCTCCGACGGCAATTTCTATCGCGTCGGCGGCCATTCGCCGATCCGCGCCAACGTCCGCATCATCGCCGCCACGCACCAGAATCTCGAAGCCCGGGTCAAGGACGGCCTGTTCCGGGAAGATCTCTTCCATCGCCTCAACGTCATCCGCGTTCGCCTGCCGAGCCTGCGCGAACGGCGCGAGGACATCCCCATCCTGGCGCGCCACTTCCTGCAGAAGAGCGCGCAGGAGCTCGGCGTCGAGGCCAAGCGGATTTCCGACGCGGCGCTGCGGCAGCTTTCGTCGCTCGACTTTCCGGGCAACGTCCGGCAGCTGGAAAACGTCTGCCACTGGCTGACCGTCATGGCGCCGGGGCAACTCGTCGATCTCGGCGATTTGCCGCCCGAACTGCGCGAGTCGGCACCGGCCTCAGGCGGTGCCACCGACTGGGAAGGCGCGCTTGCGCAGGTGGTTGACCGCATGCTGACGTCGAACGAAGGGCAGGTGCACGAGAAACTGACCAACGTTTTCGAGCGCATCCTGATCAGTCGCGCACTGATGCATACCGGCGGACGGCGCATCGAGGCGGCGCTGGCACTGGGCATCGGCCGCAATACCATCACGCGCAAGATTCAGGATCTCGGCCTTGACGGCGGACGCTCGGACGAAACGGAGCAGGTCGCCGGATAATCGGCGATAATGGCGCCCCCAAAAGGTGCCGTCCGATGTCCGATTCCTCTTCACTGCTGATCGATCCTTCGCGTCTGGCTGAACCGCTCGCCGAAGCGCGCGGTCGGTTTCACGTTGTCGCGCTGGCCGAATGCGCTTCGACCAACACGGTTCTGCTGCGGCTTGCCGAGGACGGCGCGCCGTCGGGTACCGTGGTGGTCACCGACCGGCAAACCGCCGGGCGGGGCAGTCGCGGGCGGACCTGGATGGCGTCGCCGGAATCCAGTCTGACCTTCTCGGTGTTATGGGCCTTCCCCGGCGGGCTGGAGCGCCTGTCCGGACTGTCGCTGGCGGTCGGCGTCGCCGTCGTGCAGGCGCTGGGGCGTTGTGGCGCGGCAGGCGTCCAGCTGAAATGGCCGAACGATATCCTTTACGGCCATGCCAAGCTTGGCGGCATCCTGGTGGAACTGCATGCGGATGAACAGGGCGCCAAGGCGGTCATCGGCATCGGCCTGAACCTCCGTCTGCCTGAAAGCATCGGCGCGCCGAGTGTTGCCGCGCTTCCCCCCGCCGCACTGGCGCAGATCGTCGCCGACCTTCCCGAACGGCACCTGTTGTTTTCGCATTTGCTGCGCGCCCTGGCAGAAACCTTCGACCGCTTCGTCAGCGGTGGATTTGCGGCTGTCCGCGCCGACTGGCACGCCTGCCACGCCTGGCAGGAGCGGCCGGTGCGCCTGCTGCGCGAAGGGCGCGTCGACAAGGAGGGCGTCTGCGAGGGAGCGGATCTCGATGGCGCGTTGCTCGTACGCACGGTTGAAGGAATCGAACGTTGCCTCTCCGGCGACGTCTCGCTCAGGCCGCTATGATCGTCGCCATTGACGCCGGCAACTCCCGCATCAAGTGGGGATGCCATGACGGAATCACCTGGAAGGAGCGCGGCAACGTTCCGACCGATGAAGCCGAACGCCTCGCCGACGTTGCCGCGCGCTGGCCGCGGACGGCACGCGTCGTCGCCTGCAGCGTCGCCGGACCGGCCGTTGAAACGGCGGTGCAGAACGCGCTGGGCTTGAGCGGTCTCGCGGTGCAATGGGTGCGTCCGGAACCCTCGGCACATGGCGTCCGCAATGGCTATGAACAACCGGAGCGCCTGGGCGCCGATCGCTGGGCAGCGCTGGTCGCAGCCCGTCACAAGGTGGCCGGCCCGTGCGTGGTAGTCTGCTCCGGCACTGCGACAACGGTCGACTGGCTCGATGGCACAGGAAGTTTCCGCGGCGGCCTGATCCTGCCCGGCATGCATCTGATGCTCACCGCGCTGGCCCGGGGAACCGCCCAATTGCCGCATGCGCGCGGGGTTTTCCGCGACGAGCCGCGCAATACCATGGATGCCATCGTGTCCGGCTGCCTGCATGCGCAGGCCGGCGCCATCGAGCGCATGTACGCCAAGGCGGCGACGGAAGAACCCGCGGTAATCTGCATGCTGACGGGCGGAGCAGCCCATCGGCTGGCACCCTGCCTGGGAGTGCCGTGCCGGGTCGAGGAAACACTTGTTCTCGACGGCCTGCTGCAATACGCCTCCGCAACCTGAGCAGGCGGGGGCGCCAGCCTCTATACTTCGGCTTTTCCGTTTTGGCATCCCTTTACCGGAGTTCACATGGAATCGCTGCGCTTTGTCCTTCCCCAATCCGAAATACCGACGCACTGGTACAACGTGGTCGCCGACATGCCCAACGCGCCGCTGCCACCGCTCGGCCCGGACGGCAAGCCGGCGACGCCCGAGCAGATGGGGGCCATCTTTCCGATGGCGATTCTGGAGCAGGAGATGTCGTCCGAACGCTGGATCCCGATCCCGCAGGAAGTGCGCGAAATCTATCGCCTGTGGCGCCCCTCACCGCTCGTGCGCGCGGCCCGGCTTGAGGAAATGCTCGGGACGCCGGCGAAGATCTATTACAAGAACGAGGGCGTCTCGCCGGCAGGATCGCACAAGCCGAACACCGCTGTGCCGCAGGCGTACTACAACCGGCAGGCGGGCATCCGCCGGATCACCACGGAAACCGGGGCCGGGCAGTGGGGCTGCTCGATGGCGCTGGCCGGACAGATGTTCGGCGTGGACGTGCGCGTGTACATGGTCAAGGTCAGCTACCAGCAGAAACCCTACCGGCGCTCGATGATGCAGACCTGGGGTGCCGAAGTGTTCGCCAGTCCGTCGGAAATGACCCAGACCGGGCGTGATACGCTGGCCCGCGATCCGGGCAACATGGGTTCCCTTGGCTTGGCGATTTCCGAGGCGGTCGAGGAAGCGGCGTCCCGCGCCGATACCAACTATGCGCTAGGTTCGGTGCTCAACCATGTGGCGCTGCACCAGACGATCATCGGCCTCGAAGCGAAAAAGCAGTTCGAGATGGCCGGCGACTGGCCGGACGTGGTTTTCGCGCCCTGCGGCGGTGGTTCCTCGTTCGCCGGGATGGCCTTCCCCTTCCTCGCCGACAATGCCGCCGGCGGGCGCAACGGCCGGATGGTGCGCCTGGTGGCCGTCGAGCCGACCTCATGCCCGTCGCTGACCAAGGGCAAGTACGCCTACGATTTCGGCGATTCGTCCGGCTTCACGCCACTGATGAAGATGTTCACCCTCGGCCACGATTTCATGCCGCCGGGCATCCACGCCGGCGGCCTTCGCTATCACGGCGCATCGCCGCTGGTCTCGCAGCTTTACCACGAAGGCTTGATCGAGGCGGTGGCCGTGCCGCAGCTGGCAACGTTCGAGGCCGGCGTGATGTTCGCCCGCGCCGAGGGCGTCGTGCCGGCCCCCGAGTCGTGCCACGCCATCCGCGCTGCCATCGACGAGGCACTGCGCTGCAAGCAGAGCGGCGAGCCGAAAACGATCCTGTTCAACCTGACCGGGCACGGGCATTTCGACATGGCATCCTACGATCGCTATTTCGCCGGCGAACTGGAAGATTTCGATTATCCGCAAGAAGCCATCCGGCAATCGCTGGAGCATCTGCCCAACGTCGGCTGACGTTGGGGATGATTGCTTGGATCAAGGGATGAGAGGGCAATAATGCGTATCTTCGTTTTCCTGTTGTTTCTGGCCAATCTGCTTTTCTTCGCCTGGACGCGGGGTTACTTCGGCGTCACGGAGAGTGCCGATGCGTTTCGTGTCGGTCAGCAGCTACGGGCCGATCAGGTACGCATTGTCTCCAACGACGTCCCGCCGCCGGAATCTGCCCGCCCGGAGAAGAACGTTGCCAAGCCCGAGGAGAAGGCGTCAGCAGAGCCAGCCTCGGCCGAACGCTGTGTCCAGTTGGCCGAATTGCCGCCGGCCGAGGCCGATCGCCTGGAAGCCGCCTTGTCGGAATCTCTCCCTGGCGTAGCATCAAGGCGCACCAACTTTCCGGGCACAGCGAGCTTCTGGGTCCATATTCCGCCACTGAAAACCAAACGCGATGCCGAGAACAAAGCCGGGGAACTGAAGAATCTCGGCGTCAAGGAGTACTTCATCGTGCAGGAGAACGGCGCCAATCAGCTGGCCATTTCGCTGGGGCTGTTCTCCTCGTCGGATGCGGCGACGGCGGCACTTGCGGCGCTGCGCGAGAAAGGGGTGCGCTCCGCCCGCATCGCCGAACGACAGATCAAGCCGGCGGTGGCGCAACTGGAACTCCGCGCACCGGAAGCCAAAGCGGCGGAACTCGATCAATGGTTGTCCCAGGCGGCGCCGGACGCGCGTCGCAACGCCTGCAAGTTGCGCAACGCGTCGGGACAATGAGCTTCGTCGTCGGAATGACGGGGGGGATCGGCAGTGGCAAGACCACCGTCGCCAACCTTTTTGCCGAGCTTGGCGCAGCCGTCATCGACACCGACGCGATCGCGCACGAACTCACCGGTGCGCGGGGGGCGGCGATGCCAGACATTGCCCGCGCCTTCGGCGAGGGTGTTTTGCAGGCGAACGGAAGTCTTGATCGCGTGGCGATGCGGCAACTCTGTTTTTCCGACCCCACTGCGCGCAAACGCCTGGAATCCATCCTGCATCCGCTGATCCGCAGCGAGAGCATAGCCCGCTGCCGACGGGCGGATTACGCACCCTATGTGATGCTGGTCGTGCCATTGCTCATCGAGTCCGGAGCCTACCGCGAACACATTGACCGGATTCTGGTCATCGACTGCGCCGAGTCGGTACAAGTGGCTCGGGTCATGGTGCGCAGCCGCCTGTCCGCCGACGAGGTCCAGGCCATCATGGCGACCCAGGCGAGTCGTGAGGAACGCCGGGCGGCGGCTGACGACGTGCTGACGAATGACGACGGCCTCGATGAACTGCAGCCACAAGTCCTTCGCCTGCATCACCGTTATGTCGAATTCGCCAGGAAGGCTCCTGTACGGGAAGATACTTAAGGCGGACTGTTGAGATTTGTTCGCAAATGTCTCAGAATGCAGGCAATTTCATCCATTTTCCCTCCCCGGCGGCAATGTGATTACCTACGAATACCCCTTCAACGAGCGCATCAGGACACTGTTGCGTCTGGAGGATTTATTCGAGAAGGCGTCCTACTTCATACAGCAGGACGGGCCGCGCGAGCATCATGTTGTCCTTCTGTCGCTGTTCGAGATTCTTGAAGTCGCCGGACGCGCCGATCTGAAGCTCGACCTGATCCAGGAACTGGAGCGGCAACGCCAGTCGTTGCTTGCCTTCCGCAACAACCCGGAGATCTCCGAAGAAGCGCTTTCCGGGGCGCTTTATGAAATCGAGCAATCCTCCGCCGCGCTGCTGGCCATGACCGGAAAAATCGGTCAGTACCTGCGCGAAAACGACTGGCTGATGGCGATCAAGAGCCGCGCCGTGATCCCTGGTGGAGTCTGCGAATTCGATCTGCCCTCCTACCACTACTGGCAACACCAGGACACAAAAACCCGGCAGGACGCGCTGCGGGGATGGTTGAAGCCACTGATTCCGCTGCGTGACGGCTTGTCGATCGTCCTGCGTTTGCTGCGCGCCAGCGGAACACCGGAAAGCCAGTTGGCCAAGGGCGGGTCGTTCCAGCTGATGCTCGGCGGCAGCACATCGCAAATGGTGCGCGTCTCGCTCAAGGAGCCGTTGCCGTTCGTCCCGGAAATCAGCGCCAACAAGTACGCACTGAACATCCGCTTCATCCGCCAGGATCTCGAAGCGCGCCCGCGGCAGCCCGACGCGGCGGTCGACGTGCCGTTCGAAATCGTGTTCTGCAACTTGTAATGCCGGCGAAAGTGACGAAAGTTCGCTGCCCGCAGTGTGGCGGCGAGTCGCTGTGGAGTCCGGAGAACAAGTTCCGGCCGTTCTGCTCCGAGCGCTGCAAGCTGATCGACCTCGGCGCCTGGGCTTCCGAGAGCTACCGCGTGCCAGTGCAGGAAGAATCGGTCGATCCGCTCGCCGAACCGCACAAACCCGAATAGTCCGTTCGTAGTCCGTCCTACCAGCCGCTCAGCATGGCGATCCCGTGGGCCCCGTGCGCCTTTGCCGTGGATAGCAGCGTACCGCGCATTCCCCCCAGCGCGTAGGCCGGAAGAGTCAGACGCTCGACAAGCTTGCCGAACTGCGCCCAGCCCATCCCCGGAGCATCCGGGTGGCTGGCCGTCGGCAGGACCGGGCTCAGAACAACGAAGTCCACGCCGAGATCGGTTGCGCGCTGGAGATCATCGGCGGTATGGCAGGAGGCCGCGACCCAGTCGGCACCGGGACGGCGCGCCAGCGTACTGAGCGCGTGCGATGGCAAATGTACGCCGTGCGCACCGACTGCCCGCGCAAGCGGTTCGTCGTCGTTGATGAGGACGCGGGCGTCACCGAACAGGCGAGTACGGGCCATAACCTCTTCGGCAAACCGCAGCCGCTCGGCCGCCGGAAGCGACTTGTCGCGAATTTGCAGCAGCCGGATACCGTTATGCAACCCACGATCGATTCGCGCGAGTTCGCTTTCGACGCCGTTGGTCTCCGCATGGGTGATGGCATAAACGTCCGGCAAGGCGAGGGCGCGCAGGATCGGGCCATTCGCCGGAAGCACCGGCTCGACCCGGGGCGTCTCGCCAACACGGGTCCAGACGGCGCCGGTGTGTTCGTGCGGATGAATCACGCCACGCCAAGCGGTAACACGGAAAAACTTCAGGCGCACATGGGCGTGCGGGTAGGTGAATTCACGACAGAGCCACGGAGCGGCCTGCAGGATGTCGATTTCCAGTTCCTCGCGCAACTCGCGAACAAGGGCGTCGTGAAACGACTCACCGGCTTCCAGCTTGCCACCGGGAAATTCCCAGTAGCCGGCGTACACCTTGTCCGGCGGACGTTGCGCCAGGAGGTATTCCTTGCCGCCCGCCGTTTCCCGCAGCAGGATGGCTGCGGAGACTTCGACCGTCCGGTTCATCGGCCGCGCCTTGTCCGGGCCTTCTGGTGCGCTCCGGCCCAGTCCTTGGCGAACTGCCAGGCAACCCGACCGCTACGCGAGCCGCGTTGCAGCGCCCAGTTGAGCGCATCGCGTTCGGCACGGGCGATTTCCGCGTCCTTGCAACCGAGTTCGCCCAACCAGTGGGCGACGATGTTCAGGTAGGCATCCTGGTCGAACGGGTAGAACGACAGCCAAAGGCCGAAACGTTCGGAGAGCGAAACCTTCTCCTCGATGGCTTCACCCGGATGGATCTCCTCGCCGACGCGGTGCGTTTCGAGGTTCTCCTCGAAATACTCCGGCATCAGATGGCGGCGGTTCGACGTCGCATAGATCAGCACGTTCTCGGGTGCGGCGGCGATCGAGCCATCGAGGACGACCTTCAGGGCCTTGAACGTGGCGTCGCCAGCATCAAAGGAAAGGTCGTCGCAGAAGATGATGAAGCGTTCCGGGCGATTTTCGATCAGGTCGACGATGTCGGGCAGATCGACGAGATCGTGTTTTTCCACCTCGATGATCCGCAAGCCATCCGAGGCGTACTCATTGAGCAATGCCTTGATCAACGAAGATTTCCCCGAGCCGCGCGCACCGGTCAACAACACGTTGTTGGCCGGCTGGCCGGCGACGAACTGGCGGGTGTTGGCGTCGATCCGCGCCTTCTGCTCGTCGATATCCTGCAGGTCCTGCAGGCGGATTGGCGCGGGGCGCGAGACGGGCTGCAGGTAACTGGCCGAACCGCGCTTGCGCCAGCGGAAAGCAATCGCTGCATCCCAGTCCGGCATAGGCGAGGCGGGCGGCAGCAGCGGTTCGATGCGTTCCAGCAGTTTTTCGGCACGGGCAAGAAAGGCGGCGAGTTGGGGAAGGGCGTCGCTCATCGGGGCGGTATACTCGATCGGTCGGGAAACGTTGAACTTTAGCCAAACCATGACCAAAAGCCAAACAAGAATCCTGCCGCGCGGACTGATCGTTCTGCTCGGCCTTTTGCTTTCCGCCTGCGCCACCGTGAAGGAGCCGGTCGTTGCCACCTGCCCGGTCTGCCCCGTCTGTCCTGGCGTAACGACCGTCGAAGCCCCGCCGCCGGCCCAGCCGCTGCAAGCGGCACGGTGGAACGACCTCCCGGGGTGGAGCGACGACGATCTTTCCGCCGCCTGGCCGGTGTTCCTGCAGTCCTGCCGCGGAATGACCAGCAAGCCGCACTGGCCACAGTGGCGCGCGGTTTGCGACGAAGCGCGCAATCAGCCGGGCAAGGACACGCGGGCCATCCGCAAGTTCTTCGAAAGCCGCTTCGCGCCCTTCCTGCTGACCAATCCGGACGGTTCCACCCAAGGCACGGTCACCGGCTACTACGAGCCACTGCTACGTGGCTCACGGACCCGAAGCGCGAAACATGCTTATCCGGTACTGGGCGTACCGCCCGACCTGCTCACCATCGATTTGTCGGAGGTGCGGCCCGATCTCAAGAACATGCGCCTGCGTGGCCGTCTCGTCGGCAACCGCGTCGTGCCCTACTATTCGCGCGCCGAAATTGCGGAGCGCGGATTGGAAAAGGCGTTTCCGGAGCGCGTCCTGCTTTGGGTGGACGACGCAGTCGAACTGTTCTTCCTGCAGATTCAAGGCTCGGGACGCGTTAAGCTGCCGGATGGACGATTCGTACGTCTCGGCTACGCTGACCAGAACGGCCATCCCTACAAGGCAATCGGGCGCGTTCTTGCCGACTGGGGCGAGATTCCCATCGAGCAGGTATCGATGCAAAACATTCAGTCCTGGGCGCGTGCCAACCCGGTACGCCTTGGCGAACTGCTCAACACCAACCCCAGCTACGTTTTTTTCCGCGAAATGCCGCTCAAGGGAAACGGCGAAGAAGGGCCGCAAGGCGCTCTCGGCGTCCCCCTGACCCCCGGGCGCAGCATTGCAGTCGATCCACGCCACGTTCCGTTGGGCGCTCCGGTATTCCTTGCGACGACACGGCCGAACTCAAGCGAACCGCTCTCGCGACTGATGCACGCACAAGACACGGGCGGGGCGATACGCGGCGTAGTACGTGCCGACTTTTTCTGGGGATTCGGCCCGGACGCGGGTGCCGAAGCCGGGCGGATGAAGCAGTCCGGGCAGATGTGGGTGCTTCTGCCGCGAGAAGCGGCCACAACTCAAGACTGATACATTTTCCTGCGACCATTGTTCGATGAGCAACGGTATGTGTGTGACCGGCGCCGCAGCCTAGAGTGAGCTGTTCTGCGGCCAACCTGGCAGACTGTCTGCACGTCCCGCTTAAGAGGGCTGTCACGCCCAGAAAGGACAAAGGCCTGTGCCTAAGCACAAGCCTTTGATTATTCTGGTAGGGCGTGTAAGGATCGAACTTACGACAAACGGATTAAGAGTCCGCTGCTCTACCAACTGAGCTAACGCCCCACAGCACCAAGGACACGCACGGCATCCGAGGTGTTTGGTAGGTCGGGGGAGGTTCGAACTCCCGACCAACGGATTAAAAGTCCGCTGCTCTACCGGCTGAGCTACCGACCCAAAAAACAAGAGCGGACAATTATATTGGCCGGATCATTCTCTGTCAACGAGCGTGCCTCATTTTTGCGATAATGCTGCGATGAGCCATCAATCCCTCAAACGCTTTGCGTGGCTATCAATTGCCGCTGCGCTGAGTACCATCGCGCTGAAGACGGCGGCCTGGTGGCTGACCGGCTCGGTCGGACTGCTCTCCGACGCACTGGAGTCCCTGGTCAACCTGGCCGGCGCGATGATGGCGCTGGCGATGCTTGGCATTGCCGAACAGCCTGCCGACGATCAACATGCCTACGGTCACGGCAAGGCAGAGTACTTCTCCAGCGGTTTCGAAGGACTGCTGATCCTGTTCGCTGCTGCGGCGATTGGTGTGTCGGCGGTGGAACGCCTCCTGAACCCCCAACCGTTGTCGGATGTCGGCATCGGTCTTGTGGTCTCGGTCGTCGCGTCGCTGATCAATTTCTTCACTGCCCGCGTCCTTCTCGCCGCCAGCCGCGAGCACCACTCGCTGACACTTGAAGCCGATGCCCACCATCTGCTGACCGATGTATGGACTTCGGCCGGGGTTATTTTCGGCGTCGGCGCCGTCACATTGACAGGCTGGTTGTGGCTCGACCCGCTGATCGCCTTCCTGGTCGCCCTGAACATTGTGTGGACTGGCTGGAAACTCGTGCACCGTTCGACTTCCGGGCTCATGGATCAGGCCTTGCCGTCCGAAGATCACGCCCGCGTCGAGGGCATCCTTGCGCGCTATCGGGACGAAGGTATCGATTTCCATGCGCTGCGCACCCGCGAATCGGGCGCACGCCGCTTTGTCGAGATGCACGTTCTGGTTCCCGGCGCCTGGACCGTTCGGCATGGGCATGACCTCGCCGAACGCGTGGAAAGCGACATCCGCGACGCCCTGCCACGTACCACGGTGATCACCCATCTCGAGCCGCTGGAGGATCCGGTTTCGCACGAGGACATCGCGCTTGACCGATAAGACGTGGCGTCGTTGGTCAAATGCTGTCCTGGTGAGCATCGTCGCGGGGGCGTCTTTGACCAGCTCACAGCCCGCGCTGGCCTGGGGGGCTGCCGGACATCGCATCATCGCAGCGATCGCCTGGGAAAATCTTCAACCGGGGCCCCGGGACAAGGTCACTTCGCTGCTGCGCAAGCATCCCGAACACGACCGCTGGATGCGCCGGCCGGGGCGCTCCGACAACGCCCGCAAGGTTTTTGTCGAGGCGTCGACCTGGGCCGACGAAATCCGTCAGGACACCCGTTTCTATTCGGCAGGCAAGAACGATCCCACGCCGACCCTTCCGGGATTTCCCGATATGGAACGGCGCGACGATTGGCATTACGTCAATATTCCGCTCAATGGCCCACCAGACGGCCGGCGGCTCTCCGGACAAATCGAGCGCAGCTTGCCCGAACTGGCCAGAACGCTGGCTGCATCGAGCGACGACCACGAACGCGCCTATGCCTTGCCCTGGCTCATCCATCTCGTCGGCGACGCGCATCAGCCTTTGCATACCAGCGCACGAATGAACGCACAGCGGAAGTGGGAGAAGGGGGGAAACTCCCGGAAAATCAACAACCCGTTCAATTCACGCAAGCCGTTGACGACACTGCACGCGTTCTGGGATGACCTGCCGGGACCACCGTGGTTGCGCGGGGAACGGCTTGACCGGGCCGTTCGGGCGCTACTCGCCACCTACTCACGCCCTATCCCCGGAACATCAAGCGGGCAATGGATCATTGAAAGCTGGTCACTCGCGCGGGAGCACGCTTATCCACTGGGTACCGAGCCGGTGCCCGAGATCACGCCGGCGTTTTACGAAAACAGCCGGGAAATCGCCAACCGCCGCATCACGGAAGCCGGGTATCGGCTGGCCGATCTGCTGAACCGAACCCTCGACCCGAGAGGGCCTGCTCAGCGATAGCCGCGTGCCAGGGCACGCAAACGGGCAACCCGTTCTTCAGTGGCCGGGTGAGTACTGAACAGGTTCGCGATCCCGCCGCCGTGCAGCGGATTCATGATCATCATCTGCGCAGTGGCCGGATGTTCTTCCGCCGCGATCATCGGAATCCCGCGTGCGTAGTGGTCGATCTTGGTCAGCGCGTCGGCCAGCGCGTTCGGATCGCCGCAGATTTCGGCACCACCGCGGTCCGCGTCGAATTCGCGCGCCCGCGAGATGGCCATCTGGATCAGCGACGCGGCGATTGGCGCGAGGAGCGCAACGGCAATGGTGGCGATCGGATTCGCCGGCCGGCCTTCGGAATCGCGTCCGCCGAAGAACATCGCGAAGTTGGCCAGGGCCGAGATGGCTCCGGCCATCGTCGCCGAAATCGTCGAAATCAGGATGTCGCGATGCTGCACGTGCGCCAGTTCGTGGGCCATTACCCCGCGGATCTCGCGCGCCGAGAGAAGGTTCAGGATTCCCGTCGTCGCGGCTACCGCCGCGTTTTGCGGATTGCGGCCGGTCGCAAAGGCATTCGGCTGTGCCTCGTCGATCAGATACACCCGCGGCATTGGCAGCCCCGCCCGCTGCGCCAGTTCCCGCACCATGGCGTAAAACTGGGGTGCCGAGGTTTCATCGACTTCCTGCGCGTTGTACATGCGCAGCACCATCTTGTCAGAAAACCAGTAGGCGAAGAAATTCATCGCGCCGCCGAAGATGAGCGCCATGACCATCCCGTTGGCTCCGCCGATATACCCGCCGATCGCCCCGAACAGGGCCACGATAGCCGCCATCAGGACGGTCGTCTTCAACCAGTTACCGAGCATTGCTGGAATCTCCTTCCGATCTGCAAATGCGGAACCATCCGCTCCGCCCGCGATTAGATGGGGCGGGGCGCGGAAAATTCAAGGCGTCGAGGAAAACACGGCTCCCGGCGACAACGCGTTGCCAGAAAGGAACTGCGCAGCAGAGAGACGCTTGCCCCCGGCCTTCTGCAACTCGCCAAGGCACAACGCGCCATCACCGCAAGCGACGACGATCCCGTGCCGGTCCGCCGCCAGAACAGTTCCTGGCGCTGCCCCACCCGGAACGGCAACAGCCCGCCAGATTTTGACCGGAACCCCTTCGAGCACTGTCGCTGCACCGGGGAACGGATTGAATGCGCGAACCTTGCGCTCGATCTCGGCCGCTGGCAGGCGCCAATCCAGCAAAGCTTCAGCCTTTTCGATCTTGGCGGCGTAGGTGATTCCCGTGTCGGATTGAGGGACTGCGGGGAGAGGAATTTTCTCCAGAGCGTTGACGATCAGTCGCGCGCCGAGATCGGCCAGTTTGTCGTGCAGCGATCCCGCCGTCTCGTCGGATGCGAGCGGCAGACGGTCGGAGAGCAGCACCGGCCCGGTATCCAGCCCAGCCTCCATCTGCATGATGCATACGCCCGTCTCGGTATCGCCTGCGAGGATGGCTCGCTGGATCGGCGCGGCGCCACGCCAGCGCGGCAGCAACGACGCATGGATATTGAGACAGCCGTAGCGTGGCAGATCCAGCACCGCTTGCGGGAGAATCAGTCCGTAAGCCGCAACGACCATCACCTCGGCGCCAACCGCGTGCAATCGCTCCTGGACCGCCGGATCCTTCAGTGTCAGAGGCTGGAATACCTCGATCCCCGACGCGAGCGCGAGTGCCTTCACGGGAGAAGGCCGCAGTGTCATGCCGCGTCCTGACGGCCTGTCCGGCTGAGTGAGCACCAACGCCACCTGATGCCCTGCGGCGAGAATGGCTGACAAAGACTGCGCGGCGAATTCGGGCGTTCCGGCAAAGATGAGCTTCATGCGGTGATCTTCGCCTGTTTGGCCAGCTTGGCCTTGATGCGGGTCTGCTTGAGTTGGGAAAGGTGCTCGACGAAGACCTTGCCGTCCAGGTGATCGATCTCGTGCTGAAGGCAGACCGCGAGCAGGCCGTGTGCCTCGATCGTTCTTTTCTCGCCCTTGAGGTCGAGGTAATGTACCCGCACATTCTCCGCGCGTTCGACTTTGTCGTAGATCCCGGGGACCGACAGACAGCCTTCTTCGCACACCTGTAATCCATCCTTCTCGGCGATTTCGGGATTGATGAGCGTCAGCAACTCATCGCGGGTTTCCGAAATGTCGATCACGATTACCCGCTTATGGACATCCACCTGTGTTGCCGCAAGGCCGATTCCGGGAGCTTCATACATCGTTTCTGCCATGTCGCGGGCTAGCCGCTTTATGCCTTCGTCAATTTCCAGGACAGGTGCGGCGACCTTTTTCAGACGCGGGTCCGGAAAGCGGAGAATCGGGAGTAGAGCCATAAAAAAGCTTGATTGAATAAGTAATTATGTGCAGAATCTAAAGCAACATCTATAAAGACAGCGCGATATCGGGACGTACCCAAGCTAAGACAGACCTGCGGAGAATCGGTTCGCGATTTGTCTCGTCCAGAAGTCTCTCCAAGCCCGGATGCGCGCCTGACGAGGATAACACGATGATCCGCTTTCTATCTGTGCTCTTTCTTGCCGCGGCAGCGACGTGGAGCAATGCCGCTGACGAGCCATTGAAGCTGTCTGCTTCCGCGCCCGATCGCTATGTTGTGGTTCGCGGCGATACCTTGTGGGACATTTCGGCAAAATTCCTCAATCAGCCTTGGCGCTGGCCGGAAATCTGGCGCATGAACAAGGCCCAGATCAAGAATCCACATCGCATTTACCCGGGTGATGTACTGGTACTCGGTCGCGACGCCTCGGGTGCCCCCCTGCTTCGGCTGGAATCCAAGGTTCGCCCGCAGATTTATGCGGAACAGCTGAGTCAGGCGATTCCCCCGATCCCGCCCAATGTCATCGAGCCCTTCATTGCCGCACCGCTCGTCATCGAACAAAACGGGCTCGACAGCGCCGCAAAGATCGTTGCAACGCAGGAAGACCGCGTGTTTCTCGGAAAAGGCGATACCGCGTACGTCACCAACGCCGATCCCGGCCAAAAGAACTGGCAAGTATTCCGCAGGGGGGAACCGCTGCGCGATCCGGAGAACCCGGAACGCATTCTCGGCTATGAAGCGTTCCATCTCGGTTCTGCCGTTCAGGTACGCCCCGGCGACCCGGCGATCTTCGAGATTGTTACGGCCAAACAGGAAATCGGCAACGGTGACCGCCTCATCCCGACCGTCCGGCCCGAACTCGTCGACTATGTTCCTCACAAGCCGGAAAGCGGTTTCACCGGCCGGGTCGTCTCGGTTTACGGGGGAGTGGGAGCCGGCGGCAAGTTGTCCATCATATCCCTCAACCGCGGCAAGAATGATGGCGTCGAGATCGGTCACGTCCTGGCGCTTGAAAAGAACCGTACAGTTGTGCAGCGTGATGAAAACGATCAGAAAACCAGCGTGGTCATTCCGGCAATCCGCTATGGCCTTGCCTTCGTTTTCAGGACATTCGAACAAATTTCCTATGCACTCGTTCTTCAATCCGACGGAACAGTCGAAGTCAACGACTACCTTGCCACTCCTTGATGCCACATGACCGACGGTGAGTCGTTAGCCAACTGGTTGAGACTCACCCTGATTCCGGGAATCGGCGGTCAAACCCAGCGAAAACTGCTCTCGGTGTTCGGCTTGCCGGACGCCGTTTTTTCTGCCGGATCCACCGCATTGCGCGCCGCAGCAGGCGACAAGGCAGCCGGTTTGTTGCTCGATACGAACAACGATGCGGAGATTGCAACCGCGATCGCCTGGGCCAAGGGTGAAAATCAGCACATCGTCACACTGGCAGACTCCGAATATCCCCAGGCCTTGCTCGAAATGGCCGATCCGCCGACGCTGCTTTACGTACGCGGACGGCTTGATCTGCTTAACCAACCAACAATAGCCATTGTCGGCAGCCGCAATCCGACGCCCCAAGGATCGCGAAATGCGCAGGCTTTCGCCGCAACATTGGCGCAAGCCGGACTCGTCGTGGCCAGTGGCCTCGCTCTCGGCGTGGACGCAGCAGCGCATCGCGGTGCTCTCTCGGTCGGGGGCAGGACAGTGGCTTTTATTGGTACCGGCATCGACCGGATTTATCCTGCGCGAAATCGGGAACTGGCGCATGAAATCGGTAGCAAGGGAGCGATCGTCTCGGAGTTTCCATTGGGCACGCCGGTGCTCGCTTCCAACTTCCCCAGACGAAACCGCCTGATATCGGGGATCTCACGTGCGGTTCTCGTCGTCGAAGCAGCGACTGAAAGCGGCTCGCTGATTACCGCCCGCCTTGCCGCCGAGCAGGGCCGCGATGTATTCGCCATCCCGGGCTCGATTCATTCGCCCCAGTCCCGCGGCTGCCACCAATTGATCAAGCAGGGAGCGAAGCTGGTCGACAGCGCCCGGGATATTCTCGAGGAATATCAGCACGTCACGCCGTGTGATAGGACCGTTGCTCCTGCCGTAACCAGCCAAGAACCCGCTCTCCCCTCCGAAGAGAGGATTCTCGAACAGATGGGTTACGACTCCTGTTGCCTCGATGAGTTGCTCGTCCGCACCGGAATGACTGCGGAGGCGCTTTCGGTCATTCTCCTGCAACTGGAACTTGAGGGACAGGTTGCAAGGTTGCCGGGCAACCGCTTCCAGCGCATGGCGACTGGTTGAAGCCTGAGAGTCTTGGTCGACGAAAAACACGTTTCGCCCCGGCAGGACCGACTCCGGATCGGCAGCCGGCATTCCGGGGCTCGCTTGCCAAGCTTCCGGCACTGCTCTTATCATGCGTCGCAAATTTGATCGACGTCCAAACCTGACGCCACACCTCCATTCCTCGCTGTACCTGCGGACTCTCTCCATCCATGAGCAAAAAGCTGATCATCGCAGAAAAACCCTCCGTCGCTGCCGACATCGCCCGCGCATTGGGCGGATTCGTTAAAACCGACGACTATTTTGAAAGCGATGACCGGATCATCTGTTCTGCTGTCGGCCATCTGCTCGAACTCGCCTGTCCGGAAGAATACGAAGTCAAACGCGGAAAATGGTCGTTCGCCCACCTTCCGGTGATTCCGCCGCACTTTGACCTCCGGCCGATCGAGAAATCGGAATCCCGACTCAAGCTCCTTACCCGCCTTATCAAGCGCAAGGACGTCACGGGTCTGGTCAATGCATGCGACGCGGGACGCGAAGGCGAGCTGATCTTCAACTACATTGTCCAGCACGCGAAGTCCAACAAGCCTGTCGAGCGGTTATGGCTGCAATCCATGACGCCCCAGGCCATTCGTGACGGATTCAGTCAGCTTCGCTCCGGCACCGAGATGCGTGGACTTGCCGATGCCGCCGTATGCCGCTCGGAGTCGGACTGGCTTGTCGGTATCAACGGCACGCGCGCAATGACCGCCTTCAACTCCAAGACCGGCGGCTTTCATCTGACCACTGTCGGCCGGGTGCAAACCCCGACGCTCGCCCTGATCGTCGAGCGCGAAGAAAAAATCCGCAGATTCAAGCCCCGATCCTATTGGGAGGTCGAGGCAGAATTTGGTTGCCAGGCAGGCGAATACAAAGGACGCTGGTTCGACGAAAAGTTCAGCAAGGGGCGAGGGGAGGAGGACGAACATCTTCGTGCGGAGCGGATCTGGGATGAAGCATTTGCGCAGCGTCTGCGCGACAAGTGCCAGGGGCGCCCAGGGATTGTCACCGAGGAAGCCAAACCCTCGTCGCAACTGTCGCCACTCCTTTACGACCTTACCAGCCTGCAGCGAGAAGCAAACAGCCGCTTCGGCTTTTCCGCCAAGGCCACGCTCGGCCTTGCACAGGCCCTTTACGAAAAACACAAGGTGCTCACCTATCCGCGTACGGATTCCAGGGCCCTTCCGGAAGACTACGTCGGGAACGTCCGGGACACACTGAAAATCCTTACCGGCGAGGGTGCCGGCAAGGGCCATGACGAAGCTTTGCTGGCCAGATATTCGCCGTTTGCACACCAGATTCTGGCGCGGAGCTGGGTTATCCCGAACAAGCGGATTTTCAATAACGCGAAGATTTCCGATCACTTCGCCATCATTCCGACACAACAGCCCCCGAAACACCTGTCCGAGCCCGAACAGAAGCTTTATGGCATGGTCGTCAAGCGCTTCCTCGCGGTTTTTTACCCGGCGGCCGAATATCTGATTACAACGCGTATCACGCGGGTAGAGGGAGAGCCGTTCAAGACCGAAGGCAAGGTACTGGTAAATCCGGGATGGCTGGCTGTCTATGGACGCGAGAGCCAGGAGGGCGACGAAGGCAGCCTCGTCCCGGTTGTTCCCCAGGAAAAGGTCAGCACCGAGCGCATATCGCTGAACAGCATGGAGACCCGCCCGCCTGCCCGCTACTCGGAAGCAACACTGCTTTCGGCGATGGAAGGTGCCGGCAAGATGGTTGACGACGAAGAGTTGAAGGCGGCGATGGCCGGTCGCGGCCTCGGCACACCGGCTACCCGAGCGCAAATCATCGAGAACCTGATCGGCGAGCAATATGTTCACCGTGAAGGACGTGAGTTGCATCCGGCAGCCAAGGCATTCTCCCTCATGACCTTGCTCAACGGACTCGGCATTCCGGAACTCACCGCACCGGAACTGACCGGAGAATGGGAATACAAGCTGGCGCAAATGGAACGCGGAGAGTTGTCCCGGGAAACGTTCATGCAGCAAATCGGCGCGATGACCCAGCACATCGTCGATCGCGCCAAAAGCTACGACAACGACACGATCCCCGGCGATTTTGGCGAACTATCGGCCCCCTGCCCCAAATGTGGCGGAAAAATCAAGGAAACCTACAAGAAATTCCAGTGCCAGGCGTGCGATTTCTCGCTGTGGAAGATTGTCGCCGGTCGACAGTACGAAGCCTCGGAGATCGAAGAACTGCTCGAAAAACGTCAGATCGGGCCGCTATCGGGTTTCCGTAACAAGATGGGGCGGCCATTCAACGCCATCATCAGGCTCAATGAAAGCCACCAGCCCGAATTCGACTTCGGACAGGGATCCGGCGAGGAAAATGGCGGCGAAGGTGTCGATTTCTCCGGCCAGCAACCGCTCGGTGCGTGCCCCAAGTGCGGCGGACGCGTTTTCGAACATGGGCTGTCCTATCTTTGCGAGAACTCCGTCGGCCCCAAGAAAAATTGCGATTTCCGCTCCGGCAAGGTGATTCTTCAGCAAGCCGTCGATGGAGCGCAAATGACCAAGTTGCTGACTACAGGAAGGACAGACCTGCTCACGGGCTTTGTTTCAGCGCGGACCCGACGCAAGTTCTCGGCGTATCTGGTACGAGGCTCCGATGGCAAAGTCGGATTCGAGTTTGAAAAAAGAGAGGCAAAGCCCGCCGCTTCGACAAAACAGCGGAAAGCTTCTACCGGAAAAAAGTCAAATTCGACGGATGCCACGGAATGACTTTTGACCCGTCTTTCCGAACCATTCTTATTCAGGCGAAACCGACGCGCGATCGATAGGTTGTGTCGTTCGAAGCAACCTTACTCCGGATGGCGGCGCGGCGGCGATCGCCGCGCTGAGTACGTCAATAACCTGCGGTCGCGGAAAAGTTACTCGCCACGCCAGCGCCACGCGTCGCATGGGCTCCGGTGAAGCGAAGTTTCTGATGCACAACAGATCCGACGCTGACGGCCACGATTTCGCGGCCGAAACGGGCACTACCGATATACCAGCGCCGCTCGCAACCATGTGTCTGACCGTCTCCAGGGAACTGCCTTCCAGTGCGCCCTCGATCCCCCCGGGCTCGGAGAGCTTTGGGCATGCCTGCACGACCTGATCGCGAAAACAGTTTCCCTTGCCCAACAGAAGAAGGTTCTCTGCTGCCACCTGGTCCCGAGAAATGAGCTCGTTCCGGGCCAATGGATGCACGCTCGGTAGCGCGACGCAGAATGGCTCGTCATAGATCGCCCGCGTGACGATTCCAGGTTCGTCAAAGGGCAATGCGATGATGATTACATCCAGCTCCCCGCGGCGCAGCTGCCCGGCAAGCGTCGCGGTGAAATTTTCACTGATGAACAACGGCATTTTTGGCGCGTGGGAATGCAGCGCCGGAATCAGCCTGGGCAGCAGATAGGGAGCGATCGTATAGATCACGCCAACCCGCAGAGGACCGACGAGCGGGTCCTTTCCCTGTCCCGCGATTTCATTCAGCCGCTCGGCTTCCTGAAGCACGCGTTCCGCCTGCCTGGCTATCTGCTCGCCAATCGGCGTCAATTGGACATCGGCAGAACTGCGTTCGAACAAGGTAATGCCGAGTCGATCTTCGACTTTCTTGATCGCCACGGAAAGAGTCGGCTGACTGACGTGACATTTTTCCGCCGCCCGCCCGAAATGACACTCTCGTGCCAGCATCACGATGTATCGAAGCTCGGTCAGGGTCATATCAACATCTTGTAGGTTCTCAAAATTGGATCGGAACGGGAACACGATCCGTCAGATACTTATCAGACAATTCTGAGACCTCCTCGTAAACTTAGTCTTAATTGTACTGAAAAATCCTAGGCCGCCATCGACGCCACCCCTCTTTGAGTATCGGTTTGGCTAATCAGCAAGAGTAGCATTCAATTCAGCAACTAGCAGAAGTGCTAATTCACTCAGGCTTCAACGAAGATAACTCTCCACAAATATTTACCAAATGCGCAATTGCGGAATCGCGCCATGTTGACCACTGATTCTTACCTGACTTGACCACCGAATCGCATCAATCTGATCGGCTCAAATCGACCCTCAGCGGTCCTACGCAGTGCCCCAGGTTCCATGGCCGATAACTGAGCGAAGCAGCCATTCGTAACGGCTTATCGCTGGCAAGTCGTCGGCTGAAGCCGACCACCAAGTCTGTGCGCGAAAACACCCACTTTCAGGCCAAAAGCAGCCTCAGACTTTTTCCGCTACTTGGCGATAGTTGTCCACCAAAGGAAGAGTCTTGCGAGGCTCCTTCTTGCCACACAATCCAATAAACGCTAGATTGTTGGCATGGATATTTATCATTCAAAAGCCGCTCTATATGAGCAGGTTTCCCGTATTGGCAAGGCGCTTGCGAGCGCCAAACGTCTGGAACTCCTGGATTTGCTGGCACAGGGAGAGAAAAGCGTCGAGCAACTGGCCGCCCTGGCTCGGATCGACATGCGCCTGACCAGCGCCCATTTGCGTGCCTTGCGCGAGGCGCGGCTGGTGCTGACGCAGCGCCAGGGCAAGTACATCCGTTATCGCCTGAGTGGGCAGGATGTGGCAAGCCTATGGGTGACGCTGCGCGAGGTGGCCGAAGCGCATCTAGTGGAACTGCGTGTCGCCCTGGCCGACATGGCAAGCCAGCCCGCCAGTCTGCTTGCCGAGAGTCGCGAGCAACTGCTGGAGAGAGCTCGACAGGGTGAGGTTGTGGTCATCGACGTACGTCCCGACAGTGAGTTTGCGGCGGGGCACTTGCCCTTCGCGCGCTCAATGCCGCTGGCCGAACTGGCCCAGCGCCTTGCCGAATTGCCGCGCGACAAGGAAATCGTGGCGTATTGCCGTGGCCCCTTCTGCCTGCTCTCGGATGATGCAGTCGCGCTGCTTGGCGCTGAAGGTTTCCGGGTACGAAAAATTCGCGATGGTGTCAGCGAATGGGCCGCGGCAGGCTTGCCGCTCGAACAGGAGGCGGCATGAAAGGCCGCGAGAGTGGCATGCCGGAAGAGGCTTACTGGAACAGATTCTTCGATGTTGAGGCGGCGCTGGATGTGCTGCTGGGTCCGCCAGGCGTTAGCGGTCATGCACTGGAGTTTGGTTGCGGCTATGGCACCTTCACCTTGCCGGCTGCACGTCGGATCAGCGGCAGCTTGCGGGCGCTGGACATCGAGCCTGCGCTGGTGGCCGAAGTGAAACGCAAGGCAGGCGCCGAAGGCATCAACAATGTACACGCCGAACTGCGCGATTTCGTGGCAGACGGCAGCGGGGTGAAGAGTGCTTCGCTGGCACACGCCATGATTTACAACCTTCTTCATCTGGACCACCCCGTGGCGCTGCTGCGCGAGGCGCATCGCGTGCTCAGTCCGGGGGCCACGCTGTCCGTCATTCATTGGCGCAGTGACATCCCCACGCCGCGCGGCCCTTCTTTAGCGATTCGACCGACGCCCGAGCAGTGCCGGGAATGGATGGCCGCCGCAGGTTTACAAGCCATCGAATCCGTTGATTTGCAGATGTGTTGTCCCTTCCACTTCGGCCTGTTGGCTCGACGTTAATTCAAACCATAAGGAGCTGCCATGAAGACTTTGATCATTTTCAACCGCGAACCCTATGACAATACCGATGTCAGCTGGAACGGCTTGCGTCTGGCGGACAAGCTGCTCGATGCCGGAACTGAAGTCAGGATCTTCCTGATGAACGACGCGGTGGATATGGCGCGCGATGTTTGCCGTCCGCCAGAAGGCTACGACCAAGACCTCTCGCAGATGCTCAAGGCTCTGATCGCGCGGGGCGTGCCTGTCAAGGTCTGCGGAACCTGCATGGCCCGTTGCGGCATCTACAAGAATCATCCGTATTTCGACGGTGCCGAAAAATCCACCATGCCGGCGCTGGCTGAATGGGTTATCGATAGCGACAAGGTGATCACATTCTGAAGCGCCAATAGGGATAGTTCGCTTGACCCCAGCCGACTACGACGCCTGGTATGACAGCCCCCGATGGAAGTGGATCGGTCATACCGAGTACCGCTTGATGTTGAGCGAACTGGCCTTTCCTGCCGAAGGTCAATTGCTCGATGTTGATTGCGGCACTGGCTGGTTTACCCGGCAACAGGCTGCGTTTCCGAATCTACAAATTACCGGCGTCGATCTTGACGTGAAGTCTCTCGCGTTCGCTCGCAGTCACGACCCTCGTTCAAACTACCTGCCTGCTGATGCGCTGGCATTGCCTTTCGCCGACGCCAGTTTCGACTATGTGCAGTCGATTGCCGCTCAGTGTTTCACCGCCGATTGGCGCCAAGCAGTGTCTGAAATCGTGCGGGTGACGCGCAGACGTTTTGCTATCGGCATTCCAGACGCCGGATCAGACGACCCCGGCAACAAGTGCCAAACCGATCATCAGCATAGCAACTGCAACGATGAACTGTACCGCGCGAAGTGTGACCTTCTGAAGAAGGCGCTTACCCACAAAGGCGCCAATAAATGCGCAGACTGTGCCAACGGCAACAGGCAGCATCAGTGCCTGAGCCTGGACCAATTGACCGGAAAACATGGCGGTGCCATACACAGAGAGGCGCACGGCATCGACGATTACCGCCGAAACGCCCCCCGTCGCTACAAACGCTTCCTTGGATAAGCCCGCTTTCATCAGAAATGCCGAGCGCAATGCGCCCTGATTGCCCGAAAGACCGCCAAAGAAGCCCGATAGCGCACCGCCTACTGGCAGCCATCGTGGCGGAAAAGTCAGCGCCTGAAAACAGTTGTGTGCGTCAAGTTGTGCAAAAAGGTGGATGGGTATTCGGTTGATCCTTCTGCGCTGTCGGTGACGCGGAGGGCGTAGCCCGGAGCGGCGCCGACAGCGCGCGGCCACTTCAGGCGGCCAGTCTCAACAACTCCTTT
>JARFTZ010000063.1 GCA_029289235.1 Gammaproteobacteria bacterium
CACTTTGCTACAGATATTGTCGGTCACTCTTTTCGAGAAGATGCCCTTGCAGCAAGCCTTTCCGGGCAGCAACTCCAGTTCCAACAACATCGCCATCAACAACCAATTGAATCTGTTCGCGTTTTAACCGGACAGCAGTGATAGAATATCAGGTTTGAATCGGCACCCCGGACCGGCTTATCAACAGGAGCTTCTTCATGATCCGCACCACGGCCATCGCACTCCTCGCCTCCGTCTGTTGCAACGCATTCGCCGCGGACGCAGCCTCGGGGAAACCGGACCTTGAGAAGGCGAGAAAGATCGCCGAATCGGTGTGTGCAGCCTGTCACGCGGCCGACGGCAACAGCCCGACGCCGGCCAATCCGATCCTGGCAGGGCAAGGCGCCGATTACCTCTTCAAGCAGCTCAAGGAATTCAAGGCGGAAGAAGGAAAGCCGGCGCTACGCAACAACGCGATCATGGTCGGCATGACGGCTGCGCTGAATACCGATGACATGCGTGCGCTGGCCATCTATTTCTCGCAACAGAAGATCAAGCCTTCGGCGGCGAGCAACGAAAAACTGGTGGAAACCGGGAAACACCTCTGGCGCAAAGGCGACTTCGACCGAGGCATCCCGGCCTGCGCCGGCTGCCACGGCCCGGCGGGAGCCGGCCTGCCCGCCCAGTATCCCCGTCTGGCCGGGCAGTACGCGGAATACACCGAACTGCAACTCAAGAACTTCCGCAGCGAGGAGCGGTCGAACGACCCGGAAAGAATGATGAGAACGATTGCCGACAAGCTTTCCGACAAACAAATCAAGGCTCTCGCCGACTACATCGCGGGCCTGCGCTGAAAGGTGTGCCATCCAGGCCGAAAGGACAGGAGATGAAGACGCTCAAGCAACTGATCGCCGGCAAGACCCGCCCGCTCGCTTCCGTTGCGCCTGAGCAGACGGTGTTGCGCGCGCTCGAGATCATGGCCGAATACGACGTCGGCGCACTGCTGGTACTCGACGGCAAGGAACTCTGTGGCGTCTTCTCGGAGCGGGATTATGCGCGCAAGGTGATCCTGCAGGGCAAAGCGTCCAAGCACACCAAGGTCAGCGAGATCATGACCGGGAAGGTCATCTGCGTCAGCCCGGACACCAGCATGGAGAAATGCATGGCGATCATGACCGAAAAGCACATTCGTCACCTGCCGATCGTCGACGAGAACAAGCAGGTTCTGGGCATCGTTTCCATCGGCGACGTCGTGAAGGAAGTGATCAGCCAGCAGCAGTTCATCATCAACCAGCTGGAAACGTACATCACCACCTGACACGCCACCACCGTATAAAAAAAAGCGCAGGCCAGATTCGCCTGCGCTTTTTTTCACGGGAACGTGCTTATTTGATCTCGAGCAGGCTCTCGTCCCACTTGGCGTGCTTCTCCAGGCCCAGCAGGTTGGCCGTCGTTGCCGCGATATTCGACAGGCCGGCAGTTTCCGTCTGCTTCAGTCCAAGCTTGCCGCCGGTCACGTTGTCGTAGAGGATCAGCGGCACCGGGTTCAGCGTATGCGCCGTCTTGGCCTTGAACGAGCCATCCTTGTTCTGCGCCGGCTGCTTGGTCTTCTTGTCGATCTCGAACATCTCGTCGGCATTGCCATGGTCGGCGGTGATCAGCGCCACACCGCCCAGCGCATCGATCACCGGCAGGATGCGCCCCAAGGCCAGATCGACGGCCTCGATCGACATCGTCGCGGCGCGGAAATTGCCGGTATGCCCGACCATGTCGCCGTTGGCAAAGTTGCAGCGCAGCGTGCGGTACTTGCCACTCTTCAGCGCTTCGATCATCGCATCGGCGATCTCGGCGGATTTCATCCACGGACGCTGCTCGAACGGAACCACGTCGCTCAGCACTTCCTGATAGGTTTCGCCCTCGAACTTGCCGGAACGGTTGCCGTTCCAGAAATAGGTCACATGACCGTATTTCTGCGTCTCCGAGCAGGCAAACTGCGCGATGCCGGCCTTGGAGAACCATTCGCCCATGGTGTCCTGGATGGCGGGCGGCGGCACCAGGAAGCGCTGCGGCAGCTTCAGGTCGCCGTCGTACTGCAGCATGCCGGCGTAGGTCACCTTCGGCACGCGCACGCGGTCGAACTTGGCGAAATCAGCCTGCTCGAAGGCCAGCGTGATTTCGATCGCCCGGTCGCCGCGGAAGTTGAAAAACACTACTGCATCGCCGTCCTCGACGGTGCCGACCGGCTTGCCATCCTTGGCGACGACGAAGGCCGGCAGATCCTGGTCGATGGTGCCGGGAAACTTGGCGCGCAACCCCCTGACCGCCTCGGCCGCACTGGCGAACTGGTCGCCCTTGCCCAACACGTGGGTGTTCCAGCCTTTCTCGACCATGCTCCAGTTGGCTTCATAGCGATCCATGGTGATTGTCATGCGGCCGCCACCCGAGGCGATCTGTGCGTCGAAGCCGTCGGCGTTAGCTTCGGCCAGGAACGCTTCGAACGGCTCGACGTACTCGAGCGCGCTGGTCTCGGGCACATCGCGCCCGTCCAGCAGGATATGCACACGCACCGTCTGCACCCCTTCCTCCTTGGCGCGCACGATCATTGCCTTGAGGTGGTCGATGTGGCTATGCACGTTGCCATCGGAGAACAGGCCGATGAAATGCAGCGTACCCGGCTTGCCGTTGGCACCGGCCTTGGCGCCCGCGACGATCTGCTGCCAGGCTTCGCCCTGCCAGATAGCCCCGGTGGCGATGGCGTCAGCCACAAGCGAAGCGCCCTGGCTATACACCTGGCCCGCGCCGATGGCGTTGTGCCCGACTTCCGAATTGCCCATGTCTTCATCCGAAGGCATGCCGACTGCCGTGCCGTGGGCACGCAGGGTGATGTTCGGATAATTGGCGAACAGGCGATCGAGGTTGGGCTTTTTTGCCGCGGCAATGGCACTGCCAACGTCGGTCTTCGGAAGTCCGTAGCCGTCCATGATGATGGTGACGACCGGCCCCTTGATGCCGGCAAATGAGGCGAGTTTCTGCAACATGATGATTTCCTGGGGGACGTAAAAAAAGAAATCGGCCGAGCGGCCAAGCCAGCGAATCATAACAAATCCACGCGGCCTCGCGGCCATCGGGTTGCTAGCGTGGCCGTGGCTTGGGGTCGAAACGGATCACCGAGCGCCCGTCGGCGATCGTGCGCGGCTCCGCCTTCCAGGCGTGGCCGTAGACGATTTCGAAGGACGCCGGCAACCGCCCGTCGGCACACAGTTGCTCGTAGCGCTCGCAGGCCAGCCGCCAGGCATGGCGACCCATCAGGCCGCGCCGGCGCTCGTTCATCGCGCAGGCCGCGCCGCTTTGCTTCAATTCGCGGAAAAGCGCATCAAGCGACGGATAGGTCACGGTCAGCCGTTCGACATCCATCACCGGGTCGGCAAAGCCGCATTCGACGAGCATGTCGCCATAGTCGTGCATGTCGGCAAAACGCTGTGTGTGGGGATAGCCGTCGGTGAAGCAGGCGCGGATCTCCTGCAGCGTATCCGGCCCGAAGGTGGAGAACATGAGCAAGCCTCCGACTTCGAGTATGCGGTGCATTTCGCGCAAGCCGGCAAGCGGATCGGGCAACCAGTGCAGCATGAGGTTCGACCACACCAACCCGGCCGAACAGCCCTTCAGCGGCAACGCCTGCGCATCGCCGGCCAACAGCGCTGCGCTTTTCGGCCCGCGCAGGAAGGGCATCAACCAACGCAGCCGCGACCGCTGGCGGTTGCAGACACAAAGCATCGGTTCGGATACATCGACACCGGCGATTCTCGCCTGCGGGTAGCGCTCGCCGAGCGCTGCCAGGCTGGCACCGGTACCGCAGCCGAGATCCAGCACGCAGCGTGGCTGGATCTTCACGTAATCGAGCCGCGCCAGCATGCGCGAGGCAATCTCGCGTTGCAGGACGGCGACGGCGTCGTAGCCGGCCGCAGCCCGCGCGAAGTTGCGGCGGACCTGGCGCGAATCGACGAACGGCGTCACCACGAAAAACGCTTCAAACAGCCTTCAATCCGAGCTTGTCGAACAACTGCTGGTCAACGTTGGTCGCCATGTTGCTCGCCGTCAGCAGCTTGTCGCAATAGAAGATCGAGTTGGCGCCGGCGAAGAAGCACATCGCCTGCATTTCCGGCGACATCACCTCGCGGCCGGCCGAGAGGCGAACGTAGCTCTTCGGCATGGTGATGCGCGCTGCGGCGATGGTGCGCACGAACTCGAAGCAGTCGATCTTTTCCTCCGTCGCCAGCGGTGTGCCGGGCATGGCGACGAGATTGTTGATCGGCACCGATTCCGGCGGCGGGTTCATGTTGGCCAGTTGGGCGACCATCGCGGCGCGATTGCGGCGCGACTCGCCGAGCCCGAGGATGCCGCCGGAACAGACCTTGATCCCCGCAGCGCGCACCTGGGAGATCGTATCGAGGCGATCAGCATGCTTGTGGGTGGTGATCACCTTGTCGTAGAACTCGGCGTCGGTATCGACGTTGTGGTTGTAGTAATCGAGGCCGGCGTCCTTGAGCTTCTCCGCCTGCCCGTCTTTGAGCATGCCCAGCGTGACGCAGGTTTCCATGCCCAGTGCCTTGACCTCGCGGATCATCTGCGTGACGACTTCCAGCTCCTTTTCTTTCGGCCCGCGCCAGGCGGCGCCCATGCAGAAGCGCGTGGCGCCCTTTTCCTTCGCTTCCTTCGCCGCCGCGACAACATCCTCGACCTGCATCAACGCCTCGCGTTCGGTATCCGTCTTGTAGCGGGCCGACTGCGAGCAGTAGCTGCAGTCCTCCGGACAGCCGCCGGTCTTGATCGACAGCAGCGCCGAACGCTGCACTTCGTTGGGATCGAAATTCTCGCGGTGCACCTGATGCGCGCGGAACAGCAGGTCCATCAACGGCATCTGGTAAAGTGCCTCGACCTGCGAGACGGTCCATTTGCTTGCCGGCGCGTTCGCGACGGGAGCCAGGGAGGCCACGGGAGATACTGTATTCATGGAGAACCACCGGAGAAGAAAACGTGCCGGAGCCGACTGACGCCGCCCGCCCCGGGCTGTTGATTAAAAAATGGGCATTCTAACGCAAAACCGGCGACACCCAGGCGGCCTGGCAGACCTTGCCCGCCGTGCCGTTGAGGGCCTGCTGGCGCAGGACTGCCTGCTCTGTGGCCAGACGAGCGGCAGCGAAATTCTCTGCCACGCCTGCCGGGACGACTTGCCACGCCTGCCGCCCGAATGCTGCCCGCGTTGCGCCCTGCCGACGCCGGCGGGCGAGACCTGCGGACGCTGCCTGTCGCGGCCGCCAGACTACGACAGAACACTGGCGCTGTTCAATTACGGCTTTCCGGCAGACAAACTGATCCAGGCCTTCAAGTACGCGCACCGGTTGGCCCTGGCGCCGTATTTCGGAAGGCTTCTCGCCGAGCACGCCCGCAACGTGCGTGCCGACCTGATCGTGCCGTTGCCACTGCACCCGCGACGGCTGCGGGAACGCGGCTTCAACCAGGCGCTGGAACTGGCCCGCCCCGTAGCGGAGGCGCTCCACCGGCCGCTCGACACGAAAATCTGCCGACGAGTCCGGCACACCCCGACACAGGCGGCGCTGCCGTGGCGCGAACGCGAACGCAACATCCGCGGTGCATTCCACTGCACGGGCGATCTCTCCGGCAAGCAAATTCTGTTGATCGACGACGTGATGACTACCGGTGCCTCGCTCAACGAATGCGCCCGGACACTCAAGCTGCACGGCGCGACGGACGTCACGCTGCTAGTCGTGGCGCGTGCGCTTCCATGAGACAGGCGCTTTCGACGAAAATACCGCCCGCCATAGCAAGCGACTTGTTTCCTATCGAATTCCGGAGTTTCATTTGACTGCCGTCGTCCTCTTCCAGCCCGAAATTCCGCCGAACACCGGCAACGTGATCCGCCTGTGCGCCAACACCGGTACCGAACTGCACCTCGTCGAACCACTCGGTTTCAAATGGGAGGATCGCTCGCTGAAGCGCGCCGGCCTCGATTACCACGAGTTCGCCCGGGTATTCCGCCACCCGGACTGGGCGCATTGCCAGGCGGCGCTGGCCGGCAGGCGCCTGTTCGCGATCACCACGCGCGGCCAGGCGCGACCGGATGAGATCGCTATCAAGGAGGACGACGTTTTCGTCTTCGGCCGAGAAACGAGCGGCCTGCCCGCCGAAGTGATGGCCGAATTCGCTCCCGAGCGGCGCCTGCGGTTGCCGATGCTGCCCGGCCAGCGCAGCCTCAACCTCTCGAACGCCGTCGCGGTGACGGTTTTCGAAGCCTGGCGGCAGCGGGGTTTTGCCGGCGGGGTTTAGCCAAACAGGGAGGCAAGAGCCGCCCCCGGACTCGGCTGGCGCATGAACGCTTCGCCGACGAGGAACGCGTTGACCCGGTTGCGGCGCATCAGCGCCACGTCGTCCGGGCCGAGAATGCCGCTCTCGGTCACGACGATCTTCTCCGCCGGAATGCGCGGCAACAGGTCGAGCGTGGTCTGCAGCGTGACGTCGAAACTGCGCAGGTCACGGTTGTTGATCCCGAGCAACGGCGTCGCGAGCTGCAGCGCCTGGTCGAGTTCGTCGCCGTCGTGCACCTCGACGAGCACGGCCATGCCGAGTTCGTGAGCGAGAGCTTCGAGCTCCCGCATCGCCGGCAGATCGAGCGCGGCGGCGATCAGCAGTATGGCGTCGGCGCCCATCGCGCGCGCCTCGTACACCTGATACGGATCGACGAGGAAATCCTTGCGCAGCACGGGCAGCGAGCAAGCCGCACGGGCGGCCTGAAGATACTCCGGCGCCCCCTGGAAGAACTGCCGGTCGGTCAGCACGGACAGGCAGGCCGCGCCGTGTGCCGCGTAGTCGGCAGCGATTTCGGCCGGCCGGAAGTCGGCGCGAATCACGCCCTTCGACGGGCTGGCCTTCTTGATTTCGGCGATCACCGCCGACTGGCCGGCGGCGATCTTGGCGCGGATCGCCGCAACGAACCCGCGGGAAGGAGGTTGGGCCCGGGCCTCGTCGCGCACCACGGCCAGCGACCTGACAGCTTGTGTTGCAGCGACCTCCTCGGCCTTGACCGCAAGGATGCGTTTCAGGATGTCCGGCGTGCTCATGCCGCGCAGCCTTGGGTGAAGCGGGCGAACTCGTCGAGCTTGGCGCGCGCGGCACCGCTGGCGAGTGCTTCGCGCGCCATGGCGACACCCTGCCCGATCGATTCGGCGCGGTTGGCGACGTAGAGCGCAACACCAGCGTTGAAGACGACGATCTCCAGCGCCGTTCCCGGCAGGTTGTCGAGCACGGAGAGCACCACGTCCTTTGATTCGGCGGCGTCTTCCACGCGCAGCGAGCGGTTGGAGGCCATGCGCAGGCCGAAATCTTCGGGGTGTATCTCGTATTCGCGGATCGTACCGTCCTTCAGCTCGCCGACCAGCGTCGACGCGCCGAGCGAGACCTCGTCCATGCCGTCCTTGCCGTGCACGACCATCACGTGTTTCGCGCCGAGCCGCTCCATGACGCGCACGAGAATGCCAACCAGATCGGGGTGAAAAACGCCGAGCAGCGAGTTCGGCGCGCCCGCCGGATTGGTCAATGGACCGAGAATGTTGAAGATCGTGCGCACACCCATTTCGCGCCGCACCGGAGCGACGTTCTTCATCGCCGCGTGGTGATTGGGGGCGAACATGAAGCCGATGCCCGTGGCCGCCAGACAGTCGCCGACCTGCTGCGGCGTCAGGTTGATGTTCACGCCGAGGGCTTCGAGCACGTCGGCGCTGCCGGACTTGGAAGACACGCCGCGCCCGCCGTGCTTGGCGACCTTGGCGCCCGCAGCGGCGGCGACGAACATCGATGCCGTGGAAATGTTGAAAGTGTTCGATCCGTCACCGCCCGTGCCGACGATATCGACGAAATTGGAGTTGTCGGCGACTTCGATGCGCGCCGACATCTCACGCATCACCTGCGCCGCGGCGGTGATCTCGCCGACAGTTTCCTTCTTGACGCGCAGACCGGTGATGATCGCCGCGGTCATCAGCGGCGAGATTTCGCCGCGCATGATCTGGCGCATCAGGTCGAGCATTTCGTCGAAGAAGATTTCCCGGTGTTCGATGGTGCGCTGCAGCGCCTGTTGCGGAGTGATCTTGGTCATGGTCTACCTCGTCAGGAAGTTTTTCAGCATGTCGTGACCGTGCTCGGTCAGGATCGACTCGGGGTGGAACTGCACCCCCTCGACCGGCAGCGTCTTGTGGCGCATGCCCATGATCTCGCCGTCATCGGTCCAGGCGGTGATCTCCAGGCAGTCAGGCAGCGTTTCGCGCTCGACCGCCAGCGAGTGGTAGCGGGTGCAGATCACCGGGTTGGGCAGGCCGCGGAACACGCCGACGTTGGTGTGATGCACCGGCGAGACCTTGCCGTGCATCAGTTGCTTGGCATGCACGACGCGGCCGCCGAAGGCTTCGCCGATCGACTGGTGGCCGAGGCAGACCCCGAGCAGCGGAATCTTGCCGGCGAAGGCCTTGATCGCCGCCAGCGAAATGCCCGCCTGCGCCGGCGCGCAGGGGCCAGGGGAAATGACCAGGAACTCCGGTTTCAGCCGGGCGATTTCGTCGAGGGTGATCGCATCGTTGCGGAACACCTTGACGTCCTGCCCGAGTTCGCCGAAGTACTGGACGAGGTTGTAGGTAAAGGAATCGTAGTTGTCGATCATCAGCAGCATGGCAGGCACCTCACTCAAAACGGGTATCGAGGCCGTTCTCGGCCAGTTCGGCGGCTCGCAGCACCGCTTTTGCCTTGTTCTGCGTCTCCTGCCATTCCGCCTCCGGCGTCGAATCGGCGACGATGCCGCCGCCGGCCTGGACATGCAGTTGCCCGTCCTTCAGCACGGCGGTGCGGATGGCGATCGCCAGATCCATGTCGCCGTGAAAGCCGAGGTAACCGACGGCCCCGGCGTAGATGCCGCGCTTGGTCGGCTCCAGTTCGTCGATGATTTCCATCGCCCGCACCTTCGGCGCACCGGACACCGTGCCGGCGGGGAAGGTGGCCTTCAGCACGTCGAGGGCATCGAGGCCCGGCTGCAACTTGCCTTCGACGTTGGAGACGATGTGCATCACGTGCGAATAGCGCTCGATGGTCATTTTCTCCGTCAGCCTGACCGTGCCAATCTGCGCCACCCGGCCGGTATCGTTGCGCCCGAGGTCGAGCAGCTGCAGGTGCTCGGCGCACTCCTTCTCGTCGCCCAGCAGCTCGGTCGCCAGCGCCTGATCCTCCTCGAAGGTCGCGCCGCGCTTGCGTGTGCCGGCGATCGGCCGCACCGTGACCGTGTCGCCTTCGAGCCGCACCAAAATCTCCGGCGAGGCGCCGACGACGTGAAAGTCCTCGAAGTCGAAATAGAACATGTACGGCGAAGGGTTGAGCGAACGCAGCGAGCGGTAGAGCGCCAGCGGGCTGGCGCCGAACGGCTTGCTCATCCGCTGCGAAAGGACGACCTGCATGATGTCGCCGTCAGTGATGTACTGCTTGGCCTTGAGCACGGCCGCCTTGTAGCGCTCCTCGCCGAACACCGAAACGGCCGGCTGCGAAACAACGGATTTCTCTTCCGGAATCGCCACCGGCTCGCGCAAGCGGGCGAGCAGTTCCTTCAAGCGGGATTGCGCCTTCTGGTACGCGCCGGGCACGCCCGGCTCGGCGAAGACGATCAGCGTCAGCTTGCCCGAGAGGTTGTCGACGACGGCGATCTCCTCGGAGAGCAGCAGCTGGATGTCCGGGATGTCGAACTCACCGGCCTTGCGCCCTTTCTCCAGGCGCGGCTCGACATAGCGCACCGTGTCGTAGCCGAAACAGCCGACCAGGCCGCCGCAGAACCGCGGCAAGCCCTTCAGCGGTGCGGCGCGGAAGCGCGCCATGTAGTCGCCGATGAAGTCGAGCGGATTGACGTTCTCGGCACGCTCGGCGATGCGGTTGCCGGTCAGCACCAGCACCTGCGGGCCATTGACGACGATCCGCGTCGGGCTGGCCAGACCGATCATTGAATAGCGGCCGAAACGCTCGCCGCCCTGCACCGATTCGAGCAGGTAGGTGTACGGGCCGTTGGCCAGCTTCAGGTAGATCGAGAGCGGTGTGTCGAGATCGGCGAAGGTCTCGAGGGTAACGGGGATGCGGTTGTAGCCTTCAGCGGCGAGCTGATTGAACTGTGCTTCTTTCATGTAACGACTCCACAAGCAGGAACTGCAAAACGAGACACGGCACGCACAGGCGCGCCGGAACAAAAGCTAGGCTGTCCGGCAGGGTCGCCAGGGCCACGCCTCCGCCCAGAATGCGGGCTCGAGATGCAGGTTGTGGAGAAATTCGTTCATGCGCTGGATTATCCAATGGTGCTGCCGACAAGGGCTGCAGCGGATTCGATGCTCGAAACTATAGCATCACACGCCAGCTCCTGCACATCGCGCCCCTCGTTGTAACCGTAGGGCAGCAGGAAAACACGGCAGCACGCCGCCCGCGCGGCGAGGAAATCGTTGACCGAATCGCCGATGAACAAGGCCTCGGCGGGTGAAACGCCGAGACGGCCGCAGGCCCAGACCAGCGACATGGGATCCGGCTTGTGCTTCGGCAGCGTGTCGCCACTGACCACCACGGAAAAGTACGTGGCGAGCCCGGTCATTTCGAGCAGCGGGCGGGTGAACGCTTCGGCTTTGTTGGTAATCACCGCCATCGGCAGACCCTTGGCGCGAAGGGCGTCGAGCCCCTCGCGCACCCCGGGGAACAGTTGCGTCCGCCGACCATTCTCCCGTGCGTAGTGTCGCCGGAAGCTGGCCAGCGCCTCGGCAGGCGCCGGCGAATCGTCGTCGGCCGCAGCGAGCGAATCGGCGAGCGAGCGCTTGACCAGGTTGGGAATGCCGCGCCCGACGTAGCAGCGGATCGCGGCTTCCGGCAGCGCCGGCCGCCCGAGGTCGGCGAGCATCCCGCAGACCGCGGCGTGCAGGTCGGGCACGGTGTCGAGCAGCGTGCCGTCGAGGTCGAACAGTACAGCTTGAACGTCGAGCATCGTCACACCCGCGCCAGTTGCGCGCGCATCGCGGCGATCACCGAATCGTAGCGATGCGGATCGCTCTCCCGGCCGGCCTCGTAAATGGCCGAACCGGCGACGAAGGTATCGGCCCCGGCCAGGGCGATGGCGGCGATGTTGTCCACCTTGACCCCGCCGTCGATCTCGACGCGAATGCGGCGACCGCTCTCCTGCTCGTAGTCCTTGATCCGCGCGCGCGCTTCCTGCAGCTTGGTCAATGTGGAAGGAATGAACTTCTGCCCGCCGAAGCCGGGATTGACCCCCATCAGCAGGACGAGATCAAGCTTGTCCATCACGTAATCCATGTGATGCAACGGCGTCGCCGGGTTGAAGACCAGACCGGCCTGGCACCCGTGCTCGCGAATGATCGACAGGCTGCGGTCGACATGATCGGAGGCTTCCGGGTGGAAAGTGATGACGTTCGCGCCGGCCTTGGCGAAATCGACGATCAGCTTGTCGACCGGCCGGGCCATCAGGTGCACGTCGATCACAGCCTCGGTCAGCGGACGGATCGCCTTGCAGACCATCGGGCCGATGGTCATGTTGGGGACGTAGTGATTGTCCATCACGTCGAAATGAATCCAGTCGGCGCCGGAGGCAATGACGTTGACAACTTCTTCGCCGAGCCGGGTGAAATCGGCGGAAAGGATGCTGGGAGCGATCAGATACATGAGCCTGCCTGCGCAAAAAACAAGGATTCTACCCCGTCACCGCGACCGTGGGCGCTCAGGCGAAGAGGTCGATCTGTTCGGGATCGAGATACTGCCAGGCATACTTCAAATGGATTTTCCGGGCGATGAAGACATCGAAGACGTCGCGGTCGAGATGGCCGTTGCAGCTGAGATTCTCCAGAACACGCAGCGCTTCCGAGAGCGTCATGCCGGGTTTGTAGGGGCGATCGCGGGCCGTGAGCGCCTCGAAGATGTCGGCCACCGCCATGATCCGCGCCGGCAACGACATCTGCTCCCCGGTCAGCCCTTTCGGGTAGCCCCTTCCATCGACCCGCTCGTGATGGCCGCCTGCGTACTCGGGAACGTTCCGGAGATGCGCCGGCCACGGCAACGACTCAAGCATCCGGTTGGTCGCGACGATATGCTGGTTGACCGTTTCACGCTCGGTGCGCGTCAGGGTTCCGTAGCGAACCGTCAGGTTCTCGATCTCGTCGTCGGTCAGGAAATCGACCTCCTCGCCCTCCGGATTGCGCCAGCGGTAGCGCCGCGAAATCTGGCGCACGCGCTCCTGATCCTCCGGTCGCATCGCCTCGCTGCCTTTGTTGACCTGCCAGAGAAACGCGCGATCCTCGGCAATTCGTTGCAGCGTTTCGCCGAATGCACGCTCGGCTGCGGCCCTGTCTGCACCGCCGACGACCGCCCGCAGCATCGCCGTTTCGGCATCCCGGCGGACGATTTCGAAGCGGGTGTCGAGCAGTTCGATGCGGTCGAAGATCGTCTGCAGCTTGGTCGCCTTGTCCACGATATGGACCGGCGTGGTGATCTTGCCGCAGTCGTGCAACAGGCCGGCGATCTTCAGTTCGTAGCGGTCCTTGTCGGTCATGACGAAGTCGGCCAGCGGACCGCTGCGCGTTGCCGACACGGCATCCGCCAGCATCATGGTCAGCACCGGAACGCGCTGGCAATGGCCGCCGGTATAGGGCGACTTCTCGTCGATCGCCAGGTTGATCAACGAGATGAACGATTCGAAGAGGCGTTCCAGCTGGCCGACGAGCAGGCGATTGGTCAGGGCCACCGCCGCCTGGGAAGCCAGCGACTCGGCGAGGCGACGGTCGCTTTCGGAGAAGGCGCACACCGCGCCGCTCACCGGGTCGATGGCGTTGATCAGCTGCAGAACGCCGATGACCTCGTTCTCGTGATTTTTCATCGGCACGGTCAGAAACGACTGCGAACGGTAACCGGTGACCTGGTCGAAACCGCGCGTCCCGGAGAAATCGAAACCCGCCTCCGTATAGGCGTCCGCAACGCTCACGGTACGCGCGTGAATCGCGCAGTACGCCGCAACGAGGTTGATGTTCGGGGCACCGTCCGGGCGGAAGAGCGGCAGATCAGGAAACTGCGCCGAGATCGGCTCACCGGACACCCCGCCGAACGCAAGCTGCAACGAGTCTGTCCGGACAATTTCGAAGCGCAGCGACTGGCGATCCTCGCTGACACGGTAGAGCGTACCGCCGTCGGCGCGGGTAATGGCCTTCGCGGCCAGGAGAATGCTTTCCAGGAGCCGCCCGATGTTCTGCTCGTTCGACAGCGAAGCGCCGATTTCATTGAGTTGCTCGTAGCGTTGCGAGAGATCGGCGGGCGCGCTCACGGACAAAAGCCCCGCCCAAACCGGGAAAAGAACCGCACACACATTCCGGGCATCCTAGAATTCAAAGATCTGCCCCTCCCGCAGAATCGCCGGGTGCGGGCCGGGACCACTTTCGATTTCAGCGATGATCGCCGCCGCCTGCCCGGGCTTCAGATGCGTCACGAAGACCTCGACCGGCGACGCCAGCTTGCCCAGTTCGTTACGCAGCAAGCGCGGGCAAAGATGTTTCGACGCTCGCGCCAGGACCTCCTCCCCGTCGGAGAACGCCGCCTCGATGAGGAGATAACGCAGATTGGCGATCCGGTTGACGACCGGCCAGAACTCCTCGCAGATCGTCGTATCCCCGGTGAACGCCAGGCTGCCCTGCCCCGAATCGAGCTGATAGCCGACGGCCGGAACCGTATGCTCCGCCGGCAACGCAGTGATGCTGCGCCCCGCCAGCGTCACCGTCTGGCCGACCGCAATCGGCCGATACTGCATGACCTGACGGTCACGAACCGCAATTTCACTGAAGTCCGGCCAGATCGCCCAGTTGAAGATGTGGCTGCGTATTGTCTCAAGCGTGACTGCCGTCGCATGGATCGTTACCGGCGACTCGCGCAGGTCGGCCACGGCGTCGATCATCAACGGCAGCGCCGCGATGTGGTCAAGATGCGAGTGGGTGACAAAAACATGATCGATTGCCGCCAGTTCCGGCAAAGACAGGTCTGCTAGCCCCGTTCCGGCATCGATCAGGATATCGTGGTCGACCCGCAACGAGGTGGTTCGCGCATTGACGCCACCGATACCCCCGCTGCACCCCAGGACCTGGACTCTCATCGTCTCCCGATCACCTCTTCCGACAACAACGCCGAGAATCCTAGCCCGTCGGGAGACACTGTCGACAGGAACTAATTCACGCCCGGCACGGCATGAGCAGCCGACAGGACTTCAGCTTTTCAGGAAAAATTCCATCTTGATGCCGGCAATCTGGATCACGTCGTGATCTTTCAGGGGATGCGCCTGCGTCCCCAGTTGTTGACCGTTCACCAACGGACAGGTCGGTCCTTCCACGTGGGTGATGAAATAGCCCTGCGGGCGCCGGGCAATCACCGCAACCTGGACGCCCGGTTTGCCCAGCGTCGTCAACGACTTTGTCAGTTCGAGTTCCCGCCCGGCGTTGGCGCCATTGAGCACCTGAATCGCGCCGACCGCCGTCGGGGTTGCTTGAACTGGCGTCGAGGGCTCGCCCCCCGCCTTGATCGCATCCCCTGGAGCCGTTGCAGCCGGCCGCATGTCGCCGGGTCGCAGCACCATGGTTTTCTCGTAATCCGGCTCGGCCGAGGATGTCGCCTGCTCCGCGATGTACTTCAGCTTGTACTTGCCAAGTTCGACGACATCGCCGTTCTTGAGAAAGTGTTTCTTCACCGGCTGCCCATTCACCAGCGTGCCGTTGGTGCTGTTCAAGTCCTCAAGGAAGGAATCGTTGAGGATGGTCACCACCGCGGCATGCTCGCCACTGATCGCCAGGTTGTCGATCTGGATGTCATTGGACGGTCGCCGGCCGATGGTGGTCCGATCCTTGGTCAGCGGAATTTCCTTGAGAACCAGACCGTCCATGCTCAGAATCAGCTTTGCCATTATTGTTCACCTGTTCCTCAAAACGGCTGCAGAACCTTGACCACAACGACCGATACATTGTCCCGCCCGCCGTTGTCGTTGGCCATCTGAACGAGTTGCGTGGCGGCAAGCGCCGGATTGGCCGCGAGCATCTGCAGCGCCAGGGCAATCTCCTCGTCCGGCAGCATGTCGTTCAACCCATCCGAGCAGAAGAGGTAGAGGTCGCCCGGCAGCACCGGAAACTCGTTGATCTCGGGATCGACCGCCGGATCGACTCCCAAGGCCCGCGTCACCAGATTCTTGTTCTGCGAAAAACGCGCCTCTTCCGGCGAAATCATCCCGCAATCGATCTGCTCCTGCAGCAGGGAATGATCTCGGGTCATCACGCTGAGCGCCTCGTCGCGAAGACGATACAGCCGGGAATCGCCGACATGCGCCACGGTCAAGCGATTGTCGTGAAACAGTCCGCTCACCAGCGTTGTCCCCATCCCGGCGAAGTCAGGGTCGCTGCCTGCCGCGTTGTAGATCGCCTGATTGGCCTTCTCGATGCTTTCCCGGAGGCACGCGCTGGCGAAGGACTGTCCGCCCGAAACGGCGTCAGCCGCCGGAAAGGTATCGAAAAAAGAGGTCTCCATCGCCGAGGCGAGAAACGAAGTCGCCATCCCGCTGGCCACTTCGCCGGCGTTATAGCCTCCCATGCCGTCGGCCAGGATCACCAGGCCGCGGACAGGATTGGCGAAAACGGAGTCTTCATTGTGCCCACGAACCAGCCCCGGATCTGTCCGCACCGCAATCTCGAGCGCTTCGCTCAGTCCCCTGGCCACAAACTCCCCCGTCAATGCCGTCAAATGAATTCGCGCAAAGTCCGTCGCCCCGCCCTATTCCGCTGCGGGAGCGTGGCGCATTGTCATGGCAAGACGCGCGCGCCGTCAATCGTCAGCGCAGGCGCCTTCCCTTTTCCTAGTCGCCGTAGGGCAATTCGACGCCCATCCCCTGTTCACGGGCGAGTGCCTCGAGGCGAACCGCCACGGCGATGTCCTGAATCGCCAAGCCCTGCGATTCGAAGAGGGTGATGTCCTCGGGCTTCGCACGGCCGGGATGGCTACCGACGATCACGTCGCCGAGCTCGACCAGCTGGCGCTCGTTGAGACGTCCCTTTTCCAGCACGGGGAGCAGGTCGCCCGCTTCCTTGAGCGCCGTATCCACGCTGTCGACGACGATCGGTTTGCAAACCTTGAGTACGTCTTCGCCGACTTCGCGGCGAATCAGCGAATTCGACCCGGCCGCGTTGATATGCGTCCCGGGCGAAAGCCAGGCCGCGTCGAACAAGGGGGAACTGGCCGTGGTGATGGTACTGACGATATCGCTGCCACGAACCGTTTCTTCGGCGGATGCGGCCGGAACGACGTCGAGTTCGAGGCGATCGGACAACCGGGCGCAGAACGTCGCCAGGCGTTCCGCGTTGCGCGCGAACACCTTTACCTTGCTCAGCTTGCGCACGGCGGCTATCGCCTCGATGTTCCCTTCCGCCTGCCAGCCGGCGCCGAAAACACCGAGCACCTCGGCGTCAGGTCGCGCCAGCCATTTGGTCGCCACGCCGGATGCCGCGCCGGTGCGCATCATTCCAAGGTAATCGGCCTGCATCACCACACGCAGGGTGCCGCTGGCCGCGCTGAATACATGAACCAGGAAACGGATGCCGGAGCGGTTGCTGGTATAGGCCTTGTAGCCGATCGCATCGCGATCGGGCAACGCCCCTTGCAGGATGTGCAGCGCAGTTTGCGGCAGGCGGGTGCGCTGGCGGGGGATGTCAATTGCCCGGTTGCGCGACAACTCGCGATGCGCTTCCTCGACGGCATCGATGGTCATCGGCATGGTTAACAGTTGGCGGACTTCGTCCTCATTCAGAAACAGCGCCATCTCCCCTCCTCAAGTCGTATCTGCGTTGTTGAAAATTACGGGCAACCGCTACGGTAACGCCCTCGGCCTTCCCCGGATCACCCCGGGCGCTGCGCGGCCGCAGCCTCCAGAGATCGTCTGCGTTCCTGTTGCGCCAGAACGTAGCTGGCGATGGTCACGCCGATGGCCACGATGACCACGACGACGGTCGCGATCGCATTGACCGACGGATTCAGCCCGAGCCGCGCCCGCGAGAAAATCACCAGCGGCATGGTCGTCGAGCCGGGCCCGGACAGGAACGCGGAGAGCACGACGTCGTCGAGCGAAAGGGTGAAGGTCAGCAGCCAGGCCGAAAGCAGCGCCTGCGCGATCATCGGGATCGTCACCAGGAAAAACACCTGCCAAGGCTTCGCCCCGAGATCCTGCGCCGCTTCTTCCAGTTGCGGATTGAGGTCGCGCAGACGCGCCTGAATGACCACCGTGGCGTAGGCCATGCCGACCAGGAGATGCCCCAGCCAGATGGTGACCATCCCGCGGTCCGGCACGCCGAGCAGCCGCTGCAGCGAGACGAGCATCAGCAGCAACGACAGGCCGACGATGACTTCCGGCATGACCAGTGGCGCGCTGACCATCCCGGAAAAGAAGGTACGCCCGAAAAAGCGCGGATAGCGATGCAGCGACGCCGCGGCCAGACTGCCGAGGATCACCGCGGCGGTCGCCGTCGAGGTGGCGATTTTCAGCGACAACCAGAGGCTTTCCTTCAGGTCGCTGTCGACCAGGAGCGCCCGGTACCAGCGCAGGCTGAATCCGCCCCAGACGTTCGGAACGCTCGATTCCGTAAAGCTGTAGACGATGAGCGACACGATCGGCAAATAGAGGAAGCCGAAGACGACGAACATCCAGAGACGGGAGAACAGGCGGGATTTCTTGTCCGATCGCATCATCCCTCCTGCGCCTGCACCTGGTTGCGGCCGAAGATGGCCAGCGGCACGATGATGACGAGGATCATCACGACAGCGACGGTGGATGCCATCGGCCAGTCGTTGTTGGAGAAGAACTCGTCCCACAACACCCGGCCGATCATCAGGGTCTCCGGACCGCCGAGCAGTTCCGGAATCACGTACTCACCAACACAGGGGATGAACACCAGCATGAACCCCGCGACGATCCCGGAACGCGACAGCGGCACCGTGATGCGCCAGAAGGCTTGCCACGGCGTCGCCCCGAGATCCTGCGCGGCCTCGATCAGGCGGAGGTCCATCCTCGACAAGGTGGCGTACAGCGGCAGCACCATGAACGGCAGGTAGGTATAGACCATGCCGAGAACGAGGCTGAACGGGCTGTACATCAACTGGTCGGGCGACGGAATCATCCCGAGGAAGGCAAGCACCTCGTCGATCCCCAGCGCGTGAATCGGTGCCCCGACCCAGCCGTTCGGCTCCAGCAGGCTCTTCCAGGCGTAGACACGGATCAGGAAACTGGTCCAGAACGGCAACATGACGCCCATCAACAGCGCCGGTTGCCAGCGCCGCTCGCTGCGCGCCATGAAGTAAGCGAAGGGATAGCCGAACAGCAGGCAGAAGCTCGCGGTGACAAGCGCATACTTGACCGAGACGAAATACGTCGCGATGTACAGATCATCGGTAATCAGCTGGATGAAGCTGGCCAGGTGGAGCTGCAGGGTCAGCACCCCGTCCGACAGCGTCAGCAGTGGCGAGACCAGCGCCCCGTCCATCTGCGCCAGACTGATGCGAAAGACAAGCAGGAAGGGCAGCAGGAAAAAGATCGACAGCCAGACGAAAGGAACGCCGATCACCGCGACCCGCGGGCGAGGTCGCCAGGAACCCGTCAGAAAGGACATGCCGGATCTCCTAATGCGTCAGGACGACTTGCGCCGACGGCGGCCAGCTCGCCCAGACCGTGTCGTCCCAGGTCGGCTTGCTTTCCCTGAGTCGCAGATCGTTCTCTTCGCTGACCTTGAGCTTCGCCCCGCTCGGAAGCCTCAGGAAATACACGCTGTAGCTGCCGAAATAGGACATTTCCTCGACCACCCCCTGCACCCGGTTGTGTTCGCCCTCGGGCTCTTCGCGGCTCAGGTAGATCTTTTCCGGTCGCAGCGCGACCGTGACGGGCAAGCCGACATGCCCCGTGATACCGTGACCGACGTAGTGAACGCAGTCAGCACATTCGATGGTCACCGAACTTGGCTGATCGTCGACGACGACGCCCTCCATCAGATTGACGTTGCCGATGAAATCGGCAACGAAGCGGCTGTTCGGCGTTTCGTAGAGTTCGTTCGGCACATCGACCTGCAACAGAACCCCTTCGTCCATCACGCCGATCCGGTCGGCCATCGTCATCGCTTCTTCCTGATCGTGCGTCACCATGACGCAGGTCACGCCGACGTCCTTGATGATGTTGACCAGTTCGATCTGCGTCTCTTCCCGCAGTTTCTTGTCGAGCGCGCCCAGCGGCTCGTCGAGCAACAGCAGCTGCGGCCGCTTGACGAGGCTGCGTGCCAGGGCGACGCGCTGCTGCTGCCCGCCGGAGAGCTGGTGCGGCTTGCGCTTGCCAAACTTCTCGAGCTTGACGAGCCGGAGCATGCTCTCCACGCGCGCGGCGATTTCGTCCTTCGGCAAACCGTCGCGCCGCAAGCCGAACGCGATGTTGTCCCACACCGAGAGGTGCGGAAACAGCGCGTAGGACTGGAACATCATGTTGATCGGCCGCCGATACGGCTCCAGCCCGGAAAGATCATGACCGTTCAGGATGATCTGCCCGGAGGTCGGCGTTTCGAACCCCGCCAGCATCCGGAGCAGCGTCGTCTTGCCGCACCCGGACGACCCGAGAAGGGCAAAAATCTCGCCACGGGCGATGTCGAGGCTGACCGAATCAACCGCCCGGACCGGGCCAAAGTCTTTCACGACCTCCTTGATCTGGAGAAAGCCGGGATCGTCGGGAATGGGGAACGAAGTACTCATCGCCGTGCTATCGATTCGCCTTGAAGTTGGTGAAGGTACGCGTAATGAGCCTGCGCGTCGCCTGATCCGGAACGCCCGGCGCAAGCATCGATTCAAGCACGCCCGCTGCGGGGAAAACTGCCTCGTTCCTGGCGATTTCCGGCTTGACGTGCGGCAGGGACGCCTTGTTGGGATTGGCGAAGAAAACGGTGTTGGTCAGGCTGGCATGCACCTCGGGGCGCATGATGTAATCAATCCACTTGTGCGCGTTCTCGACATTCTTCGCATCCTTGGGGATCGCCATCACGTCGAAGAACAGCAATCCGCCGCTCTTCGGCACCAGCACCTTGATGTTCTGCCCGGTCTTGTTCTCGACGGCGCGGTTAGAGGCGATCATGATGTCGCCCGACCAGCCGAGCACGGCGCAGATGCGCCCCTTGGCCAATTGGTCGATATAGTCGGAACCCGACCCGACAAAGCGCGTCACGTGCGGGCGGATCGCCTTGAGCATTTTTTCCGCTTCGGCGTAATCCGCCTTGTCTTTGCTGTAAGCATCCTTGCCGATGTAGTGCAACGCGATTGGCATCACCTCCGAGGCCGAGTCGAGGAACGCCACGCCGCACTTCTTGAGCTTGCTGACATGCTCCGGCTTGAACAGCAGATCCCAGGCATTCTCGGGAAGATCACCGCCCAAGGCCTGTTTGGCCTTGTCCACGTTGACCCCGACCGTGGTGTAGCCCCACAGCCAGTCGACGAGATAGTCGTTGCCCGGATCCATCTTCGCGAGCTGCGCCTGAATCGCCGGATCCAGGTTCTTCAGGTTCGGCAGCTTGCTTTTGTCGAGCTTCTGCAACAGGCCCGCCGCAATCTGCTGCTTTGCGAAGTGCGAACCGGGAACGACGATGTCGTACCCGGAATTGCCGGCCACGAGCTTGGCATGCAACGACTCGTTGCTGTCGAACAAGTCGTAGCGGACCTTGATGCCCGTTTCCTTCTCGAAGTTCTTGACCGTATCCGGCGCGATGTAATCGGCCCAGTTGTAGATATTGAGAACCCCGGCCTCTTGTGCAACCGCGCTGCCGACCGCCAGGACGCAGGCAGACATCAGCGCGAGCCGACGGAGCTTTGCCGAAAAGGAAGTTTTCATCAACGATCTCCCGGAAGGAAAATTGGCCTCAAGAAAAGCTGCGTATGATACCGAATCAACGGGTTACGAACTACAGCAACACAACGGGGAATCACTCCCCAAGGCACCGCGAAGCAAACAACGCGCCCGGTCGCATTCCACTGCCCCGCGCCAAATATCCGGGCGCAGGCCCGGCGATTGCACCACGGCGCCTCGCTTGCGCACCATTACGATGCACAAGCCATGCGCGCTACCTTGAGCGCAATCCGTCAGCGCGGGTTGCCCGATGGAACCACACGAAGAAAACCGCCAAAGACAGAAAGCACAGCGCCGACCAGTTTGCCAGTGACAAGCCGAGGAAGACCCAGTCCTTTTCCTTGCACAATCCGGTGACCATGAACATCGACGGCCAGACGTTGCCCAGCCAGTCCACCACCCGCTCGACGAGCGTGGGGTCGCCGAAGCCGCACTCGATCGCCTCCTCGGGCGCGAACTGCATCCAGCTTTGCTTGCCGGCGGAGAAAACGCCACCAGCAGCGACAGCAGCCGCCAACAGGCTCCATGATTTCGCCCACGCAGGTTTCAAAATGCCGCACAAACCGACAAATGCCAGAACGAGGTAGATCAGGCGCTGAAAATTGCACCAATAGCACGGCTGCAGCCGGAACCACTCTCCCAGCGCCAAACCGGCGCCGAGCAGTCCGAGCGAGACAACCGTCAGCCCGCCGAAGGCCATCCGTGGAGAAACATGCATGTGAGAAAATCCGGAAAACAAAAACGCAGTGGATTCTATCAGTGCACAACCGGTTTTCTCGTTGCATGCGCGGCATGATGCAAATCATCGAGTATCATCTTGTCGATCCATTTTTCGGAATGTCATCACAACGCCATGAAAACACGCATCCTGCTGGTCGAGGACGATGACCGCCTGGCCAAACTGACCGCTGAATACCTGCAGAAGAACGATTTCGACGTCGCCATCGAGGCGCGCGGCGACACCGCCGAGACACGGATCCTGAACGACAACCCGGACCTGGTCATTCTGGACATCATGCTCCCCGGCAAGGACGGATTCGAGGTCTGCCGGGCGGTTCGCGACAAGTACCAGGGCGTCATCCTGATGCTCACCGCTCGCGACGAGGATCTCGACCAGATTCTCGGCCTTGAACTCGGCGCCGATGATTATCTCGCCAAGCCGGTTCAACCCCGTCTTCTTCTTGCGCGGATCAAGGCCCTGCTGCGCCGGACGCCTGGCATCGCACCCCCGGAAGAACACGGCGAAAGCGGAGACAGCACCGAACTCTCCTTCGGCAACTTCCGCATCAGCCAGGCGACACGCAGCACCCACCTCGGCGAAGAGGTGATCGACCTGACAACCGCGGAGTTCGACCTGCTCTGGCTGCTGGCCAAGCATGCGGGAAACATCCTGTCGCGCGACGACCTGCTGCAGCAACTGCGCGGCATCGGCTTCGACGGTCTCGACCGTTCCATCGACGCCCGCATCTCGCGCCTGCGGCGCAAATTGGGCGACGACCCCGAAAACCCGACGCGCATCAAGACTGTGCGCGGCAAGGGGTATCTGTTCAGCAAGCATGACTGGCAATAGCACGGCAGGCGGCAGGGGAAGCAGCAGCCTGCTCAGCATTCTCGGGCGCAACAAGCACTCGCCCTGGCGCGGCGGCTATAGCCTGTCGCGGCTGTTCCTCAGCTTTTACCTGCTGGTGATGGGCTCGTTCGTGGTCATCGCCTTCGTCGCCGACTTCGTCATCTCGTCCGCCCTGAAGGGTATCACCGACGATTACACCAGCCGCTTCATGCAAGGCACGATCGTGCTCGTCGAGGACGCGCTGTTCCGCAAACCGCGCAGCGAATGGCCGGACATCATAAAAGAACTGGACTCCAAGTTCGCCTACAAGATCGACATCGTCGAGCGCTGGACACTCAAGCTCAAGCCCAGGCAGGCTGAGAAGCTCGATGCAGGGGAACTGGTGGTCGACTCGGAAGGCGACATCATCTACCACCGCCTGAAACAGACTCCGCAAATTCTCGTCGTCGGCCCGATCCGCCCGGACGGGAACACCGAGAGACCGCGCGCACTCCCCTTCGAGCTGCGGATCCGCCTGCTCACCTGGAGCCTGATCGGCCTGTTCCTGGCGATCGCCGTCTGGTTCTGGGTCCGTCCGGTATGGCGAGACCTCGAGGCGCTGCGAAAAACGGCGCGCGCACTCGGTGAAGGCAATTTCGAGCGACGCGCGCCGGAAGCCAGAAGCAGCGCCTTCGACCTGCTTACCGAAACCATGAACGGGATGGCCGAGCGCATTCAGCGCTTGATCGCGACGCAGAAGGAGCTTTCCTCGGCCATTTCCCACGAACTGCGCACGCCGATCGCCCGCATGCGCTTCGCCCTCGAAATGCTGGCCGAGACGCCCGAAAAGGAAGAGCGCGAGCGGCTCTGGCAAATGATGGAAGAGGATCTCGACGAACTCGACGAACTCATCGAGTCCAGCCTGGCCTATTCGCGCTTCGAACGGGAGCAACCCGAACTGCATCTCACCTCGGTCGACTTCGCCTCCTGGCTGGCGGACGAAGTCGAATCCCTGCGCATTCTCGGCCGCGACCTCGATATCTCGATCGATACCAGCAGCCTGCCGGAGGGCCAGAAAGTGGAACTCGACCTGAAGAGCATGCCGTATGCGGTGACCAATCTGCTGCGCAACGCGCTCAAATACACGCGGAGCAGGATCGTCGTCAGCACCGAGGTCGTCGGCAAGAACATCCGTGTGCACGTCGACGACGACGGAATCGGCATCCCTCCGGAAGAGCGCCAGCGCGTATTTACCGCATTCACCCGGCTCGACCGTTCACGCGACCGCGCAACCGGCGGTCACGGCCTTGGTCTGGCGATCGTCCGCCTGGTGCTCGAACAGCACGGTGGCAGCGCCTTTGCCGACGAGTCGCCACTCGGCGGCGCCCGCTTCACGCTGAGCTGGCCCCTGTTACAGAGCGTCACACAACCCTGACGAAAGCACCAAAGTCGCCTCCAGGCCCTGTACTAAGATCGGCGCCTTGATGATCAGACCGGTGGAGACTCCTCGCATGCTCCTGTTCATTCAGATCTCCGATATTTTCCGCAACGTGCAACGCACGATTGCCGGCCTCGCTGCTCACGCCCCCCTCACCGCCTCGGCCACGCCGATTTCCGTGCTTTCTCCTGGAAAAACACACGGTTAAGTACCATGTCACTCCGCCCGACGAGCTTCCCGATCGCCGAAGGAACCGGAATTTTTGTCGGCGTGCTTGCCTGGGATCTGCTCAGCGAAGGACGCCTGGACCTGGTCAAGGCCTTGGCCATTGCCGTGCCGTGCACGCTCGTGTGGTATGCGCTGCGCCACTGGAAACAACAAAAATCCCGTCATTCGCAACACTGAGCAACCGGTCACATGCGGTCACGAAAAGCCGCAACACTCACCACAGACTCTCCGGCAACTGCGCTCTTATACTGCAGTCGTTGCTTCAGCGTCCCCCGCTGACAATGTTTGACCCTCCCTGACCCATCGCAACGATGGGACTTTCAATCCCGTGCCACACCGGCGCGGGATTTTTTTATCCGTATCCGCCTGCGCAAGCGGATGCGCACCGCAAGCTCATCGCCGCTCCATCACCGCGGCAAAGAACCCGTCCGTACCATGCCGGTGCGGCAGCAGGCGCAGCGTTTCCTCTGCTTCGATTTCGATACCCTGCCGACGCAGGATTTCGCCCGCATGGAGTACGACGAAATCCGGATGGTTGGCCAGAAACCCCGCCACCACCGCATCGTTCTCGCCATCGAGAAGACTGCACGTCGCATAGACGAGACGCCCGCCCGGCTTCACCAGCGATGACGCCGCAGAAAGAATCGATGCCTGCTTGGCCGTCAGTTCGGCGACACTTTGCGGTGTTTGCCGCCACTTGAGATCCGGATTGCGACGCAAGGTACCGAGACCGGAACACGGCGCATCCACCAGCACCCGATCAAGTTTTCCCGCCAGCCGTTTGACGCGCTGGTCGTGCTCGGAATCGATGCGCACCGGATGGACATTGGACAACTCCGAGCGGGCCAACCGCGGCTTGAGTTTCGCCAACCGCTTTTCCGCCACATCGAAGGCGTACAGACGGCCCTGCGAACGCATCAGCGCTCCGAGCATCAACGTTTTTCCGCCGGCGCCCGCGCAGAAATCGGCGACCATCTCCCCGCGCTTCGGCTGCAACAGGAAGCCGAGCAACTGGCTGCCCTCATCCTGAACCTCGATGCTGCCGTCAACGAACAGCGGATGGCGCGAGAGCGCGGGCTTTCCTGCCAACCGAATGCCCACCGGCGAATAGGGACACGCCTCGGCGAACAAGCCGTCGGCGCGCAAGCGTTCGAGCACGGCATCGCGCTCGGCTTTCAGGGTATTCACGCGCAGGTCGAGCGGCGCGGGCTGGTTCAGGGTTTTCGCCAGCGACTCCAGATCCTCCGGCGCGTACTGCTGCGCGAGCAATTCGTAAAGCCAATCCGGCAGATCGAGACGAACCGCCGGGGGTAACGTCTCCAGCCGGATGGCCTTGGCTTCCGCCAGCCACTTTTTTTCCGTGTCGTTGAGTACGTCATCCAGTTCCCGCCGGTTCAAACCTTGCAGACAGGCGAGAGATGCCAGGATCAGGCGTCGCGACGACACCTGATCGAGACAGCGCGCGGACAGCGAGCGCTTGTGGCGCAACACCGCGTAGACGGTCTCGGCGATGAAGCCGCGGTCCTTGTGGCCGAGTTCGCGATGCTGGCGGAAATAGCGCGAGACAACGGAATCGGCGGCGAACGGCGAACGCAGCAATTCGGCGAGGAGCGTTTCGGCGTGTTTGAGTTGGGCGGGAGGAAAGCGCATGCGATATCAGGGTCCTGTTTGGATTTCGGTGGCGACCTGTACCAGGCTGCCCCCGTCGGAATCGAGGTGGCGAATTTTAACCGGGAGTTTTCCGTAATCGTAAGCCAGCCAGAATTCCGTGACATTGTCGCCCGGTGCGCGCAGATGCAGGGTGCGCAGAACACCGAGCGGCACCTCGATTTCCTCGTCACCCAACACTTCCAGGCGATACGTGCTGTATTTCTTCCCGGTTGCCACGGGCAGCGAGGCCTGCCCGGTTGCCGACAGATCGAGGAAGCCAAGTTGATAGTAGAGCGAAAGCAGATCCTGCGCGCCGGGATCGAGCACCTGATCGCTGCGATTGCCTACCCGGACACGCATTGTCTCCCAGTCGAACAGCGCCCGCTCCCGCGGCTTGCGCGTATCGCGGCGGATGGCGAAGACGTCGGGTTGCAACCCCCCCCCGGAGTATCGCCCCAGACTTTCCATCTCGATGAAGACGGTGCGCAGCAGCCGCACCAGCCCCGTCGTCTCGACGACTGAACGCAGCCGATAGCGGCCGTCGGTGAACTCCCACTCCTGATGAGCCCGCCCGATCTCGAAGCCTGAATCGCCTCGGTCGACGCGAAACTGAATGACGCCGCGGGCGGGCAGGCGTGGCTCGGCGGGCGACGTTGCCGGGGCAACCTCGCCCACCGACGGATACTCCTGAGCGGCGGCCACCGCTTCTGATGCCGCCGCATCGGCAACACCATCGATGCGCGTGTTCACCACGGACGCCGGGACCTCCGTTCGGTCCTTGGCGGCAGACAAAGGAGGACGAACTGCAGGCGGCTGGGGCTCTTTCCGCGCGGCCTTCCTCGGGGCAACAACCTTGCGTGCCGGCGGTTCCGGAACGCGCCTCGCGGAGTCAGCGGGCTTAGGCTCGGGCAATGGCGGAGGACGCAACTCGGCCACGATCGGCAGCGGCGCCGGCACATCCGGCAACTCAAGGTCAGGGCCGAACAATACGGCCAGATGCAACCCCAGCGAGATGATCAGGGTGACGAGCAGCGCACGCGGCATCGCTCTCCCCCATCCGGTCAGTCGCTCTCCGGCAACGTCGGCGAAAGCAACGCGGCGTCGGCAGCCTGCCGTCCGGCCACTTCGACACGCCCGTCAAGCAAACGCAACCGGCCGTCGGCAAACCAGCGCACCGCCTGCGGATAGATCCGGTGCTCCTGCGCGAGGACCCGCGCCGCCAGCGACGCTTCATCGTCGCCGGCGACAACCGGCACGGCAGCCTGGATGATGATCGGCCCGTGATCGAGCGTCGGCGTCACAAAATGCACCGTGCAGCCATGAATGCGCACGCCTTCTTCCAGCGCGCGCCGATGCGTATGCAGACCCGGAAACATCGGCAGCAGCGAGGGATGAATGTTCATCATCCGTCCGGCGTAGCGTTCGACGAAGCCGTTGCTCAGGATTCGCATGAAGCCGGCGAGAACGACCAGATCGGGGGAAAAGGCATCGATCGCTTCGGCCATGGCGGCGTCGAACGATTCCCGGTCGGGGTAAAGCGTGTGGTCGATGACACGCGTCGGAATACCTGCTGCGCCGGCCGTTTCCAGGCCAGCGGCGCCGGGCCGGTTGGAGAGCACTGCGGCGACGCAAACAGGCAACGAGCCGTCTGCCGCGGCAGCCAGCAAAGACTGCATGTTGCTGCCACGTCCGGAAATGAGGATAACGATGGACTTCATCCTGGATTTCATCTGATTCAAAGCGAGCCAACGGGAAGAAAGACCGCCGTCGCAATGCTCTGGGTCAGGCGCGTGATCGAACGACCATGCTTGTCGGCGACAACCTTGGCCAGAAAATCGAGCAGGCCGATGATGCGTCCGAATTCACGCTCAAAACTCAGATTCGGGTTATTCGGATCCAGCTCGTTGGATACGAGCAGGAGGCCGCCATTGGCATTCCGGGTCGAGGACATTTTCCAGACGGCGATTTCGATGTTGCGGGCGCAATTGTAGAGCTTTTGCTCATCGAGGTTGTCGAGCACGTAGAAATCGTCCTTGTGCTCGAACGCGGCGTCGACCATCCCGATCAGGCCGGCCATTACGGCCAGGATCCGGTCACCCTGATATGCGGCACTGAAAGCGAACAGGGCTGCATTTCCCCCGCGCCGCCCGCCCAGCTCCGGAAAATCGAGCGAGCCGGCGAACAGGCGATCGACTGCTGTATCAACACCAAGTCGACCGCCTTTCTTCCATTCCCACGGATTGCGCCGGTAAAGCTTGTGAGCCAGCCGGCGCAATCCGGTCATCACCTCCGCACGGCTCGCGTCGATGACGCGGTCGATTTCGGTTTTAGCCAGATAGCGCGGATCAAACCGCGGCTCCTGCGCCCGTCCCGAACGAAAATCGGTCGCACAACCACCGATCGCCAGGAAGGCCAAGAACAACAACAGAGTAGCCGATGTCAGTCGCATCGACGCATGATAGCGCAGGATGCCGGCAGCCCCCGAAACACATTGAAACTCAGAACCCGCCCAACCACCGCCCCGGCACGATGACCAGCGCCGGGAAGAGGATGAGCAGGGTCAGGATGACGAGGTGCGAGAGCAGGAAGGGGGCGACGCCCTTGACGACCTGGGTCATGTTGCTCTTGGTGGCGCCGGCGACGACGTTGAGC